>NZ_QHHZ01000001.1:0-1107536 GCF_003947315.1 Nonomuraea sp. WAC 01424
CTGGGCACGCATCAGCCAACGCATCCTCGCGCTCAACGCCGCGATCTGGCACAACTGGAACACCGGCGCACCCGTGAAACGGTCCCTGGCTGCCTACGACCACTGACCCATATTCACATCAGCGATCTAGGCGGCGACGGCTGAGCGGCCCCCGGCGCGAGACCGTCCGGGGGCCCGGCCGGTCAGACCGCCGTCGGGAAGGAGAGGTCGCCGCGGTCGCGCGGGCCGTCCTCCGTCTCCTCCGGCCACCGCGTGGTGACGGCCTTCGCGCGCGTGTAGAACGCGACGCCCTCGGGACCGTGCATGTGGTGGGCGCCGAACAACGACTCCTTCCAGCCCCCGAACGAGTGGAACGCCATGGGCACCGGGACCGGCACGTTCACACCGATCATCCCGACCTGCACGGAACGCTGGAACAGGCGGGCCGCGTGGCCGCCGGAGGTGAAGATCGCCGTACCGTTGGCCAGGTTGTTGCCGTTGATGAGGTCGATCGCCTCCGCGAGCGAGCCGACGCGCACGACGACGAGCACGGGGCCGAAGATCTCGTCGCGGTAGACGTCCATCTCGGGTGTGACGTGGTCGAGCAGCGTCGGGCCGACGAAGAAGCCGTCGCCCTCGATGTCGAGCTCGCGCCCGTCGACCACGAGGGCCGCGCCCGCCGCGACGCCGGAGGCGATGTAGCCCCTGATCCGGTCGAGCGCCTCGGGCGAGACGACCGGGCCCATCTCGGACCCGGCGTCCAGACCCGGCCCGACCTTGATCGCCTGCGCCTTCTCGCGCATGAGCTCGACCAGCGGCCCGGCCACGTCGCCGACCGCGACGGCGACCGAGATCGCCATGCAGCGCTGGCCCGACGAGCCGTACCCGGCCGCGATCAGGTGGTCGGCGGCGTGGTCGAGGTCGGCGTCGGGCAGCACGACGGCGTGGTTCTTGGCGCCGCCGAGCGCCTGCACGCGTTTGCCGGCGGCGCTCGCGCGCTCGTGGACGTACCGCGCGATCGGCGTCGAGCCGACGAACGACACCGCGGCGATGTCCGGGTGGTCGAGGATCGCGTCCACCGCGACCTTGTCGCCGTGGACGACGTTGAAGACGCCGTCCGGCAGCCCGGCCTCGGCGTAGAGCTCGGCGACGAGGTTGGACGCCGACGGGTCGCGTTCGGAGGGCTTGAGCACGAACGTGTTGCCGGTCGCGATCGCGATCGGGTGCATCCACATCGGGACCATCGCCGGGAAGTTGAACGGCGTGATCCCGGCGCACACGCCGAGCGGCTGCCGGAACGTGAAGAGGTCGACGTCGGTCGAGACCTGGTCGGAGTACTCGCCCTTGAGCAGGTGCGGGATCCCGCAGGCGAAGTCGATCACCTCGAGACCGCGGACGAGCTCGCCCCTGGCGTCGTCCAGGACCTTGCCGTGCTCGGCGGAGACCAGCCGGGCGAGGTCGTCCAGGTGTTTCTCGACCAGGTTGCGGAAGGCGAACATCAACCGCGACCGCCGTATGACGGAGGTGTCGGCCCAGCCCGGCAGGGCGGCCCGCGCCGCCCGTACCGCGGCGTCGACGTCGGCGGGCTCGGCCAGCAGCACGTCGGCCTGGTGCTGGCCGGTCGCCGGGTTCCACACCGGGGCGGTACGGGTCGACGCTCCGGCGGTGTCGCGGCCGTCGATCCGGTGCCGGATCGTCCTGACTGTCCCTGTGCTCACAGAAGGTTCACCTTTTCGTGGGGTTACTGGTTGTGTGTCCGGCGGCGCCGCGTCAGACGATCAGGTCGCCGCCGTTGATGTCGATGGCCGCGCCGGTGATGTACGCCGCGCGGTCCGAGGCGAGGAACGCGACGAGCTCGGCGACCTCCCACGGCTGCCCGACGCGGGGCACCGGGAAGGACCGGGTGGCGCGTTCGAGCGCCTCGCCGGGCAGCAGGGCGCGGGCCATGGGCGTGTCGATGAGCCCCGGGCAGACGGCGTTCACCGTGATCCCGTCGGCTCCGCAGTCCTTCGCCAGGTGGCGGGTGAGCCCGAGGACGCCGTGCTTCGCCGTCGTGTAGTGGGCGCCGCCGGCGGTGCTGACGGTCTTGCCGGCGGTGGAGGAGAAGTTCACGATGCGGCCCCAGCCGCCGCCGCGCATCGCGGGAAGCGCCTGCTGGCAGCAGAGGAACGTGCCGAGCAGGTTGACCGCGAGCACGCGGTCCCACTCGGCCTGGGTGATGGACTCGAACGCGGTCGGCGGCGCGATGCCCGCGGCGTTGACCAGGATGTCGAGCCGCGAGTGGGCCGCCAGCAGCGCCGCGAACGCCCGTTCGACCTGGTCGCCGTCCGCGACGTCCACCGCGACCGCCCGGACGCGGCCCTCCGCCTCCGGCAGGCCGGGACCGGGGGCGGCCGGGTCGAACACCACGACGGTCGCGCCGCGGCGGGCCAGCGCGTGGGCCGTCGCCAGGCCCATGCCGCGGGCCCCGCCGGTGACGACCGCGACCCGGCCCTCCAGCTCGTGGGCGTCGGCGCTGGTGGGCGCCCGCAGCCCCTCGGCGGCGTTCATGAGCCCGCCAGGACGGCACGCGCCCGGCCGAAGGCGGCCGCCGTGCGTTCGAGCTGGCCGGCCGTGTGCGCGGCGGAGACCTGCACCCGGATGCGCTCCTCGCCGGCCGGGACGACCGGATGGGAGAGCGCGAAGACCAGCACGCCCTCGCGGCGGAGCGCCGCCGCGACGTCGGCGGCCAGCGTGCCGCCGCGCAACATCACGGGGATGATCGGATGCTCTCCGGGCGGCACCTCGTAGCCGAGGTCGCGCAGCGTACCGCGGAGCCAGGCGGTGTTGGCGGCCAGGCGTTCCCGCAGCTCGGGACGTTCCCGTGCGATGCGGATCGCCGTCAGCGCGGCGACGGCCAGCGCGGGCGCCATGGCGTTGGTGAAGATGTAGGGCCGCGAGACCTGGCGCAGCGTGTCCACGACCGCGCGGGGGCCGGCGACGAAGCCCCCTCCCCCGCCGCCCAGCGCCTTGCCGAGCGTCCCCGTCAGCACGTCGACGCGGCCTTCCAGGCCGAAGTGCTCGGCGGTGCCCGCGCCGGTCGCGCCCAGGACGCCGGTGGCGTGGGAGTCGTCGACCATGAGCACCGCGTCGTGGCGCTCGGCCAGCTCGCAGAGCCGGGGCAGCGCGGCGACGTCGCCGTCCATGCTGAAGACGCCGTCGGTGACGATGAGCCGGTGGCGGGCGTGCGCGTTCTCGGCGAGGTGGCGTTCGAGCTCGTCGAGGTCGGCGTGGGCGAAGACGCGCCGCCGGGCCCGCGTCAGGCGGATGCCGTCGATCAGGCTGGCGTGGTTGAGCGCGTCGCTGAGTACGACGTCCTCCGGGCCGAGCAGGGCGTCGAAGACGCCGAGGTTCGCGTCGAAGCACGAGGTGTGCAGGACGGCGTCCTCGGCGCCGACCAGCTCGGCGATGCGCGCCTCCAGCTCGCCGTGGACCGCCCGCGTGCCGCAGAGCACCCGACCGGCGGCCACCCCGAGGCCCAGGTCGCGCAGCGCCCGCCGCGCCGCGTCGAGGACCTCCGGGTCGCCGGCGAGGCCGAGGTAGTCGTTGGAGGCGAGGTTCACCAGGGTCCGGCCGCCCACATCGAGCGTCGGCCCCTGGGCGCCCGATACCACGAGGTCGCCGCGCGGCCCGGTGGTCGTCCGGCGTTCGTCGAGTTCCGTCCGGAGCCGGTCCAGCAGGGCGGCGTTCACGCTGTTCCTCCGTGCCGGTCGGCGGTGGGCAGGCTTCCGTCCAGCCCTTCCATCCGGCGTCCCGCGGTGAGCAGGACGACCAGTCCGGCGGCCATGATGATCGCGATGGCCAGCAGCGCGTAGGTGAAGCTGCCGGTCGCGGCGGCGATGCTCCCGGTGAAGTACGGACCGATGAACCCGCTGACGTTGCTGACGGAGTTGATCAGGGCGATGCCGGAGGCGGCGGCCGCCTCGGTCAGGCCGATCGCCGGGATGCGCCAGAACTGCGGCATCGCGGTGATGATCCCGGCGACGCTCAGGCAGACCGCGAGCACGAACAGCGTGCCGCTGCTGGTGACGGTCGCCAGGAGCAGACCGGCCGCCCCGAGGGCCATCGGCACGGCCGTGGCCGTGACCGCCGTCCGGCGGGCGGCGAAGCGGGCCCAGCCGAGCAGCGCGACCGCGGCCACCACGTACGGGATCGCGGACAGCAGCACGCTGCTGACGTCGGCGGCGTCACCGACGCTGTTCGTGATGGACCTGATCATCGTGGGCAGGAAGAACTGCAGCGGGTAGAGCCCGAACGCGATCGCGAACCACGTCACGGCCATCGCCCACACCCGGCCGCTGGTCAGCGCCTGGCGCAGCCCGGTCAGGGCCCCGTGGGCACGCTGTTCGGCGGCCTCGGCGGCGAGGATGTTCTCGATGGCGGCCTTCTCCTGGTCGTCGAGCCAGCGCGCGTCGGCCGGGCGGTTGGGCAGGAAGACGAAGATCAGGACGCTGACGACGACCGTAAGGACGCCCTCGACGAGGAACAGCGCCCGCCAGCCCGCGATGCCGAACAGGTCCTGGCCCCACCCCAGCAGCGCGGCGGCCAGCGGAGAACCGATGATCGAGGACAGCGGGATCATCACGATGAACGCCGACAACGCCCAGGAACGCTGGCGGCGCGGGAACCAGAACGTCAGGTAGAGCAGGATCCCGGCGGCCAGACCGGCTTCGGCGAACCCGAGCAGGAGCCGGGCGGCGAACAGGGTGGCAGGAGAGTTCACGGCGGCGGTCGCCGCCGTGACCAGCCCCCACGTGATCATGATCCGGGCGATCCACTTCCGGGCGCCGAACCGGCTCAGCATCATGTTGCTCGGCACTTCGAACAGGACGTAGCCGATGAAGAACAGTCCGGCGGCCAGGCCGATCTGGCTGCTGCCGAGGTGCAGGTCACGCGACATGGGGGCGGCGATGTAGCCGACGTTGGCGCGGTCGATGTAGCTCGCCACGTAGGCGAGGCCGACCAGCGGCATGATCCGGATGCCGACCTTGCGCCAGGTGCGTGGGGTGACGGTGTCGTGGGTGGTGGCGAGGTTCGAACTCATGGGGGGGTTCCAATCGGTCAGGGGGGTGGGATCGTCGCGCGGTGCCCGAGCTCGACCAGGTGCCGGGCGCGCGTTCTTCGTCCGGCCTAGTGCGCCCGGTCGCCTAGCCCGGCGGTGGCGGCCGTGTCGATCAGGCCGTCCGGGGTGATCGCGACGCCGTAGTCCCGTTCGGCTCCCTCGTGGGTGACCTTGCCGTCGAGGACGTCTTCGAGCACCCGTTCAGGGGCGCGTTCGAAGGGGTCGCCGTGCCCGCCGCCGCCGGCGGTCACGTGCCGGTGGCGGGTTCCGGCGGTCATCACGAAGTGCGGTTTGGACTCCAGCACGCGCTCGCCGGGCCCGCCGGGGTCGAGCACGTTGAGCGAGGGCGTACCCTCTGCGCCACCGTCCAGCCCGTACGGCAGGAACGTGCGCCGGTCGGACCTGATCTGCACCTGTGCCTCGGGCGCCAGGAGCGTCATGTCCCGGAAGGTCGCCAGGCCGCCGCGCCAGCGGCCCGCTCCCCCGCTGTCGGGCAGGTAGCCGTAGCCGTCGATGCGGATGTGGCCGGAGCGTTCCAGCTCCTCGACCGGCGTGTTGGTCAGGTTCGCGCCCAGGGAGCTGATCCCGTCCACGCCGTCGCGGTCGGGACGGGCTCCCCACGCTCCGGCCAGGGGGTCCCACAACACCATGGATTCGCCGTCCGGCCCGACGAGGCCGATCGCGATGCCGTCGGGTCCGCCCTCCCCGGCGGCCGGCACCCGGGCCGGGAACACCGGGGCGAGCGCCCCGAGCACCGCGTCGATGATCCGGAAGCCGACGAGCCCGCGGGCGCCGCGCGCGGCGGGGCGCCGCCCGCTGAGGATGGAGGCTTCCGGGATGACGAAGCTGAACGGCCGGTAGAAGCCGCTGTTGGCCGGGATGTCGGAGGCGAGGACACCCTGCAGCGCGGCGTAGGCGGCCGAGCGGGTGAAGGAGGCCGTCGCGTTGAGCGCGGAGCCGACCTGCGGCGAGGAGCCGGTGAAGTCGAGCTCGATCCCCGATCCGGACAGCGTGACCTTGACGCGGATCGGGATCGGCCCGGACCCGAGGCCGTCGTCGTCGATGTGGTCGAGGAACTCGTAGGTGCCGGGGACGGCCTCGGCGAGCGCGGCGCGCAGCAGGGTCTCGGCGTAGTCGAGCAGCTCGTCGATGAGGGTGGCGAGTCGTTCGACGCCGTGCCGCGCCGCGAGGGCGCGCAGGCCCTCAGCCCCGGTGTGGCAGGCCGCGAGCTGGGATTCCAGGTCGCCGCGCAGCAGCTCGGGTTCGCGCACGTTGCGCAGGATCAGCCGTAGGAACGTCTCGTTCAGGGTCCCGGCCTCGACCAGGCGCGACGGCGGGATCTGCACCCCTTCGGCGAAGATGCTCGTCGACTGCACGGCCATCGAACCGGCCGCCCAGCCGCCGACGTCGGTGTGGTTGACGACCGTGACCGCGAATCCCAGGAGATCCTCGCCGGCGAACACCGGGGCGACGGCGAAGATGTCGGGCAGGTGCATGCCGCCCAGGGACGGGTCGTTGAGCAGGTAGACGTCTCCCGGCCGGACCTGGTCGCCGAACTCGTCGAGGATCGCCTCCATCGCGTCCGGGATGGACCCCAGGTGCACCGGCAGGGTGTTGGCCTGGGCGATCACCCGTCCCCGGGCGTCGCACAGGGCGGCGGAGAAGTCCATGCTGGACGCGACGAGCTGCGAGTGGGCCGTACGCAGGATCGTGATCGCCATCTCGTCGGCGATCCCGGTGACGGCGTTGCGGAAGACCTCGAAGGTCACGGCGTCGCGGATCATGAGGCGCTCCAGGTGATGACGATGTTGTTGAGCCGGTCGCGGTGCACCCGGGCGCCGGGCGGGACGAGGGTGGTGGCGTCCATGTCCTCGATGACCATCGGGCCCTCGACGGGCTCGGGGCCGAGGTCGGACCGTCCGACGACGGGCGTGGGCACGGTCTCGGCGAACCGGCACTCGCGGGTGGCGGGCTCGCCGCCGGCGGCGAGGGGGAGGCTCAGCACGTCCGCGATGGACACGGGGGTGGGCAGCCGGCCGCGTACCCGGAGGTTGACCAGTTCGACCAGTTCGTCCATGCCGGCCCGGCCGTAGGTGCGCTGGTGCTCGGCGTGGAAGCGGGCCCGCGTCTCGGCGAGCAGGTCCTCGGTGAGGTCGCCGTCGGGCACCCGGATGCGCAGCTCGAAACGCTGGCCGCGGTAGCGCATGTCCAGGAGCCGGTCCACGACGGCGTCCGTGCCCAGGTCGTCGCGTACCTTGTCGGACAGCCGCGCGAACTCGGCGGCCAGCGCGCCCACGTCGGCGAAGCCCGGCCGGTACGGGGTGAGCTCCTGGCGTTCGGTGTCGGCCACGAGCAGGCCCAGGCTGCTGAACAGGCCCGGGTACACGGGCACGATCACGGTGGAGATGCCCAGCTCGCGGGCCAGCGCGGCGGCGTAGAGCGGGCCCGCGCCGCCGAAGGCGACCATGGTGGCCTCCCGCGGGTCGCGGCCGCGTTCGCTGGTCACCGCCTTGACCGCGGTCGTCATGCTCGACACCGCCACCTGGTACGCGCCGCGCGCGGTGCCCGCCACGTCGTCGCCGAGCCGTTCGGCCACCGGCGACAACGCCTTCACGGCCAGCTGCGGGTGGATCGCCACGCGGCCGCCGGCCAGGGCGACCCGGCTGAGGTAGCCGAGCGTCACGTTCGCGTCGGTCAGGGTCGGCAGCTCGCCGCCCTGGCCGTAGCAGGCCGGGCCGGGCCGCGAGCCCGCGCTGACGGGTCCCACGTGCAGCGCGCCCGCCGCGTCGACGGAGATGATGCTGCCGCCGCCCGAGCCGACCTCGGCGATGTCGATCGACGGCGCCCGCACCGGGTACCCGGCGCCGGAGCTGAGGCCGCGGGCGCCGTTCATGCCGCCGCCGACCTCGTAGTCGGCCGAGACGAACGGTTCGCCGTGCTCGATCAGGGACGCCTTCGCCGTCGTCCCTCCCATGTCGAACGCGACCACCGTGGACAGGCCGATCAGCTGGGCGAGCTTCTGCACGGCGGTGACGCCGGCCGCGGGACCGGATTCGATGATCTGCACCGGCCGCTGCCCGACGGAGGCCGCGTCGAGCAGCCCTCCGCTGGACTGCATGACCAGCAGGGGCGCGCTCACCCTCTCGGCCCGCAGCCCCGCTTCCAGGCGGGTGAGGTAGCCGTGCACGGTGGGGCCGACGTAGGCGTTGACCGTCGCGGTGCTCATGCGCTCGAACTCGTGCGGCTGCGGGGAGACGTCCACCGACGCCGTGACGTACACGCCGGGCAGTTCGGCGCGCAGCAGCTCGGCGACCCGGCGTTCCTCGTCGGGGCGGACGTAGGAGTTGAGCAGGCAGACGGCCACCGCTTCGATCCCGTCCGCGCGCAGCCGCGCGGCCAGCGTGCGGATCTCCTCCTCGCCGGCCGGCGGGTCGAGGCGTCCGTCGGCCGTGATCCGCTGGCCGAGTTCGTACCGGTGCCGCCGCCGGGCCAGGGGCTCGGGCTTGGACCAGGACAGGTCGTACAGCACCGGCCGGCGCAGGCGCCCGATCTCCAGCACGTCGCGGAAGCCGCGGGTCGTGACCACGGCTGTGCGGACGCCGTTCATCGACAGGATCGCGTTGGTGGCCACGGTCGTGCCGTGCAGCATCGCGACCACGGCCTCCGGCTGGGCACCGGCCAGGGCGAGCACGCCGGTGGTCGCCGCCACCACGCCGGCACCGTAGTCGGGCGGGGTGGACAGGACCTTCATCGGGACGACCTCCCCGCCCGGCCCCAGCGCGATGACGTCGGTGAACGTGCCGCCGATGTCGGCGCCGACTCGCCAACCGGCCGGTCGAGGGTCGTGACTGGGGGGCACTGGATCTCCTTCGTTCAACGAGCGACTGGGATCACAGTACGAGCGAGTTAAGATATCAGCAATGCCTCGCTGTCATTTTTATCGAGTCAGGTGATGTGACTACCCTTCGTTGAGCAGGCCGGGATCCATCCCGGGCACGCCAAAGCGCGGCGCCGCACGCCTATGCCGGCCGGGCCAGGCCGGGCCGGGGTCCGCCGCCGTCACTTCCGGGCGCGGTCCGCATCCTGCTGGAACTTCTCGACCCTCTGCTGGATGGTCGTCATCGCCATGTCCTGTGTCCGGATTTCCGTGATCAGCAGGCTGATCGCGGCAGCCTCGCTCTCCGAAGTGGCATGAGACTGCAGGTTCCGCAGCTGTCGCATGTACCGCTCGCGCGCCGCCTCTTCCTCGTCCTCCTTCTTCGTGGCGACGATGTACTCCCTGGTGCCCTCGATCAGGGTGAAGATCGACGTGGTGTTCTCGCCCGTCGCGGCGTTCAGCAGCCGCTCGAACTGCGGATACCGATCCTGGAGCTTCGCCTCCTCGAGCTCCTTCAGTACGGCCTGGGCCTCGGCCCGCGCGTCCGCCAACCACAGGTTCCGTATGTCGCCGCCGGCGAGCCAGGCGTGACGTTCCATCGGCTGGCTCTTGTAGGTCTTGTGGGGCACCCCGTTCTGGACGTACCCGTAGCCGTCGTTCAGGGCGAACAGGGACGCCTGAAGGTAATCCGGGTCACCGGGCTCGATGCTCCCGTCCGCCAGCTTCGTGGCGAGCTGGTTCTGGTAGTTGTGCGTGTTCTCGTGGATGACCGTGTCGAGCGCCTCGTCGAGGTCGTCCCACTTCTTCTGGTACTCGTGGTTGATCTTTATCTCGTTCTCTATGCGGTCGAACATGCCGCACGACTTCACACCCGGCTGGTTCAGGTTGCTGAGGGTGATCTTCGGTATCCGGTCGCCCATGCCGTATTCCTCGGCGTGGATCTTCAGGGCTTTTTCGAGCAGGACCTGCCGCTCCTCGTGCTTCAGATTGATCCAGCGACCGATGTCCGCGCGCAGGGCGTCACGGATCCGGTTCTCGACCCTGCGCCGGATGGCGGCGTCCCGCTGCGCGAAGTCCGGATCGAGCTCGATGTGCGGATAGAGGGCGGCGAGGGCCGCGCGGTAGTCGTCGTGGTCGGCGGTCGACGCGGAGGCGACGATGTCGCGGACCAGGTCGCGCTTGGCTTCGAGGGAGAGCGCCCGCAGCTCTTCCGGCTTGCTGTCGAGGACGCGCCTGATGGCTTCCTTCCCCTTCAGCGCGCCCTGTTCGGCGAGGTCTTTCAGCAGCGCCGGGTAGTCCTGGTCGGTGTCCATCGTGACGAACCTGGTCAGCCCGTCGAGGACGGTACGCCGCTGCAACGGGTGTGTGTACATCAGCTCCGTGGCCTCGATCAGCGGCTTTTGCAGCCGGATCCACTCGTTGTCGATCATGAAGGCGCTCAAGGGGTCGTCCTTGACGGTGCGCGACGTGCGATCATCCGTCTCGATGAGACTGAGGTCGAGCTTGGGATCTCGTTTCGCCAGCGCGTCGACGAGGCGGGCGGCCAGCGCGACCCTCTGCGGTCTGCTCTCGCTGTCCATCTCGACAGGCGGTGAAGGGGAGAACTCGCTGAGGGTGATGCTGGTCCGCTGCTTCGTCTTGGTGATGATCGGCGCGTCCGGGTCGATCTCGATCAGCCCGCTCAGCAGGTTCGCGATCTCGTCGTCCATGCTGTCGGACTCGGATTGGCCGGCCCGCCTGGAGGACTTGCGGGAGCCGCTTCTGGATCTGTTCTTCATCGCGCCGCCGCTCCTCGCACCGGAATCCGGATGTGCTGGGCAAGGCCGCCGTCGACGCGACGGCACTCACCGAAGGAGCGTAATCGCGTGTTCGCGGCCGCGCCATGTCCGAAAGTGGTCGCTCCCCCACAGTCAGTGAACCCTCAGGAAGCCGGCAGATCGACGGCACATGGCTCGCGGGCCCTGGCCGTGGTGGCCCTTCCTCAGGTGGAGCCCTCGGGCTGCCAGCGGCCGACCATGTCGGCGTACAGGGGCGAGCTGACCATCAGGTCGTCGTGGGAGCCGGTGAGCACCGCGGTGCCGTCCATCAGCACGATCCGCCGCGCCCTGCGCGCGGAGCTGATCCGGTGCGCGATCACGATGAGCGTGCCGGGCCGGGCGGCGAAGGCCAGCTCGGCCCGCGCCTCGGCGACCGGGTCCAGGTTGCAGGTCGCCTCGTCGAGGACGACCAGCCGGGCCGGGGAGGCGTACGTCCTGGCCAGGGCGACGAGCTGCTTCTCGCCGGCCGACAGCGCGGACGGTTCGGCGATCACGGCGTCCAGGCCGCCGAGCCGTTCGAGCAGCGGCCCGGCCCCGACCCGTTCCGCCGCCTCCCGCAACCGCTCGTCCCGGGCGTCGTCAGAGGCGTCGTCCTCGGCGTCGTTCTCGGCGTCGTTCTCGGTGTCGTTCTCGGTGTCGTCCGGGACGAGGTAGGCGAGGTTCTCGCGGACCGTCCCGCTGAACACGTACGCCTCCTGGGGGACGAGCGCCATCATGGTCCGCGCTTCGTGTTCGGCGATCGAGGCCAGCGGGACGCCGCCGAGCCGGATCTCGCCGCCGGTGGGCCGCCGGAGCCCGGTGAGCAGCATGGACAACGTGGACTTGCCGATGCCGCTGGGGCCCACCAGGGTCAGGTGCTCGCCTTCCCGGATCGTCAGGTCGAGGTCGCGTACGACGGGTGTCGCCTGCGGCGCGTAGGCGAAGCTCAGCCGTTCGGCCCGTAGTTCGTGGCCGTTCGGGAAGAGATGCCCGCCGGGCGGGACCGGGACGTCAGGGACGGTGACGGTCTCGGCGATCCGGCGCGCGGTGACGGCGAGCGCCACCCCCCAGCCGCCCACCGTGCCGACCAGCGCCCGCATGGCGGGATCCAGCCCGGTGGCCAGATAGGTGACGGCTCCGACGACCTCCCCGGCGCTGAGCCGGCCGTCCTGGATCAGCGGCCGGGCGACGATCAGCAGGCCGAGCAGCGGAACGTGCGCGCCGAGGGCGACGACCAGACGCCGGCCGAGCGCCGCCCGCGCGAGCGCCCTGGCAGCCACCGCCTGGGCGGTGACCGTCGGCTCCACGTCCGCGTACGCCTGGCTTCCCGCCCCGCAGGCGGCGATGTCGCGCAGCCCGGTGAGGATCGGGGTGGCCCGGGCGGTGAGCGCCTCGTCGGCGAGGATCAGCTCGCGCTGCCGGGCCATGAGCACCGGGAGCAGCCTGGCGAACACGGCCAGCGCCACCAGCACGGGCCCGGCGGTCATGGCCGCGACCAGCGGCGAGAGCGCCAGCAGTCCGCCGAGCGCGGCGATCAGGGCGATGCCCAGCGCGCGGCTGCTGCGCAGCAGCGCGGACACGAGGTTGCGCAGCGTGTCCACCTGCTCGGTGAGCCGGGTGGCGGCGGCCGCGTCGGGAGGTTCGGCCGTACGGGCGGCGCGGGTGACGGCGGCGGTGACCACGGCGCGTACGAGGTCGTCGCGCAGCGGCTCCACGACGGCGGCCAGATGCGGGAACATCAGCCGGGTGGCCACGGCCTTGCCCAGCATCGCGAGCCCGAGGAGGGCGAGCCAGGCCAGCCCCGTGCCCGCGCTCCCGGTCAGGAAGCCCTGGTCGATGGCCTGGGCGATGAGCAGCCCGGACAACCATGCCGGACCGGCTTCGACCAGGGACCAGGCCGTCGCCATGACGAGCGGACGCCTGCGGCGGCGCAGCAGGGTGAGCAGAAGCCCGCGTCCGCTCGCGGTGGCCTGGGTGCACGGGGTGGACCCGTCCGGCGCGGGACGGCCGCGGGCCGCACGCCGGTGGCGGGTCAGGGACGGGCCGGTCATGGGTCCTCCATCCCCGCCGCACCACCGCTGATCGCCTCGGGGTCGGATGCTTCGGGGGCGGGGGGTTCGGCGGCGGGTCGTTCAGGGGCGGGGGGTTCGGGGGCTGCTGGTTCGGGGGTGGGGGTGAAGAGGGTGCGGTAGTCGGGGTGATGCCAGAGTTCCTGGTGGGTGCCCTGGGCGCGGATCCGGCCGCTGTCGAGCCAGACGACCAGGTCGGCGCGGGCGGCGGTGGTGGCGCGGTGGGCGACGACGAGCCGGGTGGAGCCGCGCATGCCCGCCACCAGCGTGCGGGTCACCTGCGCCTCGGTCACGGTGTCGAGGCTGGAGGTGGCGTCGTCCAGGACGGTCAGGCGGGGGCGCCGTACCAGCGCGCGGGCCAGGCCCAGGCGTTGGAGCTCGCCTCCGGACAGCGGCGCGGCGTCGGCGGGGGTCTCGTAGCCGTGCGGGAGGCGGAGGACGACCTCATCGACGTACGCGGCACGGGCGGCCCGCCGGACGGCCTCGCGGTCGAGCCCCGGGTCGCCGTAGCCGATGGCCGAGGCGAGGTCGCCGCCGAGGAGGACGGGCCGTTCGAAGGCGTAGGCGACCGCGTCCCGCAGCGCGTCCGGGTGTACGTCGGCCAGGTCGTGCCCGTCGAGCAGCACCGTTCCCCGGTCGGGGTCCGTCAGCCGTCCGGCCAGCAGGGCCAGCGTGGTCTTGCCCGCCCCGGACCGGCCGACGACGGCGGTCAGCGCCCCGGCGGGGATCTCGAGGTCGATGCCGTCCAGCAGGACGGCGTCCGCACGGGTGACGGTGACGCCGCGGAACGACAGCGCCCCGGGACCGGCCGGCAACAGGCGGGTCCCGGGCGCCGGGGACGGCAGCGCCAGCACCTCCGCCACCCGCCGTGCCGCCGAACGGGCGTTGGCCAGGCCCGTCAGCCCGTCGATCTGGCCGAGGAGCCCCAGGCCGAGGGCGGTGTAACCGGCCACGGACAGCAGTTGTCCCGGCTCCAGCCGGCCGTCCAGGAGGCCGAGCCCCGCCACGGCGAGGACCAGCACCTCCACCAGCGGCAGCAGCAGGGCGAGCTGCCACACGCCGCGCGCCTGGGCCCGCCACAGCCCGTGCCCGGCGCCGGACAGGTCGGCCAGCGGCGCGAGGACCCGGGTGATCTCACGCTCGGCGGTCCCCGACGCCCGGATCGTACGGATGCCCGCCAGAGCCTCGGTGAGCCGTGCGGCGAGCCGGCCCTGGGCCTCCTGGTAGCGGCCGTACAGCCCGGACAGGCGGGTCACGAACACCCGCGTGATGATCGCCGCGACGGGCACGGCGGCCAGGAACGCGACGCCCGTCCACCAGTCGGTCACCAGCAGCGCGACGATCCCGCCCGCCGAGGTGAGGAGACCCGTCGCCAGGGACAGCAGCGTCAGCGGGACGGAGGCGACGGTGGCGGTGTTGTTCACCAGGCGGTTCGTCAGTTCGCCGACGGGATGGGCCCGGGCGCCGGAGGCTCCGAGCGTGAGGACGTGCGTGACGTACCGCAGGCGCAGGGCCGACGTGGCGGACGCGGCGGTGGCCGCACCGGCCAGGGCCAGCACGAGGTCCGCGCACACCGTGACCGCCAGGAGGGACGCCAGGAGCCAGGCGGCCCGCCCGCCCTCACCGGCGAGTACGCCGTCCACGGCCGCGGCGAGCACGGCGGGCGAGGCCAGCGCGGCGGCCGAGCACACGACGGCGGACAGCGCCGTCACCCCCAACGGCCCCCACGCTCCCCGCGCGGCTAACCACAGAACCCCGTCTGCGGACCAAAGAATGCCGTCGGCGGACCGCAGAATGCCGTCGGCGTGCCGGTACGTCGCCTGATCCCGCGGCGCGCCCGCTACCTGCTCCGACATCGTCTCCCTTCCGGACATCTCGCTTCGTGATCGGGGGGCCGGCTCACCCACAGGCCGTGAGCGCGCCGATGTGCGGTGAGGCCCGGGGCGGGCGCCCCGGGCCTCGCTCAAGGTGTCATCCGGTTCTCACCGGGAACGCGGAGGCGTCCGGACGGCTCAGTACCAGCCACCGGTCGTGGTGATGGTCTGGGTGTTCATGGTGGAACCACCGCAGTTGACGCTCACGTCGAAGCAGGTCATGTCGCAGTACATGAGCCCGGCCTCCTCGGTGGTCGGCAGCATGTCCAGGGCGGAGACGTTCAGCTCCATGGCATTCCTTCCTCTGGGGGTTGAGCGGGCGACCGCCTTTCGCGGCGCCCCTTTCACGGCCGGTGCCGGATGCCCGTACCGGCCGAGCTGGTGAGCTCCGCGCCCGGTCAGGCGCGGAGGAAGGCGACGACGCGGTCCAGGACGGCGGCGTCGCGGACGCCGTGCTGGAGGTCGTGGCCGCCGCCGGGGACCTCCATGTAGGTCAGTTCGGCGTCCATCGGCCCTCGGGCCAGGCGCAGTCGCGCGTACAGCCGTCGGGAGTGCGCGACGGGGATGATCGGGTCGTCGTCGCCGTGCACGATGAGCAGCGGCGATCGCAGGCGTCCGGCCAGTCGCAGCAGGTCGCGCGGGCCGAGGTCGTCGTCTATGTCGGTGTGCCCGCCGGGCCGGTCCAGCAGGGCGCGTACCGGGGGCGGGCCGTCGCGGTACAGCGCCCGCCCGGACAGGAAGGGCGCGACGACCGCGGCGCGGGACCACAGGTCCGCCCGCGCGGCGCAGGCCAGCAGGGCGAGGTACGCGCCGTAGCTGGCGCCGTACAACATCGGCCGCGGTGCGCCGGGCCTGCGGGTGGCGGTCAGGGCGCGGCCCAGGGCGAGGAGGTCGGCGAGGTCGGGGCCGCCCCAGGCGTCGCGGATGGCGTCGCGGTGGGCGTCCCCGTAGCCGGTGCTGCCGCGCTGGTTGGGCGCGACGACGGCGACGCCCGCCCTGGAGAGGCGCTGGAAGAACGGATCGTGGGCGAACCGCCAGGCGGACTCGGGGCCGCCGTGCAGCGCGACCGCCACCTGACAGCTGGTCGCGGGGTCGCCGTACACGATCGCCTCGATCGGTCCCGCCGCGCCCGGATAGGTCAGTACGCGGGCCGGAGCACCGTCTCCGGCCGTGGGGCGGGACACGGAGCAACCGGCGATGTCGACCAGGCCGGGCGGGCGGTCGGGCGTGCTGTGGACGAGGTGCAGGCCGCCGGTGCCCCAGCGGGCGACCGGGAAGATCGCCCCGGCGGGCAGGCCGACCTCGGCGCCGGCGTCCTCCGCCAGGTCGTGCAGGACGAGGTGGGAGCGGGTACGGCGGTTCACCGCGAGGGCCAGCCGCCGTCCCGAGGGGTTCAGCGCCAGCGGGGTCACCTCGCCTTCGAAGGCGTTCAGCCGCTCGGGATGGCGGGTGGGGCCGTCGTCGTCGCGGTCGCGTACGCCCAGCCGGTACGCGCCCTCGCGGAGCACGGCCGTCAGCAGCACGCCCGCGCGGGGCGCCGCCAGCAACACGTACTCGTCGTCCGCCGGGCCGGCCAGCGGGGTGAGGGAGCCGTCCGACGTGTCCAGGACCACGGTGGCCGGTCCCGTCCCGGCCCTGGTCAGGGCGAGCCGGCGGCCGGTCTCGTCGAGCCAGGTCCCGCCCCTGACCGGGCCGGGCAGCGTGGCGATCCGCTCGGGCCGCTCCGGCCCGCCGGACAACCGCCACACCGCCGTACGCCCCTCGGGGCCGGTGGCCAGCGCCAGGGCGGCGATCCCCGGGGCCGCGCCCGCCACGACCCTGACCACGCCGCCGTGGAAGACGGCCAGCTCGTGCTCCTCGGCGTGCTCGTCCTCGTGTGGCGGCGCGGTGACCAGGGTCAGGCGGTGCGCGCCGGCCCCGAAGCGGCACAGCAGCACGTCGCCGCCGTCCGTGGGCGTCGGCACGCTCGTCAGGGTCTCGCCGGCGCGGGTGCGCAGGACCCGCGGCCGGGCGCCGGCGAGGTCCCACGTCTCCGGTACGAGGTGGCCGCGTCCGCGCCGGGCCAGGCAGGCGGCATACCGGCCGTGCCCGGAGAAGCGGAAGTTGATACGGGTGACGTCCGGCAGGCGGTCCGTCGTGGTGGTGATGCTCGGGCTCATCGGGCGTACCGCCCGGAAGTGCCGTCCGCCGTCCAGGGGCGCGGGCCGCCGTGACGGAGGCGGTGCAGGAAGCTCAGGACGCCCGCCAGCCCGGTGTTCCAGCCGACGCCGATCGCGGTCCCGCCTTCGTCCGGCGTCACCAGCGACCCGGCGCGGACGACGGCACGGCTCCACAGGACCGCGGCCAGCTCCTCCGCCTGCGCCCGGTAGCCGGGTTCGTCCAGGAGATCGGCCAGGTCGAGAAGGTAATGACCGTCACCGGCCAGACCGTGGCAGGCTGAGGTGCCCGAGACCAGGCGGCGTTCGTACACGGCGGCGGCGGCGCCCTCGGCGGCCTGCCGGAAACGCGGGTCGCCGGTGGCCGCGTGCAGCCGGACGAGGAACGTCCCGATCCCCGACGACCCGCTGCACCAGTGCGGGAGCCTGCCGCCGCCGCCGGGTGACTCCGGCCACCAGGCCGTCCCGTCGTGGTGTTCGGCCGCGGCCAGCAGCGTCTCCCCCGCCGCCACGGCGGTCTCCAGACAGTCCGTACGATCCAGCGCGGCACCGGCGGCCAGCAGGAACGACGCGATCCCCGCGACCCCGTGGGCGAAGCCGTAGTGCACGACGCCGGCCAGCGTGGAGTCGAAGTCGGCGGGAACGGGCCACAACACCTCGCCGTCGGTGTGCCGGGCCGCCTTGAGCAGGGCGTCGGCGCACTCGCCCGCGCGGTCGCCGAACCGGGCGTCGCCCGTCTCCCGCCAGAAGTGCAGCAGCGCCGACCCGGTTCCGGCGAGGCCGTGGCACACGTCCGGGTTGGGCCAGGTGACCGGCAGGGTGAGCGCCATCTCGACGCCGGCGGCCCGTACCGGCTCGTCGCCGAGCAGGCGTCCCGCCTCGAACAGGCCCCAGGCGATCCCGGCCCGGCCGAAGTACAGGCCCGGGGAGGGCCGGTGCTCACCCTTCAGGCGACGGATCGTCCAGGCCGTGGCCTCTCGCAGGACCGTGACGGCGTCGGCCCGCGCCTCCGGGGTGAGCGCGTGGCCGGGGTCCGTCCGCGACATCGACGCGAGCAGGTGGAGCACCCCCGCCGAGCCGTACTGGACGGCGCACGGATCGGCCGTCGCGCCGAATCCGGGGGCGGGCCACAGGGCGCCCGTGGGGTCGGCGGCGGCGAGCGCATCCGGCGACATGGCGTGCCGGAGGTAGGCGAGGCCGTCCTGGAGGAGGCGGTCCTGTTCGGCCGTGCTCAGCCGGCTCGCGCCGGGGGCCACGGACGGCACACCTCGGGTGGACAGCTCGTCCAGGAAGTTCGCCGCCCGGCGCAGGTCCCAGCGTTCCCCGGGGTCCTCGGCCATCAGGCCCAGCAGCAGGGGGGTCATCGCGGTCGTCGTCGGATCACCGGCGGCGGCGACGCCGGCCAGCGTGGACAGCCGCGCGTCGCGTGACCGCCCGCCGGGGGGCTCGTCGTCCAGCAACATCGGCGTGGAGGCGGTGGCCAGGTGGTACAGCGTCGCGCCCAGCGCGTACAGGTCGGCGGCGTGGCCGGGCGCGGGCGCGTGCCCGGCCGCGGCACGCTGCTCAGGGGCCGCGTACCCCGGGGTGAAGCTCCGCTGTACGGGTTCACCGGGTACGGCGGCCAGCTCCAGGTCGATCAGCCGGAGGTCGAGCCCGGGAGTGATCATGACGTTGTTCGGCGTCAGGTCGCGCAGCACGTACCCCTGCCCGTGCACGGTGGAGACCAGGGCCAGCAGGCTTCTGAACAGGCGCAGGACGGTCTCCGGCCACGCCGCGCCGCGACCGGCGCGGCGGTGCTCGCCGGCCCAGGTGCTCAGCGCGGTCCCGGGCAGCAGTTCCTGGGCCAGGAACAGGTTGTCGTCCTGCTCGAAGAGGGCCACCTTGCGCGCCGTGACGCCCAGCGGGGCGAACAGGTCGAGCATGTGGGCCTCATGGCGCAGCAGGTCACGCATGTCGCGCCCGTCGATCGAGGCGCCGAGGTGGGGGCGGGCCTGCTTGACGACCACCTCTCCCCCCTCGCGCCGGTCCTCGGCCAGGAACACCCCGCCCTTCGCGCTGTGCCGGATCGCCTTGCGCACCACGAACCGGCCGGCCAGCAGCACCTGCTCCGGGCGGCCCGCCTTCGGCGGCTCCGGCTCGAACGGGCACACCGCCCACGCCGGCGGCGAGTACCACGGGTCGCGCCGGTCGATCTCCTTCGTGCCGTCGGGCGCGGTCAGCCGGGACTCGTAGGTGCCGTCGTGGCCGAGTTCGCTCGGGGCGGAGAACACCCCGTACCGGTAGTGCACGAGACTTCCCGCCCGGTACGCGCGATCGGACAGGATCGGCGGCCCGCTCAGCGCGTACGTGGCCGCGTCCAGCTCCGCGGCGATCGCCACGGCGGCCCGGTCGTCCGGCGGGTACACGGTGACGAACTTGCCGACCGAGCCGCGCGGCGTCTCCCGGGACAGGAGCCTGGCCACCTCCTGGAGGTCGGAGGCGAACTTGAACGCGCACCTGTGGCGGCCCAGCACGTCGACGACCCGGGCCAGCACCAAGGGTGCCGACAGCGGCGTGGCCGAGACGTGCAGCTTCCAGCCCTGCGGCCGCCCGGCGGAGTCCACCGGCGTCACGTACGTCCACGGGGTGCCGGTGCGGATCTCCCAGCCGGCGACCGTCGCCGGCTGCCCGGTCGCCGGTTGTCCGGTCACCCGCTGTCCGGTCGCCCGCGCCAGCGCCGCCCTGGCGACGTCCTGGAGCAGGGGACGATCCCCCTCGCGGCGCTCACCGTTGTCCATGGACTCACTTCCGTCCTCACATCCGTGCCCGAAAGATGACCGGTCCCGGCGTCGCCTGCGACGTCCGGGCACTCGGCCTGCGACGACGGTACGGCGGCGACTTGTGGCCGACATGTGGCCGAACTCCGCCGCTTGAAGTCGGGGGGTGCGCCGGGTGATCGGTGCCGCAATTCGGCCGCAAGGTTCCGCACGCCACCTCCGAACGGCGACGCGCTCGCCCGGCTCGTCCGGCGCCGTATGACGCCTCGAACGAGTCAAGCCCGCGCGCCGGGGGCGGACACGCGGGCCGGTTGACTTCAGAGCAGGTCAGAGCAGTTCAGAGCAGGTCAGTCACATCACCCAGACCTTCCACGACCGTCCTGCCGCAGCCGGTGAACCCGCAGGACATCATGCAGCCGGAGAGCTGGGCTTCCTCGTGGGCGGGAAGCATGTCGAGGGCGGAGATATCGAGTTCCATGCGGCCGACTGTTCACTGCCGGCCTTGTGACTCACCTGTGGCCGCCTGCCCACCCGGCGAGGACGCCGAAGCGCGTTCACAAGCCGGCCACAAGCCACCCGTGACGCCCCGCTGTCCGGCCGTCGGCCGGGAAGAAACTCCGGGGCGGCCGCGAACCAACCGTCGCGCGGCGGCATCCAACAAGATCACAGCTTGGGAAGGGGACCCACGTGATCATCTGCCGGGACCGGCGCCTCCGCAGCGGCGACCACACCACCACCACGAGCAGGCCCACAGCAGGGCGTCCGCCCACGGCCCGGAACGCGCGCGCCACCGTGAGCGCGCCCAGGGCACGATGACCCGCAGGCGCGCCCCGCGCTCCCCACAGCAGATCGACGTGACTCGCCTGCCCGACGACGTCGTGGCGATCATCGACGCCCTTGAGCCCGGCGAGAACGTGATCCTCACCCGGAACGGCGCCTCGATCGCGACGATCTCCAGCACCGTCGCCGTGGTCCAAGGCGCCGTCGTCGATCGCGCCGCGCCGGACGAGACCGAGGACCAGCCACCGGTCGACTACGAGAGCGTGACGGTCGTGGCCACCGCGATGGAGTTGTCGGCCGCGGCCCGGGTCGCCCTGTCGACACAGCTCGGGGCGGACTACGTCGTGCTCGACCTGCACGCGGCGCCCGTGACGGCCGATGTGCTGCTGGTGCCTGCGGGCAGTCCGCAGCTGATCGCGGGGCTCCGGTCGATGTTCCCGAAGGCCCGCGTCGTCGTCACCGAGATCGAGGACCCCGAGCTCGGCGTCCGGTACGACGGCCCGATCCGGCGCCTGCTGGACGCCGGCGCCGACGCGTACCTGCCGCCGGCGACCCTTCCGATCCTGGCCAGGCAGCTCGACCACACCCTGAACCAGGGGCGCGAGCTCACCGGCGGCGGCACGGCGACACCCCTGCAGATCGCACCGGCCGCCGCTCCGGACTGACCATCTGGGGGCCGGTCACCTCCGGCGGTTGCCCGGACGCAGCGGGTACGGCGTGACCTGCAACCTCACCACGCCCTCACGGTCCGGCAGGGCGTTCCACACGAGCCAGTCCTCGCCCACGTCGGCGGCCCCGACAGGCTCGTACGTCAGATGGAACTCCCCCCTCCGGCCGTCGGCGAAGTTGATGTCCGTACTTGCGGGATCGTCGCGGACCCGCTGGTAGACCACCGTCAGGCCGCGCTCGCGGATCTCGGCGAGCAGCTCCCCCACGGGGCGACCCTCCACCGTGACGCCTTCGAGCATCTCGCCGGGGTCGGTCGCCCGGGCCGCCGCCTGATAGGGCTCGCCGGGGGCGGCGGGTCTGCCGAGTTGTGCCCGTACCGGGCCCTTGAAACCGGCGGGGACGCGGAACGTGAGGTGGCAACCCGCCTGGCCGACCCGGCAGCCCTCGGGTTCGAGGCCGCCGCGGAAGTCGCCGGACGGCCGGACTCCCTCGACGAGGACGAGGTCGCCCACCCGCGCGGGCGAGGCCGGTACGAGCTGGATCCCGACGTCCAGGCCCACGGCGCCGAACGCCTCGGTGTACTTCGCGGACTCGGCGAGCGGGTCCTTGATCCTGGCCACCCATTCGCCGTCCTCCTGGGTGACCGCGATGGCCGCGTTGGCGTACGACGTCGCCGCTCCCGGCGGCAGCGCCGACAGGGCCGTCAGCACCACGGCCGCGAGGGCCGCCGTCACCGGCGCGAGCACCAGCAGCCGTACGCGTGCCCGCCGCCTGGGCGGGCGCCGCTCGGGCCGCCAGTCGATGCGGGCGGCCAGTTCGCCGGGGTCGGGCAGCGGGATCTGCGCTCTCATCCGCTCGACCAGCTCGATCTCATGCATCGGCGGTTCCTCCAAGCGCTTGGCGCACCTTCGTACGGGCTCTGTTCAGCCGCGAGCGCACGGTGCCCACGGGGATGTCCAGCACGTCGGCGACCTGCTGGTAACTCAGCTCTCCCCACGCGGTGAGCAGCAGCACGTCGCGGTCGCCCTTGCGCAGAGCGGCCAACGCGGCGGCCAGGCGGGGGCTCTGCGCGGCCGCGCTGACCTGCTCGGCCACCCGGTCGGCGTGGCCGTCCAGCACCGGGTCCACGCCGGTACGCGTCAGCGCGCGCAACATGCGCAGCTCCGAGCGGTAGTGCCGCCTGATCAGGTTGGTGGCGATCCGCCACAACCACGGCCGCACCTCACCCCGTGCGGGGTCGTAACGGGCGCGGGTCCTGAAGGCCAGGTGGAACGTCTCCGCCACGATGTCGTCGGCGAGGTCGCCGCCGAGGCGGCGGGCGGCGTAACGGTGCAGCGGCGGGGCGTGCCTGCGGAACACCTCTTCGAAGCAGTCGGGATCCTCCACCGACCGGGCGACCAGCAGCGCGTCGTCCCGCTCTTCACCGAGCAGGTCAGGTGGTCCCATGGATGTCCAATCGCCGTTTTCGGGGTCACATCGTTTACTAGCCCGATACGGCGTCAGAAGTTCGCAGATTTCGCCGCCTGAACCGCTCAGCCATCGGTCGCCGGACGGGTGCGTACCGGCAGGGCCGTCAGGCCGTGCATGAGCATTCCCTCCCGCCAGGCGAGCCGGTCCGCCGGCACGGCCAGTTCGAGCGCGGGGAAACGTTCCAGCAGTTGCCGGAAGGCGATCTCGCCCTCGACGCGGGCCAGGGGGGCGCCCAGGCAGTAGTGGATGCCGTGACCGAAGGCCACGTGCTGGGCGGGTTTGCGGGTGATGTCGAAACGGTCCGGGTCGTCGTACTGTCCGGCGTCGCGGTTGGCGGACAGGAGGGAGACCAGGATGAGCTGCCCGGCGGGGATGTCCACGCCGCCGATCGTCACGGGCTCGGTGGTGTAGCGGAAGGTGGCGGTGCTGATCGGGCCGTCGTAGCGGAGGAACTCCTCGATGGCGTCGGGCAGCAGCCCGGCCGCGGCCCGGAGGCGGGCCAGCTGGTCGGGGTGGCCGAGCAGCGCGCGCATGCCGTTGCCGATCAGGTGGACCGTCGTCTCGTGCCCGGCGACGAGCAGCAACCAGGACGTGCTCACGAGCTCGACGTCGCTGATCCGGCCGTCCTCGTCGTGAACGTGCACCATGGCGCTGATCAGGTCGTCGGCCGGGTCGGCCCGCTTGGCCGCGCACAGGTCCGTCAGGTACGCCAGCGTCTCCTCCGCCGCCGCCAGCACCGCCTTAGGGTCGCGGGCCGAGCCTTCGATGGTGGTGCTGGACAGGCGGATCATGCGCGGCCAGTCGGGCTCGGGCACGCCGAGCAGCACGCCGATCACCATCGCAGGCAGCGGGACGGCGTAGTCCTTGAGCAGGTCGAACTCGTCCGGCGGCAGGGCGTCGAGGAGGCTCGCGCTGATCTGCTCGATCCGCGGGCGCAGAGCACGGATCCGGCCCGCGGTGAAGGCCTTGACGACGATCCGGCGCAGCCGTGCGTGGTCGGGCGGATCGGAGAACAACATGTTGTCGGGCGCGACGGCCGCGGCTCCCCTGCTGTCACCGCCCTCCAGCTCGTTGGCCTTGAACACCTCGGGATGGTCGGCGAACGCCTTGCTGATCCGGGGGTCGGTCATCGCGGCCCTGACGTCCTCGAACCGGGTGATCAGCCAGACCTTGACCGCCTGGGACGTGGCGGTCCGGGCCACCGGGCTCCGCTGCCGCAGGTGGGCGTACACCTGGTGCGGGTCGCGCAGATAGTTCTGGTCGAAGACGCTGTCGATCATCGTGCTCCTCAGCATCGGCCCGGTGTCGCCTCCATCGTGGTTCCCGTCAGGCCGCTTGCCCATAGGCCCGGAGCGGGCGGTCACTACGGTGGCGGCATGCGAGTATTCGTTTCGATCGACATGGAAGGGGTCGCGGGTGTCGCGACCCTCGACCAGGCCGTGCGCGGCGGCACCGGCTACCCCCGGGCCCAGGAGCTGATGACCGCCGAGGCCGACGCCGCCGTACGGGGTGCCTTCGACGCGGGCGCCGACGAGGTCGTGGTCAACGACAGTCACGGCACCATGGACAACCTCCTGCACGCCGGGCTGGACCCGCGGGCCCAGGTGGTGACCGGCTCGCCCAAGCCGCTGGCCATGATGCAGGGCGTCTCCGAGGGGGACGCGGTCGCGCTGTTCGTCGGCTACCACGCGGCGGCGGGCGAGCAGGGCGTACTGGCGCACAGCTTCTCCGGCACCTTCCGCCAGATCCGCGTGAACGGCAGGCCTGTCGGCGAGTTGGAGGTCAACGCGCTCTACGCGGCGTCGCTCGGCGTACCGGTGGGCCTGGTCACGGGAGACGACCTGGTGTGCGCCGCGGCCTCGAAGACGCTGCCCGGAGTACTGACCGTGCCGGTCAAGCGGGCGGTGGGCTTTCATGCGGCGACCTCTGTGCATCCCTCGGTGGCGACCGAGCGCATCAGGGGCGCCGCCCGCGACGCCGTGTCGGGCCACGCCAGGCTGGAGTGCCCGCCGGTCGAGGACACCCTGCACGTCGAGATCGACTTCACCACACCGCTGGCCTGCGACTACGCCATGTACGTACCCGAGGCGCGACGCGCCGGCGGCCAGGGCCTGGTGCGCGAGGTCGGCAACGCGACGGACCTGATCAGGCTGATCTCCGCCTGCCTCCACCTGTCGGCGCAGGCGACGAGAGAAACGGCCGCGGTGGCGGCAAGGCGCTGACCCCTCAGGGCCAGAAGAACCTCCTACGCCTTCGGCACGATACCGCTGACGCTGGGCCCCGGGGTTCCGGCTCCGAGGTGGCGAAGGGTGCCGGTACGACAGCGGCTTCGTCCCCTCACCGGCCGGCGGGGACCAGCGGGGCCGCGCGGCGGGTCACCGCGGCGGCGCCCGTCCCGGCCAGGACGAAGAGGGCGGCCAGGCCCGCCCAGCCCGGGGTGCCGTGTTCGACGGCGGGGGTGGCGAGGATCGGGGAGAGCATGGAGGCGATCGCGTAACCGGCCTGGCTGAGGCCCTGGTAGGCGCCGGCGCTGCGCTGGTCGGCCAGCTCGAAGGCCATGCCCCAGCCGCCCGCCTCGCCCAGGATCTCCCCCATGGTGTGGGCCGACGCGGCCAGGACGAACAGGACGCAGGCGACGATCACGCTTCCGTAGCCGGCCAGGGCGTACAGGCCGCATGCCGTCGCGAGCAGCCAGGACGCGCGCCTGACCGTACGGCCGGCCGCGCGTACGTCGCCGGTGCCGCGCGAGGCGCGCACCTGGAGCGCGGCCACGAGCACGGTGTTGAGGACGAGCAGCGCGGAGATGATCGCGGTGGGCGCGCCGGTGGTGGCCACCCAGAGCGGCATGCCGACGGTCAGCAGCCCGAACTGCGTGGCCACCACGGCGTTGCACGCCACGCTCGCGAGGTACGTACGGTCCCGCAGCGGCGAAGGCCCGGCAGACGCGGCGCCCTCCCCGGCAGCGCCCTCCCCGGCAGCGCCCTCCCCGGCGGCGGCCGTCCTGGCTGTGGTCATCCTGGCTGTGGTCATCCTGGCTGTGGTCATCTTGTCGGCGAGCTCCGGCACCCGGCGTCCGAGCCCGGCCAGCGGCACGGTGGCCGCCAGCAGCAGGACCCCGGCGACGACCACCGCCACCCGGTACGCCTGCGCGGTGCCGATCAGCAGCGCCGCCGCGGCGGCCAGCGTGCCGAGGCCGATGAAGACGTTCGTGACCACGCGCATCCGGGCCCGGACCTCGACGCGCTCCGGACCGGTGTACCACCGCGCCAGCATCGCCTGCTTCGACGCGGAGCCCGCCGAACGCATGATCACGGCCAGGCAGGCGATCAGCGTGAACGCGACGGCGTCGGAGACGAACGAGTACGCCAGCAGCGCGACCCCGTTGAGCCCGGTCGCCACCGTCTGGACGTGGTGCGCCCCGACCCGGTCGGCCAGCCACCCTCCCGCGTACGAGGCCAGCACCCCGGTGCCGCCCGCGATGCCCAGCCCGAGACCCACCGTCGTCGTGCCGAGCCCGACGACGAGCGTGAAGTACAGCGTGCTGACGGCGTAGAAGACGCCGCTGGAGAGCGCGAACGCCATCGTGCTGACGGTCAGTGAGCGGGCGACGCGGTCCGTCGGAAGAAAGGTCTCGATCACGGGGCCTTTATCCCGCGACGGGGCCTTTAGGGCCAATTGATGTAGCGTATGGCTTCATGCCGGGGCTGATCGAGTACGAGCTCGCGGGGATGGACGTGGCCGACGTCCGCTTCGCCATCTCGCCGCTCAACGAGCTCACGTTGTCGTTGCGCACGTTCCGTGACCCCGGGCGCTATCCCGTGCACCTGCCCTGGCTGCGCCGTACGGAGCGGGCCCGGTCCGCGCTGGACGTGCCCCTGCTGCTGGCGCTCACCAACGACGACATGTGGACGCCGGACTTCCTGAACCCCCGCCCCCACGCCCCGCTCACCCGCATCGACGACGAACTCGCCGCGGTCGCCCGCGTACCCGTGGACCGCATGCTCGACGACCTGCGCGCCGTCCACCCCCGGCTCCCCGAGCCGCTGCGCGGCGACCCGTCGGCCCGCATTCTGGACGCCCTGCGGGAGTACTGGCGCACCTGCTTCGCGCCCTGGTGGCCGAGGATGCGCGCGGTCCTGCAAGCCGACGTGGTCCACCGCGGCCAGGTCATCTCGGCCCACGGGCTGGCCGCGATGTTCGGCGACCTCAGCGATCGCGTCCAGCTGAAGGACGGCGTCGTACGCATGCGGCTGATCAGCGACGCCCGCTACCGGCGCGCCACCAGCGGCGAGGGCCTCACCCTGGTCCCGACCCTCTTCAGCCGGGCCGCGACCGTCCCCATCTCACCGTCCGAGCCCCCTTTGATCATGTACGGCACCCGCGGCGCCGGCACGCTCTGGCAATCGGAGCCCCGCCGCTCCCCCGGGGTGCTCACCGACCTTCTGGGTGCCACCCGGGCGGGCCTGCTCACCATGCTGGAGACGCCCGCCTCGACGACCGAGCTCTCCGGCCGCCTGGGCGTCACCCCCTCGGCCGTCAACCAGCACCTCCGTACCCTCCGCGCCGCCGGCCTCCTCGCCAGCGCCCGCCACGGCCGCTCGGTCCTCTATCTGCGCTCGGAACTCGGCGACGCCCTCGTCACCGGATCAGGGCTCCGGTCCGGCAGCGGACTCGTCCCGGAGCCGGTCCCGGGCGAAGAGCCGGACCAGGTCGTGGAAGTGGTAACGCCCTGACGGCCCCTCCTGGAGCAATCCCAGATCGACGAGCTCGTCGAGCACCCGCCATGCCTCCTCCATCGACGTGTCGCCGACGACGGCGGCGACGGAGGCGTCGAAGTCCTTGCCGGGGACCGACGACAGTCTCCGGAAGACCCGTCGTCCCGCCTCCCCCAGTTGCTCGTAGGAGACGCCGAAGGCGTTGGCGATCCTGAGGTCGCCGGCCCTGAGCTGGTCGAGGCGGCGCTCCTCGCCGGACAGCCGGGCGACGAGGTCGGCGGCGGTCCACCCCGGCCTGCTGACCAGCCGGTTCCCGGCGATGCGCAGGGCCAGCGGCAGGCCGCCGCACAACCTGGCGAGCTCCGCGATCGCCGGTCCGCTCTCCGAGGGGCCGCGCCCGCCCAGGATCCCGGTCAGCAGCAGCACGGCTTCCGCCGGCGGCAGGGGGCCGAGCCTCAACCTGTGGAGGCCGTCCAGTCCGGCCAGCAACCGCCGGCTGGTGGCCAGCACCCTGCTGGGTCCCCCGTCCGTGAGCAGGGGGCGTAACTGGTCCTCCGACCCGGCGTTGTCCAGCACGACCAGCACCCGCCGCTCCCGCAGCAGCGACCGGTACCGCGATGCGCGCGCGGCCACGTCCCGTGGCGCGGAGCGGTCGGCGCCGCGGAACGCGCGAAGCAGCCGCGCCAGGGCGTCACCGGCGCTGACGGGCCGGGCGGACATGCCGTGCAGGTCCAGGAAGTACACGCCGTCGGGAAAGCCGGGCCGCAGGACGTGCGCGGCGCGTACGGCGAGCGTGGTCTTGCCCAGGCCCGCCGGGCCGGTGATGAGGCTCGCCTCGGCCTGGGCGACGCGGCTGGTCCAGGCCAGCTCGGCGGTACGGCCGGTGAAGTCGCCGACGGACCGGGGCAGCTCGCACAGGCCGTTCGAGCGGGTGCCGTGGTCACGCAGGCGGCCTTCCCTGGCCAGCTCGCCGAGCCGCGTGCGGGCGTGGCCGTCGAGTGCGAGCGCGTCAGCCAGGGCGGTGACCGTACGGTGCTGGGGTCCGGTGCTGCGCCCGCGCTCCATGTCGGACAGGGTACGGGCGCTGACCCCCGAGGCCGCCGCGAGCTGTTCGAGGGTCAGCCGGGCCGCGTGCCGGTGGCCGCGCAGCAGCTCCGCGAAACTGGTCAACGCGCGGCCGCCTGGGGATCACGCCCGCCACCGCGCCCCACCAGGCCGGGCTGGACGAGGGAAGGTGTGGTCATGCCAAGCACGCTAGAGCTCAGGGCGGGGGACTCTCTTGAGTCATCTGACTCGGATTCCTGTCCAGCGCGTCGCGCAGCGCCGCCCGGGAGGTGACGCCGAGCTTGGGGAAGACCTGGTACAGGTGGTTGGAGACGGTACGCGGCGACAGGAGCAGCCGCTCGCCGATCTGCCGGTTGGTCAGTCCCGTGGCGGCGAGCGCGGCGATCTCCCACTGCTGGGGGGTCAGCTCGGCCGAGCCCGGCCCGGCGGGGCGGCCGGTGGCGCGTAGTTCGGCGCTCGCCCGTGCCAGCCAGGGCCGGGCGTCGAGGCCGCGGAAGGTGCCGAGCGCCGCCACCAGGTGGACGCGGGCGTCGCCGCCGGTCCGGGTGCGGCGCAGCCGTTCGCCGTACATGAGCTGCAGGCGGGCCCGTTCGAACGGCCAGCGTTCCGCGCCAGGGGTGGCCACGGCCGCCTCGAACAGCCGGTTGTCGCCGGACGCCAGGGCCGCGGTGGCGTCGGCGACCATGGCGAGCCGCGGTGAGACCCCGGCGAGCGGCCGTACGGCGGCGGCGTGGGCGGCCACCGCGGCGTGGCGGCCACTGCGCCAGGCGGCCTCGACCAGGTCGATGACGGTCCACAGCGCATGGGGGACGTACGGCGCCAGCTCGCCTGCCGGGCTGACGGCGGACGCCTGCCGGTGGGCCTCCTCGTAGTCGCCCCTGCCCAGCGCCGCCAGCGCGCCGACCTGCCAGGCGTAGTACTGGATCGCGCGGGCCCGGCGCGGGCCCGCCCATCGTGTCATCCGGTCGGCCAGCGCCGTGGCGGTGCCGTCGTCGCCGCGGGCGGCGGCCAGCATGCCCTTCAGGTAGATTCCCGGCCAGGCCAGCAGCCGGTAGCCGTGCCGGTCGCACAGCGCGAGGCCCTCGTCCACGACCTGCCGGAGCTCGTCCCACTCGCCCGTCAGGAAGGCGTCGTTGCCGAGCAGGAACAGCGCCTCGATCGCCGAGGTGACGGCCCCGCCGTCCCGGCCGTGGTGGACGACCCGCCACAGCGCCTCGCGGCACTGCCCGAGCCGGTCGACGTAGGCGCAGGCGATGCCGACGCGGGAGATGCGCGCCGGGATGATCTCCCGTTCCAGCCCGGAGACGACGGCGTCCAGGCGGTCGAGCGCCGGCGGGGCCAGGCGCGCCGGGTCGGAGAAGGTCCGGCCGAGCAGGTCCAGCAGTTCGGGAGGGCGTGGCGTCAGCCGGTCGATCACCGCGTGGAAGGTCTCCCACAACTCGGCGCGGCCGCCGAAGAAGCACACCATGAGCAGGGTGTACAGGCCCTCGATGAGCGGCTTGTCACGGGCGTCGGCCAGGGTCCCGATCGCGCCCGTCATCAGGCGGTGCGCGCTGTCCACGTCCCCGTCGCCGTTGAGCAGGTGGTACGTGCCCGCGACCGCGGTGGGCAGCGACTCGCCCCGCCGGTCGGCGTGGCGGGCCTGTTCCAGCAGGCGCGGCGCGTCGCGCAGGTCGCCGTTCACGACCGAGCCGAGGTAGGCGGCCTCCCCCAGCCGCCCGGCCCGGCCGATGCCGTCCGGGCTCAGCTCGGCCGCGCGCAGCAGCAGGGTGATGGCGCGTACGCCGTCGCCGCGTAGCAGGTTGGCGTGCGCCGCCGCCTGCAGCAGCGCGGCGACCTCCTCGTCGGGTCCCTCGGCCGCTTCCGCCAGGTGCCAGGCCCGCCGTTCGGGCCGGTCGGCCAGCAGTACGGCCAGCGCCTGGTGCGCGTGGCGGCGCTGTTCGCCCGTGGCCAGCTCCACCACCGCCGAGCCGATCAAGGGGTGGCGGAACAGCAGCCTTCCCTCGATCCGGACCAGACCCACCCGTTCGGCGGGAGCCAGCGCCGCTCTGTCGAGGACGCCCACGTCACCGCCGCCCTCCAGTACGGCCAGCAGAAGCTGGTCGTAGGAGGCGGCCGGCAGGTTCCTGATCCGGGCGGCGAACACGGCCTGGAGGCGACCGCTGAGCGGCAGAACCTGCGGCAGCACACTGGGGGGCGAGTCGCCCAGGGCGACCGGCAGCTCCAGCAGGGCCAGCGGGTTGCCCCTGGCGTCGGCCAGCAGCCGCCGGCAGGCCCGTGGGGCGAGCGCGGGGAATCGGGCGTTCAGCAGGGCGGCGGCGACCGCGGCGGCGAGCGGCCGCAGTTCGTGGCCGGGCAGCCCGCCGTACTCGAAGAAGCCCGCCTCGCCCGAGCGGGACGCGGCGAGCAGCCCGGCGCGGCTGCCGGCGAGGCGGCGCGCCACGAAGCCCAGGACCATGGCGCTGGCACGGTCCACCCAGGCGATGTCGTCGACCACCACCAGCAACGGCCGGGAGGCGGCGGCCTGGCGCAGGAGCAGCAGGGCCGCGTTGGCGACCAGGAGCCGGCCCGGCGGCGCTCCCTCGCCCAGCCCGAGTGCGACGCTGAGCGCTCTCTCGTGTGCCGGGCCCAGGCGCGGCAGGTCGTCGAAGAGCGGGTAGAGGACCTGGTGGAGCCCGGCGAAGCTCACCTCGGCCTCGAACTGGGAGCCCGAGCCGCGCAGCACGCGGTGACCGGCGGCCAGCGCCCGCCCCGCGGCGGCCTCCAGCAGCGCGGACTTGCCCACCCCCGCCTCGCCCAGCAGGACGAACGCGCCGCCTTGGCCGACGGCGTCGGCGATCCTGGCGAGATCCCGTTCACGACCGATCAGCGGACCACCTGTGATCGCAACCACGTACCGACCTTACGCCCGGGTTTCGCCCGGGCCGGCGTGCCGGCCCCCAGGTGGCGTCCGGGATGCCGGAGCCTGCGGAACCGTCAGGTGAGGTCGCGGCAACGCCTGCTCGCCTCGGCGTCCCCGACTTCCTCGTACGCCTCGGCGGCCCGCGCGTACGCGGCGCGGCTCTCGTCGTTCCGGCCCTCCTCGGCCAGCAGGGCCGCCAGCGTCTCCAGGGAACGGGCCTGCTGGGACGGCAGCCTGGCCTGTTCCATGAGCCCGATGGCCTCGGTGAGCTTCAGGACGGCTTCGGCCCGGTGGCCGAGCAGCGCCAGGCATTCGCCGATGCGGGCCAGTGCGATGGTCCGGGTGAACGCCACCACGCCGGGCCTCATCCCCGACCGGTCGTCGTCCAGCAGCTCCCACAGGACGCGGTACTGCTCCAGTGCCTCGGTGTGGCGTCCGGCGTCGCGCAGGCAGGTGCCGAGGGCGCCCAGGCACTGGCTGTAGGAATCGATGTCGCCATCGGCTTTGAACATCTCCGCCGCCCGGGTCTCCGCCTCGACGGCCTCGCCGAGCCGTCCGAGACGGCGGAGCGCGCCTCCGGCGTTGTGGTGGGCCGAGGCCGTCTCGTTCAGCGCGCCTTTTCGCACGGCGAGGTCCAGCGCCCGGGCTGTATACCGCAGCGCGGTCTCCGGGTCGTCGCGCGGGACCAGATGGACCCAGGCGAGCAGGTTCAGCTGGTTGGCCTGCCGGGCCTGGTCGCCCAGGGCGGCGGCGGCCTCGGCGCCGAGGGTGAAGACCTCGCGCCAGTGGGGCGCGTGCATCCAACGGTCGGAGTACCAGTCCAGCGACTCGGCGCAGTCCAGGACCTCCGCGTGCCGGCCCGTGCCCGCCGCGGTGCGCAACGCGCCCATCCAGTTGTCCACGTTCACGCGCAGCCAGCGGTCGGCCTCCTCCGGGGAGGACAGGCCACCGGCCACCTGTCCGTCGGCGGCCTGTCCGTCGGCGGACTCGAACCACCTCCCGGCGGCGGTGGCCGTCCGCAGCAGCCATGACGTCACCGCCTCGGTGAACGCCTCCCGGCCCGCCACCGTGTCCTCCTGCCGGAGGCGGTCGTCGGCGAACAGGCGGACCAGGTCGTGGAAGCGGTAGCGGCTTCCCGCGCTGTCCTGGAGCAGGCCGAGATCGACCAGCTCGTCCAGCACGTCCCAGGCGTCCTCTATGCCGACCCCGCCCACGACGGCGGCGAGCGTGGCGTCGAAGTCCCGTCCGGGGATGAGGGACAGCCGCCGGAAGACCTGCCGCGAGGAGGGGGTGAGCTGCTCGTACGACATGGCGAACGCGTTGGCGATCCGCAGGTTGCCGGCCTTGAGCTGTTCCAGGCGTTCTTGCTCGTTCCCGAGGCGGGCGGCGAGCTCGGCGGCCTTCCAGCCGGGCCTGCTGACCAGCCGGTTGCCGATGATGCGCAGCGCGAGCGGCAGGCCGCCGCACAGCTCGACGAGCCTGGAGATCGCCGTACCGTCGTCGGAGGCGTCGCGTCCTTTCAGGATCCCGGTCAGCAGTTCGGTGCCCTCCAGCAGGGGCAGCGGGCCGAGGCTGAGCCTGCGTACGCCCTCCAGCCCGGCGAGCAGCCGGCGGCTCGTCACCAGCACGCGGCCCACGCCGTCGCCGGGCAGCAACGGCCGCACCTGTCCCTCGGAGGCCGCGTTGTCGAGCACGACGAGCACGCGCCGCTCCCGCAGCAACGACCGGTACAGGGACGCGCGCCCGGCGACGTCGGCGGGGATCTTCTGCTCGACGACGCCGAGGGCGCGCAGCAGCAGCGCCAGGGCCTCCGCCGCGGGCACGGGGTGGGACGACATGCCGAACAGGTTGAGGAACAACACGCCGCCGGGGAAGTCCGGCCGCAGATCGTGCGCGGCGCGAACGGCGAACGTCGTCTTGCCCAGTCCGGCGGCTCCGGTGATGAGTCCCACGCCCGCGGCGCCGGGCGCCTGCCGGGGACGGACCAGTTCGGCGGTCCAGGTCAGCTCGGCGGCCCTGCCGGTGAAGTCGTCGACCGGCGAGGGCAGCTCGCACAGGCCCCGGGCCGGGTGGTCGCGCGGACCGGCCGGACGGGTCCAGTGGTCGCGCAGGCGGCCTTCGCGAGCCAGTTCGAGGAACCGGTCGCGGTCGTCGCCCGTGAGATCGAGAGCGTCGGCCAGTGCGGTGACGGTTCGATGCTGGGGTCCTGTGCTCCGGCCTCGTTCCATGTCCGACAGCGTCCGGTCGCTGACCCCGGAGGCCTCGGCGAGTTGTTCCAGGGTCATCCGGGCGGCGCGCCGGTGGCTGCGCAGCACCTCTGCGAAGCTGGCCGGAGCGACCATGCGAGTCACCCTCTCTCACCCCGAATGATCATTCATCGTAAGGAATCCGGCGTGGATTGCCCATCGCCGGGCGGACACACTGGGAGCCGTCCGCCGGTCGTCGCGGCTTCGGCTGGTCGTAGCGAGGTCGCCGGTCAGCCGGCGGCCTGGGCCGCGGGCCTGGTGAGGCACGTGGTCAGGCCGCCGACTCCGTGAGGCGCGTGGTCAGGCCGCGGCCTGGCGGATCAGCTGGGCGACGGCGGCGGGCTGGGAGACGTAGACCGCGTGACTGCCGATGACCTCGACCACGGTCGCGCCCGCCCGTTCGGCCATCGCGCGCTGCGCCGGGGGCGGGATCATGCGGTCCTCGGTGGCCACCAGGTACCAGGCGGGCTTGTGCCGCCAGGCGGGTTCGGTGACCGTGCCGCCGAGCGCGTCCACGCCCCAGGGCACCTGCGAGTCGGCCATGAACGCCGCCGCCCGGTCCGGCAGGTCCGCGGCGAACGCGCCGTGGAACTTGTCCCGGTCGAGGAACAGGAACCCCTCCACGGGCGGCAGGATCGGCGGCACCGGGGCGCCGGGCGGCGGGTCGGCGATGATCGAGCTGACCGACTCGCCCTTGTCCGGCGCGAACGCGGCGATGTAGGCGAGCGCGGCGACGTTGGGGTGTGTGCCCGACTCGCTGATGACGACGCCGCCGTAGGAGTGGCCGACCAGTACGGCGGGCCCGTCCAGGGCGTCGAGGGCGCGGCGGGTCACCGCGACGTCGTCCTCCAGCGACAACGTCGGATTCTGCACCACGTGGACGCGGAAGCCGTCCCTGGTCAGCTCGTCGTAGACGCCCTGCCAGCCGGATCCGTCCACGAAGCCACCGTGCACGAGCACGATGTTCCTGATGGTGGTCATGGTCACTCCCGACCTGGATGGACAGGCCCGGCGCCTGTCCCCGTACGCCCGATCCAAGTGGCGGACGTGACTTCAGGCCACGCAGAACAGCACGCAGAAGTGTCCGCCGGGACCGCGGCCCAGGCGGTCCCCCGTCGCGGGAACGGCCCGGCCCGTGCTCGGGCGGTCGATCGTGACGGCGTACGTCACGGCTTGGCCGGCCGCCTGGCCGTGATGGCGGCGAGCTCGCGTACGGCCTGGGCGACCGCGTGGGAGTCGTTGCGCAGGATCTTGCTGTGGTTGCTCGCGACCTTCGCGCTGATCTTGACGTTCGGGTTGCGGGCGAGCACCGGGTCGAGCACGGTCCGTCCCTGTTCCATCTCCCCCTTCTCGCTCCCGAGGCTGTCACCCGTGGCCAGGACGAACCGCACCGGGCAGGTCAGGCGTTCGAGGACCGGCACGCCGGCGGCGGCCAGGGCGGTGAGTTCGATGTTGACCTCGGCGTGCTGGCCGGCACTCATCCGCGCGGCCAGGCCCAGCCGGGCGGCGATCGGGAAGAAGAACCGCATGCGGCGGAACAGCTTGCGGATCCGCTCCGCGCCGGCCTCGCCGGTGAGACCGACCGGAAAGGCGTCGACCGTGACCAGGCCGGCGACACGGTCCGGATGCCGGTCGGCCCAGTGCCACCCCAGCACCCCGCCGTAGGACCAGCCCACCAGGATCGGCCGGTCCACCCCTCTCGCCTTGAGCACCTCGTCGAGGTCACGGACGCACGCCTCGAACGAGTAGTCCGCCGAGCGCTTCGACTTGCCGCGGGCGCGCTCGTCGTAGGTGATGTGCCGGTAGTCGCCGCCGAGGTCGGCGATGACGCGCCGCCAGTGTGACCGGTCGGCGTAGGCGCCGTTGAGGTAGACGACAGGGATGCCGGGGCCGCCGGTGTCGGTCAGGGCCAGCGCCGTGTCGTCGACCGGCAGCATGCCGGTCCACTTCGTATTGGTCATGGTTTCCTCGCCTCTGTCTTTCGGCGTCTTTCGGCGTCTTCCGGGCATGGAGGAGAACCTCTCCGTGCCGGATGGTGCCGGAGGGGGAATTCGCGGTGAGCGCGCCGTACGCACGCTTGAGGGCGATGTCGCTGGTGGTCTCGCGAGGTCGGGGGCGGATTCACGAGGACCGAGACGGGCGAGGACGTCATCCGTCCCGTGGCGCCCGGCTGCACGGGCGCTGGACGAGCGGTGATGGCTGGGGCGTTACTTCCCGGCCGTGCCGTGGTTCTTGCCGATGGACTCCTGGTAGAGGTCCGCGTAGGTGCGCGAGTCCTTGACCAGGTCGTCGCAGAAGGCGGCGACGTCGTCGCCGATGAGTTCCAGAACCCCCTTGCCCGCCACGACGCCCTCCTCGAAGAAGTCGAGCAACCCTGGGAGCAGGGACCCGCCGAGCAGGTCGACCGGTCCGACCTTGAAGAGGTACCTCTGCATCTCCTTGTAGACGATCTGGTAGTCCGGCGGCAGCGCCTTGACCCGCGCCATGTGCGCCCGCCACCGCTTCTTGCCTTCGATGATGTCCTGGATGCCCACGTCAGCCTCCCAGCCGGCCCAGTTTCCTTGCGACGTTCCTGTTCAACTGCTCGCGCCATCGGTCGCGATAGTTCCGGGCCCCTTCTCCGCCGGCCAGCGCCGCGCAGAAGCCACCGATGTCGTCGCCCAGCACGTCGTGAATGCTCTGCCCGTCGGCCGCGGTCTCCTCCAGCAGCCCCAGAACGCCGTCGAGAATCGGCATCAGGTTCCGGCCCGAGAAGTCCCCGTACGGAAAAAGGTGACCTTTGATCTCTTCCCACGCCGCCCGGTAGTCGGCCGGCAACGCCGCGGCCCGGACCTCGAACGCCTTCCAGTCCCTGGTGAGATCGCTGCCTGTCATCGTCTCCCAGAAGTTCATCTCCCGCCCTCCTTGAGCTTGTCGATGCGCGATGTGACGTACTCCCATTTCGCCCAGAACGTCGCGAGTTCTTTGCGCCCCGCGTCGTTGAGCGCGTAGAACTTGCGCGGCGGGCCCATCCCGGACGGTCGTTTCGTCACCTGGACGAGCCCGTTCTTCTCCAGCCGCAGCAGAATGGTGTAAACCGTCCCCTCGACGACGTCGGCGAAGCCGAGTTCGTTCAGCCGGCGCGTGATGGCGTACCCGTAGGTCTCCTCGCTGCCGATGATTTCGAGCACGCAGCCCTCAAGCGTGCCCTTCAGCATCTCCGTCAGGTCGTCCATCGTGGTCCTCTTCGCCGCGCCAGGTACCTCGTACTACCAAGTACCGCTACACAGTACCACAGAGTAGTACGTCGACTGTCGGTGCCGGTTGCTGGCGTGCGCCCGGCAACATCCGATCGCGGCTGGACACGGGCAGGAGACGGCATGACGACGGAGGACGTCCGCGCGGTTGACGTCACGTACTGCGAGGGGTGGGATCCGCAGGTTCGTGCCGTCGTCGCTCCGATGTCCGAGCCGGCGGCCCGTGACAGGGACGCGTCAGGCGAGCAGTACGCCGTCCTGCTGTCCGTCCAGGCGAAGCCGAAGGCCTTGTTCCAGATCCACTGGGATCACCGCCATCTCGGGTTGTTCCTGTTCGATGAGTGCGGACGGCGCAACAGGGAGCTGGAATACCGGCAACTGGAGCCGGGACGGCTGCACCTGATGCGCTACCAGGAGTGGCGCCACGCCTCCGACGCCGACCCGGAGTACCCGGAGCATCCGAAGCGCGGCTGGTATTTCACCATGACGATCGATCCGGACGGACGCGCAAGACGAGAGCTGCACGAACTCGACGGATCAAGTCACACCTGGGCGAACGTCCCTGTTGAGCACCGTACGGTGGCCAAGGCGGAGTTCGGTGCGTGGACGGCCTACGTCGATGCGCAGATGCTCGGGCTGAGCGGCTCGATCACCCTGGTCCCGGCCCAGGACCCGGTGTACGGACCGGCTTCGGGCACGGCGCCTGCCTGGTCGGCCCCGCTGCCGCTGCGCCCCCGGCATTTGGAGGCGCTCTTCACCCCCGGAAGCCGCCTGGCCTCTGACGACGGGCGCGACGACGCCCGCTCCTTCACCGCCACCGTGCCGCCCGGCGACTACGCCGTACTGATCGCCTCGATGCGCTGGGAGGGCACGGACCGGGAGGGCGAGACCCCGGCCGTGATGGTGCGGATCCTCGACAAGCCGACCGTCAGCTGGGAGCTCGCGTTGCTGCCGGGGCAGGACCTCTCGTCCTCTGAGCTCCGCGCCCCGGAGACCGGCACCAATCTGATCGCCTACTCGAGCGGCTTGGGCGACGGCAGCTACCCGGTGTGGACAGGCCGCGATGCCGACGGGGAAGTCACCTCGTTCGTGGCGGACATGCTCATCCTCAACGACGCCGACGCACTGCCGCCGACGGTGCCGTCGACGGCCGTCTGCCTTCCGCCGTTCACCCCGGTGACCGGCGACCGACGCGAGGCACCGTTCACCAACCCCGGCGCCACGGCCGAGTTCATGGCGACCCAGATCAGCCAGGTCACGGACGGCTGCGGCTGAGGGGAGTTCGTCGCGACCGGGGGCGACCGGTGTCTCCTGATCTCGGGCGTGGTGGTGGTGAGTCGTTCGACGGCGGCGTGCGGGTGGTGGAGGGCTGGGGCGCGGGGAAGGCGGGCGAGTTCGCCGTGGATAACGTTTGCGGGACGGCACCGGCGAAGAGGATCATGGTGGGCTGGAGCCCCCGGGCAGTGGTGAGGAGTCCGCGCGCGCCTCTCCCAAGGCCCGGAGCCCGGAGTCTGCCCGTCGCCGTCCAGGAGGTTTGCGCGCGTTGGCCGACGCTGCGCGCCGGGGCGTCCCCGACCGTTTCCCTCGCCGTCTTCCTCCGTCCCGAGTCGATCGGGCGATGCCGCGACCCCTCGTGCAAGCAAGATCATGGCAGGTTCCAAGTCAGTGGCAAGCCGGGTCGACGATGCTGTTGAGCGGACGACCATGATCTTCGGCGAAGGGAGCAGATGACCCAAGAGAACAGAAGCACCGCACACCCCCACCCCGCACGACCCCCGCGCGCACACCCCCACCCGCACGACCTCGCGTGCCCGAGCGATGACCTCGCCTGGGCCCGTGTGCCGGCCCCGGGAAGCGGACCCCTTCGAGACCGCCCACCTGGGCACGTTTGACCTTTGCTGGAAAGAGGACACATGAATACGGATGTGGCGGGCGCGAACCGCCCTCTCACAGACCCGCCCGGACGCCTCCACGAGGCGTTGGAGGCGCAGTGCCGGCGGACGCCCGACCGCGTCGCCGTCGTCGCGGGCACGAACCGGCTGACCTACGCCGAGCTCGACCGCAGGGCCAACGGGATCGCCGGGGCCCTGGCCGCGCGGGGTGTCGGACGCGGCGACCTGGTGGGGATCTGCCTGGACCGCGACGAGTGGCTGGTGCCCGCGCTGATCGGGGTGCTGAAGGCGGGCGCGGCCTACGTGCCGCTGGACCCGGCCTACCCGGCCCAGCGATTACGGTTCATGGCCGAGGACGCCGCCGTGAGCGCGGTGGTCACCTCCATGACCAGGCGCGACACCGCGTCGCTGACCGGCGCCGGCACCGTGCTCGTCGACGACGTGACACCCGCCGCGCACGGCCCCGAGGCCCTCGCCGAGCCGGGCGACGCCGCGTACGTCATCTACACCTCCGGCTCCACCGGCCGCCCCAAGGGCGTGGTCGTGGAGCACCGCAACACCCTGAACCTGGTGCGCTGGGAGGCGTCCGCGTACACCGCCGAGGAGCTGAGCGGCATGCTGGCCGGCTCCTCCATCTGCTTCGACGCCTCGATCACGCAGATCTTCACGCCGCTGTTCGCCGGCGGGACCGTGATCATGGCGGACAACGTGCTGGCGCTGCCGACGCTGCCGGCCCGCGACGAGGTGCGTACGGTCTTCGGCGTCCCGTCCGCGCTGTCGGTGCTGCTCCTCGACGAGCTGCCGGACGGCGTGCGCATGGTGTTGTCCGGCGGCGAACGGCTGACCGCCGCCCTGGTCGCGCGCATGTACGCCAACCCGGGCGTGCGCCGCGTGCTCAACATGTACGGCCCCACCGAGTGCACCACCGGCTCCACCCTGTTCGAGGTGGGCCGCGACCAGCAGGGCGATCCGCCGCTGGGCGCGGCGATGGCGGGCGCGCTGCTCAGCGTGCGCGACGCCGCCGGCGGTCCAGTCCCGGACGGCGAGGTGGGCGAGTTGTGGATCGGCGGGCCCGGCGTGACCCGCGGATACCTGGGCCACGAGTCACAGGCGTTCGGCGCCGAGCCGGACGGCACCCGCGTCTACCGCAGCGGCGACCTGGTCCGATGGGTGGACGGCGAGCTGCGTTACGTGGGCCGCGCCGACGACCAGGTCAAGATCCGCGGCTACCGGGTGGAGCTGGGCGAGGTCGAGTCGGCGCTGGACCGCCATCCCGCGGTGCGCCGCGCCGTCGTCCTGGCGCACGCCGACGACGACGGCATCGCCTACCTCGCCGCGCACGTGGCCGCCTCCGGCGTGACCGAGCCCGAGCTGCGCGACTGGCTGCGTGACCGCCTGCCCGACCACCTGGTTCCGGCCAGGATCGGCGTGACCGGCGACCTGCCGATCGGCCCCACGGGCAAGGTGGACCGCGCGGCCCTGCCCAAGCTGGGCGCCGCCCGTACGGGCAGCGCGGCGCCGGTCGCGCCGCGCACGGACGACGAACGCCAGGTGGCCGGGGTGATCGCGGACGTGCTGGGCCTGCCGGAGGTGGGCGTGCACGACCGGTTCGCCGACCTGGGCGGGCACTCGCTGGCCGCCGCCCGGGTGGTGACCGAGTTGTCACGGCGGCTCGGGCACACCGTGCCCTTGGCGGCGTTCCTGATCGAGCCGACCGCGGCCGGGCTGGCGGCGCGCCTGCGCGAGCCGGGATCGGCGCCGGTCCGGCGCACCGGCCGGACCCGGCACCCGCTCACCGCCGCGCAACGCGAGCTCTGGACGTTGCGCCAGCTCCACCCGCACAGCCCGGTCACCACCGTGTCGGTCCGGCTGCGCGTACGCGGCCTGAGCGGGAACGCGCCGCTGCAACCGGCGCTGGACGCGGTCCTGCGCCGGCACGAGGCCCTGCGCAGCACGGTCTCCGTCGGCGAGGACGGCGTCCCGTACGCGGTCGTGCACCCGCCCGTCGCCGTCCCCCTGGTCGAGCACCCGGCGGGCGCGGACCCGGTGAAGGTGGCCAGGGCCGCGGCGGAGCACGTGTTCGACGTGACGAACGAGGTGCCGCTGCTGCGCGCGAGCCTTTGCCCCGTCGGGGACGACGTGGCCGAGCTGGTGCTGGTGACCGACCACCTCGCCTTCGACGGCGGTTCGGTCGGCGTGCTGATGGACGAGCTGGCCGCCGAGCTGGCGGGTGAGCCCGTACCCGAGCCGGCGGTGCAGCTCGGCGACGCGGCGGCGCGCGAGCAGGAGGACCGGCCCGACCTCGAACGGCTGCGGGAGTTCTGGCGCGGCGAGCTGGCCGGGGCGCCGGTGGCGGGGCCGCCGCCCGGCGACCTGACGACGTGCCGGGTGATCAGGCCGCTGCCGGAGGAGTTCACGGACGCCGTGGCCGCGCTGGCCCGCGCGTGCGGCACGACCCCGTTCGCGGTGTACCTGGCCGCGCTCGCCCTGGCCGCCGGGGAGCCGGACACGCTGGTCGGCGTGGTCGCGGCGCGGCGCGCCAGGCCGGAGCTGGCCCGGGTCGTCGGGCCGCTGATCGACACGGTGCCGGCGCGGCTGCGTCCGGACGCCGCGCCGACCTTCCGCGACCTGGTCAGGCAGGCCGGGGAGGCCACCACGCGGGCGCTGGTCCACCAGGAGGTCCCGCCCGCCGACCTGCCCCGCGCCCCGGTGCTGCTGGCCATGCAGCACGCCGAGGTGCCGGTCCGCGCCGGCTGCCTCGAACTGCTGACCGAGGTCGGCTCGGGCGCGGCGGTGCACGAGTTCAGCGTGCTGGTCAACCGCACGGCCGCCGGTGCCGAGCTGCACCTGGAGTACGCGGTCGCGCTGCTCGGCCGGGAGGCGGCGGGGGCGTACCTGGACCGGCTGCTGTGGTTGCTGCGGCGCGCGCTGGCCGAACCGGACCTGGTGATCGCGGCGTTCGACCCGGTCACCCCGGACGAACGCGCCGCGTTGCTGGCCCGCGCGGCCGGGCCGCGCCTGCCGGACGACCTGCGGCCGGTGCCGTCGGCGCTCGCGGCACACGCGACAGGCACAGCGGACACGGCGGGCACCGCGGTGGTCGGCCCGGACGGCGCGACGCTGAGCCACGCCGAGCTGAACGACCGCGCCGACCGGATCGCGGCCGGGCTGCTGGAGCACGGGGTGCGGCGGGGCGACGTGGTCGGCGTGCACGTGCCGCGCGACCGGATGTTGCCGGCGGTGCTGCTGGGTGTGTGGCGGGCGGGGGCGGCGTACCTGCCGCTGGACCCGGAGCACCCGGCCGAACGGCTGCGCCTGCTGGCCGCGGACGCGGGCGCCCGCGTGGTGCTCACCCGCGGCGAAACCCCCCTCGAACCAGCACCACCGTCCGACACCGGCGAACCGCTGACCCCCGCCCCGAACGGACCGGTGACACCCGAGGCCGACCGGCCGGTGACACCCGAGGCCGACCGGCCGGTGACACCCGACGCCGACCGGCCGGTGACGCTCGACGCGGACCTGCTCGCGGCGGGGCCGCACGCGGACCTGCCGGAGGTGCGCTCCGGAGACCTGGCGTACGTCACCTACACCTCCGGCTCCACCGGCGCCCCCAAGGGGGTCGAGGTCACCCACGGCGGCCTGGCCGCCCTCGCGGCCGGGATGATCTCGGCGCTCCGCCTCGGCCCGGCCGATGTGCAGCCCGCGGTCGCGCCGCTGAGCTTCGACGCCTCGGCCTCCGAGTTGTGGAGTGTCCTGGCCGCCGGCGGCACGTCGGTGGTGGTGGACCGGGCCACGGCCACCGACGGGCACGCGCTGGCGGAGCTGATCAGCACGAGCGCGGCCACGGTGATCGACCTGGTGCCGACCGCGTACCGGATGCTGATCGCGGCCGGTTGGACGGGCGGCCCGGCGCTGCGTGCCGTCGCCGGCGGGGAGGCACTGGACCCGGCGCTGGCCGAGCAGATCCTGCTGCGCGTCGGCGAGTTGTGGAACGCCTACGGGCCCACCGAGACCACCGTCACCTCGACGCTGCACCGGGTGCGCGCGCACGAGGGCGACCGGGTGCCGATCGGGTCGCCGATGCCGGGCGAGCGGGCGTACGTGGTCGACGCGCGGCTGCGGCTGGTGCCGCCGGGCGCGGTCGGCGAGCTGCTGCTCGGCGGCACAGGCGTGGCCCGCGGCTACCGGGGGCGGCCGGACCTGACGGGAACCGCCTTCGTGGCCGACCCGTTCACCCCGGGCGGCCGGTGCTACCGCACCGGTGACCTGGCACGCTGGCGGCCGGACGGGACGCTGGAGTTCCACGGCCGCCGCGACCACCAGGTGAAGGTACGGGGGTACCGGATCGAGCTGGGCGAGATCGAGGCCGTGCTGCGCGAGCTCGCCGAAGCCGCGGTGACCGTGGCCGGTACGGACGCGCAGGCCCACCTGGTCGGCTACGTCGCGCCGGAGACGGCGGACCTGGCCGCGCTGGAGCGGCACGCCCGCTCCCGGCTGCCCGGCCACATGGTGCCGCGCCGCTGGGTCGCCCTGCCGTCCCTGCCCACGCTGTCCAACGGCAAGGTCGACCGCGGCGCGCTGCCCGAGCCGGACACCGGCCCGGCCCCGGAGCGGGTCGCGCCGGCCACCGACGCCGAGCTCCTGGTGGCCGCCGTCTGGGCCGAGGTGCTCGAACGGCCCGAGATCTGGGCCGACGACGACTTCTTCGCCCTGGGGGGAGCCTCGTTCGCCGCGACCAGGGTGGCCGGCCGCCTCCGCGAGATGGTGCTGGTCGCCGTGCCCGTGCGGTTGTTGTTCGACCGTCCGGTGCTCGCCGACTTCGCCACCGCGCTGGAGGAGCTGCTGGCCGCCGATCTGATGGAAGGAGGAGAGGGATGACCGAGGTACGTGAGGACCGGATCGCCGAGCTCGTCCGGTCCAGGCTCGCCGCCGCGCTGAAGCAGCAGGAGAAGGCCGCCGCCCCTGGCATCCCGGCGACGTCGGCCGCGGACATGCCGCTGTCGCCGGCGCAGGAGCGGCTGTGGTTCCTGGCCCAGCTGGAACCGGACACGCCCGCCTACAACGTGCCGCTGACGCTGCGGCTGCGCGGCCCGGTGGACGTCGCCGCCCTCACCGGCGCGGTGGCGGACCTGGCCGAACGGCACTGGATCCTGCGCGGCGTCATCGAGGAGGGACGCGTACGGCCCGTCGCCGCCGTCCCGGTGCCCGTGGTCGACGTGGACGGGACAGAGCTGGAACGGGAGCTGGCCGCGCACGCCTGGCGGCCGTTCCGGCTGGACGCCGAGCCGCCCCTGCGGGCCACGGTGTTCCGGCTCGGCGACGAGGAGTGCGTGCTCGCGCTCACCCTGCACCACATCGCCACCGACGCCTGGTCGGAACGCGTACTGCTGGACGATCTCACCCGCCTGTACGCCGCCCGCCTCGGCCTGGAACCGCCCCCCGCTCCCCCGGCCCTGCAGTACGCGGACGTGGCCGCGTGGGAGGCCGGGCGGCCGGACGCCGATCTCGACTGGTGGACCGGGCACCTGGCGGGCCTGCCGCCGGTGCTCGACCTGCCGCTCGCCCGCCCGCGCCCGTCCGTGCCCACGTGGGAGGGGGCGGCGGTCGCGATCGAGGTGCCCGAGCCACTGTCGGCGAAGGTACGCGCGGTGGCGGGGACGTCGCCGTTCATGGTGTTCCTGGCCGGGTTGCAGGCGTTGCTGAGCCGCCTGTCCGGCGTCGACGACATCGCCGTCGGGGTGCCGCACGCGGGCCGCCACCACCCTGACGCCGAGCAGGTCGTCGGCTGTTTCATCAACACGCTGGTGGTGCGCGGCGACACCTCGGGCGACCCGACCGGCGCGGAGCTGCTGGCGCGGGCGCGGGCGGCGGCGCTGGACGCGTTCGCGCACGCCGGCACGCCGTTCGAGCGGGTCGTGGAGCGCCTTCAGCCGGAGCGGAACCTCGCGGTCACGCCGCTGTTCCAGGTGATGCTCAACGTCTACGACACCGGTACGCCGGTCTCGCTGCCCGGTCTGGAGGTCGTGGCCGGGACGCCGCCCGCGCCGACCGCCAAGTTCGACCTGAACCTGGAGCTCGGCGACGACGGCACCCGGTTCTCGGGCGAGTTGCGCTACCGCACGGACCTGTTCGACGAGGCCACCGTACGACGCCTGGCCGGCTGGTACCTGGAGCTGCTGGACGGCCTGCTCACCACCCCGGACGCGCCGGTACGGCTGCCGGCCGGCGACGACCTGCGCGGCCGGGACGCCGGCCTGGCGGTGGACGTGCCGCTGCACACGCTGGTCGAGCGGGTGGCCGACACCCGTCCGGACGCGCTCGCGGTCGGCTCGCTCAGCTACGCGGAGCTGGACCGCCGCGCCAACCAGGTGGCCCATTGGCTGCTGGCGAGCGGGGTAGGCCCGCAGGAGCCGGTCGGCGTGCTGCTGGAACGGCGGCCCGAGCTGGTGGTCGCCATGCTCGGCGTGCTCAAGGCGGGCGCGGCCTACCTGCCGCTCGACCCGGTCTACCCGGAGCGGCGCAACCGGGCGGTGGCGGCCGACGCCGGGGCGCGGTTCGTGCTCACGGAGGCCGAGCTCGCCGGCGCGGCGGAGGCGTCCGGCGAACGTCCCGGCGTGGCCGTACGGCCGGAGCACCTGGCGTACGTGATCTACACGTCGGGCTCGACCGGGCGGCCGAAGGGCGTCGCGGTCGAGCACCGGCACATCACGCACTATCTCGGCGCGGTGGCCGAGGTCGTCCCGGCGGGGATGGGCTCGTTCGCGCTGGTCTCCACCGCCGCGGCCGACCTGGGCATGACGAACGTGTGGTGCGCGCTGACCACGGGCGCCACCCTCCACCTGATCGACCACGAGACGGCCACCGACCCGGCCGCGTTCGCCGCCCGCCTGGCGGCGCACCCGGTGGACGCGATCAAGATGGTCCCCAGCCAGCTCGAACTCCTCGGCACGGCCGCGCTACCCAGGAAGCTGCTGATCCTGGCCGGTGAGGCGGTGCCCGCCGACCTGGTGGCGCGGGTCCGGGAGGCGCGGCCGGACCTGGAGGTGCAGATCCACTACGGCCCCACCGAGACCACGGTGTCGGTGCTGACCTGCGACGCGGACCGGGCTCTGGCCGAGCTGGGCCCGGGCCGGGCGCCGCTGGGCCGGCCGCTGGCCGACGTGGTGTGCCGGGTGGCCGACCCGTCCGGACGGGCGCTGCCGCCCGGCGTGCCCGGGGAGTTGTGGATCGGCGGCCCCAGCGTGGCCCGCGGCTACCTGGGCCGCCCCGACCTCACCGCGGAGCGTTTCACCGGCGGCCGGTACCGCACCGGCGACCGGGTCCGGATGACCGGGGACGGGCTGATCGAGTTCCTGGGGCGGATCGACGACCAGGTGAAGGTGCGCGGCTTCCGCGTCGAACTGGGCGAGGTCGCTGCGGCGTTACGCGCCCTGCCGCAGGTCGCGGAGGCGTACGTGCAGCCGGTCGGCGACGGCCTGGAGCGGCGCCTGGCCGCCTGGGTGACGCCTGCCACGGTGGACGTGGCGCACGTGCGGGCGGCGTTGCGCGAGCGGCTGCCCGACTACATGGTGCCGGCCGCCATCGGCGTGCTGGAGGCGTTGCCGCTCACCCCGAACGGCAAGGTGGACCGTGCGGCGCTGCCCGTGCCCGAGGCGGGGCCCGCCGTACGGGTGCCGCTGGGCACCCCCGGGGAGCGCCTGGTGGGCGAGGTCTGGGCCGACGTGCTCGGGCTCGCGGAGGTGTGGGCGGACGACGACTTCTTCGCCCTCGGCGGGCACTCGTTCGCGGCGACCCGGGTGGCCGGGCGGCTGCGGGAGCGGCTGGGCGCGGCGGTGCCGGTCCGGCTGCTGTTCGAGCACCCGGTGCTGGCCGACCTGGCCGCCGCGCTCCCCCGTCCGGCCGCCGCCGCGCGTGTGCGGCGCGCGCCGGTGGACGGGCCGGTGCCGCTGTCCGGCGTGCAGGCCAGGCTGTGGTTCCTGGCCCAGCTCGAACCGGAAAGCAGCGCCTACAACGTGCCGGTGGCGTTGCGGCTGCGCGGCCCGCTGCGGGCGGACGCGCTGCTGGGCGCGGTACGCGACCTGGCCGAACGGCACCACGTGCTGCGCGGCGTGGTCGACGACTCCGGCCCCGAGCCGGTGATCGTGGTACGGGACGCCGCCGAGGTGCCCGTGTCCACCGCGCGCGTGACCCGGCCTGAGGTCGAGGACGTGCTGGCCACGCACCTGGCGACGCCGTTCGCGCTGGACCGCGAGCCGCCGATGCGGGCGGTGCTGCTCACCGTCGGCGAGCCTGGGGCCGACGACGAGCACGTGCTCTCCCTCACCTTCCACCACATCGCCACCGACGCCTGGACGCGCGGGCTGCTGCTGTCGGACCTGTCCGCCCTGTACGCCGCCCGCCTCGGCCTGCGCCCCCCGCTCGACCCGCCCCCGGCGCAGTACGCCGAGGTGTCGCCGGTCCCCGACCCGGCCGACCTGGACTGGTGGGCCGGGCACCTGGACGGCCTGCCGCCGGTGCTCGACCTGCCCACCGACCGGCCGCGTCCCGCGGTGCCCGACCCGGGCGGGGCCGCGCTCGACCTGGAGCTGCCGGCCGGGCTGAGCGAACGGGTCAGGGCGGTGGCCGCCGCCTACCGGTCCACGCCGTTCATCGTGTTGCTGGCCGGGTTGCAGGCGCTGCTGGCCCGGCTGTCGGCGAGCGCGGACGTCGCGGTCGGCGTGCCGGTCTCCGGCCGCGACCACCCGGACACCGAAGGCGTGGTGGGCTGCTTCCTCAACACCGTGGTCGTACGGACCGACGTGGGCGGCGACCCGACCGGGCGCGACCTGCTGGCCCGCGCGCGGGAGTCCGCGCTGGGCGCGCTCGCGCACGCGGGCACGCCGTTCGACCGGGTGGTGGACCGGCTGCGGCCGGAGCGGAACCTGGCGGCCACGCCGCTGTTCCAGGTGATGCTCAACTACATCCCCGGCGGGGCCGGGCCGGAGTTGCCCGGTCTGGAGGCGTCCGAGATCCACCTGCCGGAGCTGACCACCAAGTTCGACCTGAGCTGGCACGTCGTGGACGACGGGCCGGGCGCGCCGCTGCGCGGCGGGCTCGCCTACCGGACCGACCTGTTCGAGCCGGGCACCGCCGCCAAGCTGACCCGCTGGTACGCGGCCCTGCTGGACGGGCTGCTGGCCGACCTGGACGCGCCGGTGGGCGCGGTGCCGCTGGAGCCGGTGACCGGCCCGGCCGTGGACGGCGGGCCGCCGCCCGAGCCGCCCGCCGGGGCGGTGCACCACCTGATCGAGCGCTGGGTGGACGGGACCCCCGGCGCGCCGGCCGTGGTGGGCGCCGACCGCGCACTGACGTACGCGGAGCTGGAGTCGGCCGCGAACCGGATCGCGCACTGGCTGCTGGCGGCCGGGGTGGGGGCCGACGAGCCGGTCGGCGTGCTGCTGGAGCCGGGCGCGGACCTGGCGTGCGCGTTGTTCGGCATCCAGAAGTCGGGCGGGGGTTACCTGCCGATGGACCCGGCGTACCCGGCGGCGCGGATCGCCGCGATGCTGGAGGCCGCCGGGGTGCGGGCCGTGGTGACGGTGAACGAGTTCGCGCCGCTGATCGGGGACGGCAGGCGGGTGCTGGCGCTCGACCGGCCCCCGTCCCTGCCGGACACCCGTCCGGAGGTCGACGTACGGCCCGAGCACCTGCACCACGTGATCTTCACGTCGGGGTCCACCGGCACGCCCAAGGCGCTGGCGGCCGAGCACGGCGGCGTCCTGAACTACCTGGGCGGCATGCTGCCGCGCATCGGCGTGCCCGGCGGGTCGTTCGCGGTGGTCTCCACGCCCGCCGCCGACTTCGGCCTGACCTGCGTGTTCGGCGCGCTGACCACGGGCGGGACGGTGCACCTGGTGCCGCGCGAGACCGCGATGGACCCGGCCGCGTTCGCCGGTTACCTGGCCGAGCACCAGGTGGACGTCGTCAAGTGCGTACCGAGCCATCTGGAGCTGCTGGCCTCGGGCGGCGACCTGGCCGCCGTGCTGCCGCGCGGGCTGCTGATCCTGGCCGGCGAGGCGTGCCCGTGGGACCTGGTCGAGCGGGCCAGGGCCGCCCGGCCCGGCCTCAGGATCCAGAGCCACTACGGCCACACCGAGTCCACGATGATCTGCCTGGTGTGCGACACCGAGGAGATCCCCGCCGACCGGCGGACCGGCATCGTGCCATTGGGCAGCCCGCTGCCCGGCGTGTACGGGCACCTGGTGGACGCGAGCCTGCGGCCGGTGCCGCCCGGCGTGCCCGGCGAGCTGGTCGTCGGCGGCCCCGGGGTCACCCGCGGCTACATCGGCCGGCCCGAGCTGACCGCCGAGCGGTTCGTCCCCGACCCGCTGACCGCCGAGGGACGCTGCTACCGCAGCGGCGACCTGCTGCGCGTCACCTCCGACGGGCGGATCGAGTTCCGCGGCCGGGTGGACGACCAGGTCAAGGTACGCGGCTACCGCGTCGAGCTGGGCGAGGTCACCACCGCGCTGCGGGCGTTGCCGCAGGTCGCCGAGGCCGTGGTGCTGCCCGTCGGCGAGGGGAAGGCCAGGCAGCTCGCCGCATGGGTGACGCCCGCGACCGTGGAGGCCGCGGCCGTACGTTCGGCGCTGCGCGAGCGGCTGCCCGACTACATGGTGCCGGCGCACGTCATGGCCCTCGACCGGCTGCCGCTCAACCCGAACGGGAAGATCGACCGGGCCGCCCTGCCCGAGCCGGTGGCGGAGCAGGCCGCGTACACGCCGCCCGCGACGCCGAACGAGGAGCTGGTCGCGGGGGCGTTCGCCCGGGTGCTCGGCGTGCAGCGGGTGGGGGCGGGCGACGACTTCTTCGCCCTCGGCGGCGACTCGTTCGCCGCGGTGCGCGCGGTCAAGGAGATCGGCCGCGGGCTGCGGGTGATCGACCTGTTCACCCGGCCCGCCGTGGCCGAGCTGGCCGCGTTCCTGGGCCGCGAGGACACCGGCGGGCTGCTGCACCGCCTCGGCGGCGGCCGGACCGCCGAGTTCACGCTGGTGTGCGTGCCGTACGGCGGCGGGTCGGCGGCGGTCTACCAGCCGCTGGCCCAGGCGCTGGGCGACCGGGTGGAGGTGTTGTCGGCCGAGTTGCCCGGCCACGACCCCGCCCGCCCGGACGAGCTGCCGCTGCCGTTGGAGGAGCTGGTGGACGTGCTGGCCGCCGAGGTGGCGGCGACCGCGTCGGGCCCGGTCGCGATCTACGGCCACTGCGTGGGCTCCGCGCCCGCCGTCGCGCTGGCGCGCCGGCTGGAGGCGGACGGCGTTCCCGTGCTGGGCGTGATCGCCGCCGCGAGCTTCCCGGCGGCCCGGCTTCCCGGGCTGGTCAGGCGGCTGTTCGGCGGCGACCGCTGGGTGTCGGACCGGATGTTCCGCGACGCGCTGCGTGCCTCCGGCGGGCTGCTCGACGACATGGACGAGGCCGCCAAGCGCACCGCCGTACGCGCCATGCGGCACGACGCCGACCAGGCGCAGGAGTGGTTCGGCCACGAGCTGGCCGGCGAGGGGACGCCGCTGCGCGCCCCGATCCTGAGCCTGGTCGGGGAACGCGACCGCGCCACCGAGCTGCACGAGGAGCGCTACACCGAGTGGGCGGCGTTCGCGCCGCGGGTGGAGCGGGCCGTGCTGCCGAGGGCCGGTCACTACTTCCTGCGCCACCAGGCCGAGCCGCTGGCCGCGCTGGTGCTGGCGCACCTGACCCGCTGGGCGGCCGGAACGCTGCCCGACCCGGTACGCCCGCCCGAAGCCACCAGGTTGCGGCCCTTCTACACGGTCGCGAGCGGCCAGATCGTCTCGGCGCTTGGCACGGCGCTGAGCTCGTTCGCGCTCGGCGTGTGGGCCTACCAGCGCAGCGGCGAGATCCTGGATCTGGCGCTGGTCACGATGCTGGCGCAGATCCCGGCCGTGCTGCTCACCCCGCTGGGCGGCGCGCTGGCCGGCCGGGTGGACCGGCGCAGGATCATGCTGGCCTGCGACGCGCTGTCCGGGCTGGCCATGGTGGCGCTGGTGCTGCTGCTGACCACCGAGCGGCTGGAGTTCTGGAACGTCTGCCTCATCGTGGGCGTGACCTCGGTCGTGTCGGCGTTCCAGCAGCCCGCGTGGCTGGCGGCGATCGCGCAACTGGTGCCGAAACCGTACCTGCCGCAGGCCAACGCGCTGGCGAACGTGGGCTTCGGCGCGGGCAACGTGATCGCGCCGCTCGCGGGCGGCGCGCTGATCGGCCTGTTCGGGTTGTCGGCCGTGGTGGCCGTGGACGTGGCCACGTTCGCGGTCGGCGTGCTGACGCTGCTGCTGGTGCGCTTCCCCGACCGGCTGTTCCACCGGCGCGAGGAGACGTTCACGGCGGCGCTCACCGGCGGGTGGCGGTTCCTGCGCAGGCGGCGTCCGCTGCTGGTGATGGCGCTCTACTTCGCCGTGGTGAACTTCTGCACCGCGCTGATGTGGGTGCTCGTCACCCCGGTCGTCCTGGCCATCGGCACCTCGGCGGACCTGGGTCTGGTGACCGCCGTCGGCGGTGTCGGCGCGGCAGTGGGCACCGGCGTGGTGCTGGTGTGGGGCGGCACAAGGCGGCGGGCCACCGGGATGATCGGTTTCGTGATCGGGTCCGGGGTCGGCGTGGTGCTGATGGGCGTGTGGCCGGTCGTGTGGCTGGTCGCGGCCGGGTTGTTCGTCCGGCTGGCGTGCATGAGCATCGGCAACGCGCACTGGCTGTCGATCATCCAGGTCAAGGTGGGGCCGGAGTTGCAGGGGCGGGTGCTCGCGGTGAACATCATGATCGCCACGGCCATGCAGCCCATCGGCTTCCTCGCCGCCGGGCCGCTGGCGGACTGGGCCGGCGGGTTCGCCGGCGGGCCCGGCGGCGGCGCGGGCGCGGTGCTGCTCGCCAGCGGCGTGTTCCTGCTGGTGTGGGGGCTGCTGGGGCTGCGGCACCGGCCGCTGCATCACCTGGAGGACCTCGTCCCGGACGCCGCGCCGCCGTCGGAGGCCGCGGCCGACCTGGACGCCATCCAGGAGAGGGTGCTGAGCGCATGAACGCCGAAGACACGGCGCGTACGGGGCTCGTCACCGCGGCCGACATCCGGGTGGCCGGCGACCGCATCGCGCCGTACGTGCGGCGCACGCCGCTGCTGCGACTGCCCGGCGAACGGCTCTGGGTCAAGCCGGAGAACCGGCAGCCCACCCGCTCGTTCAAGGTGCGCGGCGCGGTCAACGCCGTGGGCCGCCTGGCCGGGCACGGCGTCCGGCACGTGATCGCGCAGTCGTCGGGCAACCACGCCCAGGCCATCGCCTACGCCGCCGCCGAACAGGGGCTGCGGGCGACCGTCGTCCTGCCGGACACGGCGCCGGAGCTGAAGGTGCGCGCCGCGCGCCGGCTCGGCGCCGAGGTGGTGATCGTGCCGCCCGCCCTGCGGGAGGAGGCATGCCTGGCGCTGGCCGACCGGTTCGGCGCGACGGTGGTCGGCTCCGACGCGTTCGACGTCATCGCCGGGCACGGCAGCGCCGGGGCCGAGATCTGCCCGGACCTGCCGGACGCGGGCGCCGTCCTGGTGCCCGTCTGCAACGGCGGCCTGCTCGCCGGGATCGCGGTGGCGGTCAAGGCCGCCGACCCGGCGATCCGGGTGATCGGCGTCGAGCCCGAGCTGGCCGCCGACGGCGTGGCCAGCTTCCGGTCCGGCACGCGGACGGCGTGGCCGGTGGAGCTGACCTACCGCACACGGGCCGACGGGCTGCGCGCGCCGGTGCTGGGCGCGCTGGCGTGGGAGCACATCAACCGGTACGTGGACGACATGGTGACCGTGACCGAGGACGCCATCGACGCCGCCGCCGACCTGCTCCGGCGGGAACTGGGCGAACGCGCCGAACCCAGCGGCGCGGTGGCCACGGCCGCCTACCTCACCCACCACGCGCAGCTGCCGCCGGGCCCGGTGGTCGCGATCCTGTCCGGCGGCAACGTCGCGATCACCACGGAGCCCAGGAAGGAGCCCCTGGCCCGGAGCACGTGATCCCGCCGGTCGGCGGCAGCCGACGGAACGACATGGCAAGACCCCTGGTCGTGACGGACGTGATCGTGATGATCACCCTGTCCGCCAGGGGTTTCGCCATGTCCCCGGGATGAGAACGACAAAACGGCAGTCGGGTGACAGAAGGTTCATCCGCAATCGGATCTTGATTTCCGCCTGCGACACTCACCGCCATGACACAGCCAGAGGAAACGAACGCGTCCCACAACCGCGCCGACCAGGCCCTCGTCCTCGGCAACTCCGCGCTGGCGCTCGGAGTCGGGCTCGGTCTGTTCGCCACGCTCATCGGAGACGGCGTTCCGTCGTTGTCCCCGGCCGTGGTGGCGGTGGGCGCCTGCGTGATCGGCGTGCTGTTCCGCATCGAGGCTGCCGTACTGGAGAGACGCCGCTGACCACAGCCGACCTGGCCGAAGAGGCCGCGAAGGCGCCGTATGCCGGGTGTTCCCGACCGCCGTCCGCACAGGGGCGCCCAGCCCCACCACGGCCGTCATGAAGATCGCCACCACCGCCCTCACCCACCGCCGGCAGACGCGCAACGCCGAACACGCCCGGGGGTTCGAGCGCGACCAGCAGTTGTGGCAGGAGCGGCGCACGATCTACGGCGCCTACTGGCGAGCCTGGAACGCGCTGATCCGGATCCTGGAGGGCGCGACGGACGGCAGCCAGGAAGCGAAGGCCCGGATCAAGGCAGCCGAGGCGGAGTGGCGGCATGCGATCGACCCCATGTTCATCGTCTGCGGCCTTCTCCGGCATCACCCATCAGCGGAACACCCGCACACTGATCACGCCGCCCCTGAACGAGCCGGGAAGAGGTGTGTCAGGACGCACCGGGTCGGCTTCCACGACGACCGGCCTACCCGCTCAGCCAGTCGCGCGCCGCCTTCACCACGTCGCGCGTCATCGACGCCGAGTCGCCGATGTGGTACCGGGGGTCGAAGATCCGTTCCAGCTCGGCGGGGCTCACCAGCGATCGCAGGTCCGGCTGCGTGCGCAGGACGGCTTGGAGCTCGCGGCCGGTGCTCTGCGCCTGCTGGCTGAGCTCGTACACCCGCCGGTACGCCGTCTGCTTGCCCAGGTGGGGCGCCAGGGCCAGCATCAGGGCTTCCGTGGCGATCTGGTCCCTGACCCGTTCGAGGTTGGCGGCCATGGCGTGGGGACGGGGGGTCATGCCGTCGGCGACCGCTGCCAGGGTCTGGAAGGCACACAGGCAATAGTGCGAAATGTCGGGAATGCATGCCCATTCCACTCGCCAGGCCCGCGAGTCCCGTTCGTGCTCGCCACCCATGACCGCCATGGCCGACACCGCCTGACCGGCGGCCAGCCTGGACATGACGACGATCTGCTCGCACTCCTCGGGGTTACGTTTGTGCGGCATCGTGCTGCTGCCGACCATGCCGAACTCCCACGCCTGTTCGAGCTCGCCGAACTCCGGGCGCGACAACATCCGGATCTCGTCGGCGATGCGCCCGGCGGTGCCCGTGCACAGGGCCAGGGTCATGACGTACTCGGCGACCCGGTCGCGGGCGGCGTGCCAGGCCATCAGCGGCGTCTCCAGGCCGAGCCGGGCGGCCAGCCCGCGGGCCAGCTCGCGGCCGTGGGGACCGAAGGAGGCCGAGGTACCCACCGCGCCGAAGAGCTGCACGGCCAGAACTCGCGTACGCAGGGCCGCGAGGCGTTCGGCCTGCCGTAACAGCTCATCCACCCAGGAAGCCGCCTTGAGCCCGAACCCGATGGGCAGCGCCGGCTGAGCGTGCGTCCTGCCCAGGGCGACGGTGTCGGCGTGCTGCTCGGCCAGGTCCGCCAGCCGGTCGACGAGCAGCCGCAGCAACCCGTCCAGTTCGTCGAGCACGTCCCGCATCTCCAGTGCCTGGCCGGTGTCCTGGACGTCCTGCGTGGTGACGCCGTAGTGCACGAACTCGCCGGCTCCGCCGGGGCAGGACGCGGCGAACACGTTCAGCAGGCCGACGAGCGAGTGCCTGGTCCGCTGACGTTCGGCGTGCACCCGGTCCAGGTCGAGGCGGTCGACGCGGGCGTGCCGGGCGATGCCCTCGGCGGCCCAGCCCGGGATCAGGCCCAGCTCGGCCTGGGTGCTCGCGATGGCCGCCTCGATGTCCAGCCAGCGCTGGTAGCGGCACAGGTCGCAGAAGATCCGATGGCTGGCCTCGGTGGAGTAGCACGAGCCCATGGAGGCGGAATCGGTGATGTGGCTACGGGAGTGCGTGCAATCGGAGGGGGGAGCAGCGGTCGGCCGGGCCTTCACATCGCCTGCCCCTCACGGTCACCGGGGTACTCGAACACGGGGGCGGCCCGCGCGCTTCTCTGGGCGCCCATGTTGATGACGGCCCGGCTCTGCCGGGGCGCCGCCCTGATCTGGGTGCCCGCGTAGCCGGTCGGGGCCACGAAGACGCCCCAGACCGCCTCGTACTCCTGGATCTCGCCGCTTCCCGGGTCCACGACCGGTTCCGTACGGGGGGTCACACGTCGCTGGACGACGAAACCGCCACCACGGGACTCTCTCAGGCAGCGTTCCCATTCCCCGGCCGAGACCTCCCATCCGGGCACGATGCCGGCCCCGCCGTACTCGGCGAAGGGTTTGACGATGAGCTGCCGCCGGTGGGCGAGGCAGTGGCCGATGAGATCGACCTCGGCGCCGTCGATCGTCACGTGCTCCGACGACAGGGTCCTGGTCCACGGCAGGAGCCGGTCGATCAGCCGCCGTTCCTCCTCGCTGAACGAGCCGCGCCACCGTTCCTCGCTCAGCAGGGCCAGGCAGCCCTTGCTGGTGAACAGGTCGCTGAGCATGGTCGTCCAGAGGACCACCCGCTTCTCCTCGTGCGCGCGCAGCAGCACTTCGACGTCCTGCCCGCCGGCGACCAGCTCGTAGCCGGTGAAGTAGCGCAGCGCCACGTCGATCGGCTTCCCGCGCAGGAGTACTCGACCGCGGTCTTCCGTCACCTGGCCGGCGTCCCCGAGCACCACCTCGAACCCGAGCCACCGCAACATGCCGGAGATGGCCTGGAAGCTGACAGAATGCCGCTCGATGCCGCCGGCGCTCTCCACGATGCCGATCACGGGGGTGGCCGCGCCGGTCACGGGCTCGGCGGCGGCGCGCAGTGCCTGGGCCACGTGTTCTCCGGTGCGGACGTAGGTCAGGCCGTGCTCTTCGGCGAACCGGCGGAAGTGCCGGTCCCTGAGCAGGTATCTGCACGTTTCCGCTCTCGGCGTGCCGCCGAGCGGGCTGCCGACGTTGAACTCGAGAAGCTTGAACGAGGTGCCGTCGTGGTAGAGGTCGGCGCGGCCGTACAGGGACGGCGGGCCGGGCAGCCGTCGTACGAGTTCCCGGAGTTCTCCCGTCACTCCCAGGACCGCGGCGAAACGGTCGAGATCTCCGTCGAAGAGCCGGTCGGGAAGCTCGGTGAGGAGCTTGAGCAACTCCGTCAACGCTGTGGCGTAATCGCCGAGTTCCGCTTTGTCACCGAAGAGCGGACGGGCCAGCAGACTATTTTTATAAAAAGCGATCTGGTCAGTGGGAAATGGCGCCCGATCCATCACATGCCGCAGGCGACCGGCCGGGTCGAGACACTCTGCGATATAGGCGGCAGTGACGCTGTCCATGGCGAACCTCCACCGACTGGAACCCCGAGCGGGCTGTAATGTAGCAGAGCGGGGAGCGAACTCACAGTATTCGACATTCCCTTTTCACATCCTTGACAGCAATGATCATGGCATGCAGGATGACCTCAAGCATGCCCGGGTGAATCACGCCCGTGGTATGGCAGTCAGAGTTGCCTTGGGAGGCAGCCATGCAGAATTCGGAGTTCGCCGCCATTATCGTCCAGGTACAGGAGACGACCGAGACGGTCGCCCCGCACGCGATCATGGCGCAGGGCTGATCCGTACCGCCGGTCGCCGATGACAGGCCCAGGGTGTGCGACGCAAGGGTGGTGCGGAAATACCGTGAAGGCATTGCTGGTCGTCATGCCCTGGGCTTCTCTGCACCGCCCGTCCCTCGGCGCGGGGATCCTCACCCAAATAGGCCGCGACATCGACGGATGCCGGATGTCGCAGTGTTACGCGAATCTGGAGTGGGCCCGGTTCCTCCTGGCCGAGACCGGCGGTGCGATCACGCCCGACGACTACAACGACGTCGCCGAGAGATACCTCGCCGGAGCCGGCGAGTGGGTGTTCGCCGGCGCGCTGCACCAGACCCCGGGCTGGCGTGAGCAGGAGTTCCTCGCCCATCTCGGCGACGGTTCCGGACTCGACGGCGAATTGCTCGTCACGATGGCGCGGCTCGCCCCGGCTTTCGTCGAGCACCTCTGCGAACGGCTGACCGCCGAAGCGTACGACGTGATCGGATTCAGCACCACGTTCATGCAGAACGTGCCTTCCCTGGCCCTCGCCCGCGCTCTCAAGAAGGCCCGGCCGGAAACCACGATAATCTTCGGCGGGGCCAACTGCGACGGCTCCCAGGGCGCCGCGATCCATAACAATTTCCCGTTCGTCGACATTGTCGCCAGAGGCGAATCCGATCATATATTCCGGCAGCTCGTCGAGGCTGTGCGGGCCGCGGACGAGAATATGCTCAGGCGGATCCCCGGATTATGCTGGCGCACCGGAGACGGCCGGTCGGTCACCAATCCCAGCACGGCCGCGCCGCTGCTCATGAAATCGGTACGACACCCCTGGTACGACGAGTATTTCGAAACGCTCGGCACGACCGGCATCGGCGCCTGGGTCGAACCGGAGCTCGTGCTGGAGTCGTCCCGCGGCTGCTGGTGGGGTGAGAAGCACCACTGCACCTTCTGCGGCCTGAACGGCTCGGCCATGAAGTTCCGCAGCAAGACACAGAGAGACTTCGTCGACGAGCTCGACGCGGCGGTCCGCAGACACCGGGTGCTGGACATATCCCTGGCCGACAACATCCTGGACATGAAGTATTTCAACGAGTTCCTGCCGCGCCTGGCGGAGCTGGACTGGGACCTGCGCATTCATTGCGAGGTCAAGGCGAATCTCACCGTCGAGCAGGTCAGGACGTTGCGCGACGCCGGTGTGGTGAACATCCAGCCCGGCATCGAGAGCCTGAGCAGCGACACGCTGAGGCTCATGGACAAGGGCGTGACCGGTGTGCAGAACGTCCGCCTGCTGCGCGACTGCCAGCAGGAGGGCCTGACCGTCGAATGGAACTGGCTCTGCGGCTTCCCCAAGGAGGACGAAAGCCAGTACGACGCCCTCATCGGCCAGTTCCCTGCCCTGGTGCACCTGCAACCGCCGCTGGGCGTCTCCCGGGTGGCGCTGGAGCGGTTCAGCCCCTACTTCGAGCGCCCCGAGCTGGGATTCGTCAACGCCGGACCGGCCCGCGTCTTCGAGATCGTCTACGACCTGCCGCGTGCCGAGCTCGAACAGCTCGTCTACCTCTTCGACAGCCCGCTGCACGGGGTGAGCGAGGAGACGGTGGAGCGCGTAGGAGCCGCCGTCGACACGTGGCGGGCCGGACATGACACGGGGAACAGCACGCTCGTCGTCACCAGGTCCGGGGATCACCTCGTCATCCGCGACCGCCGGGCCGGCTGGCCGGTCCAGGATCACGTGCTGGCCCCCGGCGGACGGGCCGAGGCGTACCAGGCTCTGGACCGGGGACGGACTCCGCAGTCGCTGGAGGCGTACCTGCGCGAGACCCACGGCCTGGCCTGCGGGCCGCGGCTCGCCACGTGGCTGGACGAGTTCGTGGCGGCAGGGCTCGTCTTCACCGAAGCCGGGCGTTACGTGGCACTCGCGACCGCCGAACGTCCCGGGGTCGCGCCGGCCCGCCCGCAACCGGCGAACGCGGGCGCCGGAACCCGATGATGGCGGGCCAGGCGGAAGCGTCCCTCTCCCCCGGCGCCGGACAGAAGAGCTCGATCCTCCGGAACCGGAACTTCCGCCGGGTCTTCGCCGCGTCCGCGGTCAGCACGCTCGGCACGCCGATGACCGCGCTCGCGATCCCGCTGACCGCGCTCGGCCTGCTCGACGCCAACGCGGCCCAGATGGGCCTGCTCGGCACGCTGACCACCATCTCGTTCATGTTGTTCGGGCTGCCCGCGGGGGTGCTGGTCGACCGCGTGTCACGCCGGACGCTGATGGTCGTCGCGGACTTCGGCCGCGCGCTCGTCCTGCTCTCCATCCCCGTCGCCTGGCTGCTCGACGGGCTCACGCTGACGCAGATGTACGCGGTGGCGTTCGTCAACGGCACGCTGACCCTGTTCTTCTCGGTCTCGTCGCAGAGCTTCCTGCCCTCCATCGTCCCGCCCGCGAGGCTCGCGGAGGCCAACGCCGTCCTCTCGTCGTTCAGGGAGGGCAACGGGATCGCCGGGTCGGCGCTCGCCGGCCTGCTCATCCAGCTGGTCACGGCGCCCGTCGTCATCGTCCTGGACGCGCTCAGCTACCTGTGGTCCGGCACGGTCATCGCCCTCATCGGACGCACGCCCGAGCCCGTCGCCGAGAAGCAGCGCATGACCAGCGGGATCATGAGCGGGCTCAGGTACGTCTTCACGCACGAGATGTTGCGCCCGATCGCCGTCTCCGGCGCCGTCTCCAACGTGGGCGCGCTCATGACCTTGACGCTGATGCCGATCCTCTACCAGCGGGTGCTCGCGCTCCCCGCCGGGGCGCTCGGCCTCTTCATGGCGACGGGCGGAGCGGGTGCGCTGCTGGGCTCGTACACGGGGCACCGGCTCGCGCGACGCGTCGGCGAAGGGCGCGTCCTGTGGATGTTCGGCCTGGTCATCATGCCGTTCGCGGTGCTCGTCGCCTCGGCCGGCCGGGGGCCCTGGCAGTGGATCTCGATGGCGGCCTGGCTGGTGGTGTGCTACCAGAGCGGCATGTACAACGTCCTGCTGGTCAGCTTCCGCCAGCGCATCACCCCGGGCGACCTGCTCGGCCGGATGAACGCCACCATGCGCTTCACGCTGACCGGCGCCACCGCGCTCGGCGCGGCGCTGGCCGGCACCATCGGCCAGCTCGCCGGCGTGCGCGAGGCCCTCTACGTGGCCGCCGCCATCACGGCCACCGCCTGGATCCCCTACTTCCTCTCTCCCATGCGTCACCTGCGACGGCTGCCTTGACCGGCGAGCCGCGAACGAAGTCGGAGCCGACACCATGCGCTATCCGAGCCGGCCGGAACTCCTGCGGCTCCCTCCCGGCCACGTCATCGACGTTCCCGAGGAGATCCGCCTCGACCCCGGGCATCCGGAGGAACTGCTGGAGGCGGTGCGCTTCCTGCGCGACTGCGCCGCGTGCGGAACGAGCGTCCGCTGGACCGGGCGCTGCTCCGACCCCTCCGTCGCGAACGCCCTGACCCACGTGCCGCCGCCGCTCGCGCCTCTCGGCGCGGAGCTGGGCGAGCAGTTCGGCGGGTGGCGGACGGCGTACAAGAAGGGGGTGTACTTCCTGCGCAAGGGCCCCGGTTTCAGGATCGTCCACGACCGCAGGAGCCTGCACCGGAAGCCGCTCAGGATGGTCATCACCGACGAGCGCCTGGTGGACGCGCTCGAAGCCGGGCAAGCCGTGATCGACATCGAACGCAGCCCGCTGCCCGCCGCGGTGCGCCACCTCGCCGAGGCGGGGCTCATGATGGCGGCGGGCGGGTACGCGGTGACCCTGCCGTACCGGCTGCCCGCCTGGCCCATCCCCGCCTACAGCGTCTGAACGTCCGCCGTGGTCAGCGGTGGTAGCCGTACAGGAACACGCGCACGCCCAGGAGTCGACGCTGGTCGAGCTGCTGGACGAGGTCATCGCCTGGTCGGGCGCGCTCAGGTCGGTGCGGGCGGGCTCTATTTGATCGCGGCCAGGTCCAGGACGTACATCTCGTCCTTGATCTGGTAGGTCATCAGCCGGTCGAGGCCGCCGTCGGGGAGCGCCATGGCCCCTTTCGCGTCGGGCCGGATGCCGAGGTCGGCGGACCTGCCGGTGTCGGCGTCGTACAGCGCCGGGACGCCCCGCTGCCCCGGCACCATCAGCATGACGCTGAAGAAGCGTTCCAGGCGGACGCCGTCGCCCGGCCGGAAGGTGGCCGGCAGGCGGCGCTCGTGGGAGCCGTCGCGGTCGCGGACGAAGCTACGCAGAATGACCGGGATCTGCGCCGTGTCCGGGCACCGGCGAGTAGGGCACTTGATCTCCTTGCCGGAGCGGTCGCGGTGTTCGACCTTGACGGTCTCGTATCGCACGGCCATGCCCACGCACCGGTCGACGTCGCACCTGACCTCCTCGTCGGCCTTGACCACGGCGTCGCGCCGCTCACCGGTCTCGACGTTGAGCAGCTCGCGGAAGAGCGCCTTCTTCCGGAGGACGCCCACCCACGGCCATCGCAGGATCTGGTGCCGTTCGGCGCCCTCCACCGGCTGCGGCCTACCCCCGCTCAGGGGCACCCGGTAGACCCCGCCCTTCTCGTAGGCGAAGGCCACGTCCGCGCCGGTCACCGTCAGCCCGTTGATGTGCCCCTGCTTCATGACGTTCCCGAGAGGGACGTCGGTCACCGGCCGAGGGCGGCCACCGGCGGCCGGCACCGTCCAGATCCGGGCGACCCGCGCGCCGCCCGGCTCCTTGTAGGACGCCCACCACACGATGTTGCCGCCACCGGCGGCGACGTCGTCGGCGAAGATCGCCGATCCCTTCGTCGGGGGGATCTCCGCGATCTGCCTGGGCTGCCCGGTGACAAGGTCGTAGGTCCACAGGAACGGACGTTTCCCGTCCGTCACACCCGTCATGACCAGCAGCGTGCGATCGTCGAGGAGCAGCTGCGGCTCGTACGCACGGCCGTCGGGCAGCTTGGCCGGGATCTTGTGCACGGCCTGCGGCCACACCTTCTCGACGGGCGGCGGAATCCTGTCCGCCGACGGTTCGGCCCCGCCGGTCGCGCTCGCCGCGGGGGGCGGCTCGGCCGCCGTGCCCAGTGCACTCACCGCCGTGCCCGTCCCGCCCGCCACGAGGACCACGGCCGCTGCCGCGCGTACGGCCGCGGCCCGCGCCCGCCGCCGGCGATGGCGCGTCTTGACCGTCGTGACCAGCCCGGCCGGCGCCTGCGGGGCACGATGCGCCGCCCCGGACAGGGCGCGGCTCAGCTTGTCTTCCAGATCGGTCATCGCATGCTCCTGTGGGTCGCCGGTGCGGAGGACAGGGAGGAACGCAGCTTGTCCAGGCCCCGGAAGGCCTGGCTGCGCACGGTTCCGGGAGAGATGCCGAGCACGTCGGCGATCTCGGCGTCGCTGAGCTGCTCGTAGTAGCGCAGCACCAGCACGGCACGCTGTCTGCGGGGCAGCGCGGCCAGCTCTTCCCAGAGATCCTGTTCCTCGTCGGGAGGGAAGACTTCGTGGTGGGCCCGCTCCGGCGGCTCTCCGCTGAGACGTTCACGCCTGTGACGCCGCCAGACGCTGATGTGCAACCGCGCCATCGTGGTCCGGACGTAGCTGTGCGGGCTGTCCTTGCGTCTCACCCTCGGCCAGGCGCCGCACAGCCGTACCAGGGCTTCCTGGAGCAGGTCGGCGGCGTCATGAGGGTTTCCGGTCAGGACGTATCCGTAGCGGAGCAACGCGTCCGTATGCTCTGCCACGAAGTCGTCGAAGCCGGGTTCGTCATCCACTTGTCGTCCCTTCGGTAGTCACGTCCCAGACGGCCGAAGGGACGAAGACGTTGCATCGCCCGGCGATCTTTTCCCGGGATCTTCGGACGACGCGAAGGGGTGGAGCGATCGACCGGGTCGGGTCAGCGTTTCATCGCGCCCTCGGCCGCGGCGGCGACGGCCGTGCCCGCGATCACCTGGTCGAGCAGCGGGGTGAATCGGATCTGTCCCGGCAACTGGTACAGGTGGGCGCCCCCGACGAAGTCGCGCAGCGCGTCGAGCTGTCCGGAGTCACCGTACGCAACGTCAAGTGGTGGCACGGGGTCGAGCTGAACGCCGTCCGTACCGCGACCGTCAGCGAATGCCGGTTCGAAGGCTGGATCGAGGCGCCGACGGCCGGTTTGTGGCACGGCGAGGCGGTCCAACTCGACTTACCGACCGCCGGCACCACCTGGGGCGGGATCGCCGACAACACGCCGAGCACCGACATCCGGATCATCGACAACTACTGCGGCCCTTCGCAGGAGTACCCGGGCTGGGGCAAGCTCACCGGCTCGCACACCGGCGCCGCCGGCGCGGTGCACAGCGACATCTGGATCGAACGCAACCTGATCGAGAACGCGAAATGGGACGCGATCGGGCCCATGAACACCTCCCGGGTCGTCATCAGGGATCTGACCGCCCTCATCCCGTTCTCCCGCGGCTCCAACCAGGGCAGGTGAACCGGCCGAGCGTCAGTCGGGCGGCCACAGCTTGCGGCCCTTGGAGAAAATGCCGCCGAGGATCGATCGGGCCTGGACGAGGTTGCCCTCGACGTCGCCGATCACGCTGTTGCGTCCGCCGATCTGGACCACGTTCCCGGCCGTTCCGATGAGGGTCGCGCCTTCCACCATCACCGCCGTGCCGGACACGTGACCCACGAGGGTCCCGCCCCGGACGACGACGTCACCGTCCACGTCGCCGTGCCTGACCTCACCGGGACCGATCACTTCGACGTCTCCCTGTCCGGCGGGCGCGATCTCACCGGCGCCGGCCTTGTGCAGCCGCCAGGTGTGCACGCCGGTGGCGACCAGGCCCAGCGCGCCCACGACGGCGGCGGCGACCGCGGGGACGGACTGGTCGCAGGGCCGTACGATCCACTCGTTCGCGGGCTCGGGCCGCCTGGGGTCCTGACGCTGCTCGTACGTGATGGTGCCGCAGTCGGCGGCCGCGGGGGACGCACCGAGCAGCAGCATCCACGCCGCTCCCACGGCTGTGAGCAGGCATCGTGCCAGCAGCCGGTGCGTACGTTCGTTCATCGGCGGTCCTTCATGGCTTGACGGTGGAGGCGGAACAGGACGACGGGCCGGGCGCTACGGGCCGCTCCTGGCGAGATCGGCCTTGATCGCCTGGACGCGCGCCCGCGACGACGCCTCGTCCGGCGCGAGCGGGTCGGCCTCGCCACGCAGGCTGTGCCAGCGTTCCGCGGCAAGGTCGAGCTGGGCCGCGTGCAGGCGTGCCAGGCGGCGGTAGGCGGTGATGCCGTGGCGCGGATTGTCCGCGGCGCGCAGTGCGTCGACCTTGAGCCGGAAGCGCCGGGCGGGCGAGAGGAGCACTGCCGCTTCCGGCTCGGTGATCGCGTCGCGGGAGGAGGGCGGCAGGGTGGTCAGCGCTACTCGCAGACCTCCGGCCTCGCTGCGCAGTCCGTGGCGCAGCAGGAGCACGTACAGGATGACCAAGGGGCTCTGGAACAGCAACAACTGGGCGGGGGTCAGCACCAGGACGTTGAGGGTGTCACTGCTGGTGAACCATTTGCGGGACTCCTTGGCGACGTAGTCGAGCATGGCGTTGTTGCAGAAGTGCGCGCTTGCCGCCGTACAGAGGCCAAGGGCGATCGTGGTGATCTGCTGGGGGCGGCTGTGCAGTTGCCGGGCGATGCCGAAGGCGGCGCCGGTGACGGCGGTGAACGCGGTGTGCGCGGCCAGGAGCCCGGCGACCTGCCGGGCCCAGAAGTGGAAGCCGGCACCCGCCCCGTCGAGGGCGGCCATGTACGTGATGCTCTCGCCGAGGTTGAAGCCGAGCCCGGTCGTGGCGCCGACGACGACGCCGGAGACGACGGAGTCGAAATGCCGCCGGTAGAGCAGGAAGAGGATCGCCACTCCCGCCCCCTTGCCGAGCTCCTCGGAGAACCCCGAGATCATGGGCAGGCCGGTGTCCTTCAGGAGCGTCAAGTCCAGGGGGTTCTCCGGGAGCGGGAAATGCAGGGTGGAGAAGGTCTTCCACCATTCGTTCATGGTCAGGCCGAAACCGCCGGCGACGACCGCTCCCCATCCCAGGGCTCTCATCAGCAGGGGCACGGGCACCCGGCGGAAGCGCTGCATGTGGTGCACCAGCCACAGGGCGTACAGGGTCGTCGGCAGGCACAGGAGGAAGGCCAGCGCGTGGGCGCGCGGCCAGGCGAGCAGGTCGACGAGGGACGGGATCTTCAACGCGGGCAGCGCCAGCAGCATGAACACGAGCGTTCCGCGGTACCGCCGTGCGACCCGCGCGCGGCGGTCCGGCGGCACGTGCCGGGCCTTCGCGTACCGCAGATGTCCCCAGGCGACGGCCGACAACACCGCGAGCAGCGCCCAGCCCGGCAGGTACTGCCAGTAGACGAGTGAGTTGAGGAAGTTCGAGATCTTGGTCAGCTCGGGAATGCCCGCCTGTGCCACGTCGATCTGCGGCGGACGGACCTGGTTGATCAGCATGGTCAGCGCGACCAGCACATGCAGCGACACCAGGACGAGCAGCGCCAGGCGCTGCCTCGGGCAGGCCGGCAGAAGGTGGGTGTGCGCTTCGTCGGTCATGGTCACCTGCCGGGCTGTACGAGCGGACCGGGACTCGCGGGCCGGGTCCCGGAGAGCGGCGGCCCGGGCGGCTCCTGCCGGGCACCGGCGGGCGAGGGAACGGCCGTCGGCCAGGCGCGATCCGGCACGGGCGGGGGCGGCCGGACCGGGAGGCCGGGCAGGTCGTCCAGGGTGGTACGCCGGTCGATCGCGCAGCTCACGACGAGCCCTAGCGTGAGCAGGCAGCCTCCCGCGATCGACGCGAAGGTCCGGAAGAGGCGCAGGTGCGGCCGGGACTCGAAGCCGGCGAGTTCCGGCACCTTGCGCGGGGCGCGGGGAGCCTGCTCGGGTCGCGGGGCGTGGGCGGCCTGTTCGGAACGCGGGGCGCGAGGGGTGGCCGGACGTGGCTTTCGGGCGCGTCTGAACCTCTTCGGTCTGTTCGCGTACAGGAAGACGCCGACGGCTCCGACGACAAGCGCGATCATGATGCGACGGATGGTCGCCACCACGTGCGCCGACGTCGGGTCTTCGTCCTCGCCTGTGGCTGGTGGCTGCACGAAGAACTCGCCCACCGGCTCGATGTCGCTCACGTGGCAGGGCCCCGCGCCGGGAATGGTGAGTGCGAGGTTCGTCGCGTGCAGCCGGTACGTGCCGGGAACGGCCTTCCACGTGCCGTCGCCCAGGGTGCCGAAACCGGTCAGGACGGCACGGCCGCCCACCGCTGTCCCACTGAGGTGGATCAGCATCTCAGCCGTACGGTGGTCGGAGTCTTCGTCCTGTTTGCCAGGTTCCAGGGAGAACGTCACTCTGCCGGAGATCTGCGCGGGCAGGCCCTGAATATCCCCACCGGGAAACTTCTGCGGCGCAGAGGCGACATTACTTATGTCGAGCCGTGCCTGAAACGGTTGGGCGCTGACTGCGCCGGCTGGCATCATTGGGGGTGATTCCAATGTAAGTTGCCCTGTTCCCCCCATCTCGCAGGTGACGGGAGCCGGCCCCGCCGTCGCGACACCCGTGACCTGGAGAGTGGCGACGAATCCCAAAGCGGCGACCACAAAAGGGACGCATCCCATAAGCACACTTTCCGGACCATGCATCGAACCGCAGGGCTGATAATTCATGCAAGGTATACCGGACCAGCCAAGAGCCTGCCGATAAAAGGCTCAAGTGCGGGCGGGGCAGCCGGACGTCCGGCCGGCCGACCTGGAGGCGACGCGGGGCTCGAACGGCGCATCGTGCTCAGGACCACCCAGCTCGAACTGCCGGCCTCGCTGGTGAGGCACGGGCTCGGGATCGCCGTCCTGCCCGTGAGCGTGGCCCACCAGGCCGGCCTGACGGCCGTCCCGATCATCGGGAACACCGCGGACCGGACCGTCACGCTGGTCACCCGGGCGGGCCACGACAGCAACCCGGCCGTACGGGCCCTGCTCGACCTCCTGCGTCCCGAGCCCGCCGGATAGCCGCGCCGGTCACGGGTCGGGCGCGGCTACAATCGGGCACGTCGTTCCACCTCAGGCTGAGGGGCCCGCGACGTCACCACCAGTGACGGAGCCAGTGGAGCGGCCCGGCGCGTTCCTCCACGCCGGGCGAGCGGGCCCCGTGGATCTTTCCCTTCTTCGGACACCTCCTCTGGGCTCGCGTGCTCATTCGATCAGAGATGTCAAAGGAAAGACCCGTGGCCCGTTTCGACACCATCTCCGCCCTTCGCATCGCGAAGGCGCTGCTCACCTTCACCGTCGGCGGCTTCGCGCTGCTCGTCGTGTTCGGCAACCTCACCGACTACGGCACGAACTTCGAGTTCGTCCGGCACGTGCTGGCCATGGACGCGCAGAAGCCCGAGCTCGCCGCAGTCAGCCAGATCAACTACCGCGCCATCCCGTGGACGTGGGCGCACCACGTCGCCTACATCGGCGTCATCCTCACCGAGGCGGTCATCATGGTGACCTGTCTCGTGTCCGCCTGGCAGCAGGCCAGGGCCGTCGGCCGCGACCACGCCGCCTTCCACCGGGCCAAGCGCTGGGGCGTCGTCGGCTGCACCGTGGGCCTGCTGCTGTGGTTCTTCGGCTTCCAGGCCATCGGCGGCGAATGGTTCGGCATGTGGATGAACGGCACCTGGAACGGCATTCCCGACGCGGTGCGGCTGTGCACGTACATCGCGGCCGTACTGATCTTCCTCAGCCTCCGCAACGACACCCGCGAGAACGCCTGAACCGACCGGCGGGGGCCTGCTTCACCTGTCGGATTGACGTCGCGTCGGCGTGTCTGATTTCACTCCACCAAGTGGTTGGTGGATTAATGGAGGTCGGCATGACGGCGACGCGACGAGGCAGGCCCCCGGCCGGTCCGGAGCGCTGGAACGCGCTGGTGCAGGCGGCGTACGAATGCCTGGCCGAAGGCGGGTTCGAGCGGTTGCGGATGCGGGACGTGGCCACCCGGGTGGGCATCGACCACTCCTCGATCCATCACCACTTCCCCACCAAGCAGGACCTGGTCGTGGCGGTCGTCGACCACACCACCCGGCAGTTCTGGGCGACCACACCCCCGGACGGCGGCCCCGTCGAACGCCTGCGGCACCACCTGGCCACGCTCCGCCAGAAGATCAGCGACGAGCCCGAGCTCCACATCGTCCTGCGCGAGCTGGATCTGCGGGCCCGGCGCGACCCCGAGCTGCGGGAGATCATCGCCGGCCGGAAGGAAGGCTGGCGGAACTCACTGCGCACCCTGCTGACCGACGCCGCCGCCGCCGGAGCGCTGGCCCCGGGCGTCGATCCGGCGACGGGAGCCGAGCTGGTCATCGCCACCGTCAAGGGCGCGAGCCTGGCCGCCGAACATGCCGGCGACGTGCTCGAACTTCTCGACCACCTGCTGATCCGCGCCTGACCCCAGGCCGCCGCCCCTCAGGAGGACCATCTCATGTCCACACGCCCGCTCCGGGTCGTCGTCGTCGGCGGCATCGGCGGCCTGTGCCTGGCGCAGGGCCTGCACGCCGCCGGGATCGACGTCGCGGTCTTCGAACGCGACACCGCGCCCGACGCCCGGTTACAGGGATACCGGCTCAACATCGAACCCGTCGGCAGCCGGGCGCTGCACGACTGCCTTCCCGCGCACCTCTGGCACCTCCTGGTGGCCACCGCCGGGGATCCCGGTCCCGGCATGGGGGTGTTCACCTAACGGATCCGCCTGCTGATGCGGGAGGACGCCCTGCCCGCGGAGCGTGACCCGTCCGAGCAGACGCACGCGGTCAGCCGGGTCACGTTGCGGCGGCTGCTGCTCGCCGGCCTGGACGACGTCGTGCACTTCGGCAAGGAGTTCACCGGCTACCGGCAGAACGCCGACGGCGCCGTCACCGCCCTCTTCGCCGACGGCACCTCAGCCACCGGCGACCGCGTCGGCGACCAGCTGCGGGCCGCCGGCCTGGACCCGGACCTCCTCGTCCAGGACGCCAAGGACGACGACTACGTCATGTGGGCCTACGTCGCCCACCGCCTCGCGCTGCCCGCCGACCTGCCCGCCGACCTGCCCGCCGACCTGCCCGCCGACCTGCCCGACGTTCCGGCGGGCGGGCGCGGGCGGCGGTTGCGCGAACTGGTCGCCGCCCACCTGACGGACTGGCATCCCGGCCTGCGCGAGCTGATCGCCCGGACGCCCGCGGACACCGTCGAACGATTCGACTTCGCCACCGCCGAACGGGTGAAGCCCTGGCCGACCACGAACGTGACCGTGCTGGGCGGCGCCATCCACTCCATGCCGCCGGTCGGCGGCCTCGGCGGCAACGCCGCGCTGTACGACGCCGACGTGCTGCGCCGGGCGTTGATCGCGGTCGGCCGGGGTGAACACGACCCGCTCCCCGCGGTCGCCGCGTACGAGCGCGCGATGTTGAAGAACGGCTTCGCCGCCGTACGGGCCGCGACCATGTACCTGCGGCCGGCCACCCTGCCCAGCCGTACGGTCCGGACCGTCGCCCGGACGTTCTTCCGGCTGTGCGGCGTACTGCCTCCACTGCGCCGCGCGATCTTCTCGGACTGACCGCTCACCGGGCGTTCCCGGGTCTACGGCGCCTCGGCAGTGCCGATGGTCGTGGTGTCACGTGTCCGGCGCTGTGCGCCCAGTACGGAGTCGAGCAGGCCGGGGAACAGCTCGTCGAGGTCCTCCCGGCGCAGCCGTACCAGCCGGGACCGGCCCTGCACCTTCGTCCACGTCACGCCGGCCTCGCGCAACACCCGGTAGTGGTGCGACAACGTCGTCTGGTGCACGTCGATCTCGGCGCCGATCGCGTTGCAGAAGTCCTCACCCATCCGGTCGAGCCGCTGGACGAGGTCGAGCCGTACCGGATCGGCCAGCGCGCGCAGCACCTCCACCAGCCGGATCGCCTCGGTCGCCGGCTGTGACACCTCACGCATCGCCGCCCCCTGTGTTCCGCACACCGGCCACGCTACCAATATATGGATACATGGACAAGCATCCATATATTGCCTAAGGTTCCCCTCGGCACTTCTGAGGCTCCTCCGGAAAGGCGGCACCACCCGGTGTTGAGACGACTTCTTCCACTGGCCCTGGCGACCTTCGCCGTCGGCACCGACAGCTACGTGATCGCGGGCCTGCTCCCGGCCATCGCCACCGACCTGCGGGTCTCGACTCCCGCCGCCGGGCAGTTGGTGACGGTGTTCGCCCTGGTGATGGCCCTGTCCGCACCTGTCATGGGCGCGCTCACCAGTGGGCTGGACAGGCGGACCGCGCTGCTGATCGCGTTGGGTGTCTTCGTGGTCGGCAACGCCGTCACCGCCCTGGGCACCGGCTACGCGGTGGTGATGATCGCCCGTGTCGTCACCGCCATCGGAGCCGGCATGATCAACTCTGCCGCCTCCAGCACCGCCGGTGCCATCGCGCCCCCGGAACGCCGGGGCCGGGCCCTGGCCTTCGTGTTGGGCGGTCTCACGTTGGCGACGGCGTCAGGTCTTCCGCTCGGCATCCTGATCGGCCGTACCGACTGGCACGTCACCCTGTGGGCCGTCGCCGGGGTCGGCCTCGTCGCGGCCCTCGGGATCGCCGCCGGACTGCCCAAGGTGATGCTCCCCGCCGCGTCACTGGGCGACCGGCTGCGCCCGCTCAAGCAGGGACGGGTCCTCGCCCTGCTGGCCGTCACCACGCTGGCCTTCCTCGGCGCCTACACCCTCTACACCTACATCGGCCCGGCCCTGCGGGACGTGACCGGCGGCTCCGAAACGCTGCTCGCCGCCGTCCTGCTGGCCTGGGGAATCGGCGTCCTGGCCGGGAACGTCGTCGCCGGACGGCTGGTCGACCGGCACGACCCCGCGCACGTGCTGACCGGCCCTCTCCTCGTCGCTGCCGTCGCCCTCGCCCTCACCTCGGTGGCGACCGCCACGTTCGTGTCCACCCTGGTATGGGCCGCGATCTGGGGCGCGGCCCTGGGCGTCGTCGTCGTGCCCCAGCAGCACCGGCTCATCGCCCTCGGCCCGGCCGCGGCGCCGGTTCTGCTCGGCCTCAACTCCTCCGCCATCTACATCGGCATTGCTCTCGGCGGCGGACTGGGCGGGCTGGTCCAGGAGTGGTTCGCCATCGTGCCCGCCGCGCTGGGGCTGCCGGCCGCCGGTGTCACCACGTTGGCGCTGCTCTACCACCTGACGACCGCACGCCGCCGTACGCCCGAGACACCTCGGCCGATCCCGTCCACCCCGGAGCAGGCCGAGGCGTGACGATCGGGAACTCGCCCGCGTCCCCGGACAGTGCAGTGTGTGGATGTGAACATGCGTGCCCGCATACGAGACGGCGATCAACGCGCGTTTGAGGAGCTCTTCGACCAGTACGCCAAAGCCGTCTACAACCACGCCTACCGGATGACCGGCGACTGGTCGGTGGCCGACGACGTGGTGTCGCTGACCTTCCTGGAGGCGTGGCGGCTACGGCAGCGGCTCTCCCCGGACGGCGGTTCGCTGCGGCCGTGGTTGCTCGTCGTGGCCACCAACGTGGCCCGCAACCTGCGACGGGCCAGGCGGCGTCACGAGGAGGTCGTGGTCAGGATTCCCCGGAACGACGTCGTCCCGGATTTCACCGAGGAGCTGGTCGAGCAGATCGCGGACAAGGAACGGCTGGCCGAGGTGCGTACGGCGATCGGACGGCTGCGCAAGCACGAGCAGGACGTGCTGCTGCTGTGCGTCGGGGCCGGGCTCGACTACGCCGAGACGGCCGAGGCGCTGGGCATCCCGATCGGGACTGTCAGATCCCGATTGTCGCGGGCCCGGAAAAAACTGGAACTGGCCATGACCCGGCGACAGATAAATGGCGACCGCGACGAAGCGGTCCGGTCCATGCAGGGGAGCACCCGATGAACATTTTCCCGGAAGAACGGGATCTTCCTGAGGGCCGTCACCAACTGCTCAAGGAGTTCGTGATGACCGCTCTGCAAGACGAGCCGAAGCCGGCCAGGCCCCGCCGCAAGCTGCTGCGCGCCGGCGTACTGGTCCCCGCGCTGGGGCTGGCCGCAGCGGCGGTCGCAGCCGCTCTGGTGATCGTCCCCGGCCAGGCCGGGAACTCCCCGGCGGCCTCCAGTGCGCGAGACGTCCTGCTCGTCGCGGCCACCTCCGCCGAACGCGCCCCCGAGGGGTCAGGGACGTACTGGCACATCACCATCACCCAGGAGGGCAAGCCGCAGCAGGAGTACTGGTACAAGAAGAACGGTCAGTTCTGGCTGAAGGGCGAAGGGCTCAAGGGTGAGGGCAAGCTGACACAGTTCCCCGTCAAGCCCCAGCCGTTCTCGATAGGCGCGCTGCGGATGACCTTCGAGGAGCTGCGACAGCTCCCCGGCGACGCGAACAGCCTGTACGAGAAGCTGAAGTCGGCGGTCGCGGCCGGCGATCTGCGCACCAGCGCCGGCGAGCTGAACGCCGAGCAGCAGGAGTGGGCCACCATGGAAACCCTCCTGTCGCTGGTCAGCGAGGCCCCGGTCGCACCCGACGTCCGCGCCGCCGCCTACCGGGCACTCGCCGCCCGGCCCGGCGTCCAGGACCTCGGCGACGCTGATGGCGGACGGCGCTTCCAGGTGCCGGTGCTCGACGGTCAGGAGACGCTCATCATCGACCCGGAGACCGGGAAGCTCCGCAGCACCTCCGTCTGGGCGATGCTCTCCGGAGGCACCGCGCACTCCAGCGGCCCCGTGACGATCGCCACCGAATGGACAGACCAGCTGCCCGGCTGACCCGCCGGCCAGAGGGCGGCCCCCGGCAGGCGGCGCACGACGCGGCCTGCCGGGGCGTCCGAGGGTCACATGGTCGTCCCGCCCGAGGCGTCCAGGCGGTGCCCGGTCACATAGCGGCTGTCGTCGGAGGCCAGGAAGGCCACCGTGCCGGCGACGTCCTCCGGGGTGCCCAGCCGGCCCAGCGGTGACAACGAGGACAACCAGGCCAGGGCCTCGCCGACCAGGCGGCCCTGGTGCATGTCGGTGTCGATGACGCCGGGGGCCACGGTGTTGACCGTGATGCCACGCGGCCCCAGCTGCCTGGCGAGCGCCTGGGTGAGCACGTCGAGCGCCGCCTTGGACATGGCGTAGTCGATCGCCCGGGGCATGGCCGCGCCGCGGGTCAGCATCGTGCCGACGGTGATGATCCGGCCACCGTCCCGCAGCCGCGGCAGTGCGAGTTGCGTGACGAAGAACGCGGCGGTGGTGTTGACCGCGAACAGCCGCTCGAACCCCTCCCTCGTCACGCCGCCGATCTCGCCCTGGTCGCCGAGGATGCCCGCGTTGTTGACCAGGATGTCCAGGCCGTCGGCGTGGGCGTCGAAGGCGGCCCACAACGTTTCGGCGTCGCCCGGCGCGCCCAGCTCGGCCCGTACGGCGAAGGCCTGCCCTCCTGCGGCTTCGACGGCCGCGACCGTCTCCTTGGCCGCCGCCTCGTTGTTGCCGTAGTGGACGGCGACCCGGGCGCCCTCCCGCGCGAGCCGGGTGGCGATGGCCCGGCCGATCCCCCTGCTCGCGCCGGTCACCAGCGCCGTCCTGCCGGTCAATGTCGTCATTCTGATCATGCCTTCCTGTCAGGCCCTGTGGGGGGTGGCGGTCCTGGCGTCGCACCAGGTCACCTGGTCGAGAAGGGCTCCATTCGCGTACGACGTACCCAAAAACGGACTATAGCCATTCAGGTACGATGTACGCAATCGACCGGAAGGGTGGCAGGTGGCCGACGAGGAACTGATCAGCATCTGGATGCGCCCGGAACGACAGGAACGTTCCGGGCCCGGTCGGCGGCCCGGCTACAGCCGGGAGCAGGTCACCCGGGCGGCCGTCCGGATCGCCGACGCCGAAGGGGTCGAGGCCGCGACCATGCGCCGGATCGCGGCCGACCTGGGGACCGGCGCCATGTCGCTCTACCGGTACGTGCCGAGACGCGACGACCTGTTCGACCTCATGATCGACATGGTGATGGGCGAGGTCGACCTGCCCGAGAAGCCGTCCGGCGACTGGCGGGCCGATCTTTCGCTGGTCGCGCACCGGAGCCGGGCCGCGGGGCAGCGCCACCCCTGGCTGGCCGGGCTGCTCTCCGGCCGCCCGACCCTCGGCCCGCAACTCCTGCGCGTGCACGAGTTCGCCCTGGGCGCGCTCGACGGGCTCGGCCTCGACATCGACGAGATCATGAGCTTCGTCGGCATGGTCGACGACTACGTCCACAGCGTGGTCCGCCGGGAGATCGGCTGGCTGGAGGAGGCCCGCCGTACCGGCCTCGACGCGGAGAGCTGGAAACGCGACTACATCGGCCCGTACGTGCGCCAGGTCGTGGCGTCGGGCGCCTACCCCATGTTCAGCCGATCGGTGCTGGAATCCGCGACCGCGCACCTCGCCGCCACCGAGCGCTTCCAGCACGGTCTGGACCGCGTGCTCAACGGGATCGGCGCGCAGATCACGTCGGACGCCCCCCGCTGACGCATCTCCACCAGAACCCGGGCGACCACCTGCGGCGACGGGCCGCCGGGGCCGTACCGGCCGGCGGGCCTACATCCGGGCGCGGAGGCGGCGCAACATCCGCGGGTCGCCGAAGCCGGACTCGCGGGCGGCCGTCTCGGTCGTCGCGCCCTGCCCGAGAAGGTGTTCGGCCCGTTCCAGCCGCAGCGCGGTCTGGTAGGCCAGAGGCGTGAGGCCGGTCGCGTGGCGGAAGAGCCGGGTGACGGTCCGTTCGCTGCAGCCGACCGCGTCCGCCAGCGTCGAGAGCGGCAGCCGCTCGGTGAAACGCGCGTCGATCAGGTCCTGAAGGTGATGCACCGTCTCGTCGTTGTGGCTTCGATGCCGGAGCATCGCGCTGATCTGCGGCGCGGCTCCTTGCCGGCGGGCGTACACCACCATGGCGCGGGCCACCTGGCTGGCGGCGTGCGGCCCGCGCCTGGTGCTCAGCAAGTGCAGCGCCACGTCGATGCCGCTGGCCACGCCCGCGGAGGTCACCACCCGTTCGTCCTCGACGTAGAGCACGTCGCGTACGACCTTGGCCGTCGGATACAGGCGGGCGAGCTCGTCCTGGACGGTGTGGTGGGTGGTGCAGCGGCGGCCGTCGAGCAAGCCGGCCCGGTCGAGCGCGTCGGCGCCCGCGCAGATGCCCGCCACGGTGCCGCCGGCCGCGTGGTGCTCGCGCAGCCGGTCAACGGTGTCGGCACCGACCGTGCGGGCCGGGCCGCGCCAGCCCGGCACGATGACGAGGTCGTCGGGCTCCAGGTGGGGCCATTCGCTGTCGGCGTGCAGGGGCAGCCCTTGCACGGTGGCGACGCGCGTGTCCTCGGACACGTACGACAGGGCGTGCTCGTGGCCGAGGTCGGCCGCCGTGGAGAAGACCTGGGCCGGCCCGGCCACGTCGAGCAGGTGCACCTGTGGGATGAGCAGGAAGACAACCCGGGGCATGACCGTCGAGCCTATGCCCCGGTCAGTTCGTCGACCGTGCGGATGGTGGCGAACCGGCCCGCGAGCGCGTACTCGGTGCGCTCGACGACGTCGGCCACGCTCAGCGTCCGCGGGTCGCTCACCAGCTGCGAGAACGGCACGTCCTGCGGCGCGTCGCGGTGCGGGAGGGGGCTGGTCGCGGTGGCGTCGGTGGCGAAGACGACGTCGAACCCCAGGTCGGAGGCGACCCGGGTGGTGGTCTCGCAACACTGCTCGGTACGGATGCCGCACACGGTCAACCCTCGGATGCCGCGGCTGGTGAGGATCTGGTGCAGGTTCGTAGTGGTGAAGGCGTTGTGGGCGCTCTTGGTGATGAGCGGCTCGCCCGGGTGCGGGTCGAGCCCGTCCATCAGGCGTACGAACCCCAGCGCCGGATCGAACACGGTCCCTGCCCCCGGCCGGGAGCCGAGCACCCACACCACCAGGTCGTCCTGGGCACGGGCCGCGCTGACGAGACGGTTGACCTGACCGACGATGTCCGGCTGCGACACGAACTCCCAGTCGGGCAACTGCCGGAAGGACTCCTGAACGTCGATGACGACGAGTGCGTTGTTCACCCCTCAAGGGTGGGGTGACGAGGGACGATGGCTGAAGGTGCGAACAGGTCACCCTGCGGAACGATCCGGTCAACGATCCGGCCTCCCCTCATCCGCGCGGACGTGTCCTCGGCGAGGTCATCACAGCGGCCTGCGCGAGAATGCGGCCCATCACCGCATCGAACCCGCTCGACGGCTGGTGCGGGATGTTGCCTGCACACGGTCGGCTCATCGTGGCGTTGAATTCGAGATCACGCAGGGCCGGAGAGGGCCGCAGGCGGACGCCCTACGGGTGGCTGTCGGCGCGGCCGAAGCCGATGAGGAGGACCCCCGTGCCCGGACGCCCGGACGCCCTCGATGCTGCGCAGCTGGTGCGCCACTCCGTGTCGCGCGGCATGCTGTGCGATGCACCGAATCAAATAATCCGCTAAGGACCGGGCAAAGTCATGGAGCAGGAGAGCTGGGTGAGCAGCTCCAATTGATCAAAATAAAGGCGCAGACTCGTTATGAGTCCGTCTTCCACTGTGCAGACATAACAGCATCGCAACCGAATGGGACGACCCGTCGCGGAAACCACCTGACCGTCGGCCAGGGTGTACGGCCCCCCGTGTGTGCCCACCATGAGAATCTCGTCAACGGTTGTGGCCTCACTTTCGGAGGACTCCATGATCACCGCCTGGACGTCGGGGAACGCCGCCCAGAACTCCTCCAGGTAGGAGGCCAACTCGGCATGCCCCTGAGACACCCCTTCAGGGCTGATGGACACCCCGGTCGGGCTGACGGTGCGAAGTAGCGCATCCATGTCGTGAGCGTTGAACGCGGCCGTATACCGATCGCGTATCTCGCGGGCAACGTTCATGGCACCAGATCCTCCCCACCCGCTCGATGCCCGACGTGACTGCCGATATGCGGCCGACCCGCCAACGCTTGCTAAATCTGTGCACTCGACGCGGTAGAAAGCCGGGTGTTTCTTGAAAGTGCACGCCGTGCCGCTCCTCGTAGCACCAGGCGGCCGTCCTTTTCCGGGGTGGCGGACTTCGCCGACATTTCCGACATTGCCCACGCCAGGTGCGCGATCAGCGCGGTACCCCGCGGCGTGTTGTCACCCGGTCGGGGTGGAGTCTCGTCACGAAGTCGACGTACGTCAGTCTCCTGGCTCTCGGGGCGACGCTCGCACCGGCCTTCCCGCCCTGGTCAGGGCAGTGGCCATGCCGGAGGTCGCTCACCGATCACAGTGGCGGGACCGCGCCGGATTCACACCGGCCTCCTCGTGCCGCCGTCGCCTTCGTACCGCATCGTCTCATATGAGCCTCTTGTCCCAGAAGTCCCGGGGGCGCATTGACGGGAACGAGAGGAGAAGGGTACGTTCCGAACGATTCACGGTTGTCCAAGGGAAATCCGGTGAGATGCCGGTGCGGACGCGCCACTGTATCCGGGACGTAGATCCCGGGAGCCAGGTCGCTGGGCAGCCGTGACCTCGCTAGATGGGACGCGTCACCCTGAGGAGGCTTCGCATGAGTGGGTTGTCCACCCCCTCGACCATTCCCTTTCCGCGCCTGCGGCCCTGGCTGCTGGCCGTACCTGTGTTGTTGCTCGTGGCGTACCTGGTGTTGATGGACAACGGTGCCATCTCCCAGACGGGCACGTTCCTGCACGAACTGATGCACGACGGGCGGCACCTGCTCGGCGTGCCGTGCCACTAGAGGCCAGGATGGTACGCATCCTGCTGGTCAGGGGCCTGCTCGTGGGGCTGCTGGCCGGATTGTTCGCGGGCGGCTTCGCCTTCGCCTTCGGTGAGCCGCGGGTGGACGACGCCATCGCCCTGGAGGAGGCCGCCGCCCAGGCGGCCCCGCCTGAGCACGCCGAACCCGCCGAGGAGGCCGGCCACAGCCACGGCGAAGAGGCCGAAGTGAGCAGGCCCGTGCAGAAGGGCGGGCTCTTCCTGGCCACGGGCCTGTACGGACTCGCCGTCGGCGGCGTCTTCGCGCTCGCGTTCGCCGGCCTGCGCGGACGGGTGGGGCCGAGATCCGACGGACGGCTCGCCCTGGCCGCGGCCGGGACGGCCTTCGCCGCCGTCATCCTCGTACCGTTCGTGAAATATCCAGCCAATCCACCGGCGGTCGGCGATCCCGACACCATCAACAGCCGCACGCTGCTCTACGTGGTGATGATCCTCGTCGGCCTGGCCGCCACCGCGATCGCCGTGGCGACGGCCCGCCGGATCACCGTGAACCCCTGGGGTCGCTGGGTGGGCGCGGTGGTCGCCTTCCTGGTGCCGGTGGTGGCCGCCTGGTGGTTGCTGCCGACGGTCAACGAGGTGCCCGACGGCTTCCCGGCGACGCTGCTGTGGCAGTTCAGGCTCGCCTCGATCGGCACCCAGCTCGTCTTCTGGACGGCGTTCGGCGTGCTGTTCGGCTGGGCGAGCGATCGCGCGTCCCGGCGTACGGCGGCTCCGGCGCGCGTCGCCGTGCCGGGCTGAGGAGAGTGCTCTTCGTCCGGCACGCGACGACGCCGGGAATGCGGACCGCGTGTTTCCCCTCCGACGAGGAGGCGGATCCGGCCGGCCTGGCCAAGGCCGGCGCGCTGAGATCGACGGCGACCTTCATGGCGGCCTCCGCGGTGTGGGCGGCCCCTGCCAGGGCGGCCCTGCAGACCGCCCGCGCCATGGGGCTGCCCTCCCGCGAGGCCGCCGCTCTCGCGGAGGCGGACTGCGGCCGGTGGCGCGGCCTGTCCTTCGATCGGGTGGCGCGGGAGGAGCCGGAGGCACTGGCGTGCTGGCTCACCGAGCCCGGCGCTGCGCCGCACGGCGGCGAGTCCCGTGCGGCACACGCGGTCAGGGTGGCGAACTGGCTCGACTCCGTCCGCGACGAGCCGGACCAGGTCGCCGTCTGCGAGGTCGGCACCATCAGGGCGGCGCTCGCCCATGCCCTGCGGCTGGACCCGCTCGGCGCCGCCCGCTTCGACGTGGCCCCCTTGTCCACCACCGAGCTGGTCGTCGCCCGGGACGGCTGGCGGATCGTTCATGTCAACCGGAAGGTCTGAGGTTTGATCATCACGTATCCGTTCAGCGCCGTCGTCGGGCTGACGGACCTGAAGCTGGCCCTGGTGCTGAACGCGGTTTCGCCGCGGGTGGGCGGGGTGCTGGTACGCGGGGAGAAGGGCACCGCCAAGTCCACGATCGTGCGGGCGTTGGCGGCGCAGTTGCCCGCGGTGGACGTGGTGCCGGGCTGCCGGTTCGCCTGCGATCCCGCCGCGCCCGATCCCGAGTGCCCGGACGGCCCCCACGGGCCGGATGCCGAAGGCGTCAGCCGTCCCGCCGTCCTGGTGGAGCTGCCGGTCGGCGCGTCGGAGGATCGCCTGGTCGGCTCGCTCGACGTGGAACGGGCGCTGACGGAGGGGGTGAAGTCGTTCGAGCCCGGGCTGCTGGCGGCGGCGCATCGCGGCGTGTTGTACGTGGACGAGGTGAACCTTCTGCACGACCACCTCGTCGACCTCCTGCTCGACGCCGCCGCGCTGGGCACGTGCTACGTCGAGCGCGAGTCGATGTCGGTCCGGCACGCCGCCCGCTTCCTGCTCGTCGGGACCATGAACCCCGAGGAGGGGGAGCTTCGGCCGCAGCTCCTCGACCGGTTCGGGCTGACGGTCGAGGTGAAGGCCTCCCGCGACCCCGCCGAACGCGCCGAGGTGGTGCGACGCCGCCTCGCCTTCGACGCCGACGCCCCGGCGTTCGCCGGCCGTTGGGCCGCCGAGGAGGCGGCGCTGGCCCGCAGCATCGTCGCGGCCAGGGCGCGGGTCTCCGCGGTGCGGCTGCCTGACGCGCGGCTGCGGCAGATCGCGACCGTCTGCGCGGCGTTCGAGGTGGACGGGCTGCGGGCGGATCTCGTCACGGCGAACGCCGCCATCGCCCACGCCGCCTGGCAGGGCCGGGACACGGTGACCACCGAGGACGTGCGGGCCGCGGCCCGGCTGGCGCTGCCGCACCGCAGGCGGCGCGACCCGTTCGACGCGCCCGGCCTGGACGAGGAGCTGCTCGACGAGCTCCTGAGGCGCACCTCGGAAGACGAGGGGCCCGACGATCCGGGGCCGGGGAACGACGCCGGTCCCGACGGCACGCCGCCGCCGGACGCGGAACCGCCGGCCCGTCCTGAGGGCGGCGATCCCGCGCGGGACGCCGCGTCGCACGAGCGTCCGGGCGACCCCGTAGGGCCGGAACCGGGAACGGCTGAAGGTCCCGCGGCTGAGAGCGCACAGGCGGCAGCCCCGGCCGCGGAGACGGATGCCGCCGTGCGGGTCGCCGGAGTGAGCGCTCCGTTCCGGGTGCCGCTGCTGGCGGTGCCGGGCATCGGGGAAGGCACGGCGGGCAGGCGGTCCCGCTCACGGACCCGGCACGGGCGGAGCATCGGCGCGCGGCGTCCGTCCGGCTCGGTGCGCGACCTGCACGTCATGGCGACGGTGCTGGCCGCGGCGCCGCAGCAGCGGAAGCGCGGGCGCAGTGGGCCGGGGCTGGTGCTGCGTGGCGACGATCTGCGCGAGGCGGTACGCGAGGGCAAGGAGGGCAACCTCGTGCTGTTCGTCGTGGACGCGAGCGGTTCGATGGCCGCCCGCAAGCGTATGACCGCGGTCAAGACCGCCGTGCTCAGCTTGTTGCTGGACGCCTACCAGCGGCGGGACAAGGTGGGACTCATCACCTTCCGGGGCGCGGGCGCCCAGGTGGCGCTGCCTCCCACGTCCTCGGTGGAGGCGGGCGCGGCCCGGCTGCGGTCCCTGCCCACCGGCGGCCGCACGCCACTGGCGGCCGGGCTGACCCGCGCCGCGGAGGTGCTGCGGGTGGAGCGGCTGCGGGACGCGGCCCGGCGTCCGCTGCTGGTGCTGGTGACCGATGGGCGGGCCACGGCGGGCGGCGACGTGGACCGGGCCGCCGGGCTGGTGGCGGGCATCGCGTCGGTGGTCGTGGACTGCGAGAACGGGCCGGTCCGGCTCGGCCTGGCCGTCCGGCTGGCGTCCCGGCTGGGTGCCCGTCTGGTCTCTCTCGACTCCATGGCCGACCTCGGGACGGTCGTCCGTGACCACAGGAAGGCGATCTGATCATGCCGCAGGGAAAGCCGGCCGTCGTGCCTGATGACGGCCTCACCACGCGCCAGCGGCGCACCCGTCCGCTGCTGATGGTGCACACCGGCCCTGGCAAGGGCAAGTCCACGGCCGCGTTCGGGATGGCGCTGCGGGCCTGGAACCAGGGCTGGCCGGTCGGGGTGTTCCAGTTCGTCAAGTCGGCCAAGTGGCGCATCGGCGAGGAACGGGCGCTCCAGGTGCTCGGCAGGAGCGGCGAGGGCGGCGCGGTGACCTGGCACAAGATGGGCGAGGGCTGGTCGTGGATCCAACGTCCGGGCGCCGAGGAGGACCACGCGGCCGACGCCCGCGAGGGCTGGAAGCAGATCAAGCGCGACCTGGCGGCCGAGACGTACCGGTTCTACGTCCTGGACGAGTTCACCTACCCCCTGAAGTGGGGCTGGCTGGACCTGGACGACGTGCTGGCGGCGCTGACCTCCCGGCCGGGCAACCAGCACGTCGTGATCACCGGCCGGGACGCGCCCGAGCGGCTGGTCGAGGCCGCTGACCTGGTGACCGAGATGGGCAAGGTGCGCCACCCCATGGATGCCGGGCAGAAGGGCCAGAAGGGCATCGAGTGGTAGTTCCCCGGCTCGTCGTCGCGGCCCCGTCGTCGGGCAGCGGCAAGACGACGGTGGCCACGGGGCTCATGGCGGCGCTGCGGGCGCGCGGGCTGCGGGTCTCGCCCCACAAGGTGGGGCCCGACTACATCGACCCGGGCTACCACGCGCTGGCGAGCGGGCGTCCCGGCCGCAACCTGGATCCCTGGCTCGTCGGCGAGGAGCTGATCGCGCCGCTGTTCCTGCACGGCGCGGCCGGGTGCGACGTGGCGGTGGTCGAGGGCGTGATGGGCCTGTTCGACGGCAAGGGGGACTCCGGCTTCGCCTCGACCGCGCACGTCGCGACGCTGCTGGACGCGCCGGTGGTGCTGGTCGTGGACGCGGCCAGGCAGAGCAGGTCGGTCGCGGCGGTGGTGCACGGGTTCGCCACCTTCGACCCGGACGTGCGGGTGGGCGGTGTGGTGCTCAACCGGGTGGGCTCCGACCGGCACGAGGAGCTGTGCAGGTCCGCGCTGGCGGCGGCGGGCGTACCGGTGCTGGGGGCGATCCGCCGCGAGGACGCCGTGGCCACGCCCTCCCGGCATCTGGGGCTGGTGCCCGCCGCGGAGCGCCGGGCCGAGGCGGTCGCCGCCGTGGACCGGCTGGCCGCCCTGGTGGCGCGCTCGTGCGACCTGAACGCGCTGCTGCGGCTGGCGCGCTCGGCTCCCCCGCTGGGCGGCCCCGCCTGGGCGCCGCCGGCGCCCGGCGCGACGAGCGACCGGCCGGTGGTGGCCGTGGCCGGTGGGGCGGCGTTCACCTTCGGCTACGCCGAGCAGGCCGAGCTGCTGCGGGCGGCGGGCGCGGACGTGGCCGTCTTCGATCCGCTGCGCGACACACGACTGCCGGACGGGACCGGCGCGATCGTGATCGGCGGCGGCTTCCCGGAGGTGTACGCCGCCGAACTGGCCGCCAACGAGCCCCTACGGCAGCAGGTCGCCGCCTTCCCCGGCCCGATCGCCGCCGAGTGCGCGGGGCTGCTGTACCTGTGCGACGAGCTGGACGGGCAACGCATGTGCGGGCGCGTCCCCGGGCGGGCGCGGATGACGTCCCGGCTGACGCTCGGCTACCGGGACGCCGTCGCGCTGCGGCGCTCGCCGCTCACCAGGACGGGCGAGCGGCTGCGCGGGCACGAGTTCCACCGCACCGCCGTCCGGTACGCGGGCGAGCCCCTGTTCAGCTGGGACGGCGGCCACGACGGCTACGGCGACCCCGGTGTGACCGCGTCCTACCTGCACCTGCACTGGGCGGGTGCGCCGCGCCTGGCTCAGCGGCTGGTGTCGTCCTCCAGGTCTCCCTCGGTCTTGAGGTAGACCTCCTGCAGGCCGCGCAGGACCTCCGGGTCGGGGTGCTGCCACATGCCGCGTTCGGCGGCCTCCAGGAGGCGTTCGGCGATGCCGTGCAGCGCCCAGGGGTTCGAGCGGGCCATGAACTCCTGGTTCTCGGGGTCGAGCACGTAGGTCTCGGTCAGTTTGTCGTACATCCAGTCGGCGACGACGCCGGTCGTGGCGTCGTAGCCGAACAGGTAGTCGACGGTGGCGGCCAGCTCGAAGGCGCCCTTGTAGCCGTGGCGGCGCATGGCGGCCAGCCAGCGCGGGTTGACCACCCTGGCGCGGAAGATCCGCGAGGTCTCCTCCGACAGGGTGCGGGTGCGGACCGCGTCCGGGCGGGTGCTGTCGCCGACGTAGGCGGCCGGGGCCCTGCCGGTGAGCGCCCGCACGGTGGCGATCATGCCTCCGTGGTACTGGAAGTAGTCGTCGGAGTCGGCGATGTCGTGCTCGCGGGTGTCGACGTTCTTGGCGGCGACGGCGATGCGGCGGTAGGCGTCCTCCATCTGGGGGCGGGCCGCGACGCCGTCGAGGTCGCGGCCATAGGCGTAGCCGCCCCACACGGCGTACACCTCGGCCAGGTCGGCGTCGTCGCGCCAGTTGCGGCTGTCGATGAGCGGCAGCAGCCCCGCGCCGTACGCGCCGGGCGCCGAGCCGAAGACGCGCATCGTGGCCAGGCGCTCGTCCCCGCCCGTCGCGGCCACGTGGGCGCGTACGTAGTTGTCCTCGGCCGGCTCCTCCAGCGACGCGACCAGCCGTACGGCGTCGTCCAGCATGCTCACCACGTGCGGGAACGCGTCCCGGAAGAAGCCGCTGATGCGGATCGTCACGTCGATGCGCGGGCGGCTCAGCTCGGCGAGCGGGATCGGCTCCAGGCGGACGACGCGGCGCGAGGCCTCGTCCCATTCGGGGCGGACGCCGAGCAGGGCCAGCACCTCGGCGACGGCGTCGCCCGCCGTGCGCATGGCACTGGTCCCCCACACCGACAGCCCGACCGAGCGCGGCCACTCCCCGGTGTCGGCGCGGTACCGCTCCAGCAGCGACTCCGCCATGGCCTGGCCGGTCTCCCAGGCCAGGCGGCTGGGCACCGCCCGGGGATCCACGGAGTAGAAGTTGCGGCCGGTCGGCAGCACGTTGACCAGGCCGCGCAGCGGCGAACCGCTGGGTCCGGCGGGGACGTAGCCGCCGTCCAGGGCGTGCAGGACATGGTCGAGCTCGTCGGTGGTGCGGGCCAGGCGCGGCACCATCTCGGTGGCGGCGAAGGCCAGCACGCGCGCCACGAGCTCCACCCGCTCCTCGGGCACACGACCCGATGCGATGGGAGCGACGCCGGGCGCCCCGACCAGCGTCGCGCGGGCGACGGCGGGGGCTGCCTCCGGGGCCCAGGCGTGCTCCTCCATGGCCTCGACCAGGGCGCGGGCGGTCGACTCCGCCCGGTCCACGTCGCCCAGCCCCGCCGTCCCGTCCTCGGCCAGGCCGAGCGCCTCGCGCAGACCGGGCAGCGTCTCCCTGCCGGCCCACATCTGCCGGGCGCGCAGCATGGCCAGCACCAGGTCGACCCGTACCTGACCGGTGGGCGCCTGGCCAAGGACGTGCAGGCCGTCGCGGATCTGCGCGTCCTTCACCTCGCACAGCCAGCCGTCCACGTGCAGGATGAGGTCGTCGAACTCGCTGTCGTGCGGCCGGTCGGCCAGCCCGAGATCGTGGTCGAGCCGGGCGGCCTGGATCAGCGTCCAGATCTGCGCCCGGATCGCGGGCAGCTTGGCGGGGTCCATGGCGGCGATCGTGGCGTGCTCGTCGAGGAGCTGCTCCAGCCGGGCGATGTCGCCGTAGGTGTCGGCGCGGGCCATCGGCGGCACCAGGTGGTCCACCAGCACGGCGTGCGCGCGCCGCTTGGCCTGCGTGCCCTCCCCCGGATCGTTGACGAGGAAGGGGTAGATCAGCGGCAGGTCGCCGATGGCGGCGTCGGTGCCGCACGCGGCCGACATCCCCGCCGCCTTGCCGGGCAGCCATTCCAGGTTGCCGTGCTTGCCGACGTGCACCATCGCGTGTGCGCCGAACTCGGCCGACAGCCAGCGGTAGGCGGCCAGGTAGTGGTGGCTGGGCGGCAGGTCGGGATCGTGGTAGATGGCGATCGGGTTCTCGCCGAAGCCGCGCGGCGGCTGGACCATCACCACCAGGTTCCCGGCCCGCAGCGCGGCCAGCACGATGTCGGTCCCGCTGTCGCCCTCGTGCACGAACAGCTCGCCCGGCGGCGGCCCCCAGTGCCGTTCGATCTCCTCCCGCAGCTCCGCGGGCAGGGTGCGGTACCACTGCTCGTAGGAGGCGGCGGAGATGCGGACGGGGTTGCCCGCCAGGTGCTCCTCGGTCAGCCAGTCCTGGTCCTGGCCGCCGGCGGCGATCAGCGCGTGGATGAGCGCGTCGCCGTCCTGGCCGGCGACGCCGGGGAAGCCGTCGCCGAGGTCGTAGCCCGCCTCGGCGAGCCGGGCCAGCAGCCGGACGGTGCTCGCGGGGGTGTCCAGCCCGACCGCGTTGCCGACGCGGGAGTGCTTGGTCGGGTACGCCGACAACATCACCACCAGCCGCCGTTCGGCGGGCGGCGTGTGCCGCAGCAGACCGTGGCGCACCGCGATGCCCGCCACCCGGGCGGCCCGCTCGGGGTCGGCGACGTAGACGGTGAGCCCGTCGGGGTCGATCTCCTTGAACGAGAACGGGACCGTGATGATCCGCCCGTCGAACTCCGGGATCGCCACCTGGGAGGCGGCGTCCAGCGGCGACAGCCCGTCGTCGTTCTCCTCCCATGCCTGCCGGGTGGTGGTCAGGCAGAGTCCTTGCAGGATCGGCACGTCGAGCTCGGCCAGCGCGCCGACGTCCCATGCCTCGTCGTCACCGCCCGCTCCCGCGGTGGCCGGGCGGGAGCCGCCCGCCGCCAGCACGGTGACGACCACCGCGTCCGCCGCGCGCAGCGTGTCGAGCAGCTCCGGCTCGGCCGCGCGCAGGGACGAGCAGAAGATCGGCAGCGCCTGCCCGCCCGCGTCCTCGACCGCGGTGCACAACGCCTCGACGAACGCGGTGTTGCCGGCCATGTGGTGCGCCCGGTAGTAGAGCACCCCGACCACGGGGCCGCCGGTGGTCCGGGACGGGCGTTCCAGTCTTCCCCAGGTGGGCGCCGGGGCGGGCGGCTCGAACCCGTGCCCGGTCAGCAGGACGGTGTCGGACAGGAACGCGTGCAGCTGGGCCAGGTTGGCCGGGCCGCCATGGGCCAGGTAGGCGTGCGCCTCGGCGCACACCCCGCCGCTGACCGTGGACAACTCCATCAGCTCGGCGTCGGGCGCCTGCTCCCCGCCCAGCACCACCACCGGGCGCGGCCCTGCCAGCAGCGCGTCGAGCCCTTCCTCCCAGGCCCGCCGCCCGCCCAGCAGGCGCACCACGACGAGGTCGGTCCCCTCCGTCAGGCCGGGGACGTCCTCGGCGGTCAGCCGGGCGGGATTGCCCAGACGGTAGCCCGCGCCGCAGGCACGAGCGCTCAGCAGATCGGTGTCGGAGGTGGAGAGCAGCAGAACGGTACGGCTGTCGCCAGGCACGGCGCATTCCTCCCTCGGGGTCCTCGCCCCGGTCGCGGGTGATGCGACGGCAGGAGTCTCCTGGCTCCCGGATCGACGCTCACCCCGGCCTTCCCACCCGTCTCCGGGCAGTGGCCTCGTGGTGGGGTTCGCTCCCCGGTCACAGTGGCGGGACCGCGCCGGTTTCGCACCGGCTTCCTCCCATTGCCATCGCCTACGCCGAAGCTTACGGCAGGAGCGACCCGTCCCAGAAGTGGCGTTACGATCCCTTCGTGCCCGTAGGTGAATCTTCCGGACGTTCGCGCCCCGATGCCTGTCCGGGGGCGCTCCAGGTGCACGAGGCCGCCGACGGCCTGCTCGCCCGTGTGCGCCTGCCCGGCGGTGCGGTGTCGGCCGCGCAGCTCCGCGTGCTCGCCGTGTGCGCGGCCGAGCTGGGCGCGGGCGTGATCGAGCTGACGTCGCGGGCGAACGTCCAGGTGCGGGGGCTGCGTTCGCCGGAAATCTTCGCCGGGCGGGTCGCCGCGGCCGGGCTGCTGCCGTCGCCCGCGCACGAGCGGGTCCGCAACATCCTGGCCTCGCCGCTGAGCGGGCGCGGGCCTGACGGGCTGCTGGACGTCCTAGCGACGGCGTACGCCCTGGACCGGGCGCTGTGCGCGCGGCCACGGCTGGCCGCGCTGCCGGGACGCTTCCTGTTCGCCCTGGACGACGGCACGCGGGACGTCGCCGGCCTCGGTGCGGACGTCACGTATCTGGCGACCGGACGGCTGCTGCTCGCCGGCAGGGACATCGGGCTGACCGTCGCCCCGGACACGGCGGTCCCGCTCATGATCGACGCCGCCGAGGCGTTCCTGGACGAGCTGTCCACCGACGGCCCCCGCGCCTGGCGCATCCGCGAACTGCCGGACGGTCCCGCGAGGATCGCCTCCCGCCTGCGCGACGCCCCATCCGGGATCGCCACCCGCCCGCCCGACGGCCGACCAGGCCGGATGGACGCCCCGCCCGCCTCCGCGCGTCGCCCGTGCGCGGGCAGGATCGCGCAGCGGGACGGCAGCGTGGCGATCGAGGCCCTCGTACCGCTCGGCCGTCTGACGTCCGCCCAGGCCGGGGCCCTCGCCCACACCGGGCACGCCGTGCGGCTGACCCCCTGGCGGACCGTCGTCCTGCCGGACCTCTCCCCCGGCGAGGCGGACCGGGCCGAGCAGGCGCTCGCCGCCATCGGGCTCACCACCGACCCGGACTCCCCCTGGGCCGGGGTCACCGCCTGCGCCGGCCGTCCCGGCTGCGTGAAGGCGCTCGCCGACGTGCAGGCGGACGCCCGGCGCTGGGTGCACGGCCTCGGCCGCGCACCCGCCACGCCGGTCCACTGGTCCGGTTGCGGGCGGCGCTGCGGCCTGCCACGCGGCCAGGTCCTCCAGATGATCGCGACCACCAACGGATATGAGGAACACCAGGAGTGAGCGACTACATCCGCGACGGCGCCGAGATCTACCGGCGCTCGTTCGCGACCATCCGCGCCGAGACCGACCTCACGGGCCTGCCGTCCGAGGTGGCCCAGGTGGCGGTGCGCATGATCCATGCGTGCGGCATGACCGACCTCGTCGCCGACCTGGACTGGTCCCCGCAGGTGGTCGTACGTGCCAGGGAGGCCCTGCGCGGCGGCGCGCCCGTGCTGTGCGACGCCATGATGGTCGCCTCGGGCGTGACCAGAGGCAGGTTGCCCGCCGGGAACGAGGTCCTGTGCACGCTGGGCGACCCCCGCGTGCCGGAGCTGGCCGGACACCTCGGCACCACCCGCAGCGCCGCCGCCCTGGAGCTGTGGCGCGACCGCCTGGAGGGCGCGGTGGTGGCGATCGGCAACGCGCCGACCGCCCTGTTCCGGCTGCTGGAGCTGGTGGCCGAGGGCGCGGGACGCCCCGCGGCCGTGCTCGGCGTCCCGGTCGGCTTCATCGGCGCGGCCGAGTCCAAGCAGGCGCTGGCGGACAGCGACCTGGAATACCTGGTGGTGCACGGCCGTCGCGGCGGCAGTGCGATGACGGCGGCGGCGGTCAACGCCATCGCGAGCGAGACGGAGTGAGGACTATGACAGGGCGCCTGTACGGGGTCGGCCTCGGTCCCGGCGACCCCGAGCTGGTCACGGTCAAGACCGCCCGGCTGATCGGCGAGGCCGACGTGATCGCCTACCACGCCGCCCGGCACGGCCGCAGCATCGCCCGCTCGATCGCGCTGCCGTACATGCGCGCGGGTCAGACCGAGGAGCTGCTGCTCTACCCGCTGACCACGGAGACGACCGACCATCCGGGCGGCTACCAGGGGGCGCTCGACGACTTCTACGCCGACTGCGCCGAACGCCTGGCCGCCCACCTGGACGCGGGCCGCACGGTGGTCGTGCTGGCCGAGGGTGACCCGCTGTTCTACGGCTCCTACATGCACATGCACAAGCGCCTCGCCCACCGCTATCCGACCGAGGTCGTACCGGGGGTCACCTCGGTCAGCGCCGCCGCCGCCGTACTCGGGCGTCCACTGGTGGAGCGGGACGAGGTGCTGACCGTGCTGCCCGGCACGCTGCCCGCCGAGGCGCTGGCCGAGCGGCTGCGCGACGACGACTCGGCCGCCGTGCTCAAGCTGGGCCGTACGTTCGAGAAGGTGCGTGACGCTCTGGCCGAGGCCGGGCGGCTCGACGACGCCTGGTACGTCGAGCGCGCCACCATGGGTGCAGAACGGGTCGCGCCGCTCAAGGACGTGGACCCGGCCGGCGTCCCGTACTTCTCGCTGGCCCTGCTCGCCAGCCCGGCGGAGCGCACGTTCGTGCCCGAACGCCCGGCGCCGGAGGGAGCCGGCGAGGTGACCGTGGTCGGGCTGGGCCCGGCCGGGCGGCCGTGGTTGACGCCGGAGGCGCAGGAGGCGCTGGCCGCCGCCACCGACCTCGTCGGATATGGCCCCTACGTGGACCGCGTGGCCCCCAACCCGCGCCAGCGTCGCCACCGCACCGACAACCGGGTGGAGGCCGAACGTGCCAGGCACGCCCTTGAGCTGGCCCGGGACGGAGCCCGCGTGGCGGTCGTGTCGTCCGGCGACCCGGGCGTGTTCGCCATGGCCAGCGCCGTGCTCGAAGCCGCCGCCGACTTCCCGGACGTGCCGGTGCGGGTCGTGCCGGGACTGACCGCCGCCCAGGCGGTGGCGGCCAGGGCGGGCGCGCCGCTCGGTCACGACTACTGCGTGTTGTCGCTGTCCGACCTGCTCAAGCCCTGGGAGGTGGTGGCCGACCGGCTGTCCGCCGCCGCGCGGGCGGACCTGGTGCTGGCGATCTACAACCCGGCCTCGCGCAGCCGTACATGGCAGGTCGCCGCCGCCCGGGACCTGCTGCTGGAGCACCGCACGCCGGACACCCCCGTGGTGATCGGCCGCGACGTCGGCGGCCCGGAGGAGAGCGTCACGGTCACCACACTCGGCGAGCTGGACCCCGGCCAGGTGGACATGCGCTGTCTGCTGATCATCGGCTCGTCCACGACCCGGGCCACCGAAGGCGGCGTCGTCTACACCCCGCGCCGCTACCCCTGAACCCAGGCCACCGCCGCCGCCACGCTGTCCGTCACCCGGACGCCCGCGGGCAGCGGCGGCCGGTTCACCATGATCACCGGCAGGCCGGCCTCGCGCGCCGCGTCGAGCTTGGCCGTGGTCATGCTCCCGCCGCTGTCCTTGGTCACCAGCACGTCCAGGCGGTGCTCCCGGATCAGGGCGCGCTCGCCCTCGACGGTGTACGGTCCACGGTCGAGCAGGACGTGCACGTTCGCCGGCACGGGCCCCTCCGGCGGGTCCACCGACCTGGCCAGCAGCCACACCCGGGGCAGCGGCGCGAACACCGGCAGGCTGCGCCGGCCGGTGGTGAGGAACACCCGCACCGGCTCCGCCCCGCGAACACCCATGCGCTCCGCCCCGCGACCACCCAGGCGCTCAGCCCCGCGAGCACCGGTCCGCGCAGAGCCCGCCGCACCGGCTTGCCAGCCGTCGGTGGCCAGCAGTTCGGCCGCGGCCGGCAAAGAGCCGACCCGCAGCCAGGCATCGCCCCGCCCCTCCCGCCAGCCCGGACGCCGCAGCACCAGCAGCGGCACCCCCGCCGCCGCGCAGGCCGCCACCCCTGAGGCGGTCATCCGCTCGGCGAACGGATGGGTGGCGTCCACCACCAGTTCGACGCGTTCCTCCACCAGCCAGTCCGCCAGCCCTTGCGCCCCGCCGAACCCGCCCTCCCGCACCTCGCCGACCGGCAGCCGCGGATTGCTCACCCGCCCCGCCAGCGACGACACCACGCGCAGCCCGGGATCGGCGGCCAGCTCCGCGGCCAGAGCCCGCGCCTCCGCAGTGCCGCCGAGGATCAGGACCCGTCGCACGCCCGCTCCCTCGCCGCGCTGTAGAGATGGCTGTCGGGGAACTGCGTCGCCGACAACACCCGCCCCACGACGATCACGGCCGTCCGCCGGATCCCGGCCCGGCGGACCTGCCCGGCGATGTCGGCCAGCGTCCCGCGCAGGACGACCTCGTCGGCCCGGCTCGCCCGCGCCACCACGGCCACCGGGCAGTCCGCACCATAGGAGGGCAGCAGCTCGGCTACCACCGCCTCGATCCGTTGCACGGCCAGATGCAGCACCATCGTGGCCCGGCTCGCACCGAGCGTGCCGAGGTCCTCGCCGTCCGGCATGGGCGTGGCGCGGGCGGAGGTACGCGTCAGGATGACCGTCTGGCCGACGCCGGGCACGGTCAGCTCCCGGCCCAGCGCGGCCGCCGCCGCCGCGAACGCCGGAACCCCCGGCACCACCTCGTACGGCACGCCGAGGGCGTCCAGCCTGCGCATCTGCTCGGCCACGGCGCTGAACACCGACGGGTCGCCCGAGTGCAGCCGGGTCACGTCGAGACCGTCGCGGTGCGCGGCGGCCAGCTCGGCGACGATCTCGTCGAGCGTCAGGTCGGCCGTGTTCACCAGCCTGGCCCCCGGCGGGCAGGCGTCGAGCAGTTCGCGCGGCACCAGCGACCCGGCGTACAGGCAGACCGGCGACGACTCCAGCCGTCGCAGGCCACGCAGCGTGATCAGGTCGGCGGCGCCAGGACCGGCTCCGACGAAGTACACGGTCACGGCCGGCCCCTCCCGATGATCGGCCACACGGTCACGGCTGATCCTTCCTCGCGATCGGCCACACGGTCACGGCTGGTCCTTCCTCGTGATCGACCACACGGTCACCGGCATCGCCGCCCGCCATCCGGTGAACCCGCCGACCGGCGACGCCCGCTGGACGCTCAGGCGCACCAGGTCGCCGCCGAGCCTGCCGTACCAGTGGGCGAGGACGGCCTCGGACTCCACAGTGACGGCGTTCACCACCAGCCGGCCGCCGGGGCGCAGCGCCGACCAGCAGCGTTCCAGCAGGCCGGGTGCGGTCGCGCCGCCGCCGACGAACACCGCGTCCGGCTCGGGCAGCCCGTCCAGCGCCCCGGGGGCCTTGCCCTCGACGACGCGCATCGACGGCACGCCGAGCCGCTCGGCGTTGCGCCGGACGACGGCGGCCCGGTCGGCCCTGCTCTCGATCGCCACGGCCGCGCAGGACGGGTGGCTGCGCATCCACTCGACGGCGATGCTGCCCGCTCCCGCGCCCACGTCCCACAGCAGCTCGCCGGGCATGGGGGCCAGGCGGGACAGGCTGACGGCGCGGACCTCCCGCTTGGTGAGCTGCCCGTCGTGCTCGTACGCGCCGTCCGGCAGCCCCGGCACCCTGGCCAGGGGCTCGGCGTCCTGGGTGAGGACGCACTCGACGGCGATCACGTGGAGCGGGGGCACCTCGCCCACCGCCCAGTCCTTCGCCGTTCCCCGGAGCTCGGACTCCTGCGGCGCGCCCAGGTCCGACAGCACCGTCATCGGGCTGGGGCCGTAGCCGTGCCTGACGAGCAGCTCGGCGACCACGGACGGGGAGCCGGGTCCCGCGCCGAGCACGCGGACGCGACGGCCGGGCGCGAGCGCGGCAGCCAGGGCCGCGGACGGGCGGCCCACCAGGCTGACGACGTCCACCTGCTCGACCGGCCAGCCCAGCCGGGCACAGGCCAGCGACAACGACGACACGTGCGGCAGCACCCGTACGCGCTCCGCGCCCAGCAGCCGGACCAGCGTCGAGCCGATGCCGAAGAACAGGGGATCTCCGCTGGCCAGGACGCAGACCTCGCGCCCGGCGTACCGGTCCATGAGCGCGGGCAGTGCGGGCAGCAACGGGGACGGCCAGGCCACCCGCTCGGCGTCCGAGGCCGGAACGAGATCGAGCTGCCGGACGCCGCCCATGAGCACCCCGGCCGCCTCCACCGCACGCCGCGTACCTGGGGCCAGTCCGGCCCAGCCGTCCGCGCCGACCCCGACGACCGTGATCACACGTTGCCCAGCACGCGCGACGGGTTGGCCCGGGGCGGTTTGTACCGGGCGGCGGACGCGCCGCCCTGCTCGGCCAGGTTCACGATCCTCCTCAAAGCGGTTTCGCGATGGACATCGTATATGTGCCCGTCTGGCAGACTTTGGCGGGTGAAACGGCTCCTCGTCATCGGGATCGGCGCAGGCGACCCCGACCATCTCACCCTCCAGGCGGTCAAGGCCATCGCCGCCACGGACGTGTTCTTCGTCGTCGACAAGGGCGAGGTCAAGCACGAACTGGTCCAGCTCCGCCTCGACCTGATCGCAGAGCACGGCCGGGAGCCGTACCGGATCGCCGAGGCCCGCGACCCCGAACGCGACCGCACCTCCCCCGCCTACACCGCCGCCGTCGAGGACTGGCGCTCGCGCCGCTCACTCGCCTGCGAAGCGCTCATCCGCGACGAGCTGGACGACGGCGAGACCGGCGCGTTCCTGGTGTGGGGCGACCCCGCCGTCTACGACAGCACGCTGGCCATCCTCGACGAGATCCTGGGCCGCGGGAACGTCGTCCTCGACGTCGAGGTCATCCCCGGCATCAGCAGCGTCGCCGCCCTCACCGCCCGCCACCGCATCGGCCTCACCCAGGTCGGCCGGCCCACGCACCTCACCACCGGCCGCCGCCTGGCCGAGCGGGGCCCCACCGCCGACGACGTGGTCGTCATGCTCGACGCCCACTGCTCCTTCACCGGCCTCGACGACTTCCACATCTACTGGGGCGCCTACCTGGGGACACCGGACGAGATCCTGGTGTCGGGACCGGTGTCCGAGGTCGGCGAACGCATCCGCGCCGTGCGCGAGGAGGCCCGCGCCCGCAAAGGCTGGATCATGGACACGTACTTGCTGCGCCGCATCCCACCGACGAACCGCTGACCCGGCTCCGAGGGTTCGGCGGATCGACGCCACGGTGGTCGAGAAGCACGTCAACGGCTGCAACCGAAACCATGGCGGACCCCCCGGAGCCGGCTGCCTGCCGGCCCGAGGATGCGGTGTTCCGTCTGGACGCGACATCATCAACGGGGCCGGCCCGTACGCGCCGATCTCCGCAGGAGGAGAGTCTGTGATCTCGACGAGCAAGAGGAAAGTCCGACTTCGGCGGATGGTGGGTCGACCGGATCTCCACCGGTAACAACGACCTGATCTACTACGACGCCAACGGCGACTCAGTGAAGATCGAGCGCTGGCACGACATCTCCTTCCCCAACCGCCCTCCGAAGGTCGCCTCCATCCAGATCCTCTGACACGTCGCCCCTGGCCGGTCACGCCTCAAGCAGGCGTGACCGGCCGTCGAAGGCGAGCCCGCGCTCTGCTCGCGGCCGACGAGGGGCGGCGAGGGGCGGCGAGGGCCACGAGGGGCAGGTGAGCGTTCAGCGGAACGCTGCGGCATTGCGGCGAGCCCACTCGGCGAAGGATCGCGGCGCCCGGCCCGTCACGCGTTCGACGTCCGGGCTGAGCCGCAGTTCGGCGAGGTTGGGCGCGCCGAGGACGGCCAACGTGGTCTCCACGACCGGCTCCGGCATGAACTCCACCATCCGCGCGTGCGCCTGAGCGCGGGTCAACTCCACGAACCGCACGGGCTCACCGAGCGCCGCGCCGATGGCCTCGGCCTGCTGCCGAGGTGTGACGACCGCCGGCCCGTTCAGCTCGTAGGCGCGCCCCGCGTGTTCGTCCTTGTGCAGGGCGACGGCCGCGACCTCCGCGATATCCGCCGGGTCGATCACTGGAATCCCGGTGTCGCCGAACGGAGCGGCGACCGTCCGCTCGGTGCGTACCGACTCCGCCCAGGCGAAGGCGTTGGAGGCGAAGGCGCCGGGCCGCAGGATCGTCCAGATCAGGCCAGATTCGCGAACCGCTTCCTCGATCGCATGCATGATGCCTCCGTGCGAGGGCGATTCCGGCCTGGTCACCACACCTTGCGAGGACAGCAGCACCACCCGCCGGACCCCGGCCGTCCTGGCCACGTCAAGGATGTCTGCAGGCGTGAGCCCGTGACCACCGGTGCCGCCGTCGTGCAGGAACAACGCTTCGGCGCCGGCGAGGACGGGCCGCAGAGTCCCCGGCGCGGACAGGTCGGCCCGCACATGTTCGACCCCGTTCGGCAGGTTCACCGGAGTCAGTCCCCTCGACACCGCCGTCACCCGCTCCCCCGCTGCCGCCAGGTGCTTCACCAGCCACTGACCGACGTTCCCGGTCGCACCCGTCACCACGATCATGATCGACTCCTCAGTTCTTCCGGTGATTTCTCACGACAGCGGCGACGCTAACAGCGGCGATCTAGTAGGTACCTAGAGGAAAGTGACTAACCGGAGGTGTGTGAACCATGGCGTCCAAGACAAGGTGGCCGGCCACCGATGCAACGACCGCTCCAGAGCTGGCCTGCCCGATCTTTCCGGTCATCGACGTCGTGTTCAGTCGATGGACGACGCCCATCCTCTGGTCGCTCCACACCTTCGGCCGTCACCGGTTCGTCGAGTTGGAGCGGCGCATCGAGGGCATCAGTCCCAAGGTGCTCACTCAGCGCCTGCGCCAGTTGGAGCGTGACGGCCTCGTCGTCCGCACCTACCATCCTGAGGTGCCGCCGCGCGTCGAATATGAGATCACCGAGCTCGGCCACAGCCTCGCCCCCCTCTTCGCGTACGTCGCCGAATGGGGCACCGCCAACCTCGAGCAGGTCGAGCGGGCCCGGCGGCGCTATGACGGCCCGGCGGCATGAGGGTTTCAGTAACGATGGCCCGCTGGTTCGCCTCCTTCGGGCCGACGGCCGACCAGGCGACGTGTACCCAAGGCCTGGACGTGGCGTGGACCGAGCGGAGGCGGTCCAGGCGAGCACTCAACCTTGCCGGTCGTGCAGCCCTCGCCGGCTCTCTGGCCCGGGATGCAGGCGGCGGTGACATCGACCATCGCGTGCGTCAGGACCGCCGCCGACACACCTGCGGTGGCATACCGGCCGATGATCGCCTGCCGGTTCTGCGCCTGCGGTTGCAGGTTCACGGCCGACCTGTGCGGCGTCGTCGCCTCCGCGAAAGGCGACAGGAGCGGGCCGTGGCGCCCTCGAGCGTGCGCCTGCTCATGCCGCAGAACACACAACGATGGTTACGTTCCGTAGCGGACGTGGGTATGGCGGCAAGAGTGAATCATGGGTTCTCCGGCCAGGGCTCTGGACGGGAGACCACGTCACCGCGCACATGGAGGGGACCCACTATGAGCGGCCTGACCACACCTTCACCACCGCTGCCCGCAAAGACCGCCGCCTATTACGCCGAAGGCTGGTGGCGCCGGGAGACCTTCCTGGACGATCTGCACCGCCAGGCACGCGTACGGCCCGGCGAGCCCGCCTACATCACAGTCCGTGACGACGATCACTGTGTCACCGTCACCTTTGCTCAGCTGGCCGAACAGGTGGAGCTGCTGGCCGCGGCGCTATGGGAGACAGGCGTACGACCGGGCGATCTTGTCGCTTTCCACCTGCCCGAGATCTGGGAGACCGCGGCACTGTGGCTGGCCTGCGGGCGGGTCGGTGCGATCACGCTGGTCCTCGATCACTGCCTCGGCGGCCGCGAGAGGGATCTCGTCCTGAAGGGCACCCCTGCCGATCTGCTGATCACCGCCGCCGATGACGACAGCGCCGGTGTCGCGGCCACGGTCGGGATCAGTGACCTGCTGGCGCGGGCGGCCACTCTCACACCCCTTGAGCAGGGCGAACGTCCGCAGGTCAGCGCGGACGACCTGTGCCAGATGTTGCTCACCTCAGGCACCGGCGGCCGCGTCAAAGGCGTCCTGCACACCTTCAACAGCCGGTACGCCACGGTACGGCTGATCGCCCGCCTGCTCGGGCGTTCGGAGATCTCGGGCACCAGCAGTGAGATCGGCCACAGCCTCGGCCTCAGCATCAACGTCCTCGCCCCGCTTCTGACCGGCCGCCCGTCGGTGTTCTCCACCTCCAAAGATCCTGGCCACTGGCTGGATCTGATCGAGCGGCACCGTATCGCCTGCTGTGTGAAACCGCCCCTGTTCTGGGGGCAGCTGGTCGCGGCGCAACGGCGTCGTCCCCGAGACCTGTCCTCGCTGAGCCGGGTCGTCAGCCTGGCGGCCGCCCTGCCCGCCTCCACCGCCGCGGACATCCGCGACGTGCTCTCCCCGCACCTGATCAATGCCTACGGGATGAGCGAATGCGGCCTCATCTCCCGCAGTTCGCCTGGCGACCCGGCAGAAGACAGCATCGGCCGACCGGTGGACGGCGTCGAGGTCGAGCTCCGGCAGGACGAGGGGACACTGCACGTACGATCACCCGGACTGTGCCACGCCATGGTCGACATGCGCACCGGCCGATGCACATGGACGCCCGACACCGATGAGGGCTGGTACGACACCGGCGACCTGATGCGCATGGGCCAGGACGGCCGGCTCCACTATCAGTCACGCGCCGTGGACCGGATCGGCAGCACGCTGCTGATCCCCGTCGCCGAGGTCGAGAGCGAACTGCACGGCCATCCGGCGGTCGCCGAGGTCGCCATCGTCGGCATCCCCGACGCCGACGGGCACGAGGAGACGTGCGCTGTCGTCGTCCCCACGGGCACGCCGCCGTCGCTGGAGGATCTGCGCGTCTTCCTGCGCGGGCGCCGGATGACCGAGCAGTACCTGCCCGCCCGCCTGGTCATCTCCGACTCGCTGCCCCGTACCTCACTGGGCAAGGTCCGCAAGACCGAGGTCCGTGACCTGATCGCCTCCGGCGCTCTCACCGGGCACGTCTCCCCCCTTCGGCACACACAACCGCAAGGGGGAATCGCGTGATGGTTCGGCAGACAGAAGCGAGAGTCGGCGTGGTGGTCCCGCGGACGGGCCGGCTGGCCGAGCTGGGCCTGCCCCTCACGTTCGCGGGAGAACTGCTGGAGCCCACGCTCGCCGACCCCGGCCGGGGCAGCGGGCGACGTCCCATCCGCCTGCTGTGGCGGGACAGCAGATCGGATCCCGACCATGCCCGGCTCGTCACCACCGAGCTCGTCCGCGAGCAGGGCGTCCACCTGATCCTCACGATGGCCGGGTCCCATGTACTCCCGGCGGTGGCCGCCACCTGCGAGGAGCTGGAGACGCCCTGCCTGTCGACGACGTTCCCCTGGCAGGCGTACTACGCCGCGAGAGGGGTCCCGCCCGGTCACACGTTCCGCTGGACGTACCACTTCGGGTGGGGGCTGGACGACATCGCCGACGTGTTCGCGGACATGTGGGAACGGCTGGGAACCGGAATGACCGTCGGTTGCCTCTGGAACACCCACTTCCAGGGGACGACGTTGCGCAACGGGGTGTTCGAGGCGGTGGCGGCGCGGCGGGGGCACAGACTGATCGATCCCGGCGGGTACACCGAGGCGAACGGGGACTTCGAGGCCTGTGCCGCGCACTTCCTGCGCAACGGAGTGGAGATCGTCACCAGTGCCGCCACCACCGACGACCTGGCCGCGTTCCGGCGTCACGCCGATCGGCTGGGGCTGCGGCCTCGGTTGATCACCTCTTCCCGGTGGCTGACCTACCCGTTCACGCCGCCGGAGCCGCCGGGCCCCGACGGAATCGCCACCATCGTCTATTGGTCTCCCCGGCATCCCTGTCGTTCGTCGCTGGGCGACATGACGGCGGCAGATCTCGCGGCCCTGTACGAGCGACATACCGGCAGGCAGTGGCTGCAGCCACTGGGCGTCGCCCATGCCCTGTTCGAGGTGGCCGCCCACGTACTGTCCTCGGCCGAGGATCGCGGCGACATCGCCGCCACCCTCGCCACCACCAGGGTGGACACCGTCGCGGGCCCGCTGGACTGGGCCAAGGGGCCCGCTCCGAACATCGCCGCCATCCCGCTCATCGGCGGCCAGTGGCGCGCCGGCACCCGTCATCCTCATGAACTGGCCCTGGTCACGAACACCCGACTGCCCGAACTCGTCCTCAGCGAGGATCTTCGCAGCGGTGCTCCTGCGGGCGTTCCACCACTGGCTCCGCGCGGTGCGCGCGCGGAGCGGGGATCCCTGACGCACGCCGTCGGGCCGTGGTACGGCGACGCCGCCTTCGCCTCGCCCGCCACCCCGACCTCGTCATCGCCACCTTCGTGAAGACCCGTCCCGAAACGGTGGTCGACGACCGCAGGCCGGGGCTCGTACGTCCGAACAGCGGTCAGACGGTCGGGGCTAGTTCGCCAAGGGAAGCACCACGTTGCTCAAGCCGAGGTCGACGGTCACGGACTTTGCGGCGGGGTCGACGGTGACGTAGTCCTTGTCGTTTCCGACGATCACGACCGCGATGCGATGGCCCGCCGGGAAGACGTAGTCCGTGGCATGCAGGCGCCAACTGACCGTGTACGCCTGGCCGGGACGGACAGGGCTTGGACGGGTGACCGAGTCCCGGTTCTTGACGTCGACGGAACCGCGGGTGACGATCGGCGTCTTGGTCGGCTTGCCTCTCGGGGCAGGAGCGAACAAGTCAGCGCTTTCCGGCTGAGGTGCCGACGTACCCGGAGCCGCCGGGCCGTAGTCGACCAGGAGGGCCGTCAGCGGAGTGCTGGTCGACGTGCTCGTCATCCGTACGCTCACCTCCGGCGTACCGGACAGACGCGTGGGCCGGGTCAGAGGCGGAGTGAGGTAGGCGAGCCGGTAAGGTACGCCGACCGACGGGTTGGCGATCATTTCCGCTTCGTTCCGCGCGGGGTCGTCGGTGAAGGTCTGGGTCGCGCCGGTGGCGGGCGTGTCTCCGAGGGTGCCCACGGCTGACGAGTCAGCCGGACCGAACCACATACGAACCGGCCGGGAGTCGGGATGCGGCCAGTTGGCGGAGGTCTGCCAGGAGTTGTCCGCCTGCTGGACGGTCACCCGCGGCTCTCGCATGATCCCGTTGTCGAGGTCGTAGAGCCAGTAGTCCATCCAGCGGTGCAGGGTCTCCTGCCAGGCACCGGCGCCGGTGACCAGCGGGTCCTCGTGTCCGCCGTTGTGCAGCCAGAGCTTGCGCGGCACGTCGGCGTCCTCCAGCCCCTGCCACCATTCGGCGAACTGGCGACCGCGAACCTTCGTGTCGTTCAGACCTTGCGCCAGCAGGACGGAGGCCCGCACACGGGAAACATGCCGCCGATAGTTCCGTTCGGCCCAGAAGGGGGTGTATTCGGCGCTGTCATCGGCCGCGCGGTCCCCCAGCTTCGCCAGGACGTCCCCGCACTTGGCCAGGGCGTTCTCACTGATGACCCGGTTTGCCTGGTACTCCGGATAGCGGTTGCCCAGCGAACCGGCATAGGCGATCCCCTGATCTCGCGCGTAGTCGTACCAGCTGGAGATCGCCCCTTCCGGAACGATGGTCCTGAGCCCCTTCACCCCCTGAGCGGCGGCCGCTTCCGCGAGCGTGCCGTCGTAGGAGAGACCGATCATGCCGACGGCGCCGGTGCTCCAGTCGGCGACCGCCGCGCTCCCGTCCGCATGGGTGGCACGGGCCCGGCCGTTGAGCCAGTCGATGGCCGCGGTCGCGCTGCGAACGTCCTCACGGCCACCGGTCGTCGGGCACCCTTCCGAGGCGCCCGTCCCCTGCACCTCGACCTCCACCGCGGCGTAACCCCGGGGCACGAAGTACTCGTCGTACCAGTCGGAGAACACCCCCGGGTCGGGCACCGTCGATGGCGTCACCCGGCCCGTATAGGGCGTCGCCTTCATGATCGTGGCAACCCTCATCCCGTTCCGGGTCTCCGCGGGCCGCATCACGGCCACAGCGACCCGATCACGGCGGCCGTCATGATCGCTGTCCATCGGCGTCTCGACGTACACAGTCTCACGCACCGCCTCTTCGTACGAAAAAGCGGGCTCAGTCCGTCCGTCGCGCACAAGGAGGGCCGGCGCGGCCGACGCCGGCGCCGCGGGCAGAACGAAGCCTAAGCCGAGCACAGCCATGCCAAAACCGGCAAGTCTCTTTCTGATCACGAAATGATCTTCGCACATGCGGCGAGGCCGATGATCTCGACACAGGCGTCCAGCCTGCAGCACTCGGCCGCGGCGTCCCGGGACAGGATCACTCATACCGACAAGCGTCAGGCTCGCGCCCTGACAGGGCGCGAGCCTGGCCTTGCTCAAGATCCGGGCCGGAAATCCGGCCCGGCGCTCAACGGCTCAGCAGCCGCCGCAGCCTCCCCCGCGACCGCACCCGCCGCCTTGGGGCGGGCAGGGGGCCGCTGGGTGGGCGCAGACGACGACTTCGTCGGTGACCGGGCCGTCGGCTTCGCCGGCGGTGGCGGTGGCGGTGTTGGTCAGCGGGCCGGGCTTGGTGACCTTGGCCAGCAGGGTGAGGGTGCGGGTGGTGCCGACAGCCATCGCGCCGACGTCCCACAGGCCGGTGGCCGGGTCGTAAGTGCCGGCGGTGGCGGTGGCGGAGATGAAGGTCAGCCCTTCGGGCAGCCGGTCGGTGACCGTGACGCCCGCGGAGTCGTTGGGCCCCTTGTTGGTGACGGCCACGTGGAAGGTGACCGCCTCGCCGACAGCGGCCTTGGTACGGTCGGCGGCCTTGACGACGGCGAGCTCGACGACACGCTTGACGGGCGTGGTGGTGGCGTTGGAGGTGGAGGTGAGGTGGTCGGGCGCCTTGCCGAGGGTGTTGTCGTAGGTGGCGCGGGCCTGGTTCTCGATCTCGCGGCCGGCGCCGGCGCGTTCGACGCGGACCCGGAACTCCACCGTGGTTCCGTTGGGCGCGTCCGCGGTCGAGGCCAGGCGGCCGCCCTGCTGGGCGGTGGCGCCCTGGCCCAGGCGGAAGACGACATGGCCGGCGTCGGCGGACGCCTGGTCGTCGCCGGCCGCGTCGCTCTTGCCGCCGCTGTTGGGGCCGTCGATGACACGCAGGGAGCCGGGGACGTAGCTGGTGCCGGCCGGGATGTCGTCGGTCAGGACGAGGTTGTCGGCCGGGGAGCCGCCCTCGTTCTTGGCGTTCACCCGGTAGGTGATGACGTCGCCGACCTTGACCTCACCCTCGGGGATGGCGGCCTTGGTGAGTACGACGCAGGGGGCGGTGCCGAAGACGATGCCGTCCAGGAAGTTGCCGATCGCCGGGTTGCCGCCGGCGGCGGAGATGGACTTGAAGGCGAACCGGGTGGTGGTCTGGCCGGCCGGGACGACGTATTCGCCGGTGTAGTGGCCCCAGGCGGTGTTGCCGTCGGTCATCTGTGCCTGTTCCACCGGGGCGTTCGGGGGGCCGATCTGCAGTGCCATGGTGTCGGCGCCCTGGCGGCCGCGGTGCGAGAGCCGCCAGTACAGCTTGGTGCCGGGCGTGGTGGGCAGGTCCTGGTACAGGGTGGAGACCATGTTGGCGTTGAGCTCGGCGAACTGCTGGCCGTCGTCGGAGGGCACGTTCTGGAAGCCGGTGTGCCAGAGTTCGATCTGGCCGTCGGAGGCGGTGGTGCGCCAGCCGGGCACCGCGCGGGGGTCGTTGTGGGAGGCGTCGGGCCGTATCTCGAAGTTGGTGACGACGGGTGCTTCGAAGCTGCCGTTGACCAGGGCGATGCGTTGTCCGCAACCGCCGGGTGAGGGGTTCTGGGGTACGGCCACGAGGTGTCCCTTCGTCGAGCTGGTGGGGAACTGTCTGCGCGCATGATCGAATGGCCTCGCGTGGTGCGCGGGCGGAGTCGAAGACGGGGAACGGCGCAGCTGAGGGTGTGGTTGTCGGGTCGTGAGCGTGGTGGCGGCGTCCCGCAGATCTGCGGTTGGCGGCTGCGGCTGCGGCTGCGGTTGCAGTGCTGGTCACGGCAGGGGTGAGGCGGTGGACGCCTTGGAGGGCGGTCGTTGCTCTCCAAGACCAAATGCCTTGTGTAGCCGACTACCCACTTAAAGTAGTTGAACCTGCTCAGGGCAATGCACTAGCCGCACAGTAAGAGCCGCATGGCCGAAGGGGTGCCGATGAGCGCTCACATCACGTCCGGGCTCGACGGATTCGGGTCACCGGGTGCTGCCGAAGCGGCGTAGCACGTAGTTGCCGCTGCCCCAGAGCGTATGCGGCCGGCGGTCGAGCGGGCAGACGTTGTTGGTGTACAGACTGTTGTTGACGGCGTCCCACAGCCCGTTGCACTTGATGCAGAAGCGGAAGCCGGAGGCGCCGCCGGGCCGGTCTCTGTTGGTGATGTCCTCCAGGATGTAGACCGTCGAGGCGCCTCCTGACGGTCCGGCCGGCCAGTGACCGTTCGGGTGGGAGGGGCAGGCCCCCCAGGTGCTGTTGCCCATGAACCAGAGCGCCTGACAATAACCGCACCATTGCCAGCCGGATTGCCCGGCTCCGCCGTCGTCGACGGTCTTGAGCATCCAGTCGATGCCGAGGAAGTGGTGTCCGCCGTCGAGGATGTCGCCTGCCGGGCAGCCACCTCGGGTGCCGTTCCCGGTGAACCAGAGGATGCGGCACCGTGTGCAGGTCCCCCACAGATGTTGCAGGGCCTGCGCGGGTTGCGCGGTGACGACGAGCCCGCCGACGGCGGCAAGCGATGCCCCTGCGACGAGCCGCAAGGCGGTACGGCGTCCGATGTTCGGCATTCGGATTCCCCTTTACGCTCCTCTGCGTTGTAACAGTGGGACGTCCTCCCCTCACGGAAAGTTGGCATCGCTCGCTGTCCGGATGCGGACACGACACGAGCAGCGTGCCCACTGGAGCTATCACCGCGGGCGTCCGGCCCATGAAATGTGATGATCGTGGGCCGTGGCCCGATCCAGGGTGCGGGCATGTCCTACGTGCTCCACGGTGTTGTCGGTGATTTCGACCGTCTCCGCTCCCTGTCGGACGATGTGCCACGGGCCGTGGTGGCGCCCCTCCGGCAACGCCTGGGGGCATGAACGGCCCGCAGGCCGCCGCCACTCGGCGAAGATCTCGTCAGTCACCGGGAGAAAGGACTGGTCACGCGGCGGCGCAGTCTCTCGGCGAACCCCAGGGACATGAGCTGTGAGAGAACGGCCGTCAGAGCTGGGGTCCCGAGTACGCATCGATCCAGGCCGGACCGCCACGCGAGGACTGGCCGATCAACGCCGTGCTCGCGCGCCTCGGAGTGGTCAGAGCGGGTACGTCGGACCTCTTCGACACGGTCGGCCTCGGGCAGGAACGCGACATGAAGGGGTGGCGCCAGGCGGGCCTGCATGCCCTGGACGCCGCCAGCTACGACGTGCGGGAGGCCGCGTGCCGTGCCGAGAGCGAGGCCGAGGCCCGCACCGCCGCCGAACGTGACCGGTACACCAGGCGTGACGATGTCCCCGTCTGGCGGTGGGCGGTGGCGGTGGCCCGGGTCGCGGTCGTGCCGACGCGGCAAGCAGGCCTGGCAGCCCGGCATTCCCGCCCACGGCCAGGACGGTCAGCCCCCATCCGCTCTCGGCCCGTACCGGCAGCCGGCTCAGACCGTACTCCGGTACGGGACGGCCTTTCGCTGCGTCCGAAAGTTCCGATTCCGATATGCAACCCCCGGTCGGTCCGCTGAAAGCACGCTGCAGGCGGCCTGCCCGTCAATGGTGTTCAAGTCCCATACGAGAGGAGCTCCCGATGAACCGCAGCTTGCGCACCCTGTTCGGCCTGACCGCCACCGCCGCGGCCATCGCCCTGGCCGTCCCGGCCATGAGCAGTGCCGCGAACGCGTCACCGGCCTCGCCTTCCGACCTCAGCAACACCAGCCACACCCGCGACCTCGCGCAGGCGCGCTCCTTCCTGTTCACCTACACCTTCAACGGCCATCTCAAGGTCGCCGGCGGCAATTTCACCGTCGACCGCCGCGTCTTCCTGACGGTCAAGTTCAACAACGGCGTCACGAAGTTCTCCAGGTGGGCGATCGCCCGTACCCACCCCGTCACGCCCGGCGGCGCCATCTACGTGGAGACGACCATCGCCGCCCCCTGCAACGGAAGCAAGAACGGCTACGCGCAGGCCTACGACGAGGCCACCCGTACCTGGTCGCCGCGTCTGCCGGTGACGATCTGCCAGCGCATCGACTGACGGCCCGCCTGAAACCCCGCGTCGCCGGCCGTCAGGGCCGCCGAGACCACCGCGAGGCGGTCTGCACGCGACAGGCACCCGGGCAGTGCCCGTCGCCGGGGCGGGGTGGGTGTTGGTGATCGGCTTCAGGCGGGAGGGGGTATCGGCGGGTTTTCCAGCATGTCCGACAGTATCCATGTGCCGTCGGGAAGCGCCGTCCGCACCAGGTCGACGCCACCGGTCATGGCCAGCACGCAGATCGCCTCGATGGTGGGCGGCAACCCGAGTCCCGTCAGCCGGTCCGCCCCGCCTGGATCGCCGGGGTCCATCGTGCGTCGCAGTGCTGTGGCCCATTCGGCGGCAGGGTCGGCACGTACGATCGCGTCGAGGTCGGCCAGGGCGGTGTCGCGGCGGCCCGCGGACCGGTCCAGCACCGCCCGTAACGCCAGCGCGAAGGCGTCGCCCGGGTCGCGCGCCAGGCGTGTCTCCACGACGGCGGCGTCGTCGGTGTCCCCCACGCGCAAGATCGCCCCCACCTCGGCGAAATCGGCCGTGTTCACCGTCTGTGCCTCCGCGCCGGCCACGAGATCTCGCGCGGCGTCGGTGAGCGTCTCGGCCATGGCCGTCTTGAGGCTCTCCCCCATCGCGTGGCCCAGGTCTGAATCGCCCTCACTGACCTCGGCGACCCAGCTGAGGAAGATGTCAGGCGCCACGAGACTGAACCGTTTCAGATCCCGGGCCGCCTCGGGATAGCGGCCGAGTTTCTCGTTGGCGGCCCCGCGCAACAGCAGCGCGTCGTCAAGATCCGGTTCGCGTTCCAGCGCCGCCTCGGCGGCCGCCAGCGCGTCCTCCAGCATGTGGCGATCCAGGGCCGCCCGTCCACGGCCGACCCAGGTGTCGGCGTCGTCCAACCCGAGCTCGATGGCCCTGCTGAAGTCGGCGTACGCGGCGTCGGGCCGCCGGAGCGCCAAGAGGGCTCCGCCGCGCACCGTGATGGCCAGCAGCGCCCCGGGGTTGAGTTCGATCGCCCGGTCCAGGTCGGCCACCGCCTCGACGGTCCGGCCCGCGAGCCGATGCAGGATGCCACGCAGTTCGAGGCCGTCGCTGTCGTCGGGGCGCGCGGCCAGGGCCACGTTCACATCGGCCAGCGCCTCCTCGCTCTGCTCGAGCTCATGCCTCACCCACGCGCGCTCGAGGTAGAAGTCGCTGCTGTCCGGGTCGAGGTCGATCGCCAGGGTCAGGTCCGCCAGCGCCTCCTCGTACCTCTTCAGCCTCCGTTTGACCTCGCCGCGCTCCCCGAAGACGTACGGCAGGCGGCTCTCCAGTTCGGCGGCGCTGTCCAGGTCGGCGAGCGCATCCTCCAGGCGGCCTGCGAACCGGTGCAGGAGGGCCCGATCGAGGAACGACGGGGCGTGGTCGGGCTCCAGCTCGATCGCCTGGTCGTAGTCGGCCAGCGCCTCCTGGTCGCGGCCTGCGCCGGTCAGGAGACGCCCTCGTTCGAGGTGGACCCAGCCGAGGCGGGGATCCAGCTCGATGGCCCGGTCGAAGTCGGCGAGCGGGGCGTCGAGGTCGCCCATGGCCCAGAGCGCCTGGCCGCGCGAGCCGAGGGCGAAAGGGTAGCCGGGGACGATGGTGATGGCCCTGGTGAACGCTTTGACGGCCGCTTCGTTGCGCCCCGCCAGCCGATGCGCCTCTCCTCGCTCGGCCGCCTTCTCCGCCCTTGTGTTGGCGTCTTCCATCATTTCCTCCAAACGACAGAATTGAGCAGTCTAACCAGTGATCAGTTGCGCGGGGGCGCTCCAGGTCACCGCCTTCCGCGGTCGGACGGTCGTGCGCGAAAGTGTGAACTCCCAACCCGGCGCCTTTACAACGTAGATCACATCCGGTGCCGACCGCAGGGCCGGAGAGTCCCGAATCTCTCGGCGGTGCTGGTGGGGTTGGATGCCGGACGCCCGCGCCGCCTCAGCACCCGGCCGCACGGTGTTCGCCGCCGGCGCGCCCGGTGGCCACGGTGCCGGATACTCGTCAGAGACGGCCGGATCCCTGATCGTCAGCGTCGGGATCTCGCGGGACACGACGACAGGCGCCTCAACCGCTCCGGGCGGGCCGGGAGGTCCGGGCGGGCCGGGTCGTCACGGGAGCCAGGTCTCGTGCAGGTGCAACCACTTGGTGTCCTGGAAGACCACCGTGGACTGCCGGGTACGATCCGGCTGGACCTCCTGGTAGGCGGCCACGAGAAGGTCGCCGCCGGAGGCGACGATCCGCACGTGGCGGATCTCGACGGTCAGCCCCGGCGCTCTGCCGTAGAGTGCCTCGACCTCGGTGAGGATCTGGTCGCGGGAGAGCGTCCGGCCGTCGGGGGTGATGAGCGTGAAGCCGGGGGCGTGGGCGTGGGCGAAGCGGGCGAACTCCTCCCGCGCGGCGACACCGCTCAGCCAGCGTTCGATGACCTCGTGGTGGCGGACGATCGCCGCCTCGACGCCGTTCACCGGGTCGCCCAGGGCTGGGCGGCGATCCAGGTGCGTAGCGGCGTCAGCCGTACGTCCAGCAGATCGGCCACCGCGGGGTCGGCCGCGAACAGGTCGCGGTCGGCGGCGGCCCAGCGGTAGGTGTCCGCCACCGCGGCGGCCGTCGGCGCGCCCAGCGCCTTCGCCAGGCCCGACTCGAACTCGGCCGGATCCTGCGCGGCGTAGCGGGCGCCGAAGGCGGCCGCCAGCTCGTCGCCGGTCACCACGTCGGGCCCGCCGAGCTTCAGCACGGCGCCCTCAAGATCGTCACGCACGAGCGCGGCGTACGTGGCGGCGCCCAGGTCGTCGTGCGAGAGCCAGGGCACCGGCAGGTCGGCGGGCAGCGGGTAGCGCAGCACGCCCTCGGCCGCCAGCGGACCCGCCACCCACGGCGCGGCCAGGTTGTCCAGGTAGATCGGTGGGCACAGCACCACGAGCGGCAGACCGGCCGACTGCAGCGTCCGCACCGCCCACCGGCGCGTCTCGAAGGCCGCCACCTGCGTGGTGGCCTCGGGCAGCCGGTTGGCGGTGTTGAACACCAGCCGCCGCACCCCTGCCGCCAGCGCGGCGTCGCGCACATGGTGGACGTGAGCGGCCACCGTGTCCGGCTCGTAGACCATGGGCAGCGTCACCGAGGCGTGCGTCACCCCGGCGAAGGCCGCCTTCACCGCCTCGGCGTCGTCGAGGTCGCCGGCGACCGGCTCCACTCCGCGCGGCACTCGGCCGCTCCTGGTCAGGCCGCGCACCGTGTGGCCCTCGGCGACGAGCCGCCGCGCGACCGCGCCGCCCTGGGCGCCTGCCGCGCCGATCACAAGAAAGGTCATGCCGGACAGTCTCCGCTCAGTCCGCGATACGCTCGATAAAGGGAAATATTGGGTTATTTAAGGATCGTCCCGTGGATGGTGACCTGCTGAGCGCTCTGCTGGCCCCGCTGCGGCTGGAGGGAGTGTTCCACAGCCGCTGGCAGGCCGGCTCGCCCTGGGGCATCGCGGGCGAGGCCGAGGACTGCGCGCTGCTGCATTACGTGCACGAGGGCACCTGTGCCGTCGAGCTGCCCGGTGCCGAGCCTGTCCTGCTGCGCGCCGGGGACCTGGCCGTCTTCCCGCACGGCAGCGCCCACCGGCTGGGCGACCGGCCGGGACGCCCCGCCGTGCCGCTCGCCGCCGTGCTGCCCGACCGGCCGCCGGGCGGCGTGAGCACCCTCGAGCTCGGCGGACCCGGCGAGCGGACCGTCCTGCTCTGCGGCGGGCTCCACTACGACCGGGCCGCCATCTCGCCGATCTACCGGGCGCTGCCGCCCGTCCTGGTGCTCGACCAGGCCACGCTGGAAGGTCACGGGCTGCTCGGCGGCACTCTCGGGCGGCTGGCGGGCGAGTGGGACCTGGCCGAACCCGGCGCGACGCTGGTGGCCCTGCGCGCGTTCGAGCTGGTCTTCGTACTGGCGCTGCGGGCCGCGGTGAGCGAGCTGGCCGAGGGCTCGCCGGTCCTGCGGGCGTTGCGTCACCCGGCGATCGGGACGGCGCTGCACGCCGTACAGACGAGGTTCGCCGAGCCCTGGACGGTGGAGTCACTGGCGGCCCAGGCCGGGATGTCGCGCTCGGCGTTCGCGGCGACCTTCCGCGAGCTGGTCGGCGAGGCGCCGATCCGGCACCTGACCGCCCGCCGCATGCAGGAGGCCGCACGCCTGCTGAGCGAGACCACGCTCGCCCACGGCCGGATCAGCGAGCGCGTCGGCTACCACTCGACGGTCGGCTTCCACCTGGCCTTCCGCCAGTGGTACGGGACCACACCCGGCGACTACCGCCGCCGCTGGACCCAGAACGCCGCACTCCCCACTACGACCCCCGGCAGGGCCTTCACGAACCGGCGCCACCCCACCCGGTGAATGAGGTGGCACAAGAACCGCCGGCATGTATTCACTGCGCAGCCGTTCCGATTTCGTTTCAGAAGAACTGAGACAGCGGAGCGAATCGTGACGTGACAGCGCATTGGTAACCGCAGTCACTCATTGTTCTGACTGTAGTTAATCGTTACCTTGACGACGTCTCGGCAGACAGTCACCGTCAAGGTCGTGAACGCCACGCCCGGAAGAGTCCGTACTGCGAACACGATACTTACAGATCGCCTCCTGCTTCAGATCCCGGCTGCCCAGATGTCCGACGTGCTGGACATCATCCCGTCATCCGCCGGCGGCATCGTGCTCACAGGCGAGAAGGCCACCACCCTTCACCCTTCCTTGCGAGAGCGCCTCTGCGGACCCCTGCTCGTCGACCGGCGCTGCTACGCGGGCGGCAAATCCCGCCGGAAGGCCGGCACGGAGCCGATCAGCCACGACTGGCTCGACGCCCAGCGCGCTGGGCGTCGCAAGCGTCCTGACAGACTCCGGATACGTGGGCAAGGAGGACAAGGCCGCACTACGGAAAGTGCTCAGCCAGGCCAAGGGGGCAGGCGCCGACGTCACCGCCGTACTGCCCCTGCACAGCAGCTGGCTGCTGGCACCTTGGACGGACCATCTCGTCGACGAGATCTGCTCGCACGAGACGCCGGTGGCTCTCGTACTGGAGCACCGGAGCGACCCCCTGGGCCACATCCGAGCGGTCGCGGGCCTCAAATGCCTGCTGGAACGTGCCACTGTCCCGGTGAGCCTGCTGAGCACGGACATCTCCGGGCTGGGAGCGATCGCCCACGGCGCCCTCTGGGCGGCCGTGGGCGCCACTTCTTCGCTGCGCCATCTCTATCCGGCCGACGCCTCGTCGCCCCCTCCCCCGGACAACGGGACGCGCCGACGGCACACGCTCGTCCTGCCGCTTCTGGCACTGATGACCGTGGAGAAGATCCTCGAAGGCGTGCAGGCCACCCTCGAAGATCCGAACCTGATGCACGATGTGTGGACCTGCGACTGCCGCGTGTGCGGCAACCGCACCATGGAATGGCTGGCCACCGCCTCACCCACCGAGCTCGCCGCGCACACGTTCGAGCCGTTGCTGCACCTCCATGAGGGCATCACCACTCTGTTCCCGCAGCAGCGGCCGGACTCCTGGCTGGCCAAGTGCAAGAACGCCATTCACCGGCACCACGAGTTGAACGCCCAGCGCCGGCTGTCGTGGGAGGTGCCCAGGTACCTCCAGGCGTGGGTGAAGTCCTACCCGACCCTCAGCGCGACGGGAAGAGGCTGACCGGCCTGACGAAGCACGGCGTCATAGACCACTTCCTCAACCAGTCGCTTCATCCACGTACGTTCCGTGGCGGCAACGGGCTCAGGTGGATGAACCAACCGATCAGGCTCTTCCAGCGCCACCACGCCGAAACCATAGTAGACGGCGTCCACCGCGACGGGCAGACCTCGCGCCACCGCGGCCGGCACAAGGGCCACCCGCGCACCGAACGACACGAACCCACCCAGGTTGTTCCTCGCGGCCGCCCAGGTCCTACGCGGCGCGATCGCACCTTCGATACGCACCGGCGCCGGGCGCGAAAGGAAGTCCGGGTAGCGATGAGCGAGGCAACGCAGCAAGATGGCGTCAGCCGCCGGCGGCAGCCCCTCACGCACCCGGGTCTCGTGCTCGGCCTCGTCCAGTTCACAGGCGACCCATCGCCAGTTGCTCAAAGCCCTGGCCTGGACCACGCGCCGGCCCTGCCAGCCCAGAACCTCCAGCACCTGCGGCAGCACAGCCGCCGCATCGGCGGGCATCCGCATCGTCATGCCGTACAACCCTGGCCGTGATCGGCTCGCGACACGCCGTACACCGAGCAGCGGGCCCTCGCGTCGACGCATCTCCCCCGAGAACGCCGCTGGTCTGGCCCTGCACCTGATCGAGCGCCGCAGCCCCTTGACCGGGAACTGGGTCGCCACTCGGGAACACAGGTGGCCTCCTGATGGTTATGTCCGTCGTGGCCGGTGTGCCCAGTGTCCCCGGGCCTCACCTATCGCCTTCGCGGACTACCGTTCGGCTGGAGCCGCGTTGCGCCCTTCGCCGAGAGGCGACACGCACACCGGTACGCACACGTGGCTGGAGGCCCTCGCCGAGTCGGCGGGGGCCTTCGCTGTTACCGGGTCTCCCAACCTCCCGAGTTTGATGTGTGTCAATATAGAGAGACGTCGATTTCGATGACTGTCTATACGGAGAAGATGTGGAACCTCTGGAGCTCTTGGAGTGCAGCCCGCCGCTGACGCGCGAGCCGCCGGACGCCGAGCGGGCGGCCGGGGTGGCGCGGGTGTTCAAGGCGCTGGGCGACCCGGTACGGCTGCGCATCCTGTCCATCGTGGCCAGCCGGGCGGGCGGCGAGGTGTGCGTGTGCGACATCACCGGCGCGTTCGAGCTGTCCCAGCCGACCATCAGCCACCACCTGAAGGTGCTCAAGGAGGTCGGGCTGCTGACCTCGGAACGGCGTGCCTCCTGGGTGTACTACCGGCTGGTGCCCGAGACGCTGGGTGAGCTGTCGGCCCTGCTCGACGTGCCCGCGACCGTCTGAGAAGCACCGTGATGTCCTCTTCCGCGTCGCCGTCGGCCGTCGCGCCCGCGCGGGGCGTCGTCGCCGGCCTGTCCACGCTCGACCGGTTCCTGCCGGTGTGGATCATCGCGGCCATGGCCGCCGGGCTGCTGCTCGGACGGCTCGTCCCGGGGCTGAACACCGGGCTGGAAGCGGTGAAGGTCGGCGAGATCTCGTTGCCGATCGCGCTCGGGCTGTTGCTGATGATGTACCCGGTGCTGGCCAAGGTCCGCTACGACCGCCTGGGCACCGTCACCGGCGACCGCCGCCTGCTACTCGCCTCGCTGGTGCTGAACTGGGTGCTCGGCCCGGCCGTCATGTTCGCGCTGGCCTGGATCTTCCTGCCTGACCTGCCCGAGTACCGCACCGGCCTGATCATCGTCGGGCTGGCCCGGTGCATCGCCATGGTGCTCATCTGGAACGATCTGGCCTGTGGCGACCGTGAGGCCGCCGCCGTGCTGGTGGCGCTCAACTCGGTGTTCCAGGTGGTCGCGTTCGGCGTGCTGGGCTGGCTCTATCTGTACGTGCTGCCCGGATGGCTCGGGCTCGCGCAGGCCGCGCTGGAGGTCTCGGCCTGGGACATCGCCCAGTACGTGCTCATCTTCCTCGGCATCCCGCTGGCCGCCGGCTACCTGTCCCGCCGGCTCGGCGAACGCGCCCGCGGCCGGGACTGGTACGAAAGCCGTTTCCTGCCACGTGTCGGCCCGCTGGCCCTGTACGGGCTGCTGTTCACCATCGTCATCCTGTTCGCCCTGCAAGGCGGCACGATCACCTCCCAGCCCGGCGACGTCGCGCGCATCGCGCTGCCGCTGCTGGCCTACTTCGCACTCATGTGGGGTGGATCGTTCCTGGCCGGCAAGCTGATCGGCCTGGGCTACGAGCGCTCCACCACGCTGGCCTTCACCGCCGCGGGCAACAACTTCGAGCTGGCCATCGCCGTCGCGGTGGGCGTCTTCGGTGTCACGTCCGGCCAGGCACTGGCCGGAGTGGTCGGCCCGCTCATCGAGGTGCCCGTCCTGGTCGCCCTGGTGTACGTCAGCCTGGCCGGCCGCCGCCTGTTCGCCAAGGAGCCCGTACATGCCTGACAAGCCCAGCGTGCTGTTCGTCTGCGTGCACAACGCCGGACGCTCCCAGATGGCCGCCGGATGGCTCGCCCACCTGGCAGGCGACCGGGTCGAGGTGCGCTCGGCCGGTTCCGCCCCGGCCGGGCAGGTCAACCCGGTCGCCGTCGAGGCCATGGCCGAGGTCGGCATCGACATCACCGCCGCCCGGCCCAAGGTCCTGTCCGTCGACGCGGTCCAGGCCTCCGACGTGGTCATCACCATGGGCTGCGGCGACGCCTGCCCGGTCTTTCCCGGCAAGCGGTACGAGGACTGGCAGCTCGACGACCCGGCCGGGCAGGACATCGATGCCGTCCGCCTCATCCGTGACGACATTCGTTCCCAAGTGGAGAAGCTGCTCGGCGAGTTGCTGCCTGGCTGACCCGCTCGCACCGTTCGAGCGCCAGGCTGATTCAGGTCCGAGACCACCGTGTGGCAGACAGCCGAGCCACGGGGTGGGTGTGGCCGTGGGCATGCCGTAACTCCGTTCGGGCAGGTGACCTGGGAAGAGGTGTCCTCACCCACGGCCTCAGGACGGCCGGCCTCGAGCGGAGGCAGAGCGACGGAGGTGCCGAGCATGTGGCTGCACAAGATGAGTTACACAGCGATGAGCGCCGTCATGTACGCGGGCCTCGGCCTGGGAGGAGTGGCGACGGGTGCGACGATCACGCCACGCCAGCAGCCTGCGTGCACGGCGCCACCGCTTCAGGGTCGTGTGGTGGATGTGTCCCTCTCGGAGATGGGGTCGGGCATGATGAGCCCTGGCCCCAATCCCGGCTCCCACGGCACGCGGATGAGACTGACGGTCACGCCTTCAAGCGTTCCAGCCGGCAAGGTTTCGCTGCGTGCGTACAACGCGGGGGCCCTCGCCCACGAAGTCGTCGTGCTGCCGCTCCCGGCGGGGCAGACGCCGGGGCGGCGGGTGACCGGCTCGGACGGGCGCGTCAGCGAGACGGGCAGCCTCGGCGAGGCGTCTCGTACGTGCGGGGCGGGCGCCGGGAACGGCATAGCTCCCGGGTCCACGAGCTGGACCACGTTGACACTGCGACCAGGCCGGTACGAGCTGCTGTGCAACTTCCCGGGCCACTATGCGGCCGGCATGTACGCCGAACTCGACGTCACCGGCTAGGCCACGGGCCTGATCAGACCGAGGTCCGGTCGGCCGGCGGTCCAACGGCGGCGACCAGCAGCCGCGCCGCCGCCACGAGCACGACTCATACTAGGGAGGGGTATTCTGCAGACGTGACTTCGAGGCGGAAGGGTCGGCCGGTGGGCTTGCTGCCACCGTTGCTGCTGGCCGTGCTCATCGCCTTGGGCCTGGCCGCCATGCACACCCTTGGCCACGTCGGCGGCCAGAACCAGCCCTTGCCCGTCTCCGCCGGTGTCGTCCATGCCCACGACGGCCAGTCTTCGATGCCCGGCCATGGTGGAACGCCGGACGGCGGTCACGACACCGCCCCCATCTGTCTGGCCGTCGCGGCCGGCCTCATCGCCCTCGCCTTGCCGCTGCTGCTGCTCCATGTGGCGGGCCTGTTCACCTCGTCGTCCAGCGGTCTTGCGCGCATGGGGTGGCGCGTCGCCCGATGGCTTCGCGGACCGCCTGACGCTCTCGTACTGAGACGAACCGTCGTCCTGCGGACCTGAGTCGCGGATGCGGATCGCCGTGGCGTTCGCGCCCCGGCCGGATCCGGCTGCGTCCATCCGTGAGCACGACTTCTCAGCGAGGCATCAACATGCAGATCGATCGACGTACCATGCTGCGCGCCACCGGGCTCGGCATTCTGGGCAGCGCTCTCAGCGCGTGCGCCGGTGAGCCCGCCACCACCGGGCCGGCGTTCGTCGCCCCGACCAGCGAGCAGGTCCGGCGGGCGGAGCGCGCGCGCCGCACGGGCCCGGTCCGCGAATTCCGCCTGACCGCCGCCGAGAGCCAGGTGGACCTCGGCGGCGTCACCGTACGCACCTGGGCGTACGACGGGAAGGTCCCGGGAGCGCCCATCCGGGTCAAGGCCGGCGAGGTGGTCCGCGCCCGCCTGGCGAACCGGCTCCCCCATGACACCAGCATCCACTGGCACGGCCTGGCGCTGACCAACGAGGCCGACGGCGTGCCCGGCGTCACCCAGCCGCCCGTCGCCGCCGGAGCCGAGTACGTCTACGAGTTCGCCGCTCCCGACCCCGGCACCTACTGGTTCCACCCGCACTCCGGAACCCAGCTGGACCGAGGGCTGTACTCCCCGCTGATCGTGGAGGACCCCGACGAGCCGCTCGGCTACGACGCCGAATGGGTCGTGGTCCTCGACGACTGGCTGGACGGCGTCACCGGCACGCCCGAGGAGGTCCTGGCCGAGTTGTCCCGAGGCATGAGCATGGGCATGAACCACGGCGCCACCACCCCCACCGGCGGCATGGGCGACATGCCGGGGATGGACCACAGCGCGACCTCCGCCCCCTCGTCAGGCCCGGCCAAGCACATGCTCATGGGCGCGACGAGCCCGCTGCTCGGCGGGGACGCCGGCGACGTACGCTACCCGTACTTCCTGCTCAACGGCCGCGTCCCCGGCGCCGCCGAGACCTTCCGCGCCAAGCCGGGAGCACGGCTGCGCATCCGCGTCATCAACGCCGGAGGCGACACCGCCTTCCGGGTGGCCCTGGCCGGACACCGGCTGACCGTCACCCACACCGACGGCTTCCCCGTCCAGCACACCGAGACCGACGCGCTGCTGATCGGCATGGGCGAGCGCTACGACGTGCTGGTCACCCTCAAGGACGGGGTCTTCCCGCTGGTCGCCCTGGCCGAAGGCAAGAGCGCCGTGGCCCACGGCCTGATCCGGACCAGCCCCGGCGCCTCCGCCCCCAAGCCCGGCCTACGCCCCCGCGAACTGGACGGCGATGTCGTGCGCTATGCCGAGCTCAAGCCGGTCGAAGGCGTGCGGCTGGCGGCCAAGAACCCCGACCGCACCGTCAAGCTGGAGCTGACCGGCACCATGATGGCCTACGACTGGGCGATCAACGGCAAGAAGTACGACCCGAAGATCATCTCGCCGGTACGGCCGGGCGAACGCGTGCGGCTGTCGTTCGTGAACCGGACCACCATGTGGCACCCCATGCATCTGCACGGCCACACCTTCGCCCTGGCGGACGGCGGCGTTCGCAAGGACACCGTGATCGTCCTGCCCGGCAGCACGCTGAACGTCGATTTCGACGCCGACAACCCGGGGCTCTGGATGATCCACTGCCACAACATCTACCACGCCGAGTCAGGCATGATGACCCTCCTCGGCTACCAGCAGACCTGATCGCCGCGGTCACGGGCCGACCGCCGCCTCCACCGGACCGAACGGCCCGAGGGGGGCGGCGGCCTCGTACCGACGACCGTTCGGCGAACCTGGCCCCGCCGACCGCACGCGCCACTTCGCCACAGAATTTTCCACCGTTCAGGAATACCCCCGGCGGGTATATTGCTTACCGCGGCGCAAGGCCCGCCGAGGGCACGAATCCCCGGCAGGCGGCCCTCCACGCAGGGAGCGCGCTATGAGAAAGCTGCCATTGGCGATCTGGGCGATGGTCGTCGGAGCGTTCGCGATGGGCGCCGACGAGTTCATCGTCGCCGGTGTCGTCCGTGAGATCGCCCAGTCATTGAACGTCACGATCGGCGCCGTCGGCGCGCTGGAGAGTGTCTACGCGCTCGGGGTCGCGATCGGCGCGCCGGTGTTCACGGCTTTGGGCACCAGGTTCGGCCGGCGGTCGATGCTCCTGACCACCACGGGAGTGTTCCTCCTGGGCAACCTGGTCTCCGCCCTCGGCCCCGCCTACGACACCATCATGGCCGGGCGGATCATCTCCGCCATGGCCCACGGCGCCTTCCTGGGCATCGCCGCCGTGTACGCCGCCGAACTGGTCGACCCGTCGCGCAAGGGACGTGCGGTGGCCATCGTCTTCTCCGGTCTGACGGCCTCCACGGTGCTCGGCGCGCCGATCGGGGCGGCGATCGGGCAGGCGTTCGGCTGGCGGTTCACGTTCTGGACCCTGGTGGTCTTCGGCGGGATCGCGCTGCTCGGCCTGATCGGCTCGCTGGGCCGCCGCGGCACAGCGGACGTCCATCACGAACACCACCACGACTCCCGGCCCGGCGCCGAGTTCGAAGGGCTCGACGCGCACGCGCTGGCTCACCTGGGCGGCGCCGGCCAGGGGCCGACCATGCGCGAGCAACTCGCGGCCCTGCGCCGTCCGGCCGTGTGGGGCGCGCTGCTCACCACGATGCTCGGCTACGGAGGCGTCTTCACCAGCTACGTCTACCTCGCGCCACAGATCACCGAGGTGACCGGGTTCGAGGCCGGCTGGGTGACGCCGCTGCTCCTGCTGTTCGGGATCGGGCTCTTCCTCGGCAACCACCTCGGGGGCAAGCTCGCGGACAGGGCGGTCATGCCCACGGTGATCGCGACCCTCGGCGCGCTGGCCGTCGTGTTGTTCGCGATGACGTTCGCCATCGAGAGCAGGCCGGCGACGGTCGTGATGATGCTGGTCTTCGGGACCGCGGCCTTCGCCGTGGTCGCTCCCCTGCAGCTGCGGGTCATGATGGCCGCGGGCCAGGCGCCCGACGTGGCGTCCGCCGCCAACATCTCCGCCTTCACGCTGGGCAGCGCCATCGGCATCTACCTGGGCGGGGCGGCCATCGACGGCGGCCTCGGCCTGAGCTCGGTCAACTGGGTCGGCGGCCTGCTCACCACCGCCGGACTGCTGACCGCCCTGGCCACCTGGAGGCTGGTGGACCAGCGGCCGGCCGTACCGGCGGACCACCATCACCACGCGCCGCCCGCCACCCACCACCACCACTGACGCAGCGACCCGAAGACCTCCCCCGCTCGGCGAGCACGGGGAGGTCTTCCGGCTTCTCCTGGCGTACATGACCGCGGGGGCGTCCGGGTCGGTGCCCGTGCCGTGGAAGGTCGATCCCTTGCTCACCACGCCTCCTTGTCCGCGCCTGCCGGAGCGGCGTCGGCCGGAGCGGCGTCGGCCGGAGCGGCGTCGGCCGGAGCGGTCTCGGCCCGAGCGGTGTCGGCGAGAGCGGACTTGATCCGGCGGTCGGCCCCGGCCAGGAAGAGAACCGCTGGGACCAGGAGCGCGGCGCCGGCCGTGAGCGCGGCCCGGATCGAGATCACGCTGCCGATCGCGCCCACCAGCGGGCCGCCGATGATCTGGCCGCCGCTGTCGAACATGTCCCTGGCCGACAGCGCGGTCGCCCGCGCCTTGGGGTCCACCCGGGTCACCAGCCAGCCGTCGACGAGCGGCCCGTAGAGCTGCCGCGCGGCCGAGACCACCATCAGGAACGCCACCGCCAGTGCGAAGGTCCGGGACAGTCCCATGGCCAGCGCGCCCGCCGCCGTCACCAGGGTGGACAGCACGAGCATCCCGATGATCGCGCCGGAGCCGAGCCGCTCGGCACGCCGGGCGGTCCACCCCGCGGCGATCATGCTCGCCAGTCCGGTGGCGCAGGTGAGGATGCTGAACCACATGGCGGGCTCCAGGCCCAGAACGTCGGGAAAGGTGATGTCCTCCAGCAGGAAGGCGCCGAAGAGCCGGTCGAAGCTCTCGCTCCACAGCCCGAAGCAGAAGGTCATCCCGAGCAGGAACACCAGGCCGGGAACGGCCCGGCCGATGCGGTAGGAGTCCCGCATCTGACCGCCCAGCTCCGAACCGGCCTGCCGCAACACCGTTCCGAACCCGGACGCCCGTTCCGGCCGGTGGAAATTGTTCTCCGGCATGAAGAGCGCCAGCGCCACACCACCGGCGGCCATGAGAGCACCGGCGACGACCAGGGGCGTGCTCAGGGCCATCATCGCCACGAGGCCGCTGAGCAGGCTGCCCGCGATCGTCCCCGCGGAGCCGAGCTGGGAGGCCCTCAGGTAGACCCTCGCCATCTCCGCCTCGCGGGTCTCGTCCGCGACCCACGACTCTTGGGCGCCGCTCATCAACGCGGCGCCCAAGGCGAGCACCCCTTGAGCGATGAGCAGGTTGACGAAGGTGGGGATCATCCCTTGCAGCACCATGCCGCCGCTGTAGACGAGCACGCCGGCGACGACGCAGGCCCGCCTGCTCACCAGGTCCGCCAGCACCCCGGTCGGAAGCTGGAGCAGGAAGTACACGGCCTCCAGCACGGTCCCGAGCATCACGAGCTGGAAGGGATTCAGCCCCGCCTCGTCGACGTAGTACACCACCGAGGTGGTGAACCCCATCGTGACCAGGAAGGACATGCCGACCTGCATCCCCAGATACAGGCGGTACGGATTGACACGCGATCGGTCGGCGAAGACCATCTCAGAGCTCCTCGGCGGTCGGACCCGCCTGATCAGATACGGGACGGCGGCGAGCCGGGGCAGTGGCCGAAGCCAGAGCCCGCTGGATCGCGGCGTGGCTTTGCCGGTCGGTGAAGCCCTTGGCCCGCAGCACGCCGCCGACGTCGCGGACGGCCTGGTCCAGCACCGGCACGCGGCCGGCGCGGACCGCCTCAAGCCGGTCCACCAGAGGCGCGTAGGGCTCTCGGATCTCCGTTTCGAACGCTTCGGAGGACAAGATCGTGAGGGCGGGAGTGCCGACGATCAGGCGGAGGGCCGCCAGCAGGAACTCCTCCACACTGTCCAGGGCCGACAGCTCGCCGAGGCCGCGCACCTGCTCGTCGCCTCGGTACGGGTCCTGTCCCATGCCGGGAACCTGGACCCCTGGTCGGGGAAGATCACTGCGATGCTCACAGGAGACCACCGGGGATCTCGGTCAGCAGCGCGGCTCGAACGGATGCGACGGCCAGTCGGGCCGTCTGTCGGAGTGGGCCGGGAGCATACAGCGGCGGATGGGTCGGCATAGAACTCGTCGGTCCATGAAGCGGACCGGGTATCGGCGATCCCGGGGACCATCGTGTTGAGCACTTGCGGGGGCAACAACATCGGCATGGTGGCCGACCGCTCGATGTCCTTGGCGAGGTCGGCTCGGCCAAGGTCCGCCGCCGGTACTGGTATGGCTGCTCGATCAGCGCCGGCGACTGTGGTTGCCCTTGGTGTTCGTCGCGATCGCGGCACTGTCCACCGTTCGTGCCCCTGAGCCGATGCAAGCCACCTCCTGAACTTTGTATTCAAAAGTGTGCAAGGTGAGATATCACATCACATATGCCATGACCTGACAAGATCCAAACCAGCGGTTCCTCCGCAAGCCCCCACAGGCCCCCAGATCATCCATCAATGCCCTGTTCGCCCTGGTAGATGCGCGCGCGACGTTCGTCACGCTCAAGGCTCACGGCCCGGCGGTCGGCCTCCGCGTCCACTACGCAGTGCGAGCGGAAACGACTTGAGCACTTACTGCGCTCATAACCAACGTTTCGCCAGCAGCTTGGCATTCTCAGGAGTTTCTACATTCATGTGCAGGTCGATTCGCTGGGAATGTTTGCGATTCTCGACATTGGTCACCCTCGCGTCAGCGGGTGGCCCGCAGCCAGGGACGTTGCACGATGGCGGGCATGACGGTCGCGAACAGTCATGGCCCGGACTATACGGCGGGAAGGTTTGTTGTTGCTGAGGTTCGGCGCAGGCGCCTCAGAGCGACATTCGCTCCCTGCGCCGGGCGGCGGCGGCCACGTTGACCGGCATCCGGCCGAAGATCAGACCATGGAAGGGCGAGATCGCCCACCAGTACAGGTGGCCGAGCAGTCCGTGCGGATGGAAGATCGCACGCTGCGTGTAGATCGTCCGGCCGTCGGAGCGGGTGACGCCGAGCTCCAGCCAGGCCAGTCCGGGCAGCCGCATCTCGGCGCGCAGCCGCAGCAGCCGTCCGGGAAGCACCTCCTCCACCCGCCAGAAGTCGATCGAGTCGCCCACCCGCAGCCGGGCCGGATCGCGCCGGCCGCGCCGCAGCCCCACCCCGCCCACCAGCCGGTCGGCCAGGCCCCGCAGCTGCCACGCCATCGGCAGCGAGTACCAGCCGTTACGGCCGCCGATGCTCTCGATCACCTGCCACAACGCCTCCGGGCTCGCCTGTACGGCCAGGCTGCGATCGTCCACGAACAGGCTGCCGCCCGCCCAGTCGGGATCGGTGGGCAGCGGATCGCTCGGCGCGCCCGGCGTGGACGCCGAGGACCAGCGCGTGGCGACATCGGCCTCCTTGATCTTCATCAGCGCCAGGGACACCGCCTGCCGGAAGCCGACCAGCCCGCCCGCAGGGTCAGGTACGTACCGGACGATGTCGTGCTCGCCGCACACGGCCTCGTTGCGCAGCGACTCCACCAGCGGGCGGGCGATGCTCACGGGCACCGGCGTGACCAGCCCCACCCACAGGCTCGACAACCGGGGGGTGAGCAGCGGCACCGGAATGATCAACCTCGGCGGTAGCCCGGCCACCGCGGCATAACCATGCATCATGTCGGCATACGTGAGGACATCAGGCCCGCCGATGTCGAACCCCCGGTTGACCGTCCCCGGCACCTCCGCCCAAGCGACCAGATAGCGCAGCACGTCCCGCACCGCGATCGGCTGCGTACGGCTGCGCACCCAGCGCGGCGTCGTCATCACCGGCAGCCGCTCGGTCAGGTACCGAAGCATCTCGAACGAGGCCGACCCCGACCCGATGATCACCGCGGCACGCAGCACCACCGCCGGCACCGCGCCGCGCAGGAAGATCTCCCCCACCTCGGCCCGCGACGCCAGGTGCGGCGAAAGCCTCTCGTCCGCTGTCAACCCGCCCAGATAGACGATCCGCCGCACGCCCGCCCCGGCCGCCGCGGCCGCCGCGGCCGCCGCGGCCGCCGCGGCCGCGAACGTACGCGCCGCCAGCCGGTCCCGCTCGGCGAACCGGCCACTCGTCCCCATCGCGTGGATCAGGTAGTACGCGACCTCCACCCCGTCCAACGCCCGGCGCGTCCGCTCGGCGTCGGTGGCGTCGGCCTCGACGACCTCCACCCGTTCCGTCCACGGCAGATCACGCAGGCGTCCGGCCGAGCGCACCATGCATCGCACGTCATGACCGGCGGCCAGCAGCTCAGGCACCAGCCGCCCGCCGATGTACCCCGTAGCCCCGGTGACCAGGCACAATGCCATGCCCACGAGCCTTCCCCGTCCCCCACATCTCATGCTCCGGACCGCGCGCGGCCACGCGCCCGCGACCGCTCTCGCGGGGTGATCGGTCTTTGGGGGCCGCGGCAGTCCGGCCGCGGCCCCGCGATCAGCGGTGTCGCGACGGATCCGCCTGAGGACGAACCCCGAGACGCCGTCAGCGCCGATCACGCTCCGCAGGCGTGCGGGCGCGGCCCGTGGGCATCTGTGAGACATGGCTGAGGTGCACGGTTGTGGCAGGCCGCTGGTGGCGGTGTCGAGCCGCCTGCTCGACGAGCCGATACGGCCCAACAGCACCCGCAGCCGCGGCCGACGAGCCGCCGCGACCGCGGCCTGTTCGCCGGCGCCGTGGTTGAGGCCCATCCGCCACTGCCCGTCGAGGACGAGGGGCGGCTCCACGACGCGGTCCCGCCGTCCGTCGAGCGGATCTTCGCCCACGCGCGGCCGCGCGAGTTGCTGTGCCCCGTCCGCCATCACAGCCGGCACCTACGTACGAGAACAACCCCATTTGTCCACGGATCCGGACGAGCTCGGCCTGTGCGACCACGTCATGTGACACGACCAGCGACGCAGCCCGTCTCGTCGTGAAGGAGCCGTCGATGGATACGGTGATCGTCCTGCTCAACCGGGACCTGCGGGTGCACGACCACCCGGCCCTGACGGCCGCCTGCGAGGGCGCCCGCGCCGTGATCCCCCTGTTCGTGCTGGACGAGGCCGTCCCCGCCGGCCACCGCCGCGGCTTCCTGCTGGAGTGCCTGGCCGACCTGCGGGCGTCCTTCCGGGCACGCGGCGGGGACCTGATCGTACGGCACGGCGACGTCGTGACCGAGACCATGAAGCTCGTACGCGGAACCGGAGCCGAGGCGGTCTTCGCCAGTGCCGACGTCAGCCTGCTGGCCAGGAACAGGCAGGACCGGCTGGCCCGCGAACGCATCTCGTACCAGCTCTTCCCCGGGGTCACGGTGGTGCCGCCCGGCACGCTCAAGCCGTCCGGGGGCGGGGATCACTACCGGGTCTTCACGCCGTACTGGCGCTCCTGGAGCGGGCACCGGCATCGTCCCGTGCTCGCGGCGCCTCACCGCGTGCCGACGCCTCAAGACCTCGACGCCGGGCGGCTGCCGGGCCCGGCCCGGCCGCAACCCGTGCCGGGCGGCGAGACCGCCGCCCGCGCCCGCGCCCGGCGGTGGATCCGTCGCGACCTGCCGGGATACGCCGACGGCCACGACGATCTGGCCGGTGACCGCACCTCCCACCTGAGCCCGTACCTGAGGTTCGGCTGCCTGTCTCCGCTGGAGCTGGCCCACCTGGCCGCGGGTGGCGAGGCGTTCCTCCGCCAGTTGTGCTGGCGCGACTTCCACCACCAGGTCACGTACGCCTTCCCGCGAATCAACCGGGAAGACTACCGCCCTCGTGGCCACCGCTGGCGCGACGACGAGGACGCGCTGCATGCCTGGCGGGAGGGCATGACCGGACTCCCCATCGTGGACGCCGGCATGCGCCAGCTCCTCGCCGAGGGTTGGATGCACAACCGGGCCCGCCTGATCGTGGCCTCCTACCTGGTCAAGGTTCTCGGGATCGACTGGCGCGCCGGCGCCCGGCACTTCTTCGAGCACCTCCTCGACGGCGACGTGGCCAACAACTCGGGCAACTGGCAGTGGGTCGCCGGCACCGGCAACGACACGCGCCCCAACCGCGGCTTCAACCCGCTGCGCCAGGCGCAGCGATTCGACCCGGCGGGTGAGTACGTACGCCGCTACGTCCCCGAGCTCACCGACGTACCTGCCGCCCACGTCCATCAGCCGTGGCAGCTGAGCACTCCCCCGAGCGGCTACCCCCGCCCAATGCTCTGAACGGCCGTAGGCGACGCCACGGATCCACGAGATCAACCTGTTGGCGCAGCCGAGCGTACGTCGGCACGACCAGGACCGGCTCCCCGAATCAGCCATCGAGCGCGACAGCAGTCGCGGCTCCGGACACCACCGGGACGATTTCGAACTCGACAAGGTCCGACCACTCGGCAACCCAGCGTTGCAGGCCTGCGATGTCGTCACATTCCATGAGCTGGAAGCAACGGCTCAGATCGGCCGTCACCCAACTGGAGACGAACACGAGCCCTTCGTCGGTCATGCGGCCCCTTTCCCGGAAACGCTGATAGACGGCCTTCGCGTCCTGACGACGGAATCGTTCGATCACCATGAACAACATGTGCCCTCCGGTGGGTGACGGCTTGCGTCCCGGTCCGTTCCATGACGCCGACGGCCGGGGAGATGGTGGGCGGGGCGATTCGGTGACTGACCGGCTGATCTCTCTCGACTTCCCGCGGCCCAGCGGCAAGACGTTATGGGGACGCTTCTGGCATACCCCCGCCCCGGCATCTCGTGCACTCCCCCGGCTGCCGGCCTGTTGCCAGGCGGACACCGCTACCATGCGCGACATGCCATTGGACGACGCCTTAACGACTCGCATGGCCGACCCCGACTTCTGGGCGGCGTACCTCTTCGAAGATGACGCGCCCGAGCCGGACCTCGACGACGAGGACGATGAGGAATCGTTCATCGCGGAGTTCCAGGTGGGCGAAGGACTCGGACTCGTCCTTGATCTGGACATTGTCACCGGGTACTTCGACCTCGCTCTTACCGCACCCGAACTGGCCGAACCCATCACCGTCGGCTGGGACGACCAGGCCCACTTCCACCCCCACACCATGCGCTGGAGCGAACTGGACCTGCTTGCCCGGGCCCTGGCGCTGCACGATCCCCGACTCCGCCACCCCGGGCCGGTGCTTGCGCTGCTGGCCCGCTTCGTCGTTCTCGACGAGCAGGACGACCCGGACGTCATCACCCCGCTGATGGACGCGGCCTTTCAGCTGGTACGCCCCCGCCCGGGAACCGGACTGCGGCCAGAGACCCGCGACTGGTTCGAACTACGGGACCTGCGTGGCTGCGGCCTGCGCTGGACAACTGGCGACAACGGCTGCCTGGCCGTCGAGCAGGCCGATCCCGACTCCGCCCCACACGACCTCTACTCACTGCGCACCCCCGGATCCTCAGACTTCCCCTTCGCCGCTTGGACCGCTCTCGTCAATCGGGCAGAACAGATCCTCGCCGGTGCGACGGCCGCGCCTTCCCTGCGGGCTCCTGCCATCCGTACCGCCCTCGATCGCTGCACCACCGCCGAAGGCCGAGCTCACCTCGAACCGCTCGCCGCGGCGCTGCAGACCGCGAAGGCGGTCCACCCCGTCCTCGTACGTGCCCTGACCGAACCGGTGAGCAGGGCCGAGTCCTGCTGGGCCGTGGAGACGCTGGCCGGGCTCCCGGGTGGCACGTTGGTCAAGCAGTGGTACGGGCCAAGTCCCCTGGCCGGCGCACAGTCATGGGAATTGTGCCTGACGCTCGCCACCCAGGACCGTCCGGCGGAACACGCGCGCCTCCTGATCTCCGACCTGAACGACGCCTTGAAACAGGAAGGGCTGGGCCGCGCCGAGATCACGGGCGGAACAACTCGCCGCGACGCCCTCGGACGCCAGGTCAACGTCTCGACCTCGGCTGCCATCCTTGTCCGGGACGAGCTGCCCCGAGGATTGTCGTTGATCTCGCAGATCCTGCGACGCCACAACGCCGCGGACACTGCCGAACTGCGCCACGCGGCCCCGTCGCCTGCTTCGATCCCCATTCCTTGACATCAGCCGCCCCTGCCGCTCGAAGGTGGGGAAACGATGTCCAGACACAGTGCGCTGCTCGTGCGCGAAATCCCAGCCTCTCTAACTTTTCTGGGGTGCCTCGGGTGCATGGCGGAGTTCGGCGGGTCTGTCATCGGTGCTCAGTGTGACGACTTCGTAGGTGACCACCGGCCCGCCTGGCCGTCGGGGCGGGAGTGTCAGCTGGACGAGAAAGCCGAGTTCGTTGACGGCGTAGGCAGTCGTCCCGGCGAGTGGCCCGTCGAGGAGGAGCCCTTCACAGAAGTCGATCTTCGGTGCCTGTGTGACGCGATCGAGGTTGAAGCGCACTCGGATCTGATCGTCGGTGAGGCTCGCGTCGATGCGCTCCCCGCTGCCGTCCGAGATGCAGAGCCAGCGCTTCCCGGCCTGGTCGCCCACAGGCCCCGCGCTCACCACTCCGACTCTTTCCTCCATACGTCGATCGTCCCACGGGGACGTTTCCGGAATCCCCGGACAATGGCCGATCTTGCGCGCGGTGGGGCGCTCGCGGTGTCGTGCACGGACGGGCCGGTGCGAACATACGCCTCGGGCGACGGGCGGGTGGATCGTGCTGGCGGGTGGAGGTCTCGCCTTGGCTGCGGCCAGACGCCACGACGAGCCCGGACCGGACGTTCTGCCGCAGCTTGCACGGTTTTCCTCCGTCGCGAACCCCTGACGGCGCTTCCGGCGATCTTGTACGCGAGCAAGCGGGCGCTGGTTGACGCGGACCCGACGGCCCGGCACAAGGGCCACGAACCCGCCGGCGCACGTCGCCACCGCCCCTTGTGCGGCGATGACGGATGCGATGGACTCACCTGGCCACCAGAAACCGGGGCCATACGCCGATTTCTGGCCGGATCCGAGAAGGGACACGCAGGAATGAAGTTATCGAAGAGCGGCGAGAAGATGTCTGATATGTCAGGCTTGCGCAGCATTATGGAGGACGTCGCGACCTCCACCGCCGCAGGCGCCTCCGATTGGCTGAACCTGAGCATCGGCAACCCCGCCCAGATCAAGGAGGTCGTAGACACCTGGCGCGACCTGACCGCAACGGTCGTGGCAGAGGATTTCTCCTTGACGAGCAGCCGGTACGGCCCTTCGCGCGGCATGCCCGCCCTGGTCGACGAGATCGTCGCCCATTTCAACACCCGCTACGGCTGGGGCATAACGGCGGACAACGTCGCCGTGGGACCGGGCAGCCAGATGCTCTTCTTCATCGCCACCGCGCTGTTCGCCGGCGAGGTCACCGACGGCTCGTTCCAGCGCGTGGTCCTGCCCATGACACCGGACTATCCCGGCTACCTGGGGTTGTCCATGGACCCCGACGGCGTGACCGGCATCGCCCCCAAGATCGAGCTGACCGGCGACAGGTCCTTTCAGTACGCCTTCGACTTCGAGGCGCTGGAACGATGCCCCGAGATCGGCATGCTTCTCCTGTCCAGCCCGAGCAATCCGACCGGCCGTAGCATCGACGGCGACGAGCTCGCCCGGCTGATCGACGTGGCACGGCGCCGTGACGTACCGCTGATCGTCGACCACGCCTATGGCACCCCGTTCCCCCGCGTCGCCGCCTCCAGAGTGGCGCCGCAGTGGGACGAGCACCTGATCAACTGCTTCACCTTGTCCAAGGCGGGTCTGCCTGCCGAACGCATCGGCTTCGCGATCGGGCCGTCCCGATACATCCGTGCGATGGTGTCGTTCATGGCCAACTCCGTCCTGCATGCTCCACAGCTCATGCAACGGGTGGCGGCCAGGGCGCTGTCCTCAGGGCTGCTGGACCGGCTCGCCTCCACGGTGATCAGCCCGTTCTACCGAACGCGTCGCCTCTACGCGGAGCGCCTGTTGGCCGATCTCCTGCCGGACTCCATCGACTGGCGCCTGCATGCGGGAGAGGGCGGGATGTTCTGCTGGCTGTGGATCGACCACGACTGGTTCGATGACATGGCCCTGTATCGGCTGATGAAAACCAAGAAGGTCTTCGTCGTACCCGGTCGCCACTTCTTCGGGAAGCCGGCGTCGACGACCTCAGAGGCGCCCCACGCCAAGCGGTGTTTTCGGATCAGCCTCACCGCGGACGAACACGTGATCGCCGAAGGTGTGGCGAGGATCGCAGAAGGCCTCCTGGAACTGCGCCACTCCGCCTAAAGGTCCTTGAACCCGCGGTACGCCTGATTTCATTCGACTACCCGATCCGCCGGCAAGCAGCGCGCTCCCTCGGCCCCCGCGCTCCCACTGATGATGACTCCGACGTGATCCCGCCGCCGACGGGCCAGAGCAAGCGCCGCCAAGTCCCGGTCGGGCCGACCAACGGGACGCCGAAAGTTCAGCGCCTCGCAGCAACGAGGGTGGCGGTTCCGTGGCGTCGCCGGCGGTGGTGGCCTACTCCTCTCGCGGGCTCGTGGTGCGATCGAGGTACCGCCTGCCCCACCCGTCCAGCAGGTACACGATCTCCTCCAGGCTTTTGCCCGTCTCCGTGAGCGAGTACTCGACCCGCGGCGGCACCTCCCGGTACACCATCCGCTCGACGATCGCGTCCTCCTCCAGTTCGCGGAGCTGCCGCGTGAGCATGCGCGGGGTGATGCCGTGCATCTCCCGTCTGAGTTCGCCGAACCGATGCGTGCCCTGGAGCAGTTTGTAGACGATTGCCAGCTTCCAGCGACCCCCGAGGATCTCCATGGCAACCTCGACCATGCAGTTGTCCGGCTTGTCCGTCAGATCCGTTCGCATCTCCGCCACCTCTATTGGTATACAAATCGGCACTATGTCACAAGAAAGACAGTACTTGTCGATTCCGTAGTACCTTCACCAGGCTGGGATCATGCGTTCGAACGACACACCTCGCCGGTGGGCGGTTCTCGCGGTGATGTGCGCGAGTCTGTTCCTGGTCGGCATCGACCTGACCGTGCTGAACGTCGCCCTGCCGAGCCTGACCGAAGAGCTGATGCCCGGCGCGACCGAGGTGTTGTGGATCGTCGACGTCTACTCGCTCACGGTGGCGGCGCTCCTGGTGACATGTGGAACACTGGGCGACCGGCTCGGCAGGAAACGGATGGTACTGGCCGGGTTCGCCGTGTTCGGCGTCGCCTCCGCCGCCGCGGCGGCCTCTGGCACGACCGCGCAGCTCATCGGCGCGCGGGTGCTGCTGGGCGTCGGCGCCGCAATGATCATGGCGTCCACGGTGGCGATCATCAGGACGACCTTCTCCGACGGCCGCGAGCGGGCGATCGCTCTCGGGGTCTGGACCGCGGCGCACAGCGCGGGCGCCACCGTCGGGCCGGTCCTCGGCGGCGCGCTGGTGGAGCGCTGGTGGTGGGGCGCGGTCTTCCTGGTCAACGTACCCCTCGTGGCCCTCGCGCTGATCACCGGCGCCTGGCTGATCCCCGAGTCCAAGGATCCGGCGCCGCGCCGGTGGAATCCGGCGGACGCGGCGCTTTCCATTGCCGGCCTCGGGCTGACGGTCTACGCCGGGAAGCAGGTGAGCGACCACCCGTCCGCCGCGACGGCGCTGACAGGGGCCGCGGGCGTGGCGCTGCTCGTGATCTTCGTGGTACGGCAGCGGCGTACCACTCATCCGCTGCTGGATCTCTCGCTGTTCGCAGACCGCCGGTTCACCGCCGCCACCGTCTGCGTCCTGTCCTGCTTCGGGTGTTATACGTCGCTGCTGTTCTTCCTCACCCAGCGATTCCAACTCGTGGACGGCTTCACTCCCCTCCAAGCGGGCCTGGCGCTTGCTCCGCTGGCCGCGGCGAACGCCGTGGGTGCGGCCGGGGCGCCGTGGCTGGCAGGGCGTTGGGGGCGCCGGTCCGCCGTGGCGGCGTCGCTCGTCATCTTCGGCGGCGCGCTGGCCGTGCTCGCGGCGGCGCCGGGTGGGCCCGCCGTCTTCGCCGCGTTGGTCGTCGCGGGCGCGGCGGCTGGGGTGGTGATGACGCTCGGCGCGGATCTGGTGATGTCGGCGGCCCGCCAGGAGCGTGCGGGCGAGGCCGCCGCCATCCAGGAGACCTCGTTCGAGCTGGGCGCGGGGCTGGGGGTCGCCGTACTGGGCACGGTTCTCACCGTGGTGTACCGCGCGGCGCTGCCCGCCGCGCCCGCCGGGGCGCGGGAATCACTCGGCGCCGCGGCCGAGGTGGCGGCCGCCCTCGCCCCCACCCAGGCGTACGAGCTGCTCCAGGTGGCGCACGAGGCGTTTCGCTCCGGGCTCAGCGCGACGCTGGCCGGTGCCGCGGCGTTGCTCTGGCTGACCGCCATCGTCTCGGTGGTCTTGTTGCGCGACCCGCACGAACCCTCCGGGGCGGTGGCGGCAAGAAGCGGCTCGACCTTGGCGAAATGAGTTCACCGAACTCGGCCATGTCCGCACGAGGCGGTCAGGCGACGGGGGTCCAGGTGAACCGGCCGTCGGGGCGGGGTTCGGCGCGTCCGAAGGTCACGTCTGCGAAGTGGCCGCCGTAGCCGATCGTGTCAGGACGGCTCAGTTCTTCGACCAGGCGGTGGCGGTGCTCGGCGGATTCGGCGGGGTCGTGGTCGATGCCGCAGGACCATTCGGGGTGGGTGACCTGTACCGGCGCGTGCAGGGCGTCGCCGAACACGATGAGCCGCTGGTCGCCGCCCGTGATGGTGTAGGTGGTGTGCCCGATGGTGTGTCCGGGCGCGAACGAGGCGTGGACGCCGGGGAAGATGCTTTCGCCGTCCTCGATCGTACGGACGCGGGGTTCCATGACGGCGAGTCGCGGCTCGTCGGCGAGGTCGCGCCGCTCCCACTCAGGAGCCGCGACGAGATGCGCGGCGTGGGCGAAGGGTGGTGCGTCCTCGCCGGGCGCCGTGCTCCAGGTCCAGCCGAGGTGGTCGGAGTGCAGGTGGGTGATGGCGACGGCCTCGATCCGCTCCGGCGTACGGCCCAGTCGCCGCAGGTTGTCCAGCAGCTGGCCGCCGTACAACTTCCCCAGCAGCGGGTTGGCCGGGTCGTCGGGGTGGGACTCGGGGCCGAACCCGGTGTCGATGAGCAGCGCCCGGTCGCCTCGCTCGACCAGCAGGCCGCCGATCCCGGCCACCAGGTAGCCGTCGTCGTCGAGGTGGTCGCGGTAGGCGGCCCAGTCGGCGGCGGTGGCGGCGGGCAGCCAGCCGCGCGGCTTCAGCCGTACCACTCCGTCCGGGACGTAGGTGATCGTGAGGTCGCCCAGCTGGAGAGAGCGGACGCGGGGCGCACGACTCAGGCGCGTGCGGTCGAAAGCGGTCGTCGTGGCCATGATGCCTGCCCAGTGCTCGAAGGAGGCGCCGCCGGGGCGGTGACGCCTCCCGAACATTACAACTCGAATCATTCCAATTGCAATCATTCGAGTTGTACTAGACTTGAGCCGTGACCGACCAGCACGACACCCAGGCCCAGGCCGACCGCGAGCTCTGTGGCCTGATCAACGGCCTGGCCAAACAGATCGAGGCGCACGTCCGTACCCGCGCGGCCACCCTCGGCCTGACCGCCTCGCAAGGCGTCGCGATGCGCGAGCTGACCGGCCCCATGACCTTGCGCGATCTCGCCGAACGGATGAGCTGCGAGCCCTCCAACGCCACCTTCGTCGCCGATCGCCTTGAGGAACAGGGCTACCTCGAACGCCATCCACACCCCGGCAACCGCCGCGCCAAGCATCTCGTCCTGACGCCCGCGGGCACCGAACTACGCGAGCGCCTCCTGGAGCTGCTCTCCACCGATTCCCCGCTGGCCCCGCTCTCCTCCGAGGAGCAGGACGCCCTGCAGCGCCTCCTCGTCCGTGCCGTCGTCCGCTGACCCTCGGGCCGGAGTCCCCGCGACCGCCGGTCCCGCCCGCATGTCGCCGGGCGCCGCCGCTGATGCTCGCGAACAGGGGCCCGGAGGCTCAGTACGTCGCGCGCCATGCGACCGGCCCGGCGCGATCTCGCCGACGCCAGGGGTCGTTCCGTTGTCGCCCCGGCATCCTCCGCCGAGGATCACAGTGATCAGGTCGCTCCGCTACCCTGTCACGACGCAGTACGGGACGCCGAAGTCCGCATGGACGGTGCACTTCGCCGCCTGCCAACTGTTGATCTTCGTCCAGACGCCCTTGGTCCTCCAGGACTGTGTGCCCTTGAAGTTCAGCATGTAGTCGTCGTTGTTGAACGTGAAGGCGTCCGCGTCCTTGCTGTAGTCGCTCGTGCTGTGCGCCGGGAGTGACACCTGCTTGCACGGGGCGTAGACCCAGTCAGGCGTGGTTCCTCCGCTGTAGTTCCAGACGTCGCAGCGGTCAGCGCCCTGCCCGAGGCTGTAGGTGATGTGCATGCCCCAGGAGGAGCTGTTGATCACTTGCCCGACGAGCATCGCGTTGGCCGATGCGGGGCTGCTCGCAGCCATGAGCAGTCCCGTCAGGCCGAGCGCCATGATACTGATCCTGCCTGCTCGGATCCGATGCCGCATGGTTACATCCTTTCGTCGCCGGGATCTCCCCGTTGTGTCAGAGCCAGTTCATCGCGCCGGGCGCAGGCTCGTCCCCCAGTTCCGGCCCGAGCAGGAACACGAAGCTCAGCGTCCCTGCCTGTCGTCCACTTGTTCTCGGCTGTTTCTTCATCCACGCAATGGAGGCGCCACGTCCGATCAGTCGCTGTGCCGCCGGCGAGGCGATGCGCGCCCTTGCGGACCCGTTCTTCCGGCCTTCAGCGGGTGAGGTGGCGTCCACCTGCGACGGAGAGGACCTCTCCGTTGACGTGCCCGTTCGCCGCCGAGCCGAGATAGGCGACGGCGGAGGCGACGTCCTGGGGGGTGCAGATGCGGCGGGTCGGCGTCATGGCGGCTTCGGCGTCAACGACCTCCTGCCCGAATCCCGGATAGGTCAGTGCCCGTTCGGTCAGGGTGAAGCCCGGCCTGACCACGTTGGTGAGGATGCCGTACTGGGCCTCCCGGGAAGCCAGGACCCTTGCGGCCGTCTCCAGCGCGCCCTTCGCGGCAGGATAGGCCGCGCCTGCGGGCATGGGCTGGCTGACCACGTCCGATGAGATCATGACCACGCGTCCCCATCCCGCTGCCCTCATACCGGGCAGAGCGGCGGCGATCACGGACAGTGTCCCGGTCACGTTCGCGGTGAAGTCGTCGGTCAGGGTCTCCCACGTCTCGGGTGTCCGGGTCGGCCAGGACACGGCGTTGGCGATCAGGATCGCGATGTCGCCGAGTTCGCGCTCCACCTGGTGGACGGCCGTCCGGATCGACTCCTGGTCACGCTGGTCGATCCGGACCGCGATCACCCTTCCGCCCGTACGCGTGATCGAGTCGACGAGGCTGCGGGCTCGCCCTTCGCTACGGTGCCAGGCGGCGGCGACCAGGGCTCCCTCTTGTGCCAATGCCATGGCGATCGCACCGCCGATGTCACCTGACGCACCCGTGACCAGCGCGACCCGTCCATTCAGTACGAGGTCCATCATCCCTCCATTCATAGCCGACTATCTAATAGCCGACTATAGATATAGTAGACTGAGGGATGTGGATGCAAGCGAGGCGATGCGCGTCAATCGGGCGCTGAACAAGATGAGCAAGCTCTACCGGGCCGCAAAGGCACGCAAACTCGCGGCGCTCGGACTGCATCCCGGCCAGGACGTACTGCTGTGGGTGTTGGCGCAGGAACGCGACGGCATGACGGTTTCCCAGCTGGCCGCCCGGCTCGGTATCGAGCAGCCGACCGCCACCCGCAGCCTCACCCGTCTGGAGAGCGGCGGCTGGTTCCGGCGCGAGCCGGTCGCCACCGACCGCCGTCAGGTGCGCGTCGTGGTCACCGACGCCGGTCACAAGCTGGTGCCGGAAATCGAACGGGCGTGGGCGGAGCTCGCCGAGGAGGCGCTGGGCGAGGTGAGCGTGGAGCAGCGCGAGATCGTGCTGAACGCCCTGGAACAGGCCAACGACACGCTACGCGCATCGGTCGGGGAAGCCGTCCTGGCCGAGGAATGACCCTTTTCCGGTCGATTCCATGGCGCCCCTGCCAGGGCTCAGCGTCGTGGTCGCGGCGTGGTTACGATGCCGGCACCGCCCAGCTTCGCGCGCCTATTCGTCCACATTCGGATAGTTCGACTTGCGCGCCAGCCACCACCAGCCGTCACCCAGCCGGCTGCACCACCAGTAATCGTCGAACGTGGTCGCGGTGAGATCACAGGGACTTACCCGCGCGGCGTCAGGCCGGTCATAGATGTAGAGGAACATGTTCTCCGACACTTCCTCGTTCGACAGACCCATCGTGAGAACACGTCCGGGGTGAAGCTCGATCGGCACATCCTGCGTATTGACATGGTCAAAATGCAGGACATCGAACTCATCAGGCAGATGCACCCAGCCACCCGAAGGCATGTCCGCCGACAGCTTCCTGTCCTTGGCCAGCTGGGCCAGCGCGGTGAACTTGCCGTGATGGACCGCGAACCACGTACGTCCGAAGATCCCGTTCCAGGGCAGCACCACAACGGCGGCGCACAGGACGACCGCCGCACCGGCCGCGACGTAACTGCGGATGTCACCACGGCGGCGTACGAGTCTCTGCGCCCACCACGACGTGGAGAGCACGGCCACGACGAACGCGATCCCAAGGATCAGCTGCTCGATGATCCGATCGTAGTACTCCAGCCACAGCAGATACCGCCCGGTCACGACCACGAGCCAGCTCGCCGCCATGGTCGCGGTCAACGCATGCGATCGTTTGAAGACGGCCTCCCGCCAACCTGTGAATTCAACCCGCGGGCCCTCCACGACGTAGCGGACCTCGAACGCGCTGTCGGTGAGGTGCAACGGACATCAAGCCCCAGCAGTCACTCAACCTTCGGTGAGACACCGTAGTGGTCATCAACCTTCGATGACAATGCTCAGTTTTCGCTGCGACAGGACAGGGAACACGGAATCCTGCCCAATCACGATGATCAGACGGGAGCCTGTCAACTTCGGTCCGGCCGTCTCAAGAACGGCCCGGTTGGACGTGGAGGCGGTTTCGTGTGACCGTCCGTCCTCGACTCTCGCGGCCGGCGGTGGAGCCATCCGGCAGAGGGCGAATAACTCCACCTGCGATTGATCCCGAGCCGGGACGGGCTGGACCAGCGACGGTCAGCGGCCGCCGTAGTCGCCGCCCGCGCCGGACGCCCCAGAGAGAGTCGCCGAGGAGGGCACCCATCAGGCATCCGATGCTGCCGAACAGGAGCATGCCCGCGATCAGGTTCTCCAGCTCGTCCGCCACAGCGCCCCCATCCCCCGCGGCCCGATGCTCGTACGCGACCCCGACCACGCTGGCCACCCGGACACCAAACACCGCGGCACCCGGACTGGCACGGTCGACGGTGTGGTCGACGGGACGGCCACGGCGTCCGGGCCGGGGGCGGCGCGTTCAACGGGGCTTCGTCACAGTGGAAGCCGCTGTACGGCGGCAGCGCCGCGGTGACGTCGGCCCGTTCCATGGGGTTGTGCCTCCTCTCGCTGTAGGGGGCGAGAGGAGGCTGGACCATCACGTCGTTGACGTCGCATCAGCGGGTCACGGCATCGGGACGGGGATGCATGGCTCGTTCTCGGTGTTCTCGATCACGCGGGCGAGGCTGGTCACCGGCTCGGGTCGGCGGCTGCCTCCGCTTGCCGGAGACGGCGGGAGAGCTTCCGGAGAGGGCCCGCTCGATCTTCCGGCATCGGTTCGACCCAGCGCATATGCGACCTGCGGCCGTTCCGCGTGTGAGCCTCGTCGATGCGAGCCCCCGAGTCAGATCCGGGTCATGGTGGATTCGTATCCGCCTCCGCCGGGGTAGACCCATGCGCCGGTGACGGTGGTGCCGTCAGCGCTGAACGTGCCTTCGTAGTAGGCGGGGCCGCCCTTCACACCGCCCCAGATAGTCAGTTTGTCGCCGGACAGCTCGTACACGTAGTCGAGCGTGTTGCCGGTCGAGTCGTAGAAGCGGGACACCACGTCCGCGCCGGCCGGCTCGCCGAACGGGCGCAGATTGCCGATCACTTCCAGGCCGGTGACGGGCTGGCCGAACTGGGTGAGGTCGACGTGCTGGAGCAGGAAGAAGCCGCCGGGCATCCACTCGTACCGGACGGTTCCCTCGGCACCGCCGGTGATCGTCCAGCTGCCGACCAAGCGGTCCAGGGCTTTCAGGGCAGCGCTCGGCTCGTAGGTCTCCGACATCTCGGACATCTCATCCTCCTTGGGGTTTGGTCAGTGCTCGCCGGTACCTCGGAGGCCGCCCGCGATCCTCGACACATCCCGGAAGTGATTCAGATCACATCGCCGTCGGTGTCGAGAAACCGGATCGCGCCACGAGGTAGCGGCAAGACCCCATCGAGGAGGAAGTCATGGCCGCCACAGCCACCAGCACCCACGTTCCCACCCGCCCGTCCGGCCAGCTGCTGCTCGCCGGCGCCCTGGCGGGGCCGGTCTTCTTCACCTCGGCCGTCGCCCAGATGCTCACCCGCGAAGGCTTCGACATAACCCGCCATCCGATCAGCCAGCTTGCCACCGGCAGCCTCGGCTGGATCCAGATCATCACGTTCGTGCTTGCCGGCGTGGGCGGCCTGGCGCTGGCCGCCGGTGTCGGGCGTACCCTCACCGAGGGGATCGGCCGCCGGGCGCTGCCCGTCCTGGTCGGGATCTTCGGGGTCGGGATGATCGCGGCCGGCGCGTTCACCATGGACCCGGAGAACGGCTTCCCCGCCGGAACCCCAGACCGGCCGGTGGCACAGATGTCCTGGCACAGCGTGGCGCACTCGGCCGCGGCCGCCCTCTCCTTCACGGCGCTGGCCATCGCCGCCATCGTGCTGGCCGTGCGATACGCCCGCCGCCGCGCGGTAACGGCTGCGGTCGGCAACGGCGTCGCCGCGCTCGTCCTGCTGCTGCCCATGTCGCCGGAGCACATGAGCGTCCAGATCGCCGTCAACGGCCTGGTCGCCTTCACCTGGACGACCGTCCTGCCCCTGTCCCTGCGCCGCTCCGCGTGACCTCGCATACCCTGTACCGACGTACGACCAGAGGATCAACCATGAAGTACCTGCTGCTCGGCTACACCCCCGCGGCCGCCTGGGACGCCGCCACCGCCGACGCCCCGTCCGAGGAGGCGCTGGCGGCGTTCGCCGCCTACCAGAGGTTCGAGCAGGAACTGATCGCCACCGGCGAGTTCGTCGGCAGCGAGGGGCTCGGCCATCCGGCGGTCAGCACCACGGTCCGCAGGTCCGGCGACGGCGTGGTGGCGACCGACGGGCCGTTCGCCGAGCTGAAGGAGGTCCTGGCCAGCTTCGCCGTGATCGACGTGGCGAGCCAGGAGCGAGCCGTGGAGATCGCCTCCCGGATCGTCGAGGTGCTGGGTGAGCCGATCGAGATCCGGCCGATCATGGGCGAGGACTTCACCGGGTGAACGACCGAGCCGGGCGGCATCCGGCGCGAGCGGACGGCCGGCAGGGCAACGGGAACAGCCTGAACCCCGAGATCGAGCACCTCCTGCGCGTCGAGGCGCCCCAGGTGCTCGGCGCGCTGGTACGCCGCTTCGGCCGCTTCGACGTCGCCGAGGACGCGGTGCAGGAGGCGCTCCTGGCCGCGAGCCGCGCCTGGCCGGCCGAGGGCGTACCGGACAACGCGCGCAGCTGGCTGATCCGCATCGGCTACCGGCGGATGGTCGACGTGCTCCGCGCCGACCAGGCCAGGCGTCGGCGCGAGCAGGAGGCCGGGGTCGCCGAACTGGCCCTCCAGGAACCGGCCCGCCGGCCCGGTCCCGCGCGGGAGACCGACGACAGCCTCGCCCTGCTGCTGCTGTGCTGCCACCCCGCGCTGAGCGCCACTTCCCAGGTCGCGCTCACGCTGCGGGCCGTCGGCGGCCTGACGACCGCCGAGATCGCGCACGCGTACGGAACCGCCGAGAACACCATGGGCACCCGGATCAGCCGCGCCAAGCAGCAGCTGGCCCGCGCCGGCGCCCGCTTCACCCCGCCGGCCGACCTCGGCCGCGACGGCCGGATGGCCGCCGTCATGCAGGTGCTCTACCTGATCTTCAACGAGGGCTACACCGCCTCCGCCGGCGACCGGCTCGCCCGCGTCGACCTGACCGGCGAGGCCATCCGGCTGACCCGCATGCTCCACGCCTCCGTGCCCGCCGACGCCGAGGTCATCGGCCTGCTCGCGCTGATGCTGCTCACCGAGGCCCGCCGTCCCGCCCGCACCGGTGGCCGCGACGAGCTGGTGCTCCTGGACGAGCAGGACCGGACGCGATGGGACGCCGACCTCATCGGCGAGGGCACCGAGCTGATCGACGGCGTCTGGACCCGCCGCGAGGTGGGTCCCTACCAGCTTCAGGCGGCGATCGCGGCGGTCCACGCCGCGGCCGCGTCGCCGGAGCGGACGGACTGGCCGCAGATCGCGGCGCTCTACCTGTGGCTCGAACGACTCAACCCCACCGCGCCGGTACGGCTGAGCCGGGTGGTAGCCGTGACCAAGGCGTACGGGCCGGCCCGGGGACTGGCCCTGCTCGACGACCTCAACCGCCGCTTCCAGCTCGACCAGGACCCGCTGGTCCGGCGACGCGAACACGCCGTACGCGCCCACCTGCTTTCGATGACCGGCGACGCGCCCGGCGCGGCACGGCTGTACCGCGAGGCGGCCTCCCTGACCGGCAACCGGATCGAGCAGCAATACCTTCTCAAGCAGGCCGACCACCTCGCCTGAGGGCCCGGCAGCCGCCGGCGGCCGTGGCCCGCAGAGTGGGCTACGAAGACGCGGCCTACTTCTCCCGCATCTTCACCCGCCGTACGGGCGTCTCCCCGCGGGCCTTCCGGGAACGCGAGCAGCGTACGTCCGCCGACGCGCCCCCGCTTCCGGTCGCCTCCGCTGAAGGCGTCCCACCGAGACCACCGGGAGACGCCACCTCCCTGACCGAAGCGGGAGTCACATCGGGTAGAGGCGACTCGCGGTGAGCGGTTCGCTCTCCTACGTGCCGTCATCCCGGGCCGTCTGGGCGATGACTGGCCGGTCCGTACCTCAGGCAGTCGACTCGTGGGGGCCGCGGTGAAGCGGCACCGAATCGGTGGCGAATCGGGCGGCGCGAGGTTCGCGTTCGTCTCCGAACCGGCGGGTGAGGATGTCGTAGAGCTCCGGGCGTCGTCCCTGGATCCATCGCCGGCCCGTCGACAGTGGCAGCAGGGAGAGGTCGAGGTCGGCGATCACCATGTCGTCACTCGCCTTCCAAGTCTCGGCGAGGATACGGCCGTAGGGGTCGATGATCATCGCGTTGCCTGTGCGGATCTCGTCGTCGTCCTGGCCGACGCCGTTGCTGAACAGGAGGAACAGGCCGTTGTCGTGGGCGCGGGCGGGCAGCCAGCGCATCAGCCACTCGCGTCCGCTGGGGCCGCGCAGCGCGGTTTCGATCGCCTCCGGGGCGCGGCGGCGATCGTGCCAGAGTTGCGCGGGGATCGGCCGCATCCCGTGGGGGCTGCGTGAGTCGGTGCCGCCGGTCTGGTGGGGGGCCAGCAGTATCGAAGCGCCCAGCAGCGCACTTGCCCGGACGTTCTCGACCAGGTTGTTGTCCCAGCAGATGAGTACGCCCGCGCGTACGCCCCAAGGGGTGTCGAAGACGGTGTAGGAATCGCCGCTGCTGATCGCCTCGTGTTCGAAGGCGTGCAGTTTGCGGTGGCAGTGCACGTTCCCGTCCGGCATGCACACGGCGTAGCTGTTGAACAGCCGACCCTGCTCGTCGATCTCCAGGAAGCCTGCCCCGATGACCATGCCGTGCTCGGCGGCCAGTTGCCGGACGGCCGAGATCGACGGCCCGGCCAGCGGCTCAGCCAGCGCGCGGAGCCGGTCGCCGGGGTGCCGGCGCAGGTGCCAGTACCCCAGCAGGCACATCTCCGGGAAGGCGAGGATCTGCACGTGTGCGGCGGCTGCCTCGCGTACGTAGTGCTCGATCCTGGCCAGGTTGTAGCTCTTGTCGTCGGGCCGGGGCTCGAACTGAACGGTCGCGCCCCGCACCGCCACGTCACCTTGTTCCACTGCTGACTCCTTCACGTCGCCGGTTCGACAGCAGGTGACCACACACGCATTCCATGCGTCCAATGAATTCCATTCGGGTTTCTATAGACTCAAGGAATGGAACTGATGTTGCTCCGCGCCTTCCTGACGGTGGCCGAGCTGGGCACGTACGGTTCGGCCGCGCAGAAGCTGCTGGTGACCCAGCCGACGCTGACCAAGCAGATCCAGTCCCTGGAGGCACGGGTGGGAGGCCGGCTGTTCCACCGCGGGCGGCACGGTGCCACGCTCACCGACCTGGGGGCGATCCTGCTGCCCGAGGCACAGGAACTGGTACGACGCGCCGATGCCCTGGCCTTGCGCATGACCAGAGCGGCCGCGGGGGAGATCGGGCGCCTGTCGGTCGGCTTCGGGTTGTCGAGCATCGATCTGGCCCCGCGCGCCGTGGCCGCCTTCCGCCGGTGCCATCCCGACGCGCACGTCACCCTGGACGACATGTCCTCCCAGGAGCAGTTCGACCGGCTCGCGACCGGCGAACTCGACGTGGGCTTCGTCCGGCTGCCCGAGGGGGACGACTGGGCGCACATGGTGCTGGACACCGATCGCCTCGCCCTCGCCTCGACCGGCGAGCACACCTCGCCGCCGCAGGACACGTCAGACCTGCCAGGTTGGGTCGCTCGTCACAGGTTCGTGCAATTGCGGAAGGAGAGAGGGTCGGGTCTGGTCGGGCAGATCGAACGGCTGTGCGGGGCCCTGTCGGTTCGTCCCGACGTCATCCAGGAGGCGGACGACCTGCAAACCGTACTGGCGCTCGTGGCGGCCGGGGTGGGGGCGGCGTTCGTCCCGGCCCGTGCCGGCCGCATCGCGCCCCCGCCGGTCACCGTCACCCCGCTCCGTCATCCGGTGGCGGAGTGGCAGATCGCCGTGGTGTGGAACCGTGATCGTGTTCAGCCCATGACGGCCAACTTCCTCGCTGTTCTTGAACGCGGTGCGACCTCACCACCGGACGACCTCGACCGAGGCGGCCTCCAGCCCACGCCCGGCCTGTCCGAGGTCAGAGCAAGATGATCTGGCGCACAGCGTGGAAACCCACCGCGCGGTGTGGTGGCCGCGCCGGTCGCACGGGGTCAGAGCGCGTCCCCCGGCTGGAGTTCCGCTCCAGCTGAGCTGCTCGGCGGAACGGGGAACGGGCTTCACCCGGGCGACGGTCACGAGGTACAGGAGCAGGCCGGCGCCGGTGAGGGCGAACCCTGCCCAGACGGTGGACAAGGTCCCCCAACCGGCGTCGAGGGTGATCGCGCCGCCGATCGCGCCCAGCGAGTTGGCCAGGTTGAGCTCGGCCAGGTTGAGCGCACCCATCAGAGTCGGGGCGTCCGGCGCGAAGCCGGTCAGCCGCACCTGGATGGTGGGGATCGCGTACATCATGGTCGCGCCGACGCCGAACAGGCAGGGCAGCAGGACGAACAGATTGCCGCCGGCCACGCCGATCAGCGCCAGCAGTGCCAGGACGGCGCTGTAGCCCCAGATCAGGCCGCGGTTCTCGTACCGGTCGGCGACGCGTCCGCCGAGGTGGTTGCCGGCCGCCATGCCGAGGCCGAAGACGGCGAGCGCGATCGGGATGAGCGAGGCGTCCCGCCGCGCCGCGTCGGTGATGAACGGGCCGATGAAGGTGTAGACGGCGAAGATGCTGGAGATGCCGAGTGCCGCGACGATGACCATCAGCCAGACGTTGAGCCGGCGTACGGCCTGCAGCTCGCGGTGATGGAGCCGCCGTGCAGGTCATGGGTACGGGGCAGCCAGGTCACCAGGGCGATGCCGGCGAGCAGGCCGATGGCGACCACGACCCAGTACATGGTGCGCCACCCGGCGGACCAGACGCAGGCGGTCCCACTCCAGGAAGGTGTAGGCCCCGAACAGGCGGGCGAAGAGGAGCCCGGCGGCCTCCACCTCCCGGCCGAGCCGACAGGCCAGGAGCTCCGCACGCTCCAGCAGATCGAACGTCGTGCCGCCGAACCCGGCCTGCCGACGCGGGGCGATGGCGAGTAACGAGAGGGCGGACAGTTCGAGTTCCGGGAGCCCGGCGGTCCGCGCGATCTGGGCGGCCTACTCCAGGTGCCGATCGGCGGCGGCGAACGCGAGCTTGGTCGCCGCTCGACGACCGGCACGCTTCAGCGCTTCCACGGTACGGACCGGATCGGCGAGGGGACCGGCGGCAGACAGGTGGAAGGCGAGGCGTTCGGTGATGGACTCGTCGTCCGCCTGGCTTTCTTCGAGCGCGTCCGCGATCCGCAGGTGCAGCCGGATGGCCTCCAGCCGCGCTGTGGTCTCCATGACCGACTCGCGAACCAGGTCGTGCGTGAACCGCCACGAGAACGGGTTGTCCGGCCCCGTTTCGAGCAGGCCGAGCGCGCGCAGCGGTTCGAGGCGTTCGAGGCAGTCCGCGACGTCGACACCGGCGGCGCGGGCGAGCAGCCGGAGGTCGACCTCGCGCCCGATCAGCGCGGCGAGCCGCAGCAGGTCGCGGTGTAGACGGGTTCGTGCAGCAGCAGTCCGTCCGGTTTGCCGGCGACCGACTCACTGATCTTCCGGCCGAAGCTGAAGAAGGTCCGGATTCCGTACAGCCGGTTCACCCGCATTCCGAGATACAGGACGAGGAGGTCGGGATAGGCGGAGAGATCGACGGTCTGCCGGTTGACTCGGGTTGGCATCTAAGGTTCCTCCGGGCTCGGATCACGCGTGGTAGAGGAAGGTCGTGCGATGCCCCAGAAGACCATCGATCACATGGGCCGGAACCGCCACACCTGAGCCGGATTGGCATGCCCGGCAGGCTACGCGGGCCTACTGGACAACGACTTATCCCGGCGTTCAGTGCACGTGAACACCCGGTTCTTACATTGACCTGCGAACAACGCACGTAGAACGCGCCGCCGGATGGTCGTGTGAGCCCTAACGGGCGATCATCTGTACCTCGGGATACCGTGAGGAACGCCTGTCGAGCAGGTCGCCCTTGCGCCGTAGATGCAGATCGAAGAAGGCCGCGGTGTAGACGCGGGTTACGGCCACGGAACGTGCCGCCGACAGTGTCCCGTTCACCGCCTGCAACTGCTCCTTCGACAGGCCGAGCACCGGCGCCGCCTGCTCGTACACCAGCGGCAGGTCGGTATAGGAGTTGTGCTTGGCGCCCTTGGTCTTCACGTGCAGCCGCCAGCCCTTGAGCCGGGACCAGAAGGCCTTCTGCCCGCGGATGGGCTTGTCGAAGATCTCGGCCTCCATGAGCATGTACGGCTTGGCCAATCCCTTGGTGGCCACCTTGCCGAGGGCGGGTCCGTCCAGGTTCAGAACCGCCTTGACCCGCCGATCCTCCAGCATCGTCGCGGCGGCCGTCGCACCTCCCGCGGAATGGCCGAACATGCCGACCCTGCCCAGGTCGAACGCGCCGCGCAGCCCCTTCGGCAGCTTCCGGCCTTCAGCATCAGGGTTCTGCCCCTTGTTCAGCTCCTTGAGCTGGTTCAGTACGAAGCGCGTGTCGGCCACCCGTACCTTGATCTCTTCGGCCTTCTCGCCCAGCCGGCTCACCGGGACCGGCTTCAGGACGCGGCCGGTGACCGTACCGTCAGGGAACTCCACCTCGCCGGCATCGCCTGGGTGATCGATCGTGACCACCATGTAGCCCCGGCTGGCCAGTTCTTCGACCGTGGCGGTGTTCATGGAACGGTCGGCGCCGTTGCCGGGTGAGAACAGTACGACGGGCAGCTCTCGACCCGCCACGGGGGCCCCTTCTCGGCCGTGGGTCATGGGCAGGCTGACAGCCGCGGGCGAGAGGCCGTTGTTGCGGTAGAAGGCCTCGGCGGCGCGCGGCGGCAGCCAAGGCGCGGCGGGGTGGCCGTCCGGACGACGGGTGGGGTACCACAGGCTGATCATCAGCTCACGCCGGTCGTGTGCCTTGATCCATGGGTCGCCCCTGGAGCTGTCACGCAGGTGCAGCGCGACAGTGCCGATCTCGCGTGAACCTGTCGGCTGGGGCAGGGCCACAGTGACGGGCTTGGACTTGGCCTGTACGGCGGGCCCGGTGACCAGAAGTCCGACCGCCACCGCAGCGGCCACACCCCGTCTGAGCAATGCGTGATTCATGATCACCACGCTAGGGGCGCTCGTTGTCCAGAAACTCCCCACCGGAGATGAGTTCGACCTTCCTACGTACGACGGAAGCACCCGTCCACCCGGAGGGGAGGTCAAGGCCCGCCGGAGGTTGACACTGACAGCACTCCCCGCTAGATCGACGTCGCGCGCCACCCGCCGGCGGCTTCACCGGAGGCGCTCGTACGGATGCCGGCGGCGGCGGGACGGCGGGAGCCCACTCGCCCACTGGTGGTTCTCACCTTAGAAGGCCGGGCCGGGGGTCGTCCTGAGCGCGTTAGAGCAGGTTCCCCGAGGTGCGCCGAGCCGTGAAGACCTGGCGCCAGCGTTCGGCCGCCTCGTTCATGTCGGCGCCGACGCATTCGAAGTAGCGGCCCACCTCATCCAGGCGGCGGCCGGCCGGAGTGCCGCCGAACAGCGCGGCCCCGCGCCGCGCCGAGCCTGCCCAGACCTCGCAGACCTGCGTCACTCCGACGCACGCCTCGTACCAGACGTCGTCGTCGGTGCTGTAGAGCTCGCGCCGCCCCGACTTCTCGCGCCTGAGCAGCCGGATGCCTTCCAGATAGGTGACCGCTTTGGACACCGACGCCGGGCTGACCTGGAGGCGGTGGACCAGCTCGGCGGCGGTCAGCGCGCCGTGCTCGCTGCTGAGCAGGCCGGCCAGCACCCTGGCGGGCATCCGTGGCAGGCCGGTGCGTACCATCATCGCGGCGAACTCCTCCTCGAAGGCGCGGACGGCGGCGGGCTCGGGCGCGGTCTTCCTGACCCGGCGGGCGCGTTCGCCGGTCGCCTTCTGCGCGGGGTCCGCGCGATAGCCGTCGAGACCGCCGTTGCGGCCGACCTCGCGGCTGATCGTCGAGGTCGGCCGCGCCAGCCGCCTGGCGATCTCCGCGTAGCCGAGCCCCTCGCCGCGCCCGTCGGCGATCCGCCGCCGCTCCTCATGAGTCAGCCGGGCCCCTGGCATGCGCGCTCCCCTCGCTCCTCATTGCAACATCGGTCGTCCTTCACGCATCCAGGACAGCCTACAGTCATTGCAACGAATGGGCCGTATCACCAGTACAAATGAGCATCGCTGCAGCACCTTCTCTTGACCTAGGATGAAACACAGAATGTGTTTCCCACGGCCGAAACCATCGGCCAACGCGTGGATGACGAAGGGGCACACCATGGCAACCGATCTCCCGGCCTTGACGCCAGTGGAAGAGACCCTGTACGTGACGCTGGCCGGCAGGGCGCTCGACAGCCGCTCCCGCTTCTCCGTCCTCGGCGACACCCTGTCCGACGAGATCGCCATGAAGATCGGCTACAACCCGGACGACATCGCCGTGCCGCGCGCCAAGGCGGCGGACGTGGCGATGCGGTCCAAGATGCTGGACGACGTGGTGCGCGGGTTCATCGCCCGGCATCCGGACGCGGTGGTGCTGGACCTGGGCGCCGGGCTGGACACGAGGGTCGTCCGCGTCGCCCCTCCGGAGACCGTGGACTGGTACGACGTCGATCTGCCCGGGGTCGTGAAGGTACGCGAGCAGGTCCTGCCGCACCGCGCGAACGTGCACGCCGTCGCCACCGACGTGACGGATCCGGGATGGCTCGACGCGCTCCCCGGCGACCGGGCCGCCGTCGTCGTCTGCGACGGACTGCTCCCCTTCCTCACCGAGGCCGAGTTCACGGCCCTGCTCAACCGGTTGACCGGCCACTTCCCCCACGGGGAGGTGGCGTTCAACAACTACCCGCGCTACGCCGTACGGATCCTCAAGCGGATGCGCCGCACCCGGGCCCTCGGCGCCCTGGTACGCCACGGCGGCTTCGACGACCCGCACGAGCCCGAGCGCTGGGACCCCGATCTGGAACTGGTCGAAGAGCTGCTGGCCGCCCGGCTCCCCGCACCGCCGGGGATGCCGGCGGTCTACCGCCTGGCCAACCGGCTCATCGGCCTCAGCCCGAAGCTGGCCAGGAAGTTCACCGCGATTGACCGTTACCGGTTCTGACCACTCCTGACGGAGATCCGCCGGCGCCGGCAGAGCTGTGCCGGGACGTCGCCGGGGTCGCCCTCGCCGGCCGCGCACCGGCGAGACGGCCTGGATCAGACGCAGGAGCTGGATGACGTCGTTGCGGTTACCGCCGGTCAGGATGACGGCCGACGGGATGCCGTGCGCTTCGGTGATCAGGTGGCGCTTGGAGCCTGCGCGGGCACGGCCACCAGGCTCGGACCGGTTTCGGGCCGCCTTTGAGCGCTCGGATGCGCGCCGTTCACCACCGCCTTCGACCGGGCCGGCGCCCCGGCGGCATGGACCTGGCGGGCGCGCCGGGTGTCGCACGTGCCGTTGGTCCGTCATGCCGTGATTGCAACGTATCGAAACTGCTACGCTCGTTTTGCATACGATAGTTTTGAACGCGAAAGAGAGGTGGCGTTCATGACGAGCGAAGCTGACGCGGCCGATTCCCCACGTCATGTCGACGTACTGATCATCGGCGCCGGCCTGTCCGGTATCGGCGCCGCGTGGCATCTCCAGCGGCAACCCGGAAGGACCTACGCGGTGCTGGAGGCCAGAGACCGTCCCGGCGGCACCTGGGACCTGTTCCGCTATCCAGGCGTCCGCTCGGACTCCGACATCTTCACCCTCAGTTACGCCTTCCAGCCCTGGCGCGGCCGGAAGTCCCTGGCCGACGGCGACGACATCCGCCGCTACATCGAGGACACCGCCCGGGACCACGGCATCGACCGGCACATCCATCACCAGGCCAAGGTCCTGGCCGCCGACTGGTCCTGGGAGCGGTGCCGGTGGACGGTGGACACCACCCGCGGGACGTGGACGTGCTCGTTCCTGTACGTCTGCGCCGGCTACTACGACTACGACCACGGCCACCAGCCGGAGTTCGAGGGCGTCGAGAACTTCGGCGGCCGGTTCGTGCACCCGCAGTTCTGGCCGGACGACCTCGACGTGGCCGGCAGGAAGACCGTGGTGATCGGCAGCGGGGCCACCGCGGTCACCCTGGTGCCCGCGCTGGCGGGGCGGGCGGGGCGGACGGGGCACGTCACCATGCTGCAGCGCTCCCCGACCTACCTGAGCTCCCTGCCCGACGTGGACCCGGCGGCCGACACGCTGCGCCGCCTGCTTCCCGCACGTACGGTCCACCGGCTCGTCCGCGCCAAGAACGTCCTGAGCAGCCAGCTCACCTACTGGCTGAGCAGGCGCTTCCCGGAGCAGACCAAGCGGCACCTGCGCAAGGGCATCCTGCGGTACCTGCCCGACCCCGCCTTCCTCGACCGGCACTTCACCCCCCGGTACCAGCCGTGGGACCAGCGGCTGTGCGTCGTCCCCAACGGCGACCTCTTCCGCGAGGTGGCCGCCGGGCGCGTGTCGGTGGTCACCGACCGGATCACCCGTCTCATCGAGGACGGGATCGAGCTGGAGTCCGGACGGAGGCTGGAGGCGGAGGTGATCGTCTCCGCGACGGGCCTGTCGCTGATCCCCCTCGGCGGGATCGCCGTGTCGGTGCACGGTCGCCCGGTCGACCTGGCCGGGACCACCGCCTACCGCGGACTGATGCTGAGCGGCGTGCCCAACCTGGCCTTCTGCGTCGGGTACACCAACGCGTCCTGGACGCTGCGGGCGGAGCTGTCCTCCCGCTACGTCGTCCGGCTGCTGGACCACATGAGGCGGCACGGCCTGACCACCGCGATGCCCGCGCTTCCGCGCGGCCTGGCCCGCCGTCCGCTGCTCGGCCTGACCTCCGCCTATGTCCAGCGCGCGGCACACCTGTTCCCGCAGCAGGGTGACCGCGCGCCGTGGACGGTCGGCCAGAACTACCTGACCGACAGGCTGAGGTCGGCGTTCCTCGACGTCCGTAAGGGGATGGTCTTCGATGGGTGAGCAGTACCGGGTGGTCGCTCTGGGTGGCGCCGGAGCGATGGGCAGGCCCGTCGTCGGCCGGCTGGCCGGGCGGGCGGACATCGCCGAGCTGATGATCGCCGACCGCGACACCGCCGCCGCCGCGCGGCTGGCCGTCAAGTACGCGAACGCCTCGGCCGCGACGGTGGACGCCTCCGATCCGGTACGGCTGCGCGAGCTCTTCCGCGACGCCGACCTGGTCGTCAACACCACCGGCCCGTTCTTCCGGCTCGGCGTGCCGATCCTGCGGGCGGCGATCGAGAGCCGCACCCATTACGCCGACATCTGCGACGATTGGGAGCCGACGCTGGACATGCTCGCCATGGACGCCCAGGCGCGGGACGCGGGCGTGATCGCCGTGATCGGAGCCGGCGCGAGCCCGGGCACCAGCAACATGCTGGCCGCGCTGGCGACCCGTGAGCTGGACGCCGTCGAGGACGTCCACACCGCCTGGCCGGTGGACGTCCCGTTCGTCGGCGACGACCCCGCTGACGGCGCGGCGGGCGGGGAGTCGGCCGCCGTCGTCCACTGGATGCAGCAGTTGTCCGGCACGATCCGCATTTGGGCCGGCGGCGCACCCGCCGAACGGCCGCCGCTCGAACCGGTCAGGCTCGACTACCCGGGGCTGGGCGCCGGCACCGCCTACACCGTCGGCCATCCCGAGCCGCTGACCCTCCCGGTGACCTGCTCGATCATCCGTGACTCCGCCTGCGTCATGGTGGTCAGGCCGGAGACGGCCGCGTACCTGATGACCTTGCGCGAGGAGATCGACCGGGGAAGCCTCTCCCTGGAACAGGCCGCGGCCGCGATCGAGAGCCCGACCGCCGGCCGCTTCGCCCGCTCCGCCCTGCGCCGGCTCTCGCTGCGCGGCCCCGGCGCGCTGCCGCCCTTCTTCGCGCTGGCCACCGGCGTCCGGGACGGGCGGCCGTGCCGGGTCGGGGCGCGGCTGATCGGCTCACCGCGCGGGATGGCCAGGGCGACCGGGATCCCGTTGTCGCTGGCGGCCGCGCAGATCCTCGACGGCTCGGTGCGCGCCGCCGGCGTCCATCCCCCGGACGCCGTGCTCGACCCGGAGAGGTACTTCGAGGAACTGTCCGCCCACTGCGACCCGCCGCTCACCGGCCGCGACGAGGTGGTCAGAGTGGACCGGACCCCATGAGCGCGGCCGATCGCACGGTCCCCGTGGTTCGCGGCGACGTCGGCCCCGGGTGGGAGCCGGTCCGGCGGGCGTTCGCCGCGATCATGGGCAGGCCGGGCGAGCACGGCGCGGGGCTGCACGTCATCCACCGCGGCAAGGCCGTCGTCGATCTGTATGCCGGGAACGACGCCTCCGGCCCTTACGGTCCGGAGACCCGGCAGGTGGTCTTCTCCGCCTCCAAGGGCATCGCGGCCGCCTGCCTGGCGGTGCTCGCCGACCGCGGTGACCTCGACTTCGACGCGCCCGTGGCCAGGTACTGGCCCGAGTTCGCCCGTCGCGGCAAGTCCGGGATCACGGTCGCCCACATGCTGAGCCATCAGGCCGGGCTCGTCGCTCCCGCACGCGCCGTCACCCTGGCGGAGGTGCTGGACGGGCGTCCGCTGGCCGACGTCCTCGCCGCCGAGCCGCCGCGCTGGCCACCGGGACGGCCCGGGTACCACGCGGTCACGTGGGGAACGCTCGCCGACGAACTCGTCCGCCGCGTCACCGGCGGACGGCTCGGCGAGGTGCTCGACGAGCTGGTGTGCCGGCCACGCGGCCTGGCGATCGGCATCGGCGGCGCGCACGCGGGCCCGCCGCCCGCGCCCGTGCACGCCGCCACGCGCGTCCCGTTCCTGGTCCGGATGACCACCGCCGTCGTCGCCCGCCCCGGGACGCCGTTGTGGGCGGCGATGACCGTGGGCGGAGCGCTCACCGAACCGCCCGACCGGTGGGCGGCCCGTCCGGAGACCCTCGCCGCCCACCTGCCGGCCGCCAACGCCGTCGCCACGGCCCGCTCCCTGGCCCGCCTCTACGCCCTGCTTCTGCCCCGCGTCGAATCGCCTGACGCCACATCCTCGCCCGGCGCCGGATCCCCGTCCGGCGCCGAGCCTCCGCTCGTCGGCGAGCGGACCTGGCGCGCGGCCGTCCGGCCGCGCGCCGCCGGACGGGACCGGGTGCTCGGCGTCCGCTCGGCCTTCGGGTGCGGGTTCGCGCTGCCCAGCCGCGCGTGGCGCCTCGGGTCCCCGACGGCCTTCGGCCATCCGGGCATCGGCGGCGCCCTGGGTCTGGGCGATCCGCGCCGGGGTCTGGCTCTGGCCTTCCTGCCGCGTACAATGCCCGCCGACGCCTTGGCCGACGCCCGTCACCGCACCCTGCTCGACGCGGTGACGCGGGTCATCGGCCGGTAACGATCGGATTGGATACGATAGTCCGCATGGACGTCCATGTCCCCACCCGGATGCTCGTCGAGGCGCTCGTCCGCACCGATCTCACGGTCGACGCCGGCGAGCTCTACGCGACCGCCAGCCTTCTGGACATGAACGATCAGCAGGTGCGCCTGTGCATCAAACGGCTGGTCGCCGAGGGACGGTTCGTCCAGGAAGGGCGTGGGCGCAAGGCGATCCTGCGCGCCACCGGCGACACCGGACGCGCGCTGGGGCTCGACGTCGAGTTCGTCACCCACGCCTTCCGCCAGGACGCCGGGCTCGCCCCCTGGGACGGCACGTGGCATCTCGTCGCGTTCACCGTCCCGGAGAGCGCCCGGCCCGCGCGCGACGCGCTGCGCGCCGCGCTCACCCACCAGCGCGTCGCCGCCGTCCACGGGGGCCTCTACGTCAGCGCCAATCCGTGGGAGCCCTACGTCGAGGAGCATGCCCGCCGCCTGGACGTCCTGGGCCACGTCACCTTCCTGACCACCCGGGACCTCCGCCGAGGCGAGGAGAACGATCCCGTCGCGCTCGCCCGGACGATGTGGCCGCTGGACGAGATCGCCGGACGTTACGACCGGCTCGCCGCGGTGGCGGAGCCCCGGCTCCGGCTCCTCCAGGACCACGCCGAGCCGCCCGAACCGTCCGCGACGCCCGAACCGTCCGAACCGTCCGCGGCGTCCGCGGCGTCCGCGGCGCGGCGGCTGACCATCGCGGTGGAACTGGCCGCGGAGTTCACCCGCGCGATGGAGGCCGACCCGCTGCTCCCTCCCGAACTGCTCCCCCGGCCCTGGCCCGGCGCCCGGGCCCGTACGCTGACCGCGCGCTGCTGGTCGCTGCTGGAGGAACAGGCCGGCAAGGACGACGGCGCCGTCCGCCTGTTCGGTCTCTACGGCGGCCTGAGCCGCGCGGCGGCGGGCGTCTGACGGGCCGTCACACCACCTCCACCACGACCTTCACCGAGCCGGTCCGTCCGGCCAGGTCGGCGAAGAACCGGCCGGGATCGATCGCCGCCTCCGGCGGATGGACGCCGGGTCGCCTCCCGGCCTCGGCGATCAGCTGTGCGAGGCCCAGCGCGGCCGGCACGCCCGTGGCCTCGGCCACGCCCCGGAGCAGCGGCGACGCGCCCGTCAAATGGGCCAGAACGGTCGCCGGCCGCCCGTCCGCCACCCCCCTGGCGGCGGCGAAGAACGCGGGCAGCGAGCCGGGCCCCCTGAATCCGAAGGCCCGTACGGCGGCGCGCAGGGCCCGCCACATGGTGGGCTCGCTCACCTCGGCGGCGGCCGTCCCGATCGTGAGCCTCCCACGGTCGATGTCGCGGCGCAGCACGTCCAGATAGGCCGCGGTCCCGGGGGTGACGACCATGAGACCGGCCGACTCTCCCGCCACCCGGTAGCCGCGCGCCAGCGTCACGGCCCCGGGGTGACCCACGGTGTACGCGGCGCCCACGCGGCCGCCCGGAAGTTCGAGCACGACCGGCCGCAGGGGTGGCCGCCGTACCAGCCGGCCGCCGCCGACCTCGGCGATCGTGCCGCTGATGTGCCGCATCCAGTGCACCAGCGCGGCGATCGGGCGGCCGTCGGGCCCGCTCAGGCCGGTCCGGCCGGCGCCGGAGCCCGGCACGTCGACGGGCCAGGCGGTGTAGAGGTCGATCACGATGTCCAGGCATGCCGCCGCTCTGGCCGCGAGCAGGTTGCCGACCCCCGGACCGGCGCCCATGCCGATCACCGCGCACACGCCCGCCGCGCGGGCCTCGGCGTCGAGGCCGAGCATCTCCGAAGTGGGCTCCCAGTCGTCGCAGACGTCCAGGTAGTGGGTACGGGCGGCGATCGCGGCCCGCAGCACCAGCGGCCCGAACCGGTGGCACGGGCCAACCGTGTTGAGCACGACGTCGGCCTCGGCCAGCGCGGCGGACAGGGCATTCCCGTCGGTGACGTCGACGTCGCGGGCGCTGAGCCGTACCGGGGCGCCCTTCAGCTCTTCGGCCAGCGCCCGGGCCGCGTCGAGGTCGCGGTCGGCGCCGACGATCTCCCCGATCCCGCTCAGACCGGCCGCCACGCGCACCGCGACCCGCCCCGTCGCTCCGGCTCCGCCAAGGGCGAGCACTCTCATCGACTTCCCAAAGGATCGCGACTTAATCTATCGAATGATCTACGATAGTTAGCATGATGAACATAACAGCTTCACCGCTGTTCCGCGAGAGGCCGGCGAGCCGGGTGATCGCAGTCGAGGCGCTCAGCACGGTGCCGTTCATCTCGACCGCCCTGCTCTACAGATCACCGGCCGACCCTGACGCGCTCGAATGGGCGCAGCTGGCAGGGCTCGCGATGGCCGTCGCGCTTTATGTCACCGCGCTGCGCGCCTGGCGCCTGGCGATCGTCACCGGCCTGCGCCCGGCGGCGGCACCCGGCCATCAGCTCAAGGACGAGCGGCGGCTGCGCATGCTGGTGCTCGGCCTTCCGATCCTGGTCACGGCGCTCCTGCCGATCCCGGCCGCCTGGAGCTCCTTCTGGTTCTGGTTCACCCTGATCAGCGCCGCCGCAGGCGCCGTATCGGCCGTCCGGCTGCTCGTCATGCTGCTCGGACGGCCAGAACCACGTTGATCACGACGACCGCGGCGGAGCTGAGGAGTCGATTCCAACCCTGCGCGCGCGGGCCCTTGCCGCCGCTGCGTCAACGACCGTTCGGGGCCGGGCTGCCCAGAAGATGGGTCGCGCGTTCCGTGCGCAGGTGGAGTGCCGTACGGCCCCTGCGTTGCGTTGCCACCAGACCCGCCCCGCGCAGCGCGCCCAGGTGTTGTGAGACCGCGCTCGGGGTGATGCTCAGGCGAGTGGCCAGGGCCGCGGTCGTCAGGGGCTCGGCCAGGGCGGCGAGGATCTGCGTTCTCGCGTGGCCGAGCACAGGGGTCAGGCCCGTCAGCGCCGGTCGGGGTGGCTCCCAGAGCAGGCCGACGCCCATCGCCGGATAGCGGATCGACGCGGCGGTGACCGGGGCCTTGTCGACACCCACGTCCGGCCAGTTGAAGACGCTGGGCTGCAGGACCAGGCCGTGCCCGCCGGCGTCCACCGTGTACGCGGAATGCGGGGTGCGCCGGCCGTGCACCACCAGCTGGCCGCCGTCCCAGGCGATGTCCCGGTGCAACTCGGCGAACAGCGCCTGCACCCCGCCCTCCACCAGGGTCAGCGCGCGCCGGCCGAGGTCGGCCTCCAGCACGGCGCGCATCCTGCCCCAATGCGGCGCGATCAGCAGCTCATGGCAGCGATGCAGCGCCTCGACCAGCCGTGGCAGCACCGTCGCGGGCTCGGGGGCATCCTCGGCCGGCATGCCCAGGACCGCGCCGTACTCATGCCGGAAGAAGTCCTCCTGCGTGGCCCGCACCAGGTCCAGTTCCGTAGCCATCGAAGGCAGGCGCTGCCTCGGCGCCGGGAACAGGAACGACGGCAGCGGTCCGGCGATCAGCGTTCGCAGCAGCGGCAACTCGCGTTCGCGTGTCAGCAGCGGGCGCGCCTGGCGCACCCAGGGCCGGTGGACGGCATGACCGCCCGTACCGAACAAGATCCGCAGCGCCAGCACGGTCTCGCCCAGCGGTGAGACGGCGAATCGCACCTTCGCGACCGACGCCGCGGTGAACCTGATCTCGACCGCCATCCGCCCTCATCATGTAGCTGTGGCTAAACGATAGCCGAGGTGCGTTGTCTCCCCGCAGGCTTGCGGGCATGGACTTCTTCGCCTCCTACGACGGCATCAAGCTCGCCTATCACGTATTCGGCGACGGGACCCCTGTGGTCTGCCTGCCCGGCGGGCCGATGCAGGCTTCCGCCTATCTCGGCGACCTTGGCGGCCTCTCGGCGTACCGGCAGCTGATCATGGCGGATCTGCGGGGCACCGGGCAGTCCGCCAGGCCGGCGGACACCGCCTCGTACCGCTGCGACCGCCTTGTCGATGACGTCGAGGCTCTGCGCGAGCACCTTGAGCTCGACCGGATGGACCTGCTCGCCCATTCCGGGGGCACGAATCTGGCCGTGCTCTATGCGACTCGCCATCCGGAACGTGTCAGGAAGCTCGCTCTGATCGCCCCGAGCATCGCCGCCGTCGGCATCACGATCACCGAGGAGGCCCGACGGAAGAGCGCCCGGCTACGCGAGGGCGAGCCCTGGTTTCCGGCGGCGTTCGCGGCCCTGGAGCAGGTCATGGCCGGCCAGGCCACCGGTGACGCCTTCCAGGCCATCGCGCCGTTCTGGTACGGCCGCTGGGACGAGACGGCCCAGGCGCACAAGGCCGCCGAGGACGAGCAGAGGAACAGCGAGGCGGCAGCCGTCTTCGGCTCCGAAGGCGCTTTCGCCCCCGAAGCCACCCGTGCCGCGCTCACCGGCCTCTCCTCGCCGGTGCTGCTGCTCGCGGGCGAGGTGGACCTGAACTCCCCTCCCACCGCGGTGACCGAACTCGCCCAGCTGTTTCCGCAGGCCGAGCTCGTCGTTCAGGCCGGGGCCGGACACTTTCCGTGGCTCGACGACGCCGGCCGGTTCGTGGCCACCACCTCGACGTTCCTGTCCGCAGGTCATGGCACCGATGACCCTTCCGTTCCAGAGATCTTCGGCGCCCCCAAGGGAGAGGTGCGTCCGGCAGGGTAGTAGCAGCCGGAGGTGACTTCATGGAACAGGACATGAGGGGGGCGACATGAAGGCAGCAGCGGGTGATCGGCTGATCGTCGAGAGCACGCGCGACGGCGAGCATCGCCGCGTGGGGCTCATCGTGGAGGTGGGACACGCCGACGGCTCGCCGCCGTACCTGGTTCGGTGGCTGGACGACGAACACGAGACCCTCGTCTTTCCGGGGCCGGATGCGCGAGTCGTCCATACCGTCCGATGAACGAGCAACCCCCCTGAACCCGCGCCCGGTTGCCGCTGTCATGGTGTGCCTCCAGGGTGGTCACGGAGTTCGACGAGCAGGTCACGGCCGGTCACGCGGACGGAGGTGCCGAAGCGGGCGCAGGCGATGGTGAAGCGGTCGCGGATCCAGCGCCAGTCGTCGCCGGTGGCCATGCGGGTGTGGGCGTAGTCCAGCTTGAGGGGCAGGGCGCGCAGCCGCACCGGGCCGTGCTCGTCCAGGGTGACCAGCCACAGGAGCCCGAGGTCGTTGCGCTCCAGCGGGTCGGTGGCGTAGTCGTCGACGAAGTCGCCGAGGTCGTACAGGATGTGCGGGGCGACGCCGTGGAAGACGTGCGCAGAATGGCCCGCCACCAGCGTGGCCCCGGACTCCAGCAGCGTGTGCGCGGTGGTGCGGATGTACGGCAGCGGCTCGGCGACCATGTTCGGGCCCCAGTGCGGAGTCAGGAGAACCAGGTCGGAGCGGTCGCGCAGGCTTGTGATGGTCTCTTTGACCCATGAGGGCGTCCCGGCGGCCAGGTCGGCGTCGGCGATGCCGGCCCGGGAGGCGCCGGCGGCGAAGTCGGCGGGGTGGTCGGCGAAGGCGACGATCGCGAGCCGCAGGCCGCCGGCCTCGATCTGGAGCGGCCTGCGGGCCTCGGCGAGATGGTCTCCCGCACCCACATGGCGGATCCCGGCTTGCGCGAGGTGCCGGCAGGTGTCGCGCAGCGCGTCGTGACCGTAGTCGAGGGCGTGGTTGTTGGCCAGCGTGACGCAGTCGACGCCGAGCTCGGCCAGCAGGGCGGCGGCCCGCGGCGGTGCCCGGAAGTGAAAGCGCTTGCCGGGCCATGGCGTCCCCCGGTCGGAGAGACAACATTCGAGGTTGAGCAGGACGAGATCCGCCTCGGCGAGACGATCGCGTACCTCCGAGGAGAAGAAGGCGTCCGGCTCGGCGGTGCGCTCCAGCTTGTCGGCCACGCCGCGCCCCAGCATCGTGTCGCCCGCGAGGGCCAGTGTGAGCGACATGCTGAGATCCCCCCGTTCTGGGCCGCCCCTACCTTCTGTGTTCTGCCCGCCACAGGCAGGAATTCATCACAGAGAGGGCGGCGACCCGCCTTCGCAGGCCATATGTCCGACCTTGACACTGCCATCCTCGCGAAACTATGGTCCTGAACACACAATAAATGTTTATTCAAATAAACACGTATAGCTGGTTTGCAAATTCTGCGAGCCGGTTAAGGCAATCAATTCGCACAGAATTACGTGGTCAGATGGATATGATTCTGGATGAGGACGCCTGCCTGGAACAGCTATGGCGCGTCCGGTTCAGCCCGGACGGTCGGCACGCCCGCTGCCGGCGCTGCGCCGAGGAACGCACGTTCCACCGGCTCCACAACCGCCGCGTCTACAGCTGTGCCCACTGCGGCGAGCAGCTCAGCCCGACCGCGAAGACGCTCTTCCACGGCTCCTCGACGCCGCTGCGCCTGTGGTTCGCCGCGATCGTCAGGGAACGCGCGTCCGGCGGGCGGCTGACTGCTCAGTCCCTGGCCGATGAGCTGGGCCTGTCCTACGCCACCGCGTGGCGGCTGCTGAAGAAGGTACGCGAACACCGCGACGAGATCGACGCGCTCGCCCCCGCCTGGCAGGTGAAGCCCGTCGCGCCGGCGCCGGACGAGACCGGCCGGAGCAGGGAGGAACAGCTCCTCCAGGCCGCGCGGGCCGTCGTCGTCGCCGATGGCCTCGATGCCACCACCATCAGAGCGGTCGCCAGGCACGCCGGCTTGTCCACCGGGGTCGTGCACTACTACTTCGAGAACAAGAACCAGATCCTGGTCAAGGCGCTGCGCCAGGCCAACGACGAAGCGTGCGGCCGCCGCGACGCCATCATGGCGGCCCCGGGTCGAGCGCGGCCGAGCGGCTCGCTCGCCTGATCCGGCTGTCCATTCCGGAGTCGGGGGTCGAGCGCGAGGAATTCGTCCTCTGGTTCGAGTACTTCCGGGTCGCCATCCACGGCCAGATCGCCGACGCGGACAGCGCCATGGCCGACCGCTTCCGGCAGTACTTCTTCGATGTGATCGAACAGGGCGTCGCCTCGGGTGAGTTCCACCCCGAGGACTCCCCGGCGGACATCGTCGAGCAACTCCTGGGACTGCTCGACGGCCTCGGCATCGCGGCGGTCATGGGCCGTCGCTGGATGTCGTGCGAGCACATGCACGAGCTCGTCAGGGACTTCGCGCAGAACAGCCTCCGGGTCGCGCTCCCCGCGGCCCGTCGAGTTTGAGGAAAGGAAACACCATGGTGAACTGTGCCGTCGTCGGCCTGGGCTGGATGGGCAGGATTCGCGTCGCCGCGCTGGCGGACATCGGCGACGCCCGGCTGATCGCCTGCTGCGACGTCGATCCGAGCGCGGCCGGACACGTGCCCGACGGGGTCCGCTTCTCCACGGACTTCGCCGAGATCGTCACAGCGGACGATGTCGACGCGGTGTTCGTCAGCACCCCGGACGGCCTGCACAGGGAGGCGGTGATCGCGGCTCTGCGGGCGGGCAAGTACGTCTTCTGCGAGAAGCCGATCGCGACCACGCTCGCCGACGCCGACGCGATGGTCGCCGCCGACCCCGGGGGCCGCCTGGTCATCGGCCATTCGCTCCGATCCGACCCCCGTTACCTGGCCGTCCGGCAGCGGGCGCAGGAGGGGACTTTGGGCGCCCCCGTCCACACGTTCACTCGCCGCAACTGGCCGGCGTCCGAGGGACGCCGGCAGCAGGATCAGACCACGCTGCCGCTCTACCTGGCCGTCCACGACCTCGACGCGCTCCAGTGGATCACCGGCTCACCCATCGTCGAGGTGTACGGCGTGGCCTCGGAGACCGAGATCCCCGGGCTCGAAGGGGCCGCGTCGATCGTGGCCACGCTCCGCTTCGCCAACGGGTGCGTCGGCGCGCACGAAACCAGCTGGGCGCTGCCCGACCAGGCCGGCCTGTCGAACGGCGATCACGCCCTGGCGTACGTGGGAGTGGACGGCTGCGCCTATCTGACGGAACGCGACCACGGGGTGGTCATCAACGGCGCCGGGACCGTCGAGTACCCGGACGCGATGAACACCGGCATGTACGCCGCGGAGTCGGCCAGGTTCATCGCGACAGCCCGTGACGCCCTGCCTCCGCTGGTCAGCGGGGCGGAAGGACGGGCCGCCCTGGCCGCGGCGCTGGCTCTGGAGGAGTCGCTGACCACCCGTGGTCCCGTCGCGGTCGCCGGGAGCACCCGATGAACGGCCATCTCATCGACGGCGAAGTGCGCCCCTCGGAAAAGGGCGGGACGTTCACGACCGTCAACCCCGCCACCGGTGAGGAGCTCGGCACCGTCGCACTCGGCGGCGAGGCGGACGTCGACGCCGCGGTGGACGCCGCGACCCGGGCTAGCCGCGGCTGGCGCCACGTGTCCGCGGCGGAACGCGCTTCCCTGCTGCGCCGCCTCGCCGAGCTGGTCCGCGCCGACGCCGCCGAAATCTCGGCGGCCGAGGCACGCGACAGCGGGCGTCCCATCTCCGACTGCCGCGACGACGTCGCGATCTGCGCCGACCTTCTCGACTACTACGCCACCCTCCCGCAGAACATCCGGGGCGCCACCTACGCGGAACAACCCGGCCACCTCACCCATTCGCGGCGCGAGCCGTACGGGGTCGTCGCGGCCATCGCCCCATGGAACTTCCCCTTCTTCTTCGCCGTCACCAAGACCGCCCCCGCGCTGGCCACCGGCAACACGGTCGTGCTGAAGATGGCCGAGCAGACCCCGCTCACCTCGATCCTGTACGGCAAGCTGTGCCTTCGAGCCGGTTTCCCACCAGGCGTGGTCAACATCCTCAACGGCGACGCGGGCACGGGCGAGCTGCTGGCCGCCCACCCGGGCGTCCAGAAGATCACCTTCACCGGCTCGACCGCCGTCGGCCGGAGCATCCGGCGGGCGAGCACCGCGAGCTGCCACCTGGAACTCGGCGGCAAGACGGCCAACATCGTCACCAAGCACGCCGATCTTCAGAGCGCCGCCCGCGCCTCCGTCCACCACGCCTTCTTCAACGCCGGTCAGGTGTGCACGGCGGGATCCCGGCTCCTGCTCGACGAGGAGATCGCCGAGCCGTTCATGGAGATGTTCCTGCGCGCCACCGCGGGGATCGCCGTCGGCGACCCGCTCGACCCCGCCACCCAGGTCGGCTCGCTGGTCAGCCGGCAGCATCGGGCCAGGGTCCAGGAGCACCTCGGCCGCGCCGTCCACGAGGGTGCCTCGATCATCGCCGGCGGGAATCCCTCCGCGGTCGGCGCGTTTCTCGAGCCGACCGTCCTGGACGGTGTCACCCCCGGCATGGCCGCGGCGCAGGAGGAGATCTTCGGACCGGTGGTGGCGGTCATGCGCTACCGAGACCTCGACGAGGCCGTACGCATCGCCAACGGCACGCCGTACGGCCTGGCTGCCACGGTGTGGACCGACCGGCTGGACGAGGCGCTCGACCTGACCGACCGTCTCGACGCCGGGATCGTCTGGACGAACTGCCCCTATCGCGACCACGCCCACGTCCCGTACGAAGGGCATGGCCTGTCCGGCCAGGGCGAGGAGGGCGGGCTCGAGACGATCAGCGAGTTCACCCAGCTCAAGGTCGCCTACCTCGGCTCACCCTCGGCCCCCTGGACGCTGCCATGAGCGCCTTCGTCGAACGCAGGACCATCGACGTCATCCCCGCCGACGAGCGGACCGGACGCCCGCGCGACCTGTTCAGCATCTGGTTCGCGGCCAACATCGGGCCGCTGACGATCCTCACCGGCGGCCTGCCCCCGGTCGTCTACGGGCTCGACTTCTGGTGGAGCGTCATCGCACTGATCGCTGGACTGCTGCTCGGCGGGCTGTTCATGGCGCTGCACAGCGCGCAGGGCCCCCGGCTGGGCATCCCGCAGATGATCCAGAGTCGCGGCCAGTTCGGTGTCCGCGGCTGCCTGGTCGTCCTGGTCGTGGTGCTCGTCATGTACGAGGGCATCTACGCCGCCAACATCGTCTCCGGCGCCCAGTCGGTGCACGCGGTCTTCCCCTCGTTGCCGCTGACCCCGCTGGCCGTCGTCTTCGCCCTGGTCGGCCAGGTCGTCATGGTCGTCGGCTACCGGCTCATCCACCTCATCGGCCACATCATCACGGCCGTGTCGATCGCGTCCCTGGCCGTGGTGATCGTCGGACTGGTCGTGATGGGCCGGATCGGCGCAGACGTGTTCGCCATCGGTGTGCCGACGGCTCGCGGGTTCCTCGGCACGATGGCGATCGGCGCGCTGTGGCTGCTGGCCTTCGCGCCGTACGTCTCCGACTACTCCCGCTACATGCCCGCGCACACCGCCGGCCTGAAGTCCACGTTCTGGTGGACGTACGGCGGGGCCCTGCTGGGTGGCGTGGTGCCGATGGCGATCGGTGTCATCGTGGCCATCTCGGTCAAGGGCGACGCGCTCACCGGCTTGCCCGCCGTACTCGGACAGCCGCTGAGCACGATCGTGCTGTTCAGCTTCGCCGCCGTGATCATGCACTTCAACGCCATGAACCTCTACGGCGCGACCCTCACCGTCGTCACCATGGTGCAGACCTTCCGCAGTGACTGGCTGCCCACGGCACGGGGAAGGGCGGCCATCGGCGCGCTCCTCGTCGTGCTGGCCACGGCGGGTGCGGCGCTCATGTCGCAGGATTTCCTGAACAGCTTCACCAACCTCATCATCATGCTGCAATACGTCTTCATCCCGTGGACGGCCGTCAATCTGATCGACTTCTACCTGATCCGCAAGGGCGACTACGACGTCGCGGACCTGTTCAGGGCGGACGGCGGGCGATACGGCAGGTATGACATACCCGCCCTCGTGGCGTACGCGGTGGGCGTGCTGGTGGAGATTCCCTTCATGAGCACGGCGCTGTACACCGGCCCGATCGCCGACCTGCTGTCGGGAGCCGACATCAGCTGGATCGTGAGTCTCGCGATCACCATCCCGCTCTACCTGGCGCTCGCCCGGCGCCGCATGCCCAATACCCGACCGGCGTGGGAGACCGCCTGACGGTAGACATCCCGGCCGGGAAGGCGATCATCGTCCGGGGACACCGGCCGGTTCCGGGAACCGTGATGGACGGCCAGCAGACCGGCAACCCGCGCCTGGCCGAGGACCTGTCGAAGTTCCCGCGCGCCGTCTACTTCTCGGGCCATTCGCATCTGAACCTGAACGACCCGCGCTCGATCCACCAGAAGAACTTCACCGCGGTCAACGACTCCAGTTCGTCGTACATCGAGATCGACCACGGGTACCAGATGCTCGACGCGGAAGGCCGGCTGGCCGATCGCTTCGAGACTCCCACCGCCCAGGGTCTGGCCGTCGAGGTCTATCCGGGCCGTACGGTCATCAACCGGATCAACCTCAACGCCGACCTCCACGACATCTACACCGGCGGGAAGTGGTCGGCGAACTGGAAGCCGCCGTTCCAGAGTGACGGGACGCTGGCCGGCAAGCCCTGGGAGATCAAGACGGCCGGCAGCGACGCCCAGGTCGTGGAGAACTTCACCTACACCGACGCCAACCGCAACCGTACTGCTCCGCGCTGGGCGTCATCGCACCCGCTCTCGGCGCAGACCGGCAAGGACGGCCAGCTGGCGCTGCGCGTCGAACAGGCCAAGGACGACGAGCTGGTGTACCACTACAAGGTGCGCGTCACCCGGGCCGACAACGGCACCGAGGTGCTCAGCACCAAGGTCGCCAACCGCTTCGACGTGGTGCCCGCCGCCGACTCCATGGACATTCCGGTCCCGGTCACGCGCGACGGCGCGAAGTACCGTGCGGAGGTCGTCGCGGTCGACGCGCAGGGCAACCAGTCCCCTGTCGCCGTGGACATACTGAAGTAGCAGTCGCCTTCGACATCCCGTTACCGATCAGAACGGTCGGTAACAGCACTCTCTTCAGATCGGCTACGCGCGAGGCGGCCGGCTTCGCTTGGGGGAGCCTGGGGTCGCCGAGGCGGAAGGCCCGCCGTCAGCGCCTGCTCCAGAGCATCCGGCGTCTCCCCCGCGACCGCCGACCGGCTCCTGATGCGCCCGTACGATCGTGGACTCCACACCGACCGACTCCAGCCCGACCTGCCCGCAGCGCTGCGAGGTCACCCGCGCGGGCGGTAGCGGCCCGGACCGGCGACGCGAGGGCCATTCAGGAGTGCTCCTCGTCCTCGTCGTCGTCCCAGTCGTCGTCCTCGTCGTCCCACAGGTCGCTGGGCTCCAGTGGGGTGTCGGCGTCGATGAGGGATTCATCGACCTCGCGCCGCCAGGCATGACTGGTCTCCGGATCGGCCCAGGCCAGTTCGATGATCCTGGGGATGGGGATGGTGGCCTGCCGGTGTCCGACCATCCAGGAGTTGCGGAAGAAGTCGAACCTGAGGTGACGGCAGCCGTCCGACTCGTTGTAGATGATCGGCGGTACGAGGAACTGCTCCACGCCGACCTTGGCCGCGACGGTCAGGTAGTCCTCGGGGATGGACTCGTCGTTCCAGCAGGCGGCGAAGTTGACCGGCGTGAGGGCCTTCCTGCCGAGCACGTGGATGAGGTTGTCGCGGATGACGAACCGGTCCGGATCGAGGGCCACGTCCTCACCGAGCATGAGGATCGGCGCGGGCAGGATGTGCGCCTTGGCGAAGGACTGCGCGTCCGTGTAGAGGTCGATGACCTCGTCGAAGCGCGTGGGATCGAAACCGCCCGCCGTGTGGAACGGGCAGCACATCGAGCCGGCCCGCTCCGGCTCGGGGAAGAACGCGGACTTGTCCACCCGGGTCATGACCGACCGGCTGTGCTTGTCCCGCAGGAACGCCGGGATCCAACCGGCGTCGTCCGCCTCGATCACCTCTGTCCGGCACAGTGCGCGGAACCCGGTGCCGCCGAGCTTGCAGTTGAAGTAGTCGAGCAGGGTGATGGCCGCGCACTCCGCCGCCGACAGTGCGTCGGTCTTGGGGAACCAGAAGTCGTAGCCGTTGGCCACGAAGTGCACCCCGCGGAACTCCTTGTGCACGAAGGTCTCACGGGCGGGTCCCGCGTCCGCGCCGCCCCAGTGGGCGGCGGCCACCTGGTTGTAGTACGCGTCGGCGTGCCGGGCCAGTTCCGGCGCGAACACGCTCTCCCCGGTCAGGTAACAGGCCTTGCTGAACAGCGCGCCGATCTCCGGCTCCTCGGTGACCTCGCCGGCGGCGAAGATGAGCTCGGTCCGCAGGAACACCTTGCGGCCGTCGAGGTAGGGGGCGCCCTCGTGCTCGTACCGCTGATCGAAGATCACGCACGTGAACGCGTCGATCTCGCCGAACGCGGCGCCGCCGGCCAGGTCCAGCGCCGGTGAGCCGGTGCCGCCGGTCAGGTACAGCAGCATGGTGTACCTGGAGACGTGCCCCCGGGCCGCGTCGTAGTACGGCGTGTCCCTGTGCAGGTGGAAGTTGGCGTCGCCGGGCTCGAACCCGTTGCACCGGAACACCGGGTTCACATGCGAGAACCCCTCCGCGACCGACGGCGGCAACGCGTCGGCCGCCGCCGCGGTCAGCGCCTCGGCGAGCAGCGCGGAGTGGAAGATGAACCGTTCGCCGCCCCGAGAGGCGGCGTTCAGCGGCGGCAGGTACAGGTTCAGGCCATCGAGCCGCGTCAGCAGGTCCCGGGCCTGCTCCGACGGGCGCAGCGAGAAGGCGAGCACCCCTTCCGCGCGCTCCGCCCGCTCGACCAGCTCCATCTCCAGCGGCACGGCCTCGAAGAGGCGGTCCAGCGGGACGATGTTCTCGAACGTGCGGAAGGACAACTCGTGCGGATCGGCGAAGACGGCCGCCAGGTACGGCGCGTCCGCGCTGGGCCGGGCGAACAACTCCCGCACCCGCTCGTCGAGGTGCTCGGCGTCGATGAACCGTACGGCCTTGAACCGCGCCGACGGATGCCAGCAGACGTCCAGCCCGTTCACCGTCGCGGCCGGGGCGGCGTCGGTCGCGTCCACCTCCGCCCGGTAGCGGGCGGCCTCCTCGGCCGAGGCGGGCCCGGCCGACAGGGCGAAGAACCGGTCCCGAAGTTCGACGCTCACACGCACCTCCACAAACTCCGCAGCTCAGTCGGAAGATTCTCGGCCTGTGCCAGTTTCCGTACGCCGTCCTGGCCCACATCGGCGTCGTACAGCCACAGCCGGGTGAGTGACATCACGAACGGGGCGGCGAGCAGGGCCTCCGCGCCCGCCTCGCCGAGGTCGTTGTAGCGCAGGTCCAACTCGGCCAGCCCGGTGAACCGGTGCAGGTGCCGCACGCCCTCGGCGCTCACCTTGTTGCGCTGCAGGTGCAGGCGGCGCAGCCCGCCCAGGGACGGGGAGGCCGCGAGCGCCGCCAGGCCGGTGTCGGCGACGCGGCAGTAACGCAGGTCAAGCGCTCGCAACCGGTCCGAGGTGAACAGCGTGGCGAGGAGTTCGGCGCCGTTGAAGCCGATGCTCAGATGGGCGAGGTCCAGTTCCGTGAGCCGCCCGAGATCCAGTCCGGCCAGGGCCCGCACGTCCAGGCTGCCCGGCCGCGGCTCGCCGGGGTCCACGGCCAGGTAGTCCTCGCCGTCCCCCTCCCATTCCTCGTCCTCCGGGGCGGGGGCCGGCGTGATTCTCAGCGTGGTGACGAACGGGGCCCGCAGCACCTGCGCCACCACCTCGCGGACGTCGTCCGACCACTCGACGGCCACCTCAGCGGCGAAGCCGTGCCGCCGGGCCAGCACCCGCGCCTGGTCCGGCAGCCCGTCGTCCCATCGGGACTCGTGCTCCGCGACGAGGTCGGCGATCTCGCGCCGCACGGCCGGCCGATCGGCGGGGCGGGTGCGCGGCAGGCGCTGTTCGAGGCGGATCAGCGCGCCTCGGGCGTCGCCCTGCTCCAGCAGCCGGTCGCTGTACGCGTGCCACGCGGCGAAGTCATCAGGTTGAGCCCGTAACGCGTCTTCGATGACCATGACTTCCATTCGAACGAATGTACGGATCAATCTTGACATGTCAAGACAAAGCCTCGATAAGCTACCGCTGACATGACCTTGCGCGCAGGCGTTCCGTCGTCACGAGCGCGTGATCGCCGGCAGGAAGGGTCCTCACTGTGAACGCACCGGCTCCGGCCCGCGCGACGGCCGGTCCCGCCGAGGGAAGAGCGGCGTTCGAGCTCGCCGCCCGTGCCTGCTACCAGCGGATCGGGGTGCCGTTCCCGGAACGGGTCGGTTGGGTGTCCTCACCGCTCGTCGGCGCGTTCGCCGCGCCCATCGCCGCCTGCCTGGCCACCGGCCACCGCAACGGCCGCGTCCTGGACTCGGTCTACCGCGCGGTGGACGATACGGCCGGCGAGGCGATCGGGCAGGCCGTACGCGACGCCGTCCAGGTCGCGGCGGACGGCGGGGTGCACGATCCGGTGCACGGGGCCGCGGCGACCACCCTGCACGCCGAGATCGCCGCGACGGGACACCCCGCGTCGCGCGGCGCGCCCACCGATGTGTGGGCCGCGATCGCCGAGGCCACGGACCGGGGCGTACGGGAGGCGGTGGACGCGGCGGTGGGCGACGTGCGCCAGGACACGATCCGCGGCGCCATCCGCCGGTTGCGGGCGGCCCGCCTGGCGAGCCACCGATCCGCCGCGGGCGCCTGGTGGTGGTGGGCGTTCCGTGACTTCGTCCTGTTCTGCCCGCCCCCGCCGCACGAGCCGCACCGGGAACAGCCCGGCGAGGGGACCGCCACGAGGAGCCGGCTGCACCGTGCCGACGGCCCCGCGGTCGCCTGGGCCGACGGGTTCGGGCTGTACTTCTGGCACGGCACCCCTGTCCCCCGGGTCGTCATCGACGACACCCTCACCGCCGACGAGATCGTCCGCGAGCCCAACGCCGAGATCCGCCGCTGCGCCATCGAACGCCGGGGCTGGGACCGATTCGTCGTCGAGGCCCGCCTGGCCAGGGTCGGACCCGCCGTACCCGATCCCGGCAACCCCGGCCAGACACTCACCCTGCACGATGTCCCCCCGGACGTCTATCCCGAGCGCGTGCGCGTCCTGCTGTGCACCAACGGCACCGTCGAACGGGACGGCACCCGCCGCCGCTTCGGCCTCACCGTCCCCGCAGACTGCGCCGACCCGGTCGAGGCCGCCGCCTGGACCTACGGTCTGACCTCCGCCCAGTACGCCCAGGCACAACGCCGATCCTGACCTCCGAGGAGCCCGAAGAAGATGCTCACCATCAAACAGGCCATCGCCGCCTTCGGCGTCGACGTCGACGAGCACCTCGACCGGCAGGCCGAGATTCCCGTCCTGTCCGGCCTGCAGTTCCAGGGCGACGTCGCCGTCGTGCCGGTCACCAGGCAGCCGGTCCGTACGCCCATCCCGGCCTCCGGCGTCCCGGTCGTCCGCGGCCAGGCCCAGGCCAACACCCACCTCCTGGTCGCGGACGGCAAGGCGTTCTTCACCCCTGACCGGTCCAGCGGCACACTGGTGCTCGGCGTACTGACCGTCGAGGAGGGCGCGACCGCCTACCTCGCGCACCCGGAACACGCCTTCACCGGCATCGCACCCGGCACCTACGAGCTGCGTCGCCAGCGCGAGCAGGCGGACCAGGTCCGGCTCGTCGCCGACTGAGGCCCAGGATCGCGGTGCTCATGCCGCCGACGAGGTGTTCGATCGCGGCGAGGCGGGCCGGTAACCCAGCCGGCCGCGCGTCGCGATGAGCACCAGGACCGCCGCCGTGGTGCCCGCCAGCAGCGTGACCCGGGACGCCGGCGCCGGCGTGGCGATGGACGGGAACATGTCCGCGTAGACGATCGACATGAAGTTGTTGATGCTGACGTGCAGCAGCATGACCAGCGGCAGGCTCTGCCCGGTCCGGTTGAAGACCCAGGTGACGACCACGCTGAACGCGCAGCAGAAGGCGATGAACTCGCCGACCCGCATCCAGGTGACGTCCGGCCAGCCGCCCCACTCGGTCAGGAACAGTGGCAGGTGCCAGACGCCCCACAGTGGGCCGAGGAGCGCGGTGGCGCGCAGCGGGCCGAACCTGCGTTGCATGCGGTCCAGGGCGAAATCCCGCCAGCCCGGCTCCTCCGCGAGCCCGGTGGTGACCATTTGGAGCATCAGGCCAGGTACGTAGGCCACCAGCACGGCGACGGGCGGCATGGTGAGCTTCTCGCCGGCCATGGAGGCCGCGGTGACGATGATGGCGGTCGGGACGCCGAGCGCGGTCACCAGGTACCAGATCCAATTGACCCGCCATTTGGTCATCCGCCCGATCCAGCGGCGGACGCCCTCCTTCCCTTCCGTGACTCTGGTGACGATGTAGGCGGCGAAGATGGGGCCGAGATACGCGCCAGGGAGCACGCCCAGGAACTGCGTGGTGCCGAGCAACGTGGGGAAGGTGAAGTCCAGGATCCCGAGCCCGTTCGCCGACAGGACATAGGGCGTCCAGGCGGCCCAGCTCATCGCGTTGGCCAGGACGAAGAAACCGAGCAACGGACGGCGGCGGATGAAACCCCTGGGGGGCGTATCGCGCTCGGCGGCCGATCGGCTGTTGACTGCCATTCGCTGTTCCCTTGGGAGGGTGTGATGGACGCTCATCAGCACATCAGCCGCGGGCGTTCTGATCATTCCCCCGCACACCCCAAAGAGAGGTACAGCCAGGGGTACCGCCATCCCAGGGGCCGGGACGCCGGTCAGGAACGCCAGATGAAGGTCACGGCTCTGGAGCTTCGTGCAGCAAGGAGGGTGTCGTCGGGTGTCCAAGAGCGAGGCGTACTCTCGGTCAGTGGCCCGCACGCTTGTGACCAGGGATGACGCTCTACACCGAGGCGGCCTTGCCCTCATGGACGTTCAGCCGGCTTCCCTCTCCGCCCAACTGGCGCAACAGACTGCGATTGTCCGTGCGTACCCACTCCTCGACGAGACGCCCCTGGTCATCGAAGCGGAAGATGTTGATGAGGTCGAACACGACACGTTCGCCGTTGGGCGGCAGCGGGCCGGCCGGTGACTGGGTGAACTCGCGGACGAAGGTGCCTTCGATCCAGGTCTGGCAGGCCATGTGGTCGCCTTCGGCCACAATGATGCCGCGCCGGATCGACCGGTCGTCAAACGCCTCGCGTACCGCCGCGAAGTAGGCGTCGAGCCCGGCGAAGCCGGACTCGAAGCCGTCCGGCCCGTGAAAGCGGAACTTGTCGGTGTCGAAGTACGTCGCCGCCTCGGCCGGATCCTCGCCCGACACCTCCAGCTCACCGGCGCGGATCAGGCGTGCCACGAGTTCTTCCCGAGTGAATTGCTTTGTCATGGCAACCAGCCTGCCCATTTCCTGTCATGCAGTCCAACGATGGTTACGCATCGATTCCATGAGTAATGCGCATGGTAGGTTCTGGCCATGGCCGAGTTCACGCTTACCGGTCTCCGAGTCGTGCACCAGGTCGCCACCGCAGGATCGTTCACTCGGGCCGCCGAGATGCTCGGCTACACCCAGTCGGCCGTCTCCCGCCAGGTCGCCGCCATGGAGACGGCGGCTGGCGGGCCGCTCTTCGACCGCAGCCGGCGTGGGGTGGCGCTCACCCCGGCCGGTCAGGTGCTCATCCGGCGCGCGACGGAAATCCTCGCCGACCTGGCGGCGACCGAGCACGAACTCGCAGGCCTGCGCGACCGGCTCGCCGGCCGCCTGACGATCGGCGCCTACCCCACCGCCGCCATGGCGCTGGTTCCGCGAGCGATGGCTCAGGTGACGGCCGGCCATCCGGGCCTCGCCGTGGTTCTGGAAGAGGCCTCGACGCCCGCCCTGCTCCGGCGGCTACGGACCGGCCGGCTGGACGTGGCGGTCATCGGGGTCGGCCACGGCTTGCCGGACTATGACCTGAACGAACTCCGGCAGACCCCGCTGCTCCAAGGAGACCTCCTGGTGGCCGTCCCGGACACGCACCGATTCGCCGACCACGCCCGCGTCACCGTGCAGGACCTGGCCCAGGAGCACTGGATCGCCGGAGAGGGAGGGCCGGGCGAGCCGCAGTTCGGCGCCTGGCCGACCCTGTCCGCCCCCCACATCGCCCACACCTCGCGCAGTTGGTCGACACGCCTCGGCCTGGTCGCGGCAGGTCTGGGCATCACGGTCATCCCCGACCTGGCCCTGCCCGCCCTGCCGGCTGGCGTACGAGCCGTGGCCGTCACCGACAGCCACTGGACCGGCCGCGCGACCGTCGCCGTGACCAGGCCGCGCCCGCTCGCCCAGGCACAGGCGATGGTCACCGCCCTGCGGAACCAAGCCACCAGCCTCCGCTCGGACGCCCACCCCATCGGCTCGTGATCACCAGCTGGATGAGACCGAAGGTGGGCCGGTAGCTTCCCCACTCGTAGTTGTCGAGGGCGGTCCAATGGAAATAGCCGCGTACGTCGACGCCGTCGGCCATCGCGTCCGCCAGGCCGGCCAGGCGCCTGCGGTGTAGGCGACGCGGCGCGTGTCGTCGTCGGTGGCGATGCCGTTCTCGGTCACGACGAGCGGGACACCCGGGGCGAGCTCGGCGGCCCGGCGCACCGCCTCGCCGAGGGCCGCAGGGTAGAACTCCCATCCGGTGAGGGTGCGTTCGGCGTCGTCGGGGACGGGCAGGAGGCCGTCGGGGCCGATCACGACGCGGGTGTAGGCCTGGGCCCCCGCTCCGCGAGCCGCCCGGCGCTCTGTTCGACGCGGGAGACCAGCGCGACCGCCTGCGCGTGGGTGAGGTCCTCCCGCTCGGCCAGACTCCAGGCGATGTCCTCGTCGGCAACCATGATCAGCCGGTCAACTCTGTCCTGTGCGGCCTCGCTGCCAATCCAGCCCTGCTGCCCGATCTGGTCGTGCTGACGGCTGATGACGTCGACCCCGTAGCACAGCCGTTCGCCGCCTTGGCGCTGCTCTCCGAGGGCGTCGGCCGCCCGGCCTGGGCGTGCCTGCTGGCGACGGATCCGACCATCGAACGGCTGGCCGCCTGTCCCGGCCTCCCCGCCGAGGTGCAGGAGATCCTCGCCGCCGATCCGGAGATACGGATCGTCGCGGAGCTGGCGTCGCGGGCGACTGCGGACATGGCAGCCCGGCTCGCGGCGCATCCCCATGCCGAGGTCCGCTGCGCGGTGGCCGGAAGCGAGGCGGCACCGCCGGCGGTGCTGGCCGCGCTGGTCACCGGCGAGGGGCTACCGCCGGCGCGGCGGTGTCTGGTCTGTGACCGGGAGAAGACGCCATTCACCCACGATCCGGAATGCCCCAAGTTCGACTGCGATCTGCCGCCCGGCGCCGCATGCGACGGCTCTCATGAGTCCACCGTTCACCAGACGCACGTGAATGCCCTGTGGAACCCGGCCACGCCCACCGCGGCCGTCATCGGCTTCGCCGACCACCCCGCGATGCTGATGCGCTGGCCACTGGCCGTCCGCCCCGACCTGCCCGCGCTGGTCTACGAACGACTCGCCGCCAGCCCGGAGCCCGGTGTCCGGGCCGCCCTGGCCGAGAACCCCGCGATCGGCGACGGCCTGATCCGTGCGCTGGCCGCCGCCCCTGAGCCCGACGTGCGGCGCGGCCTCGCCTTCAACCCGCAGGTGCCGCTGAAGGTGCTCACCCGCCTGGCGGGCACCACCAAAATCGGTTCCACCCTGCTGCCGCGGATCGCCACCGCCTCGCGTACCGAGATCGAGGAGCTGGCCGCCTCGCCGGACCCGGTCGTGCGGATGCTACTGGCCGAACGACGGGACCTGCCGCCCGAGATCCGTGATGCGCTGGCCGCTGATCTCGACGCCAAGGTGGTCAAGTCCATCGCGCCGCATCCGGGCCTGTCCGACGCGTGGCTGCGCGCCATGGTGGAGCGGCATGGGTACGAGTCGTGGCCAAGGTGGCGCAGAACCCGGAGGCTGCACCGGCGTTGCTGGAGGACCTGGCTCGACACGAGCCGCCGGTGCGCAAGGCACTGCGGGAGATCGCCCGGCACCCCAACGCGACGGCTCCGGCACTCATGGTCTGCTTGTCGGACTGGCAGGTGGTGGAGGCCGCGGCCGCCAACCCGGCCTTACCGCCCGGGGTGACATCGACGCTGGCGCCCTGAGCAAGGGACCTCCCGTCCGACCGTATGCCGCCGCTTCATCCGGAGGAGGTGGCGTTCGCCGCGGACTACGACTTCGCCTTCGTCCAGGCCAAGGCCGACACCGCCCTGCTGGGCCCGCCCGGGGTGGGCAAGACCCACACTGCCGTCACGCTGGCGGTCGCGACCCGGCGGGCCGGCTTCAGCGTCTGCTTCACCACACTGGACGACATGAAAGGGTTCGATCTTGCTGACCGGTGACAAGGCCGTCAGTGAGTGGGGCCAGGTCTTCGGCGAAGAGGTCCTGGCCGCCGTCGAAACCGAGGTCGCCGCCGTCAGCTGATCGTCCCCGCCCTGCTCAATGTGGCCTCACCGGGTTGCAGGCCTGAGCGATGGCGGTCGGATCCCAATAGAAGGGACGGCACTCGAGCATGCGACCGTTCCGCACAGTGATCAGCTGAACGATCAGTGTCTCGATCTCCTGGCCCGTGGCCCGAGCGCGGAACCGCACCCGATTGCGCACCACCACAGTGTCCCCGTCGCCCCAGTGCTCCTGTTCCAGGAACTCCATCGATTCCCAGACCTCACTGAAGGCAGCCAGAAACCGCTCCATACCATCCCGGCCCCGCCACGTCCCCGTCCCCGTGAAGGGCAGACCCGGAGCCTGATGCAACACCACCTCCGGATCCAGGTAGACGGCGACCCGGTCATAACTGGCCCTGCCGTACCCGCCCGCGGCCACATACGCCGCCTCGGCGGCATAGAACTTCTCCATCACCGCCCACGCGTCACCCGGCTGCCGATCCGCATCCACTGTCAGGCGTCGCTCTCCCGCGGAAGATCCCATGGTCATTACGCACTCCTGTCTCGAGACCACTCATGAGAACCCCACCTCCCCGGAGTTGGTTGCAGCCCGACCGGCACTCCACGACTCCTGAGGCTGTGCGCATTCACTCGTACTCAGCTCTGCACCGGACAAGGCGTTCGCTGACCCGCGACTCTAGGAGGCGATCGTCTGCTGCTCGGAGGGGGCGTGAGCCTGGAGGAAGGTGCCGACGGCGACCCGGGCCAGCTCCCGCAGTTCGTCGTCACTGAGGACCCGGGTGCCCATGCGGCTGCGCGCCTCCAAGGGGCCGACGAGCAGGGCGAGCAGCTGCTCGGCCGCGAGCTCGGGGTCGATGGCACGCAGGCGCCCGGCCAGGATCAGGCGGGCCAGCCGATCGGCCAGCGCCTGGGTGAGCCGGTGCGGACCGAACTCGGTGACGACGTCGAGGATGTCGGGGAAACGGTTGAGCTCCGAGTAGAGCAGCCGTCGCAGCGCGCAGGAGTGCTCGTCGCAGTGCCGGCGCAGCAGTTCATGGCCGACGCCTTCAAGGGTGGCGCGCAGGTCGTCGCCCGGTTCGACGAGCGGCTCCAGCGCTGCCAGGCGCCGCTGCAGGATGGCCTGCGCCGCGTGCTGGACGGCGTGCTTGAACAGGGTGGCCTTGTCGGTGAGGTGGTTGTAGACCGTCGGCTTGGCCACGCCCGCCTCGTCGGCGATGTCCTGGACGCAGGCCTGCGCGTAGCCCAGCCGGGCGAACACGGCGAACGCGCCCCGCAGGATCGCCTGCCGCTTGTCGATCCGTCCGCGCGATGTGGTCATGGGCCAACTATACCAACGGGTTCACTGAGCTGAACGAGCAAGTTGCATGCATACGCGTCGGATAACTATGTTGAACCCGTGAGTTCAATAGACGATCGTTTGGACCCCCGGCTCCTGGCGATGATCGCCGTGATCCTGCTCGGCGGACTGCTGGGCATTCTCAACAGCACGATGGCGGCCGTGGCCACCGGCACCCTGGCCACCGCCTTCGGCACCTCGCTCAGCACCGTCGGCTGGGCCTCGACAGGATTCCTGCTCGCCGTCACCGCCACCATCCCGTTCACCACATGGGCGGTCGACAGGTTCGGCGGCAAACAGCTCTGGCTGGCGGGCCTGCTGGTGTTCGCGGCGGGCTCGCTGACGGCGGGGCTGGCCTGGAACGTCGGCAGCCTGATCGCCTTCCGGGCCCTCCAGGGCGTCGGCGCCGGGATCCTGGACCCACTGGTGCTGATCCTGCTGGCCCGCGCCGCGGGACCGCGACACGCCGGACGGGTGATGGGGTTGATGGGAGTCGTGCTGTCGCTGGGGCCCGTCCTCGGGCCGGTCGCGGGCGGCGCCGTACTGAATGCCCTGAGCTGGCGCTGGATGTTCCTGCTCAGCGTGCCCGTCGGCATGCTCGCCTACCTGCTCGCGCGGCGTGTGGTGCCCGACGAGAGGCCGGCGGACCACGTACGGACCCGGCTGGACGTCCTGGGCCTGGCCCTGCTCGCGCCCGGTTTCGCGGCTCTGGTGCTGGCCCTGTCGCAGTCGGCCGAACAGGGCGGGCAGGTCGCCCTCCCGCTGCTCGCGGGCGCGGCGCTGATCTCCGGCTACGCCGCGCACGCGCTGCGGAAGCGCGGCGCGCCGCCCCTGATCGAGCCCAGGTTGTTCGCCAACCGCGGCTTCGTCGCCAGCGTCGCCATCATGGGGCTCGGCGGCCTGGCCAACTTCGCCACGCTGTTCACGCTGCCGCTGTACTACCAGCAGGCACACGGGCACGGCGTACTGGCCGCCGGGCTGCTGATGGCTCCCGTGGGACTGGGCGGGGCGATCGCCATGCCGCTGGCCGGACGGCTGTCGGACCGGTTCGGCGCGCGCGGCCTGGCCACGGCGGGCACGATCCTGGCCGGGCTCAGCGCACTGGCCTTCACCCGCATCGGCGCCGACACCGCCGAGATCTGGCCCGTGCTCGCCGCGCTGGCGATCGGGCTCGGCATGGGCTGCTTCAGCGCTCCGACCATGGGGTCGCTCTACCGCAGCCTGCCCGGCCCGCTGGTGGCTCAGGGCAGCTCTGTCCTTTACATGCTCAACCAGCTCGGCGCCGCGCTGGGCGTCGTCCTGGTCACGCTCGTCCTGCAGATCGCCGGTAACCCGATCACCGGCTTCCACGGCATCTTCTGGCTCACCCTCACCATGTTCGTGATCATTCTCGCCGTCATCCCGCTCCTGCCCTCGCGTGAACCCGCTCTGACCGGAAAGGCATCCCTGTGAAGACCCTCGTGATCACCGGTGGCACCGACGGGATGGGCAGGGAGCTCGCCCGCACCTACCTGCGCCGCGGCGACACTGTCGTCATCGTCGGACGCGACAAGGGCAAAGCCCTGCCCGGCGCCTATTTCATCGCGGCCGACCTGAGCCTGGTCAGCGAGAACCGGCGCGTCGTCGACGAGATCAACGCCGCCTACCCGGCCGTCGACGCACTCGTGCTGTGCGCCCGCTACTTCCGTTCCGCCCGGTTCGTCACCACCGAGGGCTTCGAGGCCACCTTCGCCCTGGAGTACCTGAGCCGCCACCTGCTCAGCCACGGCCTGACCGATCCCGGGGTCGTCGTCAACGTGTCGGGACCCGGCGTCCCGATCGGCCGCATCCACTGGGACGACCCGATGCTCGAACGCGGCTACGACGGCGTGGCGGCCCAGATGCAGGCCGGGCGCGCCAACGACCTGCTCGGCGCCGCCTTCACCGCCGAACGGGCGGCCAGCCGTACCCGATATGTCCTGATCAATCCGGGGCCGGTGTCCACCGCGTTCCGCGGCGAGTACGACGCCTCCTCCGCCGCCCACGTCAGGTCGCTCAAGAGGTACGGCGTACCGGTCGCCGAAGGGGTCAAGCCCATCATCGCCGTCCTCGACGACCCGCCCGCCGCTCCGCTCAGCGCCTTCATGCAGACCGAGCCGATCAGTCTGGACCACCCCTCCTTCTCCCCGGAGGCCGCCGCCCGTCTCAGCGATCTCACCCGTCATCTGCTGAGCTCCCTGGAGGGCTGAACACGTGACCACCGCCCCGAGCAGCGCATACGAGTCGGTGACGCCCATCCACCTCTCACGCGCCTTCGCGGGGATGGCACAGGTGACGATCGAAGCCGGCGCCGAGGCCGTGAGCGGTAGGTTCCGGCGGTGAACGGCCGGAGTCCCCGGCGCTGTCCGGCCAGACGTCTGCAGATGTATCTCGCCGTACATCCGGTAGGCGGTGGTCGTGTGTGCCGCCGGGGGCAGCGCGCCGTCGTGTTCGAGGTCGCCCCGCCTGGCTCTCCGGTCGATGTCACAGCTGGAGCGTGGGTACCGGAATCTCACTTGTGTGGCCATAGACCGGCCAGGCGGGCGATGCGAAGACCGGCGTGCAGTTCCAGGCGGACCGCGCCGTCCGTGATGTCGCAGTCGATGACCTCGCGGATGCGGTCAAGCCGGTAGTAGAGCGTGCTGCGGTGGATGCGCAGACGTCGTGCCGTGCCCTGGATCTCGCCGCCGCTGTCGAGGTAGCCCTCCAGGGTCGTCGCGAGTTCGACGCCGTGGGGCGCGTTCAGCAGGCGTCGTACTCCGGCGGGGAGCTGGCTCGGCGTCAGCCGGTCGAGCGGCAGTTGCAGGAACAGGCGGTCGATGCCGAGGTCCTCCCAGAAGACCCGCTTGCCGTAACGGTCCCGATCCAGCCGGGAGGCGCGGGAGGCGAGCTGGGCCTCGTGGTAGGAGTCCACCGCCTCCGTCAACGACGGTTTCACGCTGCCCACGCCCGCCACGACCTCTTCCAGGTCGGGGCCGGCGAGTGCGCGTTCAAGCCTGTCGTGGTTGACCGGACGCGGAAAGAGCACGATTCCCTCGGCCCCGAGAACGGCACCGACGATCTTCACGGTCGTCGATCTCGTGGTGAATTCAAGAGTTGCCTCGACGGCAAGTCGCGTCACCGACTTCGGCGACGATTCCGGGGCCTGGAGAACGAGAACCGAGTAATTCTCGACATCATCGATGAGGCCGTCCCGCACGAGGGTTTCGGCCGCCTTCGAGCGGGCCTCCGGTGCCCCTCCGAGCAATGCGGCGAGCAGGTGCCTCGAATTCTCCTTGCCGTGCCTGCGTTCAGAGATCCGCAACGAGAGCAGCGCGCCCATTTCCGGCGCGGCGGATTCCAGGACTTCGAGGTCGTCGAGACTCGGCGTTTCCCGATCCTCGACGTAGTAGACGTAGCCGAGCAGCTGCTGCTCGTGACGCAACGGCAGGACGACCAACTCGCCGTCGTCCTGCGGCACCCGCACGCCGTGCTTGGCGTGGTGCAGCCGATGCTCCTTGACCAGCGACTTCGTCACCGGCGCCGTCGAGCCCGCGAGCAACCGCGCGAGCCGGGCGAGCCGGGCGTCGGTGTCGTGGACGCTGAACGCCGCGATCTTCAGGTCGTGGTCGAGCACCACCAGCGCCACGCCGAGGCGATCAGCCAGATCTTGGACGGCGTCATCAAGGCTCACCGGGGTTGCTCCTCTCCTGCGACACAACGTCGGATCGGCACCAACAAATAGCGACAGATCGTACGAAGCGCTTCAACAGGGTGTCTGTCTACGGTGGTGCGACAGCGCACAAGTTAGCAATGCGAGGGGTGAAAAGGCCAAGTCCCGCCGTCGCCCGGCGGGCCTGATCCCGGCCGTTCACCCGATCACTGCGCATCCTGAGCAATGCCCGTGCATGACGGGAAGGAGCCCATTCTAGTGACCGAGCGCACCGTCGAAACCCATGGCTATTCCACTTTCTTCCTGGAAAGCGGCGACGAGGCCCACGAGACCGTAATTCTGCTGCACGGCGGCGGCCCCGGCGCCAACGCGGTGTCGAACTGGAGCGGCTTCATTCCCGCCCTGAGCGACGACTATCACGTGCTGGCTCCCGACCTCGTCGGCTACGGCCGCACCGACCATCCCGAGGACATGCCGGGCAGCCTGACAGGTTGGATGCGCCTGCGGGTCGAGCAGGTGCTCGCTCTGATGGACGTCCGCGGGATCGAGCGGGCGCACCTGGTCGGCAACTCGATGGGCGGCGCGCTCGCCATGCACCTGGTGATGACGGCGCCGGAGCGCTTCGCCCGCATTTCCCTGATGGGCAGCGCGGGCGGGCACTCGCAGCCGACGCCCGAGGTCATGCGGATGGTGTCCTTCTACAAGGATCCGACGATCAGCGCGCTGGAGAACCTCACCAAGTGGTTCGTCTATGACGAGGACGCGCTGGGCACGTCGATCTCGGAGATCACCGAGACGCGCTACAAGGAGGTCATGCGGCCCGAGGTGCAGCGTTCGTTCGAGCGCTTCTTCTCCTCCTCCCCCGCCGAGATGGCCGTACCGCCGTCGGCGCTGCGCCGGATGCCCCACCCGTTCCTCATCGTGCACGGCCGTGAGGACCGTTTCGTCACCCCCGACTCCAGCGTCTTCCTGCAGCAGCACCTGCCCAACGCGCAACTGCACATCTTCCCGCACTGCGGCCACTGGGTGCAGATCGAGCGCGCCGCCCAGTACGCGGCGCTGCTGCGCGGCTTCCTCACCGACGCGTTCTGACCTCGTACGACCAGGAGACAACAGGCATGGACATCAAGCAGCTCGGCTACCTCGGCCTGTCCGCGCGCGAGCCGGACGCCTTCACCACGTACGCCACGGACATCCTCGGCATGCAGCGGGTCGCGGGAGAGGACGGCGCCACCCACTTCCGCATCGACGACGTGCACCACCGCGTCACCGTCGAGGCGGGAGAGCAGGACGGCGGCGCGTACTACGGCTGGGAGATCGCCGACGCCGACTCGCTGAGCGCCGCGCTCGACGAGCTGAGCGACCACGGCGTCGTGGCCCACCAGGCGACGCAGCGCGAGCTGGAGATCCGCCGCGTGGCCGGCATGGCGCACTTCCTCGACCCCGCGGGCAACCGGGTCGAGCTGTTCCACGGGGCCTCGCGGGGCGAGGGGCAGTTCACCTCGGCGCGGGACATCGAGCGGTTCGTCACGGGTGACCTCGGCCTCGGGCATGTCGTGCTCGCCAGCCCGGACGTGGCGGCCCAGCAGCGTTTCTACACCGACGTCCTCGGCTTCAAGATCAGCGACACGATGCGCGTGCCGTTCCAGGCCACGTTCCTGCACACGAACCCGCGCCACCACAGCATCGCCTTCGTGGACGGCCCGTTCTTCGGCATCCACCAGCCGTTCCTGCACCACTTCATGCTGGAGGTCCCCGACATGGACCAGGTCGGCCGGACCTACGACCTCGTGCTCGACCGCGACGTCCCGGTCACCATGACGCTCGGCCGGCACAGCAACGACCAGATGTTCTCCTTCTACGCGGAGTCCCCCGTCGGGGTGCACACCGAGTTCGGCAGCGGCGGCGTCCTCATCGACGACGCGACCTGGCAGGTCACCGAGATCCCCGGCCCCGATCTCTGGGGCCACCGGCACTGACGTCACCCTTCTAGGAGCCATTGACATGGAAACCCTCACCCCCGTCGTGGAGACGGACGTGCTGATCGTCGATGCCGGCCCGGCGGGCGCGACCGCCGCGGCGCTGCTGTCGACGTACGGCATCGCCAACGTGGTGCTCAACAAGTACGCCGGGGTCTCGAACACGCCTCGCGCGCACATCACCAACCAGCGCGGCGTCGAGGTGCTGCGCGACCTCGGGCTGGAAGGCGAGGTGACCAGGAACGCGACCCCGCAGCACCTGATGGGCGAGCACGTGTACGCCACCAGCCTCGCCGGGCAGGAGCTCGGCCGCCTGCGCACCTGGTACACCCATCCGCACTTCAAGGCCGAGCACGACCTCGCCAGCCCGACCTCCGTGTGCGACCTGCCGCAGCACGTGCTGGAGCCCATCCTGGTCAACGCCGCCGCCTCGCGCGGGTCGTCCGTCCGCTTCAACACCGAGCTGCTGACGTTCACGCAGGACGACGACGGCGTGACCGCCCTGGTCAAGGACAGGCTGACCGGCCAGGAGTACGGCATCCGCAGCAAGTACCTGATCGGCGCGGACGGCGGCAACTCGACCGTCGCCGCGCAGGCGGGCCTGCCGCTGGTCGGCAAGATGGGGCTGGGCGGCTCGATCAACGTAGTGTTCGAGGCGGACCTCACCCGCTTCGTCGAACACCGCCCAGGCGACATGTACTGGTTCGTTCAGCCGGGCGTCGGTCACGACGGCAACGGAATCGGCGTGCTGCGCATGGTGCGCCCGTGGACCAAGTGGGTCGGTGTGTGGGGGTACGACGTCAACGCCGGGCGTCCCTCGCTCACCGAGGAGGACGGCGTGCGCATCGCGCACCAGCTGATCGGGGACGACCAGGTGCCGGTGAAGGTCGAGTCGATCTCCACCTGGGCGGTCAACGACGTCTACGCCACCGACAACATGGCCGGCCGGGTCATCTGCGTCGGCGACGCCGTGCACCGGCACTCGCCCATGAACGGCCTCGGCTCGAACACCTCCATCCAGGACAGCTACAACCTGTGCTGGAAGCTCGCGATGGTGTTGCGTGGCGAGGCCGCGCCGGCGCTGCTCGACAGTTACCGGGACGAGCGGCTGCCGGTCGCCAAGCAGATCGTCCAGCGCGCCAAGCGCAGCGACGGGCTGATGCCGCCGATCTTCATGGCGCTGCGCCTGCCGCCCGCCTCGGGCGCGCCGGAACTGCGGGACGCCCTCGACGCCCTGCTGCGGCCGACGGCCGAGGGCGCCCAGCGGCGGCGGGATTTCGACGCCGCGCTGCGGGCCACGATCATGTGCTTCAACACGCACGGCGTCGAGACCAACCAGCACTACACCTCCGGCGCGATCGTCCCCGACGGCACACCCGAGCAGCCCGCGCCGCGTGACGAGGAGATCTACCACTTCGCCTCCACCCGTCCGGGACGCCACCTGCCGCACGTGTGGCTGACCAAGGACCAGCAGCGTGTCTCCACCTTCGACCTGTGCGGCCGGGGCCGGTTCACCCTGCTCACCGGCGTCGACGGCGCGGCCTGGCGGGAGGCGGCCGAATGCGTCGCCGAGCGCCTCGGCGTGCCCGTCCGCGTCCACTCGATCGGCCGTGGTTGCGACTTCGAGGACAGCTACGGCGACTACCGCGCCCTTTCCGAGGTCGCGGAGGACGGGGCCCTCCTGGTCCGCCCCGACCACATGGTCGCCTGGCGGTCCGCCACCGCGGCGGACGATCCGGAGGCGGCGCTGAGCGCCGCGCTCGGCCGGATCCTCGGCCTGACGACCAAGGAGTAGGGGGCCATGCGCATCGCGGTGGTCGGCGGCGGGCCCGGCGGGCTGTTCTTCGCCGCGCTGATCCGGCAGGCGGACCCGTCGTCCGCGGTAACCGTCTTCGAGCGCAACCGCGCCGACGACACCTTCGGCTTCGGGGTCGTCTTCTCCGACCGGACCCTGGAGGCGATCCACGAGGCGGACCCCGTGCTGCGCGCGGCCCTGACCGAGCACGGCAGGCACTGGGACGACATCGAAGTGCGGCTGAAGGGCGAGCGGATCAGGTGCGGCGGCAACGGCATGGCCGCGGTCGTCCGGCGCACGCTGCTCCTGCTGCTGCAGGAACGGGCCCGCTCGGTCGGGGCGGACCTGCGCTTCTCCACCGAGGTGACGCTCGACGACCTGGCGGGCTACGACCTCGTGGTGGCCGCCGACGGGGCCTCCTCGCGGATCCGCGAGGAGCTCGGCCCCGGCCTCGGCTCGCAGGTGGAGACCGCCACGGCCAAGTTCATCTGGTTCGGCACCGACCACCTCTTCGACGGGCTCACCTTCGTCCACGAACGCGGCCCCGACGGCGTCTTCGCGGTGCACGGATATCCGATCTCCGACACCATGTCGACGTTCATCGTGGAGACCGACAAGGCGTCCTGGCGGCGTGCCGGTCTCGACGCGTTCGACGAGAGCCTGCCGCCCGGGGCGAGCGACCTGCGCTCCAAGGCGTACCTGGAGAGGTTGTTCGCCGAGCAGATCGAGGGCGGACGGCTGCTCACCAACAACTCCCGCTGGGCCGGCTTCCGTACGCGCCGCACCCGCCACTGGCACACCCTGACCCCGCGGCCCGTCGTGCTGCTCGGCGACGCCGCGCACACCGCGCACTTCTCCGTGGGCTCGGGCACCAAGATGGCCATGGAGGACGCCGTCGCGCTCTCGCGGGCGCTGGCCGGGCACCCCGGCGACCTCGGGATGGCCCTCGCGAGCTACGAGCGGGCGGCCCAGCCGCCGGTCCGGCACATCCAGGACTCGGCGCGGCCCAGCCTCGCCTGGTGGGAGAGCTTCGGCAGCTACTACGACGCCCTTGAACCGTGGCAGTTCGCCTACCACTTCATGTCCCGCAGCATCTCCGACGCGCGGCTGGCCAGACGCGCGTCGAAGTTCACCGACTGGGCCCACCGCCGGTGGCGGGACCTGCACGGCGCCGCTCCCCTGGAGACGCGCTTCGAATCCGCGGGCTGGTCGGCGCCCGGCCGGCTGCTCGACGTCGTGGCCGCCGCGGACGGCGCCCCGGCCGCCGTCCGGGGGACGACCGATCTGCCGCTTTCCGCGACTCCGCTGCCCGGCGCGTGGGGCGCTCTGCTGAAGGCGCCGGACACCGAGGCCGGCCTGCCCGGTCTGTGCGATTCCATCGCCGCCGGCCCGGCGCTGGTCGCCGTGCACGGCGGCACGGCCCTGACCCGTACCCGGTTGTGCGAGGAGGCACGGATGCGCGCGGGACTTCCCGTACTGCTGATCGAAGGCGAACCTGACCGGGACCGGGCGCTGACCACGGTGCTGTCCGGCCGCGCGGACCTGGTCGGAGTCCTCGCGTGACCGACCTCGGAACCGGTGGGAGTGCTCGCGTGACCGACCTCGGCCCGCTGTTCGCCCCGCGCGGCGTCGCGGTCGTCGGCGCCTCCCGCGACCCGGGCAAACTCGGCGCCGCCATGGCCCGTTCGCTGTCCGGCTTCGGCGGGTTCCTGGCATTGGTGAACACGCGCGACACCACCATGTACCCGGCCGTCGGCGCCGCGGCCGACGCGGGTCCCGTCGACCTCGCGCTGCTCTGCGTCCCAGCCGCGGCCTGCGCCGACGTGCTCACCGAGGCGGCCGCCGCGGGCGTACGGGCCGCCGTCGTGTGCGGCGGCGGGTTCGCCGAGGCGGGCGGCGCCGGGATCGAGCACCAGCGGCGGCTCGGCGCCGTCGCCCGGGACTCGGGCCTTCGGCTCCTCGGTCCGAACACCAGCGGCTTCCTCGCCCCCCACGCGCGGCTGACCGCCAGCTTCGTCCCGGGCGCCCACCGGGTGGCGCCCGGCGCCGTCGCCGTCGTGGCCGCCAGCGGCGGCGTCAACCACGCCCTGGCGTTCGCGCTGACCGAGGCGGGGCACGGCGTCAGCCTCGCCGTCGGCCTCGGGAACGCGGCCGACGTCACGGCCCCCGACGTCCTCGACCACCTCGCCGGCGATCCCCGCACCACCGCCGTCGCCCTGCACGTGGAGTCGGTGGCGGACGGGCCCCGGCTGGTCGCGAGCGTGCGCCGCCTCACCGCGACCCGGCCGGTCGTCGCCCTGGTCGTCGGCCGCCACGATGTCGGAGCCTTCGCCGCGTCGCACACGGGGGCGCTCGCGACCTCCTGGCGCACCACGCGCGCCGCGCTGGCCCAGGCGGGGGCGGTCCTCGTCGACGACGAACGCGAACTCGTCGACGCCGTCGGCGCGCTCGCGGTGACGCGGGCCCGTCCCTGTGCCGACCCGGGGGTCGGTGTCGTCACCGCCCAGGCGGGTCCGGGGCTGCTGCTCCTCGACGACCTGCGAGGACGCGGGATCCGGGTGCCCGAGCTCACTCCCGGCACCCGCCGGAGCCTGGCCGGGCTGCTGCCGCCGCTGACCTTCCAGCGCAACCCGGTCGACACCGGCCGCCCCGGGCCCGAGCTGGGAGCGGTGCTCGCCGCCACCGGCGCCGACCCCGGCGTCGACGTCATCGCCGGGTACGTCCTGCACGAACCGGACGCGGTCGACGTCGTCGCCGCCGTCACAGAAGGCGGGACCGCGGGCGTCCCCGTCGTCCTCGGGCTGGCGGGAACGGGCGACGACGTCACCCGCGACCGCAGGGCACTGCGCGAGTCGGGCGTCCCCGTGGCCCACGACGCCCGCGGCGTCGCCGCCGCCACCGCCGCGCTGCTGGCCGACGCCCGCGCGCGTACGCCCCGCCCGGCCGTCCCGGCCCCGTGGAAGGCGCCGACCGGCCTGGCCGCCCGGTACGACGAACACGAGGGCAAGGAGCTGCTCGAACGGCTGGGCGTGGCGACCATGCCACGCCACGCCTGCGCGGACCGGGCGGCGGCCCACGCCGCGTTCGACTCCGTCGGGGCGCCGGTGGCCGTGAAGCTGCTGGACGCCGAGGTCCTGCACAAGACGGAGATCGGCGGCGTGCACCTGGGCGTGTCCACCCACACCGACCTGGACGCCGCACTCGACGCGCTGGACGCGGCCGGCGCACGCCGCTACCTGGTCGAGGCCATGGCGCCGGCCGGGATCGACCTGGTGGTCGGCGCGCGGCGCGACGTCGTCTTCGGACCCCTGGTGCTCGTGGGGCTGGGCGGCACGGTGGCCGAAGCCCTGGCCGACGTCGCCGTCAGGCTCGCCCCGCTGTCCCCCGGCGAGGCGGCCGGCATGCCGTCCGAGCTGGCCGGGCGGGCCCTGCTCGCCGGATGGCGCGGCGGCCCCGTCCTCGACCCCGACCTCCTCGGCACGATCGTCTCCAGGCTCGGCGACCTGCTCGCCGCCAATCCACTCCTGGACGAGATCGAGGTCAATCCGCTACGGCTCACGCCACAAAGTCTGATCGCGCTTGACGCCGTCATCCTCACCAGGAAGGCCGACGATGCCCACACCGATCACTGAGCACACCGTGCCCTGGCCGGCCGCCGACGTCGCCCGTTTCACCGAGCAGGGCTACTGGGCCGGGGCCGCGATCGGCACCCTGCTGCGAGAGGTCGCCGACCGCGATCCGGGCGCCACGGCGCTGGCCGACTGGACAGGGCTCCGCCTCACGTACGGCGAGCTGGCCGACCGCGCCGACGCCGCCGCCGGGCGCCTGCGTGACCTCGGCATCGCCCCGGGCGAGCGCATCATCATGCAGCTGGGCAACTCGTGGGAGTTCGTCGTCCTCCTCCTGGCGTGCCTGCGCGCCGGCATCGTGCCCGTGATGGCGCTGCCCGCCCATCGCCGGGCCGAGCTCACCTATCTGGCCGTGCACGCCGAGGCCGTGGCGATCGCCGTCCCCGACCGGAGCAGGGACTTCGACCACCAGCAGCTGGCCCGCGACCTGGCGGCCGACGTACGCGCCGCCACCGGGGCCGGATGGCGGGTGCTGGTCGCCGGGGACGACGTCGAACCCGGAAGCGTCGACCTGCGCGCCCTGTGCGGGCCGCCCGACGGCCGGGCCGGCTTCGACGCGCCCCCTCCCTCCTCCCGGGACGTGGCCGTCTTCCTGCTGTCCGGGGGTACGACGGGCATGCCCAAGCTCATCGCCCGCACCCACGACGACTACGCCTACAACGCCCGGGCCAGCGCGGAGGTCGCCGGGATCACGTCGGAGTCGGTCTACCTGGTCAGCCTGCCCGCCGGGCACAACTTCCCGCTGGCCTGCCCGGGGATCCTGGGCGTGCTGCTCGCCGGTGGGCGGGTGGTCATGCTGCCCTCGCCCGAGCCGATACGGGCCTTCGCCACGATCGCGGCGGAAGGCGTCACGCACACCGCGGTGGTGCCCGCGGTCGCCGGTCGCTGGCTGGAGCGGGCCGCCGAGCACGGCGCCGGGCAACTCGCCGGCCTGCGGGTCGTCCAGGTGGGCGGCGCCCGCCTCGCGGACGAGCTGGCGTACAAGGTGAAGCCGGTGCTCGGGGCGAGGCTGCAGCAGGTGTTCGGTATGGCGGAGGGCCTGCTGAACTTCACCCGCCTGGACGACCCCTCGGAGACGGTGTGCACCACGCAGGGCCGTCCCCTGTGCCCGGCCGACGAGATCAGGATCGTGGACGAGCAGGACCGGGACGTACCGGACGGCCAGGCCGGACTCCTGCTCACCCGCGGGCCGTACACCCCTCGCGGGTACTACCGGGCGGCGGAGCACAACGCCCGCTCCTTCACGGGCGACGGCTGGTTCCGTACGGGCGACATCTGCCTGCGTACCCCCGAGGGCAACCTCGTGGTGGCCGGCCGCGACAAGGACATGATCAACCGGGGCGGAGAGAAGATCTCCGCCGAGGAGATCGAGAACCTCGTGTACCAGCTTCCCTCCGTCAGCCAGGTCGCCGCCGTGGCCATGCCGGACGCCCTGCTCGGGGAACGTGTGTGCGTGTACGTCGTGCCCCGGGACGGGGCGACGGTCACGCTGGAGGAGATCCGCGCGCAGATGGAGAGCGCGGAGGTCGCCCGTTTCAAGTTTCCCGAACGGCTCGTCGTCGTCGGGGAACTCGCCTGGACCAAGGTCGGCAAGATCGACAAGAAGGCCCTCCGGACCGACATCGCCGACCGCCTCAAGGCGGAGCTTTCCGGGGGCGCCCCTGAGCGGAACTGAAGTCGGAGCGGCGCGGCACGGGCCTCCGCGAAGCGGCACAGGGCGAGGACGAATCCAGGCGAGCGGATTCGATCGGAACGGTCACCTGGGTCCAGCCGTCGGAGTCGGCAGCCGTCACGGTGTCGTGCACGGCCTGGACCACGGCCCGGTCCATGAGGGTGGGCAGGTTCTTCAGAGCGTCCGGGGAGAGCCGGACGGTCGCCGTGTCCTGGTGGCGGCGCGAGTCGAAGGACTCCAGGTAGGTCTGCCAGTAGTCGGCCAGGGCGAATCGATGGGGCCGTTCGAACCGTTCCGCAAGGACGTGCAGGTCGAGGATGCGTGAGATGCGGTACGTACGGATCCGTTCATCCGACCGGGCCACCAGGTACCAGTGTCCCGCCTTGAGAACCAGCCCCAACGGCTCCACGACCCGAGTGACCTCATGCGGCTCGGCCCAGCGGAAGTACCGCATCCGCACGACGCGCTCGACCCACACGGCGTCCGCGACCGCCGTCAGGTGAGGCGTCCGGTCCACCTCGCCGTACCAGGACGGGGTGTCCAGATGGAAACGTTCCGCGATCCGTCCCGCACGCTCGCGAAGTTCGGCAGGCAGGGCGGACATCAACTTGAGCTGCGTGGCGGTCACGATGGCACCCAGTCCCAGGTCGGCGGCGGCGCCGGGCAGCCCGGTCAGGAACAGCGACTCGGCCTCTCCCTCGGTCAGCCCGTTCAACCGGGTGCGGAACCCGCCGAGCAGCCGATACCCGCCGTCATGACCCGGCTCGCCGTAGAGCGGCACGCCTGCCGCGCTGAGCGCGTCCATGTCCCGATAGACGGTACGGATCGACACCTCGAAGACGTCCGCGAGCTCCTGCGCCGTCACCCGTCCCCGGGTCTGCAGCATCAACAGGATCGACACCAGCCGGCTCGCTCGCATGTCGTGAAGTCTGCCAAAGTCTGCTGTCATCGGATGTCAGGGAACCCGTCTTAGCGTCCGCGGCATGGATTTCGACATCGAAGATCTCGTCGGCCGTTACGTGGCCGTATGGAACGAGGCCGACCCCGTACTGCGCCGCGACGCCGTCGCCGACCTCTGGGCGCAGGACGGCATGGAGCTCGTGGAGTCCACCCTGTTCCGGGGACATGCGGAGCTCGAGACCAGGGTCACCCATGCGTACAAGGAGTTCGTCGAGGAACGGAAGTTCGCGGTCACGTCCGCGAACGACGTGTTCGGCCACCACGACGGCGTCACGTTCACCCTTCAGCTGACCACCGCGGACGGCGAGGTCGCCTGGGCCGCCCGGGTCGTCCTCATCGTCGGCGAGGACGAACTGATCCGGTACGACTACCACTTCACCGTCCAGCCCCTCACCGCCTGACCTCGATCGCACGAGGCCGGTCGGGTCACACAGTGATCCGACCGGCCTCTGATCTTTGAGAAGACCGGCGTGGCGACAACACTGATCGGACGGGGCACGCCGCCATGTTGAGAATCGTGGACGCCCTCCCCCACGCCGGAGGGGCCGACGCAGCCTGGGGCGGGGGCAGGTCCGTGATGAGCGTCACGATCAGGGTCCGCCCTTCGTCAGACCGTCACGGAGGGTGACGGATAGGTTGTTCAGATGATGCAGGTGGTTGAAGCGGTCCAGCGGCGTCTGCTCGCCTTGATGATCGTCTGTTACGTGCTGGCCGCCGTCGTACCGCGACCTGGCCAGTTCCTGCGCACGGTCGCGCTCGGACCGGGCAGTCCGATCACGCTGCCCATGGTCCTGCTGGCCGTGATGGTGGCGACCGCGGGTCTCGGGGTACGACTGCGGGACCTGCGCGCCGTGGCGGGCAAGCCCCTGCGACTGGTCTCGGGTGTGGCGGCGAACGCGCTCCTGCCGGTGGCGCTCCTGCCCGTCGCCGCGCTGCTCCTGCGGGCCTGGCCGGACGCCGGTGAGGTGGAGTGCCTCGCGGTCGGGCTGCTGCTGGTCCTCGCGATGCCGATCGCCGGAGGAGCCGCGTCGTGGGGACAGCACGCCGGCGGCAACGTGTCCCTGGTCGTCGCCATGGTCGTGGGCTCGACGCTGCTCAGTCCTGTCACGGTTCCGTGGGGGCTGACCGTGTCCGCCGCCCTGGTCGGCCCCGGGGGCGCGGGCAGCCTCGACGACACGGCGCGGCTCGACGGCCTGGCCGGGTCGGCGGGCGCGGGCGTCTTCGCGATGGCGTTGATCGTGACGCCGTGCCTGGCCGGGATCATCGCGCGGGCCGTGCTCGGCGAACGGCGCGTGGCGCGCGCCGCGCCGGTCGAGAAGCTGGTCAACCTCGTGAACATCCTGCTGCTGTGCTACCTCAACGCCGCCGGCGCGCTCGGGCAGGCGCTGTCCCGGCCCGACCCGGACTTCCTGGTCCTGGCCGTCGGCGCCGCCGGGGCCCTCTGCTGCCTGTCCTTCCTCGCCGGCCGGTGGATCTCTCGCTGGACCCGGTGCGACACGCGCGACGGCATCTCGCTCACCTTCGCCACCGGCATGAACAACACCAGCGCGGCCGCGGTCTTGGCGGCGAGCTGGTTCGCCCACCGCCCGCAGGTCCTCCTGCCGATCCTGGCCTACAGCCTGCTGCAGAAGCTCGCCGCCGGCCTTTTCGGGCGTCCCGCCGCGCCCTCGGTCCGGTAGCTCACGTGAAGCGGCCGCGCGCCACCAGTTCCGTCGTCACCAGGATCGCGACCGCCTCGGCGGCCAGCAGCGCCACCAGGACGACGAGCTGCACCACGCCCGCCTCCGCCGGGCTGGCCCCGCCGAGCAGCATCCCGACGAACGCGCCGGGCAGGGTGACCAGCCCGACCGTCCGGGTCTGGTCCAGCGCGGGAACCAGCGCCTGCGCCGCCGCCGGACGGCAGATCTCCAGCACCGCCTCCCGGTACGGCAGGCCCAGCGCCAGGGCGGCCTCCACCTCGCCCTTCCGCTGAACCAGTTCCTCCACCGCCCGCCGCCCGGCCAGCGAGGTGGCGGTCAGGCAGCCGCCCAGCAGGATCCCCGCGATCGGGATCACCACAAGCCCGTCGAGTGAGATCGTCCCGCTCACGACCAGCACCAGCAGCACCGGCCCGGCACCTGCCGCGATCGGCACCGCCGCCCACCACGCCTTCCGGCCGCCGGCGATACGCCGGCCCGCGGTGAGGACGGCCACGCCGTACATGACCAGGATGAACGCCGCCGTGGCGGCGCCCCTGCTGACCACCCAGGCGATCAGCACGGACACCACGCCGAGCTGGACGGCCGCCCGCAGGCAGGCAGTCAGGATCGCCCGCCCATGCCCGAGCCGTCCGAGCCAGGCCACCACCGCGCCCAATGCCACGAGGGCGATCAAGGCCACCGGCAGGAGAGCGGTCATGGAGATCAACGAAGAGGAACGCACACCAGCAGGATCCCGCGATCAGGTCATGACGAGTCCGTCCGGGAACTCTCTCCTGCTCACCGTCGGCAGAACCTGACCGCCGGCGCGGTCACTGTCGGCGTCGCTCAGGCCACCTCGCGGCCCGGCTGCCCGCCGGCACGGTGATCATCGGCGCGCTCCGTGATCGCGCACCCGTACCCGGCTCTGACTTGTCGCGGGTCCTGGCGGCGGCCAGTCGGCTGCCGGATCATCGCAGGATCCGGCTCGGCCCGCTCGGCTTGACCGAGGTGACCGAGCTCATCCGCCGCGAGATCGGCCAGGACCCGGGCGCTGATGTCGCCCGCGGCATCCATACCCGTACGGCCGGCAACCCGTTCTTCGTCCGGGAGTTGTCCCGGCTCCTGAGCGATGGCGGCTCGCTGCGCGACGGCGAGGCAGCAGTGCCGGCCGGGGTACCGACCACCGTACGAGACGTCGTCCGCGACCGGATGGCCGGTCTCGACGACAGCGCTCGCGACAGGCGCTCGGTCTGCTGGAAACCAAGCCGGAAAGCCCGCATTCGCTACGGTTCGCGCACGACCTGGTCCGCGAGTCGGTCACCGAGACCACGACGCGGCAGCAGACCGTTCACCTGCATCTGCAAGTCGCCGACGCCCTCGAACGCACCCATGTGGACGACGAGTCCGTCGCCGAACGCCTCGCCCACCATCTCTGGGCCGCCGGCCCGCTCGCCGACCCGGCTCGCACCGCGCAGGCACTGGCCCGTGCCGGGCGCCGTGCGGCGACCAAACTCGCGTTCGCCGCCGCCGGTCGGCACCTGGACTCGGCCGCCCAGATCGCGCGCACGGCCGGCCTGCGGGACCTGGAGCTGTCGGTATTGTCACTGCTCACCCTTGTCGCCAGCAGGCACGGGGGATACGGCGGTTCGACGTTCGACCTGCTGGAGCGGGCCGAGTACCTGGCCCGCACGCTCGGCCGCGAGAAGGCGGCCGTGCACTTTCTGTTCGTTCGGCTCGTCGGGGCCTACACCTCGATCGAGAAGGACCGTGGAAGGTGGGCTCGCCGGGTGTACGAGCGAGGACGGGCGTCCGCCGACCCGATCATCCAGGCGTACGGCCGGCATGCCTGGGGCCTGTACCGGTGGGACATCGGCAACATCGGCGAGGCGTACCGCTTCCTCAGCGCCTCATCCGGGTATCTTGGAGCCGGCCATCAGCGGCGCGAGGTGCGCCTCATGCCATGAGCGTCGGTCAGTCGGCGAGCCCGGCCATGAGATCCGGTCCTGTGGATCTTGACCGTCTGGCGCTCACACTCCGATGAAGCTCACTGTCTCCATCATGTCCGCCCACCCTGTACGCAGCCGTGGCACGCCTTCCTTCTCGAACCCCATCGAGACACCGCAGAACAGTACGAGCCCGTCATCCGACCATCTGGCTGACAGTCTTGCTATACATCGTCCACATCACCTGGGGCAACCATGGACCCCTTCCCAGCAACAACATGACCGTCTGCAAGTACGTCCCTGCGTCCCCATCGTCCGGCGCCCCGAACGCCTCCGAGTTCAATGCAGCGATCCCGCTCGATTCCCAGCGCTTCATACCGCTGGGCGGCTGCGCCGGAAAAGCGGTCCAGATACCGCCGAGCCCCCGGGCGTCGCCTGGCTGACAGGAACGCTCCGGAATTCGTTGGGCATCTGTCGGACATATTTGCGATCATCCGCACGTGACAGATGAAACCGATCGCCAGACGACGTTCCCCACCAGTTCGCAGCATGTGCGCTTTGTCGAGTTGTCGAGCGCTGCGATGTCCGCTCTGCTCGATGGGGATCTGCCCGCAGCCGGCGACACGGCTGGGGTCGCGCTGACCGAGTACTTCGTGACAGATAGAGCGCGATGGCTGTGGCAGCTTCGAATCGACCAGATGGCCGCCGATCCCGGCCACGCGCGGTGGATGGCGCGGCAGGCGGTGACCGGGCCTGAAGGTGTCGTCATCGGTCATGCCGGGTTTCACGGACCGCCCGACGAGGCGGGCATGGTGGAGATCGGCTACGCCGTCGCTCCTGGCTTCCGCCGCCAGGGCTATGGCCGAGCCATCCTGATCGAGCTGTTGCGTCGGGCCGCGGCCGAACCGGAGGTCAGGACCGTACGGGCGACGATCAGTCCCGACAATGCGGCGTCCCTGGCCACGATCGCCGGCTTCGGCTTCGTCCAGGTCGGCGAAGATTGGGACGAAGAGGAAGGTCTCGGACTCATCTTCGAAGCCCCCGCCAACCGCAGCCGCCAGGCGTGACCGACCCGGTGAGGGGCGCAGACCGAGTAACGCCGAAGGGGACAGTCTCCTGGTCACGGCGGGTGTGCGCGCGAGGATCACGGCTCGAACATGGCGGGATGAGTCCGGCGCGATAACGATCACCGGGGCGTGTTCGCAGGTCGGGCTGCCCGTTATGAAGCTCTATGTCAACCGGCTGTCCCTTCCAGCCGTACTTGGACTGTGGGCCGTCTAAAGCCGATCCATAGCGCTGCGTTCTACGGTGTGCCGCATGCGACCTACGACGGCGATGCGCCGTGCATTCATCATCGGGCTCGTGGCAGTGAGCGGATTCATCGTTGTCCCTGCGGGGTCGGCCTCCGCCACCACCGTCTACATTGCCCCTGACCTGAGCTGCTACAAAAAGGTGCTCACTGTCCGTGGTGGAGGTATCAGAGGGTTCTCCGTCAACTGCACGGGCCCGGTCGGCAAGATCAGGACCTTCACCGTCTGGGGGTGGCGCCAGAACGCCGGCACGCTGACGAGCAGCGGGACGAGCGTCCACGGATCCGAAAGCGGATGGGTATCGCTGCCGACGCTCTCGAGCGGCACCTACGACTGGATCGACGTCAAGTGAACAGCAGAACGCTCTGACGCTGCTTCGGGGCTGAGGCCTCTTCGGGAGCAGAGAGCCTCCAAGGCCGAGTTCGCCAACCGGCCCCAATGACCCCAACACCACGATGGCCGCCACCCCGACCAGGGTGGCGGCCATCGGCGGTGGACTGGGCCGCCTCCAGGGCGAGGTGTCCCAGGGCCAGTTGCTCGCGCCGTCGTGGACACCCTCCACGTGGCCTGCACCGACGCGATCGCCGTGGGAGATCTGCCCACGGCGATCAGCGCCGGCCGGCTCATGATGGCCAGCGACCTCGTCGGAGACCACCCCTGCATGTCGGCCGGCAGGCTGCCGCCTTCCGTGTCGGCCCACGGACTCCTCCCGGCATGCCCGGCCGGGACAAGGCGATCAAGCACGCGGACGGGGATCGACAGCACCTCGTGGACCGCAGCCGCGATCTGAGGGACACATGCCAGGTCAGAGCGGGTGAGGCGATTCTCGGCGCCCACAGGTGGCGCACCCCATGCCGGAGCGCCCGCGTCCGGAAGGGCCCGCTAACATCGGGGTCCCCCGGTCCCGCCTCGCGGATGCCCCCACTGCGACGGACGCCCGGCCGACCCGCCACGGAGCCCGCGTGCCCACGATCGACCCCCGACGTCTCCTCATCCTCCGTGCCTTCGTACTGTCCGACTCGGTCACCGCGACCGCGGCGGCGCTGCACCTGACGCCGTCCGCGGTGTCGCAGCAACTCGCGGCGCTCGAACGCGAGGTCGGTCACGCGCTCGTCATACGCTCGGGGCGCAAGCTGGCGCTCACGCCGGCCGGGCGCATCCTCGCCGGGCACGCCGAGGAGATCAGCTCCCGGCTGAAGATCGCCGAGGCCGACCTGGCCGCGCACGCGGGCGGTGTCCTCGGGCAGCTCCGGATCGGCGCCTTCCCCACGGCGATCAGCTGGCTGGTGGCACCCGCCATCGTCGAGCTGCGCCGCCAGGCCCCGGGCGTCGACGTCACCGTCGTCGACGCGGAGGCGCACATGAGCCACCGGATGCTGATGCGCGGCGACATCGACGTGACCGTCACCATGGAGTACGAGTCCGACCCCGAGCGCGACTCCCCCGACATCGTGAAGTTCCCGCTCTACATCGAGCGGTTCAGGGTCGTCCTCCCCCAGGCGCACCCGCTGTCCGGCGAGGAGGGGATCGCGCTCACCCAGCTCACCGAAGAGGGCTGGATCATGCCCTCGCCCGGTAATCCGTGCCGCACGATGGTGCTGCAGGCGTGCGCGGAGCTCGGCTTCCACCCGCCGATCACCCACGTCTCGGACGACTACCGCGCCGCGCTGGCGCTGGTCGCCGCCGAGGCGGGGATCTGCCTGGTGCCGGAGTCCGCGCTCTCCGCCCGCGACGCCGAGTGGGTGACGATCCTGCCGACGCGCGGCATCGCGCCGCTGCGCAAGGTGATCATGACGACGCGGCGTGACAACCAGGGCCACCCCGTCGTACGGGCGGGGCTGGATGCGATGCGGGCCGCTGTCGCCGAGCCGGACTCGGAGGTCTACGGCCCGCTCGCGCGGTCCGACACCTTCAGTGTCGAGTGACGGCCCCGGCCGAGGGCGCGTTCTCGCGGAGGAAGGCGTCCACGTGCCGGTGGTACTCGTCCGGCTTGTCGCGGCGTACGCAGTGGTGGGCCCCCTCGATCACGACGACGTCGAAGCCGGGCGCGACGGCCGTCAGGCGATCACGGGAGTGCTTGTCGACGATGACGTCGCCGGTGCCGGTGACGAGCAGCGCCGGTACGCCGGCCGGGCCGACCGTGATCTGCCGCGCGGTCGGCGTCCAGATCCGGCGCTTCTCGTGGACCCGCTGCTGCATGTAGTCGATGTCGACGGCCTTCATCGCCTCGGCGAGCGGGCGCAGCTCCTGCTCCGCCCAATGAGGCTTGAGCTCGCGCTGCATGTCCATGAGTTCCTCGACCGACGCCGTGTCGGCGTAGTCGAAGGGGTCCTTGGTGGTCTGCTCGACGCTGAGCCACGGGTTGGGACCGGCCTCCGGCACCCACCACGGCGGGTCCTCCAGCACGACGCCGGCCACGAGGTGCGGGGCGTCGGCGGCGACGAAGGCGGCGATCCGCGCGCCCATGGAGTGCCCGACGACGAGCGTCCTGCGCCCGGTCTCGTCGAGCATGTCCTTGAGGATGTCGATCGCGTCCTGCACCATCACGTCGGTGGACGGAACGCCCTCGTGCTCGGGCAGGCGGCCGGGCGACTCCCCGTGGCCCCGTGCGTCCGGCGCCACGATGTGGTAGTCGCCGCCCCAGCGGTCGACGGCGTCACCGAAGCACGCGCCGGACTCCACGGCGCCGTGGAGGATGAGGATGGCCGGCGCATCTGCTGCGTCCCGCCCATACTCTCGGACGAACAGGTCTGTTCCCACGTGTCCTCATTCACTGCTCTGTCGCGCCGGCCCCCGGCCGGCTCACGACGGGGTTGTCGTTCGGTGGATCATGGTCAAGATCGTGGCACGCCTCTTCGGCGTCGCGCAACGCTCCCGCGGGTCAGGTCAGGCCAGCAGCTCCGCCTCCGGCGTCGCCTCGACCAGCGCGCGCGTGCAGGGGTGCTGCGGGGAACGGAAGATCTCCTCGGACGAGCCGGTCTCGACGATACGGCCGCGCTGCATGACGGCGACGCGGTCGCTGTAGAGCCGGATCACCGCCAGGTCGTGGCTGACGTGGAGGAACGAGATCCCCTGGTCGCGCTGCAGGTCGGCCAGCAGGTTGAGGATCTGGGCGCGCACCGACACGTCGAGCGCCGAGGTCGGCTCGTCCGCGATGATCAGATCCGGCTTGAGGGCGAGCGCTCGTGCCACGGCGACGCGCTGGAGCTGCCCGCCGGACACCTCGTGCGGGTAGCGCCCCAGGTAGTCGGCGCCGAGGCCGACCGACTCCAGCAGCGCGACCAGTTCGGCGGTCGACGTCGTCTCGCCGTGCGCGTGGAAGACGTTCTCCAGCGTCTGCCGCACGGTCTGCAACGGGTTCAGCGACGCCAGCGGGTCCTGGAAGACCATGGCGACGTTGCGCCGCAGCCGCCGCAGTCCTCGCCGGCCGAGGCGGGCGACGTCCTGCCCGTCCGTACGGACGGTGCCGGACGTCGGCACCACCAGGCCGTTGGCCATCCGCGCCAGCGTGGACTTGCCCGAGCCGGACTCGCCGACCAGACCGAGCGCCTCGCCCCGCTCGACATGGAGCGAGACGCCGTCCACGGCGAGGAAGCCCTTGCGGCCGCGGCCGAAGCCACCGGCGGTGCGGTAGCGCTTGCTGACGTCGGTCATCTCCAGGATCGCGCTCACCGGGCGACCTCCTGCAGTTCGGGGAGACGATCGAGGTGGCAGGCCGCGAGGTGCACGCCGCCGTCCTCGCCGGCCGGGCGGACTGTGGGCAGCGGTACCTCCACGACACAGCGTTCGCCGACCTGGTCGGCGAAGCCGCAGCGCGGCGCGAAGGCGCAACCCGGTCCGGCGTCGCGCAGCGACGTGGGCGTGCCGGGGATGGCGCGCAGCCGCGTCCGCTCGCCACCGATGTCGAGCCGGGCGTCCAGCCGCGGCGTGGCCGCGCGGAGACCGGCGGTGTACGGGTGGGCGGGCTGATCGAAGATGTCGCGGAGGCTGCCGTACTCGGCCTGGCGGCCGGCGTACAGCACGAGGACGTCGTCCGCCGCGCTCGCCACCACCCCGAAGTCGTGGCTGATCAGGAGCATCGCCATGCCGTACTCCTGCTGGAGCCCGCGGAGCAGGGCCAGGATCTGAGCCTGCACCGTCACGTCGAGCGCGGTGGTCGGCTCGTCGGCGATGAGCAGCGCCGGCCGGTTCACCAGGGCCATCGCGATCACCGCGCGTTGCCGCATGCCGCCCGAGAACTCGTGCGGGAAGCGGCGTACGGCGTCCGCGGGCTCGGGGATGCCGACCCTGTCGAGCATCTCGACCGCACGGGCCCGCGCGGCGCGACGGGTGACCGACGGGTCGTGCAGACGGACCGCCTGGGCGATGTGCGCGCCGATGTCGAGGTACGGGCTCAGCGCGGACATCGAGTCCTGGAACACCATGGCCACGTCGGAGCCACGGGCCCGGCGCAGCTCGCGCTCGTCGGCGGAGAGCATCTCCCGCCCGGCGACGACGATCCGGCCCCGGGCGCTCGCCCCGCGCGGCAGGAGCCGCATGATCGCCCGGCCGGTCATCGTCTTGCCCGACCCCGACTCGCCGACCACGGCGAGCGTGCGGCCGCCGTCCAGACTCACGGAGAGGTCCCGCACGACATCGGCGGTGAGGCCGCCGCTGGTGAACGAGACACACAGGTCCTCGACCTGGAGTACGGGGTCAGGCACGGCGGATCCTCGGGTCGAGAAGCGGCATCAGCAGGTCGGCGATCAGATTGCCGACGATGATGAGGAAGGCGGAGAAGAGCGTCACCCCGACGACGATGCTCAGGTCGGACTCGTTCACACCGGACAGCAGCAGGTCGCCGAGCCCGTGCAGGCTGAACACCTTCTCCGCGATCACCGAGCCGCCCAGGAGCGCGGTGACGTCGAGCGCGAACATCGCCACGACCGGCACCATCACGCCGCGGACGGCGTGCCGGTTCACCCGCCGGGTCGACGCGCCGCGCGCGGTCATCGCGACGAGGTGGTCGGCCGAGAGTTCGTTGAGGAGCTGCGTACGGGTGACCCGGATGTAGCCGGCGGCGAGGATGAACGACAACACCATCCACGGGCCGATCAGGTGCCAGGCCCAATCCGCCGGTGACTCCGAGAACGACACGAAGCCGGAGTACGGCAGCGCGTTGAGCATGAAGCCGAAGACCTGGACGACGAGCAGGCCGACGAGGAAGGTCGGGACCGACAGCCCGAACATCGCGAAGCCGATCGAGAACCGGTCGACGATCCCGCCCTTGCGTATCGCCGACAACGCGCCGAGGCCGATGCCCACGACGAGGCACAGGACGGCCGCGCCCAACGCGAGCGACAACGTGACGGGCAGCCGCTCGGCGATGAGCGTCGTCACGTCGCTGCGGTTCGGGAACGAGTAGCCGAAGCACGGCGCCTGGCAGTGCACCTGCTGGGCGCCCTCGCCGTACGTACGGCCGGTGAACAGGCCCTTCACGAACTGGACGTACTGCCACACCGGGCTCTGGTCGGTCTGCATGTAGGCGCTGACCTTGGCCCGGGTCTCGGGCGGGCACGGCTTGCCGCACATGGCGCGGGCCGGGTCCTTCGAGGCCCCGAAGAAGAGGGCTATCGTCACGAAGGCGATCGCGAGGAGCATGAACACCGCGGTGGCCATGCGGCGGGCAATGTAGACGATCATGCGGAATCCTCCATGCGCACGTCGAGGACGTCGCGGAGCGCGTCACCGGCGAGCGTGGCGCCGAATACGATCAGGAACACCACGGCGCCCGGGAAGAGCATGTACCAGACGTCCGCACCGCTGTAGATCCACGGCAGCGAGTCCGAGAGCAGTTTGCCGAGGTCGGGAACATCGCCACGCAGGCCGACGCCGAGGAACGACAGTCCCGCGACGACGCTGACGTTGCCGGGCAGTGACATCGCGAACAGGACGACGACCAGGCCGAAGAGGTGCGGCAACATCTCCCGGCGGATGATCTGCCAGGGCGCGGCGCCGGTCGCGCGCGCCGCCTCGACGAAGGCGCGGGCGTTGACGGCGCCGGCCTGGGCGCCGATGATCCGGGCCGGAACGGTCCAGCCGAAGAAGGCCAGTACCAGCACGAGGACCAGGGCCCGCGGCATCTCCGGCGGCACGATCGCCATGATCGCGATGACGAACATCAGGCCCGGGAAACCGAACATGAAGTCGATCACCCGCCCCGCGACGGCGTTGAGCCAGCCGCCGAAGTACCCGATCGCCGTACCGAGGACGGCGGCGAAGGCGATCGACAGGATGCTCGCCCCGAACGCGATGAACAGCGACGAGCGGATGCCGTAGACGATCTGGGCGAACAGGTCGACACCCGTCACCGGGACGACACCGAGCCAGTGGTCGGCGCTGACGCCACCGAAGGCGCCCAGCGGACGGCCGCCGTCCGGGTCGAGCACGTCGGTGTGCAGGGTGTTCGGGTCCTGTCCCTCCATCCACACGAGCAGCGGGGCGCAGAGCCCCGCGACGAGCGGCACCACCAGCATGACCAGGCCGGCGACGCCGGACCGCTTCCGGAGGAAGCGGCCGAGGACCGAGGTGCCCCGGCCCTCCGCCTGCTGGATCTCAGCGATCGACACCGACGACCAACTCGTTCGCGAACGGCGGGTAGGCGGGGATGAAGTAGTTCATGATCTTCGAACCGGCCAGGGCCTGCGTGCGCTGCACGAGGATCGGCACGACCGGGGCGTCCTCCATGATCTGCTTGTCGATCGCGGCCCACATCTGGGCGGCCTTGTCGAGGTCCGGCTCCGCGATCGCGGCGTCGATCGCGGCGTCCACCTTGGGGTTGGAGTACTTCGAGGCGTTTCCGCCGCCGTTGCCGATCTCGCTCGACGCGAACAGCGGCTGGATGGTGCTCATGCCGCTCGGGAAGTCCGCTCCCCAGCCGTTCGTCGTCATGTCGTAGTCGCCGTCGTCGGACGAGACGAGCTCGGACCAGGTGTTGCCGTCCAGGCCCTTGAGCTCGACCTTGACGCCGACCCGCGCCAGCGAGTTCTTGATGCTCTGGGCTTCCTTCTCCTCGATCGTGCTCACGTCGGTCGGATAGGTCAGCGTGAGCTTCAGGTCGGAGACGCCGGCCTCGGCGAGCAGTTCCTTCGCCTTATCGACGTTGCCGGTGTCACCGCCGTCGTACAGGTTGTACTCGGTGTGGCCGGGGATGCCGGGCGTCATGATGGTCGAGGTGATCTGGCCGCCGAACTTCGGGCCGCCGTACACGCTCTGCACCTCGGCCTTGTTGATCGCGTAGTTGATCGCCTGCCGCACGCGGACGTCGGACAGGCCCGGGCGCTTGACGTTCATGGCGAGGTAGCGGAAGTAGCCCGAGGGGCTGTTGGCCATGCGGCCGGCGATCGACGGGTCGGACTCGATGCGCTGGAACTGCGACGGCGAGATGAGCGCGTTGCTGATCGCGGTCTGGTCCTCGCCCTTGTCGTCGATGAGGCGCTGCACGATCGTGTCGTTGTTCAGGCCCATGTCAAGGACGATCTTGTCCGGGCCGGCGAACCGCACCTGGTCGCTGTCGGCCTTCCAGTTCGGGTTGCGGTCCAGCACCGCCTGCGACCCCTTGCGGAAGCTCGTCACCTGGTACGGGCCGCTGGCGACCGGATGCTCGCCGTACGTCTCCGGCTTGGTGTCGGCGGCGGCCGGCACCGGCGCGAAGGCCGGCATGCTGACGATCCACGGCCAGTTGCCGAACGGACGCTTCAGACGGAAGACGATCTTGTGGTCGCCGTCGACCTCGATGGAGTCGAGTTCCTTGCCGTCGTACGGGCCGTCGTAGTCGGTGCCGCCGACCAGCAGCGTCTTGTGGTAGCCAAGGCCACCCTGGAACATCGGCGCGAACGACCGCTCGATGCCGTACTTCACGTCCTGCGCGGTGATGGGGCTGCCGTCGGAGAACTTCAAGCCCTCCTTCAACGTGAAGGTCCACGTCTTGCCGCCGTCGTCCGTCTTGCCGGTGTCGGTGGCGAGGTCCGGCACGAGGACCGTGTCCTTGTCGGGGAGCGTCCGCCACGACGTCAGCCCACGGTGCACCCATCGCAGCCGGCTGGTCGGCACCATCTGCGCGTTGGCGGTCTCGAAGGACTCGGTCGCGCGCCGCGAGAGGTAATGCAGGGTCCCGCCCTGGGGCACGGACTCGAGCCCCGTCGTCTTCTTGCTCGTAGTCGGCTCGGTGGACTGCGAGCCGGACTGCGAGCTGGACTGCGGGTTCGCGTTGCAGCCCGCCGTCACGAGGGCCAGCACGAGCGCGAGCCCTGCGGGCACCACTCTCCGGGATCGATTCGCCATAGATCGCGCTTCCTGTGAAGCGGCCCCGATCGGTCGGGTCCGCTGTGGATCTCAGGAAGGGAGTCTGTTGGCGAGCGAGAGCACGCGTCCATCGAGGAGTTCTGCAACGGATCTTTAAGAAAATCTGAAAGATCGCGGAGATCCGCGCGTGCGGCGTCAATGATAGTCCGTCGGCCCCGGCGACCGGAAGACCCCGACGCACGACCGAGGAAGCCACAGCCCTTCTCACCGTCGCCCCTCCACCGCCGACGCGCGACGAAGCCGCCTCAGGGCCTTCCCTTGGTACGGCTGACAACACCCCTGACTTTCTACAACGTCCACGACCTGCGGCAGTGGCTTGCCGACCACCGCACCGACCCCGGCGAGGTGGCCTGATGGCGTCACGGCCCGAGCTGCCGCCGGCTGGCATCGCTCTCGCCTCCGATGTGGAAGTTCGCGCGCGATGGTTCGATCCCGTCACCGGCGGTCGGCGTTCCAAGTCCGTAGCCCTGGCCGTACTCGGCCTGAAGCCCAAACGCCGGCCCCTATACGGCCGGGGGCGCAAGCGGGTGGCGCCCGCCCTGGGGCACCTTCCCGTACGCGTGATCACGAACGGGGCGGTCGACCGCCTGGCCATCCTCGTACGCGTCATGGAGCAAGCCGTGCGGGACGGCATCACTGACCGCAGCCCCACCCGCATGAGCGACAGCCCCTGACCAAGGCGGAAGTCGCCGAGCATGTTTACAACACCCATTACAGCAACCTGAGCAAGGACCAGAAGCGAACAGTATGGATGGCCTGGAAGGGGCAGACGGATCCGGACGCAGTCAACGCCTGGGTGAAGAAGACGCTCGCCGAGCGGGACAGACGCGCCATGCTCATGGTTCGAGACTTCCTGTGGGCGCTGTTCATCGATGACTACCCCGAATGTGCCCGGGGCGACGCCCTCGCCTGCGCCGGCATCATCCCTTGGGGCAAAGCCATCGGGCTGCACACGAGCGCGGGGGCCAAGACTTTGGTCCAGCTCACGGCCGTCGCCGCCTGGAACTCAGCCGACCAGCGAGTGCACAACCTCAGCGTCGGCGGGATCCCTACGTACCATGTAGCGATCGGCGGCCAGGACGCGCTGGTTCACAACTGCCCCATCGGTTTCACCCCCGACACGGTCTCGTCCGCCTTCGAGAACATGCGAAAAGGCGGTGGTCACGCCATGCGTCACCTCATCGAGGACGGGCTCATCGTGACGGCGACGTCGCGCCCTCACAGGTGAAGGTCTACGACCTCACGGCCGATGAGGACTATCTGCCGGGGCGGCACGTGTTCGAGTACGACCTGATCTTCGATGCCGTTCCCGAGGACCTGGAGGCCTATCTGAAGGCATGCCTGGACCGGGCGTGCGAAGGCGCCGTTGTGGCATGGCTCGCGTTCGAGGGCTCTTTCAGCACGACTACTTGCTGGCACCGGAGGTGGCGAGCCAGGTTTACGGAGTGTGCGCACCTGGCGCGCCTGCCGAGCTGGCCCTGGAGGAGGAGGTCCTGACGAGCGAACGGTGGCGGACGGCGCTCCAACGGTACGCGCCGACACTGTCCTGAGACGGCTCGTCAGGACAGGAAGCTCCACCCTGGCTCGCTGCACCTGAGCCAGGGCGGCGGCAGCAGGAGTGGCAGGTCGCAGTGCGGCCTCAGCAGGATTACCCGGTTGGTTGCCGCTCGCCTTCTGCCGCGCTTCGCGGATGGGGGTGAACAGCGTGTCGTGGTCGTCGATGGTGTGCGCGGCACGTGACATGGATCGGCGCCGACGCAGGTGAGGTAGCGCCGCCTGCGGGGTCGCCATCGCCCCGAAGACGTTGACCTCGACCTGCTGTCGCACCGCGGCCAGCGGGGTCTCCTCGAAGGTGCCCTCGAGGCCGTAGCCGGCGTTGGCGATGACGACGTCCACGGGGCCGACGTTCTCCTCCAGCTCGGCGAACACGGCGTCGCTGTCCCCGCCGCCTGGTCGGGCTCCTCGTCGCCGGGCCGGCCCGGTGAGGGCAGACCGCTTGATGACGGGCGTTCCACCGTTGTGTGATGGTTTGATGACGACCGCACTGACCAGGAGTTTTCCGCTGGTTGGGTGAAGTCATGCACAACAACAGCCTTCCCACGCGACGCCGTACGATCAAGAGAGCCGCGCTGGCCCTGACCGCGGTGAGCCTGAGCGCTGCCCTCGCCGCCTGCGGCGAGGGTTCCGGCGGCGGCGACGATGCCGAGACCACGGCGGCGACCTCCGGCAAGTCCGAATCGACCGGGAAGAAGGTTCTGTGGGTCGGTGACTCCATCGCCGGAGCCGAAGCCCCGGCGCTGGGCGCGGCGTTGAAGGCCGGCGGCGTGGAGTTCAAGGACGCCACCTCCAGCGGTGGCGGCAACGTCGTCGCCGGTGAGCACCCGGTGACGAAGATGGGCGCCAAGGACACCTGGCAGCAACTGGGCAAGAACCTTGCCGAGTACAAGCCCGACGTCGTCGCCTACCAGATCACCACCTACGACTGGGGCACCCGGCAGCAGCAGCTCGCCGCCTACCGGAAACTGGCGGCCACCGTCCAGAAGGCGGGCGGGGAGCTGGTGATCGTCTCGGCGCCGCCGTTCAAGCTGGACGACTTCTACCGGCAGTACGCCTCGGCGATCAAGAGCGCGCCCGAGACCGCCCGGCAGGCCGTCCAGGACGGCAAGGCGCAGTTCCTGGACGCCTCGGAGCTGTGGGGCACCGACGCGTCGGCGTCCAAGGCGCAGCGTTCCAAGGACGGCATCCACTCCTGTCAGCAGGGCTCGGCCGCGTTCGCCAAATGGTTCACCGGCAAGCTGGGCGAGCGGCTCGGCTTCACCCCGGCCGCGCCCGAGGCGTGGGCCAACGGCTCATGGGTCGGCGACGAGCGCTTCTCCAAGCTGGGCTGCGCCTGATCCCCACTCGGACGGGAGTCGTTGAGATGCTGTCTTCCGCCGGGGTCCATCGGCGGCAGAACCCGGGGCGTGCGCACATCGGGCCGCTGGACGGGTTGCGTGGCCTGGCCGTCGCGGCGGTCCTGCTGTTCCACGCCGGGTACCTGTCCGGTGGGTTCCTCGGTGTGGACCTTTTCTTCGTGCTGTCCGGCTTCCTGATCACCGGGCTGCTGCTGGCCGAGCTCGACCGGAGCGGCCGCCTGGACCTGGCCGGTTTCTGGGCTCGGCGGGCGCGGCGGCTGCTGCCGGCCCTGGCCTTGATGGGCGTGGCGACGCTGCTGCTGGCGTGGGCGTTCGCCACGCCACCGATGCTGCGGGCGGTGTCGCAGGACGCGCCATGGGCGGCGGCCCAGGCCGCCAACTGGCACTACATCGCCGAGCAGATCGGCTACTGGAACGCCGCCGGCACCCGCCTGTTCGCGCATCTGTGGAGCATCGGCGTCGAGTGGCAGTTCTACCTGGTCTGGCCGCTGGTCGTACTGGCCGTGGGGCGCGGGGGCGCCGGCGGGCATCGGCGAGTCGCCGCCGTCGCAGGGGTCTGCGCGCTGGTCTCACTCCTGCTGATGGTCAGGTACGGGACCGCGGTGGACACCACCCGCGCCTACGAGGGCACCGATACGCGTGCGTTCTCGCTGCTGCTGGGCGCGGTCGCGGCGACCGCGCCCGTCCGGGACCTGGCCGGGCGCGTGCCCAGGGCGGCCGCGGACGCGTTGTGCGCGGTCCTGCTGGGCGGCCTGGTGCTCTCCTGGACGCTGACCGCGGGTGAGAAGGCCGCCGGGCTGTTCCAGGGCGGGATGTTCGCGCATTCGCTGGCCTCGGCCGTGCTGATCGCGCTGCTGGCCGCCGTGCCCGGCGGGTTCGTGGGGCGGGCCGTCGGCGGCGCCCTGCCGCGCAGGCTGGGCGAGGTCTCCTACAGCCTGTATCTGTGGCACTGGCCGATCTATCTGCTGCTGCCCCAGGAGGTGCTCGGGGTGGGGGGCTGGGGTCGCACGGCTGTGGCGATCGGGCTGTCGTTGCTGGCTGCGGTAGTGTCGAAGCTGTTGGTGGAGGACCCGGTACGGTCGCGGGCCCGATGGGCGGTCGGCCGCCCGGGACGGGCCGCGCTGGCCGTCGCGATCACCCTGGCCGTGGGCACATGGGCGGCGATTCCCCGGCCGAACCCGGGAGCGGGCACCGTCGACGTGAGCCGGCTGGGCTCACCATGACGACACGCGCGAGTAGGGGGGACGTGGGCGGCACGCAGCTGATCCGGACGGTCGCGCTGCTGACTGCCGTCCTGGCGGTCGCGGCCTGCGGGACCGAGGTGAGCGCGACCGGGCCGATGGCGGCCGGCGCGCCCGCCACGGGCGGCCTGACCACCGACCGGGCACGTCAGCTGCGGGTGTACTTCCGCACGCCGTACGGCTCCTGGCCGGACGCGCGTCCGGCCAGGCCCGGCGCCGGGCCGCAGCAGGCGCTGGACGCGCTGCTGGCCGGACCCACCGCCGCCGAACGGGCGCGCGGTCTGACCACCGCCCTGCCGGGCGGGTCGCGGCAGGTCCGGGCGCGGGCCGTGCGCGGCGCGGTGGAGCTGTACCTGCCGTGGGTGGTGTCCGAGCTCGACCACACGGCGGTGAGCCAGCTGGTGTGCACCGCCGCCGGGGCGCCCGGCGTGCCGGGCGGACGCGCGCAGGCCGACGTGGTCGTGCGGGTCTTCGAGTCGGGGATCGCGGGCCAGGCCTGGCCGGTCACCTGTGACGAGACCGGCTCGGCCGTTCCGCTCGACGTCGCCACCCCGTCCCGGTGACCGGGACGCTCGATGGAGGGATCATGACGCGGGTTCTGTTGATCGAGGACGACGAGGCCGTACGCCGGGGCGTCTCGCTGGGGCTGCGCAGGCGCGGGCACGAGACCACGGCGGTCGCCACCGGTGAGCAGGGGCTGGCGGAGGTCTCGGCGTCGCTTCCCGACCTGGTGCTGCTGGACCTGATGTTGCCGGGCATGAGCGGGCTGGAGGTCTGCCGCCGGATCCGCGCGTTCAGCCAGGTCCTCCCGATCGTGATCCTGTCGGCGCGCGGCGACGACGTGGACGTCGTGGTGGGCCTGGAGTCGGGCGCCGACGACTACGTCGTCAAGCCGGCCAGCGCCGAGGTCATCGAGGCCCGGATGCGCTCGGTGTTGCGCCGCGTCGCGCTCGCGCAGCCGGAGGCCGCCGACGACCGCGCCTTCTTCGGCGACCTGGAGATCGACCGGACGGCGCTGCGCGTGCTCAAGCACGGCACGGAGGTCGCCCTCGCGCCCTCGGAACGCAAGCTGCTGCTGTTCCTGTCGGCCTCCCCCGAACGCACCTACAGTCGTCAGCAGCTCCTGGAGCAGGTGTGGGAGCACACCTTCCACGGCGACTACCGGCTGGTGGACGCCGGGGTGATGCGGCTGCGGGCCAAGATCGAGGACGATCCGCGCCGTCCCCGCTACGTCCAGACCGTACGCGGCTTCGGCTACCGGTTCGGACCGCTGTGAGAGTGCCGCAGGTGAGGGTGCCGCGTGGGCTGCGTACCCGCCTGGTGGTCGGGTTCGTGCTGGTCACCGCGCTCGGCGCGCTCACCACCGCCGCGCTGACCTTCCACCAGGCCCGCTCGGCGATCCTGGAAGGCGTCCAGAGCAGCGCGGTGCACGACCTGCGCACGCAGATCGACTCGCTGGCGCCGGACCTGCCCTCCGATCCGACCCCTGCCGACCTGCGCGCCTTGACCCTCCAGCTGGACCGTGCGGGCGGCTCACGCGACTGGCGCACCGCCGCGTCGTTCCAGGACGGGCCGCTGGTCGTCGCCGCCTCGGCCGCTCCCGCGCTGCCCACGCAACTCAGGAGCGAGGCGGCCGGGACGACGACGGCGCTGGTCCAGCGCTTCCAACGGGACGGCCGGCCCTGGCTGGCGATCGCCGTCCCGGTACGGGACGCCACGCGGCCCGCGGCCCGGCCGCCACTGATGGTCTTCGCCTCCTTCTCGCTGGCCGCCCAGCAACGTGACGTGGATTCGCTGGTCACCGCCGCGCGCGCCGGAGCGCTGCCGGTCGTCCTGGCCGCGATCCTGCCCGCGCTGCTCGCGGCGGGCAGCGTGCTGCGCCCGGTGCGGCGGCTGCGCTCGGCCACCGAGCGCATGGCGGCGGGCGAACTGGACACCCGGACCACCGTCACCGGCGACGACGAACTGGCCGACCTCGGCCGCACCTTCAACACCATGGCCGCGGCCCTGCAACGCGACACCGCCGTCCTGCGCGACATGGAGGCCCGTGCCCGCCGGTTCGCCGCCGACGTCTCCCACGAGCTGCGCACGCCGCTGGCCGCGATGACCGCCGTGACCGGCCTGCTGGACGAGGACGTCGCGGCGGGCCGGATGCCGCCCGAGACCGCCGAGGCCGTGGGCCTGGTCGCCGACGAGACACGCAGGCTCACCCGGCTCGTGGACGACCTGATGGAGGTGTCGCGGTTCGACGCCGGGGCCGCCGTCCTCACCCTCGACGAGGTCGACCTGGCCCAGCTGGTGGGCCAGACGCTCGCGCTGCGGCACTGGCAGGCTCGCGTCCCGGTCGACGTCCCGGAGGGGCTGCGCGTGCGGCTCGACCCCCGCCGCGTGGACGTGATCCTGGCCAACCTCGTCGGCAACGCGCTGCGCCACGGCGGGCCGCAGGCCACGGTACGGCTGTGGGCCCGGGCGGTCCCCGGCGGCGTCGCCCTCACCGTGACCGACAACGGACCGGGCATCGCCGCCGACCTGCTGCCCTACGTCTTCGACCGGTTCACCAAGGGGGAAGCGGCCCGTACCCGCAGCGAGGGCAGCGGTCTCGGCCTGGCCATCGCCTACGAGAACGCCCGGCTGCACGGCGGCACGCTGAGCGCCGCCAACGCCCCGGACGGCGGAGCGGTCTTCACCCTCACCCTGCCCTGGAATCGGCCGTGAACCACCGCCTGACAGCAGTTCTGCTGGCAGTGACGCTGACGGCGGCCTGCGCGATCAACGACACCGGTCCGACGCCCGCCGGTCCCGCGGCCACCGCGCTGGAGGGCGCGACCAGCCGGTCTGCCACCGTGCACGTGTACTTCTCCTCCGCGCTCGGGCTGGAACGGGTGTCGCGCCTCTACCGGGGCACCGACGCGTTGCACGCCGCGCTCGAGGCGCTGGTGCGGGGCCCGGACGCCGCCGAACGCGCGCGTGGTCTGGTCAGCTTCGTCCCACCGGGCGCGCCGCTCCCGCTTGTCCGCATCGACCCGCGCGGGCCGGTGGACCTCCGGCTGTCCTTCGGCTGGGGCCTCGACCGTACCGCCGAACGGCAACTGGTGTGCACCGTGGCCGACACGGTCAGCACAACGACTCGCACCGCCCTGGGCTCCGTCCGAGTCAAGATCCATCGGGTCGACGGCTCGACCGGCACCCGTACCTGCATGCCCTGACCGTCCCGATCACTCCCGCTGATCACCAGGGTGGGCAGCGCATCCACCGCCCGTCAGTCGTCGGCACGCCCACGGGCGAACTCGGCGACGTGCGAGCTCGGCTTTCCGGAAGCCATGCCGTACGGCCGCCCCGGCACAGGCCTCAGCCACCGACTCGAACGGGGCCAGGACACAGGTCTCAGAGGCCCGCGTCCTCGCGCATGTCGAAGACGTCGCGGGCGTGTTCGATGGCGGGCATGTGCTCGGACGCCCAGGCCAGCAGGACGTCAACAGGCTGCCGCAAGGTCTTGCCGAGCGGTGTGATCCGATACTCGATCGCCACCGGCCGCGTGGAGAGGACCTCGCGTTCGATCACCCCGTTGCGCTCGAGGCGGCGAAGAGTCGCGGTCAGCGACTTCTGCGTGACCGCGGGCATGGCCCGGCGTAGCTGGTTGAAGCGGCAGGGGCGTTCGCAGAGCTCGTTGAGCACACCGAGGGACCACTTGTCGAGCACCTGATCGAGGAGTTCGCGGTGTGGGGCGTCGATGCGGAGTTCGCTGCCGGTATCCATGGTGAAACCTGGTCTCGTTGAAGTGTCCTTCTCCTACTAAGTAGCTTGAAGATACCTACGTTGACAAGGAGAAACAGCTGTGGCCGTCAAGCACTTCACCCCTGAAGGCCTGCTCCAGCCCACCCCTTACCACCATGTCGCCGTCGGCACGGGCACGACGCACGTCCATGTCAGCGGGCAGGTCGCACGGCAGGCCGACGGAACCCCGGTGGCCCCCGGCGATCTGGCCGGACAGGTCGCGCACGCTCTGCGCAACACCGCCGTCGGCCTGGCAGGCGCAGGCGCCTCGTTCGCGGACGTGTTGCGCCTGACGTTCTATGTGACCCGGTGGAGCCCGGAGAAGATCGGCGACTTCATGGCCGGAGTCGAGGCCGTCGCCGAGGAGATCGGCCTTGCGCTCCCCATGCCGCCGGCCTCCCTCATCGGCGTCGACCACCTCTTCGAGCCGGACGTGCTCGTCGAGGTCGAGGCGACCGCACTGCTCGCCTGATTCGGCGTACGCAGCCGGGCCCGGTCACCGCGGGACCACGCACGCACGAACACCAGTCGCCGACCGCTTGAGGGACATCCGCTTCCCAAGCGATCGGCGTCGTCGTTCCCCGCAGGGCCCTGACGTTGCGCAGTGATGACGGGGGTCTTCCGACAGGGCTGGCGACAGGGCCGGATCGCGCAACACGACCGGCCCTCCAGGGTCTGGGTGCGGACTGACCTCGGCTCGGCGCGCCCGAGCGGCACCTGATCGCCTGGGAAACCCCCGACACCCTAGGCCTCCTGCCCTGCGGGACCTCAAGTCCCGGGCAGTGTGGCTGTGAGCGATAGCCGGCGGAGCCGAACGACTCCAGGCGGCTCGCAAGCTGAGCCCACCGGCGCAGCCTGACAGAATCGTGACCCGTGATCGACGATTTCGTGAAAGACAACCTGCACGAGAGACTGCGGCGGGACCGCAAGGCGCTGCTCTGGAAACTCGACGGCTTGTCCGAATACGACGCCCGCCGACCTTTGACAGCGACCGGGACCAACCTCCTCGGCCTGGTCAAACACGTGGCCACCATCGAGGCCAGGTACTTCGGCGAGGTCTTCGACCGCCCTTCCCCAGAACCGCTGCCCCGGTGGCAGGACTCCAACGGCAGCGATCTGTGGGCGACCGAGGACGAGACCCGCGATCAGATCATCGGGTTCTACCGGCGCACGTGGGAACACTCGGACGCGACGATCAACGAGCTTCCCCTCGACGCCCCCGGGCATGTGCCGTGGTGGCCGGAGTCAACGCCGGCCTGGCACACGAACCTGTTCGCCATCATGGTCCATGTCCTCGGCGAGTCCACCCGGCATGCCGGGCACGCCGACATCCTGCGCGAGGGCCTCGACGGCCGGACCGGGTTGCGCACCGAACACGAGAAGCAGATCAACGAGGAAGCCCGTGCAGCCTACTGCGCGAAGATCGAGCAGGCCGCCAGGGCGGCCCGCACCAATTAAGGCTTGACCACATCGTGCCACCGTGACCGCGCCCTTGGCGGGGGCAATGACGGCCGTCATCAATGACAGCCTTCCTCGTCCGCCATCTGCGAACACCTGCCGGCCTCACACGCCCGGGCCTCGTCTCCTGAGGCCGACTCTCTGCCTCAGGCAGCGCGCATCCAAAGCTCCCGCTGCCGCCCGGCCCCGCCCATCCCGGCGGGGCACGAGCGGGGATGGCCTGGGGCGACGGGAGGGCTGAGAAGATCGCTTCGCGGAATGAGAAAGATCGTTTCCCAGGATCAGTCGAGCGTGCCACGAGCTTGCGCTGACGCCGCCGACCGCGACATCGCCTACATCGTGGCGGCCCGGACACCGAGGACGACGAGCACCACCGCCGTCACCTTGCCGACTGCCCGCTTGAAGCGGGCCTTGTGCAGAATGTGTGCCCCTTGGCGGACAAGGACCGTCCAGGTCAGCAGCCACACCGCCATCAGAAGGGCATGGGCGGTGGCCAGGGTGAGGATCTGCCCGTTGAGGGGCGGGCCGGGCACGATGAACTGCGGGACCAGGGTCAGGTAGATGGAGGCCGCCTTGGGGTTGAGTACGTTCGCGAGCAGGGCCTGGGTGTAGACGGAGCCGGTACGCTCCGGCCGATCCGTCAGCTTGGGAGGCGGGGGCAGGGTGGTGGAGCGCCAGGTCCACAGGCCGAGGCCGATGAGGTAGGCCGCCCCGAGGAGTTTGACGATGGTGAAGGCTTGGCTGGAGTGCATGACCAGGGCCGACAGTCCGGCGATGGCCAGGGTCGCGTGGGCGTACAGGCCGCTGACCGTACCGAGGATGATCGGGAGGGCCTGCCGGTGACCACCGGCCGTGACGTGCTGGATGAGCAGGGTCAGGCTGGCGCCCGGAGTGGCGATGATGGGCAGGATCGCCAGGAGGAACGCAATGACCGCGTACGTGTGGGTCATGCCTGGAGCACGACGCGGAAGTGGGTGGTGAGGCGGTGGTCGTCGTCCAGGATGTGGAAGGCGAGGCCGGGCGGTTGGTCGCGGTCGGCGGGCTGCTCGCCCTCCCACGGCAGGCGCAGGGTCCAGGTGACGGCCGGTGCGACGATCAGGGGACGACCGGCGAAGGTGGAGGCGGCCGCGGTGTGAGCGTGGCCGGTGAGTACGGCGACGACCTGCGGATGTGCGTCGAGCAGCGCGGCCAGGTCGCCGGGCGCCTCCAGCCGCCCGGAGTCGGGCAACGGGTGGTGGAGTACGACGGGCGGCTGATGGAAGGCGATCAGCGCGGGCGTGTCCGGGGCGAGACCGTCGAGGGTGGCGTGCATCCAGGCGAGGGTTTCGGCGTCGAGCCGGCCCTCGTCGCGCCCGGGGATGGTGGAGTCGCACATCAGGATGGCGGTGCCGGCGACGTGGTGCACCCGGTTGATGGGGCCGGGCGCGGACGGCTGTCGCAGCAGCGCCTCGCGGTAGGCCGTACGGACGTCGTGGTTGCCGGGGCAGGTGAGCACCGGGAAGGGGGCAGCCAGGATCTGGGCGGCCTGCTCGTACTCGGCCTCCGCGCCGTGATCGGCGATGTCACCGGTGACCAGCAGGGCGTCGACCGGGCGGGGCAGCGCCCTCAGGTGGCCCATGACCTGGGTGGCGCGTCGGGTCGCCCTGTCGGTGCCGTCAAGGTGCAGGTCGCTGATCTGAGCCAAGAGCAACGTCATCGTGCGATCCCCCAAAGCTGTCTAATGGTTAAATGGGGTTTAGCGTTAGGGACCATAGAGTACGGAAGAGGACGTAAGCAACCAGGAGGTTCGAGTGGAGCGCTGGCCGGCACTGGAACTGGCGAGCACGATCCGCCACGACGGCAACGGCGGTGTCGCCGACGACCTGGCAACGGCGCAGGGCACAACCCGCTGGATCCATCAGCAGGCCGAGTTGCTGCCCGGCCACGTCGACGTCGCAGAGCTCACGGTGGGCGAGGAGCTCAGGAGCGAGATCGTCGGGCTCCGCCGGGCCGTACGGGCGTTGTTCGCGCAGGCGGTCAGCCCAGCGCCCCCAAGCCGGGCCGACGCCCACCGGCTGATGCCGGTCGAGCAGGCGCTGGCGCACCTCAACGCGGCTGCCGCCCGTGAAGCGATCGTCCCGCAACTCGACTGGCCCACGAGCGGAACACCCCGTACGGAAGTGTTGTCGACCGAGCGCGATGCGCGCGTCCAGTTGATCGCGGCCCTGGCGCGGGCCGCCATCGATTTCCTGAGCGGTCCGCAGCGTGAGCAGTTGCGGGCCTGCAACGCGCCGCGCTGCGTACGCTACTTCGTCAAGAGCCACGGGCGGCAGGAGTGGTGCAAGCCGTCATGCGGCAACCGCGCCCGGGCCGCACGCCACTACCAGCGCCACAACGCCACAACCGCCCGAGAGCTGCCCGGGTCCTGACCACCTTGGGATCTCCCCCTGCGCTGCTCGTCGCGGTGGCGTTGCGGCGCCGCGCCTGAGTTCTCGCCCGGCCTGCCCGGCGACCGTGTTCGGGAGCGCGGCGCACGCCATGTGCCTGCTGCCGATGACCGACTGGCCGTTGTGGACCTTCATGCGCGAGCGCTCCCCTGTGCCCCCCCCGAGGTCGCGAGGGGAGCGCCGGGGGCTGTGCATGCGCTGTTTTATTCTGGAGTCCATAGATATTCATCTCAGGGCTCTTGCGACGCGGGCTTAATGTGGAGATGATCCCGAACAGGAGAGGTCGTAGCTCGACAAACTTCCCATGGAGTCTGTAAATAGTGGTGACCAACCATGCGCCGGCCAGCCGTACCCCCGCCTCGCACGAGGCGCCTGGCCGGAGGCGCGGGCGCCGGTGACGCGTCCCGGCAGCCGATCTCAAGGCCGCCCGGACGACCCGCGCGACTCAACTGAGCGCCGCCCAACCCCCTCACCCGCCCAGCCGACGAGCTCTCCTTCCATGCCCTGAGACCCCCGCGAAGGGAATGCTTCATGCGCTTCTCAACCCCGTCCCTGGCCGTCGCCGTGGCCTTGACCGGGCTGCTCGCCGCCACGAACACCACCGCGGCCGCGGCCGACCGCGGGAACAAGCCGAGCCACCGTCTGGAGTGCGACGGCACGGGCGGCCCCGGCAGCACCTGCACCGTGGTGGCCACCGGCAAGGCGCGGCCCAACCAGGTCGAGGAGTACGTCACCACCGTCAGGAGCGGTGACCAGGTGTGGGCGCGGGACACCATGTACAGCCGCGAGGGGCAGGTACGCACCCGGCCGTTCACGCTGCCCGGCAAGGAGGTCACGGTCGACGTCTCCGTCACCTCCATGCCGGCCAAGCATGTGGGCGTGCCACTGCGGCTGATGTCGTGGAATTTGTTCGTGGGCGGCACGTTCGATCGCCAGGAGAAGACCGGCGAGAACCTCGCTCAGATGATCGACTACATGAACGAGGTCAACCCCGACATCCTCTTCGTGGTCGAGGGGTACGGGTCCGGGCAGAAGATCCTCGACGGACTGAACGCCGGACGGTCCGAGGGCGACCGGTTCACCGGCACGCAGCTCACCACGCCGGAGGACTACAGCGTCAACGGCGACAACCTGTGGCTCTACACCAAGCTCAAGGTCGAGAAGGTGTATCCGCGCTACGCCGACGCGGACATCGACTCCTTCAACATCGGCGGCGCCCGCCTCGGCCTGCCCAACGGCAAGCACGTCAACGCCTTCAGCCTGTGGACCTGGCACGACGGCTGGGCCTACGGCGACACCCACGACGCGGCCGTGCAGAACACCCACGGCCTGCCCCGTACCAAGACCGACGAGCAGATCCTGGAGGACGACAACTTCCGCAGGGTCGCCATGGGCAAGGCCATCCTGGAGAAGGCGATCCCGTCGTACATCGGCGACGACGACTCCCCCGTGCTCATGGGCGGCGACCTCAACGCGCAGTCGCACCTGGACTGGAGCGAGCAGTTCGCCGACGCCCCCGGCCACGGCGGCGTGGTCCTCCCGTGGCCGTACACCAAGCTGTACACCGACGCCGGCTTCATGGACACCTTCCGGTACGCCAACCCCGACGCCGGGCGTTACCCAGGCCGGACGTGGAGCCCGTATCACGGTATGGGCGCCATTCCGGGCCGGATCGACTACGTCTTCGCCCGCGGCGAGGACGTGCGTATCCTGGGGTCGCGGGCCGACACCCGGCGGCTTCCCCGCCACCAGCAGACCCCGCTCGACCGGCCGTACCCCTTCTACTCCGACCACGGCTCCGTCATCACCGACATCCTGATCCGCGGCAAGGGGACCGGGCCCGATCGGGAGCCCGTCAGCGAGGAGCCGGGCAAGGGACGCGACATCTGGCCGACGGAGCCCGCCGGCCGCCGCGTCCCGCCCGCCGAGCTCAAGGCCACCGCCAGCACCTTCAAGCCCGGGGTCGGCGACCCGCGCAACGCCGTCGACGGCAAGCTGACGACCGACTTCCACTCCAACTACCCCGAGGTGCCCGCCCAGCCGCACACCATCACCGTCGACCTCGGCCGGGTCAGGCAGCTGTCGGCCGTACGGTTCCAGCCCAAGCTGCGCACCAACATGAACGGCACCATCCTCGAAGGCATGGTGCAGGTCAGCGACGACGGTGTCGCCTTCCGCGACGTCAAGGCCGTCAACTGGCCGCGCATGACCGCGCCCAACGACGTCAGCCTCGATGGCGTTTCGGCACGCTACATCAGGCTCCGCTCCGACTATGGCATCGGCGGCGCCTCCGCCCTCGCCGAGATCATCCCGTACGAGAAGTCCTGACGCCGGTGGCGCCGGCCGGGCAGCTTCCCCCCGCCCGGCCGGCGGCCCCCGGTGCGGCCGGGGAGAAGGTGGGGCGGCGTTTCAGGTGAGGCGCTGCGGGGCGGCGGGGCTGGAGATGGAGCCCGCCGGGGAGAAGAAACGATCGTCGACATGATCCAGCGCCAGGCAGGCCCCGCCCAGCGCGACGCACTCCTCGCCGAGGGTCGAGGGCCGGACGTCGGGCACGCGCACGCAGTGCGGTTCGAGCGCCCGGCGCAGCGCGGGCAGCAGCACGTCGGCCGAGCGGGAGAAGCCGCCGCCGAGCACGACCAGTTCGGGATCCAGCGTCAGCACCATCGCGGCGGTGCCGAGCGCGAGATGGCGGGCGTAGGCGTCCACCGCGGCCTGGGCGTCGGGGTCGCCGCCGCGGGCCGCGCCGAAGACCAGCCGGGCGGCCTCCTCCGGCGAGGCCCCCTCGGCCGTCGCGCCGCTCTCCAGCCGCCCGGCCATGGTGCTCCAGCCCGTGATCTCCATGAGCCCGACCTCGCCGGTGGCCCCGCTGAACCCGTGGTGAAGGCGTCCGCCGATGATGAGCGCGGCACCGGGCCGGCGGCCGACGTGCAGGTAGACGAGGTCCTGGACCCCGGCGGCCACCCCGAGCCGCTGCTCGGCGAGGGCGGCGAGCTTGCTGTCGTTCTCGATGGCGATCGGGCAGGGAAGCCGCTGCCCGAGATGCCCGACGAGGTCGACACCGGGCCAGTCGGGCAGGTCGTTGACCCGGGTGACGAGCCCTTCGCGGTTGACGACGCCGGTGGTGCCCGCGGTGACGCCCCACATGTCGGCGACGGTCAGGCCGGCGGCGATGAGCGCGGCGTCGACGGCCCGCCACACGGCCTCCAGCCGCTCCCGCTGGGCGGTGTGCCGGTCGACGGCGACTCGCCCGCTGGCCACGACCCGGCCGGCGAGGTCGGTGATCACGGCCAGGACCTTGTGGACGCCCACGTCGATGCCGAGCACGTGACCGGCGTCGGTGCGGAAGCGGTAGCGCTTGGCGGGCCGGCCCATGGCGCCGGGCGCGGGCCGTTCCTCGGCGATCCAGCCGCGCTGCTCCAGATCGGTGACGACGTCGCCGACGGAGGCCCGCGACAACCCCGTCCGGGCGGACAGCTCGGTGAGCGTCAGTGGATCGCGCGCCTCACGCAGGGCGCGGATGCTGCTCAGGGAGTTCAGCTGGCGCAGCCGCTGAAGGTCCCCACCACTGACCTGCACGGTATCGCTCCTCACTATCAATGGTCTCTGACTTATATCGCTGAAGCCTCGATGGCTTCCACCTCGATCGTCCTGCGGCGAGAGATCTTGACGGCGACGCCGTTTTCATGACTATCTATGGAAACCATAATAAGGGAGCATTGCGAATGACAGTGACTATAGCCATCGTCGGGGCCGGCGCGCGCGGCCAGATCTACGCCGGAGCCGCCGCCGCGGACGGCCGCGCGCGGGTCGTGGCCGTGGCCGACCCGGACCCGGCGCGGCGGGCCAAGATGGCCGCCGAACACGGCCTGCCGGACAGCGCCTGCTTCACCGGGTGGGACGAGTTGGCCGCCGTGCCGAAGCTCGCCGACGCCGTGGTCATCGCGACCCAGGACCGGTTGCACGTCGAGCCGGCCGTGGCCTTCGCCGAGCTCGGTTACGCCATCCTGCTGGAGAAGCCCATGGCGCCGACCGAGCCGGAGGCCCGCCGCATCGTCGAGGCGGTCGAGCGCAGCGGCGTCGTGTTCGCGGTCTGTCACGTGCTCCGCTACACGGCCTACACCCGGGTGCTCAAGAAGCTCCTGGACAGCGGCCGGCTTGGCACGATCTCCAGCGTGCAGCACCTGGAGCCGGTTGGCTGGTGGCACATGGCCCACTCCTTCGTACGGGGTTCCTGGCGTAGCGCGGCCGAGTCGGGGCCGATGCTGCTGACCAAGTCCTGTCATGACATCGACTGGTTGCTCCACATCCTCGGCGAGGCGCCGGTCGCGGTGTCGTCCTTCGGCTCGCTGACCCACTTCCGGCCGGAGAACCGCCCGGAGGGCGCGAGCACGCGTTGCGTGAGCTGCGCGGTCGAGCCGGACTGCCCCTACTCCGCCAAGCGGCTCTACCTGGGCTGCCTCGGTGATCCGCGGCGGGAGTTCTGGCCGCTCGGCGCCGTCACCTCCGACGCCACCGAGGCGGGCGTCACGCGCGCGCTGGAGAGCGGCCCGTACGGCCGCTGCGTCTACGACTGCGACAACGACGTGGTCGACCAGCAGGTCGTCACGATGGAGTTCGCGAAGGGCGCGACCGCGTCGTTCACCATGACGGCGTTCACGCCGCTGGAGCACCGCAAGACCCGGATCTTCGGCACCCACGGGTACGCCGAAGGGGACGGACATGACATCAGGGTCGTCGACTTCGTGACCGGCGCCGAGGAGACGATCGACACCGGGACGGCGGCGGGCGCGTCCCTGGCCGACGGCCACGGCGGCGGCGACGGCGGCCTGGTCAGGGCGTTCATCGACGCCGTCACCGACGGGGACCAGGCGGCGCTCGGCGCCGGGCCGGCCGATGCGCTGGCCGGGCACCTGGTCGTCTGGGCCGCCGAGCGGGCCCGCCACAGCAGGAGCGTGGAGGCCCTGTGACGACGCTCCCGGTGACAGCGAGCAGGCGCCTGAGCGGGCCGTACTGAGGTCGTACCTGCTGTCCACCGTTGGGTGGACAGCAGGTACGACCGGACGATGCTCCCGGTGACACCTGCCATTCCGCAACGCTCTTCGTATGAGCGAACTGGCTGTACGCGCGGCGCGCTGGAGCGCCCGCCACCCTTGGCGTGCCTTTGTTTCCTGGTTGGGGTTCGTGGTTCTGTGCCTGATCATCGGCATGGCGGTCGGCACCAACAGCGCTACCACCAAGGACTACCGGGTGGGCGAGGCGGGGCGTGCCGAGGCCATGGCGGCCGAAGGAGGGCTGCAGCGCAAGCCCGAGGAGCAGGTGCTGATCTCCCGGCGGAACGGAGATCCTGCCGGTTCGGCCGGGCAGGCGGCCGCGGACGAGATCAAGGCGCGGATGGAGCGACTGCCCGGGGTGGAGAGTGTGGCGGCGCCCGTACGGTCCGCGGACGGCAGGGCGATCGTGGTCAGGGTGACCATGCGTGGGCCGGAGCTGGGCGCGCAGAAGCTGGTGGATCCGCTGATCGCGCAAACTGCGGCGGTGCAGGCGCGCCACCCGGATCTGCGTGTCGAGGAGACCGGTGCTCCCTCGATCAGCAAGGGGGTCAACGCCCAGCGTGGCGCGGACCTGGCGCGTTCGGAGGCGATCGCGTTGCCCGTCACCCTGGTGGTGCTGCTCCTGGTCTGCGGGTCGGTGGTCGCTGCCGCGATTCCGCTGCTGCTCGCGCTGTCCTCGATCGCGGCGGCGATGGGCCTGGCGATGGTGGCCTCACATGTCTTTCCCGACGCCGGGGTGGGCACCAATGTGATCATTTTGATCGGCATGGCGGTCGGCGTCGACTACTCGCTGTTCTACCTCAAGCGGGAGCGCGAGGAACGCGCCCGATCCGAGGGCCGGGTCGGGCCTGAGGCGTTGGTGGAGCTGGCCGCGGCGACATCCGGGCGGGCGGTCGCCGGCTCGGGACTGGCCGTCGCCGTCTGCGGCGCGACGCTCTATCTCGCCTCCGATGTCATCTTCTCCTCGCTGGCCACCGCCACGATTGTGGTCACGCTGGTGGCGGTGGCCAGTTCGCTGACCGTGCTGCCGGCGGTGCTGGTGCTGGTCGGGCGGCGGCGTGAGCGGCGCGGCGCGCGCCGAACGGGCCGGGCCGGCGGCGGCAGGCTCGTACGGGCCGGAAGGGAACCGGGCCGGGTGTGGCAGGCGCTGATGAGGCCCGCCGTCCGGCATCCCGCGATCACGCTGGCCGCATCGGTCCTGGCGCTGCTCGCCCTGGCCGCCCCGGTGACGGGCCTGAAGCTGACGGAGATCAGTCTGGAGACGTACTCGCGGCAGATCCCGGCCATGCAGGTTCGCGATCGGCTCGTCGCCGCGTTCCCCGAGATGCGGGTCACGCATCAGGTCGTGGTACGGGCCGAGGCCGCCCGGGCGGGTCAGGTGCGTAGAGCGCTGGCGGAGGTGATCCGGCGGACGCGGGCCGATGTCTCGTTCGCGGGCACGCCACACGTGCGCACGTCGGCCGATGCGCGTGTCAGCTCCCTCGCGCTGTCGGTTCCGTATCGCAACGACTCGCCGCAGGCGCTCGCCTCACTCGCACACCTCAGGAACGACTACCTGCCGGCGGCCGTCGGCGGCATACCGGGCGCCGAGTGGGCGGTCTCCGGCGACGTGGCCCGCTTCACGGACTACCCCGCCCATCAGCAGGACAGGATCCCACTGGTGCTCGGGGCCCTGCTGCTGGCCACGTTCGTGATGACGGTCCTGATCTTCCGCTCGGTGGTGCTGGGCCTGCTCGGCGTCGTGCTGAACCTGCTGTCCACCGCCTCCGCGGTCGGCGTTCTCGTCCTGGTCTTTCAGGGAAGCTGGGCCGAGGGGTTGCTCGGCTTCACCTCCACCGGGTCGATCGGGTCGCGCGTTCCGCTGTTCCTGATCGTGATCCTCTTCGGACTGGCCATGGACTACCAGGTCTTTGTGGTGAGCCGGGTCCGAGAGGCGGCGATGAGCGGCCTGCCCACGCGCCCGGCGGTCCTGGACGGCGTGGCCGCTTCGGCGAGCGTGGTCACGAGTGCCGCCGTGGTGATGGTGACCGTGTTCGTCAGCTTCATCTTCGTCGACCTGATCGAGTTGAAGCAGATGGGCTTCGTGCTGGCGGCCGGTGTGCTGCTGGACGCGTTCGTCGTCCGCGTCCTGGCGCTGCCGTCGGCGCTGCTTCTGCTGGGACGCCTGAGCTGGTGGCCGTCACGGGGCGTGGCACGGGACGGCCGAACCGGTGGAGGCCGCGGCGACGTGCCTGAGAGCCGGGCCGCCGAAGTAGGTTGAGCGACATGACGTCGTGGTCGAGCACCGGTGACCGGCATACGCCCCCCGTCTGGGGCAAGGCCCTCCAGCGGTGGAACGCCGTCTCCTGGCTGCTGTACGGGCTGTTCACGGCGGCCGTCGTGGTCCTCGATCCAGCCGGTGAGGACAAGACCTGGTCCCTGGTCCTGCTGGGTGTCCTGGCCGCCTGCTACGCGGTCGTCATGAGGTGTCCGGGCAACCGGGTGCTGCGGCCGTACGCCTATCTGTGGGTGCTCGTCCTGTCGTTGAGCGGCCTGTCCTATCTCCGTGACGGGTACGCGGCCCTGTTCATGGTGACGTTGCCGCACTTCTGGGTGCTGGCCAGATCGTGGCGGGAGTCGGTCGGCTTCAGCGCTCTGGGCGCGGTGGGCACGCTGGCCGGCAGCATGCTGCGGGTGGGCTGGAGCGCGGACTTCTTCAGCTCCAACGTGATCTCCACACTGATCGTCTACTCGGCGAGCGTCCTGATCGGGACCTGGGTGCACCAAGTACTGGAGGAGAGCCGCGAACGGGCTCGGCTGATCGGCGAGCTGGAGCGGGCTCAGGCGCAACTGTCGCAGGCGCACCAGCGCCAGGGCGCGGCCGACGAACGGGAACGGATGGCACGCGAGATCCACGACACTCTGGCGCAGGGCTTCGCCTCGATCGTCGTGCTCGCCGACGCCGCGCGCTCCGGGCTCGACTCCGCGCCGTACCGCAGCGAGCAGCAACTGCGCTCGATCGAGGCGACGGCGCGGGAGAACCTCGCCGAGGCGCGGGAACTCGTCGGTTCGGCACGCGAACCCGGATGGCCGGCCGCGGGCACGGTGGCTCAGACATTGAGGCGCACCCTGGATCGTTTCACCGAGGACACCGGGCTCGCCGTCGTCGCCGAACTCGCCGACGTCGACTGCGACCAGCAGACCCGCATCGCGCTCCTGCGCTGCACCCAGGAGTCTCTGGCCAACGTCCGCAAGCACGCGCGGGCGTCCACGGTGGGCGTGGTGCTGGCGCGGCACGCGGCCGAGGTCGAGCTGGAGATCACCGACGACGGTGTCGGCTTCGACGTGGGGCGTCCGCCGGGGTTCGGCCTCGACGGGATGCGTAAACGCCTGGCCGAGCTGGGCGGCGAGCTGACCGTCACCAGCTCTCCAGGAGACGGGACGAGGGTTCTGGCGATGATTCCCCTGGAGAGCGAGGTGCCGGTATGACCCGCGTGATCGTGGTCGATGATCACACCGTGATGCGGGCCGGGGTCATCGCCCTGCTGGCCGGTGAGCACAGCATCGACATCGTCGGCGAGGCCGGCGACGGCCGGGCGGCGCTTGCCCTGGTCGAGCGGCACGATCCGGACGTCGCGCTGGTCGACCTGCGCATGCCGATCCTGGACGGCGTCGCGACCACCGCCGAGATCGTCACCCGGCATCCGCGCACCCGTGTGCTGATCCTCACCACGTACGACACCGACGCCGACATCGAGCGCGGCGTCGAGGCGGGCGCCATCGGCTACCTGCTGAAGGACACCACCCGCGAGCAACTCGTCGACGCCATCCACGCGGCGGCACGCGGCGAGACCGTACTGGCTCCGCGCGTGGCGGAAAAGCTGATCGCCAAGATGCGACGACCCGCTCAGGCGACGCTGACGCCACGCGAACTCGATGTGCTCAACGCGGTGGCCGACGGCCTCACCAACGCCGAGATCGGCAGCCGGCTCGTCATCGCGGAAGCCACGGTGAAGACCTACCTGCTGCGGCTGTTCGCCAAGCTGGAGGTCAACGATCGCACGCACGCCGTCGTGCGGGCCATGGAGCGAGGGCTGCTGCGCCGACCATGAGAATGCTCAGGTCACGAAGCTCCTGGCTCGTTCTTGCACGCCCGGGCCGATGCGGGTAGGTCCACGCCCGACCTCGGCTCACGGCCGCAGTTGCTCGTCCAGGGCCGACTGCAGCCGCGCGACCTGTTCCGGTGTGGCACGTGGGGTGACCACGGAGGCCAGCTCGGACAACGGCAGGCGCAACCCACGAGCGGCCAGGGCCGCCGGATCGCCGATCACGCCATGGGCGGTCATCACTCGTGTCAGGCGCTCCCACAACCGGGCGTCGTCGACGGCGTCCGCGATCACTTCCGGTGACGCCGGCGGCGGCAGCTCGGCCTTCCACTGATGATGGCCGGGTCCGGTTCGGAACGGTTCCTGCCCCGGCAGGTGCACGATCGCCTCGGTCCCCGGCGGGACCCGCGCTTCGAGGACGAGGGTGCCGCCACTGATCCGCCACGCCACGCCCGCAGTGCCGTACGGGGTCTCCAGGTCGGCCTCTGCCCAGGTCAGCCCATGTCCCGGCAGCGGGCGGACCTCGATCCGCCGGTAGCCGGGGGCGGCGGGCGCGAGGCCGGCCACCCGCCGGTGCAACCAGTCGGCGACCGCGCCCAGCGCATAGTGGTTGAACGAGGTCATCTGGCCGGGGTTGATCGAGCCGTCGGGCAGCATGCTGTCCCAGCGTTCCCAGATCGTCGTCGCCCCCATCGTCACCGGGTAGAGCCACGACGGGCAGGAGCGTTCAAGGAGCAGCCGGAACGCCAGGTGCGGGTATCCCGCCTCGGTGAGCGCGTCCGTGATCAGCGGCGTGCCGACGAATCCGGTCGCCACCCGGAAGCCGTTGGCCCGCACCAGGTCGGCCAGCCTCGTTCCGGCCGCTTCCCGCTGCTCCGGCGTCGGCAGCAGGTCCCAGTGAAGGGCCATCGCATAAGCCGTGGGAGTGTCGCTGACCATCAGCCCGCGCTCTGTGACGTAGGCGGAGGCGAACGCACGCCTGACCTCCGCCGCCAGGTCCCGGCAGCGGCGCGCGTCCTCGCTCAGGCCGAGCACGGCGGCGGTCCTGGCCAGCAGGTCGGTGCTGCGGATGTAGTGCGCGGTGGCGACCAGGTCCTTGTCCGTACGGGAGTCGCCGGGCGCGTCCGGCGGGGCGGCCGGGTCCAGCCAGTCGCCGAACTGGAACCGGCCGGCCCACAGGCCGTCCTCCCCCGCGAAGGCGTGCAGCCGTTCCACCCACGCCCGCATGCTCGGATACTGCTCGCGCAGCACCTCGGCGTCGCCGTAACGCTCGTAGAGAGTCCACGGCACGATCGTGGCCGCATCGCCCCACGCGGCGGCGGCGGGAAGGATGTTGTGGTGGATGTTCGGCACGACGAACGGCACGCAGCCGTCCTCGAACTGCTCCGCCGCCAGATCCCGCAACCACGAGGACAGGAAGGACGAGCAGTCGGCCAGGAAGGCGGCCGCGGGTGCGAAGACCTGGATGTCGCCCGTCCAGCCGAGCCGCTCGTCCCGCTGGGGGCAGTCGGTCGGCACGTCGAGGAAGTTGCCGCGCATGCTGCGCACCACGTTGTCGTGGAGCTTTTGCACATCGGGATCCGAGCAGCGGAAATGCCCTGTGGGACGCAGGTCGGAACTGAGCACGACTGCTTCGACCGACTCGATCTCCTCGGGAGCCACGCCACGCAGCCCCGCGTACCTGAAGCCGTGGAAGGTCAGCGACGGCTCCAGCACCTCGGTCCGCCCACCGGCCAGCACGTAGCGGTCGGTGGCCTGAGCACTGCGCAGAGGGCGGATGCCCAGTTCACCGTCCTCCAGTACTTCGGCGTGCCGGACGACGACTTCCTGCCCGGCACGCCCGCGCACGCGCAGCCGTACCCAGCCCACCAGGTTCTCCCCGAAATCCACCAGCAGCTCCCCCGACGGGGCCGCGTACCGCATGCCGCCCGGCACTGCGGCGACCGGCCGAACAGGCGGGGAGTCGCCGGGAAAGAGCTGGTCGAGCGGCTCGTCGAGCACATCCACCGGTTCGCCCGCGCCGCGCCCGATCCGCAGGTCGGTGGTCTGTCCGTCGTAGAGGTCGTCAGCGAGGACGCCCGTGGTGTGCGCCCGCCAGCTCTCGTCGGTCACCACCAGGTGCGTGCTTCCGTCGGCGCACTCGATCTCGAGTTGCGCCAGCAGCGCGAGCCGGTCGCCGTACAGGGCTCGCTCGCCGCGCCAGTAGAGCCTGCCGCGGTACCAGCCGTTGCCGAGCAGCGCGGTGACCTCGTTCTCGCCCGGCCTGAGCAGGGCGGTCACGTCGTGGGTGCGGTAACGCAGCCGCCGGCCGTAACTGGTCCAGCCGGGCGCCAGTTCCTCGTCGGTGACGCGCTCGCCGTTGATCCGCGTCACGTGCAGCCCGAGCGCGGTGACATGCAGGCGGGCGCGGGTCACCGCCGCGGGCAGCTTCACGGTACGGCTCAGCAGCGGTGCGGCGGTGAGCACCCCGCCGAGGGTCCGCGGCGAGACGAAGCGCGCGCTCCAGTCCCCGGCGCCGAAGAGCGGCGTCTCGAAGGCCAGCGGCCGGCTCCAGTCGCCCCAGCGGCCTCGGCTGCCGACGCTGACGCGCAGCGCTCCGGCGGCGCGGGAGTCCAGTGGGGCGAACGGCCATCGCACGCCGAGCTGTTCGGCGCCCTCCGCCGTGTGGACGACGGGCTGCCTGCCGGCGAGGGTGAGCTCGACGCGGTAGGCGTCGAACGGCTCGGTGGTCCGCCAGGACAGACGCGGTCGCGGCGCCGGCATGCCGTGCAGCCGCAGGTCGACGCTCACCGGACCGCCACGGGGTCGGCGGTCGCCTGCATGCGGCGGCGCATCGGGAAGATCCACGTCCAGGCGATCAGGGCGGCGATGAGCACGGCGGCGAGCAGCACCACCATCAGCGCCTGGGGGCTGGCGTCGGCGATCGCCGGGGTGACCAGCGCGAAGCCCGCCGCCACGAAGCGGGTGAAGGCTATGGCGACGCCTTGCGCGGTGCCTCTGATCAGGGTGGGGAAGAACTCCTGCGACCACACCTTGAAGATGACCTCGCCGGCGAAGCTCGCGCCGATCGTGATGGCGAACTTCAGGATGATCAGCGTCACCGTGTTCAGCCCCACGATCAGCGGGATCGCCGTTCCGATCGCCATGATCGCGACACCGATCGTGTAGAGCAGCATCCGGGCGGGCCCGTCCACGTACTTCATGAAGATCAGGATGGTGAGGAATCCGAGCGGATAGGCCAGCATCCCCACGAGGGTGGCGGTCGACACCTGCGCTCCGGCCACTTCGGTGAACAGGAACGTCTGGAACTGGCCGAACGTGTTGGCGACCAGGTTGCCGACGGCGTAGAAGAGGCCGAGCCCGACGACGGCGCCGAGGAGCGGCCTGGACGTCAGCACCCGCCAGGAATCGCCGCGCACGCCCTCGGCCGGGCCGGCCTGCTGCCGGTCGCGCTCGCGTACCCACTCCTCCGACTCACGCAGCCTCCGGCGCAGTACGAGCACCACCAAGGCCACGACGATCACGTGCAGGTAGATGATCCGCGCGCCGATCGTTCCGGTCCCTGAGACCAGGAACGCGATGAGGTAGGCAGCGAATCCGCCACAACTCCACAGCACCTGCGAAAAGGCGACAAGCCTGGCACGCCGGCCTTCCGGCGCCTCCTCGGCCACCAGCGCCAAGGAGGTCGGGATGTCGGCGCCCATCGCCAGACCGGTGACGGCCACACCGACGAAGATCATCCACGGCTGGACGGCGAAGGCGAGCAGCAGGAGACCGGCGACGAAGACGACCAGGTCGTACGTGAACACCCTGCGCCTGCCCAGCAGATCCCCGAGCCGTCCGCCGAACACGGCTCCAAGGGCAAGACCCAGCGTCAGGACGGACGACGCCGTGCCGATCATCCACGGGCTCAGCCCGAGCTGCTGCTTGTACAGAACCAGCGCGGTGCCGGTCCCCACGATGGTGGCCGCGTCCATGTAGGAGGCCATGCCGCCGAGCGCGGCCGTCCTCCAGGCACGCCTGGCCGTCGTCTGTGTCATCTGCGTCGATACCTCGTGTAGGGGGTTCCGCGGGCCCGCACGCCGTCGGTCCGCGTTGTGTGAAGCGACTATTGTGGATCGATCTACATTTTTCAAGAGGGAAGTTCCGGACCGCTATGTTGCTGACATGAGTTCCTCGCGCCCCACGATCTCCGACGTCGCCGCCGCGGCAGGAGTGTCACGGGCTGCCGTGTCGAAAGTCCTGCGCGACGCCTACGGCGTGAGCCCGCGCATGCGCGAACGCGTCGAGCGGGCCATCGCCGAGCTCGGTTACCGCCCCCGGGAGGCCGCCCGCGCCATGCGCACCGCCACCCGTACCATCGGGGTGGCCGTCCCCTTGCTGCGTGGCCAGTTCTTCGCCGACATCCTCGACGGCGTCTACGAGGAGCTGGACGCCGGCCCTTACCGGATGCTCGTCTCGCCGTTCGACCACGAGACCAGCGAGCGGAACCCCGGCATGGAGTCGCTGTGGGACCGTGAGGTGGAAGCGGTCATCGTCGTCTCGCCGAAGGTGCGCGCCTCCTGGCTCGACTCCTTCGCCCAGCGGTTGCCGACGGTGGTGGTGGCCAGGCACGACGCGAGCGACCATTACGACCGCGTCGTCAACGACGACCGAGCGGGCGCGGCCCTGGCCGTCGAGCACCTGGCGGCGCTGGGTCACCGGCGGATCACTCACCTCTCGCACAACGTCTCCGGGCCTGGCATGCTGAGCCCGCATGCCGTACGCGAGGCCGGCTACCGTGAGGCGATGCGACGGCTGGGGCTCGACGCGTACCTGTCGGTGGTGACCTGCGGTGGCAGCGAGGCCGAGACCCACCGGGCCACGGCGGCGCTGCTCGACCGGGGGGATCCGCCGACCGCGCTGTTCGTCGGGTCCGACCAAGGAGCCTTCGGGAGCCTGCGGGCGCTGTCGGAGCATGGGCTGCGAGTGCCCGATGATGTCTCTGTCGTGGGCTACGACGACACCCAGTTCGCCTCGCACCCGCGCTTCTCGCTCACCACCGTCGCCCAGTACGGCACCGCCATGGGCCGCGTCGCGGCCGACCTGGCACTGGAGCGGATCAAGGCGCGCACGGAGGCACGGGAGTGGGTGTCGCGGCCGGCGTTGATCGAGCGTGAGTCCACGGGCCCCGTACGCCTTCTCTGACGCCACCGGCCGATCGATCGCCGCACGCCGGCAGTCACCCGGGAGTCACGCCGCAGCCGGTGACCTGGTCGTACTCACCCTGAGGCGATTGAGCCGGAATCGGCGCCCGGCGGGGGTGGCGCGTCGGGAACGCTGGAACGCAGCGGGGTTTCGCGGACCAGACAGGAAAGGGCGAAGACGGCCGCACCGAGAACGGCGGTGCCGAGGAGCATGACGTGCAGGCCGTCGGTGACGGCCTGCCGTACGGCACCCGCCGTCCGTTCGGGGAGGCCCGGGAGCAGAGCTGGGGTGAGTTCACCGCCCGTGGTGAGGCGGTCGGCTTCGGCCGGGCCCAGGCGGGCAGCCAGACCGTCCCCCATCCTGGAGGCGTACAGGCTGCCCAGCAGGGCGATGCCGAGCGATCCGCCGACGGTGCGCGCCAGGGTGAGTGTGCCGTTGGCGGCGCCCATGTCGCGGGGATCGGCGCTGTTCATGGTGATCAGGGTGGTGCTCTGCATCACCAGCCCGATTCCCGCTCCGATGGGGAGGGTGAGGGCTGAGGCGAGGGCGCCAGGGGTGTCGCCGTCGAGGAGCAGCAGGGCCGGCGCACCCGCGGTCATGAGCGCCCCGCCCAGGATGGGGTAGATCCGGTAGCGGCCGTTGGCGCTGATGAGACGGCCGGTGACCAGTTGGGCGCCGAGCATGCCGAACATCAGCGGGAGCAGCAGCATGCCGCTGGCCGCCGGGGAGGCGCCCTGGACGAGTTGCATGTACTGCGGCAGGTAGTTCGTCACGGTGAGCATCACCGCGCCGACCAGGAGGCTGAGCATCTGGGCGAGGGTGAAGTTCCGGTCGGCGAAGAGCCGGGGCGGCATGATCGGCTCCGCCGTACGACGTTCCACGGCCACGAAGGCGACCAGGGCGAGCAGGCCGATCGCGCCGAGGATCCACGAGGTCCCGCCCGCCAGCAGGGTCAGGGCGACGGTGGCGGTGGTCAGCAGGGTCGCCCCGGCGTAGTCGATGCGAGGCCGGGCGCGTACGGCGGGCGGCACATGGACGCGGGTGACGATGAGCAGCAGGGCCAGGGCGCCGAGGGGAAGGTTGACGTAGAAGGTCCAGCGCCAGCTCAGGTGGTCGGTGAGCAGGCCGCCCAGCAGAGGTCCGCCGACGTAGGCGACCGGCATGATGACGCCGATCATCGACTGCAGCCGCCCGCTCTCGCGCGGCGGGACCAGGACACCGATGATGGCCAGCGCGCCGACCATGAGCCCGCCCGCGCCGAGCCCCTGGACGGCGCGGAAGGCGATGAGCTGGGTCATGTCCTGCGCCAGGCCGCAGAGTGCGGATCCCGCCAGGAAGAGCACGATCGAGGTGATGAAGGTGGCCTTGCGGCCGAACAGGTCGCCGAGTTTGCCCCAGATCGGAGTGGTGGCCGCGCCGGCGAGCATGTACGCGGTCACCACCCAGGGCAGCTGGTCCGGGCCACCGAGGTCACCGGCGATCGTGGGCAGTGCGGTGCCCACGATCAGGCCGTCGACCATGGCCAGGAACATGCCGATGAGCAGTCCGAAGATGCCGAGGCGGGTCATGGCGGTTCAGGCGGCGTAGGGGCGGGCGGTCCTGGCCTCGCGCAGCGAGTGCCCCCACCAGGCGAGCCGGTCCAGCATGACCTTGGCCGCGGCGTCGGCGGCCGGGTCGACGGCCTTGCCGTCGCCGTCGAACTGCGCCCAGGGGTGCTGCAGGCCGACGCTGTCGCGGATGGTTACGGCGTGCAGTTCGGCCAGAACGAGCCGCAGTTGCTCCACGGCGCGCAGTCCGGCGGAGAAGGCGCCGTAGGAGACGAACGCGACGGGCTTGGCGTGCCACTCGGTGTTGTGCCAGTCGATGGCGTTCTTCAGCGCCGCCGGGAAGCTGTGGTTGTACTCGGGCGTCACGATGACGAAGGCGTCGGCCGCCGCCATCCGCGGTGACACGGCCGCCAGCTGGTCCTTGGCCTCCTGAGTGGCGGGCGGCTGCCCGAGTACGGGGTAGACGGTCGGCAGCGGGGTCTCGACCAGGTCGATCAGGTCGGCGTTCATGTCCTCCCTCTGGGTCAGATGGTCCATGATCCAGCCGGCTACGGCGGGTCCGAAGCGGCCGTCACGGGTACTGCCGAGAAGGACGGCGATGTTGAGCATGTCGTTCCCCAATGTGTACAACGTATTTGCGAGAGACAATGTACGCATCACTGTGTACGTTGTCTACTTCTGATACGTTGTATCTGTCGCGCCGGGAAGGGAGGCCCTGACTGTGGCCACGGATGAGAACGTGTCGCTGTGGGAACGGCTGGAGCGGCCCGCCCCCACGCCCCGCCAGGTGTTGTCGCCGCAGCGCATCGCCACGGCCGCCGTCGCGATCGCCGACGCCGAGGGCCTGGAGGCGGTCACCATGCGCCGCCTCGCGGCCGAGCTGAGCGTCGCTCCCATGGCGCCTTACCGCCACGTGTCCGGCAAGGACGACTTGCTGGAGCTGATGGTCGATCACGTCTACGCCGACCTGAGCCTGCCCGACGGCCTCGGCTGGCGCGAGAACCTGCGAACGCTTGCCGTGCGCACGCGCCGGCTGATGCTCGACCACCGATGGCTCGCCCAGTTGCCCCCGCAGGCCAAGCTCTCCCTCACACCTCGCCGGATGGCCGTGGCCGAAAGAGCCCTGGCGGCCCTCGACGGCCTGGGGCTCGACGCTGACGCGATGATGAGCGCCTTCCGTACCGTGGACGCCTATGTGCACGGCTCCATGAACTACGAGGGTGCCGTCAGCACCCTGATCGCCGAGCAGAACCTGTCCGACGGGGACGAACTGCGCGACACCCTCGCCCCGTTGATGATGTGGCACATGCGAACCGGCCGTTATCCCACTTTTCAGCGGTACCTGCACACGGCCGCCCGCAAGGACGACACGCAATGGCAGTTCGAATCCGGCCTCGACTGCGTCCTCGACGGCATCGCTGCTCGCCTGGGCCTTTGAGAGACGCGACTACTGCACGGGAAGCCGAACTCGACGTCGCCTCGGCCCGCCGAGCCTCATCCCCCGCCTGGGACCGCCTGACCCTGCCCATGATCGGCTAGCCCCGATTTGGGTGCTGGTCAGAGCTGCTGACCGGGTCAGGAGCCTGCCCTCGCGAGCGTGAGGGCCCTGGCCGGCGGTTGCTGCCGGCCGGGACCGATGTCCGGCTCGGCAGCTCGGGCGCTGCCCGCCCTGCTAGAAGACCGGCACCGTGGGGTCGCAGACGGCCACGACGCTGTTGCCGGCGATGATCCGGATCGGCACGTCGGTGAAATCGGCGATGGTCACGCCATTGAAGTCGTGCTCGAACGCCGACGTTCCCGGGGGGTTGATGCCCAGGTCAAGGGAGCCGGCCGGCGGCACGTCGCCGACGTGGAGAAGGACCTTCGCGTCCTGGTCGTCGAAGCCTTCGTTGAACTGGCCGGTCATGCGGACCGTGAAGTCCTCGGTCTGGGTGAAGGTGACCCGACCGCCGAGCGCGTCGGTGTACGTGACATCGCCGATTGCCATCTGGCGCACTCCGTTCGTCGCGGGCCTTCCCCACCGGAAGCGCCCTTCACGCAGAGTATCGGCTTACTCACTTTGAGTTGTGATTACTTGATCGGCACCGACGCCGCCAGGGGGGCGCCGACCTGGTGGTCAGCCGGGGTGGCGGTCGAGCAGGTCGGCGAAGGCCGCCGCCGCGTTGTCGGCGCGCGCCGGGTCCGCGGCGACCATGCGGTCGAGCGCCAGGCCGTCGAGTGTGGCGAGGATGAGGTCGGCGAGCGGCTCCGCCTCGGCCGCCGCGACACCCAGGGCGAGGAGGCCGCCCCGCAACGGCTCGCGCCACGGCCCGCGCAGTTGTTCGACGGCGGGCCTCCAGCGTTCGGGCTCCTTGGCGGCGAGGACGGAAAGGTCGAGATAGAGCCGGGTGATCTGCGTGCCGCTCGGGTGCGCGAGGCTGGACCACAGATGCCTGACGAGGTCGGCGACGCTGCGCACCGCCTCGCCAGGAGGTTCGGCCGCCGCGGCCAGCCGCTGCTGCGCGAGCTCGACGCCGGCGCCGACGAGCCGTTCCTTGCTGCCGAAGTGGTAGATCAGCATGCGGTCGCTGGTGTTCAGGGCGGCGGCCAGCGGACGCAGCGACAACCCGATGAGACCGTGTTCGAGCACGTAGTCCAGCACCTGCTCGGCCAGCTCGGCACGACGATCCATGGCTCGACCGTAGCAGTCTCACCCGCGAATGTAGCGCATGCTACATTCGTATGCATGTAGCGTCTGCTACATACGAAAGGGGCGGCGATGATTTTGAACAGGATGGCGCCCGTACTCCCACCGCTGGCGTGGGGAGCGGTCGCGGGGGTGAGTACGCCGCGCGGGCCACTGACCCCGGCAGCGGCGCTGACCAGCATCGGGCTCAGCCTGGTCGTGGGCGGGGTCGCCGGATACCTCGCCAGGTCGCGATGGGCGATGATCGCGGCGCCGGCGGTGTTCGCCGTGGTCTTCGAGATCGTCCGGACCGGCGCGGAAGGGCCGAGCGTCGACGCGCCGCAGGGCGGGCTGTTCGGAGTGCTCGCTCTCCTCGCCGGGCGGGGCGTGCACGGGCTGCTCGCGTTGCTTCCGATGCTCGTCGGCGCCGCCTGCGGAGCCGGCCTTGCCCGATCAGGATCGGGAGCAGGCCGCGTCCGGCACTGGCTCGGCCGGACGCTGATCGGCGTGCTCGCAATGATCGTCGCCGCGCTGGCGATCGGCGTCGCGCTGCCCGCGAGCACCGCCCCGATCACCGGTGAGCGTGCCGTCGCCGAGCTGACGGCCATCCCGAGCGGCTCCCACCGGCTCGGGCTGATGATCCGCGGCCGGGACACGGCCAAGCCGGTCCTGTTGTTCCTCCCCGGCGCGCCCGGCGCGGCCGAACGCGGAGCGGTGCGCAAGCACCTGTCCGCACTGGAGGACCACGTCGTCGTCGCCACCCTCGACCGCCGCGGCGGCGGCAGCTCCTACCCGACGCTCGAACCCACCGCCACGCTGACCCCGGCGAGCGAGACCGGCGACATCCTCGCCGCCGCGAACTACCTCAAAACCCGATTCGGCAAGGACCGCATCTACCTCCTGGCACACTCCGGGGGCACCCTGCCCGCGGTGCTCGCCGTGCAACAGCGGCCCGAGCTGTTCCACGCCTACGTCGGCGTCGGTCAGGCAGTGAACACCGGCGCCGCCGACCGCGTCCAGTACGCCGACACCCTCGCCTGGGCGCGCGGCCACCGTGACCGCGACCTCACCGCCGCGCTGGAAGCCGTCGGGCCCCCGCCCTATGCCGGCATGTACGGCTACGAGCCGATGCTGCTCGCCGAGAGCAAGGTCTACGCGACGGGGAACGGCCAGGGCGGCCTCGACGAGAGCCTGGCGGCGCCCGAATACACCTTGCTGGACAAAGTGCACCTCGTCACCGGCTTCCTCGACGCCTACGATCGCTACTACCCGAAGGCCCGCGACCTCGACCTGCGGACCCTCGTCCCGCGGCTCGCCGTACCCGCCTACTTCATCGACGGCGCCGACGAGGTCCCGGCACGCAGCCGGCTGCTGGACGACTGGTACGCCACACTCGTGGCGCCCCACAAGGAACACACCGTCCTGCCCGGCGCCGGGCACCGGTCGCTGTACGAGCAGCCGGACAGGTTCACCGACATCCTCGTCGGGCGCGTCCTGGCCACAGGCGTCAGAACCTGAGCACTGCGGCCACGCCCGAGACGGCCTGTCGTCACCCTCGACGCATCGGATGAGATCTTCGGCAACTGGAGAGTCAGGTCGACTTCCGGTTCCGGTGGACGATCTCCCTGTCGCCCTTGCCGGGATACGCCATGATCAGCAGCCGCTGCCCACTCTGCGCCTCGCCCTTCCAGGGGAACCAGGCGTAGTGCACGCGGATGCGGTAGTGCCCCTTGCTCCCGTTGAGGGCGAGGTTGGGCAGCTCGGTGCCACTGAGGCTGTCGTAGAGCACGATCTGGCCGCCCGGGCTGAAATAGCCGACCTCGACCACCTTGTCCCAGCCCTTGGTCTCGACGGGCGGCCGTCGGGTGTAGGTCTCCAGGGTGACGCAGAGGTCGAAGTCGGGGTGGGTCATGACGGACAGGATCCCGCGCGCGGAGGAGACCAGCCCGTTGCCGGGGTCCATGTCCGGCTCGGTCTCCTCCTCTCCTTCCTCTTCGTACGTCTGCAGCACCCCGTAGTCGGTCCACTGCGGTTCCTTCATCCGGATCGCCCGGGCCGGCTTGGTGCGCGGCCGGTGGCGCGGCGTGGCGTCGCACATGGCTTGGGAGTCGGCCTGCATCGCCGCGATCTCCTGGTCCTGCTCGGCCTTCGCGGCCTGGACGATGGTGGTGGCGCTGGGACAGATGCCGGCCAGAGGATCGGTGAGGGAAGCGCGGTCGACCTTCAACCGGGCCAGCTCCCGTGGGTCGTTGCGGGTGTGGACGCCGCACAGGTGGCGCCCGTAGGCGAGCACGACCTGGTCGGGTGTGGTGTCGGGGAACACGTGCAGGCTCTGTGCGTGGTGGTCGCCGCGCAGGGAGCACACGAACTTCTGCTCGGCCGTCAGCTCGCGCGGCTCGGCCTCCCCCGTGTCGATCTCCCAGGACTCGGGCATGTCGCAGTCCGTGGCGGGGCCGTGGGCCATGTCCGCTGCGGGCAGCAGGCACAGGGCCACGGCCGAGGCGAGCCCCGCCAGGAGGACATGGTGGCGGACGCGGTGATCGGGCGGGGCGGCGTACAGAAAGAGCAGGATGAGGCCGGAGGCGGTGAGCGCGAGGGCGTACCAGAGCGGGGAGATGCCGGGAGACAGGAGCTCGGTACCGTCGTAGGGGACGACGGCGCCCCGCTCGACGTAGAGGCTTTCCGGGTAGAGCCACAGTTCCCCGAAGAAGGTGGAGTGCCCCGATGTGAACGTGCTCACGGCGCCGGCCCCGCCCAGCAGGAACAGGCTCAGCGTCGTGGCGCGCAGTAACGTGCGTGTCCGCCGCCGCCCGGCGACCAGGATCAGCACCGCCGGCGCGCCGACGCCGACGAGGAGGTCGAGCGCGAACCAGTACGCGGTGGCCTCCGACCCGGTGTACTCGCGTACCGCGTCGCCCAGCACGTTCTTCGGTCCGAGCCAGAACGGCACCCCCTGTGCGAGGTTGACGGCGGCAGGGACCAGCGGGAGCACGATCGCCACGGCCGGCAGCGGCCACCACTTGGCACGCGCCCGCACGGGCTTCGTCCGGGGCGCGGAAGGCTGAAGCGTGCCCAGGTCGTGTGCGGACCTCGCCCACCAGACCAGCGAGAAGACCGAAACCGCGCCCAGGAGCGAGGGCATCATCAGCTTCCACGCCACCGCGTCCGAGCCGCCGAACGCCACGATCGAGACCGAACCGGACGAGAGAAGGGAGAAGAAGACCGCGATCACGCCGGCCCGTACCGTCGCGCCGCTCCAGCGCGGATCCCGCGCCTGCGCCACCAGCAGCGACACCAGCCACACCGACCACAAGGCGTCCAGCGCCCATGTCCAGTCCTGCCCGGCGAAGAGGTAGTCGCCCGTCTGGTACGAGATGGTGGTGACGACGTCGTGCATCACGCTGAGCACGCCGGTCACGAGCATGAGCACCTGTGGCCATCGGCGGGTGCTCCCCCACAACACGCGGAAGAACAGCCATATCACCACGAGCTCGATCACATCGGCGACCAGCGACATCCACCACAGGTAGGGGATCGGCAGCCGCCAGGTCAGGACGTACACGACCATGGCGTAGAGAGCGACCCGCAGCAGTCGTACCTCCCGGCCGTGCCGCGCCGGTTCCCCGCGCAGCCGCCCGCGCAACACCTCCCGGTACGCCCACGCCTGCACCGCCGCGATCGGCACCAGCAGGGCGGGCAGCCATGGCCACGCCCGGATCTCGTCCGCCGTGATTCCGTCCGGATCCGCGACGACTCTCCACAGAGGGACGAGGTCGCCGGTGACCAGTCCGACGACGGCGAGGACGATCACGACGGCCAGGTAGAGGGCCGCGAAACCGGCGGCGAGCCGGCCGAAACGATGGCGGCGCATGAGGCACTCCGGGACGGGGTGAGGAGGAAAGCGCCCAACCCTACTGATCCCCGGCCAAGTGGATCAAGCACCAACTCCCGCAGGCCTTGGGCCACCCGCTCCGGTACCTCCAGTGCCGGGACGTGCCCGACGCTCATCCATGCCAGAATTTCGAGGGTGGAGATGACCGACGTCACGCGTGCGATCTCGGCTGCGATTTCGGTCGCCGCGTCGCTCGACCTGCCGGCCGACGACGCAATCGTCGTCCACAACTCGAACAAGCTCGCACTGCGGCTGACGCCATGCGACGTCTTCGCCCGGGTCGCCCCTGTGGGACAAGAGGTGGCACAGTTCGAGGTCCAGCTCGCTCAGCGGCTCACCGAGGTCGGATGCCCGGTGTGTCCCTTGGAGCCTCGGACGGACCCGCGTGTGTACACGCGCGATGGCTTCGCCGTGACGCTGTGGACCTACTACGAGCCCGTGACACCTCACACCTCACCAGTCGACTACGCCACGGCGCTGGAGCAGCTGCACGCCGGCATGCGCAAGGTCGACGTGCCGAGCCCGAAGTTCACGGACCGGATCACGGAGGCGGAAGAGATCGTCGCCGACCCGGAACGCTCGCCGGAGCTCGCCGACGCGGACCGCGTGTTCCTCAGCGGCACGCTGGCAAGCCTGCGACGAGCGATCGACGAGCGCGGCGCCGTGGAGCAGCTGCTCCACGGCGAGCCACATCCAGGCAATGTGCTCAGCACGAAGAACGGCCCATTGTTCATCGACCTTGAGACGTGCTGCCGTGGACCCGTCGAGTTCGATCTCGCCCATGTTCCCGAGGCGGTCTGCGAGCACTACCCAAGCGTTGACCAAGGGCTGCTGAACGAGTGCCGGCAGCTCGTCATCGCGATGGTCGCCGCGTGGCGTTGGGAGCTCGGCGACCAGTTTCCGGACGGGCGGCGCTTCGGCGAGGAATTTCTGCGCTTGCTGCGTGAGGGTCCTCCCTGGCCGACACTCGACACAGCGACCAGGCGACTGGACGGTCCGTAGAAATCGCCGAAGGTCACGTGAAAGCGGCAAGGGAACCAGGCGACGAGACTGTCGCCGTCGCAACGCCTGCGCCCTGGCCGAGACCGGAGGCCGCACCGGTGACCAGGATCGTCCTCACGCCTTCAGCTTCCCCCCGCCGTCGACGGTGAGGACTGTCCCCGTGGTGAAGGCGTTGCCGACCACGAACGCGATCGCGGAGGCGATGTCAGCCGGCTCGGCCACGCGGTTGAGTGGTGAGGCGGCGGCGAAGCCCTTCATGGCCTCGGCCCTGACCGCCTCGTCCAGCCAGCTCCACCACTCGGTGTCCACCACACCCGGCGAGACCGCGTTCACCCTGATCGGCGCCAGTTCCACGGCCAGGCCGGGGACGACGGCCTCGATCGCACCGTTGATCGCGGCCAGCCCGCTGGAGCCGGGGAAGGCCGCGCCTGCCGAGGCGGCGGCGATGAAGGTGATCGAGCCGCGCTCCGACAGTGCCGTCGCCGCTGCCTTCGCGGTCAGGAAGTGCGGGATCAGCTTGTCCTCAACGGCCTGGCGCAGCGCGTCCGCGGTGATCGCGGAGAGCGGTCCGGCGGCCTGGCCGCGCCCGCTGACATTGATCACCACGTTGTCAACCGGGCCGATCCGGTCGAAGAAGTCGCGTGTGGCCTGCTCGTCCCTGGCGTCCACGACGTAACCCGTGCCATCGATCTCCTTGGCCGCCTGCTCCACCCGCTCGGGAGTGCGCCCGGTGACGATCACTTCGTGGCCCTGCTTGCTCAGCAGCTCCGCGGTGGCCAGGCCGACGCCGGTGGTTCCGCCAATGATCACAGTACGCATAGTTGAGACCTTCTTTCGAGTCACCTTGCCTCGAAATCATAAATCGAGACATCGTGTCTTGTAAAATGGTGGCCATGGTGGGCAGACCGAGAAGCGAGACGTCCAGGCACGCGATCCTGCGCGCGGCCCTGGATCTGTGCGAGCGCGACGGCTATCAGAACGTCACGCTGAAGGGCATCGCGCAGGCCGCGGGCACCGGCAGACAGACCGTCTACCGCTGGTGGCCGACCAAGGCGGAGGTGATGCTTGAAGCACTGACCGCGTTCGTCGAGGCGCCCACAGGCAGCGAGGACCTGCGCACGTTCCTCCTCGAGACCTTCCGGTTGAGCGGTGGCGCGGTGGGCGGTGTGGTCGTGGGCCTGATGGCCGACGCGCAGAGCGACGAGGCGTTCGCCGTACACATGCGCGGGTTCATAGAGTCCCGCCGGCAGGCGTTGCGTACCGTGCTCGCCAGGACGCTGTCGGCGGACGTGGACCTGGAGCTGGCGGTCGACATGGTGTTCGGCGCGATGTGGTACCGGTTGATGAACCGCCACGCGCCTGTCGACGAGTCACTCGCCGACGATGTCACCGCGATGCTCGCCCGGCTGTCGTCGTAGTGCGCGCGTCCGACGTCGACCACGACCGGACCGTCCAGGTGCTCGACGAAGTGCTGGCACAGGGGCGCGGCCGGCTGCGATGGGGCGTCGTCACTCAACCCCGGTTCAGGTCAGGGGCCGGAAGAAGGTTCGGAGCTGTTCTGCCAGGTAGTCCGGTTCCTCGTGGGCCATGAAGTGTCCGCCGCGGTCGGGGCGAGCGAAATGTCGCAGGTTGGGAAAGGCACGTTCGGCCAGGCTCCGGGGGAAGCCTGCCATCAGGGGTTCGTGGCTCAGGGTGATCGCGGTCGGAACGGTGATCGGTGGGCGGGGTCCGGTGTGCGGATGGTCGTAGTAGGGACGGAAGGAGGAACCGATGCTGCCGGTGGCCCAGTAGAGAGTGGCCACGGTGAGCAAGTCGTCGGCCTCCCAGCGGGCCTTGAGGTCGCCCTCGCAGTCGCTCCAGTCGCGGTACTTGTCGGCGATCCAGGCCAATAGCCCTGCCGGTGAGTCCGCCAGCGCCGCGGCGATGGTGTCCGGACGGGTTCGCATGATCGCGCTGTAGCCGCCGTCCTGGGCATCGTAGGCCTGTTCGGCCTCCAGGTAGATCCGCTCGCCCGGGTTCACGGCCGAAGAGTCGATGCCGGCGGTGAGGCTGCCGGAGGTCATGTGGATCCCGACCACGCTGGCCGGAAACAGGGCGCCGAGCCATTGGGTGACGCTGCCGCCGATGTCCCCGCCGAACGCGCCGTAGCGCTGGTAGCCGAGGGTCGTGGTCATCAGGTGCTGCCAGGTCTCGGCGATCCGATGCCCGGTAAATGGCCCGTGGGGTGTTTCGGAGTACCCGAAGCCCGGCAGTGAGGGGATGACCACGTCGAAGTCGGCGGCCAGCCGGTCGGCCACTGCGAGCATCTCCACGAAGCAGCTCGGCCACCCATGGGTGAGCACCAACGGCAACGCGCCGCGTCGCGGAGACTTGACGTGGACAAAATGCACCTGCTGGCCATCGACTTCGGTCAGGTACTGCGAGTACTTGTTCAACCTGGCTTCGACCTGGCGCCAGTCGAAGCCGTCCGCCCAGTGCTCCACCAAGGCACGCAGGTCCGCGGGGTCGACCCCCGCCTTCCATCGCGTGCGGTCCGAGACTGGGGTGAACCGGGTGCGCGACAGGCGTACTCGCAGGTCAGCAAGCACGTGCTCCGGTACGTCGATCCGAAAGGGTTGCATGCTCCGGCAATCGTCAGGTGGTCGGTGAGCTACTTCTGTTGAGCGACATGATTCTGACAGTGCTTCGCGACACGAGCCATCAGCTCACCCGCGGCGACCACCTCGACAACCGCGAGGATCCGTTCGCCGAACCGTCCTGGTGGCGTCACCGCCGGACCGGACGCCGGGAGGTGATCGGAGGATTGATCGACGAGTACCCGCGAGCCGCGTAGCTGCTTCGGAGAACATGCGGCTCAAGCCCTATGCGATGAGTTTGACGCGGTACAGGGCGAATGGCGGGGTCTATGCGACGCCGGTCTGGGCGCGGACCATCCGCGCGTACCACCCGTGCCGGTCGCCGAGCAGGTCGAGGCGATCTCCGTGTTCCGCTACCCGGCCCTCGTCCAGGGCCACGACGGTGTCGAAGGACTCAAGGACGCCGAACCTGTGGGTGATCATCACCGTCGTCCGTCCCGCCCGCTCGGCCAGGATCGCCTCGACGACCTCCAGCTCGGTCATCGGGTCGAGCGCGGAGGTGGCCTCGTCGAGTACCAGCACCGACGCGCCGGCCAGGAGCGCGCGAGCCAGGGCGACGCGCTGTCGTTCACCGCCGGACAGCAGCGCCCCCCGCTCTCCCACCAGCGAGTCGTAGCCGTCCGGGAGTGCCATGATCCGCTCGTGGACGCGGGTGAGCCGGCAGGCACGCATGAGATCGCCCGCGGTGGCGTCGGGGGCGGCGTATCGGAGGTTGTCGGCGATCGACCCCTGGAAGAGGAAGGGCTCCTGCGTGGCGATGCAGACCCGTCCGGGCGACGGACGGGCGATCTTCGCCCCGTCGATTCGGACCGAGCCCTCGGTGGGCGTGTGCAGGCCGGCCAGCAGGTGGCCGAGTGTCGTCTTGCCCGAGCCGCTCGGGCCGACGACCAGTGTGGTGGATCCGGCCGGGAGGGCGAGATTCACACCGTCCAATGCCGGACGGCCCCGCTCCCCCGCGGCGTACCGGAACGTGGCCTCATGGACGGCGAGCGCGCCGGGCCCGGGGGCGGGGTCTGGCCGGGCATCAGGCCCAGGCTCCAGCTCGGGCTCGGGCTCCAGGTCGAGGTAGTCGAAGACCCGCTCGAAGGCTCCCTGGGCGGATCGGAACTCGGTGGAGATGTGCAGGAGTTGCCAAAGGGGCTGGTAGAGCCTGGCCTGCAGCACGGTGAAGGCGACCAGTGTGCCTGGGGTGATCCCGTCGGACAGGCCCGCCGCCACGAACACCAGATAGGGGGTCAGCACGAAGAAGACGTGTCCCGCGCTCAGCACCCCTTGGGCCACCAGTCCGGAGCGTACCCCGAGCCGGATCAGCTCCCGGCTTTCCGCGGCGAACCTGCCTGCCTCGTCCGCGCTTCTGCCGTGGACCCTGGCCAGGGTGACGGCGCCCAGGCACAGCCGCTCCGCCACGATGGCCGACAGTTGCGCGCGAGAGCGCTGGCTGACCTCCGACAGGTTCTTGAGCGCTCGCCCGGAGCGGGAGGCCACCCAGACGACGATGGGCGCGAGAATCAGGGCGGCCCCCGCGAGCCGGGGTGAAAGCGCCACCATCGCGCCGGCAGCGGCCACGAATCCGATGACGCCGGACAGCGTGCTGGGCAGGGTGTCCTTGACGGCGTTCTCGATCTGAGCGGTGTCGTTGGCCAGCCGTGACTGGATCTCGCCGCCTCGTGTCGCGGCGAAGAAGGCCAGCGGCATCCGCTGGAGACGGCCGAACAGCTCCACGCGCAGCGCGTGCACCACTTGCTGCGCGACGCGGGCCGACACCCACGTCTGGCCGAGGTCAACCACACCCACCGCGCAGGCGGTGGCCGCCGCCAGGCCGGCGATCAGCGCGAGCAGCGGCAGGTCGGGACCGCCCGTGCCGAACAGCGCCCGGTCGAAGACCAGCTGGGTCAGCAACGGGACGGCGGCGTTCAGTGCGGAGTAGGCCACGACGAGCAGGACGACGAGGCAGATGGCGAGCCGGTGCGGCATGAACAACCGCACGACCCTGCGCCAGGTCCCGGGGGCGGAAGGCTTCTCCGAAGCGAAGAGGGGACGATCGTGCACGGGCCGGGCCTGTCCTTGTCTGTTGCTCGAACGTCTGTTGCTCGAACGTCTGGCGATCGAACGTCTGTTGATCGAACAGAGCCCCGCCCGCCCGTGTCCGGGCGGGCGGGTTCGACTGTCAGTTGTCGGTGCAGCCGAAGTGCTTGATGCAGTTGGTCAGCCGGAGCGCCTCGTTGGCGCCGGGCTCGAGCTCCTGGAGCGCCTGCAGGTCCTCGACGTCGAAGGACATGGTCGTCACCTCCTTGTGAATGCCGGGGCCGCCTGTGGCGCGGCCGTCTGTCATCGCCGTCCCGCTGCGGGAGCGGCGAGCTTGGGGGCCTCCTCCGGCATCCACAACCGGGCGGACCGGTCGCGCAGTCGGAGGAGGAAAGCGACAATCCCCGCCGTACCGGCGAGAAAGGTCGGCGGGGAGTCTCCCGGCGGTCCGAGGACGAGCAGGCGGCCGCGCCGATCGGCCGCGCGGATCTCCAGGCATCCGGCCAGATCTCGCGCCCACCGCTGGTAGCGGTCGTCACCGGTGAGATCCGCCATGTCGAGCAGGAACTCACCGTCGCCGGGCAGTCCGTGGCACGGCACCGTCCCTGACTGCCATCGAGTACGGTGCACGGCCGCCGCGGCCTTGCGCGCCAGGTCCAACGCGGGCGGGTCGTCGGTGGCGCGCCAGTACCTCACGAGAAAGGAGCCGATCCCGGAGGAACCGCTGCACCAGTACGGGCGGCGCGGGCGCACCGTGGACAGGTCGCCGCGCTGTGTCGGCCACCAGGCGGTGTCGCCGTCCACTTCGGCGTGTTCGTAGAGGGCGCGGGCGATCTCGTGGACGGTCGCCGTCCAGTCAGGCTGGTGGAGGGCCCGGCCCGCGTGGAGCAACGCGGTCCCGATGCCGGCGATGCCGTGCGCGAACCCGAAGTGGTTGGCCCCGGCCAGGCCCGAGTCGAACATCTGCGGCGTCGGCCACTGCGGGTGGCCGTTGCTGTACGACCGCGCCTGATGCAGGTTCTGGAACGCCTCGGCGGCCCGGTCTCGAAGCACGAGATCTCCCGAGGCCAGTGCGATGTGCAAGAGCGCCATGCCGCATCCGGCCAGTCCGTGCGTCACGTCGCAGCTGGGGTGGTCGGTCGGCAGCTGCCGCGCTGACCGCACCGCGAACTGTGCCAGCTCGGCGTCGCCCGTGGCCGTCGCCGCGTCGTACAGCACCCACACCGCGCCGGAGCGCCCGAAGTGAAGGCCGGGCGGCCAGACGTCCTCGGCCGCCAGCCGCCGCCTCAACCATCGGGCGAGTTCGGCGGCCGCCCTCGCGTGCGGTTCGGCCCGCGTCAGAACGCCGAGGATTCCCGCCGCGCCGCCGTTCACCGAGCACGGATCGGCTTCGATGCCGTCGGCGGCGTCGGGCCACGGCGACGGGGCGTCCTCGCTCGTGTGCATCGTCTCCACCAGGTGCGCGATCCCGTCGTCGATCAGGCGGCCGATCCGCTGCGGCGGCCGGGACCGGTGGTGGGGGACGGCCCGCTCCGGGGCGAGAGCGGCGAGGAAGCGAAGGCAGCTGTCCAGCGGCCAGCGCCGCTCCGGTTCTGTCGCCAGTAGACCCTCCACGAGCGGTCGAAGCAGGGCGAGCGTGGGGTTGGCCGCTGCAACCGCTGCCACCCAGGCCACCTGGTCGGGGCCTGGCGGGTCCAGGTGGGCGCCGACCGCCAGGAAGTACGCCATCGCGCCGAGGCTGTAGAGGTCGGCGCCTGCGTGCGGGGCGGGCCGGAACTCCCCCACGTGGCCCGCCAGCTCCGGGGCGAGGTAGCCCGGGGTCCCGCCCACCATGACGGTGGTGCCCGGCACGGCCGCGTGTTCCAGGTCGATGAGCCGTAGTTCACCGCCGGGCGAGAGCATCACGTTGTTCGGCGACAGGTCGCCGAACACGTAGCCTCGGCCGTGCAGCGCCTTCAGCACCGCGGTCAGGCGGCTGATGATGGGCAGGACCTGCGCCGGCGCGCCGCCGAACCCGTGCTCGCCCAGTGGCCCGGCATTCTCGTCCGACCAGCGCTGCAGCGTGATCCCCGGCACGAACTCCTCGACGAGGAAGGTGTGGCCGCCCTGGTCGAAGAAGTCCACCACGGCCGGCGTGATCCCGGCCGTGGCGAGGTCTTCCAGGCAGGAACGTTCGGCCGCGATCCGATCTCGCGCGTCGCGGCCGCTCAGATCGGCGCACGCGTGCGGACGCCCCTCTTTGACGACGACGTCGTGGCCGGTGGTGGTGTCCTCGGCGAGGTAGACGCCACCGCGGTTGGCATGCCGTACGGCTTTACGGACGATGAACCGGTCGTTGAGCATCACCGCGGCCACCCGCGGGCGCCGGCTCGCCACCGGAACCTCGAACGGGCAGGTCGCGAACGGTGGCGGGGAGAAGCTCGGCCGCCGTTCGTCGGGTACGAGCCGGCCCTGCGGCGAACGCAGCCGAATCTCGTAGAACCCGTCGTTGCCGAGCACACGGTGCCCGCTGAAGGCGCCGTAGCGGTAGTGGACGATCCCGCCTGCCCGGTACGGACGGTCGGAAAGGATCACCGGGCCGGGAAGTCCCCTGGTGGCGTCATCGAGCAAGGCGGCCAGGCGTACCGACTCGGCGTCGTCGAGGGGATAGACGGTGATGAACTTCCCGGCCTGCGCCCGGCTGCAGTGCGGCTCAAGGAGTTTCCAGTAGTCGCTCAGCCGGGCGGGGAACTTGAAGGCGCAACGGGCCTCGGTGAGTACTCGCGAGACGCGGGCGAGCGCCAGTGGGGCGGAGAGCATCGTCGCGGAGACGTGCAGCTTCCATCCCTGGTCGGGCATCGGATAGGCGTCGGGGGTGACCTTGCACCAGAAGTTGTCCTCGGCGATCGACCAGTCCCGTGCGCCCGCGCGCCCGAGTTCGGCGGTCACGATGTCGCGCAGAATGGCCGGGTCTTCCGAATGCATGCCCACGTGACCCGCTTCCACTGTCGCCGCTTTCCTGCGGATCCGAGAGTCGCGAAGCGCTCTTGCAGATGAATGGGAAATGAATTGAATGCGAGGTGAGAGCTCGTTTCCCGGCCGGAGGAGAGCGCCAGCCCCTTTACCGGTCGCATTTATTCGCCTTTTTGTTTCGTCCGTTGAATGGCCCGGAAAGCGGTTCACGGACGCGCGTTCGAAGTGGCCGGGCGACGCCGTCCAGCCGGGCTGCCCTCCGTCGCCGACCTGGCGTTCGGACCGGCGCGGGCTCGGCAGTCCTCTCCGAGACGCGCATACTGAAGTCGACCGCTTCGAACACGCTCGGGGGTGGATTTGACCATCGAGTTCGCGGTCGCTCGCGTGTGGCCGTTGCAGCACGGCACTCATGAGCACAGCGCGACGCGACGACGGGGAGAGGCCCGGCCTCAGCAATGAAATGACATACGGCGACTTCTAGCGATACCAAAGAACACACTCATAATCCATGGGTCGCGGCGCCGCAGAGCTCTTCCCGGAATGGGCGCCGGGTGGTCGGCGTCGTCAGCGGCGCCGGGACGACTGCCGTCCGGTCCGCGACAGCCCGGCGCACGGTCTCTCCATCTGGGCGCGGGTCCTCGCGGGCGACCTCGGGCGGCGGGCCGTGCAGGTAGCCGAACGAGATCAGCGTGAGGGGTGTGTGTCCTAGCTAGGGCGTGTCTTAGAACCCTGTCTCGTTGATCGCGCTGCACCGGGATGATCTCGGTGTGGCGCGTGGGGACCTAAGTGATGCGCAGTGGGCGGTGCTGGAGCCGTTGTTGCCGGTGGCGGCAACGGGCCGACCGGCGTTGTTCCAGCGCAGGCTGATCGACGGGGTTCGGCATCGCGTGCGGACCGGTGTGCCCTGGCGTGACCTGCCCGAGGAGTACGGTCCATGGCAGACGGTGTACTCACTGTTCCGGCGCTGGCAGCGCGAGGGCGTGTTGGCCATGCTGCTCATCAAGCTGCAGACCAGGGCCGATGCTGCCGGGCGGATTATCTGGGACGTGTCGGTGGACTCCACGATCAGCCGGGCCCATCAGCACGCCGCCGGCGCCCGCCGCGACGGCGCAGCCCAGAAGGAGCCGCCGGGCGGGGTGGATATCGAACCGGCCGACCACGGCCTGGGCCGCTCCCGCGGCGGCCTGACCAGCAAGATTCATCTGGCCTGCGAACACGGACAGCGACTGTTGTCCCTGGTCGTCACCGCTGGGCAGCGCGGCGACAGTCCACAGTTCGTGCCCGTGTTGGAGGCGATTCGGGTGCCCCGCCTGGGTGCTGGCCGTCCCCCCTGCCGCCCGGATCGGGTGCGGGCCGACAAGGCGTACTGCTCGAAGGCCAACCGCGTCTACCTGCGACGTCGGGGCATCCGGGCCACGATCCCGGAGCGCCGCGACCAGATTGCCGGGCGGAAACGTCGCGGCAGCGCCGGCGGTCGACCGCCGGTATTCGACCGGGAGGACTACAAGCTGCGGCACGCCGTGGAGTGCGGGATCAATCGGCTCAAGCGGCACCGGGCCGTGGCCACCCGATACGACAAGCTCGCCGTCTGCTACTTGGTCACCGTACAGATCGCGGCGATTGATGAGTGGCCGTGATCCCCGGCGACCGGCTCCGCTGTCATGCCGGCCACGCCGACCTCGAACGCCTACTCGAAGTCGATCTGGGCGGTCGGGTGTGCGGCGGTGATCCGGTCGCGGACCGCTCCTGGGAACAGGTTGCCGTACAAGTTGGCCACCGCCAGATCGGGGAGCGTGTCGAAATCCGCCGGCAGGTCGTTGAGCTGATTGAACCTCAGGTCGACGATCCGCAGCCGACGAAACGTCCCGATCCCGGCGAAGTGCTCGGGCTTGAGCTTGAGGCGCTTGGTGTTCCGCTGCCACCGGCTGATCCGGAGCTCCTCCAGTCCGGGCAGCTCCATGGCGAACAGCTCCCGCAGGAAATCGTGCGACGGCAGGGGCGTGCTAGAGCGGCGGCTGTATCCACCGAAGCCGAGGACCCGCAGCGCGGGCAGGCGGCCGAGGTCGGGCAGCGGGTCGCGCAGCAGACCGAGGCTGTCGCCGAGGTCGAGCTCTTCGAGGCGGGTCAACCGCAGCAGGCTGTCGGGGACGGTGTCGAAGTAGTTGCCGCTCAGGTCGAGCCGGCGCAGGTTCGGGAAGGTGGTGACGGCCTCGGGGAAGGTCCGCAGGAAGTAGTGGCTCCCGCCGGTTATGGACACCTCCTCGACGGCGGCCAGCCCGTGTGCGGAGTCGGGGAACACGACGTCGGTCCCGTCGGCGACCAGCTTGCGCAGCGCGACCAGGTCGCCGAAGGCGTCCGGCAGGACGAACCGCGTCACCTCCGGCAGGTTCCACTCCGACCCCGACTCCGTGTCGACGGAGACGGACAGGTAGGAGATGTCGAGTTCCTCCAGGGCGGTGAGCCGGCCGATGGCGGCCGGCAGGGTGAACTCGACCGTGTCCAGGTCCGTGTCCCGGTTGCCGGCGACGCACAGCACCCGGAGCGCGGCCAGGTCGCCGATCGATTCCGGCAGGGCGGTCAGCTCGCAGTTGCGCACCGACAGGTGCTCCAGCCGGGTGAGCGTCCCGAGCGCCTCGGGCAGCTCGCCGATCGGGTTGCCGTCCAGGATCAGGGTATGAAGCCACGGCATCTGGAGCACCTCGGCGGGAAACTCCTTGAGCTTGCGATCGGTCAGGTCGAGGTGCTCCACCCGGTCGGTCCGGGACCGGGACACGTCGGCTTCGGCCGACTCGGCCGCCGTCCGGGCTCCGGGCCGCAGGACCGGCAGCCCGGCCCGCAGCCGGTCCAGGAACGCATCGACGTCCAGACAGCGGTCCTCCGCGTTGACGACCTCGGGCACGAACGCCTCGACGATGCCCGGCTTGGTGTAGTCGGCGTCCTTGGCGTCGCCGAGGTTGTCCACCCAGCGCCCGCCGACGGCGTGCACGTCCATGGCGTGTTCGAAGTCGATCACCCAAGGGGTCTCGACGGTCCCGGTTCGTAGCCAGCCGTGGTTGTAATAGCCGTAGACGAGGTGCGTGAAGGCGCCGTCGTGGATGTAGATCTCGCAGTCGCCGGCCTCCAGGGTCTCGGCCTCGGTGCGACCGCCGACGTAGAGTCCGGGCTGGTCCTCATAGAGCGCGATCGGGCCGTTGACCGTCAGATTGCCGGTGATCACGATCAGCTCGACGTCGTCCTCGTCGTCCCCGCTTCGCAGGGCATTGACGGCGTCCAGGAAGTCCCCGTCGACCGCGAGATCGCCGTCGAAGAACAGCACGCTGTCATAGTCGGACGACTCGCCTTCACTCTCGAACGCGGCGGACAACGCGCCGCTCAGACGGGCGTCGGCGTCGGCATAGGACAGGGATGCGGGGGTGGCGGATATCGACATGGCGACGAGCATAGGTCCGCGCTGTGACAGGCCTATGGGAAAGTCCAGCGCCGTCGTGAGGCTGCTGGTCGCCCCGCCGTCGATACCGGTAGCAGAAGTTCAACACAGCCCACTGTTCATCGGTGAGATCCCCACGCGCCACACCGAGATCATCTCGGCGTGGCGCGATCAACGCGACAGCGTTCTAAAGCACGCCCTAGGGCTTCTCGGTACGATTGCCCTGGTGAGAGCGCTGCTCCAGGAGATCGCAGTACCATTCAGGGATCTTGATGGTCATGGAGTGTGGTCCCTTCCGCTGAGTTGGCGGCGCCGGGATCGCCGGCTACGCGGCGGAGGCCGCGTAGCCGCGGAGGAAGGCCCGCACGCCTGCGGTGACGAGCCGGGTGACCTCCTCCGGGGGGAGCGGGATGGCGCCGTAGAAGGTCTGCTGGTTCACGTCGGTGACGGTCAGCAGGGTGAGGTGGGCGGCGGCGACATCGGCGTCGTCAATCCGGAGCAGGCCGCGCTCGGCGATCCGGCGCAGGTACGGCGCCAGCCGCAGATGCCCGGTCTGCGGGCCGGCCGCGACCCACGCCTTGAGAATCGGCGGCGGGATGTGGGCCGCCTCAGCCTCGATGGCCCGGACCAGGGCGAAGTGGTCGGGGACGACGGTGACCGCGGCCACCCGGTCGAGAGAAGTCGATCAGGTCCCGCTCCAGATCCACGATCTTGTGCAGGTGCCGGTCCATGATCTGCGCGATCGCCGCGGTGACCTCGTCGGCGCCTTCCAGCGCGACGGTCAGGAACAGATGCTCCTTGTCGGTGAAGTGCCGGTAGATGGTGCGTTTGGACACCCCCGCCTCGGCGGCGATCGCGTCTACACCGGCCCGGGTGTAGCCGTCGCGGCCGAACACGCGGCGGGCGGCACGGGTGATCGCCTGCCGCTTTTCCGGTCGGCCGTACGGCTCGGCCTGGCGCAGGGTCATCAACGTCCTTCCCGCTGGAGACTCCTCGGTGCAGTGTAGGGGCGCCCAGCGCACCGGCGGCCCTTGCGGGCCAGGGCGTCGAGCAGTTCGCGCAGCAGATCGGCGGTGTAGGGGTCGGTCAGCCGGCGGTCGTGCGTGAAGCGGGTGTCGCAGTGGAAGACCGTCACCTCCGGTTTGACGACGACTTCCGCTCCCACCGCGGCCAAGATGTGGCGGAGGGCGAGCTGGGCGCGTACCGAGCCGAACGGCCCCGGCGAGGCGCCGGCGATGGCCACGGGCTTACCCCGCAGCAGCCCTTCGGGAGCCGTGCTGGCCCAGTCGATGGCATTCTTCAGCGCGGCCGGAACGGAGGCGTTGTGCTCCGGCGTGGCGATCAGCAGAGCGTCGGCCTCGGCGATGCGGGCATGCAGCGTGGTGACTGGCGCGGGTGGCGTGCCGGTGTCCAGGTCCTGGTTGTACAGGGGCAACCGGCCCAGATCGTGATCGATGTCGATGGCGAACCCTCCAGGATCGAGCGCGCGGGCCGCGTGCAGCAGGGCCGTGTTGTGGGAGTCCGCGCGCAGGCTGCCGGACAAGGCACACCTGGGCCGCCACAGCCTTCGGCTGGGGCGGCGTCCTCGGCGCTCCGCTCACCGCCGCGCTGCTGCGCATCCGCGGCATCCGAGCCGCCACAATCGTCAACGCCACCCTCGTGTTCCTCGGCACACTCCTGGTAGGCGGCGCATCGACGCTGCCGACGTTGCCGGCCGGACGCGCCGCCCAAGCCGCCGGCGGCGGAGGTCTGGTCACCATCGCCATCACCCTGGCCGGGACCACCTCGCGAGCAGGCGCCATCACCGCCGGGGTCGGACTGGTCGGCGCATTCGGCCCGCTGGCCGGCTCCACCCTGTCGGTGATCTCCTGGCGGGTGCCACTGCTGCTGTCCCTGCCCGCACTGCTGGCCGTCCCCGCCGTCCTACGCCACGCCGCGCATCACGACAGCCGCGAAGCCACCGCCACCCGCACCGACGCCATCGGGATCCTTCTGGTGATGACACTGGTCAGCGCCATCGTCCTGATCCCGCGCCTGGAACTTGCGGCGGCTGCCGCCGCGGCCGTGGCCGGCCTGATGCTGACCCTGCACGTCCACATGAAGCCCGCCGGGTTCGCCCCTCGGCCGGTGATACGTTCCCGAGCGTTCGCAGGCGCGGCAGTGGCGGCCGGCACGCTGTCCACCTCCTATTTCGCCCTGCTCTACACCGTGCCCCGGCTGCTGGAACGCCACTGGACGACCGAGCGGATCGGGCTGATGACGCTCATGATGCTGACCGTCGGCTCGATCGCCTCGCTGTCGTTCACCCGGTGGACCTCCCGGCTCGGCGCGGCCGTCACCCGGGCCGTCTTGCCGGCCACGGGCGCCGCGGCCGTCGCGCTGGCGCCGGCCGCCCCGTGGCCGGTGCTCGTCGCGGCGTCCACCGCGTTCGCGGTGTTCGCCGCCACAGCGGCGATGGCCTGGTACGCGGCCCGCGTCGGCGAGGTCGTGCCGCACGAGCACCGCGCCACCGCCGTGAGCCTGCTCACCCTGTGCTACCAGTTGGGCGGCGCCTTCGGCCCGGCACTGGCCACTCTCCTGCTCGCGTGAACCACTCTTGGGTGATCCCGCGTTCGACCCATCCTATTTTGCGGTTTTGGAGTGTCCGATTTGAACGTTCAAACCTTTTCTGATGGTTCTCACGCAGTTCTCCTGACGCTCAGCATTTCATCATGTCATGTGTGACATGCTACTGATCGTGCGCGGCGCGAGGCCCGCACGCCCGACCATCAAAGGGGAAATCGTTGAAGCAGATCGTCAAGCGTGGAGCCGCAGTACTCGCCGCAGGGGCGGCGGCCGCGGGGGCGCTCGCGTCGAGCAGCCCGGCATCCGCCACGACGACTACGACCACCTGCAGTGACAGCGTCCTGATCTCGGGCCTCTCCACCAAGGCCTGCGTGGATCTCACCGGCACCCAGGCGCGGTTCTACGGCACCGTCGGCGCGCCCGGCATCGCGGAGCCCGGACCCGGCGGAGTCATCACCCCGCAGCGCGCAGAGGTGGAGGTATCCGGCCAAGTCGTCGGTGGCCTGTTCCTCGGCTCCCGGCGGCAGCCGGTGAGCATCTGGAACAACACCGTGACCGTCGAGGGCGTCACCGCGACTGCCCCCTGCGGATCGACGGTCCGCGCCGAGGTCAAGCTGTCCCAGGGGCCCGTGGGTCCCGGCGGCCCCAGCTTCTACGGCCCCGCGTCCGTCACGGTGGACGTACCGGTCGGCTGCTGAACCAGGTGGATTGACGGTGGGCGCGGAACAGCCGTTCCGCGCCCACGCGCATGCCCGCGGCTCGCGCACGGAGACCGCCGGCGGCCAGGAGACGGATGGCTCCGCTAACGGTCCTCCGCCTCGCAGGTCGGCTGGTAGGAGAAGTCCGGGAAGTACGTCGCCCATTCCTCCTGGCCGAGCCCGTGGCCGACCCGCCGGCAGACGGTGCTCGCGGCCCCGGCAGCGCTGAGGTCGTAGCGCTGGAAGGGCAGGTGTTTGCCCGCCACCGACAGCGCGTCGCCGCTGAGGGACAGCGCGAGGACCGCGCCTCCTGGCGTGGCGAGAGGCGGACCGACAGGCCGGCGGCCGGCGGTGTCCCACAGTTGGACGATGCCTGTCTCGGTGCCGACGGCGAGCAAGCCAGCGTCCGGGGAGAAGGCCAGCGCGGTCACGGCTCCCGAGACGGCGGGGGGTAGCGTGCCCAGGTTGCTGCGGAGGTCGCCGTCCCAGAGGGCGGTTCGTCCTCTGGTGTCGCCCGCGGCGAGGAACCGGCCGTCGGGGCTGAAGGCCAGCGCCTGCGCGGGGCCGGGGCCGCCGCCGGCCCGCCGCAGCGGCGGGAGCGAGGCGACGTCGCCCCGGGTGGTCAGCAGGCGTCCTCCCCGCGGTGCGACGGCGATCCCGCTGCCGGTGACGCCTGGGGTCGTGGTGACGGCGCCGGTGCGCGTGTCCCAGCTCGTGAGCGCCTCCTCCGCGACTGAGGCGCCGCTGATGAGCAGCAGCTCGCCGCGTTGGGCGAAGGCGAGCGGCCCGCCGTGGCGGGAGGGCGGCGACTGGCCGGTGATCCGCCGGTCGGCCAGGTCCCACAACGTCGCGGTGAAGGAGGCGGCGTAGGCGTCGCCGTAGGCGAGGGTCCGGCCGTCGGGGCTGAGGGCGGCCTCCATCCAGCAGGGCGTCGGGCAGGAGAGCCGGGGCGGACCGGGCAGCTCTTCTCCGGTCCTCCCGTCGCGCAGCTCGACCCGGTCCCGGTAGGTGAGGACCAGCCTCTTCCCGTCCGGGCTGAAGGCGGCGGAGGTCGCCCTCTCCTCGCGCCAGTCGCGGGTGAAGACCGAGCCGACGCGCAGGGTCTGCACGGTCGGGCCGGTCAGGTAGCGGATCTCCCCGGCGTCGGGGTCGATCCAGAGGTCGTCGACCAGGTCGCCGTGGAGCGGCTGGCGCAGGAGCACCCCTTGGAGGTGGTTCGTGGCGCGTACCTGGAGCTCGTCCTCACCGGCGGTCGCGACGAAGGCGCCGTCGGCGCTGAAGCCGATCTCGCGCACGCCCGGCGCGTTGAGTGCGGCGGCCTCCGTACCCGCGGCCACGTCCCACACTCTGACCAGGGCGGGGGTGGCCATGAGCAACACCCGTCCGTCCGGGGAGAGGCGCAGGCGCCCCTCGCGGCACTGCTCGGCGGTCGGGGTGGGCGCCCAGCGAGGGGTGGCCGGGCGGCCGGTCGCGGGGTCGGGCAGGCGCAGCGGTTCGCCGGGGCTGCACACGAGCGGCGGCGCCCCCACGTCGGACTGGACGGGCGCGCCGTTGACCTGGGGCTGGTGGGTGCGCAGGTCCCAGCGGGTGACCCGGGTGGCGGTGGCGCTGATCAGCGAGCGGCCGTCGGCGCTCAGGCTGCGCCGGGTGTCCGGGGAGGTGTCCGGGTCGGCGAAGACGTCCTGCTGCGGCTGGAGGCTCGCCGTACGGAGGGCCGCGCGGGTCTCGGGGAGGTCGGCCAGCTTCCAGGCGGCCAGGCTGAGCCGCATGGCCAGGGACGGGTTCGTCAGGGGCAGGGTCTCGGCCGTGTCGGCGACGCGGCGGGCGTGCAGTTCCCGCTTCTGCCGGCCGTTCACCAGGCTCCGCTGCCAGATGAGGGACGTCGTGACCAGCAGGACCACCGCCAGGACGGCCAGGACCGCGGTTCGCCGCCTGCCCTTCCTGCGCTCGCCGTCGCTGGCGGCCAGGAAGGCGCGTTCGGGCGGGGTGAGGGTCCGGGCCGTGAGGTGTTCGCGGGCCAGCTCCAGGCGCAGCCCCCGGTAGAGGGCGCCGGGGTCGCGGCCGTGCTCCTCCCACGTGTCGGCCGCCTCGGTGAGCCGCCGGTGCACCCTCAGGCGTTCGCGGTCCTCCTCGGCCCAGGCACGCAGCCGGGGCCAGGCGGTCAGCAGGGCCTCGTGGGCCAGGTTGACCGTGTCGCCGTCCTGGGTGACGAGGCGGGCGGCGGTCAGGCGTTCGAGCAGGAGGGGGCCCGGGTCACCGGGGTCGCCGGTCAGCAGCTCCGAACGCCGTACCGGGCGGCGGGTGGGCTGCGCGCCCGCCTCGCCGGGCATGACCAGCCGCAGCAGCAGGTGACGCAGCCTGTCCTGCTGGGCCGGGGTCAGGTCGGCGTGGAGCTCCTCGGAGGTGCGGGCGACCGCTCCCGCGATCCCGCCCACGGCTTCGTACGCCGCCAGCGTCAGCGCCTTGCCGTGGTGGCGTTTCCAGGTCTCCAGCAGGGCATGCGACATCAGCGGCAGGCCGCCGGGCTGCCCGGTGACCTCCTCCACGATCCGGGCCGTCAGCTCGCGCTGCACGATCAGGCCGGCGGTGGCCGCGGGCTTGACGATCGCCTGGCGCAGCTCGGCCGGGCTCATCGGGCCCACCAGGATGGTGGAGTCCTCGACGGCCTCGATCAGCCGCGGATGGTCGGCGCACCGTCCGAAGAAGTCCGCGCGTACGGAGAGCACGACCCCGCCGCCGGCCGCCACCAGCGCGTCGATGAACGCCCCGCGCTCGGCCGGGTCCTCGCACAGCGTGAACACCTCCTCGAACTGGTCGACCACGACCAGCTCCGCGGCGGCGGGGAGGGCCGGGTGGACGCCCGGCGTGAGGACGCGCGCCGCGCGCGGCCGCAGCGCCGGCACCAGCCCGGCACGCAGCAGCGAGGACTTGCCGCAGCCCGACGGACCGACCACCATCACCATCCGGTGCGCCTTCACCATGCCGGCCAGCCGCTCCACCAGCGCGGACCGTCCGAAGAAGTAGTCCCGGTCGGCCTCCTCGAAGCCGGCCAGCCCCAGGTACGGCACCCGCTCGCACGCGGCGGCCACGGCCCCCCGCTCCCGGTCGGCAGCCAGGGTCTCCTCCCAGCGGGCCCGCCATTCCCGCTCGTCGCCGCCGCAGGCGCCGACGTAGGCCAGGGTGACCGGCAGGGTCGGCAGCCTCTCCCCGGTGGCGGCCTGTGCCAGCGTGGAGGCGGCGAAGTGAGCCCGCGCGGCCATCACCCGGTAGGGCGGGGTGCCCGCCTGCTCCCGTAACTTGCGCAGCTCGACCGCGAAGGCGGCGACCGGGCCGTCCATCGGATCCACGACCTGTTCACGACGTCCCATGCGCTCCCCCTAGGTCCCATGAGAACCACAAACCAGCGCAAAATACGGTCGTGGGCACCGCGCCGGCGGCGCAGGCGACCGCGACCACCAAGGCCGCGGCCACGGGGGCCGCGGCGGCGGCCCAGGTGGTGGCGCCGCTCAAGCGCCTGACCGGCGACGCGCTCACCGGGCTGTCGCTCACGGTCGGGGCCGAGCCGTACACCCAGCCCATGGAGGACGCGTTCGCGCTGACCACCCTGGACCAGGTGCTCAGCGGCGACGATCGGACCAAGCTCCCGACGCCCGCCGACGACCCGGCCTGCGCGTCGCGCATGCAGTCCTACGGGCCGACGACCGGCGGCGTCGGCAGGGCGTTCTGCTGGGACGCCAAGTTGCAGGGCCTGACGGGCGAGACGGCCTGGGTGCCGCAGGGCCTGGCCACCTCCGGTGAGGCGAGGAACGACGCCGCTCCGGTGCCCACCTCGAAGGACGCGCTGATCACGAGCTGGTCCTGGCAGAACCCGCCCACCCACTCGCTGAACAACTCGGTGCGGCTGTCGGTGGTGAACCTGAACGACATGCGCTACCGGACCGTCCTGCCGGTCTGGGTCCGTCCGGACGGGACCCTGAGCCGGATCTACGGGCACGGCGGCGGCCTGGCCTGGAGCGGCCCCTACCTGTTCATGGCCACCACCCCCGGCTGGCCCGACGGCACCGGCGCCCCGAGCGCCAAGCGCAGCGCCATCCGCGTGTTCGACACCCGCAGGATCTACCGCCATCAGACCAAGCTCGACGACTACCAGTACGTCATGCCGGAGGTGGCCAACTTCGTCTGCCCCGACCTGCACTTCGACTACATCTCGCTGGACCGGACGAGCACCGGTCAGCAGGCCCTCGTGGTGGGCGACTACCGGGCCACGTGGCTGGACGGCCAGCCCCAGCCGCTGAACGGCACCCGGATCGCGCGCTATGCCTTCCGGTCGGCCGAGACCGGCGACTACCGGCTCAACCTGACCCCGACGGCGGCCTGGGAATCCACCACGCCCACGACGGCGGAGACCCACGCCATCAGCGACGTCCAGGGTGTCCAGCTCCACGACAACCGGCTCTACGTCAACATGAGCGCCGGCAAGTTCGTCAACGTCCCGTACTCCAGGCGCTTCGCGTCGGTGGACCTCGCCTCCATGACGATGACGGCCCGTACGGACTGGGGCTACCGGCCGGAGGACCTGTCGCTCTGGTACTCGGGCACCGGGGGCGAGCTGTGGGGGCTGACCGAAGGCGAAGATCAGCGGGTCGTCTACTCGGTCGCTCTCGGCAACCTCGCGCCCTGAGCGCCCTTCCAGGTGGGCCCGGGAAGAGGAACCGTCCGAACGGGCCCGCCTCGCGTCAGTCGGCATCAACCGCTTCGGAGAGGGGAGGTTGAGGCTGACCAGAAGGGTCGCCGGGCGGTCGCTCCCACCGGAGTGGCCGCCCGATCCGCCCCGGACGACCCCGGCCGTGGAAGGAGATCACCACGGCCGGGGTCGGCCTCGTCCTGATCCCGCGGGAACGGAACCGATGGCAGGAGCCCGACGCCGCACGCCGGTCGCCGCCACTGATTTCGGCACTCGGCCTCCCCGGAGGCCGCTCAGGACGTGGGCCGACCGGGAGGAGCCGTCAGCGGCCGCTCACTGACAGCTCGGCCTCCTGATTGTTCGTCCGGACGCCCCTCGGCGTCCGGGCCGCGGTCAGCCACAGGCCGGTGAACACGGCGCAGGCCAGCGTCACGGCACCCGCCGTGAGGAAGGCGCTGTCGAGGCCGGACTCGAAGGAGGCGCCGCCGGACTCCCGCGTGTGAACGATCGCCCCGAGCACCGCCACGCCGAGCACCGCGCCGATCTGCCGGGTGGTGCTGCTGACGCCCGAGGCGAGGCCGCCCTCCTGCGGGCTGACCGCCTGGATGGCGGCCCCGGTCAGCGGCGACAAGGTGAGGGCGAACCCGATGCCGACGACCGCCAGCCGCCACCACACGTTCCCGTAGCCGGTGTCGGCGTGGACGAAGCCCAGCGCCAGCAGCCCCAGCCCGGCCAGCGCCAGGCCGACGCCGGCGACGACACGGAAGCCGTACCTGGCCGCGAACCGGCCCGCGTACGGGCTGACGATCACCATGGCCAGCGAGACGGGCAGGGTCCGCAGCCCGGCGACCAGGACCGAAGTGCCCTGGACGTAGACGAAGAACTGGGAGAAGAAGAACGACGACCCCATCAGCGCGAACCCGACCACGACCATCGCCGTGTTGGACACCGTGAACAGCCGCTGCCGGAAGAGCCGCAGCGGCAACATCGGCGTCGACACACGACCCTCGACCACGACGAACGCGGCCAGGAGCACCAGTCCGGCGGCGAAGCCGCCCAGGATCACCGGCGAGGTCCAGCCTCGGGAACCGCCCTCGATCAGGCCGTAGGTCACAGCGCCCACGCCCGCGACGGACAGGAGCGTGCCCGGGACGTCGATCGGCGGCGCGCCCGGGTTGCGGGACTCCCCCAGCACGCGCAGCCCGGCCAGCAGCAGGACCGCCCCGATGGGCACGTTGACCAGGAAGATGGCGGGCCAGCCGAAGGACTCCACCAGGATCCCGCCCGCCAGCGGTCCGGCGGCCAGGCCGATGCCGCTGAACCCGGCCCACAAGCCGATCGCTCTGACGCGCTCTCTTGGGACGGGGTACGCGGCGATGAGCAGCGCCAGTGAGGCGGGGCTCAGCGCCGCGGCCCCGGCGCCCTGCAGCACCCGCCCGGCGATCAGCCAGCCGATCGAGGGCGCGAGCGAACACACCACCGACGCGACCGTGAACACCACCACCCCGGCCAGGAACACCCGCCTGCGGCCGAACCGGTCGGCGAAGACGCCGCCCGACAGCAGCAGCATGGCCACCAGCAGCACGTAGGCGTCGACGATCCACTGCAGGCCGGTCAGCCCGGTGTGGAGCCGCTGCTGCATGTCCGGCAGGGCGGCGCCGACGATCGTGTTGTCGAGCAGCACCATGAACTGACCTGCGCAGGTCAGGGTGAGCAACGCCTTCACGCATATCCCTTCTGAAGCAATTGGTCACTGGTCTCACGTCTTCGAACGCGGTCAATGACGGAAAAGCCGATCCATGAATGTGCACCCTAATGGCGCGGCGCAGGCGCTCGAAAAGCTGAAAAAATCGCTTCCGAGAAGTCGCGCCCCAGGTCAACGGGGTCAGCGATGGGGAGGCCACAAGATGTCGCCCCATACAATGAGATGAATGTCTCCAGGCTCGTCACCGCATGGCCATAACGAGCGACATTTGTCCAGTAGCGGAATGACTCTCTCGAAGAATTCCCATTCATCGGGTGTGGACCGACGGACGCCGGCACACGGCGGAAGGAGCACACCAGGACCGGGACCCGGGCGGACGCGCCGCCGCTGCCGGCCGAGTCAGGCGCGGGCGGCCCGTCAGGGGGCGCCGAACCAGTGGGACAGCGCTTCTCGCAGCGCGGTCGCGGCGGCGCCGTCGGGCTCGCCGACCGCCGCGGCCCAGGCGATGTGGGCGTCCGGGCGGATCAGCAGGACGTCGGCCGGACGCTCGTCGGTCTTGGCGGTCCGCACGTCCACGCGATCGTGCCACTCCCGGGCGAGCTCGCGAAGCTCCGGGCGGCCGGCGAGGTCGAGCAGGACGGGCCGGGCGGCGTGGAGGAGCTCCGCGACGCTGGTGACGCCCTGGTCGGTGTGCAGGACGAGGTCGGGGGCGAACGTGCCGGCCAGCGGGTGGGGCTCGGTACCGGGCATGGGGTAGCGCACGTCGGTGCCGGCGACGAGCGCTCCCATGCGGCGCAGCGGCTGCTCATCGGTGAGCAGCTCGGTGAAGACCTCACGCAGTGCCTCGGCCGCCGCGTCGCGCCCGCGCCGCAGCGCCACCTGGGCCCGGGTGTGCAGCATGGTACGGGCGCCGGCGAGGTGGCGTTCGCCGTGGTAGGTGTCCAGCAGGCGAGCCGGCGCGCGGCCGTGCAGGTCGGCGGCCAGCTTCCAGGCCAGGTTGACCGCGTCGAGCAGGCCGGCGTTGAGCGCCACTCCGGTGGCGGGGAACAGGTGCGCCGCGTCGCCGGCCAGCAGGATCCGGCCGTCGCGGTAGCGCTCGGCCTGGCGGGCCTTGAAGGTGAACCGCGACAGCCGGGTCGCCTCCGCCACGGGCAGCCGCGCGCCGAGCACGCGGTGGATGCTGTCCTGGAGCTCCGGCACGGTCATGGGGACATCGTCGTCGTACTCGGTGCTCTCGTCCTCGATCGTGTAGAGGGAGACGGCCTTGGAGCCGGGTGAGGAGCCGATGCCGAACAGGCCGTGGTCCGTGCGGGTGAAGCCCGCGCTGATCGTGCCGAAGCCGGGGACGTCGAGGTCGCCGTTGCCGAGCACGGTCACCTCGTCGGGCAGGGTGACCTGGGCCAGCCGGTTGACCTCCGGATAGGTGATGCCGGGGAACGGAATGGCGGCCCGGTCGCGGACGCGGCTGCGCGCGCCGTCGCACCCCACGAGGTAGCGGCCGACCACCTGGTACGGGCCGTCCGGACCCAGCACGTCCACGGTCACCGCCGTGTCGTCCTGGCTGATCCCGGTCACCTCGTGCCCGCGGCGGATCTCGGCGCCGAGCTCGCCGGCGCGGTCGTCGAGCAACTCCTCCAGTCGCTGTTGGGGGAGCGGCAGGGCGTGCAGCGGGGGGTCGGCCAGCTGGGTGAAGTCCAGATGCACGCCACCGAACGGGAACCGGGGTGGTGGAACGGGGCCGGTGCAGGCCACCTCGAAGCGTTCCAGCAGACCCCGGTAGCGCAGCAGCTCCAGGATCTGCCCGCCGAGGCCGCCGGCCTTGGGGATGTCGCGGCGCTGCGGCTTGCGCTCCAGCACCAGCGGACGTACGCCGGCCAGCCGCAGCTCGGCGGCCAGCATGAGGCCGGCGGGGCCGGCGCCTACGATGATCACGTCGGTTCGGGTCACGGGGTTCTTCCTTCTTCGAGGTCGCGGGCCACGGTGGAGGCCGGGGTGTGCAGGATGCCGTCGAAGGCGGCCAGGACGGGGGTGTGCAGGAAGGTGCTCTGCAGTCGGATGCGATCGGGGCCGGGGCCGGGGCCGGCCTGGGTGCGCGCCGGACGGAGGTCGGCGAGGCTGAGCCCGAGGCCGGCGTCGGCGAAGGCGGCTTCGACGCTGCCCGGCTCGGGCGGCTGCAGCGCGGTGTCCTCGATGCGGAAGCCGAAGCGCGCCTCCTCGTCGCGGATCATTTCGCCGGTGTGGCCGCCGGTGCTGGTCAGGCCGAGGGCGAAGTACGCGTCGCCGAGCGCGTCGTGCAGGTGCTGCCCCATGGGGAAGCCGGTGAGCTGCCCGTTGAAGGAGATGGGCGCCTTCTGGATGTGGGCGTTGTGGGCGGCCAGCACGATGCGGGTTCCGGGTTCGGAGCGCTCCAGGTGCCACAGGACCGATCCGGCCATGTAGACGTCGCGGGCCGAGGTGTCGGCTGTCAGCCCGGCCCCGGCGAACAGGCCGGCCATGGCGCGGAAGCCGTAGTCGGCCTGGCAGGCGCCTTCGAGGCGGCGCAGGGCGATGTCGTAGCCAAGCCGGTCGCCGCGGGAGACGTACAGCGGCTCGACGGCGCGGAACCGGATGAGCAGGCGCGTCAGGGCGGCCGTGAGGGCGTCCTGGTCGGCGGCGGGCAGGCGGGACCACGCGGGCGCGGCCGCGGGCGCGGAGGTTCCGGCGAACGATCCGGCGATCCGCATCGCCGTCTCGATGGACGACAGGACTTCGGGGTCGATCCGGCGCAGGTAGTCGGCGACCGGGGCCAGGGCGGGGAGCAGGGACCCGCCGGCCGCCGGTATGTCGATGCCGGCGAAACGCACCGGTTGTGAGGCTGTGGCGTTGTGCCGGCGGATCCAGCGCAGCGGGTCGTCGACGCCCACGGGGATCGTCTCGGCGAGGTGGCCCGTCAGGTCGTCGTCCGCGCCCTCGCCCTGGGCCCAGGTGTCGAGGGGGAAGCCTTCGCTGAAGCCGTACTCGAAGGCGAGGACGGTGAAGCCGCAGCGTTCGACCAGGAAACGCAGGAGGCGCCGGCGCAGGCGGATGAACTCGTCGATGAAGTGGGAGTGCTCGCCGATCGCGACGACGCTCGCGTCGCCGATGAGGTCGCGCAGCGGCTCCAGGTCGTCGAGGGGCGCCTCGGGGTCGAGGTGGGTGAGCGGGGCGGCGTGGCCGCCCAGCCAGCCGGCGAACGGGCCGGGGTGGGACGAGGCAGGCATGCTGATGACTCGATTCTGGTGCTGGGTCAACGGACGGGTCTCACTCCTGTGCGGGCGCCACCTTCTCCGGGTCGCCGACGCTGCCCGACATGATCGTGCGGACGTGTTCGGTGATGAGCTGGAGCGTCCGGTCCCGCACGCCGGGCATCACCGTTGGGGCAAACGGGCATCACAAAGCGGCTCTTTCCAAGGGATGGCTATCAGTACGGAACGTTCCGTACCGATAAGATGATGTCGGCGTATGGACACCGGTGTCAAGTACGGAACGTTCCGTACCGATAAGGTGGTCGCATGACCCGCACACCCCACCGTCGCGGCGCCGACCGGACCGAGGCCATCATGCGGACCACGCTGGAGCTCGGCCAGGAGATCGGCTACGCCAACCTCAGCATGGAGGCGGTCGCCGCCCGCGCCGGCGCCAGCAAGCAGACCCTCTATCGCCGATGGTCGTCCAAGGGAGCCCTGCTGCTCGACTCCCTGCTGTCGCTGAACGAGCCCGGCCTGGACTATCCCGACACCGGCGACCTCGCCGCCGACCTGCGCGCACAGATCTACGCGGCCGTGGACCTGCTGAGCGGCCCGCCCTACGGTCCCCTGTTCTACGCTCTGGTCGGCGAGGCGCAGCACGATCACCGGATCGCCGCGTCGCTCAACGAACGCTTCATCGCCCCGCAGCGGGACAAGACCGTCGCCCGGCTGCGGACGGCCCGCGACCAGGGCCAGTTGTCGCCCGCCTTCGACCTCGACCTGGCGATGGCGATCCTGTCCGGCCCGCTGTACTTCCGGCTGCTGATCACCCAGGAGCCGCTGACCCACGAGTACGTCGACCGCGTCCTCGACGCGCTCTTCGCCGGGATGACGCCCCGCCCGTGAGCGGGCTCGTCACGCGACCGCGACCGGTCACCGGCACGTGGGAGGAGTGGGCCCGCACCACCTTGACCTCGCAGCTCTGCGCCGACCCCGGGCAGGCGTGCGGACGTCAGGAGCGATCGTCGGTGCGGCGCCGGCCACGGGACAAGACCTGGAGCGGCTCTCGGTGCTGCCCGAGGCAGATGGCGAGCCTGCGGTCAAGACAGATCACGAGCGGCTGAACGAGGTGTTCGCCATCCTCGGTGACTCCACCCTGGAGCCGGCGCCCCACCGATAACGATCAACGGCCGACGCTACATGGACGGCGCGCTCCGATCGGGCACCACCGCCGACCTCGCCGAAAGCCTCCAGACGATGATCGTCATCGAACCGCTGGCCCATCTGTTCCCGGCGAACATGCCACAGCACGCAATGGCGGTACGGCTCGCGCCGGACCCGGCCGCGCAGAAAGCCCTCGGCGATCTCGACGACCGTGCCGCTTGGTCGTCGGTCTACCACGAAGGGGTACGGCAAGCGGCCGAGGCCGCCGAGCTCATCACGCCTGTCTGGGCGCGGTGACGGAGACTTGATCTCCGGCGGTGAACCCGCCCGGCCGGCCGACGATGAGGAAGGCCACAAGTGCAGACCACTCCCAGCACTGCGCCAGACGGACGTGGGCGTGATTCGCGCGTATCTACGCATGCCGTACACGCCCCGCCGACGGGACCACTCCTGCGGAGCCCGACGCCACCTCCGTACCGCCAGGCGGGACTCGCACGAGGAACGTCAGGTCCCTCTCACCGCCCAGCCCATACCGCTGGCGGCAATCCCGCACCGTTCGCCGTCGAGGCGGACACCCGACCCGGTCCGGTGGATCCTGGAATGGCGCCGGTCAGCCGTTGGGTGGGCCGACGCATCCGTTCGGGCCCAGGCCGGATATCCGGCGGACGCGTACGCCGGCCAAAGAGGTCCCCGACTTGACGAGGGATTCGTCGACTTCGCTGCCCGAGTCATGGACGCGTCGCGCGGAGGCGAGGTCCACCGCCATCAGCTCCACCCGATAATGCTGGCCCATTCCGGTGCGCGGGCCGCCGAAGAACTGCGCCCCTCTCCAGGTGGACAGCCCGGCCGGCTTTTCGTAGCCGAAGACGAACTGGATGTATTTCGTCGGGTCGCCGTTGTCGAGATTTCGCATCGCGAGGATGAGCGTGGTGCCGGGCCGGAGGGCGGCCGTGCCGGAGAAGTAGGAGCAGTGTTTCACGTCGGCGCGGTCGGCCGGCGAGGTGATCGTCCCGGCGGCCTTGACCGCGTTGCCGGTGAGGGTCGCCGGCGTGGTCGACGCCGGCGCCGTACTGCCGGCGGAAGCGGACGGCGAGGAGGTCGGAGCCGGCGTACGGGCCAGGAGGACGGGCAGCGCCAGAGCGCTCGCGGTACCGGCGAGGGCCAGCGTGACGACCACAGTGGCGAGGCGCGGCCATGACCATCGGTGCGAGCCGTCACCCTCGGGGGTGACGGCCTGAAGCAAGTCGCGGCTCCAGCGTCGCAGGTCGGCCGGACGGCGTGCGGGATCGGCGGCCAGCGCCGCCAGGACGTACGAGGTGAGGCGATCCCCGGCCCCGGCCTCCTCGGCCACGGCGCGCAACTCCCGCTCGATGGACGCCCCGCTGCCAGGAGCGTCGGCGGCAGGGGGATCCTGGCCGGTGAGGCAGAAGAAGGCGAGCGCGCCGAGCGAGTAGACGTCCGCGGCCACGGTTCGGGGAAGGTGCGGCGCGCGCAGCACCTCAGGCGCGGTGTAGGGCGGTGTGTGCCAGCCGGCGAAGTCGAATCCGTCGTCGATGAGACGCAGGGTGCTCACGTCGATGAGCACCAGACCGCGCCCGGTGTGCACGATGCAGTTGGCCGGCTTGAGATCCCGGTGCAGGCTCGGATTGCCGCCCGACCGCGTCATGGAGGCCAGATCGGCCAGCGCCTCGCCCGCCTGGGCCACGTGGCCGAGGCGATCGCTGATCGTGTCGGCGCGCGCCCGGCTGCCCGCGAGGAGGGTGTGCAGCGTCGGGCCCTCGACCCACTCCATCACCAGGTAGGCCATGGTCACGGTCGTGGCCGTCGTCTCGGGCGGCGGACTGCCGGAGGGGTGGGGAGCCGCGCCGAGGAACACCTCGTCCAACCGCACCACGTGGTCCAACCGCAGATGCCGCAGCAGTACGGCGTGGTCGCGCCAGCGTTGCCGATCGCGTACGGAGGGCCAGTGCGGGCCGGCGTCCTGCGGTGGACGGAGCAGCTTGACGGCCAGCGGCAGGGGTGAGCTCAGATCGCCTCGATACCTGGCCTTCCAGGTGAGGCCCTGACCGCCGGGTATGCCGTCCCCGAGCAGCTCGTAGCGGTTCGGATCGTCCACGGGGCCGATGAAAAGGCCGTTGGGCTCGCCGGACGCGGGCGGGGGCAGGTCCGGGCCGCCCTTGGTGCCCGGTTCGTCGCTCGGCCCGGGTGTCCCACGATCGGACGTGCGGTCAGGGTCCATGGTCTTCACCGGTCTCCGGGGCGGGCGGCAGGTCGTGGAGGTCTTCCGCGCTGATGACCGCGCTGCGTACGGCCCAGCGGGCCAGCGCCCATCGGAAGTCGTCGTGCGCGGCGTCCTCGTCGTCGGTGGTCAGTCCGGGAATCCCATGGCCGGCCAGGCTCTCCCGCAGCGATTTGACGACGTTGCGGATGTACTGGGGCTGTCTGCCCAGCCGCCGTCCGATCTGCGCGTACGTCGCCGGAGCCGCATGAGGGCCGGTCCTCATCAGCAGCGGCTCGCACAGCGCGGAGATCACGGTCCGCTGCGCGTTGGTGAACGTGATGGGCGAGGTGACCGTCTCGGGAGAACGGGTCGCCACCTCGGCGGGCCGGCCGGCCGGCGACGTCACCGGCCGGGCGTCCACCCGCACCGTCACGGTCGATCCGCCGCGCCCGGCGAACAGGACCGAGAAGACCACGAACGGCAGGGAGGTCGTCGCGGCCCCCGGTTCGACGACGCGGTCCTCGCCGGCCGGTGGCCGGATGACGAGGGGTTTGTGTCGCGAGTCGTTGCGGACCAGAACGCAGTCGTTGAGGACGAGCAGCGAACCCGCGCGCCGCGACAGGTGTTCGTCATCCGGGAAACGAACGTCGCATGAACGGCTGCGGCCCATCGTCAGCAACCGCCCGCGAGCCAGCCTCCATTGTTCGCCCTTGAACGTTACGAGTACCGTCCCGGCCGGTTCGGCTGACTTTCCGGTCACCGCGTCCGTCATATTACGGCCGCCCTTCGGGTGACGTGGCAACCCTCGGTAGTCGTTGCCTGCGATTACCGGGCGCCTCAAATAATAGCGATTCGTACGCGTTCGGTAAGGCAGAAGAACGCGGCGGTGAAAGTCGCGTCATTTTCCTGGGCGGTCGCGATGGTGCGGGGGTGCACTGTCGCGCCGCCGGGCTTCCCCGTTCACTTCTGAGCATCTGAGCGATCCCCCGAATCACGGGCGATCGCGGAAGCGGAGGAGAATCCCATGGCATTCCTGAGAAGCGCCGGCCGCCGTGTCCTGACGGTCACGTCCCTCGTGGTGGTCGCGGTCGGCGGGACCGTCGCGATGTTCGCCGGCGCGGGTCCCGCGATGGCCGCGCGGGCCACCGCGACCTGCGCGAACAACAACGGCGACGCCGCCACCATCCAGTCGGTGATCGACAACTCGGCCGACGGCGACGAGATCGTCATCGACGGTCCGTGCACGATCATCAGCACCATCACCCTGCTCGGCAACCGCACCTACCGCGGCGACAGCCCGTCGACCCTCCTGAAGGAGGGCGACGGCCGCAACCTCGCCGCGGTACTGGCCTCCGACTCGTGGGCCGGCAACTACGCCTTCGCCGGCGAGCCGATCGTCTTACGCGACCTCACGATCGACGGCAACGCGGCCAACAACCCCACGGGCGGCGACGGGGTCGTGCTCCGCTCATGGCGCAGCACTGTCGAGGGCCTCTACATCCAGAACGCCAAGGCCAACGGACTGCGCATCACCAACACCTCGCGTAACGGCACCACGCTGACCAACACCCTGGTCAACGGCAGCGTGCGCGGGCTGTTCGTGGAGGACTCCGGCCAGCACGGCATCTACGTCCAGGACAGCGGCAACACGGTGACCGACTGGAACCTCACCGACAACTGGGTCGCGGCCAGCGGCGGCGACGCGATCAAGCTCGAGAACGCCGCCGGCTGGACGGTCGAACGCAATCACGTCTACGGCGTCGGCGGCACCGGCATCAACGCCGGCCGGCTGTTCGCGACCAGCGTCAGCGACAACTACGTCGAGGACTTCGCCACCAACGGCATCGGCGTCACCGTCCAGGGCGACGCCGCGAGCACGCTCATGGGCAACCGCGTCTTCCAGTTCAGCGGTACCGGGACGACCTACCTGGCCGTCAAGCAGGTGAACTACGGCACCGGCAACGTCGCGGTCACCGGCAACGTCGTACGCGGCAACGGCTCCGGCGTCGGCCTGTCCTACCAGCGCGGCGCCAACCAGCTCACCGTCGCCTCGTCCGGCAACGCCGTCAGCGGCGTGACCACCCAGCGGGCCGTCGGAACCGGCGTCAACCTGTCCGCCGGCCTCTGAGTGAGCCGGTCATGACTGCAAGGAGAAGAGGACCTGCCATGCTCACCCCAGTCGCGAGGATCGGACTCAGAAGCACCATCAAGCTCCTGACCGCCCTCCTCCTCACCACCGCCCCGCACGCACAGGCAGCGACCGATGGGAACCTCTGGTGGCCGGCGGACGGCATCGTCTCGGGCACCTGCGGGGAGCCACGCCTCCTCCCCCACCCGCACACCCACGCCGGCACCGACATCGCCCGCCCTGCCTCGACCCCGGTCTACGCCGCCTACGACGGCACCGTCGTCTGGCATAAGGCCGAATCGGCGGGATACGGCAACTATCTGGACATCGCGCATTCCGGCGGATGGGTCACCCGCTACGCGCACCTGGCGGAGTCGTCCACCGAACCGCTGGTCCCGAACGGCGCGACCGTCACCCGCGGCCAGCTGATCGGCCACACCGCCATGAACGGCGACTCCACCGGCCTGCATGTGCATTTCGAAGCCATCAAGAACAACATCGTGCAGTGTCCCGCCAACGCCGGCCGCGGCACGACCATCACGGGGCGCACACCGTCCCCGATCAGCATCGGAACCGCCACGACGCCGGAGGTGGTGCAGAACGGCGGAGGCGTGCACATCACGGGCGCCAACTCCTACACCGACGTCTCCAGCACCGGGCAGGTCTATGCCTGGAACGGCGGGTACTACGGCGGCTCCCCCACCGGCTACACGGGACGGTTCGTCGACGCCAAGGTCACCTCGGGCGGTGGCGGTTACTGGTTGCTGACCTCGGCGGGTCAGATCTATGCCTACGGCAACGCTCCGTACAAGGGCGGCAGCCCCACCGGCTACCTCCAGGAGATCGTCGCCATGGCCGCCATGCCCGACAACCAGGGGTACGTCATGATGAGCGCGGGCGGTCAGATCTACGCCTACGGCACGGCCGCGTACCGTGGCGGCAGCCCGGCGGGTTACAGCGGCCGGTTCGTCGACGTCGAGATGACGCCGGACGGAGGCGGCTACTGGCTGCTGACTTCGACAGGGCAGGTCTATTCGTATGGGAACGCCCAGTACTGGGGCGGCAGCCCGGCTGGGTACAGCCGCGCCATCGTCGCCATGTCACCCACCCGCGACGGCCAGGGATACGTGCTGGTCAGCAAGGCGGGCGAGATCTACGCCTACGGGAACGCGCAGTACATCGGCGGCTCTCCGTCCGGAATCCCCGGTGAGATCTCGGACGTGAGCTACCGCACGGACGGAACCCCCGGATACGTGATGATCTCCACCACAGGCGCGCACTACGCCTACAACACGCCTTGGCTCGGGAACCCCGGCGGAACGACCTCGATTTTCTGACCACCACCAGGCCCGGTCGCCTGCCCGCAGCGGACCGGGCCTTCGAGGACGGGGTGAGCGCCGCACCGGCTCCCGCCCGGTCCTCGTCGTGGGCGGTGCCGGGGTGGCCAGGACAACTGCCGCGGTGGCCGGTCGACCTCATCGAGTGGGCACTCGACGACACGGCCGGTGAGGTTGTGCAGCTCAACCTTTCCAGATGATCGGCGTCGTTGCGGATGGCGCTGCCGGTCAGCCCTGCCGACGCGCGAGCCGGCACGAACCCTGCCAGGATGCCGGTCTCGAAGGCAGTATGGCAGCGCCCTCGACTCAGGAACCGTTGCCTACCCCTGATCACCAACCGCAGCGAGCTGGTGACGAAGTGGCCGCAACGCCTCACCCCAAGCGATCACCTGATCCAGCATCGTCATGAGGAGGTCCTCATGCCGGGCTGCCGGTCGGAGCACGCTGTAGTTCTCGAAGTCGGTGGCCAGCGACAGTCCGACCTGGGTACGCACATCCGCGACTTGGAGTTCGCCCATCACCAGTCGCAGCGCTTCCACGGCGCGGCTGCCGCCCTCGACGCCGTAGCTGACGAACCCCGCCGCCTTGTCGTTCCATTCGGTGTAGAGAAAATCAATGGCATTCTTCAGCACACCGGGTGCCGACCGGTTGTACTCGGGTGTCACGAACACGTACGCGTCGAAGGAAACGATCTTCGCGGCCCATTTCCGGGTGTGCGCCCGGCTGTACCGGCCGGTGACCGCCGGCATCTCCTCGTCAAGATGCGGCAGGTCGAAATCCCTGAGGTCCACCAGCTCGAATTCAGCGTCGGTGCGTTTGGCCGCGAGGTTGTGGACCCAGTTCGCCACAGCCTCGCCATTACGTCCTGGGCGCGTGCTGCCGATGATCACGGCTACTTTGAGCATGAGTATTCCTCGTTTCTTCAAAATGCTCGCTCGGTCGAGGCTCGGGGAGTGCGCCTATGACGCCTGTGCCTCGCCTCTGACGTTGTCGATCATCCGCTGCAGCACCTTTAGCGTGGTCACGTAGTCGGCCTCGTCGATGCCCTGGTGGATGCGGGCCCGGATCGCCGGCGCGTGCTGCTTGAGACTGGCACGAGCTTCGTCCCCCCGCTCGGTGATCCACAGTCGTCCGTCGCCGTCACGGGTGAGCCAGCCGCGCTCCACCAGGACTTCCGCCTCCGCCTCCAGGTCGTCTTCGGGCCTGATGTAAGAGCTCATGGCCTGCTGGAGTTCGGGGATGGTCATGTCGTGGCCGTCGGATGAGATGTCGTTCTTCGACAGGTTGCGCAGAAGCCAGAACTGGGGCTGGGTGAAGCCCAGTTCCGCCTGCTGGGCCCAGGTGCAGGCGTATTGGAGGACATCGCCTGGAACCTCTGGAGGAGACACATGAAGCTCGCGACCGCACCGGTCCGGCCGCTGACCACCGCCGACGCCGGCCTGGCCGCCGTGGGCGCCGCCGCCCTGCTGGGCCTGCCGAGCGTCATGAAGGCATCGCAGACACGGCTCGCGGCCGCCGCGTCGGCCCCCTCGGAAGGCGCCTACTGGCATACGAGGGTGCTGACCCAGCTCACCGGTCCCCACCAGATGGGCAGCGGCGCGAATCGTTACTGGGTGGTGGAGCAGACGCTCAGCGAGATATGGACCGCGCGCGACGGCAAGGCGTGGATCGGATACCGGAAGGCGGGGGCGTACCCGAAGAGCGCGGCGGACCGGAAGGCGTGGCGCCGCGACGGCTCGCCCGCCAAGTGGACCCGCACGGCCGACGGCCAGGTCGTGACGCTGTCGGCCGAGCCGGACAAGGGCCGCGTCGGGCCCATACGTGGCAACGACGACAAGTTCTTTCTGGCCGGGCAGTGGCTGACGTACGACGAGGTCCAGCGACTACCCGCGGACCCGAACGCGTTGAAATCCTGGCTCTCCGAGGCCGCGCGGGTCTCACGGGTCAAGCAGAACAACGTGGACCAGTACATCATCGGGGCGCTGCCGGGGCTGCTCTCTCAGCTTCCGGCGCCCAAGAACGTCCGCGCCGCGGCCTACCAGGCCTTGCTGACGATGCCCGCTGTCCGTTCGCGCGGAGAGTCCAAGGACAGCGTGGGCAGAGCCGGCGCGGCACTGTCGATCGACCATCCGAAGGCTGTTCAGAAGAACGGACTGACGATCAAGGACAGGACCGGCCTGATCGTGGACACCAGCACGATGCTCCTGCTGTCCGAGAGCCGGACGAGCACGATCAGCGGCAAGCTGTCCCTCAACGAGACCCGCACCCAGACCATGCTCGAGGCCGGCTGGACCGACACCGCGCCGGCCGTGCCCGCCCTGCCATAGAGGCGCACGTGCGTGAGCTCGTCGCGCCCGCGCGGAGGCGATGGTCATCCCGGGGGTTCTGGTGTCTTCTCGCAGGTCACAAAGATGTGCTCTTGTTGGGCACGTAAGGCCCGCGAGGTCTACCGCGCCGGCCGCCGGCGCCGGTGTCAGCGCCGCAGTGACACTTCGGTGCCGCTGTGTCAACGGAGCTCGGGGCCGTGCGGGTTGTGTGCGGGAGCTTGATCGGGTGATGCTGGGTCGGTCGGGCGCCGGGCGATGCTTCGATGTGGAGAGCCATGGACGTGGTCGGCTCCGCCGAGGTGCCGGCGCAGGAGCGGCTCACCTTCATCAGATCACTGGGGGAACCGTGATCGAGTCTGTGTTCCGTACGGATGAGCTGCCCGCAGCGGACAGATACGACTCCTGGGTCGAGATGACCGCTCGATCCTTGCTCCCGACCGCCATCAGCTGTGACCACGCCGACGACTTCCGCGCCGAGACGCGAGTACTGGATCTTCATGTCCTTCAGGTGTCGGTGCTGAAGTTCCCGCCGATGCGATCACGTCGGCCCCAGAGGCTGATCCGGCGGGCTGTCCCGGAGGCCTGTCAGCTCGCCCTGAATCCATGCGGATACATGGGCATCTCCCAACTCGACAGAGACATGATCTTGCATCGGGGCGGGTTGGTGGCGTTCGACAGCTCACATACCTTCGATTCCCACATGGCCGCGGACGACGGCACAGCCGCCGGGGTGACGGTTCTCCAGGTGCCTCGTACGTTGTTGCCGCTGGCCGCGAATGACCTGAGAGAAATCATGGTCAGGCCCTTGTCCGGCCGGACCGGAGTCGGCATGCTGCTCACTCAGACGCTTGGCCGGGTTCTTGCCGACACGAGCCAGTTCCGGTCCGCCGACGGCCCACGATTGGGTGCCGTTCTGCTGGAGCTCCTGAGCGCGCTTCTGGCCAACGAGCTCAACGACGGCCGACCCGCTGGTCCAGCTCACCAGCTGACTCTCCTGCACCAGGCCAAAGCGTTCATCCACCAGCATCTGGGCGACGCCGACCTGTCGCCGAGCATGACAGCCGCGGCCCATCACATCTCCACCCGGCATCTGCACCGGCTGTTCAACGACGCCGGCCTGACCATCGCCGGCTGGATACGCCGACGACGGCTCGAACAGTGCCACCGCGACCTCGTCGATCCCCTTTGGCGCACCTGCTCCGTCCACGTCATTGCCGCTCGCTGGGGGTTCAGCAACCCCGCTCACTTCAGCCGCGCCTTCCGCGCCGCCTATGGGATGTCCCCCAGCGAACACAGGCACGATTTTCAGCGGTTCCGGTGAGGGGCGAGCGACAACGTCACGTGACGGCGCGGACGGGCAAGATGATGGCGCGGGCCGTCAAGGACAGGGAACCCACAGTACGGCAAGCTCTCCTTGCCGCCTGGCTTCGCGCCGACGTCCCGGGTGTTCATCGGTGGGGAAACCTCGTACTCATCCCATCACCGTCGGTCGAGGACCGGCTCGGCGGCGCGGCTGCGCCACTCCAACGCGAAGGGACGCTGATGGCCGGTAAGGATCAGAACACCTGGCGGGACCCGGACGAGATCGCTCGCCGGGTGCGGGACGGGAGCCTCACCAGACGAAATCTGCTCGCGATGTTCGGTGTGTCCGCGGCCTCGGTGGCGTTCGCCTCGACCACGGGGACGGCAGCCGCGGCAACGCGCCGCCACGACTACGTGATCGTGGGAGCCGGCTCGGCCGGGTGCACGCTGGCCGCGCGATTATTGGCGGACTCGGGGGCGAGTGTGCTGCTGATCGAGGCCGGCGGCACGAACGACCTGCCGGTGGTGCGGGACTTCACCAAGTCGGCCATGGCGGCGGCGCCGAACTCGGGGCTCGTCTGGCCGTACGAGTCGGTGCCGCAGCGGGAGCTGTCGAACGTGCGGCAGTCGTTCGTGTGCGGGAAGCTCGAGGGCGGCGGCAGCTCGGTGAACGGGATGGTGTGGGTTCTCGGCAATCCGGCTGACTATGACGGGTGGGCCGCCCAGGGCGCCACCGGCTGGGACTACGCGAGCGTGCGACCGTCGCTGGAAGCGCTGTCCGGGCCCATCAAGCCGTCGGACGAGCTGACGCGGCGTAACCTGCTCTCCCAGGCCACGGTGAAGGCGGCCGTCGACCTCGGCTACACGTTCAACCCCGACTACAACGGCGCGACCCAGTTCGGCGTCTCCTTCACGCAGCTCAACGTGATGGACAGGATTCGCCAGGACGCGTTCACGGCGTTCCTGGTCCCGTACCTCACCGACCCGCGCCTGACGATCATGACGAACGCGGAGGTCGCGCGGCTGAGGTTCGATCGCCGCAACGCGATCGACGGTGTCGTCGTCAACGCCGGCGGCCGACAGTTCACCGTCCGGGCCGAGCGGGAGGTGATCCTCAGTACGGGCACGGTCAACACCCCTCGCCTGCTGCAACTGTCCGGCATCGGTGCGGCGCGGGACCTGGAACCACTCGGCATCCCGGTCGTCGCCGACCTGCCCGACGTGGGTGCCAACCTGCACGACCACCTGGTCTCGGTGGCGTTGAAGAGACTCCGCACACCCGAGCCCGCGACGCACCTCACCTCGATGGACGTCAGCTTCTTCACCGGCAGGGGCCGGGTGCCGGGGACGCCGAGGTTCCAGGGCCAGGTCTACTACCTGGCCGAGGGAGGGTATCCGCCCTTCTCCGGGAACTCGCAGGCGGTCGGTGTGATAAACCTGCACCCGACCAGCCGAGGGTATGTCAGGCTACGGTCCGCCGATCCGGCCGTACCCCCGATCATTCAGCCGAACTTCCTGCGGACCAGAGAAGATCTCGAGACGCAGCTTGACGGCTACCGGCTGGCCATCGAGCTGATCAACTCGAAGGGACTGCGCGACTGGGTGATCGACGACGACGCGATCCCCGGCCCTGACGTCAACACCCGCAAGGAGCTGATCCAAGCGGTGCGTACCTATTCGCAGGCCGATTTCCACGCGGTCGGCACCTGCCGGATGGGCACCGACCGGCACGCCGTCGTGGATCCCCAACTGCGCGTACGCGGCGTCAGCGGCCTGCGGCTGGCCAGCGCCGCCATCATGCCCAGCATCACCTCCGGCAACACCAACGCCCCGTCGATGATGATCGGCGACCGTTGCGGACGGCTCGTTCTGGGCAACGCCTGACCCCACGATCCGTACGCGGGCCGGGCGGGCAGCTTGTCGAAGCCACCCGGCGCGCCTTCCCGTACGCCGAGGCCCTGACCCCGCAGCGGCCGCCTCGACGAGGCCCGGCTGCCGTTCGAGCAGATGAGCACCCACTCAGGCCGCGTGGCCCTCGTCAGCGCCGCCACATCCTGGGCCACGTACGACACTTGGGCCTGACCGGTGTCACATTTCCGCGGCGCCCCGTGTCATCGTGCCGACGGCCCGTGTCATCGTGCGCCGGCCCCGCGGGCCATCCCCCGCGAGAGTCGTCACCAATGCCGCACCCCCACCGTCATCGTGGGGGGAGAGGCGAGCGAGTGTCCGCACTCACCGGCATCGCCTCTCCCTGGCAACACCGTTCAACGGAACGCGGAGGGATTCGTCCATGAAACTCACTGTCTTCGGCGCCAGCGGTGGCGTCGGCCGGCAGCTGCTCGACCAGGCCCTGGCCGCGGGGCACGACATCACGGCCGTCGTACGCGACCCGGCCAGGCTGGACGGGCGGCCCGTCCGCGTCGTGCGCGCGGCCGATCTGGCCACGGCCGAGGTCGCGTCCCTGCTGCCCGCCCTCGAAGGCGCCGACGCCGTCCTGTCGGCGCTCGGCCCGCCGAACAACGCCGCGGCCGGGGTGGCGTCCAGAGGCACAGAAGTGATCCTCGCGGCCATGCGGGCCACCGGAATCCGCCGGTTGATCGTGGTGAGCGCCGCCCCGGTGGGGACCACCCCCTCGCCCGGCCGCCCCAACCCGCCGCGGCACGACCCTGGTGACGGTCCGTTCCTGCGTTACCTGGTGTATCCGATCGTCAAGGCCGCGCTGCGCCCGCAGTACCTGGATCTGGCCGTCATGGAGGACGCCGTGCGCGACAGCGGCCTGGACTGGACGGTGCTCAGGCCCGTGCAGCTGACCGACAAGCCGATGACCGGCGCCTACCGGACGGCGATGGGGCAGAACGTGCCGGGCGGCCGGTACGTCTCGCGCTCCGACGTGGCCCACGCCATGCTCGCGGTGCTCGACCGGCCGGAAACGGTCCAGCAGGTCATCGGCATGGCCAATTGACGCTCTCCCCTGTCTCGGCAAAGGAGGAGAACGCGAAGATCATGGCCAGGCAGCCCGGGTTCGTCCGCGCCCGGCTGCACCGATCGTTGATCGACGACGCCCAGCCCCGAATGGCAGGAGAGCGCCCAACGGCTGCTCAATGACCCCGGTCTGCACATCGCCGCGCGGCCCAGCATCTACGAGGTCGTCGTCGACCTCTCGCCGGCTCACGACGGAGGTGCCGAACCGGCGACCCGTTGACGCCGGCACACCGGCGTGGCCGTGATCGTCCCCTCGATCACGGCCACGCCGGTTTCACCTACCGGACGGACGGGCCCGGCTCCACGCGGGCACTCCGCTCGTCCAGGGGATGGAGAAGGTCCCGCCAGTCCGGCGGCCAGTTCGCCAGCGCCACGCCGATCATGATGATGCCGACGACGAACCGCATCCACGGCGGCCAACCCCAGTCGGCGAACTTCTCCGCGTAGGCCGGACCGAAGAAGGTCGGGCCGGGCCAGAACTTGGTGACGAAGCCGATGAAGAACGACGCAGCCAGATACCAGTAAAGGACTGTGGACAGCCATCGCGGCCGGCTGCGCGTGGTCATGAGCGATCCCCCGTGTTCGCCACTCGGCTCAGCCCCGCTTCTGCCCCGCGGGCTGCCGGGTGACGACGTTGAGCCGGTTCACCAGGTTCGTGACCGCCGCCATCAGCACGATCGCGGCCAGTCCCGCTTCGTCGTAATGCCGTGCCGCCTCCTCCCAGACCTGGTCGGGCATCGGGTCGGCACGGTCGCCGCGCTGGGCGGCGAGCCGAGGACGCCGAACAGGCCGGGGCCGGTCGGCCCGGTGCGCAGGCTCTTCGAGGTTCCCCTCGGAACGCGCTGACCGCCGGTGGACGACCGGGGAAGGAACGGTGCCGGAAGTCCGGCGTGGCCGTTCGAGCGTGCTACAAGAGCGTTGCAGCCGAGCCACAAGCGGGCTTCCCTAGCCTCGGGATCATGTTGACGACCCTGGTTGTGACCGCCTCCCTCCTGTTCACCGGCGCACCCGCGCAGAGCGCGGAGACCAAGCCGCTCGTCTTCCGCGGCATGACGCTCCAGATCCCCAAGACCTGGAAAGTCGGAAAAGAAGACATGTGGGGCATCCACGTCAAGACCGGCGGCTGCGACCGGCTCGCCGTCGAGTGCCGTGGGTTCTACCTCGTCGGGCCGCAGGGCATCTCCCTGGCCCGCCACGGCAACCCCTACGACCCCGAGGAGCCGTACCACCCGGGCAACGGGCTCGCGGCCTGCGCACCCGACAAGCGCTACGTGGAGGACTTCCCCGGCAAGCTCGTCGCCCGTGGTCTCCGCCCGGTCGGTACGGGACACAAGGCCGCCTACCGCGTCTGGCGCGTCGGCTGCACGACGCAGTCGGCCAAGCGGACCGGCGTCTCCTATCAGCAGCGGATCTGGCACCTGCCCAAGTCGAAGATCCTCATCTTCGACCAGTGGGGCAACAGCCGGCTCGGCACGATTCTCAAACAGGCGACCTGGAGCTGAGCCCGCCGGTCGCGTTCCCGCGACCGCAGCGAGACAGAGCAGCGAGACAGAGCAGGCGCGAGAACGGCCATGGCGGCGGCCCGAGCCTGCCGCCGGACATCGGCGTCGCGGCGGTGGCCCTGCATGCCGTAAATGGTGGACAGGTTGCCGTGGACGCGGGCCTGACCTGTGAGCTCGCCGTACAGGTCGAGCAGCAGGTGGCCGTGGGCCTCCTCGAAGCGGCCGGCGGCGGCGTCGGCCCAGCCGAGGTTGCCGTGGGCGCACGCCTGTCCGAGCCGGTCGCCGGCGCGCCGCGCGGCGGCCAGCGCGGTGGTCTGGACGGCCAGGCGCTCGTGCCGCATGCCGCGGCGGTCGAGGAAGCCGGCGACGGCCCAGGCGAGCTGCCAGGCGTGGGCGTCGAACCCCTGGGCGGCGGCCTGGGAGAGCACCGCGACGAGCACGGTGCTCTCGGCGGTGAACCAGGCCAGCGCCGCCCGGTCGTCCACCGCCTCCTCGCGGACCGTGCCGCCGCCGGTCGGCGTGCGCGGGATCAGGTCTGGCCCAGGAAACGGCCGAACTCGAGCAGGAATCAACCTATCCTTCAAAAGACCCGCGGACGGGCTGCGCCCGGCTCGGGCGCATCAGCCACACGGCAGCGGCGAGCGTGAGCACCCAGCCGATCACTTCGATGAGCAGGTGATCCGTTGCGTCGGGGACGGATTGCAGCAGGTACACCCGGACGCTGTTGATCGCCCCGTGCGTCAGAACCGCGGGCCAGACACTCCCCGACTGCCGGCGAAGTGCGAGCAACAGCGGCGCCCATGGCAGCATGCCCGCGAAGTAGACGACGATGTCCCAGGTTGGTCGATCACCGATGACGGCGAGGACCGGCAGGTGCCAGACGATCCAGACCAGACCACTGACAACGGCCAGCGGCCAGAATCCCCATGACGCGGCGCGCGTCGCCAGCCAGCCGCGCCAGCCGAACTCTTCGCCGATGGCGAAGACCGACTGCATGAGGAAGACCGGAACGATCCATATGGTCGCCGCGAAGATCTGGTCAAGCGGGTTGAGCCGCCAGATCCCCAATGTCAGTGCGATGGCGGTTTGGATCGCGGCGATCGCGGCGATGAGGCCGATGCCGATGCCGGCCCACTTGGGTGTGCCGCGCCACCTGGTGGCGAACGTCTCTCGGAACGTTCCGGGTCGTCGGGCAAGCCACATGATGATCGCTGCGAGCAGCGGGGTCAGTTGCAGGATCGGAGTGATCAGGTTGTAGAAGTCCGTCGGGACGAGCCGGAAGACCATCGGAACGGACAGCGCGAAACACAGCAGGACGGCGATCGCGAAGAACCACGTGACATCGATGGCAGTTGATCTGGCAGAACTGGAGCGCGTGGAGGACGCAGTCATGAAGACCTCGTTTCGGGCGAGCGCGAGGATCCAACTCGATAAGTGATCTTGGTGTGGCGCTTGCTCAAGGACGCGGCACGGAACGGCATCCGGGGCGTCACCGCGTTGTCGTCCCCATCCCGGACGCGGACGATCGTCTCGACGGACGACCCGTCGATCAGCTCCTGGTCACCGGCAAAGGCCGGGGCTGTCCAGCCGACGAGCATGACGACGCTGAGAGGTATGAGACGAAGGAAACGCACAGTCTCGAAGCTAGGCCGGGCGGAACAGGTCCGGCCTCACCCCAAGGGGTGAACCCGGGACCACCCGTCAGGATGGAATTCATGGCGAGCGACGAGCCCGTTCTCGTAGACGTGGATCACCACGTGCACGCGCTCGCGCAGGTCCAGCTTCTGCAGGACGGCCCGGACGTGCGACTTCACCGTGTTCTCGCTCAGCACAACCCGGCCCCTGGGCCAGGGCGGCAGGCCGAACCTCCCTGGTCAGGCAGCCGCTCGCGCCGGCCGATCCTCACGAGCCGGCCTCAGCGCAAGTGGAACATGCCACTGCCGAGCCAGGCGATGCCGGTCTCACCCCGGACACTGGCGCCCCGCCCGGCCTGGTTCGACGCCACCGCTGCGCGCCTTCGAGGCGCTCGTGGACGCTATCGAGGCCTTCACCGCCCGAGTGAGATCGCAGCAGCGGACACCGCGGCCTTCAAGAGTGGTGCCGAACCTTTGATCTTGGGCCAGTGCCCCTCAAGAGGTGTGCCAGGAAGGGCCCCGGTGACGTCGGCTCTCCTCCACATCCACCGACGAAGAGCGTTACCCGGGTAGGGGGCCTGCTACGAGCGGGTGCGCGTGGCGAAGTCCCGGACGAACCGGTTGAGCAGGCAGGCGAACGCGGCCCGCTCCTCCTCCGTCCACTCCGCGGTGACCTCGGCGATGACGGCGCGGCGGAAGTCCCTGATCCGGGCGAGCACAGCGCGGCCGTCCGTCGTCAGCGCAAGCAGCGAGCGGCGGCCGTCAAGCTGGTCGGCCTCGCGCCGTAGCAGCCCTGCCCGGAGGGCTTGCCCGGCGAGTCTGCTGGAGCGCGGCTGATCCACGTCCAGGATGGCCGCGGCGTCGGTGACCGTGAGCGCGTCGCCGTTCGCCTCGGCGGCCTCGATCACGTCGAGCAATTCGTAGACGGCGTCGCGCAGTTCCGCGTGCTGCCCGACCGCTTCGCCACGCCGTTCGGACAGCCGGGCCAGCGTACGGCGGCGCTGGCTGCGGCGGATGCCGACGACGGCGGCCTCGATCTCGGCCACGTAGCTGTCCGATTTGCCGGTCACAGAGCCTCCATGCATAGTAGTAGACAACTATATGTCATCTTACATGGAGGTCTTCGTGGACAAGCCTTTGGGCTACTGGCTCATGCACCTGCACAACCTGCTGGAGGAGCAGTTCGCCCGCACCCTCGCCGATCTCGGCCTCAGCAGACGTCAATGGCAGGCGCTCAACCTTCTGAGCCGTGGCGACACCACGCGCGAGGAGCTCACCACCGCACTGACCCACTTCTCCACGGACGGCGGGCCGGACCCGTTGGCAGGATTGACCGCGCGCGGCTGGGCGGTCTCGACCGGCGGGGGCGCCGTCGCGCTCACCGAGGCGGGTCGCGCCACCCACCTTGAGGCGAGCAAGCGCGTGGAGGGGAGCCGGGCGACCGTACTGGGCGGGCTGACGCTCGACCAGTACGCCGAGACCATACGGACCCTCTCGGTGATGGCGGGGAACGTCGAAGCCGACCTGGCCCGCTCCTGACACCGGCTTCACTGCGCTCGCCGGTGACATCCGCTCCTGAGCACGCCGCCCAGGGGTAAGCCTCCGCCGGCGGCCGGTGAGACGTCCGTTGCCGAGGTGACGTCCTGTAAGCGCTGGGAGTGCAGGGATTGACGTCCCGCTCGACCACGATGAGCGGCAGGCCGGAGAGCCGCACCGGATCGACGGCGGACTCGGCGGCGAGGGAATGCCGGGCGGCCACCGCCACGACGAGCGGTTCGCGGGTCACCAGCAGCGAGTCCAGGCCGGGCCCGGTCTCGGCGTTCCACCAGAAGCCGATGTCCAGGCGGCCGTCGCCGAGCGCGACGATCTGGCTGGACGTGGTCATCGGATAGGGAAGCGCCCGTACGTCGGAGAACCGGTCCCGCAGCGCGGGCACCGCGAGCTGGAACAGCCGCGGGCCGAGGTCCTCGGCGTAGCCGATCCGGAGCTAGCCGACGCGGCCGGTGGCGGCCCACCGGCCGGTGTCCAGGGCGTGGCGGATGGCGGCCCCGGCGGGCCTCGGGCGGGAACGCCTCACCCACCCGGGTCAGGGTCACCCGGCGGCTGGTGCGGGTGAACAGCGGAGCGCCGATCTCACGTTCCAGCCTGCGGATCTGCTCGCTGACCGACTGCTGGGTGACGTGCATCCGGGCCGCGGCCCTGCCGAAGTGCAGTTCGTCGGCGACCGCGATGGCGTAATCAAGCTGGTGAAGATCCACACCCTCATGTTCCAGCGCGTCGGCGGGCTTGACCAGGATCGACAGGCGGAGCCTGTCGCATGTGCGGCGATCCGTCGTTGATCGCGGTCCGGTCCCGCGCTGTCATGAGACGACGGTACGTACCTGGCGCTGCCGAGAAAGATGATCGAACACAAGGACAATCGGTCCCGATGGGAGGATTCATGAATCGGCTCCGAACATTCGCCGTACTGGCCACGGCGACCACCGCCGCCGTGCTCAGCATCACCTCAATCGGGGTGGCGAGCGCCGCCCTCCAACCGCCGTACGAAACCCGGCCGTCGGAGGTATACCCGGGCTGCGAGGTATTCTTCGACACTCCCCACGTCGTGGACGGCAAGATACGCCTGACCGGCGGCGCGAAATGCGACCAGTCCGCCCCGGCCACCGTGGACTGGCTGGTCATCTGGCTGGAGCCGAACAATGACGCGCCCTATTACGAGTGGTTCGGCGAGAGAACCGGTTCCGAGAAGTCCCACTCCGCGAGCAGCACGGTACCGTGCGTCAGCGGCGACTACCATGGCACGATCTTCGCCTCCGTGTTCGGCGACAAGGGCGTCGAACAGATCTGGGTGGACCGGAACGCCACCATAACCTGCTGACGATCATCCCGGCCCGAGGCTCGGGAAACCGGTCTCGACCGCCTGATCAGCGGACGAGGCGGAAGAAGGCGCAGAGTTCCTCGCCCAGGACGTGACGACGATCGGCGACTGCGACAAAGTACCGGCAATTCCCTGATCTCCACCTCATTCACACCTCCACGGCATAAGAGCCGTTACTTCCCCTCAGCCTGGTCCCACTGGAGGTCCCCGTAGCTTCGGCCGGAAATCCAACGGGATATGCCTCTGGACCAGGACCTCGCGGCTCCGGCCGGCTGGGCCGTGGTCGCCGCGGTGCTCGCACTCACCCGCGGCGTGAATAGTCCTGTGTAGCAGGCGCGCTAACAGCATCTCCAGTAGTTCAGCCCGTAACCCGCCGGTTCTGAGATCGGAAATGCTTGCCTCAGACCTTGCGTCAAGCCGTGGGCCGCAGGTGCTGTCGCGCCCATTCCTCGAAGCTGGTGAGCGAAAGGCCGAGGTCCCTGGCGTACTGCGGGCGGGCCGGCTGGCCGGCTATGTTCATCCACTCGTGTGAGACGCCCATCGCCGGCATTCCGGCGGCGAGCGCCTGCTCCTCGGTCATGTCCGGCGCGGACAGGTACGTGCCCAGCGCGTGGGAGAGAACCTCGGCGACCTCCGTCATCGACAGATAGTCACTCGCCAGCTCCAGCTCGACGCCATGGAACCGCTCCGGCTCGGCGATGGCCGCGGCGGCCGCCCTGCCGATGTCGTCCACCGCGGCGAGGGACAGCCGGGTGTCCGGCTTCACGACGCTCACCAGGCCGCCTTCGACACCGCGCGGGAACAGGAAAGCCATGGACGGCAGGAAGTTCTCCATGAAGAAACCCGGTTTGAGGATCGTCCAGCGGGAGAAGCCGGCCGCGCGAACCCGGTCCTGGATCGTGCTCTTGGCTCCCAGGCTGCCGTCCAGCGAGCCCCAGCGGCCTGCGATCCAGCCAGGAGTCTCGGTGTGCTGACCGGCGCCACTGGTGGAGGTGTGTACGAACTGCGGCACTCCCGCGGCCTTCGCGCCCTCGATGAGGTTGACGGCCTGGGCCACCTCTCCGTCGAAATCGAATCCTTCGGCGGTCAGGGCGGCCATCTGAACGGAGAAGACGGCTCGTACGCCCTCGGCGGCCCGGACCACCGAATCGCGATCGTGGAGATCGCCGGTGACCAGCTCGGCGCCGAGCGCCTCGACGGCCTTGGCTCGGTCGGTGCCGGGGTGACGCACGAGGGCGCGTACAGGAACGCCTGCAGCGAGCAGGGCACGCGCGGTGGCTCCGCCCTGTCTGCCGGTGGCGCCGCTGACCAGGACGGGTGCGGGATCTGCGGACATGGTGCTCCTCAGGGCATTAAACGGCGGGGCCCGCCGTTTTCTTTGCGGTACGATATGGCGGACCCCGCCACTTAGCAACTCTGGAGATGACGCCATGTCCGACCGCCAGCGCGCGGACGCCCGGCGGAACTACGCGCGCATCCTCGCCGTGGCCGAGGAGGAGGTCGCCGCGTACGGGGCCGGCGCCTCCCTGGAACAGATCGCCCGCATCGCGGGGGTCGGCTCGGCCACCGTACGCCGCCACTTCCCCACCCGCCGGGCGTTGCTGGAGGCGGTCTCCCATCAACGGATCGAGGCCCTGGCCGCCCGCGCCCGCGAGCTGGCAGGCAAGAGAGACAGCCGTGACGCGCTCCTGGAATGGCTCAGTGCCGTCGTCACCTACTGCGTCGCGGCCCGAGAGCTGGCGGCGACACTGGCCTACGACGGGGCCGAGCCCGACCCCGTACACGAGAACACCTGCTCGGCGATGATGGCAGAGGCGGGGAACCCCCTGCTTCAGCGCGCCGTGCAGGACGGAGCGGTGGCGGAAGGCATCACCGTCGCCGACCTGATCGCACTGATCGTCGGCATCGTCCTCGCCACAGAGCACCACCCTGACCCGGCCGCCCGCGCGGACCGGCTGTTCCGACTGGCCGTGGCGGGCCTGAGCCCGCAGAGCTGAGAAGCCTGCCCGAAGGCCCGGAGGAAGGCGTCGTCCCAGCATTTCGCGCCGTCCTCTGACCTGCTGGAAGGTCAGACAACCCTGGACAAGCGCGGGTGAGACCCCGAACTGCCGCCGACTCCGGCCGGACTTCGGGACCGCGACGACGCCGCGATCCGGTACAGCCTGCTCAGCCGGCACGGACAAGAGCAGAAAACCTGCCTGGACCGACTGGCGGCGTTGTTCGAGGCAAACATGCGCACGGCCGGCATCGACATCGTGTAGCGAACTCCAAAGGACCTAGCCCTACCCCTGGCTCGTCTTTGTCTTGACTTCTGCGCCCCGGGGGGCGCCGAGGGCCTCGGCGTGCATCGCCTTTCACACGTCAGGGGCCTGCCTTTGAGGCCCAAGATGTCGCCAACGGCTCATGCCGATGAAGACGTCCGGCGTGGCGGCCCGGCCTCCGTCGCCCAGGCCAGGCATGGCAGTCCCACTGTTAGCTCGGGTTCCAGCCCCTTCGACGCAGGCCAGAGCGTGATGATCTTGCCGGGCACGTCTGTCAGATCTGTCAGGGCTGAAGACGTCCAGACCCACGACCGTCGAGCCGGGCGGCCAGGCCGTCGAGGACACGGTCCAGGCCGTACGCGAAGTGATCCTCGCGGAGCTGACGCGGGTCGGCGCCCTCGTCGAAGTCCTGGCTTCGGCTCGCCACCCAGGCACTCTCGGTGCTACCACTGCGGGCGATCAGCGAGATGTACGCGGCCTCGGCGGTTGCGATCCCGATGACGTACGACATCAGCGTCCCCGCGGCCGGCTGCTTCTCGCGCGCCGGGAAGCCGGCCGCCTCGAACCACGCGAGCAGCTCCGACGACATCCGCATGGCGTTCGGGCCGATGTGGATGAGTCCGATCTGACCGAGCTCGAGGGCGACCCAAGGGTGGCGCAGGACCATGGCCCGCACTTCGGTGGCCGTGTGGGCGACCGCCGCGCGCCACTGCGCGGGGTCCGCGGGGGCCGGCAGATCGAGCTCTCCGCACACGTCGTCGACGGCTAGCTGGATGAGTTCGTCCCTGTTGGTCACATGCCGGTAGAGGGAGGTGGCCCCGGCGCCGAGCCGGGCGCCGAGTTTGCGCATGCTGAGCGCCTCGACCCCCTCCGCATCCAGCAGTTCGATGGCTGCGGCCACGATCTGCTCCCGGGTCAGCTGCTCTCGCTGCGGAGGACGCGAACGGGTCCAGACCGATGCGATCGGCTTCGTGTTGGCCGGCATACGACCTCACCCCTTCTTGCCGCCGGTACGTCTCCACCATCATAGCGCACGCCGTACGCAATTGCGCACGCTGTTCCGTTCTGCGTACAGTGTTCGCATCAAGCGTCGAGAGCGACGCACATCCGAGAGGGGAATCTGCGATGCCGAACAACGTGAGCTGGGACGAGCACGGCAACTGGGCCACGAACGGGGCATGGGGAACGCGGGACTCCGCCGGCCGGAAGCTGGATCTCGCCCACTGGCAACGTCGTCTCGATCAACTCTGCGCCAAGCACCATGTGCCAGGCGCGGCCCTCGCCATCCTCGTCGACAGCACCGTCCACGAACTGGCCACCGGCGTCCTGCACCGCGGCACCGGCGTGAACGTGACGACCGATTCGGTCTTCCAGATGGGCTCCATAGCCAAGATCTACACAGCCACTTTGATCATGAAGCTCGCCGAGTCCGGCGAACTGGACCTGGACGCGCCGGTCGTGGACGTGCTGCCGGAGTTCTCCGCCGCCGACCCTGAAGCGACCAAAGCGATCACCACCCGCCGGCTGCTCAGCCACACAAGCGGCCTGACCTGCGACTTCACCCACGACAGCGGGCGCGGCGACGACTGCCTCGCCAAGTACGTCGAGGCCGCGAAGGCCGTGGCGCTCGACTGCCCGCCCGGCAGCGTGATCTCATACAGCAGCGTCGGCTACAACGTGCTCGGCCGGATCATCGAGGTGGTGACCGGCAGAGTCTGGGACGAAGCGCTCAAGGAACTGCTCCTGGCCCCACTCGGCCTCACGCACACCATGACGCTGCCCGAGGAAGCGCTGCGGTTCCGTGCGGCCATGGGGCACCTGGGCGAGCCGGGCCAGGAGCCGGAACCGGCGCCGTCCTGGGACCTGATGCCACGCTCGGCCGGCCCGTACGGCCGGGTCATAGCCACCGCCGGGGACCTCGCCCGGTTCGCACGGATGCACCTCGCCGGCGGAGTGGCCGTGGACGGCACCCGCGTGCTCGACGAGAAGACGGTCGCGCAGATGCAGCTCCGGGCGGTGGACTGCCCCGACAAGTGGACCGTCAGCTCGGACGGCTGGGGCCTGGGCTGGACCCTGTACGACTGGAACGGCATCGCCGGCTACGGCCATGACGGCGCCTCCATCGGCCAGTACGGCTACCTACGCGTGGTGCCCTCGGCGGGCGTGGCGGTCGCTCTGCTCACCAACGGCGGCGGTGCGCGTGAGGTGTACGCGGCGCTCTACCGCGAGCTCCTCGCCGAGCTGGCGGGGGTGACCATGGCGGAGCCCTTCGCCCCTCCGGCCACGCGGCCCGTGGTCGACTGGGCGCCCCTCGTAGGCACGTACCGGCGCGAGGGCGTGATCATCACCGTGACCGAGAAGGACAGTGCGGGGCACGCGCTCTATGAGTTCGTCGACGGCATGAAGGCCTTCTCCGACCCCCTCGCGATCGACCTGTCGCCGGTGACGGAGACGGTCTTCGCCGGTACGGGGGTAGGCGCGGCTTTCAGCGAGGACTACACACCCGTGGTCTTCTCAACGCTGCCGGACGGGACGGGCTGTGTCTACATCGGCATGCGCTGCGCCCCCAAGGCCACCTGACCGGCTCGCTTCCAGGACGTACGCGAGCAGCGGGGCACGTCGGGGCTTGTCACGGTGAGCAGCGGGCCACCGTCGCCGGCGCCGTCGAGACGTCCCTCGACCCGCTCGGCACCGCCACCACCCACGCCGCCGGTTGCTCGCCGCCGGCTACAAGGTGGTCGCGTTCTCCGATCCGCTCTGCGGGCCGCAGGCGGACGGTGAGTACCTCCGTCAGTTCCTGACCGCCGTCGAAGGTCCGGTCGTGCTCGTCGGCCATTCCCACGGCGGCGCGGTGATCGGCAACGGCGCCACCGGAATCCCGAACGTCAAGGCACTGGTCTACGTTGCGGCCCACGCTCCGGAGCAGGGCGAGAGCGTCGCTGCTGCCGACACGCTGGGCGGCGGCCACACAGACGTGACCGACCACCTCATCGTGCGCCCCTTCCCGGGTCCCCCCGGAGACGGGGACGCCTACATCGACCCGGCCTACTTCCGCACCCTCTTCGCTCAGGATCTTCCGCGGAGCACGACCGGCTTCATGGCCGCGACCCAGCGGCCCGGCGCGCCGACGGCGCTCGTCACCCCGTCCGGTCCACCTGCGTGGAGGTCGGTGCCGAGCTGGTACCTCATCGCCCGGCAGGACAGGATCATCCCGCCCGAAGCCGAGCGCGCGATGGCGAAGCGAGCCGGCGCCACCACCGTCGAGATCGACAGCTCACACGTCGCGATGATGAGCCACCCTGACATGGTGACGAACTTGATCCTGCGGGCAGCCCGCCAGCCGTGGTGACCACGAGACGTTGACAGTACGGATCGATCAATGGCGAAAGCCTCCGATGTGGTGGAGGTGTCCAGGCTCCCACCACACGGAGGCCGGTCCGGCCGCTCGGCAGCACTCTGGACACCTCTGCCCGTGGACGGCGACGCGGGAAGACTTGCCCGATGGTCGCGTTCATTTGCCCAATCACGCTCTCCTCCGGACAGAAGCGGCAGCAGCCCTCAAAGATGATCGAATGACGACTAGCATCGCTGCAGTCTTCATCCGGAGCCGGTGAGGCACTGACCGACGCCGCGAGGTGACCATGGCCAGCAACGCACTCTTCGGCCGCCGTGCCGAGCTCGAAGAGCTGTCCGCCTTTCTCGACGGGGCCCGGCGCCATGGCGACGCGCGGCTGATGTGGGGCGACCCCGGCATCGGCAAGTCCGCTCTCCTGGCCGCCGCGGCCGAGCTGGCCGTCACGTCGGGGATGCGCGTGCTGCGGGCGTCCGGCTCCGAGTTCGAGGCCGACGTCAGCTACTCCTGCCTCAACCAGCTGTTCCTGCCGGTCGAAGCCGACATCCGGCGCCTGCCGCCGGAGCTTCGGGAGGCGTTGACGGTGGCGTTGGGGTTCGGCGCCGGCGCGCCCACCGACGCGCTCCTGGTCTGCAACGCCGCCCTCCTGCTCATCAAGGAGGTCGCCGCCGAGGCGCCGCTCGTCCTTCTCGTGGACGACGTCCAATGGATCGACCGGGCCAGCGCCGTCGTGCTGGGATTCGTCGCCCGGCGTCTGCAAGGCGTTCCGGCCGCGCTGCTGATCTCCGCCAGGACGGGAGCGGCGGGCTCCTCGGCGCCACGCGGGCTGACCGAGGTGGTCGTTCAGCCGCTGGATCGGGCAGCGGCGGGGCAACTGGTCGACGTCCACTTCCCGGACATGCCGGCGCGGATCAGAAGACGGCTGCTCGACCTGGCGCAGGGCAATCCGCTGGCGTTGACCGAACTGCCTTCGACGCTGCAGGGCGCACCGCATCCCGCGGTGGCGCATTCGGAGGTGGTCCCGCTGAGCGACCGGCTCCAGGCGATGTTCGCCGCCCGGATCGCCGACCTGCCCGAACGGACGCGCAGAACGCTCCTGCTGGCCACGTTCGAGGGCACCGGCGACGTCCGGGTGCTCCGGGCCGCCCTGGCGGACGAGGCCGGGCTGGCCGACCTCGCCCCCGCCGAGCGGGCGCAGCTGGTACGCGTGGACGACGCCACGGCGCGGATCGCGTTCCGGCACCCGCTGATCCGGTCGGCGATCGTGGCGGGCTCCACGCACGAAGAGCGCCGGACCGCGCATGTCGCCCTCGCCGGCGCCCTGACGGGTGACCAGGAACGCCGCGCATGGCACCTGGCCGCGGCCGCCGTCGGAGCGGACGAGACGGTGGCGGCGCTGCTTGAGGACTCGGCGCATCGCATCATGCTGCGCGGTGACGCGTTCGCCGCGGTCGCCGTGCTGATCCGGGCGGCCGAGCTGAGCGTGACGAGCGCCGATCGGGGGCGCCGGCTCTCCGAGGCCGCCTACATCGGCGCCGAGGCGAGCGGAGCCGTCGACGACGCCAAGACGCTCCTGACCGACGCCCGGCGGGCGGCTCCGGACTCCACCGGCTCGCTCCACGCCGCCAACGCGGCCGCGTTCCTGATGCTCAACGGGGACGGCGACGTCGCCACCGCCCACCGGCTCCTGGTCGGCGCCATCGAGACCGCCGAGCACGGCTACCGGGCCGACGATCCCGCGCTCGTCGAGGCCATGCACACGTTGATGCTGCTGTCCTGGTACGGCAGCGCCCCGGAGTACTGGGAGCCGTTCTACCGGGTGCTGAAGCGGCTGGAGCCACGACCGCCCGACGTGCTGTCACTGGCGAGCCGGACCTTTCCCGACCCGGTCCGCACGGGAGCGTCGGCATCGGCGAGCAGCAACGTCGTCCTCGCCGGCCTCGCGGACGAGACCGACCCGACGCGGATCATGCGGGTCGGCACGGCCTCGGTCTACCTGGATCGCCTGGGTGACTGCCGCGAGTCCTCGTGGCGGCTGGTCCGGCAGGGCCGCGAGGGCGGCGCGCCCCGCCGGCACCTCGGCGCCCTCATGCACCTGTGCCTGGACGACTACCTCGTCGGCCGGTGGGACGAGGCCGAGGAACTCGCCCGCGAGGGACAGCAGGTCTGCGACACCAGCGGCTTCTCCTTCTTCGCGTGGTACTTCCGGTACAACCGGGCGATCCTCGCCGCCGGACGGGGGCGCTTCGGCGAGGCGTACGCGCTCGCCGACGAGATGACCCACTGGGCGCTCCCGCGCGGTGTGACGGCCGCGGCGCTGTTCGCCCAGCATCCGCGTGCCCTCGCGGCGCTGGGACAGGGAGACTTCGGCGCCGCCTTCCACCACGCCGCCGCGATGAGCCCGCCCGGCGTCCTCGCTGCCTACGTGCCTCATTGCACGTGGGTCATGCTCGACCTCGTCGAGGCGGCGGTGCGGACGGGGCGGATGGTCGAGGCCAGGGCGCACGTCGAGGCGATGCGAGCCGCCGACGTGGCCGGACTGTCGACGCGGATGACGCTGATCCAGGCGGCGGCGGAGTTCCTCGTCTCCGACGACGACGGGACGAGGGCGCGGCTGGAGTCGCTGCTGTCGGGCCACGTGGCGGAACGGTGGCTGTGGGACGCCTCCCGCGTCCGGCTCGTCCTCGGCGAGCGGCTGCGTCGTGACAGATCGGCGTCGCAGGCGCGCCGGCATCTGCTCGTCGCCCGCGACGGCTTCGCCGCGATGGCCGCCGCGCCCTGGGTCGAGCGTGCGCAGAACGAACTGCGCGCCGCCGGGGAGCGGCCCGCCGAGGCGCCGTCAGCCGGCCCGGCTGCCCTGACCGCGCAGGAGTTGCAGATCGCCGAGCTGGCGGCGAGCGGCCTGACCAACAAACAGATCGCGGAGCGGCTGTACCTGTCGCATCGGACGGTGGGCGCGCACCTCTATCGCATCTTCCCCAAGCTCGGCGTCACCTCCCGCGCCGGGCTCAGGGATGCTCTCTCCCCGGATTCCGAAGCCCCGCGCTGAGCTCGTCGGCCTGCGCCTCCTTGTCCTCCAGCAGCCGCTCCAGCAGGCGCCGGGTGCTGGGATCGTCGGCCCCGACCCAGCGCACCGCCTCCTGCAACGACTGGACGAGGATCCGTGCGCCCACGAGGTCCTGCGTCAGGATGCCGGTGAGATCGCCGTCCTGGAACGACTGGAAGGTGACGCGCGACAGTTCCGGCAGGTGCCGCGGGTCGTGACCGGCGGTGAACCCGAGCTGGGCGATGCGGATGGCCAGCAGCCGGGCGCCGTCGCGGTCACGGTCGGCACAGCCGTGGAGGAACTCCGCGACCGGCCGGTGTGACGGACCGCGGACGAGCAGCGCGTGCTGCTCGTACTGCAACGACGCCACGACCATGCTGGCCAGCAGCACGTTCAGCAGGTGCGCGACCGTCTTCGGCTCGGCCCGGTTCGACGGTGTGACCGGGCCGTCGTCCAGGTCGAGCAGGGCCCGGTCCCGGACCTCGCGCATGCGCAGGACGGCCGGCGGCTCTGGAGGACTCGTCACGTGTCGATGGTCGGGCACGCGCCCGAGCCACGCATCTGTCAAATGACGTAACCGCGTCGGCGGTTAGGTCACCGGCCGCCGTGACCGCTCAAGGCGGGAGTCGGATGACTGATGTGGCCCGGCGGGGCCGGCGCCCACAGTGGGCCGCGACGAGCTTCACCACTGAGGAGTGATCCCATGACCATCAGCCACGGCTTCCACGCCGCCATGACCGCGCAACCGGGCAGGGGCGACGACCTGGTCGCGGCCCTGCTCGACGCGCCGTCCCTGCCGAGCGAGGACTGCGTCGTCTTCCTGGTCGGCCGCTCGGCCGGCGACCCGGACACCGTCTTCGTCACCGAGGGGTGGGTCAGCCGGGAGGCCCACGCCAGGTTCTTCGCGACCGAGCGGGCCCAGGCGTTCGCCGCCGCCCTTCAGCCGCTGCTGGCCCGAGAGGCGCAGTACGTCGACGCGATCCTCCACGGCCGCGCCGCCGGCCACCGCGAGATCACCACCCCCGTCCCCTTGTCGATCTTCACTCCGGCCCGGACCGGTGACACGCCGGTCCCGTGCGTCTACTGGGTCCGCGGCGGCGGCATGGTCATGGGAGACCGCTTCTCGCAGTTCGACGCGCTGTGTCCCGAGGCTCGGATCTCGGTCGCGGCCCGGCGTACCAGGAACGACTGGCTCGCCCGGGTGCTGCGGGCATCGTCCGGAGCCGTCCGGTGAGCGCCCACGACCGCGCCGCGTTCCTGCACGAGTTCGCGCGCGCTCCCTTCACGGTCGGCGCGGTGGCGCCGAGCGGCGAGCCGCTGGCCGACCTGATCACCGCGCCCGTGACGTGTGACGGCGACCCCTTGGTCGTCGAGGTGGGGCCGGGTACGGGCGCGTTCACGGCGGCGATCCAGCGCCGGCTCGGCGGCCGTGGCCATCACCTGGCCGTCGAGGTCAACGAGCGGTTCGCGCAGCGTCTGGCCACCCGCTACCCACAGATCGACGTCGCCGTCGCCGACGCCCGGGATCTTCGCGAGGTGCTGGCCGAGCGGGGCCACCGCCGCGCGGACGTGATCGTGAGCGGACTCCCCTGGGCCGCGTTCACCGCGGGCCGGCAGCACGACCTGCTCGACGCCCTCACCGGCGCCCTCGCCCCGCACGGCGCGTTCACCACCTTCGCGTACGCGCACGCGCGCTGGGCTCCGCCGGCCCGCCGGTTACGGCGGTTCCTGGGCGGGCGGTTCGAGGAGGTCGTGGTCAGCCGGACGGTGTGGGCCAACGTGCCGCCCGCGTTCGTCTACTTCTGCCGCAGGCCCCGTGTCCCGGCCCTGGCCGTCGGCCGGTGAGGTCCGTGCTGACTCCGCGGCACGGGGCCCTGCCGGTCGTACGGCCGGTCGGCGAGGATCACCGGGCGACGCCCTTCGAGTTGTTCTTCGACCTCGTCTACGTCTTCGCGATCACGCAGCTCACCGGCTCCATGGCCCGTGAACGCGACGCCGACGGGGTGTTCCGCGGCCTGCTGATGCTGGCGCTGCTGTGGGGCACCTGGTCCGGCTACACCTGGCTGGGCAACCATTCCCGGGCGGACGGCGGGCTGCTGCGGGGCGGGATGGTCGTCGCGATGGCGGCGATGTTCGTGGTCGGCCTGACCATCCCGGAGGCGTGGGGCGGCGGGCCGGGCGCCTTCGTGCTGGTGGGCGCCTATCTACTGGTCCGCTGGGTGCATCTCGTGGTCTTCGCCGTGGCCGCGGACGGCGACACCGGGCTGCGGCGGCAGATCGCCATCACCTGGCTGCCCATGACGGCGAGCGCGGCGCTGCTGGTGTCCGGGACGCTGCTGGGCAACCGGACGCAGGTGCTGTTGTTCACGATCGCCCTGGTGGTGGACTGGGCCGGCATCTATCTCACGGCCAGGAACGGCCACTGGCGGCTGCGCAGCCCGGCGCACCTGACCGAGCGGCACGGGTTGTTCCTGATCCTGGCCATCGGCGAGTCGGTCGTCGCCGTCGGCGCCGGGGCCGCGGGACGGCCCGTCAGCGCGGCGCTGCTGCTCGCGGCCGTTCTCGGCATCGCCGTCGCGGTGTGCTTGTGGTGGCTGTACTTCGACGTGGTGGCGGGCGCGGCGGCGCGCAGGCTCGGCCGCGTACGTGGCGAGGAGCAGGTCGTCCTGGCCGTCGAGGCCTACACCTACGGGCACTTCCCCATCATCGCCGGCGTCCTGCTCACCGCCCTGGGCATCGAGGGGGTGGTGGCGCACGCCGGCGATGGCGAGCCCTTGGGCGTGTTCTCCGCGCTCGCTCTCCATGGCGGTGTCGCGCTCCACCTCGTCGGACATCTGCTGTTCAGGCTCCGGACGCACCGCACGCTCGGCCGCCGGCGACTGGCCGCGGCCTGCGCCGTCCTTGCCGCCGCCCCGGCCACTTCGCTCCTCCCGTCGCCGGCCGGGCCGGCCGGTGTGGTGGCCGTCCTGGCGGCTCTGATCGCCGTCGAGAGCGCCCGCCGGGCGAGCAGGAATGGGCAAGGACGCGCCAGCCTTGGGGATCGTCCGCCCGCCGCAGGACTGATTACGTAGCCCCGAGAGAGGAAAGACGATGACAGACCATCACCGCAGCGTGATCTCGCTCCAGGTCAACGGCGTGCCGCACCGGTTGGCCGTCGACAACCGCAGGACGCTGCTGGACGCGTTACGCGAGGACGCCGGCCACACCGGCCCCAAGAAGGGCTGCGATCACGGCCAGTGCGGCGCGTGCACGGTGCTGCTCGACGGCAGGCGGGTGCTCTCCTGCCTGACGCTCGCGGTGGCCGCCGAGGGGGCCGGGATCACGACCGCCGAGGGGCTGGCCGGGGACGGCGAGTTGCTGCCGCTTCAGCGGGCCTTCATCGAGCTCGACGGCTTCCAGTGCGGATACTGCACGTCCGGGCAGCTCTGTTCGGCGGTCGGGATGCTGGCCGAGCACGCGACGGGCTGGCCCAGCGCGGTCACCACCGAGGTGTCCCCGGACGGCCCGGCGCCCGTACTGGACGCCGCGGAGGTGCGCGAGCGGATGAGCGGCAACCTGTGCCGCTGCGGCGCCTACCCGTCCATCGTCCGCGCCGTGCTGGAGACGGCTGCCCGGGAGGAGAGCGCGGGATGAGGGAGTTCGCCTACGAGCGCGCGACGGACGTCCGTGACGCGCTGATCGCGGCCGACGGCGGTGCCCGGTATCTGGCCGGCGGCACCAACCTCGTCGATCTGATGAAGGCGGGGGTGGAGTCTCCCGCGAGACTGGTCGACGTACGGCGGCTGCCACTCGCCGGCGTCGCCGAGGCGCCGGACGGCGGGCTGGTCATCGGCGCCACGACGACCAACAGCGACCTGGCCGCCCACCCGGAGGTACGGCGGCGCTACCCGGCGCTGAGCCAGGCGGTGCTGGCGGGAGCGTCCGGCCAGCTTCGCAACATGGCCACGGTGGGCGGCAACCTGCTGCAGCGCACCCGGTGCGCCTACTTCGCCACGCAGGTGTGCAACAAACGGGTCCCCGGCACCGGCTGTCCCGCGATCGCCGGGGAGCACCACAACCACGCCATCCTCGGCTGGACGCCGAGCTGCGTGGCCACCCACGCCTCCGACATGGCGGTCGCGATGCTGGCGTTCGACGCCGTCGTGCGCTATGAGACGCTCGACGGCCCTGGTGAGACGCCGCTGGAGGAGTTCTACCCGCCCGTCGGGGACACGCCGGACCGCGAGACGGCGCTGCCGCCGGGAGCGCTGATCACGGCGGTCGTCCTGCCCGGCCGCGCGGTGTCGCCGCGCTCGCGCTACCGGAAGGTCCGCGAACGCGCGTCCTACGCCTTCGCCACCGTCTCCGTCGCGGCGGCGCTGGACCTGGACGCGGGTTCGGCGCGGATCGCTCTCGGCGGGGTCGCCTCGCGACCCTGGCGCGCCCGGACCGCCGAAGCTCTCCTGGCTGACGTTCCCCTCACGGCGGAGGCGTTGCGGGCCGCCGCCGACGCCGAACTGGCCGCCGCCGAACCGCTGCCCGGCAACGGCTACAAGGTGCGGCTGGCCGGCAATCTCATCGAGACCGTGCTGAAGGAGCTCCAGCCATGACGGACGCCGTAGGGGTCGCGCGGCCGCGGGTCGAGGGCCGGGCCAAGGTCACCGGCGCCGCCCGCTACGCCGCCGACGTGCCGATGCCTGGCATGGCCTTCGGCGCTGTCGTCCTGGCCACCGTGTCCCGCGGCCGGATCCGCGACATCGACGTCTCCGCCGTCCAGGACATGCCCGGCGTGCTGGGCGTGATCGACCATCGGAACGCACCCCGCCTCGCCCCGAAGACGGGCGGCTTCTTCGGCCCGGACGGCCAGCTGCAGCTGTTGCAGGACGAGGTGATCCCCTTCGCCGGCCGGCCCGTCGCGCTCGTCGTGGCCGAGACACTCGAACAGGCCCAAGCGGCGGTCGGCGCGCTGCCGGTGACCTACGACGAGGAGCCGCACGACACGGCCTTCAGCGCCGGCCACCCGGCGGGCCGTCCGGCGGTGGCGATCTTCGACGAGCCCGTGGACGTCGGCGACGTGGAGGCGGAGCTGGCCGCGACCGAGGTGGTGGTCGAGGAGCGGTACCGCACTCCTGAGGAGCACTGCAGCGCCATGGAGCCGCACTCGGCGACCGCCTGGTGGGAAGGTGGGCGGCTGGAGGCGATCGACTCCGACCAGGCGCCGTTCTCCGTAGCCGTCACCCTGGCCACGCTGTTCTCGCTGAGCCCGGATCTGGTACGCGTCCGCACCGAGCACGTAGGCGGCGGCTTCGGTTCCAAGGGGCTCTGCGGTCCGCAGCTGATCCTGGCCACGATGGCGGCGCGGCTGTTCGGCCGGCCCGTACGGGTCACGCTCACCCGCGCCCAGGTGTTCCTGGCGACCGCGATGCGGCCCGCGACCGACCAGCGGATCCGGATCGGCGCCGACGCGGACGGCCGGCTGCGGGCCGTCCACCACGAGGCGGCGTTCGAGATCTCGCCGCTGGTGGAGTACCTGGAGGGCTGCACCGAGCTCACCAAGACGCTCTACGCGGCGCGCGCGATCCGCACCCGGCTCAGCGCGGTCCCGCTCGACATCCTGCCGCCGTACTCGATGCGGGGGCCGGGCGCCGCGCCCGGCTCCTTCGCCCTCGAATCGGCCATGGACGAGCTGGCCGAGCGGCTGGGCATGGATCCGCTCGAACTGCGGCTGCGCAACGAGCCGGTGGCCGGTCCCGTGTCCGGGCTGCCGTTCAGCAGCCGCAACCTGCTCGCGTGCCTGCGCGAAGGCGCCCGCAGGTTCGGCTGGGACACGCGCGACCACCGGCCGCGGACGCGGCGGGAGGGTCCTCTGCTGGTCGGCACCGGACTGGCCGCGACGTCCTTCAGCGCCGGGGCCTTCCCCTCCTCGGCCACGATCACCGCCGAGCCGGACGGCGCCTTCACCGTGGCCATCGGCGCCACCGACCTCGGCACCGGCGCGCGCACCGCGCTGACCGCGATCGCCGCCGACGCGCTGGCGGTCGGCACGGACCGGATCCGGCTGCGGATCTCCGACAGCGGCCTCGGTCCCGCGTGGGGCGCGGGCGGTTCCCGGGGAACGACGTCCTGGGGGTGGGCGATCATCGAGGCCGCGGAGAAGCTGCGCGCCCAGGGATGCCGCGGTACGGTCACGGCCGACACCACGGGGTCGCTCGGCGGGTTACCGGCACGGGAACGGCATTCGTTCAGCGCCGTGTTCGCCGAGGTGACCGTCGATCCGATGACGGGCGAGGTGCGCGTACGCCGGTTGCTCGGCTTGTTCGCCGTGGGCCGCGTGGTCAACCCGCTCATGGCGCGCAGCCAGGTCGTCGGCGGGATGATCGGCGGGCTCTCCATGGCGCTGCACGAAGAGGGCCTGCGCGATCCGGTCTCCGGCCGGCACGTCAACGCCGACTTCGCCGGCTACCACATCGCCGCGCACGCCGACGTGCCCGACATCGAAGCCGATTTCGTACCCGATCACGAGCCCGGCATCCCCCTGGGCGTCAAGGGCGCCGGCGAGATCGGCAACGTCGGCACGGCCGCCGCGATCGCGAACGCCGTCTGGCACGCCACCGGAATCAGACAGAGATCCCTGCCGATCCGTCTCGATCGCGTGCTGGAGTGAGGCGCCCGGCGTCCTGGCTCGGCGGCGCGCCGAACTGGCGGCGGTACTCGCGGCTGAACTGCGACGGACTGGAGTAGCCGACACGACGACTGACCCCGGCCACGTCTCCCGGGGCCGCGGCGAGCTGGAGGCGCGCCTGCTGGAGGCGGATCTGCTTCTGGAACTGGATCGGGCTCATCGCGGTGACGGCCTGGAAGTTGCGGTGGAAGGCCGAGACGCTCATCCCCGCCAGTCTGGCCACGTCCTCGACGGCGAAGGGCTGCGCGTAGTGGTCGCGGATCCACTGCACCGCGCGGGCGACGTGACTGAGGCCGCTGTCGGGCAGCCCGAACTGGCGCACGGTCGGGCCCTGCTCGCCGGTGATCAGCCGCCAGAGGATCTCCCGTTTGACGAGCGGCGCGAGGACGGCGATGTCGCCGGGCCGGTCGAGCAGGCGCAGCAGGCGGACGACGGCGTCGAGGAGCTCGGCCGAGGCGGTGCTGACCGCCAGGCCGGGTGGCACGTCGTCGCCGAGCTCCGGCAGATCGCCTGGAGCCGCCTGCAGCAACACCTCCGCGATGGCCGCCGGACGCAGGGTCAGCCCGACCCCGAGCCCGGGTTGTTCGGAGCCGGCCTTCGCGAAATGAGCGGTCACCGGCAGATCGACCGAAGCGACGAGATACTGCCCCTCCCGGTACTCGTACAGGCGGTCGCCCAGCGCGAACCGTTTCGTGCCCTGGGCGACGAGCGCCAGCACCTTGCCGTAGGTCGTCGGCGTCGGCGGCCGGGGGCGCTCGGCCTTGAAGATCAGGACATCCTCGATCGGTGTTCCGAGATCGGGTCGAGCATGGCGGATGAGGAGGTCGCGCAGCTCGTCGAGGGCCATGATCCCCATCCAAACACCGCCCGAGGCCCGGCGACAACCCGGCCGGCTTCACGCCACCTGTTGTTCCCGAACGTGGGGTCTGTCCGGCGACTGGGCCCGGGGCTGCCCGCTCAGGGTCTGTCCCGTAGATCTTGACCGCCTGGCGGTCATGCTCCGACAAAGCTCACTGTTTCCGTCCTTTCCGCGCGCCCGGTACGAGCACCTCTCTGGGTACGGGCGCATCGCTGAATGCCCGCACGGCCCGGCGGCTGTCCACGGCTTCATACACATCCACGTCTTCTCGTCCTCTCGCTCATCGAACCGGGTAACGGAGCCAGATCCTGATCGAGGCGACCTCGACGGTGTTGCGCTCCTTGTACCGCTCAGCGTCGAACCCAGGCGGTCGGCCTGCTGATCCTTCCTGATCGGGATGACCGCCTCGATGCCGCGTCGGCGCAGGTAGGCACGGTTGGCGCGGGAGGAGGTCGCCATGCCGGCCGGGGCCGATGATCCGGACGATCGGACGGCGACGCCGGTCGGCGACCAGGTGCACGTTCGCTCTCCCCCCATCGGCAGACCGACCCGGCAGCGCTGACCGTCCCGTTGCAGGCACGCTCCCCCATCTACGAGACCAAGGCGGTCCGTGGCTTCCGGCTGAACCGCCGGCGCCCGCCCTTCGAGGCTGTTGCACGCCTCAGCCGCATGGGTCTCGCACGTGTGTCAGCTGGCTTCTCGCACCTCGATCAGGAGGTGGCGAGGGCCGCGCAGCATGGCGTTGTGCCGGTAGGGCGGCGGGTCCTGGATCAGGGTCGCGGTGCCGAGGCTGGGGATCAGCGCGCCGAGTGCGATCTGCGCTTCCAGCCGGGCCAGCGGACCGCCGTAACACAGGTGGATGCCGCCGCCGAAGCCGAGATGCTGGTTGTCCGGGCGAGTGGGATCGAACCGGTCCGGCTCGTGGAACCGTTTCGGGTCGCGGTTGCCGGAGGCGAGTACGAGCACCAGCGGCGTGCCTTCGGGCAGGGTGAACCCGGCGATGTCGATGTCGGCGAGCGGGACGCGCTCGCGCATGTGCACCGGGGGCTCGTAGCGCAGCAGTTCCTCCACCGCGCCGGGCAGCAGTCCGGGGTCGTCGCGCAGGCGGTCGCGCTGGTCGGGGTGACGCAGCAGGGTGAGCACCCCGTTGGTGATCAGGTTGACCGTGGTCTCGTGCCCGGCGATGAGCAGCAGGACGGCGGTCTCCGCCAGTTCCTCGCGGGTGAGCCGCATGGCCGGGTCCGGCTCGTTGACGAAGGCGGACAGCATGTCGTCACCCGGGTTGCCACGTCGCTGCTCGGCGAGGTCCACCAGGTACCGGCCCATGTCGGCCCTGGCCTGCCGGCCGGTTTGATCCCGCTCGGTGGTGTCGTCCTCGGCGCCGACGTCGGCGGAGGCGACGATCGCGTCGGACCATTCCCGGAACCGCGGCTCGTCCTCGCGCGGGACGCCGAGCAGCCGGCAGATGACCGTGACGGGCAGCGGGTAGGCGAAGTCGTCGACGATGTCGATCCGTGCGCGGTCACCGAGCGCTCCGATCAGGTCCTGGGTGACCTCGGTGATCTGTCCGCGCATGGCATCGATGCGGCCGGGGCTGTGCGGGGGGCCGAACGGCCGCATGGCCAGGGTGCGCAGCCTGTGGTGCTCGGGGTCGTCGAGCCGCAGGAACGGGAGTTGCTCCTCGGTGGACAGATCAGGGTCCGGAGCACGGCGGCTGCGGGGATCGGCGCTGATCCGCGGGTCGTGGAGCAGGGCGTTGATCTCGTGGTAGGTGCCGACCAGATGGCTGCCGTCTGCCTGCCGCACCACGGGACCGGCCTCGCGGAGTTCCGCGTACAGGGGGTAGGGGTCGGGGCGGCTGGCGTAGTCGGTGATTCGTCTCAGCAGGGTGTCGGCGGTCATGGTCTGGGCTCCTCGTGGACGGGCGGAAGGGTCAGCCAGGACGCACCATGGTCAGCCGGCGGTCCGGCAGGTGACCGGTGAGCGCGACAAGGGGGCCGTGGGAGAGCCCCTTCGGGTCCGGCACGTCGGAGGGAAGCGGCAGTTCGGCGGCGAGCGTACGGTCCGCCGCGCCGGGCGCGGGCGGGAACGGGGCCGCGGTCTCGATCAGGTGCTGGTAGTACTCGAGCGACTTGGCCATGTTGACGGTGACCGCGGCGGTGACCCGGCCCCGGTAGCCGTACACCACCGCCAGCCGGCGCGCCTCCAGCGAGCCCTGCGCGAGGACGATCTGGTCGGAGAAGGTGGGGACGCCCACCGACTTGATGTTGAGCCCGAACTGGCTCGACCAGAACGTCGGCAGCGCGAGATGGGGACGCCGCAGCGGCCCCGGATTGACCATGTTGTGGGCCGCCACCTCGGCCTGCGCGACCGCGTTGCCCCAATGCTCCAAGGAGAGCAGCTGGTACTCGAACAGCGGATGGGGGAAGCGGGAGACGTCGCCGGCGACGAAGACGTCGTCGGTGACGATCCCGTACATGTCGAAGGCCCGGCACCCGCCGTCGCAGGCGATTCCGCGTGGGCCCGCCGCCAGCCCGGCGTCCTGCAGCCATTCGACGTTGCGGACCGCGCCCAGCGCCACGACACAGACGTCGGCGGCGACGTGGCTGCCATCGGACAGGTCCCCGCCGGTGAAGCGGCCGTTCCCGTCCCCGCACAGGGCGGTGACCGTCACCCCGCAGCGCAGGTCCACCCCGTGCGCCCGCTGCATGCCGGCGGCGAGCTTCGACAACGTGCCGCCGAGCGCGCCCACCAATGGTGCCGGGCCGCGTTCGGTGACCGTGACCTCCAGGCCCCGTTCCCGGCAGGCCGAGGCGATCTCCGAGCCGGTGAAGCCGCCGCCGATCACCAGCACCCGCTGCGGCCCGGCGGCGCGCTGCTCGGCCAGCCGTCCGGCGTCATCCCAGGTGCGCAGAGTGAACACCCCGTCCAGGGCGGCCTCCTCCGCGTTGGGCCAGGGCCGCGCCCGGGTCCCGGTGGCGATCAGCAGCCGGTCGAAGGGAAGCGAGTCACCGTCGGCCAGCATCACCCGCTTTCCGAGCGGATCGAGGCCCGTGGCAGGCACTCCGAGCCGCCAATGGGCGTCCGGGTCCCGGCGCATCGGCAGTTCGGTGGCGTCCGCCACCGCTTGGCCGAGCAGCACCTGCTTGGACAGCGGCGGCCTGTCATAGGGCGGGCGGAGCTCGTCTCCCACCACGGTCAGAGAGCCGGTGAAGCCCTCCTCGCGCAGTGTCTCAGCGGCCCGCAGCCCCGCCAGCGACGCACCGACGATGACGATCCTGCCCTCCCGCAGGTCATCGGCCACCGGGGCTCACCGCCTCGCCGAGGAGGATGGCCTGGACCGGGCACGCCACCGCGGCCTGGCGTACGCGCTCCAGCTGGTCGTCGGGGACGGCCGGCGTGTACAGCAGCGCCTCCTCCCCGTGCAGGTGGAACACCTTTGGCGCGAGAAACACGCACTGCGCGTAGCCCTGGCAGCGGGTGAGGTCCACAACGATGCGCATCCCACCATTCCCTCCGTCACCTCACCCTTGTTCCTGTCCAGAGCAGCGGCAAAGGGAATCGGACAATCGGGCATGCGTCCGGTAATCGCGCGATCCAGGCCCGACCTGGCCCGCACCTTCGGGGCACGTCAGGATCGTTCGTGAGCGACCGCCCGTGGGGACGTCAGCCGTGCGGACAAGGCCCAGCGGCCGGGACCGAACGCGGCGATGAGCAGGAACCCCCAGCAGAAGAGAGCGGCTTTCTCACCGCCGTTCTCGATCGGGAACAGCGCTTGGGGCTGGTGGACGACGAAGTAGGCGTAGGCCATGGTGCCCGAGCAGATGACGGCGGCGGCGCGAGTGGCCACTCCGAGGACGACCAGGATGCCGGCGACCAGTTGGATGACCGCGGCCCACCACCCGGGCCACTCCCCGAAGCTCGGTGCGGGCCCCTGGGGGCCGCCCAGGACGCCGAAGAGGGTGGCCACGCCGTGACAGGCGAACAGCAGACCCGTCACGAAACGATAGAAGGCCAGGACCAGACCCTGCCGGTCGAGCAGCGTGTCCGCGAGGACGTTCTTCCTGGCGAAGTGAATCGGAGATCGCTGGCCGGTTGTGACACATCGGCTGGCCTTCGCGGTGCGGGTCCTACCCATCACGCCGCCCATGGGTTCTGGCCGGTGAGTGTTCGCGTTGCGTTGTCATACCGGTCTGTTCTCCCGAACGAAGATCAGAAGACATGAGAGCACCCACGTCAGGATCAAGAGTTCGGCATCTCTCCGGCAACCCTGAACCCGCGGCTTCCGGGCGCTCAGAGGCCGAGTCCGTCCAGGGTGTGGTCGAGCAGGCGCTCGGCCTGCGCTGCTCGGGGAGGTGCATCTCGGCCGGCGTCCTGATCGGGACCCCCACGTGGATCGCCGTCATGAGCGCGGCCAGCACCTCACCACCCGCGCTGCCGACGACGGTGCCGCCGACCCGCGTTGCCGGTGTGGCCGGCGCAGCCGTCCAGGTAGGGCGTGGAGAGGGCGGCGGCGTGGTTCTCCGCTGGCCCCGCGAGGAGGGCGCGCAGCAGGTGCTCGGGAGTCGGCTCGGGCACATGGCGGCCCACGAGCGAGGCGGCGCCCTCGTGCAGGGTCCCCTGGGGGAAGCCGTCGGGTTCGCGCTCGATGCGGCCGTCGGCCGGGTCCGGCGTCCCGGCGTCGAGCCCGCAGATCCGCAGGGCCCGGGTGTTGACCCAGGCGCCGTGGCCGTCGCCGGTCGCCCGTTCACCGGGCGACGACGAAGTGATCGATCTCCTCGTCGTAGCCCCCGGCCCTCCCGGAGGAAGGGCGGGCCTCAGGAGCCGGACGCCCCCTGGAGCCCGCTGGTGAGTCGTACGGGGAAGTGCCGGCCGGTGTCCTTGGTGTGGCCGATGCCGGACGACCACTCCAGATAGCCCTTCCTGCCGGGGCCGTCGTCGTCGTTGACCAGCAGGGACAGCGCGAACACCCCGGCCGGAGGGCCGTTGAGTCCCAGGCTCTGCCAGGGCAGGACGACGTCGTAGGCGGTGGTGGCGCCGGTCCTGGTCACCGCGAGCCGTTCCGTCGGGGTCGGGCCGGTGATCGCGATGCCGAAGGCGGCGAAGGTGTAGGCGGCCGGCCCGTCGGGCGTCAGCGCCAGGCCGATCTCGGTGCGTTCGGTGGAGGCGCCGGGGAGCGCGGGCGACAGGGAGAGCTGGATGGAGTCGCCGTTGTACAGGTTGCCCGCCGGGTTCTTCTGGGTGAACACGTCGTCCTGGACCGTCGCCTGCACGCGCAGCCCCGTCGGGGTCTGGGTGATCCGGACGGGACCGCCGAGGTCGGCGGCCCCGCCCCAGTCGGCGGTGTAGCGGAACCAGGTCGCGTCGGCCGCCAGGTCGATCGGCGCGACCGTGGTGGCGGTGTCCGGCTCGATGGGTCCCGCGCCGACGGACTGCCGCAGCGCGAGGGCGTCACGGCCGCGCAGCCCGATGGACACCTCCAGGTAGCCCTGCTCCCACACGCGCAGCGACGGGAGCGGGATGGTGTGCGCGACCTGCTTGCCGGGCTGCAGCGTGGTGGTGTCGGCGATCGTGCCCGACTCTTTGCCGAGGGTCCAGGTGAGGCCGTCGAGGGTCACCGGGGTCGCGCGGGAGGTGTTGGACAGGGAGACGGACGCCTGCGCCCGGTAGCCGCCGTCGCCGACGAGGTCGACCCCCACGGCGGCGACGACCGGGGTGGTGATCCTGATCGTCGCTGTCGCCAGCCGCGCCACCTTCTCGTTCCCGGTCGCGGCCCAGCCGGTGACCCAGCTCGCCTTGCCGCCCGCGGGGGCGGGGAGGTCGAAGACGGTCTCGGCGGTGCCGCAGCCCTTGACCTTGACGTCGTGGCGCCGCCCGTCCAGGGTGATCGTCACCTTGGCGGGGACGGCGCGGCAGTTGCGGCCGGTGCGGTCGACGACCGCGCGCACCTCGATGCTCTCGCCGTCGGCGACGGTCGGCGACGTCTTCAGCGTGATCGCGGGCGCGGGGTCGAGGACGAGTGAGTCGACCTGGCCCCTGACGTAGACCGGGTGCTCGGTCAGGGTCACCTGGACGGCTCCGGCGTGCGGGCTCAGGGTGACGGGCACGCCGTACTGGTCGGTGAGGGTGAGCGGCTGGGCGGTGCGCAGCGTCACGGTCCTCGGGCCGTCCGAGGCCCACATGACGCGGACGAGGTCGCCCGCGGCGCTCCTGAAGGGGAAGGAGTACGTGGTGGTGTCCAGCGTGTCCCGCTGGGTGATCGTTCGTCCGGCGAGTCCGGCCGCCATCACCGCCTGCGCGACCGCGGCCGGCTTGGGCTCGGCGGCGTAGCGGGCGGTCGCGCGCCGGACCTCGAAGACGCCGAAGTTGTGCTCCTGGTTGTTCGGATCGGTGCCGTCGTCGCGGGCGTCGTACCAGTAGAGGCGGTCGGCGCCGCCGGCCAGGGAGAGCACCGCCGAGCGCACCAGGTAGTCGGCCTGCATGGCGTCGGTCGTGCCGCCCGCGGTGTGGGTCGGCCAGCCGTACTCGGTGAGCCACAGCGGGAGCGAGCGGCCCGCGGCGGCGTCGATGGTCTGGCTCAGCGACGCCATCTGCGTGTCCATGCCTTCGGGCGGCGTGGGGTGGCGGTAGGGGTGGACGGACACCGCGTCCAGCGCCGCCGCGCCGCCCTGTTCGAGCACCTGGCGCACGTAGTCGGCCGAGGCGCCGGAGATCGCCGGGCCCACCAGCCGCGCTCCTTGCGGCTTGACCGCGGCGGCCGCCTGGAGGAGCTGGGCGTAGCAGGCGGGTGTCCGGCCACACAGGCCGTCGTTGAAGTTGATGTTGAACTCGTTGTAGACCTCGGTCGCCCGGGTGTAGCTCGCGAAGTGCTGGTTGACGGCGGCCGTGAAGCGTCCGTAGGCGGCCAGGCCCTGGGGCGAGCTGGGCGTACGGTTGGCGTCGTAGAGCGGGTTGCGGTAGGCCGAGATCGGCAGCGGCTCGATCCCTGCGGCGTCCAGCGCGGCGAACCCGGCGTCGTAGCGGTCGAAGGCGTAGACGCCCGCCTGCTTCTCGACCGCGGACCAGCCCACGTCGTTGCGCGAGTGGGTGTAGCCGATGCGCGCGATGCCGTCGATGAGCTCCTGCTCGTAGCCGTGCAGCCCGACCCCGAACGGCGTCGCGAACGGCGGGGATGTGGACGCGATCAAGGCAGGCGATTAAATCAATCTGCCGGATTAAGTGGGAGACTAGAGATCCGGACCGCCTCCCGTCAACGGACACGGTGCGCCCCGCTTCGACCCGATTTCCTCGTCCGGCGTTTCCCGGCCCGCCGGCAGGGCCGTGACGTGCGGCTCCCGCGGCGGCAAAGCGTGGTGAACCGAACGGGCATGCACCGATGACGATGGCTTGTACCCTGATCATCTGTTCGCGCCAGGGCGATGGCAGGAGACGCGGCATGACTTCGAGGCTGGCCGGTGACGTGGTCGGCGGGCGATACCGGCTCGCGGACGAACTGGGGTCCGGTGGCTTCGGCCGGGTCTGGCGGGCTCGTGACGAGACCCTCGACGTGGACGTCGCGATCAAGGAACTACGGCTGCCGCCGTGGATGCCGGAAACCGACCGGGCCGAGCGCCTGGCACGCGCCACGCGCGAGGCACGCAATGCCGCCCGGTTGCGCAAGCACGACGGCATCGTCGCCATCCACGACGTCGTCATCGACGACGGCCTTCCCTGGATCGTCATGGAACTGATCGACGGTTGCTCGCTGAGCGAGTACGTCGAGGAGCACGGACCTCTTCCGGCGGGCAGGGCCGTCGAAGTCGCCGAGGCCCTGCTGACGTCGATCGGCGCGGCACACCGTGAAGGTGTCGTGCACCGCGACATCAAACCGGCCAACGTCATGCTCGCCGTGAACGGGAAGGTCCTGCTCACGGACTTCGGGACGGCGGTCCACCACACCGACTCCGCACTGACCGCCACCGGGATGTTCATCGGCTCGGCGGAGTACATGGCGCCCGAGCGGTTGCGCGGCGGCGACGACCTGCCCGCCGGGGATCTGTTCTCCCTCGGTGTGACCCTCTACCAGGCGGTGGAGGGCGTCTCACCGTTCCGCCGCGCCACCCAGGAAGCGACCTTGGCCGCGGTACTGCTGGACGAGGCCCCGGCACCGCGACGAACCGGACCGCTCACACAGCTCATCACCCGGCTGCTGGACAAGGACCCGAGCCGCAGGCCGACGGTCGACGAAGCGCTGGCCATGGCACGTGAGCAGCCCGCGACCACGGCCCGCCTGCGGCGCGACACCAAGATCCTCCCAGTCCGGACGGAGAAGCGGGAGCGCTCAGGTGCCGCAGGGCTGATCGTGACCATGACGGCGGTGGTGGGCATCACGGCGCTCGGCGTCGCCGGGCTCCCCGACGCCGGCGGAACATGGGAGCGCTTCGAGCGGTACGGGGATGACGACGTGCTCGGCGTCGCCTTAATGATCGTCGCCGTTGCCGACGTCGTTCTCACCGGCTTGTTGTGCGCCGGTCTCGCGCGGTTCCTGCCGACGAGCGCCGGCAGGACCGTGACCGCTGTCGCCGGTGTCGCCGGGCTCGTCTTCGGTTGTGGCGCGACCGCTTTCGCCTTCCACGGCGCCGGCGAAACCCTCCGGAACACGATGGAGTTGTCCGGGCGAGACTCCGCGACGGTGTCGCTGGCCCTGATCAGCGTCGTGGTGATCGTCGCCGCGGGGGCGACCTGGGGCTCGTATCGCACCGATCGACGTGAAGGGATCAGAGGGCGAACACGATCGTGATCGCCCCCCGCATGATCCGATCAGCGCCGGACCGCTCAGGCCGAGCGACTGGTCGGCATCCAGGATGGTGCCTGGACCGGGAGCCGGTCGGTTTCAACCGTGCCGTCCGTCTGCACTCGTACGTCGAAGGCCGCACTGTCATGGCCCTCCGCTCGGGTCCGTGCCACCTGCCGCAAAGTAGCTGACAGTGACCAGGGGCTCCGGGCATTCGGGCGAGTCCGGGATGCGCAGGCTCCCGGCTGTCGATCAGTTCGTCATGCGGCGGGTCGCAGGTGCTGCCGCACCCATTCCTCGAAGCTGGTCAGCGGGAGGCCGAGGTCCCTGGCGTACTGGGGCCGGGCCGGCTGGCCGGCCACGTTCAGCCACTCGTGCGAGCTGCCCATCGACGGCATGCCGGCGGCGAGTGCCTGCTCCTCGGTCATGTCCGGCGCGGACAGGGGCGCGCCCAGCGCATGGGAGAGGATTCCGGCGATCTCCGTCAGCGGTCAGAGGGGCCATCTGCACAGAGAAGACGGCGCGGGCGTCCTGGGCGGCCTGGATCACCGATTCGCGGTCGTGGAGGTCACCGGTGACGAGTTCGGCGCCGAGCGTTTCGACGGCTCGGGCCCGGTCGGTGGCCGGGTCGCGGACCAGGGCGCGGACGGGACGCCGGCCGCTCGCAGGGCGCGGGCGGTGGCCCCGCCTTGCCTGCCGGTGGCGCCGATGACCAGGACGGGCGCGGATGGTGCGGACATCAGACTCCCTCAGGCAATAAACGGCGGGGCCTGCCGTTTTCTCTGCGGTACGACACGGCGGGCCCCGCCACATAGCAACACCGGAGATGACACCATGCCCGACCACCAGCGCGCGGACGCCCGGCGCAACTACGCGCGCATCCTCGCCGTGGCCGAGGAGGAGGTCGCCACGCACGGCGCCGGAGACTCCCTGGAGCAGATCGCGCGCGTGGCGGGGATGGGCTCAGCCACGGTGCGCCGTCACTTCCCCACCCGCCGCACGCTGCTGGAAGCGGTCTCCCACCAGCGGGTCGAGTCCTTGTGTGCCCGCGCGAACGAGTTCGCGGGCGAGGGCGACAGCCGCGTGGCCCTCCTCAGCTGACTTGACGACGTCCTCGCCTACTGCGTCGCGGCGCGAGGGCTGGCGGCGGCCCTGTCCTACGAGGGGGCCGAGCCTGGCTCGGTGCATGAGAACACCTGCTCGGCGATGATGGAAGAGGCGGGCGATCCGCTGCTGCGCCGCGCCGTGCGAGAGGGCGTGGTGACGGAAGGCGTCACGGTCGCCGACCTGATCGCGCTGATCGTCGGCATCGTCCTCGCGACTGAGCACCACCCCGATCCCGCCGCCCGGGCGGAGCGGCTGTTCCGGCTCGCGGTGGCGGGCCTGAGCCCGCAACCCAGGACCTGACGGGACACGCAGGGTTTCGGCGGCGCCAACTCCGCAGGAGTGTCGTCCCAGGTCACAGAAGGTGACCGGGATGCCCCGGTTGAGCCCCTCTTCGAGCGATACACCTGCGGACAGGCGCGGCAAGGTTCTGGAACTCCTGGCCGCCCGGCCCTGGCGTGCTTGGATAGGGACCGAGTTGGCCGCCGGCCTTCGTCAGCCGGCTCGGAGTCCTGGAGCTACGGCTGACCACCGCTCAGCTGATCAGTGGGTACGTCGGTGAGGTGGCAGGACCGGGATACGGGTAATGCCGGGAGAGCCGCTACGCTCCCGTGGCACCATCGATGCGCTCTCGGATCAGGTCGGCGTGCCCGGTGTGCTGCGCGTACTCCTCCAGGAGGTGGATGTAGATCCAGCGGAGGCTGACCTTGCCGGTCGGCGCCCGGGGGTCGTCGGCCACCTCGTCGAGGTCGATGTCCGCAACTGCGGCATCGCAGGCAGCCGTCTCCGCGAGGAAGGCGGCGTAGTCGGCCTCGGCGTCGGAATCGGCCACCAGGTCGAAGTCGCCGTCTTCGTACTCCTCCGTGATGTGCAGCTCGGGCAGGTTTTCGTGCAGGAACTTCTCCCGGAACCACCAGCGCTCGAGTTCCGTCATGTGTCGCAGGAGGCCGAGCAGCGTCAGGTTGGACGGCTCCACGGAAGCGGTCTTCAGTTGCTCGGAGGTGAGGCCGGCGCATTTGCGCAGCAGGAACAGCCGGCGGAGCTTCAACCAGTTGTCCAGCATCTCGCGTTCGCCACAGGCCATGTCCGTCCAAGGTCCCCGCTCTACGTCGGGTGCTGTCCACGTCATGTCATCATCATGACGTCCTGCGCAACCGATTTGCGGTACGCGCGTATCTTGCCCGCCGCCGGGCGTATCGCTCGAAGATGGGGCTCGACCAGGGCATCCCCGTCCCGGCCTCGGCGACCAAATCCTTTGTCAGCAGGCTCTTAGCTACTTTGCGGCTGGTGACACGGACCCGAGCGGAAGGCCTTGACGAGCCTGATCCGCTCCAGGTAGGCCGCGCGCCGCTGGTTCTCGGGTATGCAGGACGACGTCGAGCAGCGTCGGCACGTCGTCAGGGGCGAGGCCACGGCGGCGCCCGTGTCCGTCAGGGGGTGGGGGTGTGGGCTAGTTCGGCGTCCCATATCTGCACAAGATCGCACACAGCACCTCCATGGCGTGGACGAGACAGCAACCGAGAACAAGTGGACGACAGTCAGGGGCGCTGAGCTGCGTGTTCCCGCTCAGGCCGGAACAGGGTGAGGAGTCCGGGCCCGGCGCGATGAACTGGCTCTGACCACCAGTCCCACGAGCAGAGTTTTGTCTGGGTGGCGAATCCGGCTTCCAGACAATCCATCAGCCACCAAGACTGGGCCTCCGCCTGCCGATACCTGCTCGGCGGGCAGGCGTTTCACGGCCTTTGGGCTCGCTCAGGCAACTAACGAGGAGATCTCATGCTGAGAAGATTCATCCCGGCTGCTGTCGCTGCCATCTCTCTGGCAGGGCTGGCGTTCGCGTCACCTGCGAGCGCGGCAAGCCTTCCCGATCGCCTGTACGGCTGCGGGCGGGGAGATTTCTGCATGTATTCGACAGAGGTCATCTCCGAAGCAACGAAGATCGGCATCGGCCGGGGCGAAGACTGGTCGGCCCCCGGGGTGCTCTTCAGCCCGTACAAGAAGGTCCGATCCTTCTTCAACTACGGCTGGCCCGCCACCGAGGACCACGTCGTGGTCTCGTACGTCAATTCGACCGGCCAGAGCGGGTCGATGTGCGTTCACCGCGCCGAGGACGGCGACGTCGCGGCGGGACACGAGACCTACCCCATGCCCGTGACCGTCACGAAGATCGACTGGGTCAACGCCGACCAGAGTCCGTGCTACGGGTAGTCCGCATCCGCCGGTGATCCGGCGGAACCGGTCCGGTCCGACGCCACAGGGGCCGTCGGACCGGTTGGATCGGTTGGGTCGGTCTCGGACGCCTCCAGCATCCAAGCGGACCCCGCCTGTGCCGCCAGGCCGCGTTTTCAAGGTGATGAGGGGGCGCGGCGTGGCGGGTCGTGGGTAATCGACGAGGCCTCCGGTAGTTGGTTCAACGACGAAGAAGAGCCGAATATCGGAGACCTCGTGGCCGGCGTAGCGGTGACGAGGCGGCACGACCTGACCGACGAGCAGTGGGCAGCGCTGGAGCCGTCTGGTGAGATTTCCTCCCGGCTACCCGACCGCCGCCGATCTGATCGTTTCCGGTGGCCGGCCGGCTCTGTGTCTCTCGGGTGTCCACGGTCGCTGTCGCTCCAGGACTCCGGAAGCGCCAGTCCGCTTCCGAGGTTACGAACATGATCGACTGTTTGGCCGCTTCTGCTTGCATCTCGGCTCAACCCGTCGTCGGTGTGCCCGGCGGGGTTGCGGAAGGACACGATGCCGCGCGTAGCCGGTGATGAGTACCCGGTCCCCATCTCTTTCCGCACCGAGGTCATGGCCAAGGAGGCGGCCCCGGCGAGAGATCAGACAGCGGGGGTGCGGAACTGTTCGATCAACGCCGCGTAGCTGTCGCCGGCCCGGCCACCCGCCGCCGCGCGCGTGGCCAGTTCCAGAAAGAGCTTCGGCATCTCGGCATTGACCCCCAGCACCTCACTCTCCTGGACAAGATGCTCCATCCCACCCGCGTGAACGGCGATGGTGGCATCCGCGGCCGGGTAGGCGCCCTCGTCGATCTGCCGTGCGTACGCGCTCACGTAATCGGTCGTCACGTTGATCGCGGTGGTGGCCAGGGCCGCGAAGGTCGAGGCCTTGACGTTCGCGGTGCCCAGTAGCGCGGCGCCCTGCAGGAAGCCGTTCAAGACACCCCACATGATGCTCAGGACCGACATGTCGTACAGGGCAGACAGGCCGTGGTCCTCATCGAGGTACATCGCCCCGCTCTCGCCGAGCGCCCGCAGAGTGGCCTCGTGCTCCTCGAAGGCGGCCTTCGGGCCCGCGTACAACACCGTGGCCTGCGCAGTGCCGATGGCCTGGGGCAGGGCGAGGATCGCCCCGTCGAGGTAAGCGCTGCCGATCTTGGCCGCCCATCCGGCGGTTTCACGGGCCTGTGTGGAACTGGCCGTGGTCAGGTTGACGAGGGTACGGCCGGCCAGCGAGGAGGCGACCGGGTCGAGCAACGCGCGCACGGCGTCATAGTCCGAGACACAGACCACGACGAGCGGGCCGGCCTCGACGGCGCTCTTGATCGAGCCGGCCAGGGTGGCGCCGCCGGCGACGAGATCGCCGGCCTTGTCCACCGAACGATTCCAGACGGTGGTCGGGTGACCGCTCGCCAGGAAGGCCGCGGCCAGCGCATGGCCCATCAGTCCCAGGCCGACAACGGTGACCGGTGACTTCGAGGCGGAAATAGGGGACATGGGTGCTCCTGTGGGCTTCATGCGGCATCGGCCGCATTTGGATGGGTTCGTACGGCACAGCCAGGCCGCGAGCACATCAGACGAAGAACCCGACGATGCTGCGGATGCGGCCGTCGGCGAACTCGACCACGTCGTAGCCGGTGGCGACCGTACCGAGTCTCCATGTGAAGAGCGCGCGGCCGTGGTGGGCGCCCATCACGGCGCCGAGGGTGAACTTCGCCTCGCCGACCTGCGCACGCATGCGGCCGATCACCTCCGACAGCTCGGCGTGCCCGCGCAGGCCCGCGTTGTTGGGGTCGACGTAGAGCGAGTCCTCGGTGAGGACGGACTTCATCAGCGTCATCCGGGCGGTGTCGTCCCGCTCGTTCCAGATGTCGAGGTAGGCGAGGATCACGTCGGTCGTGCTCACGTGCCGACTCCTTTGAGAGTACACATCAGCCAACTACTACACGGCGTTCAAAAGGAATACGTCGCATAATATGGCAACGTTGTAGACTGTCAAGTGTGAGCGACCACACGACGAGCCGTCGCGACCGGCTGCGCGCCCAGACCAGCGCCGAGATCAAGGCGATCGCCATGAAACTCATGACCGACGGGGGCCCGGACGCCATCACCCTGCGCGCCATCGCCCGCGAGATGGGCATGACGGCCGGAGCGATCTACAGCTACTTCGCCACCCGCGACGACCTGATCACCACGCTCATCGGCGACGTCTACACCTCCGCCGTCGAGGCCGCCGAGGCCGCCCGTGACGCGGTACCGCCGACCGATCCCGGCGCCCGGATCCTGGCCTGGGCACTGGCCATGCGCGGCTGGGCGTTGGCCAACCCTGAAGGCTTCCGGCTGATCTACGGCGACCCGGTGCCCGGCTACCGCCCGCCCGGCGACGGCCCGGGCAAGCACGCCGAGGTGCGCGCCTGCAACGGCCTGGTCGGCCTCGTCGCCGCAGCCTGGCCGACAGCCCCGGCACGCCAAAGCACCGACCACGCCTACGACTGGGCTGACTTCGACCCGGACTTTGTCGCCCATGTCCGGGCGGCCTTTCCTGACCTGCCACCGGCGGCCGTCGCGATGACGCTGAGAGTGTGGGGCCGGATGCACGGGCTCATGGCGCTGGAGATCTACGGCCACATCCGGCCCCTCGTCCACAACCCGAGCGCGGTCTACCGCGACGAGATGCGCGACCTCATCGCTTCCCTGGGTGCGCGTACGGATTAGGACCGGAGGGCTGCTGCGGGTGGGCGGTGGTCATGGTGGGGTTCAGTTCTGGCCCACAGTGACGGAAGTGGGGTTCAAAGGACACAAAGTTCGCCATCTACGTATGGCGGGCCGACCGCCTGTAGTCCCCGAGAACTGCGCCACTCGTTCGTCTCCATCCTGAGTGACCAAGGCGTACCCATCGAGACCATCGCCGATCTCGTCGGGCACGCGGGCACAGCGTCACCGAGACGACCAGACCATCCGCCCCCCGCCCGAGCAGCTCACCCAGCTGATCGCCGCCCGCGAGCCCTACTGACTCAAGCTCAAGCAAGGCGCCGACGCCCACGGGCGAATCCGGCTGCAATGCCCGGCCGCCGGCACCTCCCCCTCGGTAATCTGCACCCCGACGACCTCGGCGACCCCAAGAATCGCCTCGTCTGGCGGCAAGCCCACGACCACCGCGAGCCTCCGCCCGAGGACACCTACGCATTCGATGCACAAGATCCGGATCCGGAACTTCCGGCAGCATCCGGAAGACCACCACCGAGCACCTGATTCGCTGGGTTGATATCCGGACAGCACTACTTCGACCGACCGGTCCCGCACGCCCGGCCGCCGGCCCTTCACGCGCTCCCAGCGGCTCAACACCACCAGCGCCCTTCGCCACGAACGCCAAACGAGCCAGAGCCGCCCCGCCCAACGATCCGAAGACCTCGGAAAACACGAAATCCCGTCCGATTCAGACGATCGGACGGATCCCGTCAACTCGGTCCAGCCGTCTCAAGAACGGCCCGAACGGCAGGCAGGGGGCTGAGCCGCGTGTTCCCGTTCAGGCTGGAACAGGGTGACGAGCCTGGGCCGGACGCGATGAACTGCCTCTGGCCACCCACAAGCCGAGTTTGTCTGGGTGACGAATCAGGGTTCCAGACAATCGATCAGTCACCAAGACTTGCCCCCTGACACCCAACCGGGGCGCGACACAGTCACCGAGTCATGAGAGGTGAATACATGATCAAGAGGATGCCGATTCGACGTCTGACCGCAGGTCTGGGCAGCGCCGTCGTAGCGCTGGGCGGCGTCGCCGTGCTGTTCACTGCCGCTCCGGCAGTGGCCTCGACCAGCACAAGTGCCACCCTGACCTACGCATGCAGGTACGACGGCAGCAACGTCCGCAGCTCTCCCCGGATCATCAGTACCAACCTCGTCGCCCAGTGCAACGAGGGATTTCGCCTCTTCCCGACCGGCTGCGTGCGTGGAGACTACAGCGGGGGCGACAATCGCTGGTACACCTGGGCCTCCAATCGCTACATCCACATCAGTCAGGTCACCGTCTCCGGGAGCGGCGGCGGAATACCCTGCTGAGCGCCCTGGCGCAGCCGGAATCAGCGCCGGTGGCCCACCAGTAGGCGGCGAAACGGGCCGGGAAGCTGATGTTGGTCCGAAAGTATGTGGGCTGGGAGTCGGTCACATGCCAGGGCCCTGACGGGGTGCGTGACGTCGGGCCGGACAGGCCGCGCCGGATCACGCACACCGGGCCTGGTTGCCGTCCGGGTCCGCGCCGTACGACACGATCCGGGAGTTCGGCGCGGACCCGGACGGCTCTCGCCCACCACGTCGCGAACGAGGCTCGGGCAGCTCTTCTGTCGGCGTTGCGCGCCACTCGGGGCGGGCATGGCCACTACGAGGTGGCGGTCCCAAGGACTGCCCTCGCTCCCGAATACACCGACCGCGCCGCCCCTCCTCAGCTATCTCGCCGAACACCTCATCAGGCACCCCACTGGGCCGGCTCGCCCACGTGGTGCTGCCGGTAGGGGCTGGGTGCCGGCGACATCCCTTCATAGTTGCCACAACCGCACGGTGCCATCCCTGCCGCCGCTGGCCAGGATCTTGCCGTCTGGGCTGAACGCCACCGAGCCGACGCTGTCGGCGTGGCCGGTGAGAGGACGGCCGACGATGGTGCGGGTGGCCACGTCCCACAACCGCACGGTGTCGCCGTAGCTGCCGGTGGCCAGGATCTTGCCGTCGGGGCTGAACGCCAGCGCGGAGACATCGTCGTTGTGGCCCGTGAGAGGGCGGCCGATGGGACTGCGGGTGGCCACGTCCCACAGTCGTACGGTGTCGTCGCTGCTGCCGGTGGCCAGGGTCTTGCCGTCGGGGCTGAACGCCACCGAGCCGACCCAGTCGGTGTGGCCGGTGAGGGGACGGCCGAGGGAGGTGTGGGTGGCGACGTCCCACAACCGTACGGTGTCGCCATCGTCGGCGACCAGGATCTTGCCGTCCGGGCTGAACGCCACCACGGAGATCGAGTCCATCCAATCATTGCGGACCGTGATGGGGCGGCCGACGGGGTTGCGGGTGGCGACGTCCCACAACAATACGGTTTTGTCGCTGCCGCCGATGGCCAGCGTCTTGCCGTCGGGGCTGAACGCCACCGCGTGGACCGGGCCGGGCGGGCCGTACTGCTTGAGAGGGTCGCCGATCGAGGTGTTGGTGGCCACGTCCCACAACTGCACGGTCTGGTAGTCGCTGCCGGCAGCCAGGATCTTGCCGTCGGGGCTGAACGCCACCGCGGAGACACCTCCCTCGTGGCCGGTGAGGGGCCGGCCGAGGAGGGCACGGGTGGCCACGTCCCACAACCGTACGGTTTTGTTGCGACTGCCGACGGCCAGGATCTTGCCGTCCGGGCTGAACGCCACCGAGTCGACCCAGCCGTTGTGGCCAGTGAGGGGCTCGCCGAGAAGAGTGGCGGTGTCCCCGCGGCTCAAGGTGTAGTAGGCGGCCGGCAGGGCGACGGCCAGTCCTGCGGCCCCCAGACCGGTGAACAGGCGGCGGCGGGTCAGAACCCGGCGCGGAGCGGCGACGACGTGGCCGTCGGTTGCCGATCCGGGCACGGCCTGCACCCCGCGTCCCGGAGGTCCGGGTGCGTGGGGAGTCGGTGCCGGAGATGTCGTTTCGGCGAGCGTGGGGCTGTCAAGCCGGGTGGGAGGTCCGAACGCGGAGGCCGGGCCGTCACCGGCACCTGGGAGGTAGGGAGCCGCTGAGTTGGTTTCGATGGCCTGCCGCATCGCGGTGGCGTCCTGGTGGCGTTCTTGAGGGTCTTTGGCCAGCGCGGTTGCCAGTATCCGGTCCCAGAAGGAGGCCAGGGCCGGGTTCAGCTGTGAAGGCGGCGGCGGGGTCTTGTGGATGTGCTGGAAGAGCACGACAGCGGGTGAGCCCCCGGTGAAAGGCGGCCGGCCGGTGAGCATCTCGTACAACACGCATCCGGTGGAGTACAGGTCCGAGCGGGCGTCGGTGGGCTTGCCGTCGGCCTGTTCGGGCGACATGTAGGACGGGGTGCCGATCCGCATTCCGGTGGCGGTCAGCCGGGTGGCCGTCTCCGACATGAGCTTGGCGATCCCGAAGTCCATCACCTTCACCCGCACCCGGCCGCCTGCGCGGTGGACCATGATGTTGGCGGGTTTGATGTCGCGGTGCACGATCTCCCGTTCGTGGCTGTGCTCCAACGCCTCCAGGACGGCCGCCACGATCCGCCCGGCCTCGTCCGGGGTCGGTGGCGTCTGGCGCAGCAGGTCGGCCAGTGTCCCGCCCTCCACCAGCTCCATCACGAGATATGGAACCGGTTCCGCACCATCGGTGTCCTCTCCGATGTCATAGACGGTCGCGATGTTGGGATGCGACAAGCCCGCCGCCGCCCGCGCCTCCCGGCGGAACCGGGCCCGGAAGTCCTCATCGCGCAGCATCTGCGCGGGCAGCACCTTGACCGCCACGATCCGTTCCAGCTCCTGGTCACGCGCCCGGTACACCACCCCCATACCGCCGCGCCCCAACGGCTCCAGCAGCTCATACCGTCCCGACAGCACTCCCACCGCAACACCGCCGATCCCTGCGCCCTCCACGTGATCAACACCAAACTACGGACAAGGCCACCTTCTGGGCGGACGAACGAACGAGCCAGTCTGTGTCTGGGGCCAGCATGACGATCACCGCAACCGGGATCTCCATCGTCGGCATTGCCGTACTCATAGGGCCCGCCGCGCGTCGATCGGCAGGGGAACGCCATCCACTCCCCCATGCCGAGCACCCGCAGATGACGGCCCCGAACGTGTGTGGGGCGCCCTCGGAGATCAGCAGCGACGATCATCGCCCACTGCAGGTGTTCACGCAGGCTGTCGAGGGTGTCGATGGAGCCCGACCCGGAGTCGGCGGCGGTTCGCTGTGGTCCAAGGTGTTTCATGATGTCCTGCTTCGGTGGTCGTCAGGGGTGTTCGAGCGTGGTGGACGCCCTGCCGGCCCGGCGCCGGACGGCCCTTGCCGAGCCGGGCCGGGCCGCTACTTGGCGGCGGCCTTGAGCCAGTCGAGGTAGCGGATCTGGCCGGAGGCGGCGCGGTCGACGGGCACCAGGCTGTACTCGCTCAACTCGCTGCCGAAGTAGCGCGCGTGCGGGTCGGTGACAACCTCCCGCGGGTCGCCCCAGGCGGCCAGGGCCTGGCGGAAGAACTCGTCCATCCGGAACTGCTCGGGCCCGGCCACCTCCACCCGGCCGTTCAGCGGTGCGCCGGCCGCGGTCCGGCCGACCGCCTGGGCGACGTCGTCGCCCGCGATGGGCTGGAAGCGCACGGGCGCGACATGCACCTTGCCGTCGACCGTGGACTCGTCCGCGATGCCGTGGGCGAACTCGAAGAACTGCGTCGCGTGCACGAGCGAGAACGGGATCGACGACTTCTCGATGAGCTTCTCCTGCGCGATCTTCGCCGCGAAGTAGCCGTTCTCCGGCATGCGCTCGGTGCCCACGATGGACACCGCGACGTGGTGGCCGACACCGGCCGCCGCCTCCGCGGCGAGCAGGTTGCGGGTGGAGGTCTCGAAGAACTCCAGCACCGCGGCACGCTCGAACGACGGGGAGTTCGACACGTCGACCACGACGTTCGCGCCGGCCAGCACCTCGGCCAACCCCTCGCCGGTGAGGGTGTCGACACCGGTGCCGGGCGCCGCGGCCACCGCCTCGTGACCGTGCTCCGTCAGCTTCGTCACGAGCTTCGAGCCGATCAGACCGGTCCCGCCGATTACCACGATCTTCATGAGAAGCCTTCCTGTCCGCCGGCGCGTCCGGTTGCGGCCGGTCGCCAGCTAGGACCGGGCGCCACTCAGGCTTTGTGACACAGGACTGATGGCTACTCGACGAGCTTTCCGACGGTCGAGACCTCGCGCATGAGCGACGCGATCTCGGCGGGGATCGACGGGATCGCCTCCCTCTGCACCATTCCCGGGCCGGGCCACACCAGGTTGACCCGCAGCGCCGGGTCGAGCTCCGGGTAGTCGGAGCGGTTGTGGCAACCGCGGGTCTCGCGACGCTCAAGGGCGGCGTCGATCGTCGCCCGGGCGGCGCATTCCAGCGAAGACCACCGTCGCCCCTGCTGCAAGGAACACCAGCTCGATACGATGACGATCAGGGACGAAGGCGATGAATACCAGCCATATGGGAATTAGGAGCACAGAAGGGAGAAACAATCGAACAGCGGTCGGGACCGAAAATGCCCGCGCCATGCGAAACTCTTCCATGAACTAGACCTGAGACCTCGACGCCATCGATGTCGACGCGAGATGTTCTGCTTGTGTTGTGATCGTGAGGGCCTTGGCGCTGCTCTTGGAGCATTGGCCTTGACTTCTTACGCAGACCAGATGTCTCCGCACAGAGCAGGCGCAATGACAAGGTGCACATCAAGCCGCAAGCTGGAGCGGCATCGCCACGGCGAGCCGTGATCCGCCGGCACCGCCACTGCCTGCGGTGTGCGGCCTCACCCCTCGGACGGCGCCGGTGCGCGCCCCATCAGGACCCGCAAGCCCTCCAGCAGGTCCGCCGGAGCCGGCGCGCCGTCCGGGTCCACCAGCCACTGCGCCGCCAGGCCGCCCACCAGCGTCTGGATCACCGCCCCCACCTTCTCGGAGTCGGAGCCGAACAGCTCCGCCAGCCCCAGCCTGGCCTGCCGTCCCGCCTCCGCGAATGACTCGCGCAACTCGGGGGTGCGCGCCATGTGCGCGACCAGCTCGAACTGGATCACCCAGAGCGGCCTGGCGCGGGTGAAGGACTCGATGACCTTGGCCCAGGTCGTCTCGAAGTCTCCCGGCTCGGCCAGCGCCCGGCCCAGGTCGTCGGCCCATTCCTGCATCGCCTCCACCACCGCCTCGTTGAGCAGCGCGTCCTTCGTGCCGTAGTGGTAGCCGATCGCCGCCAGGCTGACCCCGGCCGCGGTGGCGATGTCACGTGCGGTCGTGTGGAAGTAGCCCTTCTCGTAGAGGCAGAGCTTGGCGCCTTCCAGAAGATCCTCTCGATTTCCCATGACGCCATCTTACACATCCGTCTTGCACATGTGTCTAACACGTGCGTACCATTCCGGACATGAAGAACATCCTGATCTCCGGCGCCAGCATGGCGGGCACGACCCTGGCCTACTGGCTTCGCGAGCACGGCTTCACCCCGACTGTCGTCGAGCGCGCCACCGATGTCCGCGAAGGTGGCTACAAGGTCGACATCCGGGGCGCCGCCCTCGACGTCGTCGAGAGGATGGGCCTGCTGGAGAAGATCCGTGCCCTCCGCACCGACGTCCGTACCGGCTCGGTTGTCGACGGCGAGGGCCGCCAGGTGGCCAGCATGGACGGCGACAGCTTCGGCGGCCGCGTCCACCAGGACGCCGAACTGCACCGCGGCGACCTCGCCCGGCTCCTCCACGAGGCGACCGACGGCGTCGAGTACGTCTTCGGCGACTCCATCGCCGCCATCGACGGCACCCGGGTCACCTTCGCCGGCGGGCTCGTCCGCGACTTCGATCTCGTCATCGGCGCCGACGGACTGCACTCCAACACCCGCGCCCTGGCCTTCGGGCCCGAGGAGCGCTTCGTCCACGACATGGGCTACAACGTCTCGATCTTCAGCGTGCCCAACCACCTCGGGCTCGACCGCGAGGAGCTCACCTACGTCGGCCCCGGCCGTACGGCACTGCTCTACAGCACCCGCCAGGACACCGGCGCGAAGGCCATGTTCCTGTGGGCCGCCACCGGCAAGACAGGCGACCGCGCCGAGCAGCAGCAGGCGCTGGCCGAGGCCTACCGCGGATCAGGCTGGGAGGTGCCGCGCCTGCTGGAGTCCATGACCGGCGCGCCCGACTTCTACTTCGACTCCATGAGCCAGGTGCGCATGGACACCTGGCACGCCGGCCCGGTCGCGCTGGTCGGCGACGCGGCCTACTGCGCCTCGCCCGCCTCCGGCCAGGGCACCAGCCTCGCGCTGGTCGGCGCGTACGTGCTGGCGGCCGAGCTCAAACGGGCCGGTGGCGACCACACCGTTGCCTTCCCCGCGTACGAGGCGCGGATGCGCTCCTTCGTCGAGGCCAACCAGGCCCTGGGCACCGCCAACATCAAGCGGATGGTCCTGTCGAGCCGTTCCCAGGTGCGCCTGTCGATGCTGATGCTGCGCCTGGTCAGCCTGCTGCCCGGCAAGGACCGGATCATGGCCAAGGTCGTCGCGCCCATCCACCGCGCCGCCACCGCCATCGACCTGCCCACCTGGTGACACCTCGCGGACGCCCGCGGGACTTGGCCCCGTCGAGGTGCCGGCACGGCTGCAGGCCGGCCACGGAGATCACCGAGACCGGCGACATCCGAGCCGCCCCTTGTCGGCAACCTGGACAAGATCGCCGTCGCGCTCAGCCGCATGCGCGCGGCAGGCGGCTACGAAGGCCCACCCGCGAGGGCGCCGGCGAGCCCGTAGCGGCCGCAGCCAGGCACGAGGACAACGGCAATCTGGCCCGCGAGCAGTACGCCGCGCGCAACGCCCTCGGGCTCGCCCTGATCGAACGGGCGCGCGAGCGCGGCGAGCTCGCGCCGATGTGGATGCCGAAGCGCTGTTCGACCAGCTGGCCGGCGCCCTCTACTACCTACTACCGAGTACTGATCGCAGGAGCGCCGGTCGACCGAGCCTACGCACAAACGACTCGTGTCCTCCGCGCTCGAAGGGAGCCTGACTTGTCAATGATCGTAGAAACGGCAGTCGTCCACGAGATCGACGCCGAGACCATCATCTCGCCCACCGCCACCGGACGACTGCTGCTCGACTCCAGCGACACCGGCGGCGCGCTGAGCACCATCAGAATGACGCTCGCCGACGGCGCCGACGGCGCCGTGCCCCACCACCACGCCACCTCGACCGAGCTGTTCTACATCCTGGACGGCAGGGCGCGCGTCCTGGCAGGCGAGGAGATCGTGACCTTGGAGGCGGGCGACGTGGCGTCCGTGCCCCCGTTGACGCCCCATGCCTTCGCCGCGGCCCCCGGCTACACGGCCGACCTTCTCATCATCGTGGCCCCTGGCATCCAGCGATTCGAGTACTTCCGCCTGCTCGACCGCCTACGTAAAGGCGAGGCCACGCTCGAGGAACTGCTGGCCGCCCAGGACCTTTACGACAACCACTTCCTCGCCAGCCCCGCCTGGACCCGCGACCGCCAGGCGTCCTGACCCCATCAGCATTGAAGGAGATTTCTTGATGTCCGCAAAGGTGCCATCTCGTACCACTGTCGGTGTTGTTCTCGCTTTCGTCGGCGCCTTGTTCATCGGCTATGTCGGGGTGAGTTATCTGCTGGCTCCTCAATCCATGGCGCCCGACTTCGGCCTGCCGAGCTGGCCGCATGGCGAGGGTGCGGGATTCCTTGCCGTCAAGGGAGTCCGGGATTTGGCGTCCGGCCTGGTGATTCTCGCGGTCCTGATGACAGGCAAGCGCCGGGTCCTGGGGTGGGTGATGCTGGCTGTGGCGCTCACCCCGATCGGCGACATGTTCATCGTGCTGCTCTCCGATGGAGACCCCGCAACCGCCTTCGGCGTGCACGGCGCCACCGCCGCGGCGGTCGTCCTCGCCGGCGGCCTGTTGCTCAGCGGTTCCCGAACCGGGTCACCGCAACCCGTCGCTTGACGGCTGTGGAGTGGCGTCATGGGACGATCTTGACGACCAGTCGGACGAGGGTGTCGCGAGCGTTGTCCGCACCGTCCTGTCCCATGAACATGTGAACGAGCTGCGGCGTGGCGTATCACCATCCGGCCAGGGCGATCACAGCGCGGAGCAGTTCGCTGGGCGCGAAGTCCGCGTTCAGGGCGCCCGCCTTTGGGGCGGCGGCGAGCGCTGCCAGCTTGGAGGCATGGTGGGCGCCGCGCTGCTCCCACGCCGCGATGGGGCCGGCGGCGCGGTGCAGCCCCTCCCAGTGCAGCAGACGGATGAACTGCGGATGCTCACGGTGGCAGTCGTACACGCGGCCGGCGTACTCCGGCAGGTCGCCCGAGGCCGCTGCCCCGGCTGCGGCAGCGACCGGCTCCTGCCTGGTCGCAGCGCAGACGGCAACCCGATCTGCCGCGACTGCGCGGGCATCACCCGCAGCTTCTTCTGCGACCGCTGCGGGTTCGAGGGCCGCCTGCACACCGGCCGACTCTGCGAGCACTGCACCCTGGCCGACAAGGCCACGGCCACGCTCGACGATGGCACCGGCCGGATCAATCCCGCGCTCCCCCGCCGGCCGAGGCGCTCATCGCCATGCCCGACCCGTGGACAGGGTGGACGTGGCTGCGCACCGCCCACGTCCAGAACCTCCTCACCGGCCTGGCCCGCGGCCACATCCCCTTGACCCCACCAGGCGCTTCACCAGCTCTCCAACTGGCGAACCGTCGCCTGTCTGCGGGACCTACTGATGGCCTGCGGCGCGCTCCCAGCCGTCGACAAGCAGCTCCTGCACACCGAGACCTGGCTCACCCACCGCCTCGCCGAGCTCGACGGCCACACGCACGAACCGCTCCTGCGCCGCTTCGCCACCTGGCACCTCCTGCCCACCCTGCGCGCCCGAGCCTTCCTTGCCTGGCTCGATGAGCGCGGGCTCGACCTACCACGGTGCAGGCAAGCTGACCTGGACGCTTGGCACGCCACCCACCCCAAGCCCCGACGCAGGGCCCTCGCAGCGTTCCTGACCTGGGCCATGAACAGCCATCACATGTCCCGCCTTGACCTGCCCGCCCTGCCACGCGGGAACTCCGCACCGCTGACCCGGCGCCGCCGTCTGAAGCTGATCCTCCGGGCAGCCACCGACGATCAAATGCCGCTACGCGCCCGGGTCACCGCCTGCCTGACACTCCTCTATGCCCAGCCCATCACCCGCATCATGGCCTGACCCTCGACGACATCAGCATCAACGACACCGAGGTATGCCTCCAACTCGGCGACCCACCTTGCCCGGTTCCCGAACCGTTCGCCGCCCTGCTCCTCCAGCTCGCCGAGTCCCGGGCGCTCAACGCAGCCACCATTCGAGAGGAACGCGGCTTCCCTGGCGGCGCCGCCAGGGAGGCCGCGCTGCGCCAGCTCGTACTGCAAGCTCCAGCCCCGGTCGTTGCCGAGATGCTCGGCTACACCCCTCAAGCCACGACACGTCAGGCTTCGGCAGTCGGAAGCCCTTGGAGCCGCTACGCCGCCGGTGACCACTCAAAGTGACCACCGATCTTCCCGCACAGGTGAATACAGATCACTCGATCAACGGTCTCTGCCAGTCCCGAGCCCCGCCACCGTCCGAGGTTGACCAGCCTTGGGTTAGGTTGGTCGGAATGAGGACATATGAGGATCTTCCGGCGGAGCTGGTGACCGAGCGGCTGCGGTTGCGACGGTGGGTGCCGTCGGATGCAGAGCAGTTCCGCGGGTTGTGGTTTGAGCGGGACCCGCGAGTGCCGGCGGCCCGGCGGATCGACGCCGAGGGACGGCCGACGGTCGAGGACGTCCGCAACTGGCTCGTTGCGAATCCGCTGACGGCGGATCCTGGGCTCGGGTTGCTGGCCATAGAGTTGCGCGACACCGGTGAGTTCATCGGATATTGCGGATTGACCGTCGGCCAGGGATCGTTCGACGAACCTGAGATCGCGTACGAGCTGGCACAACGAGCTCACGGCCATGGTTATGCGACAGAAGCCGCCCGTGTGGTCTTGGAAGCCGCGATTCGAACAGGGCGTCGCCGCCTCTGGGCCACTGTGCGGGAGTGGAACACACCCTCGTTCCGCGTCCTTGAGAAACTCGGCTTCCACCGAAGCGACCGCATCGACGAGGACGTCGAACACGGTAACTCGATCTGGATGACGCGCGTACTCGACCCGCGGTAGAGACGCGAGCATCAGCCACCAGATCGCGCAGCTCGCGCAGGTGGCCGCCGCCGAAGGCCTCGACGGGACGCAACCGATGACCGATGGCCCCGAGAGCGGCAGCGGGCCTGCAAGAGTAGCCCTACACCTGTATGCCTGGCTGTTGCACCGCCCCCTCCTGCGCCGCGAGGTAAGTGCTGAAAGGTCCCCTACGAGCCCGCCGACGCCACGGTCCGGATTCACTCGCCGGGGCCCTCGACCAGAACCTCAGTCACACAAGCTCTAGGCGTCCTGGGCCTACTTCGGGAGCGGAGGGCCATCCTGTGCACGTCGTGTGCCGGGACGGGCAGTGGCGCGTTGGGGCAGGCGGGGCACGAGATGGTCGACGTCCAGTTTCGACGCATCTGTCACTATTTGATCGTCATAGTACGAATACCACACGCCGCCGCTCAACGTACAGCCCGGACCGACCATGGGGGGTCGATGGCCTCAGCGATCAGCACCTCATATCGGGCGGTGCAGCCATTTGATTTTCTTGACTCCAGATAATCCCATCCGGCACGCCTCGGTGCCCTCCTGGACCCTTTGCTCGAGTTCGTGCGACCGGCCGCGACAGGGCCCGATGGGTCTACGCGTGAGTTCTGGTACCAAGCTCAGCGACCGGTGGTATCGCCTGGATGAGGCGGATTCATGTTCAGTGAGCGCTGGTACCACCCCATCGAGGCTGCCTGGTCGTTGATCTGCTGGGCGTTCTTCCTCAAGTAGCCGGGGCTCGTCTATGGCCGCTCGACGTCGCGTTCCCTACCAGCTCTTCGACTTCACCTCAGAGATCGCGGCCGCCACCATCTGCCACAGGGCAGGCCAAGGCCTTACGCCGGAGAGCTGTGCCGCCTACTTCCCGAGCTACCCCGCATTTCCGCCGTCGGCCAGGACGTTGTGCGTCACCTGGGCGCGTTCAGGGCCACCGGGTGCCGGCGCGTCTTCGCCGACAAGAACGGGCAGGGGTTGAGCGCCGGGCAGATATCGGTCAGTTTGTGGCCGACCGCGTCGCATCTGCGTTCCTGATGGTCAGGGGTGCGATGATGCCTGCGGCGACGAAGAGCAGCGCCAGGATGCCCCAGGTCCAACCGCCCACCAGTTGGAGCATGCCGGTGATCAAGATGGGGCCAAGAACGTAGCGGCTGACCGAGCGACCCATGCCGAACGCCGCCAGGTACTCGCCTCTCTGGTCATCCGGAGAGAAGGCGTACGACAACGTCCAGGCCGCGGGGACAGCGATCAATTCCGCCGCGGTGAGCATCACCAGCGCAGCAGAGAAGAGTGCAAGAGGTATCGACTGGGCCGCATACCAAAACAACAGACAGGCAGCAGCAGCGAATGCCGCAGCGACGGGCTGACATCGCCGGGCAGCCCTGAGGCTTGTGATGTGGCGCGCTATGAGAGCTTGAAAGACGAGCGCGAGGACTGTGTTGATGGCGTACAGCACCCCAAGTAAGCCGTCCGGCAATGTGGTCGCTTGGGCGAGCCACAGCGGAAAGGCGAGGTTGAGGATCGGTTGCCAAAGCTGCAGTACGCCATCCACACCAGCCAGCGAGAGTAACCGCAGGTCACGTAGCACGCCCAGGCCTCGCCGGACCGGGGCGGGCTCTTCGGTTCGAACCGGTTGGGGCAGGGTGGCGAAGGCCGCGGTGACCAGAAGATAGGCTGCCGCGTTGGCCAGGATGATGGTCCGGAAGAGACCGGTGCCGGCCAGCAGCCCTCCGAGTGGACCGCCGATGCTGATCGCCAGATTGATCACAGTCCGATACGAGGCCAGCACCTTTACCCGGCTGTTTCCTTCGACGATCTCCGCTACGTACGCCTGGGTCAGTGCAGTCGCGATCTGGTCGGCGACCGTGATGATCGTGACGACTACCAGGTACCCCCACCAATCTCCGACGAAGGCGTAAGCGGCGGTTCCGGCAGCGCGTAGGGCATGCACCAGCACCAGTGCCCGCCGGACACCGTAGCGGTCGGCCGCCCGGCCCAGCGGTATCGCGGCGGCTATGGCCGCGGCACCCGCGATGCTCATGCCCAGCCCGACTTGGCCTGCGGCGAGCCCGACCACGCCGGTGAAGTAGACGGCCGAGAAGGCCAGGAAGAGCCCCGAGCCAAGAAAGTCCACGAAGCTGGCGCCGAGCAGCCGCCGCACCGCTCGACGCTCGGAGCGACCAGTATCTTGTGTCATGGTCGCACTATTCTGCACCCTAGGGCAGCATTGCGCCATGACCGATCCCGCCGAGGCCATAGGCCACACCCTCGCCGCAAACCTGCGCGCTGCACGTCAAGACCGAGGCTGGCGGCTGGAAGAGCTGGCCACACGGTCCGGCGTCAGCCGCGGCATGCTCCAGCAGATCGAGACCATGCGCACCAACCCAAGCATCGCGACGCTCGCTCGGATCAGCGCCACGCTCGGTGTCTCGATCGGCGAGTTGGTGGAGCCCCCGGAGGAGCTTGGCCGCGTCTCCCGTGCCGCCGACGCCGTGGTTCGCTCCGAAGGCCGCACCAGGCTCTTGATCAACGACAGCCAGCCGCCTTTCACCGAGCTTTGGGAGTTCCGGCTGCCTGCGGGCGACAAGATCTCCACGCCCGCGCATCCGCCCGGCACCCGGGAACTGTTGCAGCTCCACTCGGGCAGCGTCGCGGTCACCGTCGGCGGGGCACTCTTTCAACTCGCCGCGGGAGATGCGCTCCGTATGCGAGGCGACCGCCCGCACGCCTACAGCAGCCAAGGCACAGAGCCGGCCCACTTGACGATGGTCGTTGTCTATGCGGGCGCCCGAGACCCTCGCTACGCGAGCCTTGCCCCTGGCTGATTCGACGGTCTGTCGTGAGGCTCCGCCCTACGGTGCTTCAGTCCGTCCCGACGACCTGCAAGGTGCCGGCGGGTCTCACTCCACGATGACCGACCTACCGGCACTGGCCGGGCACGACACGAACCAGGCACGTGTCGATCGGCTGCGCATGACCTCGTCACAGATCTGGCAAGGAGCACCGCCCGGACCCCGGTCCGGGCGGTGCTCCTTCTTCGTCAGCGCAGTCCGAACGCCTTCAGCGTCGTCTGCTCCACCCGGTTGCCGTCGGTGTCCCAGGCTTCCGCCTTCAGACTGACGGTGCCCGTGGTCTTGTCACGGGACGGGTAGGTCGCGGTCGCGGTGTAGGAGCCGCCCTTCTTCTTCGAGAGCTGGACCGGGTTCCACGTCTTGCCGTCGTCCGTGCTGGCCCACACCTTCAGCCCGGCGATCTTCGGCATCGCCTCCAGCGAAGGACCGTGTCCCGCGTTGACGGTGAAGCGGTGGCGCCCGGTGGCCACGGTGTTCCGCAGGTCGAGCGTGTCATCCAGGTCGAAGCCGACGGTGACCATCGGCTCGGGACGGCACGGCTCGGTGGACACGACCGCACAGATGTGGCCGGGCTTCACCGTGTCCTTCTCCGCACGGAACGAGGTGAACGTCCAGACGGCGTTGATCTTCTTGCTCGTCGCCGAAAGCCGGTACGTGGCCTTCTCCGGGGGCAGCCTGAACAGGGGGACGCGGTTGATGTTGGTCAACGGCACGTCGGTCCCGTCCTGCTTGGTGAGACGGTAGGTGTAGCTGTAGATCCCACCCATGTCGTCGTGCTGCTGGAGCCCGCCGTTCACCCTCATCGTGTGGAAGATGGGGAAGAGCAGGTCGCCGCGCCTGCACAGGTCGCACGGGGTGTTCAGGCCCAGGGTCGCCGGGTACGGCCTGGCGGGGTCGGGCACCCGGTACACCTTGTCCGGAGCCGTGTAGCCACCGGGCGTGCGCGGTCCGGCGAACATCCGCTGCTGGGTGCGGACCGGCTTGTCGTAGATGTCCAGAACGTCGCTCACCTCGACGGTGTTGTCCGACGGCCTGGCCACGCTGATGTTCAGCTGCATCACGTCCGCCGCCAGCGGCCCGACGTAGTCGCGCCGGGTGTGCGGACCGACGGCCGACCAGGTGCCGAGTTCGACGGCCTGCGCGGTGAAGAGGCGTTCGTCCTGCTTCCAGGCCAGGCGGTGGTCGGAGAACTTGGTGGCCGGGTCCGGGGCCACGTGCACCACGTCGACCTGGGCGAGCTGGTTGCGCTTGTAGGTGTGGTTCAGCGATTCGGGAATCCTGCCCTCCTGGTACTCCTTCAGCGCGTACGTGAAGGGGGTGTCCAGCGTTCCCGTCACCCGGATCGTGACCGGGCCCTTGGCCAGCCGGTCGCGTACCGCCGCGCCGTCACGGGCGGACAGGGACACGTTGGCGATCCCCAGCTCCTTGAGCTCGCCGGTGAACGGCGTCTGCGAGATCGGCAGCGGCAGGGAGCAGCGGGGCATCGCCTCCGACGGCGCGCTCGGGAACGCCACCACACCGGCGGCCCCGGCCGCACGCAGGTTCTGCACCACCTCGATCGGCACCCCGCAGGCCGTGCCGAAGATGGTCACCTGCAAGCCGGTCTCCAGCAGCGCCAGCTTGCCCTTGAGGTCGAGGCCTGCCAGTTCCTCCGGAGTGCCCGTTCCCACGTTCACCACCGGGAGATCCTGGGTTCCAGTGAACGGGACCCAGCCGGGATGGCCGTTCTGGCTCTCGACCCCCTCGTACTCCCAGTGCATCCCCGGGACGGCCTGGATGTCCGGCATGCCCTTGCCGAGGAGGGACATGCTCACCTCCGACTGGCCGAGAGTCGTCTGCTGGGCGAAGCGGAACGTGCCCTTGGTGACGCGCTTGGTGGGAAGGGCCCAGACCAGGTCCCAGGGGCTGTGGTCGAGCATGCCCGCGTACTGCGCGCCGTTCTCCGTCGTGCGCTGGTAGGTCTCGACCACCATGTTGTTCAGCGGCCCGGCGGGAGTGGGCGTGCCGAACCGCACCTGGCCGGCCTTGCGCAGGTCGAGCGTGATCGTGGTGTCCTCGGCGACGTTCACCTCCGGATCACTCAGCCAGGCGTAGTTGGTGCGCGAGTCGTCGTCGATCCAGCTGGCCAGCTCCATCACGCTGTAGGTGCTCGGAGGCACCCGGATCGTCACCACGCCCGGTTCCGGGACGGCGGCACCGTCGGGCTGCTCGTCCGAGTCCGTCACGCTGATGACGTCGAGCCCCGTGGGGGTCAGCGGGGCGCCGTCCCGGCCGATCGTCTTGACGGTGAGCGTGACCCTCGGTCCCGCGATGAAGAGGCCGACCGGGGTGCTGAGCCGTACGTCGCCCGCCTGCGCGGTGATGGCGCCGCCGTACGCGCCGAAGCCGAGGTCGGCGGCGTCGAGCGTGACCGTCGCGGTCGCGGTGCCGCCGGCGGGGACCGCGAGGGTCTTGTCGGCGCTCAGCGCGCCCTCGATCGGCTTCCGCTTGCTGTCGGACAGAGTCGGGGTCAGCGTGAGCGTGACCGGCTGGTCCGTCAGGTTCGCGTAGGTGACCTGCTTCGTGGCGGTCTTGCCGTCGCCGAAGTCCAGGTTCGCGGTGGTGGCGACGACCTGCTGGGAGGCCGCCCTGGCCACGTCGACCCGGCCGGCGCCCTCCTCGTAGACGGTCAGCCCGACCTGCTTGCTGGTGCTCATCAGCGCGGCCTTGTACTGCGCCGCCGTCCAGTCGGGGTGGCGCTGGGCGAGGATCGCCACGGCGCCCGCCACGTGCGGGGTCGCCATCGAGGTGCCGTTGGCGGAGGTGTAGTAGTCGTCCACCGGCGTGCCCATCGCGGTGCCCGCGGCCCGCGCGGCCACGATGCCGAAGCCCGGGGCGGCGATGTCCGGCTTGAGTGCCCCGTCCAGGCGGGGGCCGCGGCTGGAGAAGCCGGCCAGCTCGTCGGTCTTCGTCGTGGCCGCCACCGTCAGGGCGGCCTCGGCGGTGCCCGGCGTGTTGACGGTCCGTGCTCCGGGCCCGTTGTTGCCCGCGGCGATCACGAACAGCGTGCCGGTGCTCGCCGTCAGCTCGTCGACGGCCTGCGACATCGGGTCGGACCCGTCGCTGACGCCACCGCCGATGCTCATGCTGACGACCTTGGCGCCGCTGCTCGCGGCCCACTCCATGCCGTCGATGAGCCAGGACGACTCGCCCCGGCCGGCGTTGTCGAGCACCTTGCCGATCAGCAGCTTGGCGCCGGGGGCGACGCCCTTGTTCTTCCCGTCGGACGCACTGCCCGAGCCTGCGATCGTGGAGGCCACGTGGGTCCCGTGGCCGTGGCCGTCGGTCACGTCCTGGCCGGGGACGAACGAGTGCGTTTCCGCGAGCACGCCCGCCAGGTCGGGATGCTTGGTGTCGACGCCGGTGTCGAGGACGGCGACCTTCACCCCGGTGCCGTCGAACCCGGCGGCCCAGGCCTGGGGCGCGCCGATCAGCGGAACGCTCTCGGCCAGGTTGACCTGCACCTTCCGGTCCAGCCAGAGCTTGGCGACGCCCTGCTTGAGGGTGCGCGCGGCCGTACCGCCGGCGCGGACGGCGCTCCAGAAGTCGCCGGCCTCAGCCTTGTCGACCTGCAGTCCGGCGCCGCTGATGCTGGTCAGGTCGGTGGCGGTGGTGGTGGCGGGCAGCGCGTCCGCCGCCGCCTTCGCCCCGCGCTGTCCCCTCGGGTATTGGACGATGACCGGCAGCTGCTTGGTCTCGGCGTCGGTGTAGCCGTTCTCGGCCAGGTACTCGACGTTGAACAGTTCCTTGTCGACGTTGCCCGCGTTCACGGCGGCCATGGCGTCGGTCGGGAAGACGTACACGCCCTTGGGCGTCGCCCTGGTCAGGAAGGCGGGCGCCGGGCCGCCCGGACGGGCGGCGGGGTCCACGTCGACCTCGTGGGCGCCGCCCCGGTCCGACAGGGTGACGGTGTCGCCGGTGATGAGCGTGATCTTGTGCGTGCCCGCCGGCAGCCTGTCCAGATCGGGCTGCGCGGCCGGTACGGCCAGCGCCCCCGCCGTGGAGACGGCAGACAGCGAGCCGGCGAGGGTCACCGCGGTGACGGCGACGGCGGATCCGCGCCGTAACAGGCGCGAGAAACTAGGCATGGGGCTCCTCGGGAGGTGGGTCAGGCGGGCGGGCGGTCAGACGTCGACCCATCCGTCATCGGGCGCTAGGGCAGCGGGGTCCTCGTCGGGCTCCTGGTCGCCCTCCTCCGGCGGCTCAGGGTCACGCTGTGGATCGGTTTCGGACATGACACCCATCGTCTGCGGCGCGCCCTCTACCTACCTATGGGTAAAAACCCCCATCTATGCCCCTCCGTCCAGGCGCCGAGCGAGCGCGGCCCGCGAACGCAGCCCGAGCTTGCGCAGCGCCGCGCTGAGATGCTTGTCGACCGTCTTCGTCGACAGGAAGAGCTCCGTCGCGATCTCCCTGTTCGTCAGCCCGGTCGCCGCCAGCGTCGCGACCTCCCGCTCCCGGGGTGACAGGTCGCCGCCGTAACCGCTCGGCCCGCCCCGGTGCCGGGCGGGTGAGGGGACGCCGCGCCGCCTGGCCAGGTGGGAGGCACGGTCGAGGTCCCAGCGGGCACCGAGCGAGGCGTACCCGGTCAGGGCCGCGTTCAGCAAATCGGCGGCGCGCTCGTCGCCGAGCGCGAACAGGCCGGCGGCGGCCAGCTCGCGCGCCTGGGCGGCCTCGTACGGGCAGCCGAGCCGGTCGTAGTCGTCGACCGCGGCCAGGAACTCGGCGGATGCGGTGGCCGGGTCCGACGCGACGGCGGCCAGCAGGCCGCGGGCGTGGGCCAGCGACGGTGGCGCGAGCGGCGCGTCCAGCGTGGCGAGCTCACGGCCGAGCCGGTCGGTCAGTGCCTCCGCCTCGTCCTGGCGCCCGGCCGTGACCAGCGCGTCGACCAGCGGCGGCAGCACCCGCACGGCCACCGGCCAGAGCCGTTTGGTGTCCCACACCGCGATGGCCGCCGCGACCCCGGCGGGCGGTTCGCCGCTCTGTCTGAGCAGCGCGCCCATCGCGATCGGCAGCAGGTCGATCGCGCCCATCCGCGTCGCCCGCTCCACCACGTCGAGCAGCCCGAGCCGGGACTGCTCGACCTCGCCGGAGGCGAGCGTCAGACAGGCCTTGACCGTGTCCAGGATGGCGAGTTCGCGCGGGTGATCGACCAGCCGTTCGGCCAGGAACGCGATCTCTTCCCGCAGGCCCGCCCACGCACCGCGCGCGTAGGCGAGTACGGCGAGCGCCGCACGGCACTTGAACTCCATCCACCGGGTCAGGTCGCAGCCCGGAGCCCCGAGCAGCGCGGCCGACAGCATCCGGTCGGAGAACTCGTACCGTCCGGCATAGCACGCGTCCTCGCCGAGCGAGCCGAACGCGCCCACCTCCCTGCGGTGCACGGGCCGGCCGCCCGTCTGAGCCAGCAGCCGGTCCGACAGCTCCGCCCAGCGAGGATCGCCCACCGCCGTCAGCACCATGGCGACCTTGCCCAGCACGAACGCGCGCAGCGGCGCGTCGTCGATCGCGGGCAACTGCTCCAGCGCCCGTTCCAGCCAGCCGACGTGCTCGGCCAGCGGCACCGCCGGCGTCGTCGGCAGGCCGAGCCCCACCATCGCCTGCGCGACCAGGTCGGGCCGCCCGTCCAAGGACTCCACCGCGTCGGTGAAGGCCCGCCACTGCAGGTGGGGCTCCGCCGCCGTCCGGTCCAGACCCAGCGCGTACAGGAAGCGCAGCTCCCCGCGCAGCGGCTGGGGCGGGTCGTGCGCGAGCGCCGCCGACAGCGCGTCGAGCTCGGCGACCACCTTCAGCGTCCTGGTGCTCGCCCAGCCGAGCTTGACCGCGAGTTCCGCCCGCCGTACCGGGTCGAGCGGGGCCTCACGCAGCACCGCCTCCAGCAGGTGCGCCGCCTCGTCGTCGTCACCGAGCGCGGTCGCCTGGTCGGCGGCCTGCTCGGCCGCCGACACCCAGGCGTCCAGTTGCCCGGAGTGGCGCAGGTGGTGCGCGAGCTGCCCGAGCGGCACCGGGCTGAGCCGCCCCACCGCCGCACCCGCCCGCGCGTGCAGGTCCCGCCGCCGCGACAGCGGCACGCTGCCGTACACGGCCTGTACGGCCAGCAGATGCCGGAACCCGACCAGCCCCGACCGCTCGATCAGCAGGCCGCGTTCGAGGGCCTCGTCCAGCCCGGTCTCCGCCTCGCCCGCCGGGATCCGGCAAGTGGCCAGCAACGTGCCGATCGGGACGTGCGCCTCCAGCACCGCGCCCGACTCGACCACCGCGCGGGCGGCGGGAGACAGGCGGCTGACCCGCTCGAGCACCGAGTCGCGCACCCCGGCGGGGACGTCGAGCTCGTCGATCGTCTTGCGCGCCCAGCCGCCGTCGCGCCGTACGAGGCTGCCACGGGCGCGCAGCAGCGCCAGCAGCTCCTGGATCGCGAACGGCAGGCCCGACGTGCGCTCCCGCAGGTAGAGCGCGAAGTCCTCGGACACGCGCGCGGTGCCGAGGATCGAGGCGGCCAGCTCCTGCGTCTCCGCCGTGCCGAACGGGGTCAGCGCCACCCGGGTCCTGGCCACGGCCGTGGGCAGCCGGGAGGTCAGCGCCCGCACGCCGACCCCCACTTCCTCGCCGCGGTAGGTGAGGACCACGCTCAGGCCCGTCGGGGGATCCGACAGCAGGTAGCCGAGGAACTCGACGGTCTGCTCGTCGGCCCAGTGCATGTCCTCCAGCACCAGGACCACCACACCGAGGGTGGCCAGCAGCTCGGCCAGCCCGCGGAACACCCGGTGCCGCTCGCCGACCCGGTCGTCCAGCGGCTCAGGGGCGAGCGGGAGGACGTGCGCGAGCTCGGGCAGCAGCGGCCGTAACGCCCCCGCCACCGGTGACAGGGAGGCGGCCGCCAGCCGTTCGCCGGTGCCGCGCAACGCTTCGAGCACCGGGCCGAGCGGGAACGGCTCGCGGATGTGCCCGCAGCCGCCGGTCAGCACCAGCGTCCCGGCCAGCTCGGTGGTCAGCTCCCTGACGAGCCGGGTCTTGCCGATCCCCGCCTCGCCCTCGACGACTGCGACTGCCGGGGGGCTGCCGAGCGTGGACAACAGCGCGGACAGCTCTGTCGCCCGAGCGACTAGTTTCGGCGAGACGATCTGTGCGCTGCTGGCGATTCGGAGGGTCACGTCACCGGCCTCGTTCGAGATCAGAACGAGGTTCAGCCTACTAGTCGGGATTCGCCCGGTTTCAGCCGCGCACCCGGTGCGGGCGTTCGACGTCGGCCATGCTCACCGCGCGCTTGCGGTCCATCCGGCCGCGAGTGGATTGAGCCGGGGCACCGTCGCAGCAGTCAGCGTTCAGGCTGCCGAGACAGCTGCCGCTTTGCATTTCACGCAGGTGGGTGGTGGAGCGGATGTCGGTCTGGCAGATCGTCTGCCGTCGTTCGAAGCGAGCCACCGTCGTCGCGGTGCCCCTGACGGCCCTTCTCCTCACGGCGGGGCTGGTCGCGGCCGGGCTCGTGATGGACGATTTCGACGCCGACCGGCCGCGGCGCACGCATCTGGCGTACGTCATGGACGCCGCCACCCGTACCGCCCACTGGGTCAGCGCCGACGCGGACCCGGCGCAGTGGACCAAGCGGTACGTGTCCGGCCATGACACCTCCGCGCTGCCCCCCGGGTACGCACGCGGCACACTGTGGACCGGACAGGCACCGGCGATCACCGCCGAGGGCCCGCGAGCCGACGTCTTGGCCTACCGCGGGGACACGCTGAAACTGCACGTGAGCGCCGGGAAGGGCACGCGCTCGGTGACGCTACGGCTCGACCAGCCGATAGCCCACGCCACCGCATCGGCCGGCCGGTTCGGGTCGGCGAGCGTGCCCGTCACCGGCGCACGAGCCGGCACCTGGCCCTCGGAGATCCGCTTCCGCGGCATTCCCGCCCGGGGAGTGCAGATCGCCGTGCGCATACCGGAAAGGGACCGGATTCGCCTCACGTTGATCGCCGAGACCGACGGGCTGACCACGGTGCCGGGCTTCGTCCCCAGACCTCCCGACCTGGTCGCCGCCACCAGGGAGGACGGTGATCTCACCGCAGTCACGCGCAGTTACACCCTGACCAGCAACTCCTAGATCCCGGAACGCTCCCCGTCCTGTTCGGCGAGGTCCCGCGACAACCTCCGCTATCAGGCAAGACAGCGATCACCGGCATAGCGCGACCTGGGCGGCCGCTGTCCGGCGCGCAGGCTTCGTTTCCCGGTTGTCCGGCAACCCGGCGGACGGAGAAGGTCGGCACGGTGGATCCGGTCATCGCCGAGCAGCTCGGCCGCTCCCAACCGCTCGCCCGGCACCTGGACGACTCCTCACCGACCTGGCCGACTCCGGGAAGTCGGCGCACACCCCGTGTCTAGCGGTTGTTGTTACCGCACCAGTCGACCCAGATGTGGCCGCTGCCGTTGTCGTGCACGCGCCTGCCCAGCGGCTCGCGCTGCCACTCGTCGGCGCCGTCGTTGACCCAGGAGAACACGTAGTTGATGTCCGTGCGGCGCAGGTCCCAGTAGTCGCCGTTGCCGATGCACGCGTAGGCGCTGCCGGACCAGGGCGCGTAGTCGTAGATGTTCACGTCGTCGTACGGGCCGGGGTAGCCGTTGTTCCACACCACGTCCACCGTGTTGTTCCAGCCGGACGGCCAGCCGGTGTAGGCGTCGTCCGTGTACAGCAGCGCCTTGTTCATGTCGTCCGACCAGACGTAGAAGTTGCCGTCGGCGTTGAGCGCCCGCACCGGCAGCCCCGACTGGATCTTCGGCTTGCCCTCGGGCCGCTGTGGCTTGACCGCCTCGACGGCCGGCCTGGCCGCCTCGGACGTGGGCGCGGGGGCCGGCTCGGCGTAGGCCGCCGTCGAGGCGGTCAGCACCGCGGCGACGGTCATGACGCCGAGCAACGCGTTCCTCAGAACCTTCACGATGGGGTTTCCTCTCCCTGTTCAGCGATGAGCGATTTCCTGATCAGCGCACGCGCCCTCGGCAGCGCCGCCTCGCGCAGGCTGCGCGCGTTCCGGTACTCGGCCGGATAGCGCGCCTCCAGCGCGGCGGCGTTGGCCTTGTCGAGGTCGCGTGCCGTCCTCGACAGGCCGGAGGAGGCCGCGCAGCGTGCTTCCGCCGTCGCGGCCCGCCGGTCACGGGCCTCCGCGCCGCCCTCCTGGTCGGCCAGACGCTCCCTGCGCAGAGCCAGCGGCGTGTCGGCGGTGAACCCGGCCGCCTTCATGCACGCGGACCAGCGCTGACGCGCGGCCCCGTAGGCGGGGGCGGCCTGGGTCTGGCCGATACGCATCTGGACGAGCGTCTGGGTGACCCTGCTGGCGCGGAACCAGCGCGCCTTGTCCCCGTAGAGCTCCTGCCACGCCTGCGTCACGCAGCCGCCGGCACTGTGACCCACCGTGCCGCCGACGGGCAGCGCCGCCTCCAGGACGGCGGACCGGTCGCCGTGGTAAGCGGTCAGCCAGGCGCGCCTTTTCCCCTCCGGCAGGCCGCGGAAGTAGTTCTGCGCGGGGACGGCCGCCTTTTCCAGCTCCTTTCTCGCCGCCCTGCCGTACCCGTTGTTCCGCGCCCATTCCTCGTCGTCCACGACAAAGGGAAAACGGTCCATGTCCGGAGTCCTGCTTTTCGGCTCCGGCCAGTACCGCAGGCCCCGCCCGCTCATGCAGGCGCCGATGAGAACCTGCTCGGCCTGCTGGAGAACGTCGGATTCCATCGGCGCAACCGGCGCAACCGCGCATCCGGCAAGCACGGCCAGCCCGATCAGGGCATGCCGCAACTGTCGTCCTGACACGTGAATTCCCCCGAAGTGAACTCGCCTGAGGTCGGGTCGGGCCGCCTTTCCACGGAAAGGCGGCCCGCTCACTCTCGCAGGAAGAAATCAGCTGCCGGGAGGCTTGTAAGTCCTGGCTTAATCCCGCCGCTCAGCGACGTGCGTGGCCGATCGGCGGCGTTCCGTGACGGATACGGCGACGTGTTTGGGGGGCGAATGCACAGGATTCACTTCACCAGCGACGACCTGGCGCGGATCAGGGTGGCGCCGACGCTGGGCCCGATGGCCGAGACCCTGTTCAGCCTGACCATGCTGCGCGGACGGTCGGGAGAGGCGACGTTCGGCGCGTGGCGGCGCCGGGCCCGTGCCGGGCTGGACTCCCGGCACGCGATACTCGGGGCCGTCCTGCCGTCCCGAGGACCCAGCTTCGACCTGGTCAACCTGGCCGGCCCCGGACACGAGTTCGCCGAGAGCGCTGAGCGCTTCCTGTCCAGGAGCCGGCACGCGGTCCAGGCGGAGCTCGACTACTACGCCGACCATCACGGCCGGGTGCCGGCGGTTCTGGCCGGGCTCGTCGACAGCCTGGCCGCCCGCCGGGAGGCGCTGGCCACGGTGGAGGGCTACCATCGGGCCGCCGTCGCGCCGCACTGGGCACGCATCCTCTCCCACCTCGCCGCCGAACGCGCCCGGCGCGGCACGATCCTGCTCGACCATGGCGTCGACGGCCTGCTGTCCAGCCTGCATCCGGACGTCCGCTGGGCGCCGCCGACGCTGCACGTCCGCAACGGCGACGAGAGACCCGCCGAGCTGACGCTCGACGGGCGGGGGCTGCTGCTGGTGTCCTCGTTCTTCCTGCGGGTCCCCACCGTGATGTACGACCCGAGGTGCCTCACCGGCGGCCTCCTGGTCTACCCGGCCACGCTCGACGCCGACCAGGCCGCGAACGTCTGGACGACCGGCACGCCGGCGAACGCGCTGGCCGATCTTCTCGGCCGCACCCGGGCGTCGATCCTCACCGCCATCGCCGAGGGCGTGACCGGCACCGGCGTCCTGGCCCGAAGCCTGGACGTCTCCTCAGCGGCCATCAGCCAGCACACCGCCGTGCTGCGCGAGGCGGGCCTGATCACCACCCGCCGCCATCACGGCAGCGTCGAGCACCACCCCACCCAGATCGGTCTGACCCTCCTGGACCGGCATGACACACCACACCCGGCCCCCTGACGCCACTCGGCCACGCCGACCGGCTCCATCGGCCCCTGGGGGCGAGCGTTAGGCGCCGGGTCAGCCGTTGGCCTCCAGGAGGCGGGCGCCGAGGGCGGTCAGGTGGTGGTGGACGGCCTGGCCGTTGCGGCGGGTGCTGATCAGCCCGGCGTTACGCAGCACGGTGACGTGCTCGGAGGCGGTCGAGGCGCTGACCTTGAGCCGCCCGGCCAGCTCGTCCGTACGGCAGCCGGGCCCGCCGACGGCCCGCATCACCCGCGCCCGCGCCCGCCCGACCAGCGCGGCGAGCGAGTCGAAGGCCGGGGACGGCATCGCCTGGCGGCCGCTGTCGGGGATGGGAACCGTGAGCACCGAGCTGCGCCGGTCCTGGGTCGTCGCGATGCCCAGGTAGCGGGGCGAGGCGCCGACGATCGGATGGATCAGCAGGCCGCGTCCGCCGAGATCGATCGTGCGATCCGGCCCGCCCGCGACGATCATGCCGCTGCCGTCCCAGGACAGCCGCGGGCTGAGCGTGCTGAGCGCCGAGCCGAGCCCGATCCGCGCCGCCGTCTCCTGGTAGGTGGCCAGGCGGGCTTCGAGCCGGCGGCGCATGCCGGGCCATTCGGGGGCGAGGAAGCGGTGGAAGAGCACGTACATGCTGTCGGCCAGAGCCCGGCGGAACCGCGCCGGGTCCATGTCGAGGTCGGGCCGTCCCGGCAGCCCGCTGAAGCGCCACAGGTCGCCGCCGAACTCCCGCTCCTGCGGCGGGGTGTCCAGGGCGGCGAGCGCGTCGAGCTCGTCGGAGAGCGCGGCGGTCTGGATCGGCGGGGCCACCTCGGAGGCGACCAGGCCGTCATGGAGGGTGACGCGGGAGGCGCCGCGGTTGAGGATGTCGAGCAGCGGCAGCGTCCGGCGCGGCACGGTCCTGGCGATGTCCCGCCAGATCGAGCCTTTCTCGGTCAGCTCAGGATGATGGACGCTGAAGGCCGCGAAGATCGCGTGGGGCAGGGGCGAGACCACGATCCGGGTGGCCGCGAGGTCGCCCACCTGGAAGTTCAGACGCATGCACCAATCGTCCCCTGATGATCGATTTCAAGCAATCGTCCGGTTGACGGCGAAACTGTTCGGTGCCCCGCCGAAGAGATTGTGCGCCCCCCGGCGCGCCTCGACCATGACAGCGAACGGCCCGCCCCACCCCCCCCCCCCCCCTCGGCGCTCCTGCGTTCGCAACGGCCGCTCCCGGCCGGCGTCGTGGTCATCACCCCCCGCACACCGCTGAGGAGAACATCATGCGAAGTCACCCCCCGACGCCCGGCACGACAGGCCGGCGGGCCCGCCGCGCCCTGTGCGCCGCCGCCGCTGCCGTCCTGGTCGCGGCCACCTCGACGACCCCGGCGCACGCCGCCGACAACGGGCGCCACAACGAGGACTGGGTCTACCGTTCGGACTCCCTGTGCGTCCTGGTCTACGCCGAGATGCTCGACCTCTCCAACGGCAACGCCGGCTCCTACCAGACGTCCGCGGCGAACGTCTTCGGGCCGAACGACGGCATCCCGTGCGGCCGTGGATGGGCCGTACCCGCCGGCCATCTCGCGATACGTCAAGTCGTGCTCGTCTACAACCTGAACACCCAGGTCTGGGGCACCTGCCTGGGCCTGGACTCCGACTGGCATTACACCCCCAACACCACCTCTCACGCCGACTGGTACATGTGGAGCGGCGAGGGGTCCAACCCCGCCCCCTGCGGCACCGCCTGGTACGCGACGCTGGCCTTCGGATACGTATGGGACGGCGGCTGGAACGGCGGCTCCCTGCCGTCGGGCAACGTGTGGCTCACCGCCAAGTACGGCCTCCAGGCGAAGACGCCATCGTCGCAGCCGCCGCGCCCGTCCTGGATCACCGGCACGGGCGCGGTCGACCCGAGCAGGCTCCCGGACCGGCTGCCGCTCATCGGCGCCGACGGCGAACCCACCCGTACGGGCTCGGGAGCCGTGGCCACCGTCGACACCGCCACCATGTTCGGCCCGCCGTCCCAGCCGCCCCCGAAGTGACGGACGGCTCGCACCGAAGGAGAGACATCGGCGGCCGGGTCGCCCGGCCTCACTCGTTCCCGCCGGGCTCCGCGGCAGGTGCGATCTGCAGCGGTGTCCCGGCCCCGGCGTCGAGCAGCCACCGGACCGGGCCGTCGTACCGGACCCCGGGCTCGGGCTCCTCGATCTCGGTGACGACGACGGCGCCCTGGACCACGTCGACGGTGCTGGAGATCGTCGCGATCGACGCGCCGTCACGCGTGAGGACCAGGCTCTCACCGGGTTCCGCCCTTCGTGGCACTTGGCCGGGAAGGCCACAGGCGCGGTGTTCGCTGCACCGGGAGTCCTGCTCCAGGGGTGAGGGTCTCTCATCCCGCGAGGGTGGTCGTGGCCGAACACGCCTGCTTTACCGGGAGATCAACAGGAAGGACCAAGCGGAGGCGGCCACTTGTGGAGTGACAGATACCCGCCCCGGGTCGTCACCGCGAAGGGTCCAATGGAGAGGTGACGACCAGACCTTCCTGGGCCCCTCGGGCGGCGTTAGCGTCGGCCGGGCTCATCGCCTCCGCTGGGTGGGCGCGGCCCTTGCCTCCACCTGGACCGCGCCGCCCGGCGTTCCGGCAACCCCCGTTCCGGAACCCGTGCAACCCTCTCCCCCAGCCCCTCTGCCGGCCCCCTCCGCGGCTTCGCCACGGCGCAGAGGACTGCTGCGCACGCTCGGCCTCGTCCTGCTCCTGGTCGCGATCGCGGCTGCGACCTGGGCCGCGCTCAACCCTGTGCTGCCGGCCTGGATGCGCTGGACGCTTGGCGGTGTGGCCATGGCTGCCACGACCTGCCTGGTGATCGGTCTGCTGATCGGCCCCGCCGCCCGCCACACCCTGATCCAGGCGACCACCGGCCTCGTCGTCATCGGCGGTGTCGCCTTCACTGCCCTCGGCCTGTGGTACACCGCCCGCACGGTCGACACCGCCCAGCAGGGCCAGATCACCGACCGCTACACCAAGGCTGTCGAGCAGCTTGGCTCAGCGAAAAAGGACGTAATACCCCCTTCGTCGTTGCGGTTGGTTGGATGAGGTCTGCTGGTCGGTCAACCGCCGTTCGGCCTACGGGCGCGGCTGGCGCGGACACCGGACCGCTCGTGAGCAGGTTCTCTGCGTATACCGCGACTGAGCTGGTCACGGTCAGCCCGGTGTCCGCGGCGGCGGGCTTCACGCCGTAGGGCTTTTCACGGACACCTACTGTCGAAGGTCGGTCGTCGCGGGACCGGCTGGGACGGCGGGGGTTCGAGGCCATGCCCAGGCGGAGCGCAGGATGAAGGCCAGGAGCAGCACCTCGATTCCGATGGAGAGGCCGTAGAAGGGGGCCCAGGCCCAGGACTCCCCTACCGCGTTGAACACCGAGTAGGGGATGTAGAGCGATGCGACGACGAGGTTCGTGGCGCGGTTCACCCGGGCGGGCAGCGTCATGGAGAGCATCACCATCAGGGCCGGGATCGCCACGGACGCGAGCATCATGGTCAATAACGTCGGGCTGGTGTCGAACTCAAAGATGACGCCGGCACGGAGGTTGTCGATGACGCCGGGCTTGTGGAGGTGGAAGTAGTCGACGTAGATGTAGAGGAACATGAAGCTGGTCCATGCGGCGGCGAGCTTGGCGTGCACGGGGACCGGCCGGTTGTCGAGCAGGCTCGGGGTTTTCGTTCGGATGGTCATCGGTTCTTCTTTCGAGAGGAGCGGTCCCTCCGCCGGACTGGCGGCAGGGATGTACCGAGGCCGCGCCCACCTGGACGGGCACATCGCCTCGATCGGGCAGCGGTAGCCCGGACCTCGGACGACCCGAGTGCTGAGGGCAGGCCGTAACGATGCTTGCCGGCGGCCCGCATCGTCGTCGCCCCGGCCGGACTCGCCCCCGGCGCCAGGCGTGCTCCGGCACTCGATCGCTGTTCGATTCCCACAGAAGCCTCCTCACGTCCGAGCTACGACTCTGACTGGTTCGTACACCGTACGTCGTACACCGTACTACGGACGTACGCTGTACCATGACTGTGCGCTGGACGATTGTCAAGCCGCTCGAGCGAGCGAGAGGAGACCCGTGTCTGCGAGGGAACAACGCCAGGTGGCGTCAGACGCGGCGCTGAGCAAGCAACGAGTGGTGGTCGAGGCGGTCCGGCTCGCCGACCGCGAGGGGGTCGACGGGCTGAGCATGCGCCGGCTGGCCGGCGCGCTCGGCGCGGGCGCGATGTCGCTCTACTACTACGTAGCGAGCAAGGAAGAGTTGCTCGACGCCATGATCGACGTCGTGTTCGAGGAGATCGAGCTCCCGCCCGAAGAGACCGACTGGCAGTCAGCGATGCGATGTCGGGCGGTATCCACCCGACAGGTTCTCGCACGCCACCCGTGGGCGATCAGCCTGATGGAGTCGCGGACATCGCCGGGGCCCGCGAACCTCCGCCACCGCGAAGCGGTCACCGCCTGCCTGCGGAGGGCTGGCTTCCCGGTCTTGATGGCGACGCACGCCAACTGGTTGCTCGACAGCTATGTATACGGTTTCGCCCTGCAGGAAGCCAGCCTGCCGTTCGACACCGCCGATGAGTTCGCGGACATGGCCGAGGACGTCTTCCTGCCCCAGCTTCCTCCTGACGAGTTCCCCTACCTCAACGAGTCCGCCGCGGTGCTCGCCGCTGCCGGCTACGACCCGGCGGAGGAGTTCACCTTCGGCCTCGACCTCGTCCTGGCCGCCCTCGAGCCCCTGAGAGTGCCTACGTGAGCCGCCATCCGTGATGTCGTTATGTGATCGTGTGGATTTGTAGGGTTACCGCCAGTCTGCGGTCCAGTTGTGCTGGGATGGCGCGGTCACTGAGCGCAAGCCGTACCCGAGCGACCTAACCGACGCTCAGCGGGCGTTGATCGAACCGGTCCTCACGGCATGGAAGGCCGCGCACCCCTCGGTCAGCGGCCACGAAGGCAACGATGCGCTGCGGGAGATCGTCAACGCGATCCGCAGCCAGGGACGAACCTGTGGGGCTCAATGACTCGAATCACCTCCAGCGCAGAGCTCTTCGTCCGGTGAGCGGAAGAGCTCAGCGGCACCGAGTGACCGGTCCAGATCACCTGGGATCACGATTCGTGATCCTGTCTACGGTGTACGCCGTCGCCCGGCGCTTGCCGTCAGTCCCCGCGCTGCTGCTACGGAGGAGCGCCTCCAAGAAGGTGGAACTGCCGGTGCTTCGGCATCTTCCCGATGACCCCGGCCACATTGCCGGCCTGGCACCGCAACCTCGTGGCGAAGAAGTGGGACTACAGCAAACCTCGCCGTCCCGGACGACCACCGACCGCGGCAGCGGTCAAGGCCCTCAACCTGCGCATGGCCGCGGAGAACCCGAGGTGGGGCCACCGCCGCATCCATGACGAACTGACCCTTGGCCACCAGACCTCTACTTCCACCGTGTGGAACATCCTCAACCGGGCCGGGACCGACCCCGCTCCACGTCGCAGCGGGTCGAACGCCTCCACGCCCCGATCATGCTCGAACACGGCAACCGCCACGCCCACCTACTCAGCGTCACCGCCAACCCCACCGGCCCATGGATCGGACAGTTGTCCCCATCACAAGCCGAAACAAGCCCGCCAACCCCATCGACCTGGCCGACCACCGCGTCCACCGCAGAGCCATCCTCGCCGGCCGCATCAACGAGTACCGGATCGCCAGCTGATCAGATGACCGGCTGACACCACCCGAAAACCGGCAGGTCAGACACCGCATCCTATTTTTGGGCCCAGCAGGGCCGGTATCCACGCTTCGGCGGGGTTGAGGCCCCGCGTCTAGAGTTGCTGCGAGATGGCGTCGGGGGTGCCGGGAACCGGGTCGAGTTCGATTGCGCGGGCCTCGTGGTAGGTGATCAGACCCAGCTCGCGGAGGATTGCCGCCGACCTGTTCAGGTAGGCACGGTCACCTGTCGCTTGGCCGAGCCCCCACAGATGTTCCGCTTCCCAATAGGTGCCGGACAGTCCTCGCTGCCGATCCAGCCGGAGGGCCTCCCGGAAGCAGGCCACCGCCTCATCCGCCTGTCCGTCCAGTCTGTGTGCCTCACCGAGGTTGCCCAGTGCCATCACCTCGGTGACCCTGGCATTCGACTCTCTCGCCAGAGACAGAGCCCTTAGGTGAACGGCGATCGCGTCGTTGTGACAACCGAGTCGTTGATGGGTCAGTCCAATGCCGGTCAGGCACGATGCCTCATGCCGGGCATGGCCCAATCGGTGCCAGATCGCGCTCGCCTGTTCCAGGGCGACCAGCGACTCCTCGTGACGCCCCAGCGAACGAAGTGCCGCACCGCGTCCGTTCAGGGCCAAGGCCTGGCCGGTGTCGTAGCCGATCGGGCTCCAGGCGTCGAGAGCACGATCGAAGGAGGCCAGAGCCTCTGCGGATCTTCCCGACGCGTGCAATGCCCAACCGAGATCATTGTTGCCGAGTCCTGCCTGGCGGAGATCACCGGTGGACCGGGCCGCCTCCAGGGCGAGGTGTCCCAGAGCCAGTTGCTCGCGCCATCGTGCCCGCTGTTCCAACGGCGTGTTCAAGCAGGCGGACAGGTAGGCCGCGATCGCCGGATCAGCGCCCGTCACGGCCTGGCGGGCGGTGGCGACCAGGTTGTCGATCTCGGTGTCGAGCCAGGCGTTGACGGCCTCGACGGAGTCCAGCCGCTCCCCCGGATGGGTGAGCGCTTCGGGTACGAAGTCGATCCGCCAGGCGATCAGCGGCTCGACCGACAGCGCCGCACGTCGTGCCGTGGCGAGGTAGCAGTGGAAAGCTCGCCGGACGGCGAGGGCTCGGGCTTCCTCGCCCTCCTGTCTCACCGCGAGTTCCTTGGCGAACAGCCGCAGGAGGTCGTGCATGCGATACCGCCCGGGAACGTCGGACACCACGAGTTGGCTCTCCAGCAAGTGGTCGAGAAGCGCAGCCGTGCGCTGCTCCGGCAGCTCCACGAGAGCCGCGGCGACGGGAACGCCGACATCCGGCCCGTCCAGGAGGCCGAGCAGCCGGAAGAGCCGGGCCGCCGGTCCGTCGTCCAGGTCCTCGTAGCTGACCATGAAACTGGCGCGCACCGCTTGGTCGTCGATCTCGAGTTCGGCCAGCCGCCGCTGCTCACCGGCGAGCCTGTCCGCGAGGGCGCGAACTGACATGTCCGGTCGCCCGAGCAGCCGCGCCGCGACAATGGACAGCGCCAGCGGCAATTCGCCGCACAGTGGTATGACCTCGGCCACCGCCTGGGCCTCGCGATCGAGCCGGTCAGCGCCGAGGAGCCTGGTGAGAAGCGCGCCGGCCTCATCTTGCGCCAGCCCCTGCAGCTGAGAATGGCTCGCGGCGTCGATCGAGCTCAGCATTCGCCTGCTGGTGATGAGCACGCCGCACGTCGCACTGCCGGGCAGCAGATGGCGGACCTGCTCGGCGCTCGCCGCATTGTCCAAGAGGATCAGCAGCCGCTTCCCGTGTGTCAACGAGCGGAAGGTCGCGGCGACCTCCTCCTGCTCGCCCAGGATCGCCGGGGTGGCGACTCCCATGGAGCGCAGGAACCGGCCGAGCACCTCCGCGGTGTGCAGGGGGGCCGCATCGGGAGTGGATCCCTGCAGGTTGACGTAAAGCTGTCCATCGGGGAATTGGCGGGAGATGCGGTGGGCCACCTGGAGAGCGAGAGCCGACTTACCGATGCCGGCCGGTCCGGAGATGGCCACCGCGCGTTCGGAGCCGTCGGTCAGCAGCGTGCACAGCCTCTCGACCTCTGTCTCACGGCCGGTGAACGTCGCGATGGGGCTGGGCAACTGTGCCGGGATCGGTCGTTCGAGTGCCGTGAGCTGGGCGGCGACCCGTATCGGGACGCCCGGGGCCGACTCCGGCCGGTTGCTCTCCCCCTTCATCCGTCGATCTTCCAGATGGTTGGATCCCCCCACTATGAGCCCCCCGCTGGGGACGGATACGCCGTTGACGGTTTCACGACCACTCGACCGGTGGCACTGCCATCGTCCCTCATTTCAGGGACACGTGTTCCAGCGAGCGTGCGACAGAGGATGGCCCGTCCGATGTTCAGGCGCTCACCCGCGCGGCCGCCCTCATGGCCTTGTCGTGCCAACCTGCGGCTCCTATGGCTGCGAAGGTCTCGGCAGCCTGTTGGAGATGGAACGTGCTGCGGTCGCTTCCGAGGTGGCCGAGAGCGAGCAGGACCCGGCCCTCGATCAGCCTGTCGCCCACCCGGCGGGCGAGGTGCAACGCCTGGTGCAGAGTGGAGCCGGCCTCGACGATCTCTCCGAGGTCGAGCTGTGTCTCGCCCAGCGCGTGCAACACATACGCCTGGCCGACCAGATCGTTCAGGTCGACGGCGTGGGCCAGGGCGCCCTCACACTTCCTGATCGCATCTGCGTGCCGGCCCTGGCGGCGGTAGACCTCGGCCAGGCGTTTGAGCAGCTGGGCCTCGGTCCGTTTGCTTCCCGGATTAAGGGTCAGCGCGCGATGCAGCAGCCGCGCGGCCTCCTCGAGCCGGTCTTGGAGCATGTGCGCGTGCGAGAGAAAGCCCAGGCCATGGGCCAGGGCGGTGATGTCGCCGACCTGTTCGAAAAGTGCCAGTGCCTGTTCCAGTTCCTCCCTCCCCCTGTCGAGGTCTCCCTGGAAGAGATGAACCGTGCCGAGGTGGCGGAGCACGATGGCCTGGCTGGGCACGTCGGCGAGCCGCTGGAACAGCTCAAGAGCCGTTTCCAGCAGGTCGGCGGCCTGGGTGAGCCGGCGTTGACTCAGGGCCAGGGAGCCGAGGGAGAACAACATCGCGGCCTGGCCCGGCAGGTGTGAAGCGGCGCGGCAGGCTTCGAGGGCCCGGGTGGCGACCGTCCGCCAGTCGTCGAAGTAGGCCCGCGACACGAACATGTGAACGAAGCTGGCAGCGAGGTCGCGGCACAGGTCGGCGAGCCGCAACTGGGCGCTCTGCGTCACGGCGGACACGAGGTTCAGTCGCTCGCTCTCCAGCCACGCCAGCGGGTCATCCGTCAAGGCCGCCTGCGACGCGTCTTCCGGCAGCCAGCGCGGGCTGTCACCGCGCGGCACCATCGGGTAGCGGCTGTGCAGCAGGTCGCGGGCCTGCTCCGCCAGGCCGAGCAGCGCGCCCAGGGCCCGGCTCAGCACGGCCGTCCTGGCGTCAGGCGGTTCCACGGTCTCGGCCTGCTCCCGGGCGTACAGGCGGATCAGATCGTGGAAGCGGTAGCGTGGTTGACCGGCTTCGTCTCTGCCCAGCGGCTGCAGCAGCTGGGCATCGACCAGTTCCTCCAGCAGCCGCTCACCATCGTGCACCGTCGTGTCGAGCAGCGCCGCCATCAGCCAGGGCGCGTATCCCCCTGGGGCGTCCATCAGCCCCAGCCGCCGGAAGGCCAGGGCTGCCCGTGCTGACAGTTCGCGATAGGAGAGCCCGATGCTGGCTCGTACCTCCAGCCCACCTCGGCTGAGCTGATCCAGCCTGCTGCGCTCGTCGGCCAGCCGCTCGGCCATTTCGCCGACTGACCACTGCGGCCGCATGGCCAGTTTCGCCGCCGCGATGCGCAACGCCAGTGGTGACCCGTCACACAGAGCAGCGAGTTCCGCGACCGTCTCCGGCTCGGCGGCCACTCGCTCCGCTCCCAGCACACGTGCCAGTAGTTCGGCGGAGTCCTGCTCGGTCAGAACCTCCACCGGCACCGCGAGCGCGCCGCCCATCAACAACCCTTCCAGTCGGCGCCTGGAGGTGACGATCACGCAACAGCCCGGCGTCGCCGGCAGCAACGGCCGTACCTGTGCCGCCGACTCGGCGTTGTCCAATACCACCAGCACCTGCCGCCCGTCCAGGATGCTGCGGAACAACGCGGTCCGTTCCTCGGCCCCAGCCGGGATCGCCGTCCCGTCCACCCCGAGTGCCCGCAGGAACCGTTCCAGCACCGCCGCTGGTTGTGCCGACTCTCTGTCCGGGTCGTAGCCACGAAGATTGGCGAACAACTGGCCGTCGGGGAACCGGTCGGCCACCAGATGAGCCCACTGCAGGGCAAGTGCGGTCTTGCCGGCCCCGGCCACCCCGCTGATCACGCCCATCGGCGGACAGCGCCCGTCCTGCCGCAGTATCCGATCCAGCGTCCGTATCTGCGATGTTCGGCCCACGAACGCTGATACCGGTGGCGGCAACTGCGCCGGCCGTACCGTCACGACTGGCCCCGCATCCGCCGGAAGAGGCCCGTCATCCGCGTTCCCGCCGAGGCGCGCGGCGGGCGGCGTGGGAACCTCCGGTTGCATGGCGTCGCAAGCAGGTGGTCCGGCCAGGATCGCCTGTTGGACCTCCCGCAGCCCCCTGCCCGGCTCCACACCCAGTTCTTCCAGAAGATGTCTGCGTCCCCGCTGGTAGCTCTCCAGCGCGTCGGCCTGCCGTTCGGAGTGCCAAAGCGCCAGCATCAGCTGTGCGCGCAGCCCCTCACGCAGCGGATGATCCTCCACCAGCCCCGCCAACCGGGCCACCACCTCCCGAGGACGGCCGCAGGCCAGCTCCGCCTCGGCCCACTCCTCCGCGATGCCCAGCCGGGCATCCTCCAGACCGCGCGCCACCGTGGCGATCTCGGTGGTGTCGATCTCGCCCAGCACCGGCCCCCGCCACAGCCCGAGCACCCGCGCCAGCATCGCCGCCGCCTGCTCGCCCAGCCCCGCGGCGGCGGCCTTCCGGGCCTCCGCCGCCAGTTCCTCCGCCTCGCGCGTGTCCAGCCACACGCCGTCAGTGTGCAGGCGATAGCCGGCCTGTTCGGTGACGATCACTTGCACGCCGCAGCCGGCGTCCTTGAACGCCTTACGCAACCCGTGCACATGGATCGAGATCTGGGTGCGCACCGAATCGGGCAGGTGCTCGCCCCAGACCGCGGCCGCCAGCCGATCGACCGACACGACCCGTCCGGCATCCAGCAACAGCGCGGCCAGTAGTGAACGCTGCCGGAGCCCGCGCAACCTGACAGGGCGATCCCTGACACCGACCGCCAGCGGACCAAGAACGCGAAATTCAATGTGAGCTGTCATGACATCCCCCGATGATCAACCAGTGTCCTGCGTTCGAAACTCATCGGCAACAGGCAGGCAAGGGATTCGAGGATCACCTTCTCCGCCGCCCGGCATGGATCGCCGGGTGGAGCGCACCGGGCGGCCTGCGGAGTACGCGACCAGAGTCGTGCACGGCCGGCGCACAGGCGGTTGACCTGAATCGACTTGAATCGAATCGATAACACGCCCAGTTAGTCTTCCTGAATCGTCGGCTCGCAAGGGAGACTCCAGGCAAATGGCGAACGTGTTCCGCGCGTGCGCTGGTCGGTCGCGAGCAGGAGGCCGGTTGATCGTGCTCACGGACACCGCGCTGGAGCCGGAGGGCACTGGAGAGCGCACCATGACCGCCTTCGACGCGGCACCCTCGCCGTCGTGGCTGGAGTTCGGGGCCGAGCTGGCGCTTTGGGCGGGCGTGACGGGTTCCATTGATGGTGCTACCGATCGGGACGGCGGACAACGATGCTGATCGTGACCATTGAGAGCCTGCCGGGTTATGAGATCCAGGCGGTCTACGACCACGTGACCGGGCTGGTCGCGGACGTCCCCGGCGCCATCAAGAACTGGTCGAACGTACTCGACGAACTCGGCCGACCGACCGACATGCCGCGGGAACTCGACCTGATCAGGCACCAGGCGACCAGCCTGACGGTCCACAAGGCCCGGCAACTGGGCGCCAACGCGATCATCGGACTGCGTTACGAGAGCGTCCACGCGGGCGTCCAGGGATGGGCGGGCATCTGCGCGTACGGCACGGCGGTGTGGGCGCAGCCGGTGAGCGCCTGGGCGCGGCAGCAGTACGGCAGGATGACCGAGGCCGGGACGGTTCCGCCGCTGCCGTGACGCCCATCGGCTGATCATCGCTGTGATCCCCCAGGGGAGATGGAACTCGGCCGCTCAAGGGCGGGCCTGCCACGCGGCCGATGGGCGAGCGCGCGGATGATCGGAGCATTGAGCGGACCGGCCCGGGTGAATCGAATCGATAGCGAATCGAAAACCAGCCCTTCTAGTCTCCGGCATCAACGAAATCCACCGCATCGAGTTCAGAATCCTCGCACGTCTGTGCGCAGATGCGGTTCGCGTACGCAATGAAGGAGATTCGATGGGACACGGCAAGTGGCTGCCCGCGACGACGGGCGCGGCCCTGGTCGCCGCCCTTGGCATGACCGCTCCGGCGCAGGCCGTGAGCAGCGGGGATGCATATGGCTGGGTAGTCATGGGCGACGGGAAGGCCCGCCAGGTCGTGGTGCTGGACTCGCGATACAGGTCGTGGGACCCGGCCAAGGAGCCGGAGGCGCTGAAATGGAAGTGGAAGCCGTCCGCAAAGAACGGATTCCCCGAGGCCGAGCTCGATGACTGCACGCTGTGCTCGGGGGCGATCGCGGACGCCCGGCTCCGCTATGGCGGACCTCGCCAGAGCGGAGGCAAGTCGGTCCTCGCGGTGAACGACGGCGGGTTCATCGGTGTGGCGTCCTACCCGTCGGGCACGCGTCTATGGGCCGTGGACACGGGCGGCGACGGGATCCTGCCCCACGCCGTCGAACTGCTTCCCGACGGCAATGTCGCCGCCGCGGCCACCAAGGGGAGCTGGGTGCGGGTCTATACGGCTTCCCAGAGCTCGACCTCGAAGCAGTACGCGGAGTTCAAGCTGCCCGGCGGTCATGGCGTGCTCTGGGATCCGGCCGCCGAGCTCCTGTGGGCGCTCGGCGACAAGGACCTGGTGGCTCTCAAGGTCGGCGGCACGCCCGCACAGCCGATCCTGACCGAGACCCAGCGGGTCGCGCTTCCCGGCAAGCAAGGTGGCCACGACATGGCCCCGGTCTTCGGCGACAAGGGTCGGCTGTGGATCACCACGAACGATGCCGTCTACCAGTACGTGAAATCCACGAGCGCCTTCACCACGGAGTACGCCAACGCCGACAAGGTCAACATGCGGCTCGTCAAGTCGGTTGGTGATCAGCAGGGCACCGGGCAGATCCTCAGGACCCGGCCGAAGAGCGGCTGCGGCGCGTCCTGGTGCACCGATACGGTGGAGTTCTTCGGCGGCACCGCTTCCCGCACCCTGCCCGGCGCCAAGATCTACAAGGCCCGCTGGTTCAGGCCGGACTACCAGTGAGTCGAGGGCTTCGCCTTCGACGAGGGTGTGATCGTCCTGACCGCCGGCGATCCCGAGGGCTCCGTGTCCGTGGCCAGGTAGAAGTCCCCGCAGGTGGCCGGTTCGAGGTCACCACCGATGGCCGGACTGGCTGACTCCGCCACGATCACCGCTCGGGGAACACCCCTCACGAGATCACCGCTCAAGGGGTCTTCCCGGTCGTGAAACCTGCGGGGGTAGTCATGGACATCGTCGCCGCCTACCGAAAGGTGGGCGGCGATCGAAAAGGTGAAGGCCACCGCGGGGAAGATCTCGGCCTAGCGACTGCTGCCGCCGGCGCAGGAGGCAGGGCATGCCGGGTCGACGCGGAACGTCCACCGTCTGGTCGCCGAGGCGAGGAGGACGTGCGGATCTGGTCGAGCCGACCGTACTGCGCGCGGCCCATGGCGAGGTGGCCCTGCTGGCCGCGCTGGAGCGCGCCGTCGCCTTTCGCCGCTGACGCGCCGATGACGTGCGCTCCATTCTGGCCGCGGGAGCCGCACCCGCGCAGATCCGCCCACCTGGAGACGCCCTGGTTCTGGAGATGCCCTGGTTCTGGAGACGCCGCATGTCCCGGCCCGGTCCCTACCGGACTACGCCCTGGACAAGCCCGGCCGGATCGGAGGCGCCTCATGACCGCCACGAGGTCCGCTTCTTCACCGCTGCCGAGCTGGTCGAAACGCTCTATCGGAGCCTGGCCGACAACTCCGTCGGACGCGTGATCGAGAGCCTGCTACGCGCCGACCTGATCATCATCGACGACGTGGGGTGCGCCGCACTCGATGGCACCGGCACCCAGCTGCTGTTCCGGTTCGTCGCGGCCGCCTACGAGCGCCGCGTCCTGGTGACCGGCTCGCACTGGCCCTCCGATCGGTGGGGCACTTCCTCCCCGAACACACGCCGAGACGAACCAGCCGGCGGTGCCGGAACGACAAGGTGCGGGCGTCACGATCCCATGCAGCCTGCCATGCAGGATGCCTCTGACCAGAGCTCTTGGCCAGAGGCAATTCCACGCGTTGAAGAGCGCAGCACTAGCAGTGGCTGACGCCCGGGAACGGGTCCTTCGAGGTGTAGACGCTCTTGGCTGCGACATAGCCGGTGCGCCCGTTGACGTCGCCGTACGTCTTGTACCAGATGTTGTTCCCGCCTCCGTGCTTCTGCCCTGAGACATAGCACTGGAAGTAGCTGGGGTTCGACTTCAGCCTGTCCACGACATCCTTGGTGGCGTCGCTGTAGCGCGGGTAGCGCCAAAGGCCCACCCCGGCCTCGTTACCACAGTACAGGTGCCCGCTCTTGGCGTAGCACGGCGAGTTGCCCTGCGCCTGCGCCGGAGCCGTCACCAGTAGGCTCGCGCCGATCAGCGCCAGCCCGCCGGCCGCCATCGCGATTTTCGGGTGTCGTCGCATTCCATGTCCCCTCGTTCGAGGCTGCTCTGTTTCGGGCGACGCTAGGCGTGACGCCTTCAGACCCGCTATCGATGTGATTTACAGGCCACGGAACGGCGGCTGGTCCCTCAACATGACCACCACACTGCGCGGTCCGGCCGCTTCGCGGCGTACTGGTCTCGTGGGGACAGCCGGGCAGCGGGCCGGCATGCTCCTCCGTGGCCGGCCGGTCCGCCTCCGCGTGGCCGATGTGAGCAGTCAGGCCGGGTTCTCGTACGGAGCCCGGTACCCCTGGCGTACCGGAGCCGGGACGTACAGCCCGACGAGGGACGGCCCGACCAGCCTCTCCACCAGCGTCACCGGCCCGAGCTCGTGGAGCACCTCCACGCCCGCCGCCGCCCGGTCCGCGAAGGCCTGCGACAACTCGTCGAGCACGTCCAGTCGGTGACGACGCCCGGGGTCATCCACGCGGACCTGGCCTGTTCCAGGCATGAGCGGCTGCCCTTCCAGGGGTCACTCTGCTCGTTCGTCGGGGGACTCGACCGTGGCAGGCAGATTCCTGACCAGCCCCTTACTGGTCTGGACATCGACGTCGGCGGCCTTCTGGACCTCCCAGAAGTTGTACTTGAAGACGCGATGGACCTCGGGGTCCGTGATCCGCAGCATGGTCTCGTCGTTCTCGCGGAGCGATGAGGAATTGAGGTTCATGCTGCCGGTGAAGACAACCTTCTGGTTGATCTTGTCGTGGTACGTGCCGTCGATCAGGAGGTCCTTCTGGTGTGTTCCAGGGACGTCCCTGAACGTCCGGATCTCCGGACCGTGATAGCCGTTCGGCGGCTTCAGCAGCGCTTGCAGGGCGGCCGCGCCGGCGTGCTGGTACACGATGTCGACGTAGCAGCCCTGCTGGTCCAGGTCCCATAGCCGCCTCGCCACGGCCTCCTGGGCGATGTGCCAGGTGGAGACCCGGATGATCGTACGATGGTCGCCGGTGGTGCCGCCCTCTGTGTTCCCCTCGCACTTCACGTGGCCGAGGATGTTGTACATGGTGTCGCCGTCCTTGCGGGGCGAGTGATAGACCTTCGTGATCGGCGTCTCTACCGGTGGATGCGTCTCGTAGTAGTCGGGGATCAGCTTCATCTGCACCATGTCGTCGAAGTAGGCCAGGTAGGCGTCGTAGACGGCCTTGTCGGACAGGGTGTAGGAACTGTTCCACTGGCCCGTCCCGGAGCCGCCTTGCTTGAGGTTGGCACTCGACTGCATGACGACGTCGGAGCTGCCGAGGGTGTTGGAGAACAGGTAGAACTTGTTGTGCATCTTCGACCCGTCGTCGCCGGGTACGTCGCCGATGCATGCGGTCGAGGAATTGCCGTCGTGCCGGCAGTGGGTCGCCCACGACGGCTTGCCGGTCTCACCGCCAAGCGCCGCGGCGAGATCCTTGAACTGATCGCTGTCCTTGGCGCCGCCGTCGGCCAGAACCTTGATGTTGACGCCCCTGGCATGCGCGGCCTTCAGAGCGGCGAGCACATCGGGGTCGGTGAACTCGAACGCCGTCACCCGGATGTCCGAGCCCGTCTCCGCACCGTCGATCAGCGTGATCAACTGGTTTACGATCTTGGTCTTGTCCGCCGTGTTGGGGTTGTTGAAAACGGCGCCGAGCGGCGCCTGCCGCACGGCGTGCGCACCGGCCGTGCTCGGCCACAGAAGGGGCAGGGCAATGGCCGCGGCCATAATTTCACGCAAGAGCATGACGAGGAGTCAACCCGGTGCCGATATAGATCTGCTTCAGATCATCCTTACGCGGCTTGCGCGACGCGGTGGTACCGAGAGGGCGTTGTGCGGGTTGGTGTCCCCTTCGCGTTTGGGCGAAGTGCTCAGGGGCGTCCCGGCCGGGCTGTGGACGGGGCTGTGCGAACGGGACCGGCGAGCCGTCCTGGGCGACAGGTCCCGAACTCGCGCAGGGTGTGAGGCAGGTGGCGCTGGTTCCAGACCCAGCGGTTCACATCGCAGGTCTGGATCCACCGTTCCATGATCGCGTTCATCGGGGATCCGTGCCCGATCCTGGCGTCCGTCCAAGATCGGGCCGGCATCGATCCGCCGAGCTTCTGCCCGCCGCCTGTCAGGGGCCAGGGTGATAGATCAGGTGCAGGACGCCGGTGGCGAAGGTGGCCGAGTGGACCAGTCGCAGCGGAGTCGGACCGCCGCCGGCGAAGAGCCGCTCCCCCTGGCCGAGGACGACCGGGTGGATGAGGAGGTGCAGTTCGTCGAGCAGGTTGTCGCGTAGCAGCGATCGCACCAGGGTCAGGCTGCCGCTGATGGTGATGTGCCGGTCCGGCCCCTGTTTGAGGGCGGCGAGTTCGCCGGAGACCGGACCGGGGATGACGGTGGTGTTCTGCCAGGCCGGGGATGTCAGCGTGGTCGAGGCCACCAGCTTGGGCATCGAGTTGATCCGGTCGGCGAACGGCACCTCGCCCCCTCTGCCAGGCCAGGAGGCGGCGAACACCTCGTAGGTCCGGCGTCCGAGCAGGAGGATGTCGGCTTCGTCGAGCTGGCCGGAGACGGCCGCCGCCATCTCCTCGTCGTAGTAGGGAAAGTGCCACTGCTCGGGGGCTTCCACGACACCGTCCAGCGACACGAACAGCTGCGAGACGATGGTGCTCACGCTGTGGCCTCACTGAAGAACGCGGCGAGCGCGGGGGCGATGGCCTCGGGGGCCACGTTGTGAGGCTGACCGGTGAGGGTGGCCCGCCGGACGTCCGGCAGCAGATCGGCCACGGCCTGCGCCGTGCTGCTGATCCACGGGATCGTCTCACCGTCGATCACCAGGGTGGGGGCCGTGACGCCGGTCAGCCGATCGGCGGGCAGGGAGAAGTCGCCGGTGATGGTGGCGTCGTAGATGAGTGTGTGGGCCACGGCCTCCATCGCCGGCCAGCCCGGGAAGTCGCGCATCGGAGCCACGAACTCGGCCGGGATGCCGACCGCGGCGGTGAGGAACAGCTCGCACATGTCGCCCCGACGGCCCTCGGCCAGCAGAGCCACGAGCTGCTCGCGGTAGTCGGCCGGCACCGGCGTACGGGTGCCGGGCAGGATGTAGGGAACCTCCCACACCGCCAGCCTGTCGACGGCGAGCCCGCGGGCGGCGGCCTCCAGGGCGATGATGCCACCGCCGGAGGTGCCGTACAAGTGCGCCGACCCGCCCGCCGCGGTGATGAGCGCCTCGATGTCCTCGTACTCGCGGTCCACCGCGTAGGGGGCGGTGTCACCGCTGTCGCCGCGGCCGCGCCGGTCGTAGTTGTAGACGGTCAGGTCCTTGGCCAGCAGCTCGGCCAGGGGCGCGGTCGCGGATCGGTCGTTGGGGCCGGCGCCGATCAGGATCACCGCCGGGCCCTGCCCGATCCGGTCGTAGGCGATCGCGGTGCCGTCCTGCGAAATGACCTTGTCCATGTCGATTCCCTCGTGTTCGTGTTCATCGCTTGCATGATCAGAATGCTTCATGTGGCAGCTGTCCGACATCCGTGGACTCCACTGATTCGCCACTGAGAGATCCATGACGTCCACACGTACGTGATGATGTCCGAATGATCGCAAAGGTGTCCCAGCGCGAGGCCGAGGTGCTGGCGGCGGTGGCGGCGCGGCTGTCGAACGCGCAGATCGCGAACAGGTTGCGCATCTCCGTCCGCACGGTCGAGAGTCACGTCGCCTCGCTGCTGCGCAAGTACGGCGTGGCCGACCGGCAGGAGCTGGCTCAGCAGGCGGTGCAGGCCGGCGTGGACCGCGACATCCCGGACACGCCGCAACCCGGGATTCCCACCCCGATGACCTCGTTCGTCGGGCGCGAACGGGAACACGAGGCGGTCCTGGCGGCGTTCGGCGCCTCCCGGCTGGTCACCCTGCTGGGTCCTGGCGGCGCGGGCAAGAGCCGCCTCGCGGCGGAGATCTGCTCCACGTACCCGGCCGGCGGGGCGTTCGTGGATCTGGTTCCCGTACGGGACGGGTTCGTCGCGCAGGCGGCGGCCAAGGTGCTCGGGGTCAGTGAGCGCGCCCAGCAGCCGTTGGAGGACGCCGTCATCGAACGGCTTCGCCGCGATCGGGCGCTGCTCGTCCTCGACAACTGCGAGCACGTGCTGGACACCGCTGCCGGCTTCGCCGAGCGAATGCTGGCAACCTGTCCGGGCACCCGGATCCTCGTGACGAGCCGCGAGCGCCTCGGCGTGCCCGGCGAACGTACCGTGCCGATCGGCCCGCTGCCCCTGGCCTCCGACGCGGAGGCGCTCTTCCTCGACCGGGCCACCGCGGCCGATCCCGAGTTCGACGCCGACCCGGCCCTGCTGACGCAGATCTGCGCCCGGCTCGACGGCATTCCCCTGGCCATCGAACTCGCCGCGGCCCGCAGCGCCTCTTTGGGGCTTGCCGGGCTGCTCGTCGCGCTCGACGACACGCTGAGGCTGCTCACCGGAGGACGGGCCGCCGACCGGCGGCATCGGTCCCTGCGCGCGGTGCTCGAATGGAGTCACGACCTGCTCGACCAGGAGGAACAGGCGCTGTTCCGGCGACTGTCGATGTTCTGCGGCGGCTTCGACCTGGCCGCCGCGACGGCGCTCACCGCCGGCCGCCGACCCGGCGCCGTGAGCCATGTGCTGGGGCGACTCGTCGACAAGAGCCTCGTCGTACGCGCCCCGGGGACAGCGAGCCGATGGCGGCTCCTGCAGACCGTCAGAGCCTTCGCCGAGGACCTGTTACGAGACTCCGGCGAGTACGACGCGGCTCGGGAACTCCATCTGCTGTGGGCCGCCGGTACCGCGACGGCGATGCAGGAGCGGGTGATCGCCGCCAGACAGCACGGCGCCGGGACAGCGGCGCCGATCGAAGACAGCCAGAAGGACGGCGCCGAGGTCTGGCGGCAGGAGTTCGACGAGGTCGCAGACGATCTGCGTGCGGCGCTGGCCGCCGCCCCGCCCGGACCGGGCGGGGCGGCGCACCGGCTGGCCCGCTCGCTGGGTCACCTCACCTTCGCCCGCCGGTTCCTGGCCGAGGCCCAAGGCCACTACCGGCAGGCAGCCGAACGAGCGCCCGGCCCCGCCGAAGCGGCCAAGGACCTGCGGAACGCGGCCGACTGCTCCCTGGACAACATCTCCGGACAGAACGTGTTCGACCTGCTGCTCGCCTCAGCGGCACAGGCCCATGCCGCGGGCGACAAGAACGGCCGCGCGGTCGCCCTGGCCCGTGCGGTGGAGACGGGGGCAAGGTTTCTCGCCTCCTTCCCCGAGGGCATTCCCGGCGAACGGCTACGCCGTGATCTCAAGGAAGCCGCCGAGGCCGGAGACCCCGGCGACCCGATCGTGGCGGCGGCCCTCGCCACGGCGGCAGCCTGGACCGAGCGGCCGGGCGCCTTCGACCCGGACCCGGCCCTGGCCGCCCGCGCACTCGACATCGCACGGACGACGCGCGACGCCGTGCTCATCAGCGCGGGGCTCGACGCGGTGACGACCGCCGCCGTACGGGCCGGCCGGCATCGCGAGGCCCGGCGATACACCGAGGAGCGGCTGGCACTGCTGTCGGAGATGGACCGCGACGACCCGCGTTCGGCCATCGAGATCGTGGACACCCTTCACGTGGCCTGCACCGACGCGATCGTCGCGGGAGATCTGCCCGCGGCGATCAGCGCCGGTCGGCTCATGATGGCCGACGACCTTGTCGGAGACCACCCCTACATTTCGGCCAGCAGGCTGATCCCCGCGCTCGTCCTCACCGGAGACCTCGGCGCGGCCCTGCGCCACGGCGAACGGATGTGGGAGGGCTGGGAACGAGCCGGCCGCCCCCCGGCCGGATGGCTGCTGCCTTCCGTGTCGGCCATCGCGCTCGCCCACGGACTCCTCGACGACCGGGTGCGATTCCGGCTCTGGCGCCACAGAGCCGGCGTGGTGGTCGACCACGCGCAGGCCGGGCATGCCCGGCTGACTTCCTTCGGCGCGTTCGTCGATGCCCGGGCCGCGCTGCACTCCGGCGACCTGAGCGACGCCACTGCCCTGGTGGAGCGGGCTTTCGGCACGTTCTCCATGGGACGTTACGCGGCGTACGCGCAGGCGGCGGGAGCCGAGCTGGCTGTCGTCGCCGGGCTGCCCGACGCCCCGGACCGGCTCGCGACCGCGCTCCTCACCGCCGGTGAGAACCACTGGGCCTCGGCATGCCTGGCTCGCGCCGGCGGCAGGCTCCACGCGGACCCGGACGCGCTGGCGGCCTCGGTCGCCCAATGGGAGGACATCGACGCGCGGCTGGAACGAGCCCTCACCCTCCTGCTGATCCCACATCGCGCCGAAGAGGGCCGAGCCGCCCTCGACGCACTGATCACGAGTACGGGCAGGAGAAGCCGGTAACTCGTCCGCTCCCACCCACACGTATCGGGGCGCTCGTACTCTTGCCGACATCGCAGCCTCCACCGCGTGGGGGCGGGAGGCTCGGAAGCGGGCCAGCGCGTCGGCCACTGCCTCCACGGTAGCCGCGGGCGTGCGGGGCTGTCTCGCCGCTTTCCCCGCGAAAACCTGGGCATTTCTGTGACACCTGCCTGTGATGTGCCACAGTTAGCGTCGCTATTCCCGCCCCGCTTTCGTCGTGTTGCGCCAAATGTCAGTTTCCCGAAGTCGCATGCACTCGCCCACCTGGACTGGTACCACTCATTTCTGAATCTCACGGTCGACGGGGAGGAGCAGCAATGGCGACGATCGGGTTGGCCGCAGCGATCGAGGAACTGCGGCAAGAGCTCTACCAGGCCCAGGCGCAGGGGGCCCAGCAGCAGTTCGCCTTTCAGATCGAGGAAGCCGAACTGGAGTTGCTGCTGGAGCTACGCAATGACGTGAAGGGTGAGGGGAAGCTCCAGTTCGGGGTGGCGACCGTGGGCGGGGGCGCGTCGCACTCCTCGGTCCACGGGCACAAGCTGACCCTGAAACTGAAGGTCAAGGACCGGGCCATGGGCGGAGACAGCCCCGAGATCGGTCGCCGGCAGTCCGGCTCCTGGGATGACGAGGGCTGAGTTGGACCGTCGAAGACTGGCTCTGATCCGTGGAGGTGGCGCCTCGAGGTTCCTCCGCGTCGGTACTGGATATCTGATCGGGCCTCGCCTGGTGTTGACGGCCCGGCACGTCGTCGAGGCGAGCAAGGGCACGCCATGGGCCCAGATCGACGTGCGTGTGGGGCACCCCCACGACGCCGACGTACACCGTTGCCTGGCATCGGTGCGCTGGACAGACCCAGAAGAACGCGATGTTGCCTTGCTACTGCTGGACAACGAGGTCGACATGCCCGGAACGATCCGCAGGCCGGCATCAAGACCGTGCTCACCGGCATCCGGATGCCGCGGACGAACTCCATCATGGAGCGGTGGGTGCAGTCGTGTCGCAACGAGCTTCTCGACCGCTGCCTCGTTTGGAACGAACGCCACCTGCGGCACGCCCTGCGCGAGTACGAACACTTCAACAACCAGCACCGGGCCCATCAAGCTCTGGGCCAAGCAGCGCCGCTGCGTTCCGCCCCTGATCCGATCTCGGATCCGACGCAGATCATCGACCTGAATGTACGCCGACGAGACCGGCTCGGCGGCGTTCTCCACGAGTACTCACATGCCGCCTGACCTGCGCAGATGGAATTTTCGGCAGGCGCAGCCGCCGATGGCCTTGCCGCGGCTGCAGGCGGACTCGTGACCTTCCACGGTGCGGTCGCGTTTGTGCTCGCGGTCCACTTCCCGCTTCGCGCCCGCAGAACGCGAGATGCACAACTGTGCCCGTTGTCAGGGGGACAGCGTTTTAACCTTGGGACAGTGTGCGTACTGGATCATGCATTAGGGGGGTGAACGCCCGCTCTGCAACTCCAAGCAGTACTGCGTCATCCAGTGTTGCGACGCGCAGACTGACTGGCTCGACTTGGGCGACTACGGAACGGCCCAGCGCCTCCTCCAGCTGCCGACGCCATGCACGAGCGAGCGGAGCCAGCAGCCCCGCGAGGACCACACGGTCTGGCCCGAGGGTGTTGACGAGGCTGATCAGCCCGACCGACAGAGCATCTAGTACTTCGGCGAGGGGTCGTGCCGGACGATCTTCCAGGATCCCCGACTGGAGCGCACGGTGTAGCTCAGCGGCCGAGGTTGTGGGAGGCAGGCGGAGTGCGGCGGCGATCGCTCTGCCGTCGACGAACAGCTCAAGGCAGCCGTGAGATCCGCAGCTGCACGCCGGGCCGGTCGGGTCCACGATGAGGTGGCCGGCCTGCAGGGTGTGCCCAAGGTGTCCGCCCAGGTGTGCCGAGGTGATCAACGCGCTGCCGACCCCGACTTGTTGCGAGGTGAGGAAGAGCATTCGATGCGCGCCGCGTCCGGCACCGGCACGGAACTCTGCCAGGGCGCCGAAGGTGGCATCGTGACCGAGGTAGATCGGCAGGTTGGTGCGCAAGCGGGCGGCGAGCAGTTCGCCAACCGGGACTTCTCGCCATGCGAGCGGGAGCACGGCGCGCGCGATGCCATCGGAATCGCCGATCATGCCGGGCAGCGAGATGCCGATCGCGGTGCACTTGGCGGCAGCGGAGCTGCCCAGTAGCGCGTTGAGGTGGCGGGCTACTGCGGGTATGGCCTGGTCGGGCGGAAGGGCGGGTATCGCGAGGTCGATGGTTTCGCGGTGCATGATCGTTCGATTCAGGTCGACGATCGCCAACTCGACGGCGTCCGGGTGCAGTGCCCCGGCCACGACGGTGGCGCTACCCGGGCGCAGACTCAAACCGGGGGACGGCCGGCCGAGGCGGCCTGCCTCGGCGCGGGATTCGTTGATCTCGAGCAGCCCTAGAGTCCTCAGCTCCTCGGCTGCCGCCCCGGCGGCGCTGCGCGCGAGGTGCGCCGCAGCGGTTGCCTCGGCCCTGCTCATCGGGCCTCCGGCATGCAGTGCCTGCAGCAGCCGGCCACTGGCCGTCGGTGTGGTCGTGGGCATTGCCAACGTGCTGGATCCTCCGCTACGGTCTGGGCCAGATAAAGTTCTCACGAGAACAAAGTATCTCACCCCGGCTCAGTGAGTCGATCCGCCGGAGCCCCAGACCAGTAAGGATCCACCATGTCTGCCATCCCAAGGCGCCTCGGTTCGCCTGCTTCGGCATCAACCGCCGCTGTCCGCCCGCCGCGAGCGGGACTTCGCGGGATCGCCCTTCTCACGGCGGCGGTCGTCACGCTCGCCGGCTGCGGCTCCTCCAGCAACGACCAATCGGGGAACGCGACGACGCCTACCGCGGTGACGATCGAGGGCGTGGGCCCGGTGGCCAAGGATGACAAGGCTGCTGCGCTGTTGCCCGATCGGTTCGCCAAGGACGGCCTGGTCATCGCCGCGAACATCCCCCATCCGCCGTTCATCGACTTCAGTGAGCCCGGGGTCACCGACAAGTTCAAGGGCCTCGACTACGATCTTACGCAGGCTATCGCAGCGCGGCTCGGCACTGTCGCCTCGTACAAGGCACAGCCGTTCGACAGCCTGATCCCCGGACTGCAGGCCGGCAGCCACAACGTTGTCACGGGCATCGCGGACCTCAAGGCGCGACAGGAGGCCGTCACCTTCGTCGACTACTCGAAGACAGGCGCCGCTGCGCTGGCGCGGCACGGGAACACCCAGATCAAGACTCTCGCGGACCTGTGTGGTGTGAAGGTCGCCGCAGTAAGATCGACCACGCTGCAGACACTCCTCGAGGACTACAGCAAGGCTTCCTGCGGCGCCCGTCCGATGAAGATCATCGGGTACCCGGACGAGGCGGCGGGCTTGCAGGCCCTGCTTTCCCAGGCTACCGAGGTGTACTTCACCGCGAAGGTCAACGCGATCATGATCGCGAAGAGCCAGCCGGACAAGCTCACCGCGGTGGAAGACCCCGCCGAGCCGAACGGCTACAAGGCGAACCCGAACGGCATCGGCGTCTTGAACGCGAATGAAGACTTGGCGAAGGCCATCCAGGCCGCGTTGCAGTCGTTGCTCGACGACGGCACCTACGGCCGCATCTACAGCAAGTGGGACCTGGCGTCGATCGGCGTAACTTCGGCCGTGATCAACGGCGCGATCAACTAGCCCACACCGACGCGACCATCGGCGGTTCGACGGGCCATCGCGTTCGCCACCGGCGGACCGCCGACCATCGTAGGAGATGCACTCATGACGGAATCCCGAGGGGCAGCGCCCCGCGCCCCACTGAGCAGTAGAAGCGAGGTCACGACTCGAACAGATGAGTTCGTCGTCGTGCCGCTACGCCATCCATGGCGGTACCTGTCCGGCCTCGTGGTCCTCGTGGCTCTCGGCCTGGTCGTCTGGTCGCTGTTCACGAACCCCAACCTGGACGTCGCGACCATCGGGCACTATCTGTTCGAGCCCTACATCATCAAGGGCGTTGGGGTCACCTTGATGCTGACCGCCGTCTCGATGGTGTTGGGCGTGGCCCTGTCGGTATTGCTTGCGGTGATGCGGCTGTCGGAGAACCGGGTGCTCAGTGGCGTCGCCTGGCTGTACATCTGGTTCTTCCGAGGTACGCCGCTGCTCGTCCAGATCATCTTCTGGGGATTCCTCGGGGCCTTGTACCCACGGGTGGTCATCGGCATCCCGTTCACTGATATCACCTTCTTCGAGCAGGTTACGAGCGTGCTGATCCCGGCGACCGTCGCCGCGATCATCGCGCTCACCCTGAACGAGGCCGCCTACAACGCCGAGATCGTCCGGGCCGGCCTGATCTCTGTCGACGTGGGGCAGAGCGAGGCCGCCGCGGCGCTCGGCCTGAGCGGCCGCCAGGCCATGCGCACGATCGTCCTCCCGCAGGCGATGCGGGTCATCGTGCCGCCGCTGGGCAATCAGACGATCAGCATGCTCAAGGCCACCTCACTGGTGGCGATCGTCGGCGGCCAGGAGCTGCTGACGGCGGTGCAGAGCATCTACTCAAACAACTTCAAGGTCATGCCGCTTCTCGCAGTGGCCGCGATCTGGTACCTCGCCCTGGTCAGCGTGCTGAGCGTGGGCCAGCACTTCCTCGAACGACGCTACGGCAAGGCCGGGGTCGCCCCCGCTCGCCCGGGGCCGCTCCGCAGGCTCTTCGTAAGTGAAGGAGGCCCAGCATGAGCGGCCTGAACGAGAACGGCAGCGGACCGGTCATCCGAGCCGAGAAGGTGTCCAAACACTTCGGCCGGACAGCCGTGCTGAAGGACATCACCCTTGAAGTCCACCAGGGTGAGGTGGCCGTGCTGGTCGGGCCGTCCGGGTCCGGCAAGTCCACGTTCCTGCGTTGCGTCAACCGCCTCGAGCGCATCGACGGCGGCCGGCTATGGGCCAACGGCGAGCTGGTTGGCTACCGGCAGGTGGGGCGGCGGCTGATCGAGCGCAGACCCGTCGAGGTCACCCGGCAGCGACAGGACGTCGGGATGGTCTTTCAGCGCTTCAACCTGTTCGCCCATATGACCGCGCTCGAGAACATCATGCATGCCCCCGTGCTACTCAAGCGAATGGGCCGCGCCGAGGCGAAGGCGCGGGCAGCCGCCCTGCTCGACCGGGTCGGCCTGGGCCGCAAGGCGGCGAACCGGCCGGCGCAGCTGTCGGGTGGTGAGCAGCAACGTGTGGCCATCGCAAGGGCCCTGGCGATGCAGCCCAAGCTGATGCTGTTCGACGAACCCACCTCGGCGCTGGATCCGGAACTTGTGGGCGAGGTGCTGGACGTGATGCGCGACCTCGCGACCGACGGCATGACGATGCTGGTCGTCACCCACGAGATGGGCTTTGCTACGCAGGTCGCCGACTCGGCGTTCTTCATGGACGACGGCCGGATCGTCGAATCGGGTTCGCCGAACGAGCTGTTCGGTAACCCGCAGCACGAACGGACGAAGGCGTTCCTGTCCAGGGTGCGCAAGAACCAGTAATCAGCACGAGCAATACAGCGAGACGAGACAGAGGATATGACACAAGCGCGCACACAACGGGTACGACAACGCGACTGGGCCGACCGCCGGCCTCGGGTGGGCGTTGTCGGTACCGGCTTCATCGGTCAGGTGCACGCCCAGGCCTGGGCCCGGCTGGACGTCGACCTGCGAATCTGGGGGCGGTCCGGCGCCGACGCCGTGGCGACAATGAGCGGTGCGACCCGCTGCGACGACTTCGATGATCTGCTTGACAGCGTCGACATCGTCGACATCTGCCTGCCCACAGACCTGCATCAGCCGTTCGCGTTGGCTGCCGCTGCACGCGGCAGACACGTGGTGTGCGAGAAGCCGCTGGCGCTCACGGTCACCGACGCTGAAGCGATCGCCGCTGCGTGTGCGGAGGCCGGAGTGGGGCTCTACATCGGCCATGTCGTCCGCTATTACCCCGAATACCACACGGTTCGCAGCGCTGTCGCCCAAGGCAAGGTCGGCGACGTCGCGCTCGTCCGCCTGGCTCGCGAAAGCGCGCTTCCAGAGCGGGCGGCGGGCGCCTGGATTTTCGACGAGGCGCGATCCGGCGGCATCATTGCCGATCTGATGTCGCACGACATCGACTTTGCGTCCTGGTTGTCCGGGCCAGTGGTCCGGGTTTACACGAAGACGCTGCGCGTCATGTCGGACCTTGTCGACGATCACGCGTACGCGGTCCTCACCCACGCCTCCGGCTCACTTTCGCATCTGACCGCCTCCTGGGCGCAACCGGCAGCGCGGTTCCGCACCCGCATCGAAGTGGCAGGGACGTCGGGCATGCTGGCATACGACTCGGACTCGGCACAGACGCTCACGGTGTCGCTCCGGCAGGAGACACCTGTGACGGGGGCCGGCCTGCCGGGTCGGTCCGGCCAGGTCGTGCTGGGCGACGATCCGTTCACCGCGCAACTGCGCGACTTCCTCGCCGGCATTCGAACCGGGACGCCGGCCAGGACATCAGTACAGGACAGCATCGCCACCGTGCGCACGATCGAGGCAGCGCGGGAGTCCGCGCGCACCGGGCGCGCCGTGTCACTGGAGGAAGCCGCATCGTGAACCCCGTCCGCATCGGATTGATGACCTACGCTCACGTGCACGCGCCCATGTACTGCCGGCTGCTGCAGTCGTTGCCCGGCGTGGAACTCGTCGGACTCGCCGACGACGACGCCCGGCGAGCAGATGAAGCGGCGAAGGCGCACGGCCTGCGTACGTACGAGACCTACGACGAGTTGTTGGCAGCCGACCTTGATGCAGTGATCGTATGTTCGGAGAACACGCGGCATCGAGGACACGTCGAGCTTGCGGCACGCGCGGGAGTGCAGATCCTCTGCGAGAAGCCACTGGCCACCGATGTGGACGACGCGGTGGCGATGGTGCGAACCTGTCGCGAGCACGATGTCCCGCTGATGACCGCCTTCCCGATGCGCTACAGCGCCCCGATCCACGAGCTGCGAACGCTGCTGGAATCGGGCGCCGTCGGCACGATTCGCGGCTGCGAAGGAGTCAACCAGGGCCAACTGCCACGACACCGGCGCAACTGGTTCGTCGACCCGGAACTCGCGGGCGGCGGTGCCCTGATCGACCACACGGTGCACGTCGCGGACGCGTTGCGGTTCATCCTGGCCGACGAGGTGACGGAGGTGTACGCGCAGGCCAACGACCTGGTCGGCGGACCCGACATCGCAGTGGAGACGAGCGGTCTTGTCATGCTCACTTTCACGAGTGGAGTAGTGGCCACCATTGACTTCAGCTGGAACCGCCCAATGTCCTTCCCTGCCTGGGGCGGACTCGGCCTGCGGCTCGTGGCGACCAGCGGCGTGGTGGACGTCGACGCCTATGCGGAGCGAGTGACGTCCTATGACGATGCCACCCAGAAGGTCTCGTGGCTGGACGCTTCCGAAGGAAGCTATAGGGCGATGATCGAAAACTTTGTCGCGTCCGTGCGCACCCGGACGCAGGTCTCGGCCACCGGTATCGACGGACTGCGCGCGGTGGAGATCGTCGCCTGCGCTTACGAATCGCTGCGAACCGGGCAGCCCGTAGCCTGCCGTCCTCGAACGGTTTGACCAGGGGTCTCGCGCAGCTGCGGGGATTTGGAGACCGGTACAGAAATTGGCGCTAAGAGTGATCTTGTGCGATGCTCCGCCACGACGTCCGGTGAGCCTACTGACTTGGGCGCCAGGTCATGTCGGCGATGATCGGCGTTCAGGTCTGGGCAGTCGACGAACTCCTGGCCGCGATGGACGAGTCGTTCGGCCCCCTTGGTTAGGCTTGCGGGCATGCCAGACACGCAGTACGAAGACCTGCTCCGCCACGTGCTCGAGACGGGCGCCCGTAAGGAGGACCGCACCGGGACGGGGACGCGGTCGATCTTCGGTCACCAGCTGCGCTACCGGCTGTCTGACGGCTTCCCGCTGATCACGACGAAGAAGGTCCACTTCCGCTCGATCGCCTATGAGCTGCTGTGGTTCCTACGCGGCGACGCGAATGTCACGTGGCTCCGGAACAATGGCGTCACGATCTGGGACGAGTGGGCGGCGCCGGACGGTGATCTCGGCCCGATCTATGGCGTGCAGTGGCGGTCGTGGCCGACCCCGGACGGCGGGCATGTCGACCAGATCAGCGAGGTGCTGCGCACGCTGCGCGAGAATCCCGATTCTCGGCGGATCATCGTGTCTGCGTGGAACGTCGCCGACATCCCGCGGATGGCGCTGCCGCCCTGCCATGCGTTCTTCCAGTTCTACGTTGCCGACGGCGAACTGTCCTGTCAGCTCTACCAGCGAAGCGCGGACCTGTTCCTTGGCGTGCCGTTCAATATCGCGAGCTACGCCCTGCTGACGCACATGATCGCTGAGCAGGTGGGTCTCGGCGTCGGTGACTTCGTCTGGACCGGAGGCGACTGTCATATCTACGACAACCACGAGGACCAGGTCCGCACGCAGCTCGCACGCGAGGCGCGGCCGTTCCCCATGCTGAGCCTGAAGCCGGCGGACAGCCTGTTCGACTACACCTACGAGCACATCGCCCTCGACGGCTACGACCCGCACCCCGCCATCAGGGCACAGGTGGCGGTGTGATCGGGCTGGTCTGGGCGCAGTCGGCGAACGGCGTCATCGGCCGTAACGGCATGCTGCCGTGGCACCTGCCGGAGGATCTGAAGCACTTTCGTTCCCTGACTGCGGGCGCGACCGTGCTCATGGGCCGCCGCACGTGGGAGTCGCTGCCGCCGCGGTTCCGGCCGCTGCCGGGCAGACGCAATCTTGTGTTGTCGCGCACGCCGCAGGAGGGTGTGGAAACGTTCCCCGACCTGCAGCAGGCGCTCGCCGCGGCGTCCGGGGATGTGTGGGTGATCGGTGGCGCAGCCGTGTATCGGGCGACACTGCCTATCGCGGACCGAATCGTGGTCACCGAGATCCGGGAGTCCTTCGAAGGTGACACGCACGCACCGGACGTGGGACGCCCGCCGGGCTCCGTCGGGGCGTGGCAGGAGTCTTCGACCGGGCTGCACTACCGGTTCCTGACCTGGGGGTGAGGTCAGGAAGCCCCGGTGGTTGCTTCGCCGACACACCAGCGGTTCCAGCCCGCGTTCGTGAGGCTTTCACGACGCGAACCAAGTGCCAGAAGGAACGCTCACTGCCAACTGCTCCACGAACCCGTCGTCCAAGGACTCTACGATCTTGAGCGTGACGTTCACCTGGTGACATGGCGAAACCCCTGGTAGACGGGTTGATCACCACAATCACGTCCACCACCACCAGGGCCTCGTCCGCCGCCACCGCGAGTCCATCGGATCGGCCCGGCGACTGCTCAACCCCGGACAACAGGCCCTGCTTGTGCGAGACGGGCTGCACTACCTGGTGCTGGACGGCACCCTGATCCACATCGACCGGATCGCCGCCGACCGGCCCTACTTCTCCGGCAAGCACCGCGTGCACGGCATGAACATCCTGGGGCATCCTGCGTGCACTCGAGCGGGCCGGGATCATCACGCCGGCCGACAAGGCCCACCAAGGAGCCGAAGGATTCTCGTCTGGACAAAGCACTACGAATTCCCCTAGAACAGACCGGCACCACGTTGGATGGTTCGGTTTGCCCATCGCGACGGGGAGACTCCGTGCCCGACGATCCACTTGAGCTACACACCGGACAGAACGTTGCCGAGTTCATGGCGGCCATGCGCCGGCTGAAGGCGTGGTCGGGGCTGACGTACCGGCAACTGGAGGAACGGGCCGAAACGGCGGGTGAGGTGCTGCCGCGCAGCACGCGGGCCAGCGCCCTGGAACGACAGCGGTTGCCCCGGCCCGCACTAGTGGAGGCGTTCGTCAGGGCGTGCGGCTGTGATCACGACACGGTCGCCGCCTGGACCGCCCTGAGCCGGCGGCTCGCTGAGGCCACCGACGTGGCCGAAACGACCGAGGTGGCCGGGGTCGCGGACCCCGAGCCGGACGTAGGAGAGCGCGGCCCTCGCCGGCGCCGGCCGACTGGAGAATTCCCAGCTCACCGTCGGCTCTCCAAGGGAAGAGGGGTCTTACCGCTACGACAGTGACTCTCCTACCTCCTGAAACTACTGCGAAATCGACGCCGCAGCGGGAAACGACCACGCCGAGACGTGCAACTTCTCTACAAGGAGATATTCGGAGAGTGAGGGTGCGGCCGACGGGGGTTCTCCACGCCGGCCGCGGACCGGCACGACGGCCCAACAAAGCCTCGGGCGAGCCACGTGCTTCGCGAGACCGCTGAAGGGCGGCCGTCGGTTACTTGGCGTAGGGCTTGGGCAGGCGCATGCCGCGCTCGGCCATGATCTGCCGGACCCGGTCCGGGTAGTCGGTGATGATGCCGTCGATGCCCATGTCGATGAGGGCCGCGATGGTGGCCGGGTCGTCGCACGTCCACGGGATGACCTTCAGACCACGCTCGTGCGCGTCCGACACCATCTTCTCGGTGACGTAGAAGCGGAAGGCGGGATCGCTGATCGTGCCGTTCTGAGGAAAGCCGTACACCGGGGACAGGGCGGTGACACCCGGGATGCCGGCGGCGGCGCTGACGAAGTCGCCGCCGAAGTCGTCGGCGTCGATCCCGCCGAGCCAGGGGGAAGCGCCCGGCTTGCCGACCTGGAGGAAGTCGTAGTTGGTCAGGGCCACCAGCGGCCATTCCGGCGCGAGCCGGTGCATCTCCGTCAACGCGCCCCAGTCGAAGGACTGGATGGTGATCTGGTCCTCGACGCCCGAGGCGCGGATCTCCTCGAACACGCGGCGGACGAACAGCTCGCGCGGCGCGGTCTGCTGCGGCGCGCCCGCTTCGACCTTGGTCTCGATGTTCAGCTTGACCTGCTTGGCCCGGCGAGTCCTGACGAGGTTCAGCACGTCCTTGAGTTCGACCATCCGGAAGCCGTCGACCACCTCCTGTTCGGGGAAGCCGGGCAGCTGCCGGTACCCGCAATTCATGGTCTTGATCTGGGCCAGGGTCAGGTCCTTGATGAACTTGCCGACGTAGGGGAACATCGGGTCCCCGGGGGTGAGGGGCACGGTGTCCTGGCACTTCTGGGCGCTGATCTGCCGGTCGTGGTTGACCACCACCTTCAGGTCCTTGGTCACATGGGTGTCCAGCTCAAGGGTGCTGACCCCGAGGCGCAGGGCCTTGGTGAACCCCTCAAGTGACTCCTCGGTCGTCATGCCGAGGCCGCCGCGGTGGGCTTGCAAGTCGAAGTGGGTCTTTTGGGGCAGCACGCCGGGGCCGCCGGCCGTCGAGGCGTGGGCGGCCACCGGAGCGGCGAGCACGGAAACGAAAGCCAGACTTACCAGGGCATGGCGACAACGCACAGGATGTTCCGCTCTGTAAGGTATGAAATGACCTTGGCGAGGCTAGAGGCCCGTCCGCCCTTCGCTGCGGCGACGGCGTGATGAGGTCATGAACGTTCGCAGAACGCCCAGGAACGCCGGTTTCCTCTCAAGGGCCGCGAGTACGGCGGGCGGGCACGCGCCGAGGACGGTACCTTGATCAACTGTTTGTGTCGGGCACGATCGCGGGAGACGGTCTTCGCGCACCCCGCTCACTCTCTGGCCACCATCGCCGGCCGCCGGCGACCGGAGCTCCTGCCCGGCGCCCCCCTGGCCGTCCCGGGCCCGTCGATGCGGTGCTGCTGGCCACCGGCTACCGGCCGAACCTGCCCCATCTCACCAACCTGGGCGCACCAGACGCTGATGGGCATCCCCGCCGGCGCCGCGGCCTGTCCGTGACCCATCCCGGTCTCGGCTACCTGGGCCTGGAGTGGCAGCGCACCCCGTCCTCCAACACGGCCTGTCAGTAAGGATCTTGCTACCTGGTACGCGCGACAGTTCCGACCGGATCTGATCGCTCGACACACAAGCCCTGCGTGACCTGGGACGACGGCTCCGGAAATGTATTTCATTGCAGCCCCCTCCCCCGGCACGACCTCGACGATCCGCCGTCCTGTGGCATGAGGCGGTGCGGGCCGTCGTCATGTCCGGCGGCGTGCGACGGTGACGACGCCCGCGCGCAGCAGGTTGGTCGCCAAGGTGTGCCGCAGGATGTGGGCGGTTCCTCTGCTGCGACCGTGAGGATGTCTCGCCGAGGCGGAGCCAGGCGTGGTCGTCGTCGCCGAGCGAGCCGACGACCAGGGCGACCACGGTGGGGTGGGCGCTGTCGTAGTGGCTTCCCCTCACTTTGTGTGCAGTCCAGGCCGGCATCGCGAGGACGGTTTCGTTGCGGCAGGCGGCAGGCGGGCAGAGCGAGAACGTGGGGGGCTCAGGCTTCGCGGTTGGCGGGATTCCCGCCAGGCCTGCTCCGTATGCGTCGCCCGGTGGTCTGGCGCCTGGGAGGAGCGCGGGTCGATGCCTCCGTCGCCTTGGTCACGGCAGCCGGCCGCGGACACCACGGATCCACCTGCTACCCGCCGCTCCCGCGCAGGCGGGGGTCAGGTGTCCGACGGGGTGTGGGGCTCGGTGCCGGAGAGCGCGTCGGTGTAGATGTCCGTCATCGCCGTCACGGCCCGCCGGCGGTCCAGGCCCGGGTCCAGCCGGTGCTGGATGTTGATGCCCAGGGTGCCGCCGAGCAGCGCCGCCGCGACGGCCTCCGGATCGGCGACCCGCGCACCGGCCGCGCGCAGGTGGTCGGCGTACAGGCCGCGGATCTTGGCGTACTCCTCGGTGTACGTCGCGCGCAGGGCCGAATCACGGCTCACCGCCTCGATCAGGAGCGTCGAGTAGATGTGCGCCTCGGGTCGGGACATCAGCGCGAAGTTCGCCTCGATCAGCGCCTCGACCCCGCCCTGCGGCCCGGCGGCCGCGAGGCGCTCACCCATGAATTCCGCACCCCATCGGAACGCCTCCTCGACCACCGCCTTCAGCAGTCCGTCCTTGGAGCCGAAGTGCCAGGCCACGGAGCCACGGCTGATGCCGGAACGCTCGGCCACCGCCTGGACGGACGCCGCGGCGGCTCCGCCCTCGGCGGCCAGCTCCCATGCGGCGGCCACCAGCCGACGACGGGTCTCGGCGGAGATCTCCTGTTTGCGGGTCGCACCCACGTTGTGTCCTTCCCGATGTCGCGGCCGCCTGACGTGGCCGATTCTGTCACGCCGACCGGCCCGCGCCGGGTCCGCGGAGCACTTGCCTATGTTATCCGTCCAGTTCTATGCTGACCGTCCAATAACTTAGGAGGAGCCGCCATGGAACTGATCGACCTGACCAGGACGCTGGACCCCGCCGACCACGAGCTGCTCCCCGAGCAGCTGCGCCCGCTCGCCCCGGTGATCGCGCCGTCCATCGCCTACGCCCACCCCGCCGGCGAGGGCCGTGAGCAGTTCGCCGCCGCCATGCACTGCGGCGTCGAGGACCTGCCCGACGGCGAGGGCTGGGGCGCGGAACTGCTGACCGACTTCAACACCCACCTCGGCACCCACGTCGACGCCCCTCTGCACTACGGCTCGACCTGCGAAGGCAGGCCCGCCCGTACCATCACCGACATCGCCCTGGACGAGCTGTGGTGCGAGGCGCTCGTGCTGGACCTGCGGGGGCGCTGCGAGCTCGACGCCCCGATCACCGTCGAGGCGCTGGAGTCCGCCCTCGCCGACAACGGCGCCCCGGTCCCGGCCGGCGGCGCGGTCCTGCTGCGCACCGGCCAGGAGCGGTACGGCCTGTCCGACCTCGAGTTCTTCCGCTACCCGGGGATGAGCCGGGAGTCGACGCTCTTCCTGGCCGGCCTCGGGGCCAAGGTCCTCGGCACGGACGCCGGGGGCTGGGACCTGAGCTTCGCCGTGATGGCGCGCAGGTTCCGCGAGAGCGGCGACAGCTCCGTGCTGTGGGACGGCCACCGGGCCGGCCGCGAGCGGGAGGTCTTCATCGTCCAGCAGCTGACCAACCTGGCCGCGCTGCCCCCGTCGGGATTCCGGGTGGCCTTCTTCCCGATCAAGATCGCCCACGCGAGCGCCGCCCCGGCCCGCGTCGTGGCCTTCGTCTGACCCTGCCCCGCTTCCCGCCCCCTCCAGAGAAGAGGAACCGACCGTGAAACTCGCGACCGTCGAGTACGAGGGCGCCGAACGGACCGCACTCGTACTCGACCAGGGCGAACGCCTCCTGCTGCTCGACCGCGCCCACCACCTGCTGACCGGCCGGCACTCCCCCGCACTGACCACCATGCAGGCGATCATCGACGGCGGCGAACCCGTGCGGCAGACCCTGGAACGGCTCGCCGGACAGGCCCCGGACGAGGCGGTCGTCGCCGCGTCCGCGCTGCGCTGGCTGTCCCCGCTGCCCCGCCCCGTGCAGATCCGGGACTTCGGCGGCTTCATGGACCACTTCCGCAACGCCCGCGCCCGGATCCAGGGCATACCGGCCGACCGGGTCGAACTGCCCGCCGTCATGCTCGAACGGCCCCTGTACTACCTCACCAACCGGCTCGCGGTGGCCGGCCACGACAGCGACATCACCTGGCCCGCTTACTCCTCGGTGCGGGACTACGAGCTGGAGTTCGCCTGCGTACTCGGCCGCGGTGGCACGGACATCACTGTGGCGGACGCCCCGTCGCACATCTTCGGCTACACGGTCTTCAACGACTTCAGCGCCCGCGACACCCAACTGGAGGAGATCGCCACCGGCCTGGGCCTGAGCAAGAGCAAGGACTTCACCGACGCGAACGTTCTCGGCCCGTGGATCACCACCGCCGACGAGGTCGGCGATCCCTACCGGCTCACCATGACCGCCCGCATCAACGGCGAGGAGGTCAGCCGCGGCACCACCGCCGACATGCACCACACCTTCGCCGACATGATCGCCTTCGCCTCCCGGTCGACCCGGCTGCACGCCGGAGAGGTCCTCGGCTCGGGCACCGTGCCCACCGGCTGCGGGCTGGAACACGGCCGCTTCCTCGAACCCGGCGACACCGTGGAACTCGAAGTCTCCGGCCTCGGCATCCTGCGCAACCGGGTGGTGTCATGAACGGCCTTCGGGGAGGCTGCGTGCAGAAATCAGCGGTAGCGACCTGGGGCTTGTTCGCCTGTTAGTGATCCGTGACGTGATGGACCGAACCTCCTACAGCTCCGGCCGGCCGCCAGTCAGTTGATCAGTGGGTACGGCGGCGGGGTGCCAGGACCTCGGTGACCTGGGCGATGGCCTCGCCGGCTACGTGGCAGGTGGGACGCTCAGCAAGGGGCGGTAGGTGGTGATGTCGGCGTTCTCGCCGATGGGGTGGCCGTCGGCTTCGATCCAGGCGTGGGCGGCGCCACTGACCGGATCGTCGGGTTCTGTCCGCCATCCAACGTCACTCGTACACCTGTTCTCTCCTGCGGAGGGAGGTCCGCGAACCGGCCGATCTCCTGCAGCAGTCGCACTACGGCGCCGGTGCGTTGGGACTCGCCTTCAGGCGAGGCCAGGCTCTGCACCGGCAGCAAGACCTGGACGGCCTTCAGATGCAGCACGCCCACGCGAGCGGCGACGCTTTTTGCGCAGGCCAGGAACGGCTGGACAGGCAGCGGCCGATTGACCACGGTCGGCGTCGGCAGCGACACCTGGAACCAGGCAGCTCGGGAGTGTCGGAGACCGGCAGAAGAATCGAACCCGGCATCGTTCATCCCCCACAGGCCGCAGTCGTCTCCGGTCGGCTCGATGAGCCACGTAGTGCCAGGCGGTGGCGGTGCCGATGGTACATCCACCGTCCGTCGGCATGACCATTGACGGCATGAGCGGAGAAAACTCATTGCACAACCGGCATGCCGTCGGCCACCAGAACGTCAGGGGTGGGTGGTCCGGGACGGGACCCCGCAGCCGCGGTCCTTTGCCCTTCAGCCGACCGGGGTGAGCATGTCGTACCTGATCTGCTCCTGGCTGAGCGCGACCGAATAGAGGCGGACCTCGTCGAGCATGCCGTTCTTGGCGCCGCCGAGCCTCAGGGGCGCGGCGCTGGCCCGTATCGAGCCGGCCTGCGGGTAAGGGGCCCTTTCGTCCACGAGAGTCCCGTCGACGTACAGCCGCAGCACCTTGAGGTCATAGGTGAGCGCCACGTGGTGCCAGGCGTCGGCCGTCGTGAAGGTGTCCGTACTGTTCACGCTGGTGCCTGTCCCCGCTACCGCCACGTCGCCCGTGGCGTACGCCCCTGCCGGTACCTGTAACCAAAAAGCCGAGTAGCCGTCGGGCGGCGAGATCGTGCCATCGCTCTTGGTCACCCACGCCTTGGAATCGGCGGCGGGCAGCCTGACCCAGAACTCGGCCGTCATCGCGGTCGTGTTCAGGCTGTACCAGTCCGGAATGGTGAAGGAGGTGGAGTATCCAGGGAACGACGCGGCGTTGCCGTACTTGCCCGGAACCCAGGTGATCGGGCTGGCCACAGTGCCGTGATGGCCCCCGCCCGAACTGTCGGTGACGTCCCGGCCTGAACTGTGGTTCATGCCGTACGAAGCGACCAGAGTCCAGGTGAGCGGATTGACCGTGACCGCGACCGCGGCCGAGGAGGTGGCGTGGCCGGCGTAGTCGACGGCGGCCACCTTGTAGTAGTAGGCGCCCGGCGCCACCCCCTGATGCCGGTAGGTAAGGGCGTTGACGGTGGTGACCAGGGTGGCGGGCGAAGGAGTGAAGTCGGCCTGCGCCGAGCGGTGTATCTCGTAACCACGCAGTCCCAGGTCGTCGGCGGCGGCACTCCAGGTCAGCGTGGCCTCGCCCTGGCCGCCGGTGCCGCTCACGGCCGGCGCTGTCGGCGCGCGGTCGGTGAAGGCCGTCCCGGTGACGGTGGTCTTCATGTCGGCCTGGATCTCTGCGCTGCTCAGCGCCCTGTTGTAAATCCGGACCTCGTCCAGGAGCCACGAGGGGTCCTGGGTTTCGCCGAAACCCAAATAGAGCGGCTCATCGCCCGTCGTGATCGGGCCTCCCGCGGTGGCCTGCTCGGCGGCCTGCTCCCCGTTGACATAGATGCGCAGCGCATTTCCGTCGTAGGTGGCGGCCAAGTGGGTCCAGACGTTCACGGGAAGACCGGGCCCGGCGAGCCAGGGGTATTCCTCGGTTCTGACGGTGGTCTGGGTAGAGGCCCACTCCGGTGAGTAGTAGCCGGAGTCCGCTGCGAGCCAGTACTCCGGGTAAGCGTCACCATTCGGGTCACCCTTGGAGATGATCACGGCAGAGGCGTTGAGGTCGGTGCTGGGGTGAACCCACGCCTCCAGCGTCATGCCGGATGTCAGGCGCAGACTGTCCGCGTCGGAGACGGTTACCTGCCTGTGCGACAGGGCCCTGCCGAAAGGGCCGTCGTGCCACTCCGGATGCCATCCGGTGCCATGGTTGCCATTGCCTGAGGAGTCGATGATGGTCGTGCCCGAGCCCTCTTCAAAACCGTAGGCCGCCACGAGGCCGGTCGGTTCCGAGCCGGAGTCGGCGTGGGCGGGGGAGAGCAGGGCACAGATTGCGGCCATGGCCAGGATGAAGGCGCGAGTTAATCGAGTCATTGGTCCCCCTGTGAACTCTGAACGTGACCTCCCAGGCCCGGCATCCCGTAATGCCGCCGTTCCTGTCGAGCGTGAACCTCTTGGTGATGTCGTCTTCGCCCCCGGCTCCCGACCCCCTGCAGGAGGCCGCCCTCGGCGTCCGCAGGCCGCCGGCCCAGGGCTGATCACGACCTGGCGTCCGCGCGTGGCACCGGCAGACGAACGGCAGCCTCAAGGCAGGTGCCGGAGCTTTGGCGGACGTCGTCCCGCAAGGGTTTCCTGCCGGACTTCCTGCTCCAGCCACACGCCGATGAGCTGTCCACCTGAGTGGAACTGGCCATGCGGACGCCCGTCGAACAGCTCACGGCCGAGACGTCATCCCTACTGACACCAGGACGCTTTGAGCCTGGAGACGAAGATCTCGGTGACCTTGGGTTCCAACTGCAACTGGATGGTCTCCCAGTCGCAGAAGTAGATCTTCTTGCCGGTGCTGACCTTCACGTAGCCCGACCATCCCCCCGCGTACAGGCGATCTCCGTAGGAGTTCACGCTGTAGAACCCCCATGTGGTGATGGTCTTCACGCAGATACTGGTGCCACATTCGTAGTAGTACTTGAGGTCGCTGGTCGCACTCCGCGTGGCCGACGCCGCCGTGGGGGCGGCCACGATGCCGGCCGCGATCCCGATCGCCCCGATCGTGGTGAGCACCTTTGCCGTGACCTTCATGAGAATCTCCTCCGTCTCTTCGGCCCTTTGGCCTTTCTGGTCGCGTCTTGCCGACCGCCCTTGCGCCGGCGGATGGCTCACCCCATGCCGAAGCTCAGGGTCGCTTTGATGTCTTTCGAAAATCAAAAGCGCCATCCATGGCCGCACGGAAATGATTTCCGAAAAGCGAATATCACCGCTCCACGCAAGTTGCCGTTGACGGGAATCAATGGCTCTTCGTCGGCGCCCGTGGCAGCAAGGCTCCCCCAGCCGAATTCCGATCGCAACGCCTTTTAGCCAAGACTAAAAGGGTGGGCCGGCCTTGGCTGAACAGGGCTGGCGACGCGAGAATCCATGGCATGATGCGCATGCACTTTTCCGACACCGACCTTCGCCAGATCACGTTCGCCCCGGCTCCGAACACCCTGTGGGAGACGGTGCTGAGTGTGCGCCTGCTTCGTGGCACGCCGACCGGCAGGAGCTGGTCGCGGCCCGGGGTCCGCCGACTGCACCGGCAGGTGAAGGGAAGCCTGGCAGATCGTGCTGGGGTGCTCGCGCCCCTGGCTGCACCGAAGAGCTTATTGCCCGCGTTCCTCCTCCAACCGGACGCAGGAGACTTTGCCACCGGTGTCGAGCTGGCCCGTCAGACGCCCACCTCGTATCTGGCGGTCGACATGAGCTCGTTGTCGCCCGCCCAGCGGACCGGGCGGTGGGCACAAGAGTTGGCTGAGGGCACCCCCGGGGCGCGCCAGACCTTTGCCGGTGACCTGCACCGCTACTTCACCTCATCCGTGGAGCCGCTGTGGCCGCAGATCCAGACCGAAGCCGCCGCCGACCGGACGCTGCGCGCCGAAGCCCTGCTGCGCGGCGGAGTCGACGCCCTGCTGGCCACCCTCCATCCCAACTGCCGCTGGCAGCCGCCCACTCTGCACATCCCGATCGACGGCGACTACGACATCACCCTGGGCGGACACGGGCTGCTGCTGATCCCGTCCTACTTCGCGCCCCGCCCGATGGTGATGTACCGGCCCGACGCGGCCACCGTGCTGGTCTATCCGATCTTCGTCATGGACCGGCCCGCCAACTCGACCGACGTGCTGGGGCCCCTGCTCGGCCGTACCCGCGCAGCGGTGCTGGCGACGCTGCGTGACCCGGCCACCACGACGTCCGTGGCCGAACGGGTCGGCATCTCCCTCGGGTCCGCCAGCCAGCACACCACCGTGCTGCGCAACGCCGGACTCATCTCAACGACTCGGATGGGCGGCGCCGTCCTCCACACCCTGACCGCCCTCGGACAGGCCCTCCTGCACAGCGGCCCGAACGTCGGCTCATAACCCGTGGCGCGTGATCCGGGGCCAGGTGTGCCGTTTGTACCCTGAGGCGTTGCAAGTCGGCGGCCGGCCGGTCGCGTACCGGTGGAGTCTCTGACCGACGAGCAGGCCGAGGCGTACGGGAAGTTCGCCGAGGAGCCGACGCGGCCTGAACCCCGCGCCACTGTGTATGGCCAGTCCAGGCATCAGGGGTCACGGGTTGTCGGCGGCCGTTGCCGTGAAGCGCAGCAGCAGTTTGCTCGTCATCTCGGGCGCTTCCACCATGGGGAGGTGCCCGACGCCGGGTAGCAGCTCGACCCGTGCGTTCGGGACCGCGTCGTACTGGTGCGCCGACGACGGCTCCCAGCGGGGGTCGGCAGAGCCGAAGATCACCTGAACGGGGACCTGGAGGGCGGCCAGACGCTCAGGCATGCTCCGTTCGGCGATGTAGGCGGTGTTCCGGCGCAGCACCGTTCTCATCACGCGGTAGGTGATGCTCCGTACGTCGGCGACCAGGTCGTCCGGGAGGTCCACCGGGCGAGCGGCCATCGCGCCGATCCCCTTGCGGATCATCGCATCCGAACGCCTCGACCACAGGAGCGGGCCCAAAGGCGGGGCCAGCAGGAGTCGAAGGATGAACGGCTGCCGAAGGAGCGCGTCCGGGCTCGGGCCGCTACTGATCAGTGCAAGCGAACCCACGAGGTCGGGACGTTGTTCGGCGAGCGCGGTGGCGACGTAGCCGCCGCTGGAGTGCCCGACCACGGCGACGTGACGAAGGCCGAGGTCGTCCAGCAGCGCCGCCACCTGGCCCGCCTGCGCAGGCACGTCGTACGACGGCACGGGCGGGGACTGGCCACAGCCTGGCAGGTCGACCCGGATGAGGTGATGGTGGGCGGCCAGTGCCGGGACCATCGGGCTCCAGAATCCGCCCGAGGCCCCCGATCCGTGGATGAGCAACAACGGCTGCGCCTGCCGCGGGCCGTCATGGACCACGTGCATCCCATGCGATTGCTCAATGTCGTACTCACTCATGCGGAGACTATGCACGGGCGGTCGACTGTCAGTCTTGGACAAATGTTCCCGCAAAGGTGAAGACCGACGGCCTGGCACCATCAACGGTTGTACCGATGTCCCCCAAGGCCGGAAAACGGCCTGGCGGATCGCCCGACACTCCGGCTCATTCCCGCGCAGCGGGAGCCATGGAGATGTTCCAGAAGTCGGCGTAGCGGCCACCATGGTCGAGCAGTTCGTCGTGGCTGCCTTCCTCCACGATCCGGCCGCCGTCCAGAAAGACGATGCGGTCGGCGCGCCGGACGGTCCGCATCCGATGCGCCACCATCACCACCGTCCGGCCCGCCATCAGGCGCTCGATGCCCTCGTGGACGGCCGCCTCGCTGACCGGGTCCAGCGCCGAGGTCACCTCGTCCAGCAGCACGATGGGCGCGTCCTTCAGCAGCGCCCGCGCGATCGAGACACGCTGGCGCTCACCACCTGACAGCAGTGCGCCGCCCTCGCCGACGTTCGCCGCCCATCCTCCGGGCAGTCGCTCGATCACTTCGTCCAGCCGCGCCGCGGTCGCTGCCGCCCGCACCTCGGCGACGCCCGCGTCGGGACGGCCCAGGCGCACGTTCTCCTCGATCGTGCCGTCGAAGAGGTAGACGTCCTGGAAGACGATGGCGATCCGGGCCATCAACGCCTCGGTGCTGATCTGGCGCACGTCCACGCCTCCCACGCGCACCGCGCCGGCGTCCACGTCGTAGAAGCGCGCCAGCAACTGCAGCAGCGTGCTCTTGCCCGCGCCGGACGGTCCGACGACCGCGAGCCGCTGCCCCTCGGGGACGGTGAGCGACACCTCGTCGAGCACCGTGAGCTCGCCGTGCCGGAAGGCGACGGCGTCGAACTCCAGGCCGTGGTGCGCCGGCTGGATCGGCTCGCGGGGCTCCCGCAGCGGCTCGGTGCGCAGCAACGCCTCGAGTCTGGCCAGCTCCGAACGCGCGCCGCGGAGTTTGCCGCCGATGTCCGACAGCGACAGCAGCGGGTCGGCGCAGCGGGCGGCCAGCACCAGGATCGCCAGGATCTCCGCCGCGCCGATGTTCCCGCCGAGCGCGAGGTAGGCGCCCAGGACCAGGAGCCCGGTGAAGATCATCTGCACGGTGAGCGTCAGCCCCACGGCGCCGGGCAGTGTCGCCAGCACGGTACGGCGGGAGGCGCGCTGGGCATCCAGCAGCGAGTCGTCGAGCAGCTGGAAGCGTTCGCCGGTCCGGCCGCCGGCCCGCAGCACCGGCTGAGCCTGGAGGAATTCGATGACGCGCCCGCTGGCCTCCTGGTCGCGTTCGTGACGGTCGGCGTCGGCGGCGGCCGTCGCGCATGCCGTCCAGGCATGGATCGCCGCCACGACGGGTGCGGCGAGCAACGCGGCCAGCCCCATCCGCCAGTTGAAGGCGGTCATCACAACCACGATGGTCAGGGGCGTGACCAGGGCGGAGACGAACGGTGCCAGCAGATGCGCGGCCACGCCCATGGCTTGCAGGAGGCCGCGGCCGGCCAGGGCGGACACCTCGCCGATGCGAGCGGCGTTGTACCAGCCGAGGGGGAGGCGGGCCAGATGCTGGCCGAGCCGGTGATACATGCCGCGCAACATGGTGGTCCCGACCCGCATGCCGGACAAGTCGCTGACGTAGCGCAGCACGGCGTAGAGGGCGACCGCGGCCCCGAACGCGACCAGCCAGGGCACGGCGTCCGCAGGCGTGCTCCCGAGCAGCGGCCGCAGCACCGGGACCAGCAGCGCGTAGGACAAACCTTCGACCACCGCGGTGATCGTCATCAGGATCACGGTGCGGCGCATCGCCCGGGCGTACTCGTCTCCGAGCACGCGCAGCAGCATTCGGATCATCGGGGCTCGTCTCCTCGCAGTACGCCATCGTGGGTTTCGATCTCGGCGGACTGGTGGGATCGCCAGAACGCGGCGAACCTTCCGCCTCGTGTCAGCAGGTCGGCAGGTCTGCCGCGTTCGACGATCGCTCCTTCCTCCAGCACAACGACGGTGTCGGCGTCGGCGACCGTCTCCAGCCGGTGGGCGATGACGACGATCGTGCGGTCGCCGCTCAGCGTCGCCAGGGCCCGGTGGAGCGCCTGTTCGGTCTGTGGGTCGGCGAAGGAGGTCGCTTCGTCCAGCACCAGAACGGGCGCGTCGGCCAGCAGCGCGCGGGCGATCGAGATCCGCTGTGCCTCGCCTCCGGACAGCTTGGTCTCTTCGCCGAGCACCGTGTCGTATCCGCGTGGCAGTTGGAGGATGCGGTCGTGTATGTCGGCCGGCCGGGCGGCGCGGATCACGTCGTCGCGGCCGGCCCGCGGCACCGCCAGCGCGATGTTGTCGGCGACCGAGACACGCAGCAGACGGACGTCCTGGAAGACGAAGGACACCTGCCGATGCAGCTCCCGGCTGCCGATCTCACGCAGATCGACGCCGCCGAGAAGGACCGAGCCGTGGGTGGGGTCGGGCAGTGGCCGGACCGCGAGCACGTCTTTGATCCGGCCGACCGCGCGGCCGGCGGCCTGCAGGTCGTCGAAGCCGTGCCCGAGCGCCGCCACCGGAGCGGTCAGTCCCAGCCCGAGCAGCAGGAACGGCAGCAGATCCGCCGGGGCCAGGCCGCCGGAGGTGATCAGTGCCGTGCCGCCGACCAGCACAACCAGCAGCACGAACGGCGGCGACAGCGCCAGCTACATCCCGGCGGCGATCACGGACATGCCGCGCACCCAGCGGGAGAAGATGCTGACGAAGTCGTCGGCGGCCGTCAGAAACGTGCGGTGGGCGCGCTCGCCTCCGCCGAACGCCTTGACCACCGAGATGCCTTGCACGAACTCGACGACGGAACTGGCTATCCGTCCCATGGCCGCGTCGTAGGCCTCCTGCTCGCGCGTCCTGGCGGGCAGCATCAGCAGCGGAACCAGCGCTGTCGCCAGCACCACCGGGATCAGCGTGATCAGCGTGAGCCGCCAGTCGACGGTGAACAAGTAGATCAGCGACACCAGCGGCACCACGAACGCGGCGACGAGCTCGCCGGGGGCGTGGGCGATGAACGGGTGCACGGCGCTGACGTCCTCGCCGACCACCTTGGCCAGCTCGCCGGTGCGGCGCCGGGAGAACCAGCCGATCGGGACGCGTCCCAGCGACGCGGCCAGCTGCCGGCGGAACGTCAGTTGCACCCGGCTGTCGAGAACATGCCCGATTCCCGACGACGCGGCGGTGCACAGCAGCCGGATGGGCAGGCCGGCCGCACCCGCGATCACCACGGTCCAAACGTGAACGTGGTCGATCGGGCCGGGCGACAGCAGAGTACGGCCCAGTTCGACGACCGCCAGCAGCGGGGCCAGACCCGCGAGCGCGCCAATGACCTGCAGGATCACCACGGCCGCGAAACTCCGCACATGAGGGCGCAACAGCCGTGCCATGCTCGGTCCCGCCGCCGCAGAATCGGCATCCGGTTGCTCGATCGTCTGAGCGAGGTCGGTGGTGGTCATCGTTCTCCGGTCTTCGTCAATCTCGTCACGACCCGGCCCGTGGCCGAGCCGATGGTGGATGAGGGGGCGGCGGTGGATGAAGGGGCAGGGTGCGAGCGGGCCGGCCTGGGCTTCCAGGCTCCGGTCCGCGTCTCCAGGCGGCTGCCTCGCGGCAGGGTGATGGCCATGACGTTGCTGGGGACGTCCAGCTCGATGTGGTGCCACAGTCCGCGCGGGATGATGGCAGCGGTGCCGGCCACCAGCCTGACCTCTTCCTCCTGCTGTCCCGCCGGCTCGGGACGGAGGTGGAGGCGTATCTTCCCGATGAGGCAGGACACGATCCCCTCGGCCGCGGGGTGGACTTCCCAGCGGTCGGCGTGGTCGTCGGCATCGGTCTTCGTGTGGAAGGCCATCAGCTGCCGGCTGTCCTAGCCGGAGTCCGTGAATCTTCTCCTGGCGTTGATCTCGCCGACTTGGCGCAGGTGGATGGAGGACTCGAAGAGATCGATCGGGGAGGACGAGTGCGGGGGCACGTAGGTGCGGTCGTGGCACACGTAGACGTCTCCGTCGTCCAGGGCCTGGATCGAACTCTCCGTGGTGCCGTCGGGAATGGTCATGGGCCCACTGTCGCCCTTTCGACACCAACGGCCGCATAGGCTACGCCCATAGGACGGCTGTCCGGAATCATCAGGGCACCTCAGTTCGGGGACGTCCACCACCGCCACCGCGGCAGCTACGCCGACGGTTCACCTACACCCTTTGAGGAACGCAGCACTCGGCCGAGCTGCTCATCACTCTACCGAGCTGTTCAGCTAGGTAGAGTGATCGTCTCTACTGTGGATTGACCGGAAATGGATGGGCATGGCCGAAGACCTGCGTTATTCGTTGCTCGGCCCGGTGCGGGCCTGGCGCGGCGGGCAGGAGCTGGAGCTCGGCTCGCCGCAACAGCGCCTGGTGCTGGCCGTACTTCTGCTGGCAGGGGGCAGGACCGTGAGCGGCGAGCAGATCATGGACGCGATGTGGGGTCAGACGCGGCCGCGTACCGCGCTCCAGATCTTGCGCACCTACGTCTCGCGGCTGCGCGCGGTGCTCGGCACGGACGCTCTCAGGTCCATCGGCGACGGCTACGCGCTGCGGGGCGGGGCGAGCGACCTCACCGAGCTTCACGAGTTGTACGGCGAAGGCCGCTACGCCGAGGCGCTGGCCCTGTGGCAGGGCGAGCCGCTGGCAGGGCTCTCCGGACTGTTCGCCGACTCCCAGCGCGCCCGCCTGAGCGAGCAACGACTCGCCGCGCTCCAACACCGCCTCGACGCCGACCTCGACGAAGGCAGGCACGTCGAGGCCGTCAGCGAGCTGACCGCCCTGTGCGCGGAACATCCAACCAGGGAGCGCCTGCGCGGCCTGCTCATGCTGGCGCTGTATCGGGCCGGACGGCAGGCCGAGGCGATCGGCGTCTACACCGACACCCGCAGGCTGCTGGCCGACGAACTCGGCGTGGACCCCTCGCCGGAGTTGGCCGAGCTGTACCAGCGCATCATCAGCGCCGACCCCGAGCTCGGCCGCGCCCCTGCCCGCCCCGGCACCGCCCACGCGCCGGTCACGCACACGCCACGGCAGCTACCTGCCGACTCGGCCGACTTCACCGGCCGCGAGCGCGAGATCGAGGAGATGGTGACCGCGCTGCGCTCCGGCGAGACCTCCGCCCTGGTCCGCACGCCGGTCGCCGGGGCAGGCGGCGTCGGCAAGACCACGCTGGCCGTGCACGTCGCCCACCAGCTCGCCGGCTACTACCCCGACGGGCAGCTCTTCGTGGACCTGCGCGGATGGGGTGCCGAGCCGCTGGAACCCGCAACGGCGCTCGGCTCGTTCCTGCGCGCGCTCGGCCTGGATGAGGCGCCGGAGGACCTCGCCGAGCGGGCCGCGCTCTACCGCTCGGTGCTCGCCGACCGGCGGATGCTGGTCGTGCTCGACAACGCCTCGGACGCCGGACAGGTCCGGCCGCTCATGCCGGGCTCGTCACTCTGCGGCGTGATCGTCACCAGCCGGGCCAGGCTGACCGGCCTCAGCGACGCCCGCCATATGAACCTGGAGGTGCTCGGCCCCGTCGAAGCGCTGCGTCTGCTGGGCAGGATCGCCGGGGAAGCGCGTGTGGCGGCCGAGCGGCCCGCTGCCATGGACCTTGTCGCCGCCTGCGGCTTCCTGCCGCTGGCCATCAGGATCGCCGCCGCCAGACTCGCCGCCAGGCCGAACTGGAGCGTGGCCGGCATGCGCGACCGGCTCTCCGACGAGCGGCGCAGGCTGGCTGAGCTGCGTGCGGGCGATCTGGCAATCGAGGCCACGTTCACACTGGGATACGAGCAGCTCGACGACACCCACGCGCGGGCCTTTCGGCTGCTGGCCGTACCGGATGGAGGGGATCTGCCGCTCGCGGCCGCCGCGGCGCTCCTCGACCTGCCCGAGCACGACGCGGAGGACGTCTGCGAGGGGCTGGTCGACGTCAGCATGCTCCAGTCGCCCTCGCCCAGCCGCTACCGCTTCCACGACCTGCTGAAGATCTACGCCCGTTCCCGCTGTGACGATCCAGAGGTACGGCGGGCCGCCCTCGACCGGCTGCTCGACTTCTACCTGGCCTCGGTGTGCGCAGCGATGGGACTGATCATTCCCGGCGACAACCGCCCGGCATCGGCGGCCGCCCGCTCGGCGGGAATGCCCTTCGCTGACGCCACCGCCGCCATCGACTGGATCAACGAGGAAGAACAGGGCCTGCTCGGTTGCGTCGAGCAGGCCGCCCGCACCCCCGGGTGCGACCTGCGCCAGGCCGTAGCCCTGTTCGACATGGGCATCGACGGCCTCGGCTTCGACTCCGACCACGCCCGCATCGACCGGATCGGCGATCTGCTCGTGGGCGCGGCAGAGGAACGCGGCGACCAGGTTCTGCTCGCTCGCGCCCGGGTCACGCGCGGCCTCACCCGGGTGGACCGCAACCACCATGACGCCGCCACGGCCGACGGCATGGCCGGCCGCGACCTCAGCCTCGAGCACGGCGACCTGGCAACCTACGCGAGAGCGCTCAACCTGTTGGCGCTTTGCGCGAATGAACGACGCGAGAGGTCCACCGCGGTGACCTGCTACCTGCAGGCGGTCGAGACATCGCGATCGATCGGCGACCTGGCCTACCTCGCCACCGGGCTCGGCAATCTGGCCCGCGCTCTGTCCGCCGTGGGCCATCACGACGAGGCGCTCGAAGCCGCCGGCGAAGCCGAGCGGATCATGCTCGACCTCAGGGACGGGCAAAACGACGCCGACGCCACTTACCAGTACGGCATCGTGCTGTGCCAGGCAGGGCGGCCGGAGGAGGCGGTGCTCAAGCTGGAGACGGCGATCACCGAGTACGGGCGGATGAAGATGCCCGCCTTCCAGGGAAGCGCGCTTTTCCGGACCGGGGAGGCGTACCTGGCGGCCGGGATGGCCGAGCGGGCGGTGGAATGCGCGGAAGAGGCGCTGACGATGCTCGTGGAGTCGGGCGATGAGTGGGGGCAGGGCATGGCGCTGACCGTCCTGGGTCGGGCGCTGTGGGAACTGGGGCAGCCGGGCCGCTCCCAAGCCTGCCTGACAGAGGCACTGTCCATCTTCGAACGGCTCTCGCTGTCCGAGGCGGCCGACGTCCGCGCCCTCCTGACGAAGGTGAACGCCTAGTGCCGCGTTCCTCAAAGGTGTGGATTGCCCCTGGCCAAGAGCCTTGAGGAGGGAAGAACGCACCATGCGCCGGTTGGCCGGTGCCCGACACGCTCCCGGTGACTGGATCCGGCTCTGCGGCGTCTCCCTTGACCTGGTGAACGATGTCGATTCTCGGGCGGGGATCGACCGCGACCGTGCTCACCACGTTGGCGGGGCCCCCTCTGAAGAGCCCGTTGGTGCTTGCCGTTCTGCTCCTGTTGCCCACCTCCCGTGTGGGAGCCCGACGGCGAGACGGCGCCCCCGCCTATGACGAAGATCCCCAAACGATGTGCAGGATCGTTCAGACTCGTTCGGCACTCTGGTAGTCATTCATACAACCGTTCAGACCCGTCCGGCTCAGTTCGTGGTCGTCCATCCGGGTGGCCCCCAAGATGGCTCCCAGAAGTGGGCTTGACAGTGCCGCGTGAGCTGCCGATTTTCCCGCAGCGTCTCACCCATGCCCGCAGCTTCAGATATTCGGTTGGCAGCACCTGAGGGCGTAGCGATACTGCGGTGATGTTCACAGATGCTGACGCTGCCGCCTTGTATGACCAACTCAACCCTTGGGACGCGACGCGCTATCCCAGCGACGCGTTCTTCAACGGCCTGGTGATGGATGCAGATGCCGTACTGGACGTGGGTTGCGGTACCGGCAGCATGCTGCACCAAGCCCGTCACTTCGGTCATCGTGGACGGCTCGTCGGACTCGACCCCGATCTTGCTGCGCTTGATCGGGCCCGGCGACGCACGGACATCGAGTGGGTTGCCGGCGCGGCGGCGGACGCATCCTGGGATCGCGAGTTCGACCTGGCGACCATGGCCGGCAATGCCTTCCAGTGCTTCGTGAGCGATGGAGAGCTGTCCGCGTCGTTGGCCGCGATCAGGAGGGCGCTACGAGACGGCGGCCGGTTCGCGTTCGACACCCGTAACCCCCAGGTGCGCGAGTGGGAGGAGTGGAAGCCGTCGAACGCCAGCGAGGTCGTGGATGGAAGCGGTCGCACGCTTCACGTGTCGCACCAGGTCGAGTCGGTGGTCGACGATGTGGTGACGCTCACCGAAACCACCAGCGCTCATGACGGCACCGTCCTACGCGTCGATCGGGCAAGTCTGCGATTCCTGGATGTGTCAGAGCTTGGCGCGTTCCTGCACAAGGCAGGGTTCGAGATCGAGGCGCAGTACGGCGGCTGGCAGCATGAGACCGTCTCCGATGTCAGCCGATCGATCGTCACGATCGCGCGTGGGGCCTGATGCCCGCTCCTGGCTCACCGATCGCCCCCAAGCACGTACGGCGTCCAGCCACGCCGTGGCGATCGTAGGGCTGCATCCGCGCGGCGGCGGGGCAACCCCGGCCGGTGCGTTCGGTTGGTACGGCGGGGCCAGCGTGCGGTGCCCGGCCCGGTGTCCCGCCGCCGTCCGGGACCGCGTTCGGGAACGGAGGGCCTTCACCCATCCACCGCCACTTCACCGTCGCTGAATCTCATCAACATCACTGCCTCGGCGGACCCCCGACCGTCGCTCAAACCGACGCACAAACGTTCCTGCTTCTCACGGCCGCAACCAGACCGTGGCACGTCACACACCTGCCCTGGCGGGTCAGGCCGTTGGGCTGGCCAGGTCGTCGTCCTCCAGCCCCCGGTACAGCGTCGACCGACCCACGCCGAGCTCGCGGGCGATCTGGGTGACCGGCTGGCCGCGTCCGGGCCGAGCACGAACGGCGGCGAGCACGTCGTCGGTAACCTTGGCCGGGCGGCCGCCGAAGCGGGCCGCGGCGCGGGCGGCGTCCAGGCCCTCGTTGGTGCGCTCGGAGATGAGATCGCGCTCCATCTCCGCCGCCGTCGCGGCGACCAGGAACAGCATCTTGTCGCCGATGGACTGCCCGGCCGGGCGGTGGATGCCGGCGCAGATGCCGGTCAGGATGTGCAGGTTGACGCCGCGCGGCGCGAGCTCGTCCTCCAGAAACACCAGCAGCTCCCTGACGCTGCGCGCGACCCGGTCGGGCTTGGCGATGACCAGCGTGTCGCCCGGCTTCAACGCGCTCACGGTGGCCTGCAGCTTGGGCCGGTCCTTGCGGCGGGTGGAGACGGTCTCCTCCACGATGTCGCCGCAGTCAGCCGCCTTCAGCAGCTCCAGCTGCGCGACATGGTCCCGGCCCCGGGTGGAGACACGGGCGTAGCCGACGCGGATCGCGTTCGACGGCGCGGCGGGCTCACTCACCGACTCTTCCTCTCGGCTCGCTCCTGGCGGGCCTGCTGACGCCGTCGCCGAGCGCGCGGCGAAGCCTTGAGACGTAGGTGCGCAGCGTGCTGAGCGCGGTGCGCGGCTGTTCCCGGCCCCAGACGGCGTCCACGAGCTGGTCGTTGCCGACCGCCCGGCCTCCGGCCAGGCGGAGCATGGCCAGGACCAGACGCTGCTGCGGCGAGCCCAGATCCAGCTCCTGGTCGCCGCGCCAGGCGCGCACCGGGCCCAGCAGGGAGAATCTCAGGTCCTGCGCCATGTCGTCCGCTCCCCCGTCAGTCCGCTGTCAGTCCTCGGAGAGGACGATCACTCTGTCGCCCGGCCGGAACGCCAGCGGGGCTGATTTGTCGGGGTTGAGGGTGACTCCGTGCTGACGCGCCTGGCCGGCGGGGGCCGTCAGGCGGTAGCCGATCGCGGTCTCGCCGCGGCGCCTGGCCGCCTCGATCACGGTGGCGAACGTGGCGGTGGCGCCCGGGACGATGTAGTCGTTCGCCGGCTTGAGGTAGATCTCCGAGCCCTCGTGGGAGAAGAGCTGGTCGAAGACCTGGCCCAGGTGCCGGTTCTCGGCGAGCTGGGTGAGCAGCAGGCTGACCAGTTTGCCGCCGACCACGAAGTCATCGGCCTCGGCGATCTCGGCGAGCTTCCTGTTGCGCTCGTCGTTCATCTCGCTGACGATCGCCACGCCGGTCCGCATGTCCCGCAGGTGCAGCAGGGTCACCAGGGTCCTGGCATCGGCCTTCTGAGCGTCGTAGGCGCCGTCGGAGAGCACGATCGCGTGGTCGTAGCCGCCGATGCCGAGCGACTCCAGCGCGGTGCGGCTGGTGACGTCGACTTCCTTGGCGGAGACGAGCACACCGGGTGGCAGTGGCTGGTCGGCCAGGTCGGGCCCGGCGAGATGGATCTCGGAACCGGTCAGCAGGTAGGGCGTCAGGTCGCGCAGGATCCTGGACCGCCGGTGGTTCGAGCCCATGATCAACGTCCTGGTCGGCTCCCGCCGCGGGGCGCCGGGGCGGGCGATCGCCTCCTGACGCACCACAGCCGGCGCCGCCGCCAGGCGGATGGCCGAGTCGTCGGGGGCGATGAGGATGAGCTGATCGCTGTGCCTGATCACGCTCTGGCTCGGCGGGTTGAGGACCACGGAGCCGTCGCCGTGGCGCAGGCCGATCGGCACCGCGCTGGCGTAGGCGAACAGCGCCTCGCCGTACATCCTGCCGACGAGGGCGGGCTCGGCCTGGATGTAGATCTCCTCGCCGTCGAAGTCCAGCAGGTCGCTGTAGACGGTGGACAGTCCTGGTTGACGGCATGACTGCGCCACCAGGCGGGCGCCGAGATCCTGCGAGTCGACGATCTCGACGTGCGCCCCGCCGGCCAGCCGGGCGGCGGGCAGATTGCCGCTCTCGGTCACGGCGGCCACGGTCGGCGGTCGCGTGCCGGCCCAGGGGCGGTTGCCCAGCGCGAGCAGGATCTTGATCAGCTCGGCGTCGTCGGTGGGCAGCACCAGGATCGAGTGCGCCGTGTCCGGGCTCACCAGTTCCAGGGCCGTCGGCTCCGCCGGATCGCCGCTGCGCGCCACGATCCGGGTACGCCCCACGTCACCGAGCCGGTCGCGTAGCTCTTCCTCCATCTCGACCTTGTCCCGGTCCGCCAGGACGGCCACGACCGGGCGCTTCTCGCTCTCCTTGGCCTTGGCCAGCTCGGAGACGATCGCGAAGACCTCCTCCGACCAGCCGAGGACGACGCTGTGCCCGCTCTCGACCACGCGGGACCGGCCCTTGCGCAGGTTCTCCAGCTTCGCGTCCAGGCCCGCGGTGAGCACGCCGACCAGGGAGCTGACGATGAAGATCCCGCCGATGGTGACGAAGAGCATCATGAAGACGAAGAACGGGCTGCCCTCGTCGCCGCCCATGGTGCCCGGATCGAGGGTGCGGAGCAGGCTCATCCAGGCGACGTTCCACCAGGGCCCGTTCGTGCCCGCGATGGGCGCGGCGATCACGGTGACGACGCCGACGAGCACCGCCGATGCCACGGCCAGCCAACCGATCAGGGCGGGCGTGCCCTTGGACATCGTGTTGTCGAACCAGTAACGCAGTCGCTCACGGAACACTGCTACTGCTCCCCGGTTGCGGGATCCTGCGCCTCCAGGGCGTAGCCGCAGGCCTTGACCTCGCCGGTCTCGGGGTCGGCGAAGTCCGGGTCGAACTCGATCCTGCCCAGCGTGGTGCCCTCGATGGAGCGGCGGAAGGTCTCCTGCTTGCCACAGTCGTAGAGCACGTAGGCGCCCTCCTTCTCGCCCAGGAGCAGGAATCTCTCGTCCGGGTTGTCCTTGTTCAGCGGCTTGCCGTCGCCGTCGCCCACGGTGGCCCACTGGTTCTGGAAGCCGACGGTCTGCAGCAGGGCGTTGCCGTTGCCGTTGGCGGCGATGTCCACGGCCCCGTGGACCATCTGGGCGACCAGGATCAGCCCCAGCCCGATGCCGAACAGCGCGCCGGTGAGCACCTTCATGCCGGCCCGGCCCGTGTTGCGGATCCGCATCAGGCGGAACGGCACCAGCAGTCCGAAGACCGCGACGAGGACGACGGCCACCAGGAGCCGGCCGCCGGACAGGTCCCACAGCGTGCCGAAGTAGGCCCAGTAGGCGACGACCGAGACCAGAGCGCCCATCGTGGCCGCGATCCAGGGTTGTTCCCTGAGCCGGCGCGTCAGCCGGCCGACGGATCCGCGGGTGGCCAGGTTGAGCAGCCAGCCCAGCGCGACGAGCAACCCGACTCCGGGCAGGGCCACCAGGAAGAGCTCGATCAGCGTGCCGATGAGCCGGCCGAAGATCGTCGCCTGGTCGAGGCCGGCCTGCTCGGGGGTGATGCCGAACACCACGTAGACCTGGGCCAGGCCCAGGTACAGCATGGCGTACATGCCCACGGCGACCGGCACGGCGACCGATCCGATCTTCTCGAAGACCTCGAGCACGCTGCCCTTGGCTGTCGCCTGCTCGGGGGCGGGGGCGGAGGCCGCGGGAGGTGCCGGGAGCGGAGGAGCCAGGGTCTGTTCTGGCGGAAAAGGCTGATAAGTCATGAGAGGAGAGAATGGGTGGTGCACCTCTACACCTGGTTGACGGGAGATATACGTCTTCGTCCATCGGGTGTCCACGCGGGTGGCCGTACTCGGGTCCGTGCGCGTCCGGCGGGACGGGAAGGTGCCGGCGGGACACACGAGAACGGCCGACGGCAGATACGATCTGCCGCCGGCCGTGTGTCCGGATGGAGTGACGTGCCTGGCTCAGCCCGCCCGGCAGGCGGAGTTCAGCGCTGTCGTCTTCGCGTCCGTGCCCTTCTGCGCGGCGTCGATGCCCGCTTCGGCACCCGCGTCGATGGCGGCGTCGGCGGCGTCGAGCGAGGCGGCCATGTCGTTCATGGCCGACCTGACCGCGCCGTCCGCCTTGCCCGCCTGCTCGGTCAGCACCGCCTTGTACGCGGCGTTGACCTTCTTGACCGCCTCCGCACCCTGCGCGGAGCCGAGTTCCTTCTCCCAGGTCGCGCTGGCCGCCGCCGCCGCGTTGCACGCGTCGACGGAGGTGGAGCCGCAACCGGTCAGGAAGGGTACGGCGGTCATCAGGGCGATGGTCATCACGATCTTCATGGCGCCAGATCCTGCGGGACCCACCTTGACGGCTGATGAACGGTCCGTCCACGCGGGGCTCTGCCGCAGGCGGAGCAGGCGCTCGGCGTCCGTCAGGCGGCGCAGGCGGAGTTGAGCTTCGACACGGTCTCACTGGCCTGGGCGGTGTGCTCGTCCGCCTCCTCCGGCGCGCCGATCGCGGCCAGCTCCTCGTACAGGGAGACGGCCGCGTCCTGGGCCTCCTTGACCTTCTCGTCGACGTTCAGCCCCTTGAGCTTCTGCGCGCTCTCGCTGTAGAGCTGTTTCATCGCCTCAAGGTCCCCGGCCTTGTGCTGCAGCTCGGTCAGCGTGGTCGCCATGACGGCTCGCAGCTCCTTGCACCCCTTGGTGTCGGCCACGGCGGCGCTCTCGCCGCCGGAGCCGCAGGCCACCGCACCCAGGGTCAGGAAGGCGAGGGCGGAGACGCTCAGTGCGAGTCTGTGGCTGGACATGTCTTTTCCTCCGTACTGTCGCTATGGGTCACGACAGCCTTCGCCGCGGCCATGGACAGCTGGTCATCAACCGGTGAACCCCTCCCGTCAGTCGATCCCGAGACGGCGGCGGACGGCTCGTCCCTCGGCCATGTCGTAGGGGCCGAGGATCGCGTCGGCCTCCTGCCAGCAGCGCCGGGCCCGTTCCGGTTCCCCGAGGTCGGTCCACGCCTGTCCGAGACGGCCCAGGATCCTGCCGGCGAGCAAGGGGTCGTTCATCGACCGGTAGAGCGGCAGCGCCTCCTCGCCGACCCGCACCGCCTCCTGCGGGCGCCCCAGGGCGCGGTAGGCATCCATGAGGCGGTGGGACGCCCATGCCGCCCTGAGTGGCAGCCCGCCTTCGCGGTAGGCGCGAGCGCTCTCCAGCAGGCTGTCGATGGCCTCCTCCAGGTCGCCCGAATGGAACGCCGCCGCCGCGGCGCCCATGTGGTTGACCCCGATCCCCTGGGTGTCGCCGATCTCGTGCGCCAGACGGAGCCCCTTCCGCACGTGGGCCCTGGCCTCGGTGACAAGCCCGGCGTCGCCCAGCGCCATGGCCAGCAGGCCGTGGGCGCTGGCCGCCAGCTGGGGGCTGTGCTGCGCCTCGGCGACGGCCAGCGCCGCCGACAGCAGGCTGATCGCCTCGTCGACGCCGCGCACCCGCAGCGCGCCCAGCCCCAGCGCGTGCAGGACGGCGCCGAGGATAAGGCGCCAAAGAGCTCAACCTCGGCTCGCCGCAGCAGCGCGCGGCACTCGGCGCGCTGCTCCTGCACGAGGGCAGGGCGATCACCTGCGACGCGCTCATCGCCGTGATCCGGGGGCAGGACCCGCCGTTGCGCGCCCTCAGCACCCTGCGCACCTACGCATACCTCCTGCGCAAGGTGCTGGAAGCCGACAGGTCGAGGCCGGGCGTGGTCGTCTCCGCGGGCACCGGCTACGCCCTGTCCGTCCCCAGGGACGCGCTGGACGTCGCCGTCTTCGAGGACAGGTACGCCGAGGCCGAGAGGGCCTGCGCGGAAGGCGACCTCACCCGTGCCCGCACGCTGATGTCAGCGGCCCTCGGGCTGTGGCAGGGCGACGCCATGGACGGTGCGGCCGGGCCGTACGCCGAGGCTCAGCGCGACCGGCTCGGCGATCGCCGCCTGAGCGCCCTGCAGGTCAAGCTCGAACTCGACATCGAGCTCGGACGGGCCACGGAGGCCGCGGCGGAGCCGGCCGTGCTGTCCGCCGCGCACCCCCTTCGGGAGTCGCTGAGCGCTCTGCTGATGCTGGCCCTGTGCCGCTGCGGCCGGCAGGCGAAGGCGCTGGAGGTCTTCGACGGCACCAGGCGTCTGCTCGCCGAGGAACTCGGCATCGACCCGGGGGGCGAGCTCAGGGAGCTGCATCAACGCATCCTCACGTCGGACCCTCAGCTGCTGCCCTCCCGGGTCGACCCGGGGCCGTCGCCGGCCCGCCACGAGGACGAGGCACTCCCCCGGGTGGCCCAGCTGCCGGCCGACCTGTCCGACTTCACCGGCAGGGACGACGAGGTCGCCCTGCTCAGCGAGGTGCTGAAGTCCGTCTCGGGGCAGGCGACCACCGTGGTGAGCCTTTCCGGCAAGGGCGGCGTGGGCAAGACGGCCCTGGCGATCCACGTCGCCCACCTGCTCAGCGACGCGTTCCCCGACGGCCAGCTCCACATCGACCTGTGCGGAGCCGGCGGCCGGCCCGTCGAGCCCGCCGCGGCGCTGCGCGAGTTCCTGTGCGCGCTCGGCCATCCCGACCTTGACGTCCTCGAGGACCCGGCACAGCGGGCGGCGCTGTTTCGCAGCTTCATGGTGAACCGCAGGATGCTCGTCGTCCTGGACAACGCCGTGGACGACGCGCAGGTCAGGCCCCTGCTGCCGGGGACAGGAGGCTGCGCCGTGCTGGTGACGAGCAGGGCCAAGCCCGCGGGGCTGCCGACCACCGGCCGAGTCGACCTCGACGTGCTCGAACCCCGCGACGCGGTGCGGCTGTTCACCAGGATCGTCGGGGAAGAGCGGGTCGCCTCCGAGCCGGCGGCGGCGCATGCCGCCGGAGCCCTGTGCGGGTTCCTGCCGCTCGCGGTGCGGATCGCGGCCTCCCGGCTGGTCTCCAGGCCGCTGTGGACGATCTCCTCCCTGGTCAGGAGGCTGGCCGACGAGCGCACCCGCCTCTCCGAGCTGCGGCTCGGCACCATGACCGTCGAGGCGACCTTCCGGCTCGGCTACGAGCGGCTCGGCGCGACGCAGGCGCGCACCTTCAGGCTGCTCACGAATCTCCCGACCACCTCGTTCTCGCTGCCTGTCGCGGCGGACGTGCTCGGCCTTGCGGCGCTCGACGCGGAGGAGATCGTCGAGAGCCTCGTCGACCTGGGCATGCTCGACTCGCCCAGCCCGGGTCACTATCGCTTCCACACGCTGCTGTGGCTCTACGGCCACACCCTCACCAAACCGTCGGACAGGCTCGTCGTGCCACTGGTCATGACCTGAGACGATGGCCCGTCATCGTCGACGGCCGATCGACGGCACATTGACGGAACCGCCGGTGGCGCACGCCGGTCGCGGAGACCATCCGTCCATCGGACACCAAGATCGTGGCTGCAGGATCCGAGGGTCAACTCAGACCTGGAGACATGATGAAGTGGAATCAGCTCACGATGGGCGCCGGCGTGCTGCTCCTCACCGCCATGCTGTCCGCCTGCGGCAGCACGGACCAGCCGGTGGCGGCCAAGGAGGAGGCCCCCAAGGCGACCCAAGCCGCCGGGGGGAAGTTCGTCGCCGAGTACGGCGAGGCCGACACCGACCTCGCCACCGAGGGGCTGCGGCTGCTGAAGCCGGGCAAGGTGCTCGAAGGCTTCGCCACCAGCCTCAACGGCATGCTCATCCTGCCGTACGACGTCACACTGGCCGGTGAGCAGTGCGGCGAGGTGAACGCCTACTACAGCCCGGACGAGAAGAAGATCACCATGTGCTACGAGCTCGTGGCCGACGGCTTCACCCGGTATCGCGACAAGGCCGGTTCGGAGGCGGAGAACGACGAGCACGGCCAGGCCAACCTCGTCGACACGCTGTACCACGAACTCGGCCACGCCGTGATCGACCTCTACGACCTGCCCGCCCTCGGCAAGGAGGACGATGCGGCCGACCAGTTGTCCGCGTTCATGATGTCCCAGAACGACGACGACGACTCCGCGAGCGTCCAGACGATCAACTACTACTTCTCGTCGGCCGGCGACCAGGACCGGGCCGCGCTGCCGTTCTACGACGAGCACTCGATGGACGAGCAGCGGGCCTTCAACTACATGTGCTGGATCTACGGCTCCGACCCCAAGGCCTACGCCGACTGGGTCGGGGAGGACGGCCTGCCGGAAGGCCGCGCCGCGAAGTGCCCGGCCGAGTACGAGAAGCTCGCCGACTCATGGATGAAGCTGCTGGAGCCGCACATCAAGGACTGAGGGCGAACTGCGGGACACCGGCCCGCACGCCTTCGAGCACGGCCCGCCGCACGACGGGCTGGGTGAACCGCAGCGGCGACCCGTCGCCCAGGATCCCCATGCCGACCAGCGCCGACAGGGCGGCGGCCGCCTGGCTGTCCGGCAGACCGGCCAGGTCGGCCACAGCGTGGAACTCCGCGTCGTGGTCGAGTGCCGCGACCGCCTCGGCCAGCGCGGCGGCCCCGGGCCCCGCGTGGCGCAGCTGGCCGGCCACCCACCGCTCGATGGAGGTGGACCGCTCCCCCGCCCCCTGCGCCCGCATGTGCTCGGTGAGCAGGAACGTGTTGCCGCCCGTCGCACGCAGGCACGAGGAGATGAACGCGGGCTCCGGGTCCGCGCCGAGCAACTCGCCGGCAAGGGCCTCCGCCGCCTCGCGGGGCAGACCGCCCAGGCGCACGAGCCCGAAGATCGAGCAGAGCGACTCCAGCAGCTGACCGTCACCGGACGGGACGCCGGCCGCCGTGCTCGCGGCGACCAGGAGGGGCACCCGCTCGATGCGCCTGGCCAGGTAGGCCAGCCAGCGCAACGAGCCGGGGTCGCACCACTGCAGGTCATCGATGAGGATCAGCAGCGGCACCCGCTCCGCCAGCCGCACGGCCAGCCGGTAGAGCGCGTGCAGCGCGTCGGGGCCACCCGACGACGGCCGGTTGTGCCAGACGATGTCGGCCGCAGGCTCGACCGTTCCGCTGAGCAGTTGCCGCCGCTCCTGCGCCGGCAGGGCGTACAGGATGGGCTCGAAGATCTGCCGGGCCACGCCGTAGTCGTACTCGCTCTCCAGCGGATGCGCCTGCGCCTGCGCCACCTGGAATCCGCGCATGTCGGCCAGGGCCTCCACCCCCCTCAGGAGCTGGGTCTTGCCGGCGCCCGGCACGCCGTCGAACAGCAGGCTGCCGCCGGTGCCGGACTCGGCGGCGGCCATGGCCGCCCCGGCGGCCGCGAGCTGGTCGTCCCTGCCGAGGCAGCGCAGGCGGGTGACCGGCTTCCTGGTCGCCACCGGCGCCGGCGGCAGGTCGAGCTCGGAGGTCTGCGCGAGGATGTCAGCCTCAAGTTTGCGCAGCTCAGGCCCCGGATCGACACCGAGCTCGCCGGCCAGGTAGCGGCGCGCCTCGGCCAGTACGGCCAGGGCGTCGCCCTGCCTGGACGAGCGGTAGAGGCCCAGAGCGAGCAGCCGCCAGCCCTCCTCGCGGGTGGGCTGGGCGCGCGCGTGCGCCTCCAGCGCGGGCACCGCCTCGGCGTGCCGGCCCAGGGCGAGCAGGGTGTCGAGTCTGCGTTCCGTCGCCCCGAGCTGGAGTTCCTGGAGCCTGGTCGCCTCTCCCCGCGCCCACAGGGTGTGCGCGAACTCGGCGTAGGCCGGACCCCGCCACAGGCCGAGTGCCTCGTCGACCAGGTCGAGGGCGGTACGTGGATCGGCGGCCGCCCTGGCCTGCCGCAGCAGCCGTTCGAACCTGGCCGAGTCGAGTGCCGCCTCCTCCACGCGCAGGACGTAGCCGCGCGGCTCGGTGATCAGCACGGACGGCCTGCCGGGTTCCTGGGCGGGCGGCTCGAGCACGCGACGCAGCCGGCAGACGAACGTCCGCAACGAGGACAGCGCCTGCGGTGGCGGGCACCCTTCCCATAGGTCGTCCAGCAGCTGGTCGACGGGGATGATCCTCCCGGGCGACAGCAGCAGCCGGGCGAGCACCGCCCTGTTGCGTGGCGTGCCCACCTCCAGTCGTTCGTTCCCCCGCCACACCTCGACAGTTCCGAGCACGCCGAAACGCATCGACCGCATCGTTGACCCCCAACGGTTCCGATCTGAACGCAGGCAATGGTGAGGGCGGCCGATAGACGTTTCATGGACGAAGAATCGACGACCCGTCGATCGCCCGGATCGCCGTCCCATGCCTCAGGTTGCTGCCGTGGCAGGTTCCTGCCGTCTGCTTTTCGTGGCGAATTCCCGGAATGCCGGGCAGAGTGGCTCCCGTCCCCCGGAATTACCGAAAGGAGGAACCATGGACCACTCCATGGGCACGGCCCCGGAACTGACGATCGAGGACCTGAGCCAGGACGTCGACACGGCGCCGTCGTCACTCAGCTCCGTTTTCTGCGTGGGCTGCGACTGATTAACGAAAGGATGAATATGGAAGACACCAGGATGGCCGCGATGGACATCACCATCGAGGAACTCTCGGACGCCGAAGGAATCGCACGGGGCTGCACCAGCACCGTCCTGTGCTTCACCCTTCCGCCGACGTAAACAGCTGTTGATCTGAACGACAGCCGATTCGGCCCCCCACGCGGGGGGCCGAATCATTTTTCACCCGAAGGAGCGAAATTGCCGGTCGTCATTGGATTCACCAGGTTCGCCGCGGCGCATGTGGTGCCGGAGCACGGCGTGTTTCTCATGTCCGAACACCGTCAGCTCCTTCTGCGCGGCGCGTTGATCGAGAAGATGGCGCCTCTGCTGGACGGATCCCGCACCCGCGCCGAGGTCGTCGGCGAGCTGGCCGCGGCGTACGGGGAGGAGGCCGTGGAGCGGGCGCTCGGGCTGCTGGCCGAGGCCGGGCACGTCGTCGAGATGGATCCGGGCACCGATCGGCGGGCGGCGGGGTACTGGGAGCGTGCCGGGCTGAACGGCGACACGGCCTGCGAGTCGGTGCGCGCCGGCAGTGTGCGGGTGCTCGCGCTGGGCGGCACCCGGCGCGAGTGGTTCACCGGCGCGGCCGACGAGGCGGGGCTGCGCCTGGGCGGCGCCGAGGCCGGCCTCACCGTCGTGCTGACCGACCACTACCTGCACTCCGGGCTGGCCGGCATCAACCGGGCCTGCCTGCGCGAGGGCCGCCCGTGGCTGCTGGCCAAGCCGACGGGCACGACGATCTGGATCGGCCCGCTGTTCCGGCCCGGACGGTCCGCGTGCTGGGCCTGCCTGGAGCACCGCCTGCGCGGCCACCACCCGGTCGCCTCCTTCGTACGACGGGCCGGCGGCCTGCCCGAGTTGCCGCTGGCGGCCACGGACGTCCCCGCCGGCGTGGCCGTCGCGGTCCGGCTGGCCGCGCTGGAGGCGCACAAGTGGCTGGCCGGCGTGCGTACGGAGGAAGAGGCCGTGATCACGCTCGACACCCTCATGTTGACGCCGGAGCAGCACGCGGTGCAGGCGAGACCGCAGTGCCCCGAATGCGGCACCGCCGACACCAGACCCGAGCGCGTCCCCGACGCCGTGCGGTTCACCGACCGCGTCAAGGCGGCCACGTCGGACGGTGGGCACCGGGCCCGCGATCCCGAGCGGTTCCTCGCCGACCACCAGCATCTGGTCAGCCCGGTCACCGGCCTCGTCCCCCGCCTGGTGAAACAGGAGACCGACACGGACCTGCTGCACACCTACACCGCCGGACACAACTTCGCCGCCCGCGCGCGCGACCTGGACGGGCTGCGGACCGGCCTGCGCATGAGCAGCGGCGGCAAGGGCCGCAGCGACGTGCAGGCCAAGGCCGGCGCGCTGGCCGAAGCCGTCGAACGCTACTCGGGGGTCTTCCAGGGGGACGAGCCCCGCGTCACCGGCTCGTTGCGCTCGCTCGGGGACCGGGCCATCCACCCCAATGCCGTCTGCCGCTACAGCGACCGGCAGATCAGCGAACGCGATTCCTGGAACGCCGGGGACTGCCCGTTCCATTGGGTGCCCGAGGCGTTCGACGAGAACGCCACGATGGAATGGAGCCCGGTGTGGTCACTGACCGAACAGCGCCACAAATATCTGCCGACCGGCTCGCTGTACTACCAATACCCCGGCGGCGGCGGTGTCGTGAAGGCCGATTCCAACGGCGCCGCCGCGGGATCGAGCACGGAGGACGCCGCACTGCAGGGATTCCTGGAACTCGTCGAACGCGACAGCGTCGCCATCTGGTGGTACAACCGAATTTCCCGGCCGGGCGTGGAGCTGGCCGGATTCGGTGACGACTATTTCGCCCGATGGCAGCACGAGTACCATCGGATGAACCGCGAGACGTGGATTCTCGACCTCACCACCGATCTCGACGTCCCGGTCGCCGCGGCCGTTTCCCGGCGATATGACAAACCGGCGGAAGACATTCTCGTCGCGTTCGGCGCGCATTTCGACATGCGCATCGCCATTTCGCGGGCCATGACCGAGATGAACCAGTTCCTGCCCGCGGTGCTACCCATGCGGGCCGACGGCACGGGTTCCTACGCCTATGACGATCCGTACCAGGTGCGGTGGTGGCGTACGGCGACCGTCGCGAACCAGCCCTACCTGCTGCCCCACGCGAGCCTGCCCGCGCGGACGGCGGCCGGCCAGCCCTGCGTCTTCCGTCCCAACCTCCGCGACGACCTGCTGGAGGCGCAGCGGATCGTGGAGAGCAAGGGGATGGAGATGCTGGTGCTCGATCAGACCCGGCCGGACACCGGGCTGCCCGTGGTGAAGGTCATCGTGCCCGGGATGCGGCATTTCTGGCCCCGCTACGCGCCCGGACGCCTCTACGACGTGCCCGTGGAGCTGGGCTGGCTGTCTGAGCCGCTCACTGAGGATCAGCTGAACCCCATCGGCGTCTTCGTCTGAGGAGTGGTGAGATGAACCCGGAGCTGTCACCGCGCCTCGCCTTCAGGGAAGGCGTGCAGGTGCTGCCGGAAGGCTCGGTCACGCACGTACGGCACGCCATGGCGGCCTTCCGCCTCCGTGGCGTGCCGCCCGCGCTGCGGGCCGCGCTCCACCGCCTCGTGGGCGAGCGCGTCACCTGCACCCCGGAGCTCGACCGGCTGTGCGCCCGGCTGTCACCGCTGGTCACCAGCTTCCTCGTCGACGCGGAGGAGCGCCCCGTGCTGAGCGTCGAGCGGCTGACGCGCACCGCGACGTTCGCGCCGGTCCCCCTCGCCGCCGGAACGCGGGTCCGGCTCTCCCGGTTCGCGATGTCCCGCCCGCACCAGGGAGATCTCGTCCTGGAGTCGCCGCTGTCGATGGTCCGCCTGCGCTGGCACTCGGACGAGGGCTGGCCGTTCATGGCGGGCCTGTCGGCCGGCCGGGAGGCGTCCGGGCCGGCCGACGCCTTCCTGCACGCCGCCGGGCTGCTGGAGCTCGACACCGGCGGCGGATTCCACGAGCCGGACGTCCTGCGCCAGTGGGAGTTCCACGATCTGCTCTTCCACTCGCGCAGCAGGCTGGGACGGCACGGCGAGCCGTTCGGGGCCACGTACCCGTTCAGGGGGGAGATCCCGCCGCGGCCCGCCGTGAAACGGCCGCCCGCGGGGCCGGTCGTCGAGCTCCCCGCCCCCGACCTGAACGCCGTCTCCGAGCGCGACCCTGCTTTCACCGACGTACTGGAGCAGCGGCACTCGATCCGCGAGTACGGACAGCGGCCGCTGCGGGCGGACCAGCTGGCGGAGTTCCTGTACCGGGTGGCGCGGGTGCGTTCGCTCTCAGAGGCCGAGGGGCTGCCCTACCAGGCCAGCTCGCGGCCCTATCCGTCCGGCGGCGCCTGCTACGACCTGGAGCTCTACCCGCTCGTCGAGAGGTGCGAGGGCCTGGCCCCCGGGATCTACCACTACGACCCGCTGGATCACCGGCTGACCGGCATCGAGGCCCGCCCCGCCGACCTCGCGAGGATCCTGGGCGACGCCCGCTCGGCCGCCGGGCTGGCCCGTTCCCCCGACGTCATGTTCGTGATCACCTCGCGGTTCCAGCGCCTGTCCTGGAAGTACCGGGGCCTGGCGTACGCGGCCACGCTCAAGAACGTCGGGGTGCTCTACCAGACGATGTACCTGGTGGCGACCGCCATGGGGCTCGCGCCGTGCGCGCTCGGGTCGGGCGACTCCGACCTGTCGGCCCGGGTGCTCGGCCTCGACCGTCTCGAGGAGTCGGCCGTGGGCGAGTTCATGCTGGGCAGCCGTCCCTCATGACGTCGGTCGTGGCCGTGGTGCTGATGAGGGTGGCCGGACTGCCGGTGGGGGATCTCGACGTGCTGGTCGCCCCCGAGCTCGGCGGCCTGCTGGAGCGGGCCGCCACACAGCGCGACCGCTCCGAGGAACTCGGCCGCCGGGTCGCCGACGCCCTGCACGACGTCGTCCCCCGCCTGGCGGAGGAGGAGCGGCGGGAGGCGCTCAGGCTGCGGCGTGACGCCCACAACGGCCGCTGCTCCGACCGCACGCGCGCCGCCGCCGCCGCCGTGGCACGGCACCTCGATCGTGAGCTTCGCGATCTCGTCGGCTCCTGGCTCCGCTCGGTCACCGCGCTGCGGGAGAGCCTGGCCGAGACGGACCGGGCGGCGGCCTCGCACGTCGCGGCGGCCGGCCGCCAGGTGTTCGGCCTGCTGACCCGGCCCGACATCATGAGCACGCTCGCGCTGGCGAGCCCCGCCTTCACGCGCGTTCTGCTCGGCCCCGGATCCGCCCGGACGTACCCGCCGGACAGCAGGACGTGCAGGACCGCCGTGTCGTACGCCACCAGGGCGGCGCTGAAGCCGAGCCCGTTCGGGTCGCTGGGCCGTACCGTCCCCTCGACCGCGGCGGTGAGCTCTCCCCTTCATCTGGCGGTCGCCCTCGTCCGGGCCTGCGCGCAGCACCCGCGCCTGTCGTCGCGGTTCCCCTCCCGGGTCAACCCGAGCCTGCGCGATGTCGCGGGAACCTGGTACGCGATGCTGCCCTGCTACGACGTGCCCGCCGGGCTCCTGGCGCATCGCTGGGACGAGTTGACGGACGCCTCCCTCTACGTGCCTGGACACCTCGCCCCTGACCGCCCGGACAGTGCCCGGCCTCTCGACGCGCGACCTCTCGACGCCTGGCCCGGAGCCGGGACGGAGCTGGCCGGCAGATGGGTGGAGATGGGGCTCCTCCTCCCCGATGTCCCGTGGCGATCCGGCGAACGCGACTGTCTGGCCCGGATCGCCGACGGCGTGCCCGCGGGCCCCCTGTCCGACGCCCTCGCCGAGTTGAAGCGGGCCGAACAGCGGATGCCGGCCGCCGACGCCGCCGAACGGGTACGGCTCGACGCCCGGGTGCGGCAGGCCGCCGCCGACGCCTTCGAACGCCTGGAGACCTCCCCGCCCGCCTGGCTCCGGAACGCGCCCCTGTTCCACGAGACCCGGCCCGCCGACGACGTGCCGCTGCCCGCCCTCCCCCCACAGGTGACCGAGGATCTGGGCGTCGTGGCTGCGCGGATCCGGGCCGGGCTCGGCCGAACGCGCCTGTACGAGGGTCTGGTCCGGCACTTCGTCGCCCGGTACGGCTCCGGTGGACGCTGCGACGACCTTCTGGAGTTCCTCTACACCTACCCGTGGACCCCCGCCCCCTCCCCGGCGCACCCGCCGCAGCCCGGCGGCACGCTGGGATTCCCCGCCGCCACGGTGTTCTACCAGCTCGCCGCGGACGGCCGCGCGGCCCTCGACCGGGGCGACTACACCCTGGTGGTCAACCAGGTCTGCGTCGAGCCGGGCGGGCAGGCCGCGCGATGGGACGGCGCCCGCGGCACGGCGGAGACGCTGCAGGCCTGGATCTCCTCGCTGCATCCGGGCAGCACGGTGTACGAGCTGCTCGCCGGAGCCGACTTCGCCGCCGTGCAGATGCCGGCCGCCCGGCTCTTCGAGCGCGTCGCCTGGCCTTCTGATCTCGGCCCCCCGCAAGGCCGCGACCTGCGCGGCTTCGCGGTGACCCACGACCGCCGGACCGGCACGCTGCAGGTCCGTGACCCGGCGGGCGCCCTTGCCGCCTTCGTCTACCTGGGCGCCATGCCGCTGCCCCTGCTCCGCGGGCCGGTGCGGCTGCTGGCCACGCTGACCCACCCCTGGATCCCGGCGCTCCCCGAGACGTCGGCAACGGCGGCCGCGAGGGTGCGGCAGGGCAGGGTGGTCATGAGCCGGGCGCGGTGGCGCCTGCCCGCCGGCGCCGTCCCGCGGCGTACCGGCTCGTGGGCCCGGCACCTGGCCGACCTCGCCGTCTGGCGGGCCGCTCATGCCATCCCGCGCCAGGTGTTCGTACGGCGCGGCGGGCGTAAACCGTTCTGGGTGGACTTCCACGCGCCGCACACCGTCGCGCTGCTCGACCACGAGCTGACCGGCGGGGAGATCGAACTGACCGAGGCTCTGCCCACCCGTGAGCAGCACTGGGTGCGCGACGGCTCCGGCCGCGCCCGTGCCGCCGAGTTCGTCGCCCTCGTCCGGCTGGACGGCGGCGCATGAGGCGGGACTGGCTCTACTACCGGCTGGTCGTCCAGTCGGGAGACCACCTCCAGGACGTGGTGGAACACCCGCTGAGCCGGCTGATCGAGGCGGCCGAAGGGATCGAGCGCTGGTTCTTCCTCCGGTTCACCGACCGGTGGGGCCCGCACGTCCGGCTGCGCCTGGCGGCGGCGCCGGACCGCATCTGCGAGGTACGGCGGCTCGCCCGGCAGGTGTTCGAGGTCCGGGACGCGTGGCCGAACCGCCTGACCGAGTCCTGGCGCGGTGCGGCACTGTCTCTCTACGAGCCCGAGCTGGCTAAGTACGGCGGCGTCGCCGGCGTGGCGAGCGCCGAGCGGGTCTTCCAGGCATCCAGCGAGCTCGCCCTGTCCCTCACCCTGTCCCTCACCGGGCCCGGCCGGCGGGAACGGCGGCTGGCCACCGCGCTGGCCGTCACGCGGACGGCGGTCGAGCTGCTGCCGCCGGCGGGCCGCAGATCCTTCCTCTACCACATGGCGTGGTACTGGACCGGCCACGACCAGGAGCGGCGGGCCAGGATCCGCCTGCTCGCCGGCCGCTGCCCGGTGGAGCCGGCCCCCCTGAGCGGCCCGGCGTCCGACCTGTACGGGCACCACCTGGAACGGGCCCTGTCCGAGGGGCCTCGGACGGCCCCGCACCTGCTGTTCCACTTCGTCCACACCACGAACAACCGGCTCGGCCTGAACGTGCTGGAGGAGGCGCTGATCGCCGAGCAGTTACTCCTCGGCTGACGGAGTCAACTCCTTGGCCAGGTATCCGGCCTGGAAACGGCTCTGTGCGCCCAGCGTCTTCATGATCTCGGCGATGTGCCGGCGGCACGACCTGACCGACAGCCCGATCGCGCGGGCGATGAACTCGTCCTTGGCGCCCTCCGCCAGCATGGCCAGGATGGTCGACCGCAGGTCGTCCAGCACCGGCGCGCTGTACTCTGCGGCGAACTGCTCCCCCGACGTCCAGTACGACTCGAAGACCCGGTGCACGAGCGCCACCAGCGTCGGCTCCCGGACCAGCAGCATCGTCGCCGGCTCGCCGGACGCCGGGACGAGCGCGACCCTGGCGTCCAGGACGAAGACGCGCGCGGGCACCTCGGCGACGCTGCGCACCTGCGCGCCCATCCCGGACAGGTCGAGCACGTCCTGCCGCGACCTCGCGATGCGCCGGTGCGCGTGCGGGCACAGCAGCCGGACCGCGACACCGCGCTCCAACGCGCGGGAAAGCCCGGGGGCAACCGATTCCTCCCCCGGCTGTGCCACGGCCACCTCCTCGGCGCAGGCGGACAGCTCGCTGTCGAGCAGCGCCTCCGCCTCCGCCATGGGGACGACGGTGACGGCCTGCTCCCGCCACCCGTCGAGCGCCTGCACGTACAGCGGCCCGAACTCGGCCAGCACGCTGCGGGTACGTTCCAGCCTCAGCTGTTCCAGGCGGAGCCGGGCCTCCTCCTGGAGAGTCCCGGCCGCCACCAGGGCCGGCCCGATCGCGTGCAGGCGGCCTCCGGAGTCCTCACGCAGCAGGCCCATGCCGGTGAGCCAGGTGGTGGCCCGCGCGGGGGGCTCCCGGAGGCGGAGCCCCTCCCGCAGTTCGGCCATGGTGGTCCCGCCATGCCGGACCACGTGCAGATAGATCTGCACGGCCTCGTCGCTCAGCTCGGACATCGGTGCTCGTCCCACACCACGGGCAGTTGCTCGAAGTCCTCGGTCGTGGTGCCTCCCACCTGGCGGAGCTCCGCCACCGGGACGGCCAGCCGCAGGCCGGGGAAGCGGCGCAGGATCGCGCTCACCGCCTCGGTGAGCTCGAGCCTGGCCAGCCCGGCGCCCACACAGTGGCGCGGCCCGCGGCCGAAGGCGAGATGCGCGGCCGGAGAGTCTCGGGTGACCACGAAACCGCCCGCGTCGGGGAAGACGCCGGGATCCCGGTTGGCCGCCGGCACGTTGAGCAGGATCCCGTCCCCCTCCCTGATCGTCACCCCGCCGATCCTGAGGTCGGTGTGCGCGTAGCGAGGTATCCCGTGGGTGTTGGCGGACGCCAGCCGCAGCCCCTCCTCCACCGCGGCCCCGACGAGATCCGGACTCTGCTGGACCAGCGCCCGCTGGTCGGGGCAGGCCAGCAGGAAGGCCATCACGAAGTCGACGCGCAGGGCCGTGGTGGCGTACCCGCCGAAGAGCACCGCCGCGCCGAGGCGCGCGAGCTCGGCGACGGAGAACGGGCTCTCGGCAACGACCAGGTCGCTCAGCAGGTCCCGTGCCGGTCGGCGGCGCTTGCTGCGGAGCAGCTCCTCCACGTACGCGACAAGCCTGCCCCAGGCCGCCCAGCTCCGCTCCGGCTCGCTCAGCAGACTCGCCTCGTCGGCCCAGGCGGCGAAGTCGTCACGGTCGGCGTACGGCACGCCGAGCAGCTCGCAGATGACCCGCCCGGCCAGCGGACGGGAGAAACAGACCCGCAGGTCCGCCGGCGGACCGTGGGCGGCCACGCCGCGCAGCACCTCCTCCACCGTGTGCCGGACGAACCCGCGGAGCGCGGCCGTCCTCCTGGCGGAGAAGGCCGGATTGAGCAGCCGCCGCATGGCGGCATGATCTGCCCACTCGCTCGCGTGTCCGCCCGCCGGGCCGCCCAGCCTGATCGAGCCGGACAGGCGGGCGGCACGTTCGGGACACGGGTGCGATCTTCCCAGTCGCCGGTCCGACAGCAGGTCGCGAACCTCGGCGTAGCCCGTCACCAGCCAGGCAGGGTCCCCTGCCTGGGTCGTCACCCTGCGGACGGCCGGACCTTCCAGGTAGCCGGCGGCCAGTTCGAACGGATGGAGTCCGGGAAACGGAAGCCGCGGTGGTTTTTGCACAAGTCATCCCCCAGGTCGTTACGATCACCCGATCCAAGAACTCGCTGATCGACAGCCGGTTGACACAGGGTTGACGGCAAAACCTCAGCGGCCTCGCCAGAGCCGGCCCTCCCAGGTCTTGATCGCCTGAGCGGCGTCGTAGAGCTCGTCATGAAAGGCGTCGAAGTCGGGCGAGCCGGACTCCTCGCGCCTGTTGAAGGTCGCGCACAGCACGATCCCGTTGTGGGTCCTGCTCAGCACGGCGAAGGCCCCGGGCATCGAACCCGCATGCCACAGGTTGAGCGCGCTGCCCACGGATCGGACGAACCAGCCGCCGCTGTACCAGGATCCGCTCTCGAACGCGCCGGTCTCCGCCCAGCCACCTGAGGAGTCGCAGCTCGCGTAATTGGTGCCGCCGTAGGGGTACGGCACGACCTTTCCGGACTCGTCGAGCACGGTCGTGGTGGTGTACTTGGACAGATAGGGCACCTCGCCGGTGCCCGGGTTGGTGGTCAGTCTCGGCCGGGTCACGCCCAGCGGGGCCATCACCTTGTTCTTGACCCACGTCGCGTAGTCAAGGCCCGATACCTTCTCGATGATCCGGCCCAGCAGCAGGAAGTTGTAGTTGTTGTAGGAGTAGCGGGCGCCGGGGTCGTGGTCGAGCGGGCGGCTGGTGGCGTAAGCGCTGCCTCCGTGTGGTGGTCATACACCGCCTTGGGCAAGCGCCTCAGCGCCAAGGAACTCGCAGCCAAGGCACTACGGGGCTCCAAACGTTGGACCCCTGCCCGTATGCAGGCGTTCGCCAACCTCATCGACCTCCCCTTTGACGAGGCCGTCGACAAACCGGACACCGAGGTGCGCCTGCGAGGTCCGTTGGTGTGGAGCGTCGGAGTCGTGGCTGCGGACGCATCCCGTGCACAACCCTGGGTCAGTCTGCCCGCCAACGGCGTTCTTTCGCTTGGGGTAGTGAGGTGCGAGGCCATCGGGATCTTCCTGATCGAGAACTCAGATACCTTCGAAAGGATCTGCACACAGACCGCATTGAGCGACAGCTGGCTGCTGATCTGGAGCAAGGGCTACTCGAGCACGGGCTTGGCCGAACTTCTGCGATCTTTCTCTGAACTGCAGCTAGGACATTGCCGACTGGCACGGCACCGCCCGACGCGCCAGGCAGCGCCATATCCGTGCCGCCGGCGAGTTGCGTCCTCAGGTGGCCTTCCACTCGATGATCCGGAAGCCGGCCCCCGTCTCGGGGCCGGCGAACGCGCCGAGCCTGCCCCCGCCGGTCCTGTGACCGCGCCCCCACCGCACCCCACCGCGCTCGCCGCCCGGCGTACGTCCTGGCGAGCCTGAGCTCAGTCGACGATCGCGCCGCTGGTCAGATTGGCGATCGTCCCGGTCATGGCCCCCGCTCGATCCGAAGCCAGGAACGCGGCCGTCTCCGCGATCTCGGAGAGCGTCGGAAGCCTCTTGAGCAGCGTCCCCTGCGCCATCGCCCCGCCTTCGAGCATCTCCTGGACCGACTGCCCGGCCGCTGCCGCGGTGTGCTCGAAGAGCTCCTTGGTGTAGGAACCGGCTGCCGGCGCGTCGACGACAGCGTGGGGACGGATGCCGATGACCCGGACGTTGCCGGGCGCCAGCTCCGCGGCCAGAACCCGGGAGAACGCCTCCTTGCCGGCCGCACTCACGGCGTGCCCCAGGATGCCGCCTACGGCCAGTTTGGCACCCGGCTCCGACAGCGTCAGGATCACACCGGTACGCTCGCCCCCCATGTGCCGGGCGACGGCCTTGCTGGTGATGAACAGCGTCCGCAAGAAGCCGTCGATCGGCCGCATGAATTCTTCCAGCGACAGATCCGCCAGCGAAGTCCCCTGGTCGTGCTGGACGCTCACGGCGTTGACGGCGATGTCGAGGCCGCCGGCCGTCGCCGCGACCGCGTCGGCGTGCTTCTCGACCGCCTCCTGGTCGAGCACGTCGACCTGGGCGGTCTCGACCTTTCCGCCCGCGGCGGCGATGTCACGCGCCACGGCGTCGAGCTTCGCCCGTGTCCGTCCGGCGATGAAGACCCTCGCGCCCTCCCGGGCGAAGACCCGTGCAATGGCGCCGCCGATGGCGCCGCCGCCTCCGTAGATCACAGCGCTCTTGTCCTTGAGCAGCAATCCGCTCATCGGTGACCTCCACATGATTGTTCTTCCGAATGGACAGGCGGGCTCCCTGGCCGCGGCCATGCCGCCGTCCGGCACATGAGAGCCCACTTGCGTGATGCAAGCGAGGTTAGAGGGGTAGTCTTGCATGACGCAAGTGCTCCTCTGGGAGGTGGGGTCGTCATGCTGGGCAAGACCTACGACACGCAGGTGTGCTCGGCCGCCAGGGCACTGGAGGTCATCGGCGAGCGATGGAGCCTGCTGATCGTGCGCGACGTGTTGTTCGCCGGGGCGACCCGGTTCGCCGACTTCCAGCGCCTGGGCATCGCGACCAACATCCTGGCCAAACGCCTGGACAGCCTGGTCGACGCGGGCGTCCTCGAACGCCGGTCGAGCAAGGAACACCCCGATCGGAGCGGCTATGCCGCGACCCGGAAGGGACTCGACCTGGCACCCGTGATCATCGCGCTGACGCAGTGGGGTGATCGATGGGCGGCGCCCGGCGGCCCGCCCATTCTGTACCGGCACACCGGTTGCGATGGGGCGATCACCGAGCAGACCACCTGCGACACCTGCGGGGAGGTCACCGACCTCGCGCAGATCCACGTCGTCCACGGCCCCGGCTTCCCCGAGGCCCTCATGATCGCGCGAAAGAATCGCCCGAAGGTCGCCGACCTGCGACAACACTCCGCTCTCGGAGATGAGGCCTCAGCCCGGTAGGCGGGATCCCGCGCACTGCGACGGCTGATGGCCGTGTTGATCGCCATGCCGATCGCCGCTTCGTCGTCGGACTCGATGACGCGCGGGCGCTGTATGAAGGCTGCGGGCGGCGATGGCGATGGTGGTGGTGGCCGCGTCGGCGGCGCGGCGGGCGAGCTCAGCGAGCGCGGGCTCCCAGCCGCTCGGCGGCGCGTCGTCGGGGTCACTGGCCGCGTCGGGACGGCCAGCGCACCTGGCCGATACCCCCGACGCCGGGCGGACCCGCCCCCAAGGAACTCGGCGCTGGGGTGGCTCTCATCCCGTTGACGTCTCTACGCGACAGCCTCCCCGGAGGATCGTCATGAGCCTCATCGTGCGGAGGTTGCCTCAGTCATCCTGGCGAAAGATGATCGCGGCGCCCAGGGCGGCGTTGGCGGGCACGAACATCTCTCCGGTACCGGTGTGGGTGACCGGGATGTCGTTGTCGCGCAGGAGCCTCTCGGTGGCGGCGATGTCGCGTACGGACACTGTGTAGGCGACGAACGCCGGCAGGGCCGCCGGGCGTTCACCTGGCAGCAGGCCGGCGAGCGCCGATGCGGCCACGACGGTGATGTTCGCCCGGTCGAAACGTGTCACTTGGCCATCCCGTGCCTGGCCGAAGTAGGTGCCGTAGCGGTGCTCAAGCTCGGGCAATGCCGAGTCGGCGACGCACAGCACACATTCGACCAGCCCGGTGGCGCCGTTGGGATGGTCGGTGTGCTGCTCGTCGTCCAGTGCCTCGACTGGAGTGTTCTCGGCGAATCCGATCCTGCCTTCCGGCACACGTCCGGCGGGCAGATGGGGATGGGAGATCTCCAGGTAGCGGGCGGGCTCCATCTTGGTCCCGATGCTGGTCTCGACGGGTCGCTGGATGGCGTGCACGCCACCGTGGCCAACGTCAGCGGCGGTCAGCCGCGCGGCGACGCTGTCGATGTCCGGCGTATCGGCGAGCATGATGTGAAGGCCCTGGAAACGCTGGAGCAAGGACGTGATGGTGGCGGCGGTGGCGCGGATGGCCGCCCTCAGCCCTGGCAGCTTGTCGTCAGGCGCCTGCAGCGGGACGGGGCGGGCTTCGCCGGGCATGCGGCCGGTGTCGTCGATGACGGCTACCAGTTCGATGAAGTTGCGCGGGAAGTACACATGGGTGTTGGCCACTCCGCACGGTTCGGCGGGGCCTCCCGGGACGCGCGGGAGGACGGGATAGGCAGGCGCCGACACGGTGAAGCCGAGCCGGCGGTATCGCTCCATCGCCTGGTTCATGTCCTGCACGATATGCCCGACGTGATGCAGACCGTTGATGTCGTCGCCCATCACGGACCCCTCCGTATCTGAAAAATTCGATAGTAGACTCTCTTTTGAGAGTACACTGCCATTTGATTGGGCGATAGCATTTGCCGCATGAGTGACAGCGGGCTACGCGAACGCAAGAAAGCCAGGACCCGGGAGGCGATCCTGTGCGAAGCGTTCAGGCTCTTCCGTGAGCGCGGCTACAACGCCACCACCGTCGAGCAGATCGCCGCGGCCGCCGAGATCTCCCCCGCGACCTTCTTCCGCTACTTTCCGACGAAGGAACACCTGGTCGCGCTCGATCGCTTTCCGCCTCTCGTCGAGGCCCTGGCCGCCCAGCCGCCGGGCCCACCGGTCGCCGTGCTACGCGGCGCATTCCGCACGGCGTTCGCCGCCCTGTCCGCCGAGGAGATCGCCGCGGGACACGCACGAGAGGTGTTCGCGGCCACCGTGCCCGAACTGCTGGTGGCCAACCTGCGCAAGGGTCCGGGCGTGATCCGCGAGGTCGGCGAAAACGTGGCGGACAAGGCCGGATGTGCCGCGGACGACCCGCGGATACGTAACGCCATCGGTGCTGTCGTCGGGATCGTGGCCATGGTCTGGCTCCAATGGGCACAAGATCCCGATATGGACGGGCCCGCCGAGATCGACACGGCCCTGGCGCACCTGGAGTCCGGCCTGGGTCTACAGGGCGACCGCTCGGGTCCGCCCGTTGGCTTGCCTGAGGCTGTTTCCACTCCACTGGAGGCAGGTCTCACCCAGACCCTCGCGTACCTACCTCTGCCAGAGCCTGTACGGAGTTCGGATCTCTAGACTGGCCGGAGCCTTCGGATCCATATGACGGCCCCGCGTAAATGCAGGCCGGCAAGATAGCTGTCGGGTGTCTTGTCGAACCGCGGCGCGTGACCGGCGGAGCCACGGTCCTACAGTGCGTTCAGGTCGATGGCCTCGGCCATCGCGTTCAGGCCCGCGTCGTTCGGGTGGAGCCAGTCGCCCTCTTGGCCGTCGCGGACGTTGAACTCCGGGCGCAGCCGGTCGGGGTCGCCTGGGGCGACGAGGGCGCGTTCGAAGTCGGCCACGGCGTCGTACTCACCGCCGGTCCTGATCCAGGTGTTGACCTGGTCGCGGACCTGCTCCAGACCGTACGGCTCAGCCGTACCGTCGGGGTAGAGCCACGGGTTGCCCTTGAACGGCATGATGGTGCCACCGACGACGCGGATCCCCCGGGCGTGGGCGCGCCGGATCAACTCGCGGTGTCCCGCGATGATCTGACCAGCGGTGACATCAGGGTCACGATAGGTGATGTCATTGATGCCCTCCATCACGATCACCGTCCGCACACCCGGCTTGTCGAGCACGTCCCGCTGGAAGCGGGCGAGGGCGCGTTCGCCGAAGAGCGGGTGGTCGTAGAGGACCCGGTTGCCGGAGATCCCGCTGTTCAGGACGGTCAGCCGGGTGCCGGAGGCGACTAGGCGCTCGGCGAGCTGGTCGGGGTAGCGGTTGTCAGCGTCCAGGGTGGAGCCCGTGCCGTCGGTGACCGAGTCGCCGAAGGTCACCACCGCGCCGCGGGCTGAGGCGCCGAGCACGTCGACGCCGCTGAGGAAGTACCACGACTGGGTGGTGTCGGTGAAGGCGGTGCCGCGCGGGTCGAACCGGTGGTCGCCGGACGCCCGGTAGCTGGTGGCCGAGGAGATGTCGTGGAAGGTGGCGGGTCCGGTCGCGCCATGGAAGTAGAGGGTGACGGCCAGCCGGTCGAGCACCTGTAGCTGGAGCGGGATCGGGTCGCTGACCAGCTCCTGGCCGGCCTTGACCACGACGGCCGCGCGCCGGGAGAAGGTGACGGCGCGCAGAGTGTCAGGACGTACGGCGGCGCCGGTCGCGGCCTTGGCGATCGTCGCCCCGTTCACGGTGAGAGGCGCGGTGCCGTACCGGTTGGAGATGGTGATGCGGAGCGCGGCTCCCGGCCCGGTGACGCGGAGCACCTGACGGACAGAGTGGCGTTCGAAGCCCTGCTCCGACCAGTTGGACGACCACGGCAGCCCGCCCGGTGAGGGCTGCTGGAGGGCTGCCGCCCAGGCGCCCGTCCAGCGGGGCTGCGTCGTACCGCCTTGGGCGGGGACGGCGGTGAAGGCGAGGATGAGCGCGGCCAGGGTCTTGGTGAACAGCATGAGTGGAGGATCCTTGGGTCAGAAGTCGATGGCGTGGTCGGCGGCCCACTGCGCGTAGGTGCGGGCGGGGTGGCCGGTGATCCGCTCGACGGTGTCGTTGACGTCGGCGGGCTTGCCGACGCAGGCCGCCATCAGCTCGAACAACGCGCCGAGGAAGGCCGGATCCATGAAGGCGCTCATCTGCTCCAGCACCGGCGCGGGGTCGAGGTCTTCGACGGTGAGCGGGCGGCCGAGAGCCTGGCCGAGGATGGCGACCTGGTCGGCTTGGGTGAGCGACTCCGGCCCGGTCAGGTGGTAGGTCTGCCCGGCGTGGCCGGGGCGGGTCAGCGTCGCGACCGCGTCGTCGGCGACGTCCAATTCGTGGATGGCGCTGAAGGCGGCCTTGGTGTACGGCGCGCGGATCACGTCGCCGCCGGCGAGCTGCATCGCGAAGGTCAGCGAGTTGATCGCCGGGAAGAGCAGCCGCAGGATCGTCCACTCCAGGCCGGACTCGCGTATGGCCCGCTCCACGTCGCCGTGGTACTGGGCGATCACATCCGGCTGCGCGCCTGCGCCGTCGACCACCGCGCCCGAGGACAGGAAGACGATCCGGCTCACCCCGGCTTCGCGGGCGGCGGCCAGCAGCGGCGCCGGGTTCATGCCGTACTGCAGGACCAGCAGGAGGGCGCTCACTCCGTCGAGCGCGGCTGGGAGGGTTTGGGGCTTGGTCAGATCGGCCTGGGCCAGTTCGACGCCCTGCGGCAGGGCGGCTCGTTCGGGCGTGCGGGTCAGGGCGCGGACGGGGTGGCCCGCGGCGTGCACCATTTCGACGGCTTGTCGGCCGAAGTGGGCGGTGGCGCCGGTTATGAGGTACATCGAGGGCTCCGAATATCAGAACGGAAGTTCCGACGCTGCAAGGCGGCGCAGAGCGCGTCGACCTCCTCGTCGGTGTTGTAGTAGTGCACCGACGCCCGCACCACGGCGGCCAGGCCACGCTCGCCCAGGTCGTAGCGGGCGGACGTGACCGCGGACACGCTGGTGTTGATCCCGGCCGCGCTCAGGCGGCGGTGCACGTCGGCGGCGGACTCGCCGTCGACGGTGAAGGTGACGATCCCGCACAGCCGCTGCCCCCGGTCCTGGACGGTCACCCGAGGCAGCTCCCCCAGCCGCCGCCGCAGCCGGGCGGCCAACGCGGTGACGCGCTCCGCGATCGCCTCGACGCCCCAGCTCAGGGCGTAGTCCACCGCGACGCCGAGGCCGATCTTGGCCGCGTAGTTGGCCTCCCAGTTCTCGAACCTGCGCGCGCCTGAACGGATCTCGTAGGTGTCCTGGCCGGTCCAGGTGGCAGCGTGCAGGTCGAGGAAGGGCGGTTCCAAGGTGTCGGCGAGCCGCTTGGAGACGTAGAGGAAACCCGTGCCGCGCGGCCCGCGCAGGAACTTGCGGCCGGTGGCCGACAGCAGGTCGCAGCCGAGCTTCCGCACATCGACCGGGAGTTGCCCGACGGACTGACAGGCGTCGAGCAGGAACGGTACGCCCGCGGCGCGGGTCAGCCGGCCGATCTCGGCCGCGGGGTTGACCAGTCCGCTCTGGGTCGGGACGTGGGTGACAGCCACGAGCTTGACGTCGGCGGCGAGCCGCCGCTCCAGGTCGCGCACCGACAACTGGCCGTGCTCGTCGTCGTCGACCACCTCGACCCGAGCGCCGGTACGGCTCGCGACCTGCAGGAAGGCGATCACGTTGCTGGCGTATTCGGCGCGGGAGGTCAGGATCCTGTCCCCCGATCCGAAGCGCAGCGCGTAGAAGGCCATGTCCCAGGCGCGGGTGGCGTTCTCGACCACGGCGATCTCGCCCGGCAGGCAGCCGATCAGCCGGGAGATCGCCTCGTAGACCGCGTTCACCTGCGGAGCCGCGACGGCGGCGGCTTCGTATCCCCCGAGCCGCCCCTCCAGCCGCAGGTGTCCGATGACGGCGTCGAGCACCGGGGCCGGAGCGAGCGCCGCACCGGCGTTGTTGAGGTGCACCACCTCGGCGCATCCCGGGGTGTCGAGGCGGGCACGTGCCACATCCAGGAGACTCACGGCAGTCGAGGTCCCGCCTGGCGCTGGGCGGCGAGCCAGTTCTCCACCTCGTCGGCCCGGCTGGGCAGCGCGCCGGACAGGTTGACCGCGCCTTCCGCGGTGACCAGGATGTCGTCCTCCACCCGGATCCCGATCCCGCGGAGCTCGGCGGGAACCAGATCGTCCTCCGGCTGGAAGTACAGCCCGGGCTCGACGGTCAACACGTTGCCCGCGCCGAGCTCGCCCCCGCGATAGCGCTCGGGCCGGGCGTTGGCGCAGTCGTGCACGTCGGTGCCCAGCATGTGGCCGAACCCGTGCAGCGTCCACCGCCAGTAGTGCATCGACGCCGGGTCCATCGCCTCGTCGGCGCTCACCTTGAGCACCCCGAGCTCGACCAGGCCCTCGGCGAGCGCCCGCATGCAGGTCAGATGGACGTCGGCGAACTTCACCCCCGGTTTGACCGCTGCAATACCGGCCTGCTGGGCGGCGTGGACGATGTCGTAGACCTCGCGCTGGAGCGGGGTGAAGACACCGGAGACCGGCAGGGTGCGGGTGATGTCGGCGGTGTAGAGCTGATGGCCTTCCACTCCCATGTCCATGAGCAACAACTCGCCGGGCGCGGTGAAGCCGTCGTTGCGCTTCCAGCACAGGATCGTGGCGTGCGCTCCGGCGCAGACGATCGAGCCGTAACCGACGTCGTTGCCGTCGTGCCGGGCGCGCAGCCCGAAGACGCCTTCGATCAGCCGCTCGGACACACCCCGGTCGGCGGGCAGCACCCGGGCGACGTCCTCGAACCCCCGGATGGTGGCGTCGACCGCCTCCTGGAGCCGGCGGATCTCCCACTCGTCCTTGACGAGCTTGAGTTCGGCGATCGCCGCCGAGAGCGCCCGGTCACGGACGTCGTCGGCGGGCACGGCCGCGTCGACCCTGGCGTCGAGCCCGCGCAGCACCCGGGTGCGCCCTGGCACGCATCGCGCCAGGGCGGCGTCGGCGCCGGCCAGCGGGGCGGTGTCGACACCGAGCTCGGTCGTCTTCTCATCGAGCGTACGGCGGCGCCCGGCCCACAGCTCGCCGGCCCGGTCGCGGAAGAACTCGTCCGTCTCCCGCGAGGAGCGCTGGTGGGTGTAGAGCAGAGCGTCACCGCCCGGTCGCAGGACCAGCACACCGTCGGGGTCGTGGTCGCCGGTGATGTAGGAGAAGTCGCTTCCCGGGCGGAAGCGGTAGAGGGTGGCGTTGGCGCGGATCTTGGCAGGTCCGGTGGGGATGACCAGCGTCTCCCCGGGAAAAGCGCGCGACAGTTCGGCGCGGCGGCGCGCGTAGTGCGGCACGCCCGGTTGGGGACGCACGTCCAGCGGCTGGTCGAGCCAGGCCGCGCGCATGAACTCCAGGAGCCTGGGCGGGAAGTCGGGGTCGTGGGCGGCCTTGGTCATCGCCGGCTCCCGGTCCAGTCGACGTGGAGTTCTTCGTGAGCGGCGAAGCGCAGGAGATGCCTGGTGACGACGTCCTGGACGCCGCCCAGCGCGTCGAGGTCTGCGGCCTCGACGACCAGGACGAGCACCCCCTGACTCGACCGCAGAGAGCAGGCGCCGGAGCGGAAGGTGATCGTCGCGCATCCCGAGCCGGTGTGCTCGGCGGCGGCCTTGTGGCCCAGATGGGAGACGAGCTGTTTGGCGTACCGCTCGGGGCGGTCGGTCGCGACGTGTGCCGTGGACCGAAGCATGCACCCTCCAAGTGTTTAGATATGTCGACGCTTTAGGCGCTCGGCAGTCTGCCAACGTCTCGCGCGATTTGTCAAAAGCGTCGACGGTCCTCGACACTTGACCCCATGACCGATGAGCAGCTCCTCTCTCTGCGCTCATCCGCGCAGTACAAGGCGCTCGGGCACCCGATGCGCCACCGCATGGTGAACCTGCTGCGCCAGCGCCCGGCCACCCTCAGCGAGCTGACCACCGCGCTCGACTCCACCAAGGGCACGGTCGGCTACCACGTGCTGGTCCTGCGCGAGGCCGGGCTCGTCCGCCTCGCGAGCACCCGCCAGGTGCGTGGCGGCACCGAGCAGCGCTTCGAACTCGTCAACCGCGGCTTCCAGCTCGACGAGGAGACCGGCGCCAGATTCCTGCACGACGCGGCCCTGGCCGAGATGTCACCCGTACGACCGGGCGACCCCGGCCACACCGTGCTGCACCACGTCTGGCTCACCCCGGAAGAAGCCCGCACACTGGCAGGACGGATCGAAGACTACGAACACGGTCAGCGCCTCAACCCCGAACACGGCACCGAGGCCTACGGACTGCTCCTCAGCCTCTACCGCGCCGACATCCCCCTCCTGCCACCGGCAGGTCACCCCACTTGACAACACGTCGACCGGCCAACGGGGCGACAAGCTGCCGCCATTCCTCAGCGGAGGACGACATTCCCCGTCCCGCCGGCGCGCCGCCGGTTCACAGGTCGTCTACGCGAGTGAACGTCAGTTCGGCGTCCGAGCAGGCATCGGTGAGGTCGGTGATCGCCTCCTTCTCGGCGGCGTCGATGAAAAGGCCCCACCGCAGTTTCACCGTCACGCACTCGCCCAGGTAGCGGCAATAAGCGCCCTGGTAGGGAGGAGCTATTCATTGGCGTCGTTTCACCGCCGAAGCCTCAGGGGTGTCCCTGCCGTCAGCGCGTGAAGATCGCACGGGTCGTAGCTCGCCTGGGGGGCGGGAAGCCGTAGGGAAGTGCCTCACTTGAGGGGGGCCGGGCGGTGGCGCGGAGGTGTTGCGCCGGGCCACCGTGGTGCTGGAGACCGAGGTCGTCGACACGATGCCGGAGATCCCGGCCGGTGCTCCCGAACCGGTGAGTTGCTGGGCATCAGGTGCGGTCTCCGGCTCCAGGGACGATCAAGCCGGTCTCGTATGCGATGACAACGGCTTGGGCGCGGCTGGACAGCTTGAGCTTGGTCATGAGGCGGCCCAGGTGGGATTTGACGGTGGCCTCGGCGATGTTCAGGCGGGTGGCGATCTGCTGGTTGGTCAGGCCCTGGCCGACCAGGTGGAGCACGGCGGTTTCCTGGCTGGTGAGCCGGGCGAGTTCCTCGGGCCGGCGCCGGTTGGGTTCGGGCGCGGTGACGAAATGGTGGACCAGGCGCCGGGTGACGCTGGGCGCCAGCAGCACCTCGCCGCGGGCGACCGTGGCGATCGCGGCCAGCATCTGGTCGGCGGGGGTGTCCTTGAGCAGAAATCCCGAGGCGCCGGCGCGCAGGGCGGAGAAGACGTGTTCGTCCAGGTCGAAGGTGGTCAGGATGAGGATCTTCGGTGCCGGGTCGGCGGCGTGGGCGAGGATGTGGCGCGTGGCGGCGACGCCGTCCAGGTTGGGCATGCGGATGTCCATCAAGATGACATCCGGGGCGGTCGCCGCGGCCTGGGCGATGGCTTCGTGGCCGTCGGCGGCCTCGCCGACGACCGCGAGAGCGGCGTCGGTGCGGAGGAGGGCGACCAGGCCCGCACGGACCAGGGCCTGGTCGTCGACGACCAGGACGCGGATGGTCCCGCGGTCGGTGTCGGGGCCGGTCATCGGGGTGCCCCGGGTCGTGGTGCGCTCTGCTGCAGGTGGGCCGTGGCGAAAGCGGGCTCGGCGAGTGGTGAGGCGGGCAGGTGCGCGGTCACGGTGAAGCCGCCGTCCGTACGTGGGCCGGCGGTGAGGGTGCCGCCGTAGAGGGTGGCTCGTTCGCGCATGCCGATCAGGCCGTGCCCGTCGGCGCTGTGCCCGGTGGTGGCCGGGCCGTTGTTGCCGACCTGCAGCGTGACCGCGGCGGGCTGGTAGGTCAGGGTAAGGGTCACGTCGGCGTGTGGGGCGTGTTTGAGCACGTTGGTCAATGATTCCTGGGTGATGCGGTACAGGCACCGGTCCACGCCGGGCGGCAGCGGGCGTACCTGACCGGAGGTTTCCCGCCGGATCGACAGGCCGGACAGGCGGGAGCGTTCCAGCAGCGTGTCCAACTGGGCCAGCCCCGGCTGCGGGACGTAGGAGTCCTCGCCGGTGTCGGACGTGAGGCGCAGGACCGACAGCATGTTCCGGAGTTCGGCCAGTGCCTCGCGGGTGGTGGCGGCGATCGCGGTGAATGCTTCGCGTGCGGCGTCGGGCTCGGTGTCGATCAGGCGGCCGCCGGCACCGGACTGGATCGAGACGACCGACAGGTGGTGGGCGACCACGTCGTGCAGTTCCCTGGCGATGCGCACGCGTTCTTCGGCGACCGCTCGCAGGGCTTTCTCTTCGCGTTCGATCTCCAGGTGGCGGGCGTGCTCGATGAGGTCCTGGTGGCGCAGCCGGCGGCTGCGCACCCCCTCTCCGATGGCCCAGGCCGCGCCGAGCTGAAGCGCGTTCTCGACCAGGCTTTTGACGATCGCGAAGGTCAGCCCGGACCTGATGAGGTCGGGAACGAGGATGCCCGCCATCAACACCAGGGCCAGGACGCCGTCGCGGTAGCCCTCCCGGCGGTAGGCCGCGACGGTGTAGAGGCTGACCAGCACCGGCGGGGCCTGGAATCCGTTGGGGTAGCCGGCCAGGCCGCAGCCGATCAGGCCCGCTGTGATCACCGCAAGGACGAGGATGGGGTGGCGCCTGCGCAGCACCAGCGGCGCGCTGGTGAGCACCGCCAGCAGGTACGCCAGCACGACCGGGTCATGGGCGGACAAGGCGGCCTGCGTCACCGCCAGCGCGGTCGACACACCGGCCAGCAGGCTGTCGGCGACCATCACCGGCAAGCCGCGCCACCAGCGGCCCCATCGTCGCACCACGTTCATGAGACGAAGGTAGCCGCCAGCGTGACCCGCTTTGTCCTCCTTTGGGAGGAGTCGTCGTTAGGGCAGCGGTTGCAGAGAAGCGGGCGGTTGGTGTGCCGGTGGCAGGGCCCGGATCGACCTTCCGCACGATGTCCAGGGGCTGCTCAGGCCCCTAGTTTTGGATACAGCCGGTGATCAATGATCAACAGGGTGCACCCCTGAGACCGGACACATCATTACCGGAGCGTCGAAATTCGACGCGTGCTGGATCCGCAGGAAACAACCCCTTCACCAAGGAATGATGCATGCTCCTCATCAAGAGTGGAACGGCTGCCGCAGTAGTACTCACGGCCGGAATCGGATTGGGCGCCGCCGGACCGGCGCAGGCGGCCACCCCCCTGGACCGCTTCCACCATCAGACGATCACCTGGCGCGCCTGCGCAACCGGACCCGGCGATCAGATGGGCGAACAGATGGACGCCGCCGGTGCTCGATGCGCCACCGTTCTGGTCCCGATGGACTACCGCAGACCGCAGGGGCGGACCCTCTCCATCGCGCTCTCCCGGATCAAGGCCACCGATTCCTCCCGGCGCCGCGGCGTCTTGCTGCTCAACCCCGGCGGGCCGGGAGGCGCCGGGCTCTCGATGACGCTCCTGGGCAAGGAGATGCCCGAGGTCGCGGCCCGTTACGACCTGGTGGGCATGGACCCCCGATTCGTCGGCCGCAGCACACCGATCAGCTGCCGGTGGCAGACCGACACCTTCCTCCGCTCGGCGGGACCCGACCGGCGTACCTTCGATGAGGGGGTGCGCCTCGCCGAACAGTTGGCGGCGGGCTGCGCCAAGGGCAATCTCCAGACCCTGCCGTACGCCACGACCAGGAACACCGCACGCGACATGGACGTGATCCGGGTCGCGCTCGGCGAGCAGAAGCTGTCCTACCTCGGCTACTCCTACGGCACCTACCTGGGTGCGACCTACCTGCAGATGTTCGGCTCGCGGGCCGACCGGGTGGTGCTCGACAGCGCCGTCGACCCGCGGGTGTACGGCCCGCGCATGTTCTCACGCGCCGCCCCCGCGATCGACGCCGCGCTGCGGCGCTGGGCGTCCTGGACCGCATCACATGACAAGGAGTACGGGCTGGGCGGGACACGTGACGCCGTCCTGGCGACTGTAGAGAAGATCAACCGGCATCCCGTGAAGATCGGCGGATACCGCGTCGATGCCCATGTCGTGCCGTACTGGCTGTTCGCACGCCTCTACAGCGACGGCCCGCAGTCCTATGCCGTCCTCGCCGAGGAGGCGCGGGCGCTGAGCCGCGGCGGCGAGACACCGCCGCCCGCCTCGCTGAAGGAATTCCTCGACGGCCTGTTCACCGGTGCCGGAGAGGCCTCGGACCGGGCGGGCACGGCGATCCTGTGCGGTGACCGGGCCGCACCCCGCGACCCGGCGACCTACTACCGCGACATCCAGCGGCACCGCACCGCCGAACCACTGTTCGGACCGCTCGTCCGCAACATCACCCCGTGCGCGTTCTGGCCGGTCAAGCCGCTTGAAGCGCCCACGAGGATCGGCAACTCCGTACCGGCGTTGATCGTCGGCGCGGCCGGCGACCCCGCGACGCCCTATCCGGGCCAGCAGGCCATGCACCGGGCGCTGACCGGCTCCCGCATGATCACATTGAACGGCGCCTTCCGCCACGGCGTCTACCTCGCGGCGGGCAACGCCTGCGTCGACACCAAGGTCACCAGCTACCTGGTCGACGGTGTCCTGCCCGGAAAGGACGTCACCTGCGGCCGCCCGGCCGTCTGACACGTTCGCGCCCCACCACCAGCCGTCCCGGCCGCAACCGGGCCTCGAAGCTGGAGATTCACGCTGACCTCGCTGAACCGGCTGCACGAGATCCCTCGCGCCGTCGTGGACGACGTCGCGCCCTGGGGTCCAGCGACGGCGGTGCGCAAGATCCGCGCCGGGACCGACGCGCACCCCGATCGCGGCCGTGATCGACTCGTTGGGGAAGCCTTCCACGCCGGCGCCGCATGGGTGAACTCCAACGCCCCCGACCGGCTCCTGGCCAATCCGTTCCTGCCGGTCCTCGGCCTGGCGGACGGCAACCACGCCAACATTGCGCCTGCCGATAACTACATCCGCCCAGGTCATGACTCAGCACGGGCTTCGCGTGGCGTGCGCGTACCCCGGTCACCCCAGCAGATGGAAGCGCGTACGGGGAGATGATCCGCTGTACTCCTTCCCCCGGCGCGCCTCACCGTACGAACGCGTTCGCCGTACTGCGGTTGCTCTCCGTGGGCCTCGAGGCAAGGACAGTCCTGCGTCGCCAGGTCACCGTCCTTGAACGCCGGCTCGGCGCTGACACCGATGCAGCCCGCCGAAGCGCCTGCTCACCCTCGAATGACCATCCCCGCTGGTGCTTCCGAGGGCGCAGCAGTCACCACTGATCGGCGAATCTGGCACATCAACATCTCGTACGTCCCGATCAGCGTGAAGGACGGCCAGGCGGTAGTGGACGGAGCGATCACAGTCGGGTCGGCCATGGCCACGTTCGTACCGGAACTCGCCAGGCAGCCGATCACCAACAGAAACCACGCAAGCACCTCGGCGCAACCATCGTGCCTGCTGGCAAACACCTCAGCACGAGCCTTGGATGATCACGCAGCCATGCGAAACCGCAGTTAGAAGCTCTGCAGATTCCGCGCGTACCCCTCCGAGGCACCACACCTGATCTTCGGCAAGCACACCTAGCTCCCTTGACCCGCGGTCAAGAGGGTTAGGCCCCGCGATCTGTCCGAGTTTGTCCCCATCTGGTCCCCAGGGGAACACGGAAAGGCCGTTCTCGAATTCTCGAGAACGGCCTTTGACCTGCGGTTTCTCGCAAGTCGGGACGACAGGATTTGAACCTGCGACCCCTTGACCCCCAGCACAGGGAGTCGGCTGTTTCCGCACGTCACACGCGTAAGGATGGACCGGCCGATCGGGATCTCCACCTCACACCTCTCTGAGGGCGTTCCGGCGGAGCAGGCGGGCGGCGGCGACGGTGATCCAGGCGAAGCCGACCACCAGGGCGGCGTGTTCGAGCAGCCCGGCCGGCGCCGGCCGGACCACGCCTTGTGCATCCAGGCGGAAGGCGACCCCTGCGGCGATGGCGAAGGTGATGACAAGAGCCCCGGACCAGCGCGAGTAGACCGTCCACCCTCGGCTACCGCCGTGCGGGCCCCTCGCCGGCACGAGCGGCATGGCTGCAAGAGCGACGAACAGCACCAGGCCGGCCAGCCCGTGGATGCGGCCGGCGGTGGTGACCACCTCGGCTCGGCCTGGTGGATAGCCGAGGGCCGGATCAGTGGGGACGATCCCCGCCACGACCGCCGCCAGACCGCAGACCACCAGAAGGAACGTCGCCCATACGGCGGCCCGGCCAGGAGGAAGAGCACGGCGCAGCCCGGCGGCGAAGGCGAGCAGCAGGAGCCCGCCGATCACGAAGTTGGCTGTTTGCAGCCAGCCACGTTCGCCGGTGCCGAGCTGGCTGGCGCCGTTGTGCCAGAGGCTGTAGCCGGGCCGGGTGGCACCGTCGATCAGGAGCAGCGCTGGGATGAGTACGCCTGCAGCGACGCCGCAGCCGAGAAGGATCATGGTCAGGCGCATGGGGAACTGGCCTCCTAGCTCCGCGATCGGAGGATCGCGGGCCGACCAGGCTTCCCGGCTCACCGACGTTCGCGCCCCGTCTCGGGGCACGTTCCTGCAGACGCCTGGAATGTAGCATCTGACCGCTTACCCGGCCAGATGCGTCACAAGGCTCAGCCCTTGATGAAGCGGCGGGTCATGTACCGGCGCACCGGTGGCAGGGACGCCAGCCGCAGCGGAAGCAGGCTCAGCCACAGCACCAGGGGGTTAGCCGGGGCGTAGACGCCTTTGACCCGGCGGCCGAGCTTCTGCTTGCGTTCGGCTTCGGGGCGGATGGCGGCCTCCCAGGCGGCCAACGCGGTGGGGATGTCTCCCGGGTGGGCGGCCAGTTCGGTGCCGAGCCGGTCGGCGCCACCGACGGCCAGCGAGGAGCCGTAACCGGCGAACAGGGTGACGCACCAGGCGGCGTCGCCGAGCAACACCACCCGGCCCTTGCTCCACGCTGGGGCGACGACCTGGCTGATGGTGTCGAAGTAGACCGAGTCGGCCCGCGCAAGGCCGGCGAGGGCTTCGGGGATGACCCAGCCGAGGTCGCCGTAGACGCGTCCCAGCTGGGTGGCGACGTCCTCGTCCGGGCGGGCGTGGTCGGTGCGGTAGCCGAAGAAGGCGACGTTGCGGCCGTCGCCGACGCTGATGACCGCCGCGGTACGACCGTTGGATGACAAGGTGCCGGTCGCGCCGGGTGCGATGGTGGCGGGCCGCCGGTCCAGCATGAAGACGGCGACCTTGTGCTCCAGGTCGAGCAGGAAGTCCTCCTCCGGGCCGAACAGCAGAGCGCGCGTGGCCGAGTGCAGGCCGTCGGCGCCGATCAACAGGTCGGCCTCCACGACCGAGCTGTCGCTCAGGGTGACGCGGACGGCGTGGTCGTCCTGGTCGACGTGGGTGAGGGTGGTGCCGAAGCGGATCTCGGTGTGGTCGCGGACCTTGTCGTACAGGACAGCTTCGAGGTCGCCGCGCAGGATGGTGATCGAGCGCGGCCCGGTGGTGGCGGCGATGGTGGCACGATCGAGTGCGAAGCGGCGGGAGCCGTCGCTCTTGTGGTAGACGAGCTCGGTGGTGTCGAAGCCCTTGGCTCGCAGGTCGGGCAGGATGCCCATGCGTTCTGCGGCGTCGTAGCCGATGCCGCCGAAGGTGACCGCGTAGCCGCCGCCGCGGCGGGCCGGGGCGCGTTCGACGATGAGGGCGTCCCAGCCGATCTGGTGCAGGCGCAGGGCGGTGGCCAGGCCGGCGATGCCGGCTCCGATGATGATGGCGCGCATGATGGGGGTGCTTCCTTCAGTGGGAGAGCTGGTCGAGCAGCCGCTGTTCCGCGGCGGCGTCCAGCCAGGTGTCGGGGGAAGGTGCGTCGGCGCGGGGTGCCGGGTCGCCTTCGGTCTGGAGCCAGGCCCAGGTGTCGGCGAGGGTCTCGCGCAGCGGGCGGGTGGTGAGCCCTTCGGCCAGGGCGGCGCTGACGTCGGCGTCGTGCATGCCGCTCGGTACGCCGCCGTCAGGCAGTCGTAGCCCGAACTCCATGCCGAGCGGCAGGCCGTGCTGCAGGAGCAGCTCCGGCGGTGTCCACACCAGTTCGGTGTCGAAGCCGGTGACCTCCAGCACCGTGGCGAGCAGGTCGCCGAGGGTGGTCGCGCCCGGCGGGCCGGTCACGGTGAAGGCCCCGTTCAGGCCGCGTTCGGCCGAGCGCAGCATCCAGGCGGCCAGGTCCCGGACGTCGAGATACTGCAGGGGTGTCCGGGCGGGAGCGGGGGCCAGGACGCGCCCGCCCTTCTCCAGGCGGCGCAGCCACCACGGGATGCGCCCGACGTCCTCGTACGGGCCGAGGATCATGCCCGCCCTGGCCAGCAGCGCCCTCCCTTCGAAGGATTCCAGGACGGCGAGTTCGCCGCCGCGCTTGGCCGCGGCATAGTCGGCGTCGTCGGCGCCGGCGGGGTCGCCGTCGACCAGGGGCGCCTGCTCGTCGGCGCCCGCAGGCCAGGGCCAGCGGTGCACGCCGCGGCTGGAGACGTACCCGTAGTGCCCGGCCCGGCCGGACAGCAGGCGGGCGCTGTCACGCACCACCGAGGGCGCCCAGGCCCAAGTGTCGACGACCGCGTCCCACTCCCCGCCGCCCAGCGCTTGCCGTACGGACTCGGGGTCGGTGCGGTCGGCGAGCAGCGCCCGCACGCCGGGCGCGGGACCGCGGCTGAGTCCGCGGTTGAGTGTGCTCACCTCGTCGCCGCGCTCCAGCGCGGCCTCAACGATGGCGCGGCCCACGTGGTGGGTGCCGCCGAGGACGAGTAGTTTCACGATGCTCCTGGAGTGAGGGGCAGCCAGAGGACTGACGGGTGCTGGTGGCCGAGGAAGATCTCGTCCTCAGAGGGGCGCAGGCTCGTACCGGTCGCGAGCAGCTCGCCGGCGCCAGGGTGATGGCCGTGCCGGCAGCCGCTTCGAAGCGTTGCCTCTGCCATGGGGCTTCGGTGACGTAGGGCCGTGCACACGGCTGAGGAAGGCATCGGGGCATCTCCTGGGGTCGGCAATGCTGCTCGCCGACCAGGCTTCCCGGCACACCATCGTGTCCTCTGGGGAGAGGCCGATGTGACGACTGTATCGAACTTTCAGAAATTACTGAAGAGTGAGTGTGTTCGATAGCCTGCCCTCTGAGAAGGAGGCACCTTGAACGACAGGTCTGAACAGTGGCAGGCGGCGGAACGACTGGCCCTGACCTTGATCGAGGGCGGGCTCCAGCGCATGCCGGCTCGCACGCTCGCGGTATTCCTGTTCACCGACCAGGACAGCGTCACTGCGGGCGAGATCGCCGAACGACTTGAGGCCAGCGCGGGATCGGTCTCCGGCGCCATCAAGTCCCTGCTGACCGTCGGACTGATCGAACGCCTGCCCGCCCCCGGCAGCCGCCGTGACCACTACCGACTCCGTGACGACGCCTGGGCCACCCTGTTCACCGGTCAGAACACCGTCATCCAGGCCATGCTCCAGGCCGCGGCCGCCGGAATCGCCGCCACCGATGAGGGGGACCCCGCTCGGCGGCGCCTGGCGCAGATGCACTCCTTCTATGAATTCCTGCTCGGTGAACTCCCCGCCCTGCTGCACCGCTGGCACCACCAGAGCGGCTGACCTCACCGAAGACCCATCAAGCGGTCAACCAGTTGGGCCAGGGCAGGCATCCGACCGCGCCTTGCTCAACACCGTGCGGCCGGTCACCGGGCCGATGTGTACGCGACGACGGTTGAGCACTCTCATCGTCACACCAGGTAGCGCAGCCACAGATAGGGCGCCACCAGGGCGACAGTCACAGAGGTGACGATCAGGCCGTACTTGGTGAACTGCCAGAAGCTGATCGGGGTGCCGTTGCGGGCGGCGATGCCGAGAACGACGACGTTGGCGGCGGCGCCCACGGCCGTGGCGTTGCTGCCGAGGTCGGCGCCGAAGGCCAGCGCCCACCACAGCACCTGGCCGGCCCCGTTGCCCCCTTCGGCTTGCACCAGTTGTTCCACGATCGGGCTCATCGTGGCGACGTAGGGAATGTTGTCCACGATGGCCGACACCACCGCCGAACCGCCCAGCAGCCCCATGGTGGTCAGCTCGGGCCTGCCGGCGGTCGCCGCGACCGCGGTCTGCGACAGCTGTCCGATGACGCCGGTCTCGACCAGGGCGCCGACCATGACGAACAGCCCGGCGAAGAACACCAGCGTCGGCCATTCCACCTCGGCGATGGCCTGCTCGGCGCGTACCTTCGTGGCGGCCACCAGCACGCCGGCGCCGAGCAGCGCGACCACCGACGGCTCGTAATGCAGCACCGGGTGCAGCACGAACGCAGCCATCACCAGGCCCAGCACGGCCGGCGACTGCCACAGCAGCCGCCGGTCGGCGATCGCCTCCCGCTCGTCCAGCGCCATGACCTGTTCGGCACGCTCGAGGTCATAGCGGAACGACCGGCCGAACAGCAGCCGGCACAGGGCGACGAACACCACCATCAGCATGACGATCACCGGCGCCATGTGGACGAGGAAGTCGTTGAAGCTCAAGCCGCCGCGGCTGGCGATGATGATGTTGGGCGGATCGCCGACCAGCTGGCGGCGCCGCCGATGTTGGACGCCATCGCCTCGGCGATCAGGAACGGCACCGGGCTGACCGCCAGCCGCTCGCACACCAGGAACGTCACCGGGGCGATCAGCAGCACCGTGGTGACATTGTCCAGCAGCGCCGAGGCGACAGCGGTGATCAGCACCAGCAGGACCATCAGCCGGAACGGCCGGCCCCGGGCGCGTTTGGCGGCCCAGATCGCCAGGTACTCGAAGACGCCGGTCTCCTTGAGCACGCCGACGATGACCATCATGCCGAGCAGCAGGAAGATGACGTTCCAGTCGATGCCGGTGTGCTCGGAGAAGAACGCGGCTTTCGCGTTGGTGGCGTGGATCAGGAGCATGATCCCGGCGCCGCCGAGCGCCGCCGCGACCCGGTGGACCTTCTCGGTGGCGATCAGCGCATATGCGGCCAGGAACGCCGCCACGCTCACCCAGGCGAGCATGCTCACGCGGCGAGCACCCGGTCCAGCAGCCCCTGCAGCGTCACCGCGCCCAGCAGCCGCCCGTCGTCCACCACCGCCACCAGCGGGCTGCGGGTGCGCGCCATCAAGGAGGCGAGTTCCAGCACGGTGGCGTCAGGATCGGTGACCGGCAGCTCGCGCGGCCGCTCCGGCAGCGCCTCACGCACGGTGCGGCCGTCCAGCTCGCGCAGGAACGCGTCGGCGTGTCCCTCGTCCACCACCCGGGCCAGGGCGGGATCGTCCAGGCAGTAGCCGGGCACCGCCAGCCGCAGCACCTGCGTGCCGGGCAGGATGGTGAACGGCGTGCCGTCGTCCCCGACAACGATGAGGCCGGGCAGATCCCGGTCGACGAGCAGGCGGGCCGCGTCGATCACCGGGGAATCGAGCGCGACCACGGGGAAGTCGGCAAGCAGGTCTCGGGCGCGCACCAGCACATCCTTTGCGTCAACGGGACAAGGACCTGCCGACCAGACTCCCGGCGCACCTGCACTCAACGTATCAGGACCGGCATAGACACAGTTGGCCGGCAGCTTCTTTCTCGGACCGCCGTCAAGAACCCGTACGTGCGCGTCGCCAACGCCGCTGTTAAGGTAATCGCCGGTGTGCCGGGAAGTCTGGTCGGCAACGTTCTTGACGACGATTCGACCGGAGACCCAGCAGCCATGATCTTCCTCCCTAGGCGTGCCTGATGGGCACCCTACTGACCGCGTTCGCGGGCCTGCTCCTGCTGGCGGTGCTGCTGTCCAGCCTGGCCCACCGCACCGTCCTGTCCACGGCGGCGCTGTTCCTTGTGGCCGGGTTCGTGCTCGGCGACGGGGTGCTCGGCGTGGTCTCGCTCAAGCCGGGTGACGAGCTGGTGGCGACGCTGGCCGAGCTGGCGCTGTTCGCGGTGCTGTTCACCGACGGCATGCGGGTGGGCTGGGCCGAGCTGCGCAGCGCGTGGCGGCTGCCCGGCCGGGCGCTCGGCTGGGGCCTGCCGCTCACCCTGGTCATCACCGCCGCCGGCGCGCACTACCTGCTCGGGCTGGGCTGGGTCGAGTCGCTGCTGATCGGCGCGATCCTGGCGCCCACCGACCCGGTGTTCGCCGCCGCCCTGGTCGGCAACGAGAAGGTGCCGCCCCGGCTGCGGCAGCTGCTCAACGTCGAGTCCGGTGTCAACGACGGGCTCGCGCTGCCGTTCGTGATCCTGTTCCTGGCGATCGCCTCGGGCTCGGCCGACCTGCACCTCGGCGAGCTGGGGCTGGAGGTCGGCCTCGGCGTGCTCATCGGCGTGGCGATCCCGTGGGCGGCGATCAAGCTGGAGCAGACCCGCTGGTTCGCCGCCTCCACCGCCTACGAGCCGCTCAACGCCCTGGCCATCGGGCTGCTCGTGCTGGCCGTGGGCAAGGCCACGCACGGCAACCTGTTCCTGGCCGCGTTCTCCGCGGGCATCACCGTCGCCACCTTCGGGCAGCGGCAGCGCGAATCGTTCGAGCACTTCGGCGAGCTCATCGCGGAGATCTTCAAGCTGGCGGCGTTGCTGGTGTTCGGGGCGCTCATCACGCCGTCGCTGCTGGGCTCGGTGGGCTGGCAGGGGTGGCTGTTCGCGATCCTGGCGCTGGCGGTGGCGCGGCCGGTGGCGATCTGGCTGTCGTTCCTGCGTTCCGGGCTGACGGTGCGCGAGCAGGCGGCGGTGGCGTGGTTCGGCCCGAAGGGGTTCGCGTCCGTGGTGTACGGGCTGCTCGTGCTCGCCTCCGGGATCGCCGCCGCGCAGCAGGTGTTCCAGATCGTCGCCGTCACCATCGTGGCCTCGATCCTGCTCCACTCCTCCACCGACATCGTGGTGGCCCGCGGTTTCGACGACGAGCACGACGTCCCGGCCTGGTTCGGCCGCCTGCGCAAACGTGAACAGACCCCGTGAGACAGCCATATGGACTCCTCGGCCGCTTCCAGCACCCGGCCCAGGTGATCGTCACCGGCTTCGCAGCCGTGGCCCTGATCGGCACCGCCCTGCTCGCCTCGCCGATCGCCACCGAGTCGGGTGAGTCGGCGGGCTGGCTGACCGCCCTGTTCACCGCGACGTCCGCGGTGTGTGTCACCGGTCTGGTGGTCGTGGACACCGCCACCCACTGGTCGGCGTTCGGCGAGTGGGTGATCGCCGGACTGATCCAGGTCGGCGGGCTGGGCATCATGACCCTGGCCACGCTGTTCACCGTCCTGGTGACCGGACGCCTCGGCCTTCGGGCCAGGATCTTCGCCCAGGCCGAGACCAAGACCCTGCACATGACCGACGTCCGGCACGTGGTCCGCAAGGTGGTCCTCTTCAGTCTGGTCTGCGAGGCCATCGCGGCGCTGGTCCTGACCGGCCGGTTCCTTCACCGACCCGTGGATCTGCCTGACCATCGCGATCGCGGTGATCGTGGGCGGGCTCGGCTTCCCGGTGGCGTTCGAGCTGCTGCGCAGCTGGCGCAGGCCCGGACGCTGGTCGGTACTGACCAGGATCACCGTCGGCGTCACCGGGGTTCTGCTGGTCGGCGGCACGCTGGTGTTCCTGGCCACCGAATGGCGCAACCCTAGGACGCTCGGCGCGCTCGACGACTCGGGCAAGCTGCTGGCCGGGTTCTTCACCGCAGTCATGCCGCGTACCGCGGGCTTCAACAGTCTCGACCTCGCCGAGATGTACCCCACCAGCTGGCTGGCCACCGACCTGCTGATGTTCATCGGCGGCGGGAGCGCCGGCACCGCGGGCGGCATCAAGGTCACCACCTTCGGCCTGCTGGCCTTCGTCATCTGGGCGGAGATGCGCGGCGAGCGCGAGGTGCACGTCGGCCATCGCCGCCTCACGGACGCGGTCCAGCGTCAGGCCATCTCGATCAGCCTCGTCAGCATCGCGCTGGTCGCGGTGTCGACGTACGTGCTGCTCGCGTTGACGCCGCACAGCCTGGACCGGGTGTTGTTCGAGGTCGTCTCGGCCTTCGGCACCGCCGGCCTGTCGACCGGCATCACCGCGGACGTGACACCGGCCGGGCAGATGCTGCTGACGCTGCTCATGTTCATCGGCAGAACCGGCCCGCTCACCCTGGGTTCCGCCCTGGCGCTGAAGGACCGCGTCCGCCACTACCAACTGCCCGAGGAGAGGGTCATCGTTGGCTGACAAGAACAACGATCCGGTCGTGGTGATCGGGCTTGGACGGTTCGGCAGCTCGCTGGCCCTCGAACTGACCCGGCGCGGCACCGAGGTGCTGGCCATCGACAACCACCCCAAGCGCGTTTGCGGCCGTTGACCTTCTTGCCCGCGTCGTAGCCCCGACTGGCACGCCCGACGGTGTCGGCGCCCTTGACGCTCTGGGAGTCGATGATGCCGGCCTACGGTTGATCGGCGCGACCGGCCTGGCGGCGGGCCTTGACGCGCAGCTCGGCCAGCAGCGTCTCGGTGACGCCGGCCTGTTCCCACTGCTGGAAGTACCAGTACACAGTCTGCCAGGGCGGCAGGTCGGTGGGCAGGTACCGCCACGGGCAACCTGAGCGCACCACATACCGGATCGCGTTCACGATCTCCCGGCGTGGGTGCTTCTCCGGACCCCCGCCGGTGTTCGACTCGGGCAGTAAGGACTCGATCATCCGACTGTAGGCGCTTACAGCACGCGTCCTGCCAGATGCCCCATCTCTCCGACAGGCGGCCCCGGCGGTCCGCCCAAGGCAGACGATGGCCGCCCTGGGACAAGCAGGCCGGGTATTGCTTCAAGAGCCGCCGTAAGGCGCTCGGTCCGAGGAGCGCCGGGCGTCCCCGATGGCGCGGGCGGCGTTGATCAGGCCGATGTGGCTGAGAGCTTGAGGGTAGTTGCCGATCGCCTCTCCTGTGGTGGGGTCCGCCTCTTCGCTGAGCAGGCCGACATCATTGGCGCAGGAGGCGGCGGTCTCGAACGCCCGCCTGGCCGCGGCGTCCTGACCAGTGAGGGCCAGCGCGTGGGCGAGCCAGAAGGTGCACAGCAGGAACGAACCCTCCTGTCCCGCCAGCCCGTCGGCGGAACGGTAGCGGTACACCAACCCTCTCGCGTCGGTCAGCCGGGTGGCGACAGCCTGCACGGTGGAGCGGATCCTCGGGTCGTCCGGCGGCAGGAATCCGACCAGGGGCATCATCAGGGTGGCGGCATCGACCTGGGTGCCACCGAACGTCTGGGTGAAGGCACCCGCCTGCTCGTTCCATCCGTGGGTCAGGATCGCGGCGTGGATCTCGTCCCGGACGCGCCTCCAGTCGGCGACCCGGGAGGCTGCTTCGAGCACGGGGGCCAAGGTGATGGCCCTGTCCAGTCCCACCCAGCACATCAGCTTGGAGTGCGTGAAGTGCCGGCTGGGGCCACGGACCTCCCACAGGCTCTGATCCGGCTCCTGCCAGCGGCGCGCGGCGGTCTCGGCCACTCCGATCAGCAGCGAGCGGGTGAGGGGGTCGAACGGGCCGATGTCCCGGTAGGTCTGGTGGGCGGCGTCGAGCAGTTCGCCGTACACGTCGAGTTGACGCTGGCGCCAGGCGTCGTTGCCGACCCGTACGGGGGCGCTGTCCCGCCATCCCCGCAGATGCGGCAGCCGCCGTTCGCTCAGGTCGCGCTCGCCGCCGATGCCGTACATGATCTGCAGGTCCGGGTCCGCGTCGACCTGGGTCGCGCACGCGCGGGCCAGGAAGGTGAAGAAGGCGGTTTCCTCCTCTTCGCAGGTGGCCGTGTTCAGGGCGTGCAGGGTGAAGCTGGCGTCGCGGACCCAGGTGTAGCGGTAGTCCCAGTTGCGCTCGCCGCCGATGCTCTCCGGCAGGGAGGTGGTGGCCGCGGCCACGATGGCCCCCGTCGGGGCGTAGGTCATCGCGCGCAGAACCCGGCCGCTGTGGTTGACCTGCCGGCGCCAGGGTCCCTCGTAGTCGCCGTGCCCGCGTGACCAGGAGCGCCATCCCGCGACGGTGTCCCGGATCCGGCGCGCGACGGCCCAGGAGGTACGGCACGGCGGGTCGGGCGCCCAGGCCCGATCGGCTTGCAGGGCCAGGCCGACGTTCTGTCCCGCGCGCAGAGTGAGAGCGGCGTCCGCGACCGAGCCGCTGGTCCGGAACTCCACCGGACTGGACAGGGTGAGCACGTCGGAGCCCCCACGGGCGACCAGGCCGCCGCGGACCGGTTGCATCAGCGGGCGGACGAGCCCGAACTCGGGCCGGGGCGCGTACACGATCTCCACGGGCACCTGCCCTTCGGTGCAGGCGAGCCGGCGGAGCAGCAGGCCGGGGGAAGACGTGCCCAGCGCATGGGCGCGTTCGCCGCGGCCCAGCGCGAGCGCGTCCAGGAGCACCAAGGTGCCGTCGCGCGTCCGGAACGTGGTCTCCAGCACAAGGGTGTCCTCGACGTACCGGCGGGTCACCTCGGCCGGACATGCCGGCCGGATCGTCCAGAATCCGGCCTCTTCGTCCAGCAGCCGGGCGAAGAGCGCCGGACTGTCGAAACGCGGCAGGCACAGCCAGTCGATGGAGCCGTCGGACGTGACCAGTGCCGCGGACCGGCAGTCCGACAACATCGCGTAGTCGCCGATCGGCCGGGTGCTCAACGGCCGGCCCGCCCCGCGGCCAGGCGTCGCAGCGCGTAGAGCAGTGCCGAGACGGCGAAGAGCACCAGGGTGACCAGGATCCATCGGTTGAGATAAGGGATGGTGCTCAAGCCGAGCGCCGCCCGGTAGTTGGGCTCGGCGCCGCGCAGGATGAGTGGGGACCACACCAGCAGCAGCAGGACGGAGTACGCGGCCGGCACGCGCAGGTAGTTGACCGGAGCCGGCCGCCGTCCCGCCGGCCGGGGCTTGCGCCGAGCAGTCGTACGACGGCGACGGGTACGGTCGGCGGCAGACCGGGCGGCGAGGTCGGCGGCGGAGTAGAGCGGGAACAGCACCAGATCGTGGAGGATGACGGCCCCCACGAACCACACCAGGAAGCCCGGCCAGATCCCCACGTCGACCACCCGGATGGCGGCGTAGCCGGCGACCAGGAAACAGAGGACGAGGGCGAGCAGGTGCCAAGGCGCAGCGCCGTAGGTCCGTGCCCACCGGCTGTGGCCGTTCAGGATCGCTCCTGGGTGAAGTCGAGCTCGCGCACCCACTTCGTGTTGTGCACGCCGGGGGCGTTGGGGACGATGACCCGCGCCGGAAAGCCGTGGTCGAGGGACAGGTCGGCGCCGTTGACCCGCAGCGCCAGCAGCGAGCGCGGGTCGGCGACCTGCGCGGCGCTGAGCGAGGCCTGACCGAAGTAGCCCACGCGTTGCAGAGACCTGGTGGTGACACCCGTCGAGCCGCTCCGGATCCCGGCGAGACGGGCGAGGTCGGCCAGCCGTACGCCGGTCCAGGTCTGGACGGTCGACCAGCCTTCCACGCAGGCGATCGGCAAGGCGTAGGTGTGGAGCGGCATCGCCAGCAGGTCCTCGCGGGAGAGTTGCATCCGCTGTGGTCCGACGAGTGCGAGCCGCCAGGACGCGCCGGTCTGAGCTGCTGTCACACCGAGGCTCGCCGCCGTCTTGTTGACCTGGAAATCGTTGGGGCCAGGGCCGTAGAGGCGCCCATGGGGAGCGAGCAGCGCGGTACGGCGCAGCGGCCCGTCGACGCACTGGCCGACTGACAGGCCGAACATGATCAGCGAGCCGCCGCCGGCGAAGGTCAGCAGGCCGCGCCTGGACATCGTGGGGGGCGCCGGGTCGACGGCGACCAGGCCATCGGGGTCCGGCGGCTCCGGGCGGGTGTCCGCCACAGAACTGCGCAGGTGGTCACGCAGGCCGTACGTCCGCAGGGTGTGGATGACGCGCGGCATCTTGATGACGACGTGGACGACGAACGCGGCCAGGAAGATCCACGCGCCATAAAAGTGGGCCGGGTAGAAGGAGAACGGGAAGACGTAGAAGAGCTGGACGTTGAGGATCCCGGTCACGAACTGGAATACCGCACCGCCGACCAGGAGCAGCAGGCTGGCCCGCTCGACGGCCTCCGCCACGGAGCGGGCGGGCGGCCAGGAGAACAGCTTGGGGATGACCGACCACAGCTTGGCCAGCAGTATCGGCACCAGGGTCAGCCCGCCGACGACGTGCACGCCCTGGGTGACCCGGTACAACCAGATGGGGTCCGTGGGCCAGTCGAACAGATAGAAGCCCAGCAGGCCCCTGCCGGGGGTCGTGTCGTTGCCCGGCAGCCGGGGCTCGTACGCGGCGTACGACACCAGCCCGGTGATCGCGACGAGGGTGATCCCGGCCAGCAGGACCAGTCCGAGCACCGAGGTCAGCCAGGGGCCGCGGAGCGGGCTGCGCCAGAACTCCGGCCGGAACGGCCCGGGCGGCCCGTTCCATCCCTTGAGCCGCGCGGCCAGGCGGCCCTTCCCACCGGCTTTCGCGCCGCGCCACACGTCCGGCACCGATCCCCCCGAAATCCACGTCGACTGTCCGGTCTCCTTACCGGAGGCGGTCTTTCCAATGCCACGTCCTCGCACCCATTCGGCAATATCAGGCCGCCCGCCGCCACGCCGGTGAGGGACGGACCACGCGTACGACGAACCCCGCGGCCACCGCCAGCGCGGCAAGGGCGTAGGCGATGGTCCCCAAGCCGCCGGTGCCCAGGTACGCCGCGCCGCTCGCCAGCGGGACGCCGAGCCACTCCCACCGGCCGTCGAGGGCGACCAGCGCGACGACCAGCACGGCGTACCAGGAATAGCCGGGCGTGAACACGAGGAACCCCACCCCGGTCACCAACAGCGCGCCCTGCCACGGCCGGTCCGCGTCACCGTGGCGGAGGACGTGAAAGATCGCGATCCCGAGGATGACCAGGGCCGCGGGCAACGCCCACGAGTCGGGAAGGACCAGCCGCAGCAACGCATACCGGTCCCTGCTGCCGGCATCGTCGTAACCCTCCTCGGTCAGGTACCCGAAGAGGTATCCGAGTACCGAGCCGCGCGAGGCGAGCGCGTACGGCAGATAGGCGAGCGCCACGACGAGAGCGGCGGGGCCGAGGACGGCCAGAGTGTCGAGCATCCGGCGCGCCGGCGTCCTCCCGTCTGCCGCGAGGAGCCCGGAGAGCGCTCCGGGGGCGGTGACGGCGGGCAGCAGCTTGACCGCGGTCGCCGCGCCGAGCAGTGTGCCGCCGAGAAGTCTGTGCCTGTTCACCGTGGTCAGGGCGATGACGGTGAGCAGGACGCCGAGCGCGTCGACGTGGGCGTTGTTCACCAGTTCGAGCGGGACGGCGGGACACCACGCGTAACAAGCGGTGTACGCCGGAGCGTTGTCCCGGCCGCCGAGCGCGATCAGCAGCACGGCCGAGGTCGCGAACGCCAGGAGCGCACCAGCGATCTGCAACGGCTTGTGCCGTGCCCCTTCGGGAGAGAGTCCGTGTACCAGGAGGAAGTACGCCTCCGCCAGCGGCGGATAGATCGTGTGCACGCCGGGACGGTTGATCCGCGTGCACGACGAGATCGGCTCTCCGGAGGGAATCGGATAACGATCGGGCCCCGCACAGCCGTCGCCGCGAGGAAAGAGCCAGCGGTCGCGCAGCGGCGCCAGCGCCTCCGCGTCCGGGGCGTGATCGTAGGGCGAGACGCCCGCGGCCTGCACCCGTCCGTCCCAGACGTAGCGGTAGGAATCGGTGCTGGTGGCGGGCGGCGAAAGGAGACCGGTGGCGGTCACGGCGATCCCACCGGCGATCAGCAGGCACATCGCCTGGCGTGTCGGCAGCCCGCGCACAGCCCATATGGCCGCATAGAAGAACGCCCACGCGAGCACGTATGGCCAGAACAGGCCGCGGCGGTCCGCCGGAACGGCGTCCTGACCGATCGCCCACGCGAGCGTCCCGGCCAGGGCGACCAGCAGGACGGCCGTTCCCGCCGCGCGGCGGATCACGCCGGGTAGGCCAGAGGTGCGGTGGCGAACTCCTTCATCCCTTCGTCGAACCCGATCCGGGCGTGGAAGCCGAGCTCCGCGCCCGCCTTGTGCGGAGCTGCCACGATGTGCCGGACGTCACCCAACCGGTACTCCCCCGTCGTCACCGGCTCCGGCCCGCCACGCTGAGCCGCCAGGGCCGCCGCCAGGTCGCCGATACTGCGCGGCTCCCCGCTGGCGATGTTGTACGCGTCCAGCAGGCCGGGCCGGCCGCCGGACAGCGCGGCGACGTTCGCGCGGGCGACATCGTGGACGTGGACGAAGTCCCGCAACTGCCCGCCGTCCTCGAACACCCTGGGTGCCCGACCGGCCTCCAGCGCGGATCTGAAGATCGCCGCCACCCCCGAGTACGGCGTGTCCCGTGGCATCCTCGGCCCGTACACGTTGTGGTACCGCAACGCGACGGCCGTGCCACCGGTCTCGCGCGCCCAGTTGGCGGCCAGATGCTCCTGCGCCAGTTTGCTGGTGGCGTACGCGTTGCGGGGATCCGTCTGCGCGTTCTCATCGATGGTGGCGTAGGCCAGCTCCGAGTCGCATCGAGGGCAGCGAGGTTCGAAGTGCCCGCGTGCCAGAGCGGCGGCGGAACGCGGCGCGGGCCGTACCCGGCCATGCCCCGGACAGTCGTAGGCGCCCTCGCCATAGACCACCATCGAGGAGGCCAGCACCAGCCGCCCGATCTCATGCCGGGCCATGGCGGCGAGCAGCACTGCCGTGCCGTACACGTTGACCGAGGCGTAGTCCGGCAGGTCGGCCACGTTCACGCCGAGCCCGACCTTGGCCGCCTGGTGCACGACGACGTCGATTCCTGTCATCGACCGGTCGAGCGCGGCGCTGTCGCGCACGTCGTCGCCGGTCCTGAGGTCCAGTCGGACCACCTCGTGCCCGGCTGCTTCCAGCGCCTCCGTCACATGGCTCCCGATGAATCCGGCCGCGCCGGTGACCAGTACCTTCGCCTCGTGAGAAGGGGGCATCACGACATCGCCGTCCCGGCGAGCGCGGCGGCGAAGCGGGAGCGGGGAGCCAGCGCCGCCACCTCGATCGCGTCCGCCATGGTGTCCACGTCGGTCAGGCAGGGCAGGCGGGCGACGCTCATGCCGGCCTCGGTCAGTCTGTTCAACTGGATCTCTCCTGTGGTCGGCTCGGACATCGGCACGCCGAGCAGCAGATCAGGGTCGGGGGCGCGCAGCCCGAGCAGCCAGAACCCACCGTCGGTCGCGGGGCCGAACACCGCGTCGTGAGAGCCGAGCAACGATACTGCGTCGGCCAGCAGGCCGGCGGACACCTGCGGGGTGTCCATGCCGATGAGCACGATCGGGGTGGGCGAGAGCCGGTGGGCGTCGTCGAACGCGGCGGCGAGCCGTTCGTCCAGGCCGTCCCCGCGCTGCGGAACGATGGTGAACCCGGCGGGCAGCCAGGCCCCGGGAGCCCCGTCGAGAGCGATCACGCGACGGGCCACCGGAACCCGGGCGACCGTCCGCAGCGTGTCCTCCAGCGCGGCGCCGGCCAGTGCCGCGGCCTCGCGCGGCGTGCAGGGCGGGGTCAGGCGGGTCTTCACCTTTCCCGGTACGGGCTCCTTGGCGATCACCAGGAGCTGCGCGCCACCGGCATGGTGCGGACTCACGTCATACCGCCCTGTCGGCCATGACCCGGCGCATGTCGCCGATCGTCCGTAGCGTGCCGCGCACCGTACCGGTCACCTTCGACCTCCCCGTACGGGCCAGATAGTCCACCTCGACCTCGGCGATCCGCCAGCCGGCCGCACCGGCGCGCAGCACCATCTCCAGGGGGTAGCCGAACCGCCGGTCCACCAGTTCCAAGGCCGACAGGGCGGCGCGTCCGCACGCCCGCATCGGCCCCAGGTCGTGCAGGTCGGCGCCGGTACGGCGGCGCAGCTTGCGAGCCAGCACGGCGTTGCCGAGCCGGGCGTGCACCGGCCAGGAGGCACCCGGTCCAAGGACACGGCGACCGAGGACCAGATCGGCCTCGCCCGCCAGGACCGGTCCGGCCACGCGCGGCAACTGCCCAGGGTCGAGGGAGGCGTCGGCGTCCATGAAGCACACCACGTCCGCCGTCGCGGCCGTCAGCCCCGCGTGGCACGCGGCGCCGAATCCGGGCCGGGGCTCGGTCACCACCATCGCGCCGAACTCCGTCGCGACCCTCGCGGATCCGTCGGTCGAACCGTTGTCGACCACGATCGGGCGGAAGCCGGGCGGCATCCGCCCGAGCACCCAGGGCAGGGCCGCCTCCTCGTTCAGACAGGGCAGAACCACGTCGATCTCCATGGGCCGACGCTAACGCGGCGACAGCGCCATTTCCCTTACGAAAGGATGACGTCGTTCCGAGAAATGACCGGCTCGGGTCCACGGAAATACAGTTTCGTGGTCGTCCGCGCGGTTTGGGCCGCTGGGCCCTACGCCCTGGCAGGGCATGCGACCTGTCCCACTCTGTCATATTTTGGCTTTCCACTGAGGGCATGATGGACGCACTTTTGCCCGGCAGTCGTGGCCTCGTGCCCGTAACAGCCTCGTAAGGATCGGCTCCGACCTGTGGGGGTAGTGTCTGCACATGATCATCGGTAGCCGCGCGAACGTCGTCCTCCACTAGGAAAAGCCGCGTGATTGGCACTTTCTATGAAGACTGCCTCAACGGCAGAGCCGTAGAAATCGAATATTCCGACGGCCTCATACAGCCACTCTCCGCCGAGCGCTGGCTCCGGTACAACGAGGGCGACGAGCACATTCTGGCCCGATGCGGCGGACCCACTCTCGATGTCGGTTCGGGACCCGGAAGACTGACCGTTGCCCTTACCCGAATGGGGATTCCCGCCATGGGCATCGACATCGCGCCCTTGGCCGTGGAACTGACCCGCCGCGCCGGCGGCCTGGCGCTGCACAGGTGCGTCTTCGAGCCCCTTCCCGGAACCGGGCGGTGGGCCGAGGCGCTCCTGGCCGACGGCAACATCGGCATCGGCGGCGACCCGGCAGCCCTCCTCCGGCGCCTGCGCGAGCTGGTCAGGCCAGGAGGCGCGGTGATCGCCGAACTCTCCCCGCCGGGTTCACAGAGCGTGGTCCAGACCGTACGGTTGCGCCAGGCCGGGTGTACGGGCGACTGGTTCACCTGGGCGACCGTGTCGATCGACGACATCGCCCCCCTTGCCGGGCGATCCGGGTTCCCCACCGTCGAACGCTGGAACGCGGCGGGGCGATGGTTCGCGTCCCTCTCATGATCCGCCAGGCCGCGCTCGCCCGATCCATCCACGATGGCCGGGGGACGGCCGCCTGGCGGCGGAGCACAGCCAGCTGATGCCGCAACACAAGGATCTCCGCGTCCTTGGACGTCCGCGATCTGGCAGCGCGATCCAGCCGAATACCCGTAAGACGATCAAGAACAGCAGCCGCAGAGCCCTCCTGCGATCCAGCCGGAACTGAGCCGCCGAACCTGGCGAAGCCTCAGATCAAACTGTGTGACCCAGTATTCGGCACCCACACCCTTCTGGATCTACACCGGCCAAGTGAAGAGGTACATCTGGTACGACCAGCCGCTCAGCCAGGGCTGCTACCACGGCCAGTCGCAGGACCTCACCGACGGCGCACTCGGCGTGACGAGCGGCGGCTACGTCTCCCACTGACCGCGCCCCGGGCCCGTCATGGAGGGTTGCTCCCCGCGGTGAGCCGGTCACGGACTTCGGCCGCCCGGCTCGCCGCGGCCCGGAACTCCCCCTCGCGTCCCAGGAGTTCGAGGACCGCGGCGAGGGTGTCCAGCACCGTCACGAGATCCTCGTCGTGCGTGGCGGGCTCGTCGCAGGCCAGCCGTTCCAGGATCTCGGCGGCCCGCCACGCCGGCGCCAGCGCCTCGGCCGGGCTGAACCACCGCAGGTTGGTCGCCAGGAGGTGCAGGGTCGCGGCGAGGGGGAGGTCGTTCGCGTGGTGGCCGTCCCGTACGAGGTGGTGGTAGATGCGGGCGGCCTCGTCGGCTGCGGCGGCGGCCTCCTCGTGGCGGCGCATGTCTTCGGCCCTGTGCGCCTGGCGTTTCAGCGCGTACGCCAGGTGGGCTAGGTGCTCGGACGAGCCGCCGCGCGCCAGCCGGCGGCGGACCTTGATGGCCTCGTCGCCGGCGGCCAGGGACTGCCACGGCCGGCCTATGATCCACAGCGTTTCCGCGAGCGTCTTCAGCGTGACGGCCAAGCCGTGGTCGCGCTCGTGCGGGTCGCCGCGGGAGCACCGGCGGTAGGCCGCCGCGATCTGCTCCAGCAGGGCGACGTTCTCCTCCCGCGCCTGGTTCTCGTAGGCGCCCACGGGGTGCTCGTCCGAGCTCTGGCCCAGCACGCCCGAGGACATCATGGTCAGCGCGGTGTGAAGGCAGTACTCCAGTTGGTAGCCGCTGTTCGTCCGGTGGATCTCGGCGGCGATCTCGCCCATGATGTCGATCGCTTCGTCCCACCTGCCGAGCATCGCCAGGACGCTGCCGCTGGCCGTCAGATGACCGATGCAGGCGTCGTCCTCGATGCGTCTGAGGAGGTCGGCGTGGAGACGGTGCCCGGCCAGGACGAGATCCCATCGTTCCAGCCGGCGCAGGAAGTGCTCCAGCGCGTAGAGCGTGTGGGAGACCGCGGTCGCGTGGGTGACGGAGACGTCCCGCGCCTCCTGGTGCAACACCCGCATGGCCGTCTCCAAGCCGGTCTCGACGTCCTCTCCGGTGCCCTGGAGCCAGGTCAGGCCGAGAACCACCGCGGCCGTGTTCTGCCAGGCAGCGCAGCCGTCGGGGTCCTTGAGCCGGTCCAGCCGGTGACGGATCCGTACGGCCTCCTGGAACGCGGCGCCGGCTGGTTCGGCGCGGCCCAGCCGCATCAGCACCCCGCACTGGGCGGCCAGCGTCACGTGCAGAGTCTCCTCGTGAACGGATTCGGCCGTCCGCTTCCGGACGATCCCGCGCAGCATCTCGACGGACTCGCGGGCGAGGGTCTCGGCCTGCTCCGGTTCGGAGGTCACCAGGTTTCCCGCCAGGCCCACCAGCGCGATCGCGACCTCGGCGAGCGGCTCGTCGTCCAGGCCGTCCTTCTCGCGCGTCAGCCGGCGGATGATCTCGACGCCCTCGCGCGCGAGGGCCAGTGACTCCTGCCCCGCTCCCAGATACGGCCCGCACAGAGCGGTCATGAAGATCGCGACGGCCAGGTGCCCCTGGTGTTCCTCGGGATCGTCGTCGGCGAGGCGGCGGTAGATCTCGACGGCTTCCCGGAACATCGCCAGCGCCTCGTCCGGCCGGTCCAGCTCGGGCCGCAATGTGTCGCCGCCGGCTGTCAGCGTGCCCATCGTCGTCCAGCTGTCTCCGTGGGAGATGCCGCCGAGGGTCAGGACCATCGCCAGCCCGAACGCCGACTCGGCGAGCCTGGGCTCGAACGTGCGCGGGTCGGCCGCGGCCAGCGGCCGGTAGAGCGTGATCGCCTCGGTGAGCGCGGCGGCCGCCTTCTCCACCTGGCGAACCTTGTCGAGCCAGTGGCCCAGGGCCTCGTACACCTTGGCGCGGGCGGCGGGGTCGGTGAGCGTCGGCAGGCGGTGACGGGCGAGGTGCTCGGTGAGGGCGGCGGCGGCGACGGCGAGGTCACCGGGCGCGTCGCCCGGCTCCTCGGGGAGGAGCCGTTCGAGCGCCTCCAGGGTGGGGACCAGGTGCGGCCAGCGTTCGGCGGCCGTGGTGAGGAACGTGATCGTCCGGGCGGCGTACGGCGGCAGCGCCCCGTCGCCGGGCGAGGTGAGCAGCACCTCGGGGACGTCGGCCGCCCACGCCTCCGGCAGCTGCTCGGGCAGGCCGTGGCCGGGCAGGCACAGGGCCAGGAAGTCCTCGGCGAGCCGGTCGGGATACAGAGGCTCCAGCACCGTACGGGGATCGGCGGGCGGGTAGCAGAAGGTGTGGTCGGCGAGCACCCGGTCGGGGTCGCCGCCGACGCCCACCGTGTCCAGCACCGCTTTCGCGTCCCGGTAGCCGAGCGGGCCGGTGAGCACGGCGGTGAACACGGCCCGGCGCATCCGCTCCGGGGGCGTGCCGAACGCCGTGCGCGCACCGGCCAGAGGGTCGGCGATGCCGTGCAGGGCGTGCCAGTGGTGACTCTCGCGGCCCAGCAGGTACGCAGTCAGCGCCGGCATGTCCTCGTGCGGCCCGGCGGGCTGCGGCGCGCGGCGCGCGTGCCGGTCGACCGCGACCAGCGCCGCCATGTGGACGGCGAGGGTGAGGCCGAACTCCGCCCGTCCCAGCCAGCCGGGCACGCCGATCGCCGAGGCGTCCGGCGCATCGTAGCAGCGGGCGAAGCAGTCACGGGCGGCCACGAACATGTCGGCGCGGGCGTCCTCGGCGGCCGGCAGCGCGCCGAGCGACCGGGCGGTACAGCTCCCGGCCGGCCAGCCGGCCTGGACGAGGGCGTGGCGCAGGGCGGGCCAGACGTGCTCGTTCCGGGCGAGGAGCAGGACCCGTACCGGTACGTCCTGGTCGAGGACCTTGTTGCCGGCCAGCCACGTCAGGTGGGCGAGGGGCCAGCGGTCGGCGTAGTCGACCAGCATCAGCAGCCCGCGGGCGGCTCCGAGCCGCAGGTCGTGGCTGGTCTGGTCCTCTGCGTCGACCACCAGGGACGCGGCGTGCTCGGCGACGATCACCTTCCACCCCTGCCGGGCGGCCGACGCGGCGACGTGACCGGCCAGGCGGGTCTTGCCCTGGCCGCCGGGGGCGTGCAGCCAGCGGACCGCGCGGCCGTCACCGCTGTCGCGCCAGGCGGTCAGCTCGCCGACCTCGTCGTCGCGGCCGGTGAAGTCCACGATCGCGTGGCGGGCGTTGAGCAGGTGGCTCGGCTGGGCCGGCAGCCCGTGGCGGTCGCGCGCGACTACCGGGGCCGTGCGCCCACCGGCCTCCCTGAGCAGGTAGACCGGCCTGCCGTCGCCGAAGACGTGCAGGTCGGCGCCCATCACGCCGTAACCGAAGCCGGCCTCGACCCGTACCTCCTGGTGGGCGTTCAGCCCCCTCTGGCCGAACAGCCCGTCCGCGACGGTCACCGCGCGGGGTCCGCGCCGCCGTTCGCCGTGTCCTGCTGTCGGGCGGGGGCGTGGTCGTGGTAGATGAGGTCGCCTCCCTGGACGGCGAAGCTGCGGGCGTTGTCACGGGTGATGACGTACTGGTTCTGCTGCACTTGCCGGTGCTCGGGCAGGGTGTCCCGTATGTGGGAGATGAGCTGCCGGAGTTCGGCCTCGGCGTCGGGATGTTCCTTCAGCAGCCGCAGCAGCTCCATCCGCCAGACCGGCAGCAGTTGCCGCCGTACCTCGTCGGGTTCGCTGTCCTGCTCCACTAGGCCGACGTTGCCGTCCAGCTGGGCCTCGACAGCCACCTGACGCTGGGGCCCCTGCCGGCCGAACAGCCTGGCCATGCCGTTGCGGGCCCCCTGCCAGGCATCGGTCGCCATCGCCTCCACCAGGGCCGCACCGCCACTGGCGGCCAAGGCCGTGAGCGCTTCGGTCAACATAGGCTGCTCCTTCGTCTCATGCCTGTACGGCGGTGCGGACGGAAACCCCGAATCCAGCTCAATACTGACTGGGCACGGATGGAGGCGTCATGGAAACGACCAAGAACGCGCTGGCGTCGGAACATAGGAAACCCCTCGGGAACCGGTCCACCCCTCCGCCCCTTCCCAGCGTCTATAGGGTCGCTGGAGTACGGCCTGGCCACCGCCTCGCTGATCGTCGGCAAGTGGTCGGCCACCGCCGGGCCGAGTGGTGGCCGCTCCGCCCACGGCCCACCAAGGACGGTGTCGACGCCGTAGCGCAGGCGGGGGTAGCTCTCGGTGGCCTTGAGGACGTTCCCGAGGCTGGTAGGCATGACCTGCGCCGCCTCCCTGGCGGGTAGCGGTGGTGCACAAGGGTCTCGGCGAGCCTGTCGGCGCGGGCTGCTGCGGCGAGGGTGGTGAGGCGGCGCCGGGGCCAGGTGCCGCCGAGATCGGCGAACAGGCGGCCAAGGCGCGCGTCAAAGACGTTCTCCACGCGGATTCGCGCGCATCCCAGCGCTAACGTCCGGTGCCGAGACCTTCGGTCTCCGTGCTGTCCGGCGCGGACCTCCCGCGGCCTGTAACGATCGGTCTACTTGACGGTTGGGGCCACGCTCGGGAGGACGCCGTGATTTCTCGCGTGAAAGACAGACCCACTTTTCTGTCTCTCTGGGCCCCACCTGGCGATCTTCGCCGTTGTCAGTTCGCGTGAGAAGTGGCCCCACTTAGCGATCACGGACGCCTTGACCACGCATGAGTCTGGGCCCCATCAGAGTCAGATCTCAGCCCGAGGATTCCGTCCGCCCGTGGACTCGGGGACTGCTGTCGGCGTAAAGCTTGAGTGCTCCACCGAGTGCGGGGCTATGTGCTCCAGCTCAGGCGACGTCGGTGTCTCGTTCGATGTTCTTGATCCGATTCTTGAGTCGGTAGCTGGGCGTTGATGGGAGATGACGTCGCAGTGGCGGAGGAGTCGAAAGCGCGTGGGTTCGTCGAATCCCGGTCGTGAGCGGGGAACCGCGTGTGGCTTCGTTTGGTGGAAAGTGGTGGCATGGAGACTGCGAACCGCACGCTGACCGCAGATGTGACTGCGGCGCTGAGGTACTGGCCGGACGTCATCCACGGCAGCCAGAAGAGTCCACCGGACCCAGTGGATCTTACCGTCCTGCCTCCTTTCTTCAACGAAGTGTTGCAGGACCTACCGTGGTGGAACCGTGACTGGTAGGTCAGCGACGTCGAGCCGGGCGTCCCCTTGGAGATCGAGAGTGATCACGACCGTTCCACGACAAGGTTCACAGAGGTGTCGGTGCCAGGCACCGCCAGCGCCAGCTCCGGAGAGAGCCTGCCATTCGTCGCGAAGGTCAGGTTTTCCAGTGATCGGCTGATCCGATTCCAAGCCAAGATCGGCGAGATGGTCGTCGGCCCGGCAGACACACCGGCCGGGCGGCTGGAGCCGCATCCGTTCTCAGCAGTATTCAGCAGACTGATGGACCTGCGAGGGATTCCCGTGAGGGACAATGAGCACGGACAGGTATGACGGAGTCATGTTTCCGGAACCCGGGCATCCGCTGATGCTGCCGTGGGCCATGCGTGTCGCGGCGACGCTCCGCCTCGCCGATCTCATGGACGAAGGGCTTTCGCGGCCGGAGCAGTTCGCCACTCGCAGCGGGGCCCACGCCGGCAGCGTGGAGCGGCTGCTGCGCTACCTCGTCTGCCGGGGCTGCTTCATCGAGCCCGAGCCCGGCCGGTTCGCGCTCAACGACCAGGGCGAGACGCTGCTGAGCGACCATCCGTCGGGGATGCGCGGCTGTCTCGACATCGACGGCCCGTTCGGCCGCACCGACCAGGCCATCTCCCACCTGCTGAGCGCCGTGCGCACCGGCCGCCCCGCCTACGCCGAGGTGCACGGACGCCCCTTCTTCGACGACCTGGCCGGCGCTCCGGAACGGTCGGCCGTCTTCGACGACGTCATGCGCCGCCGCCTGGCCGTGGACCTGCCGCACCTCCTCCAAGGCTATGACTGGACGAGCGTCGGCAGCGTGGCCGACGTCGGCGGCGGCACCGGCGGGCTGCTCGCCGCGCTCCTGGCCGCCCATCCCAGGCTGCGCGGCACCCTCGTCGAGCTGCCGGCGACCGCGCGGCGGGCCGAGCGGTTCCTGCGCGAGCAAGGGCTGACCGGCCGCTGCGAGATCGCCGCTCGTGACCACCGCGCACGACCTGTTCATGATGCTGGTGTTCGGTGCCGGGGAACGCGACCTCGCCGAGCTCTCCCGGCTCGCCACGGACGCGGGGCTGAGCCTCGGTGCCACCCGCCCCCTACCCTCGGGGTCCTGGCTGCTGGAACTGGCCCCGGCGCTGGGCTCGTCACGATGAGCCAGGTCGACGTCTACTACGACCTGTGCCTGCGCCTGATGGGTCCGTTGCGCACCACGCTGCTGACCGGTGAGCAGCTTTGTGAAATAGGCCGGATCATCTACGGCCGGCCCGAGCGTTTCTCCCTGTACGGCGTCCCCGCTCCCGGCATGGAGGCCACCGGCATCCGGGTCCTGGGCCGGACGTCAGCCGAGTGCTGCGTGGACGAGATGGCCGTCGCGGTCGGCTCGCAAGGGTATCGCCAGGCAGGGCAGTCGGAGCGGCGCCGGGTGTCCTACGCCTCAACGCACCCGCTCGCTGTGTGTCGATGGTGAAGTGGTGCGTGATGAGCACGTCGAGGGCCGGACGTCGTCATCGTGCTACCGAACCCCTTGCGGTACGACGGTGTCCAGCGCCGGCGCGATGACGGCGAATGCCTGGTCTATCAAGGCGGCCGGGCCCTCGACGCCGTCGCTGTCGCTCCACCGCTGCAGCACGGCGTCGAAGGCGGTCAGCGCCGTCCCGGCGGCCAGTCGCGGGTAGAGATGGTTTTCGGCGGAGAGGTCCAGCCGGCGGGCCAGCTCGGACGCCAGGTCGTCGCGCCACTGCGCCTGGCGTTCCAGGAAGCGGGCGAGGAGGGCGGGCGTGTCCAGGATCAGCTGCACCACGCGCAGTGCCCGGTCGGCGTGGCCGGCGCAGGCGTCGACGGAGACCCAGACGGTGTGCCGCAGCGCGACCGAGGGCGGCTCCTCGGCGGGTCTGGCCGCCAGCTCCGCGCGCATGCCGTCGCCCAGCCCGGCCAGGAACTGGACGACCACGTCTTCCTTCGAGGCGAAGTAGCGGAAGAACGTCCGTCTGGAGACGCCCGCGGCGGCCGCGATCTCGTCGACCGTGACCGCGTCGAACCCCTTCTGGGTCAGCAGATTCAGCGCCGCCTGGGTCAGCTCGTCCGAGACGAGTTGACGTTTGCGTTGGGCCAGGCTCACTTCGGGGTTGGTCACCGAACCATCGTACACACTATGCCAATGATGACACGAAGACTCAGATTTGACACTCAGTGCCATCAAGGGCAACGTGTGCCGCATGACCAAGCAAGAGCCCTGGACCACCGGACACATTCCCGACCAGACCAAGCGGGTGTTCGTCGTCACCGGAGCCACCAGCGGCCTCGGCCTGGCGACCACCCGGGCGCTCGCCCTCAAGAACGCGCACGTCATCCTCGCCGTACGCGACGATTTCAAGGCCCGCCGGACGGTCGAGAGGATCACCGCCGAGCAGCCGAGCGCCCACCTGGAGGTACGCCGGCTCGACCTGGCCGACCTGGACTCGGTCCGCGCCTTCGCCGACGGGTTGCGCTCCGACCACACACGGCTGGACGTGCTACTCAACAACGCCGGCGTGATGGCGCCGCCCCGGACGCTCAGCACGCAGGGCCACGAGTTGCAGTTCGCGGTAAACCACCTGGCCCACTTCGCCCTCACCGGCCTGCTGCTCGACCTCCTGGCCGAGGGCGACAACCCGCGCGTGGTCACGGTGAGCTCCGCCAACCACCGACAGGGGCGGCTGTTCTACGACGACCTGTCCGGCGAGCGTACGTACGCCCCCATGGCGTACTACAACCAGTCGAAGTTCGCCAACGCCGTCTTCGGCCGGGAGCTGCACCGCCGGCTGGCCGCAGCGGGCAGCCCGGTGCGCAGCATGCTCGCCCACCCCGGCTACACCGCCACCAACCTGCAGACCAGCGCCCCGGTCGGCATGGTGAAGCTGCTGTACGGCCGCATCCTCGCCCCGCTCGCCCAGTCCCCCGACCAGGGCGCGCTGCCCCAGTTGTACGCGGCGACCGCCCCGGACGCCGACAGCGGGCAGTTCTTCGGGCCGGACGGCATGGCCGAACTGCGCGGCGCGCCGAAACGGGTGCAGCTGTCCCCGGCCGCCGCCGACGCCGAAACCGGACGCCGGCTGTGGGAGCTGTCAGAACGGCTGACCGCCGTACGGTTCGCGCTTCCGTCCGCCGGCTCAGCCTAGAAGCGGTGGACCGGGGGTGGCCGGGCACGAGGTGATGATCTCAACGCTCGGCATCCCTACAGCTCCGAGGTTCTGCGGCCCTCCGGCCTGTTCGACGGTGGCACAGTCACTCACTACCCCATCGGCCCGCCGCAGATCGCCGGCCGGTTCACCTCGCGCCGCGACCTGGCCGACGCGCTCATCCGCGAGACCGTCGAGGACCTACGCTGCGATCGTGTCAAGCCCGGCCCGGACCCTGGATCCGGACGCCTCCGCGACCCGAAACGATGAGGCGTCCATGCGAAGCCGCAGGTTGGGAGTACACGTTTCTGCACGTCAAACACACTCTCGCACTGAGCACGCCATTCGTCGACCTGCAGGTCGCGCAAGCGCGAGCAGGGCGTGTGGTCCCCAACAGGTCCCCGGCCTCCATCCCCTGGCGCTACGGGGACGATGAGCCAAACCCGCGATCACAGGCGCTGATTCGCGCGTTTCCGTAGAGCCAGCCACGGCAGACGACACCCCTCCCGACTCGACGGCCCGCGATCCCACCACGGGCAAGGCAGCTGCCGTACGCCGACGCCCCTCAGCTGTCGGCGCGAGCCGGCCACTCCACCTCATGGGCCGACCCGCAGACCAGCACCAGCGCCGCCACTGATCTGAAACGCGCAACCGACCTCCCATCCCCAGCTCCAAGCTGTTACTGGGCATTGGCGCCGTTGCGCCCTCCACCGTGGTTGCCATGAGTCTTCGGCCAGGCCACCCAGGCATTCTGGACCGCATTCGACGCCAGGTCATCACAGGCGAGATCATGATCAGGGCGCGCCCCGCAGGATTCGAACCTGCGACCGTCGGATCAGAAGCAAGATCCGTTAGTGCCGATCGAGTGACAACCTGCGCTCCATCCGCCTTCGCCATCGTCACCGGCGTGATCAGCGAATACCACCACGATGGGTAACCACAGCTCAAACCACATAACTCAATACTCGAGCGGCACAGGGTTCAGCGAACCCGCAGATCGGACGCAGTCACCGAACATTCGCGCCCCGCAGGCAGCCGATATCGTGCGCGGGGAAGGCGGTCAGCCCTTGACGGTGAGGAGCGGGCGCAGCTCGGCCACGGGGTCCGCCACACCTCCCGCCTGCAGGCTCGACACCACGGGCCCGATGTCCTTGTACGCCCACGGAGCTTCCTGCTTGAGGTCGCGCCGCCAGGCCGTCATCACGTCCGCGCGGCGCGCCACGGTCGGATCGCGGTGGTCCAGCGGCGTGACCACGCGGAACTCCCGCAGGAACGCGTCGAGGTCGCGGTCGCCGGCCCGTGCGGTGGCGCCGCGTGGGACTCGCCGTCCGGCGCCGTGGCAGGCGCTGGCCAACGTGCGGGCGTTGCCGTGGCCCCGCAGCAGGTAGCTGGACGCTCCCATCGACCCGGGCACGATCACGGGCTCGCCCCAGATCGCGTACGGGCCGCCGCTCATCTGCTCGTGACCACCCGCCGGCGTCGCGCCTTTGCGGTGGATGACGCGGTCCTCCTCCTGCCAGAACAGGTTGTGCGGCGCGTCGTAGACCAGGCGCGCCGTCGTCTGGCCGCATTCGGCGGCGAGCCCGGCCCGCATGGTGAGGGCGAGGAAGAACCGATTGCCTGAGGCGAAGTTGGCGGCGTTGCCGAAGGCGTCCAGGTAGCGGCGCCGGGCGGCGGCCGTGCGCTCGTTCAGCAGGAACGGCAGGATCTGGTTGCGGGGTCGCGACAACCCCGGCGGCCAGGTCTGGCGCAGCCGGTCCAGCGCTGTGGCGTTGGCCTGGTGTCCCAGCGCCAGTGAGCCGCTGTGCACCATCAGGACGACCGCGCCCGCTGTCAGGCCCCACGCGTACGCCGCGGCGGGATCGTGGACGCGTGCCACGTACTGCAGTTCGGCGAAGTGGTTGCCGCCGCCGATGCTGCCGATGAGGCTGTCGTGGCTGGCGGCCTCGGTGCCGCCCGCGCTGGTGATCCAGTCGGCGAACGCCTCGGCGGTGCCGGTCGGGTGCGCCGGAGCGTGCATGCGGTCCAGGCAGTCCTCGGTGTCGGTCGGCTGGTGGCCTTGCCAGGGGGCGTCGCCGGTGAGCATGAGCCCTGGGAGCCCGTCGCGCAGGAGTGCCTCCCGCTGGGCGGGGGTGAGGGCGATGCGGCGGCCGCCCTCGAAGAACAAGTGCCGCAGCCGCCGTTCCAGGGCGTCCAGGCGCGGACGTACCTGCTCCACGGTGAGTGAGGTGACCTCCAGCCGCATGCCGCAGTTGACGTCGTTGCCGACCGCCTGCGGGAGCAGCGCGCCCTCGGTCTCGATGACCGTGCCGATCGGGATGCCCGCGCCTTTGTGGAAGTCAGGGGTGAGGACGAGGCGGACCAGGCGGGGCAGCGGACCGTCGTGGCCGGGTACGGCCTCGGCGAGGCGGTGGAGGGTGTCGGCGGTCTCCAGGACGGACAGCACTTCGTCGACGGCGGCCGGTTCGAGAGGCACACGTTCGTCGGCACAGATGTCGACGGGGATGTCGTAGGGGTTCGGGAGGGTGAGCCACTGCTCGTCGCGGCGCAGGAGACGGCGGTCTTGACGGGTGCGCATGATGGTGAAGTCCTTCGGGCTGCTGAAATGCGATGTAAGGGCGGGCGCGGTCGAAAGCCGCGCCGAAGAGGGCGACGGGCCGGGGCCGCCGCCGCGGGCCTCGTGGTTCAGCAGCCGCGAGGTGAAGGCGTGCCCGACTGTAGTACGGCACGCGCCGCCCACACCACGGATTTACGCCTCCGCCGAGGAGGCGACGCCGGCGTGCCGGCGACGTCACGCAATTCAATGGCAGGGCGAGATCGATGGCTCTTCCATGCGCGTCACCGCGTGAACCGGACGAGTAAGTTCTGGGTCAGCGGATCAGCCTCCCAGGTGAATCGCCACTGGTGGCACGGATACGTGCCCGATGTACACCGGATGAATTGCGGGGAGCAGGTGGCCACTTCGGCCGGCGCCTGCTCCCCCTGATCGCGGAGATGTCACATGCCAAAACCCACCGACCTCTACGACCTGTTGGCCACCCGAGGGTTCGAGGGTGCGGCCGAATATCCGGGTTTCCACATCGTGTGGGCCGAAGGGATGGGTGGCAACGAGCCGGCCCGGCGGCTCGGCGCCGATCCGAACAATGCTCACCGGTGCGGCCTGGACGACATCGCCGGTCTCGGTGGCGGCTGTGCCGGCATGTAGGCCGGGGCCGCCGACGGATGGGTGCAGGCCTTCATGTTCGACTGGTTTCCGCATGACTTCTGCTGGGTCCAGGAGACGTGGCCGAGTCAGCGGGCCGGGGCCGACCCCACCGCGCTTGACCCGCTCATGCGAGACCTGCACTTCCAACTGGACGAACCAGGGGACATCTTCAACGAAGATCCCACCACGGTCGACGTGAGCGTGACATCAGCTCTCCGGCCGGCAGGTCGCCTCACCGGGCGGGAGATCGACGCGGGGTCGCTGGACCGCACCCACAGCCTGTACCTGTTCTGACCTCAGCGCTGACGCGTCCCCGGTTTGCGAGGGGTGCACCGCCTTCCTCCAGGCCATACCTGCGGCGAGGCCGTCTTCGCGTCTCGGGCAGGGACCGGTGAGAACGAGGGCTTCCCGATGAACGTTCGCCCACGACCGCGGCACCGGTACGAGTCGCCTGGCCATCCTGGACGCCGCCGACCTGGCCGCGACCCCGCTCGCCGAGGTGCACGTCCCGGTGCGCATCCCCACGGGCTTCCACGGCAACTGGATCCCGGTCTGCCCCAGGCCACCGGGTCACGCGAGCTTGAGCAGTAGTTCGGTGAGCTCGGCCGGCATGGTGATCATGCAGTCGTGGCCCGTCGGCAGCTCCCACACCTGTGCGGGGCTGCCGTTGGGCTGCGTCGCCGGAACGGGCCGCCGCGTGATGCCCTCCGGTACGCCCGCGACGCAGTGGATGTGCGTCCGCGGGATCGCGTGCGTGACGGGGTTGTCCAGCCGGACCGGCTGCTGGAGGCAGAGCGCCGGCTGGTCCGACAGCATCGCCCGCAGCCAGGCCACGTCCGCCTTGTCGGTGACCCCGAACAGGCCCAGGGGCGGCGGCAGCTCGGGCATGGGCGGGATCCGCCAGCCGGTCCCGGACTGCGCGGCGCGGTCGATGAGGGCCTGGGTGACGGGCTGCACGTCCACCGCGCTCTCGCCGTCCTCCGGGACCATCGCGTCGAGGTAGACCAGGTGGGCGATGCGTTCCGGGATGCGGTTGGCGACGGAGGAGATGACCAGCCCGGCGTAGCTGTGGCCGACCAGGATCACGTCGGCGAGGTCGTTCGCGGTGATCAGCTCGACGATGTCGCCGGCGTGGGTGTCCAGTCCCACCTCGGGGCCGAGCAGATGGGCCTTGCCGCCGTGGCCGGTCAGCGACGGCGCGGCCGCCTGATGCCCGGCCGAGGTCAGGAGCGGGACCACCCGCTCCCAGCATCGACCGCTGTGCCAGGCCCCGTGTACCAGCACGTACGTTGACATGTGCGGCTCCTTGCTCATCAAAGGGGTGTTCGTTCCCGAGTGAGGTTTCCGCTCGTCCGCCGGCGCAGCCAGAGCCCTCGCGATCCTGGGGGTGAGGGGGCCAGGCACGCGCCGAGGTGCGCCATTACCGTGGTGCGCATGAGCGGCGAATCCAATCTTCTGGGCGAATACGTACGCGCCCGCCGGGAGCTCGTCACTCCTGAGCAGGCGGGCATCCCCTCCGTGGGCGTACGGCGGGTGCCGGGCCTGCGCCGGGAGGAGGTTGCGATGCTCGCCGGCATCAGCGCCGACTACTACCTGCGCCTGGAGCAGGGCCGCGACCGCAACCCGTCCGGGCAGGTGCTGGTGTCCCTCGCGCGCGTGCTGCGGCTCGACGACGATGCGACGGCCTATCTGCTGCGCCTCGGGGCGGGCGATCCCCGGCGGCGACGGCGGCGGCCCCGCAAGGAGAGCGTTCCCACGGGCATCGCCAAGCTCGTCGCCGCGCTCGCGCTGCCCGCGTACGTGGAGGGCCGCTCCTTCGACGTCCTGGCCGCCAACGCGCCGGCGACCACCCTGTCGCCGCGGCTCGTGGCGGGGCGCAACCGCCTGCGGGACGTGTTCCTCGACCCCGCCGAGCAGGCTCTCTACCCGGACTGGGAGAACGCCGCGCAGGGCATGGTCGCCGGCTTCCGCAAGTCCGTCGGCGCCGACGTCGACGATCCCCGGTTCGTCGAACTCGTCGGCGAGCTCTCCCTCACCAGCCCGCTGTTCAGCAGGCTTTGGGCCCGCCACGACGTGAACACGTGCGAAGGCGCGCCCAAGCGCCTCGACCATCCCCAGGTCGGTGAGCTGTGGCTGAACCGGGAGAGGCTGGGCGTGAGCGGCGCGGCGGGCCAGACGCTCATCGTCCTGCACCCGGACCCCGGCACCGGCAGCGCCGAGAAGCTGGCGCTCCTCGCCTCCGTCACGCCTTCTCCGTAAAATCACCCTGAAATTAGGGCTATCTGGAGGAGGGGCGGCGGATGAGCCCCCGACTGCTCTGGTACAACCCCAACCAGGCCCGGCCCGGCCACCGGGGCGACGACGCGGCCGACCGGGCCCGTACCCGGGAGTTCCTGCGGATCGTGCGCCGGCTGTGGACCGAGGAGGACGTCACCCACCACGGCGAGCACTTCCGCGTCACCGGCTCCACCGTGCGGCCGCGGCCCGCCGCCCGAGGGACGCGGCCGCGCGCATCCGCCGCTGGAGTTCGGCCTGCGCGCCACCCCCGTCGTCCGCGCCACCCCCGTCGTCCGCGACGCCGCCGCCGGCCAGCGACGCCTGCTGGACCTGGCCGAGCGGGGCGAGGTGCTCGACCGCAACCCCTACACCGCCCCCGGCCGGTACGGCGCCGCCTGCTGCGGCAGGAGCCGGCGGAAGGCGTGACTCAGGCGGAGGGGCGCAGGCGGCGCTCGGCCGGTGGGATCAGCAGCACCTCCAGCGCGCGGGCGCAGGCCCGCGCGTGCGCGGCGAACCAGTCGATCCGCGCGTCGCTGATGACCAGCGGCGTGGAGCGCACGGCCAGCGCGTAGCGGACGTGGTTGTGCCGGTCGAGCACCGGCACCGCGACGGTGCGGATGCCGTCGCCCGACTCCCCGTCGTTGAGCGCGTACCCGGATTCGCGCACGCGGACCAGCTCCTCGCGCAGTTCGGCGTGGTCCACGATGGTGCGGCCGGTCAGCGCCGGCAATGGGCCGAGCGCCTCCAGGTCGGCGCTGCCCTCCGGGTCCCAGGCCAGCAGCACCTTGCCCAGCGCCGTGGAGTGCAGGGGGCGGCGCAGCCCGGCGCCGCTGTCAGGGTTGAGCGAGCCGCCGCTCAGGATGACCGCGTGCCGGTCGTTGCGGACGGCCAGGTCCACGGTGGCGGAGGTGATGCGGGCCAGCTCGGCCAGTTCGGGGGCGATGCGGTGCAGGCCGCGCCGGTGGAAGGAGAGCTGCCCCAGCTCCGTGATGGACGGCCCCAGCCGGTAGCGGCCGGTGCGCGCCTCCTGCTCCAGGAAGCCCGTGGCGGCCAGCGTCCTGGCCAGGCGGTGGGTGGTCGAGGTGGACAGCCCCATCCTGCGCGCCAGGTCGGACAGGCCGAGTGAGGCGTCACCGCCCCCGAAGCAGCCGAGCAGGCCGATCGCCCTGCGCACCGACTGGACACTGTCGTCTGTTGCCATGCGGGAAACTCCGCCTTCCGAGTAGGGAGATCGGGGACCAGGTAAGAGCCGGTCCAGCCGGGAACGTTTCCCGCATCGCGGGACAATCTTTGCATTCCCTACCAATTTACTAGCAAACTCTGCCTCATGACCACAGCCGCACTCGACGCCATCTGGTTCACCCGCTGTCCCGTCCCCACCGCCACAGGCATCGCGGCCGACCAGGGCTGGCTGGCGGGAGAGTTCGCCGGCGACGGGATCGAGGTCCGCTCGCTGCAGGACGACGACCCCGGCGTGCCCCGCGAGACCCACTACACCCACGCTCTGACCGGCCTGTTCCGCGAGGGCGGCAACGTGCCGGCGCTGTGGGCGCGCTCGCGCGGCGAGGCGACCAGGCTCATCGGGCTCACCTGGATCGAGGAGCGGCAGGTCGTGCTGGTGCGCGGCGGCACCGCCCTGGAGAGCCCCGAGCAGCTCAAGGGCCTGCGGCTGGCGGCGCCCCGGCATCACATCGCCATCGACTTCTGGCGGGCCATGGCCCTGCGCGGCTTCCACGGCGCGCTCTCCCTGGCCGGGCTCGGGCTCGGTGACGCCGAACTGGTGGACGTCGAGGCCGAGCCAGGCGGCGGCCAGTGGGAGGCGGAGCTGGCCGCGCTGGCCGCCGGCCGGGTGGACGCGGTCTACGTCAAGGGCGCGCTCGCCGTCGAGGCCGCCCTGCGCCACGGCGCGGAGGTGGGCATCGACCTGGACACCGTGCCGGACCGGCGCGCGCGGATCAACAACGGCACCCCCCGCCCGATCACCGTCCACCAGCGCCTGCTGGACGAGCATCCGCAGGTGGTCACCCGCTTCCTGGCCGTCCTGCTGCGCGCCGCGGACTGGGCTGCCGCGCACCCGTCCGAGGTGGCCAGGATCCTGGGCGCGGAGACCGGCGCCGGCGCGACCGGCGTGGCCGCGGCCTACCGCCCCGGCGCCTCGCTCCACCTCGACCTGTCCGCCGAACGCCTCGACCTGCTGGCCGAGCAGGAGCGCTTCCTGCGCGGCCACGGCTTCCTCGAATCACCCGTGGACGTCGCCGCCTGGGCCGACCACACCCCGCTCCAAGGAGTCACCCATGCGTAAGCTGCTGCTCGCCCTTCCGCTCGCCCTCCTGGCCACGGCCTGCGGCGGCCCGGACACCACCACCACCGCCGGCCAAGAGCAGGTCGTCGTGCGCATCTCCGACCCCGGCAACAGCGGCTTCCTGGCCGTCGCGAAGAAGGACGGCAGCCTGGACGCGGCCCTGGCCAAGGTCAACGCCAAGGTCAAGTGGGCCGGTGACTTCTCCGTGTTCGCCCCGGCCGCCCAGGCCATCAACGCGGGCTCGCTCGACATCGCCACCGGCTCGATCACCTCCGGCGTCACCGCGCTGGCCGTCAAGCCCAGTTTCAAGATCTTCGCCACCGTCCCGCCAGACCTGGCCGGGGAGGGCATCGTGGTGAAGAAGGACTCGCCGATCAGGTCCGTGGCCGATCTGGCCGGGCGCAGCGTGGCCGTCGGGCACGGCGGCACCAGCGAGTACCTACTGCTCAAGGCGTTGCAGACGTTCGACGTGCCGGTCGAGAAGGTCAAGCGGGTCTATCTCCCGCCGCCGCAGACCGCGCCGGTCTTCGGCTCGGGCGAGGTGGACGCCTGGTCCACCTTCTCCACCTTCCTCATCCCCGCCGTCACCGATCTGGGCGCGCGCGTCCTGGCCGACGGCGAGGCGATCAAGTCGGACAACTACGTGATCTACGTGGCCGCCAACAAGCTGCTGCAGGAACATCCCGAGGTGGTCAAGGCGCTGTTCGCGTTCATCAAGGAGGGCAGCGCCAAGGAGATCGCCGATCCGGCGGCGTACCTGAACGTCTTCACCCAGACCGGCCCGCAGGCCGTGCAGGGCGAGCAGAAGGAGCTCGTGGCCGGCATCCAGAAGAAGGGCAGGCCCGTCCAGGCGGTCACCGCCGCCGAAATCATGAAATATCAGGACGTGGCGAGGTTCTTCCTCGACCAGAAGGTGCTCACCGCGCCGCTGGACGTCTCCCAGCACGTCGTGGACGTGAACACGCTCGGGAGCGCGCGGTCATGAGCGTGGCCACTCACGCGGAGGCCGGCGTCGAAGGGCTCGTCGCGCCCCAGCCGCCGCGCTCGTCCGGCCGTCACCCGGCCGTCACGCTCGCGCTGCGCGCCGCCGGCCCCGTCCTGCTGCTCGCCGCCTGGTACGCGGCCACCGCCACCGGCGCCCTCACCCAGGACGTGCTCGCCGGCCCTCAGGACGTCGTCAACACCTTCGGCGAGCTGTGGGCCGACGGCCAGCTCCCCGAGGCGCTGCGCGTGTCGGTCACCAGGGCCGGGCTCGGCCTGCTGCTGGGCGCCTCCACGGGGCTGGCGCTGGGCGTCGCCTCCGGCTTCACCCGGCTCGGCGAGGAGCTCGTCGACTCCTCGATGCAGGCCCTGCGCGCCATCCCGTTCCTGGCGCTGACCTCGCTGTTCATCGTCTGGTTCGGGATCGAGGAGGCGTCCAAGATCCTGCTGATCGGGGTGGCCTGCACGTTCCCCATGTACATCAACGTCTCCAGCGGGGTGCGCAACGTGGACCGCAAGGTCGTTGAGGCGGCGAGCTCGTTCGGACTGGGCCGGCTGGCCATCGCCCGCGAGGTCGTGCTGCCGGGCGCGCTGCCGTCGATCTTCGCCGGGCTGCGGCTGTCCACCACGCTCAGCGTGATCGCGCTCATCGCCGCCGAGGAGATCAACGTGACGGCCGGGCTCGGCTACCTCATGGCCCGGGCCACCGACTACCTGCGCACCGACATCCTCGCCCTGTGCGTGCTGCTGTACGCGGTGATCGGGCTCGCCGCCGACCTGGCCCTGCGGCTGGCCGAGCGGGTCACGATGCCCTGGCGCAGGGCGGTGACGATCCGATGAGCCTCGCCGTACGCACCCGGGGGCTGCGCAAGGTCTTCGGCGAGCGGGCCGTGCTCGACGGGGTGGACCTGGACGTGCGGCGCGGCGAGTTCCTGGCGCTGCTCGGCGCGAGCGGCACCGGCAAGACCACGCTCCTGCGCATCCTGGCCGGGCTGGACGCGGCCGGCGGCGGGAGCGTGCTGGTGCCGCCGGTGCGCACCGTCGTCTTCCAGGAGCCGCGGCTCGTCCCGTCCAAGCGCGCCCTCGCCAACGTGATCATCGGGCAGGGCCGCGCCGCCCGCGCCAAGGGCCTGGCGGCCCTGGCCGAGGTGGGGCTGAGCAGCCATGCCGACGCCTGGCCCGCGACGCTGTCCGGCGGCGAGGCCCAGCGGGTCGCGCTGGCCAGGGCCCTGGTACGTGAGCCGGAGCTGCTGCTGCTCGACGAGCCGTTCGCCGCGCTGGACGCCCTGACCCGGCTGCACATGCAGGACCTGATCGCCGAGCTGTGCGCCCGGCACCGCCCGGCCGTGGTGCTGGTCACACATGACGTGGAGGAGGCGATCCTGCTCGCCGACCGGATCGCGGTGCTGCGCGCGGGCACGTTCGTCACCGATGTGCGGGTCGAGCTCGACCGGCCGCGCGACCGCACCGACCCCGACTTCGTCGAGCTGCGCCGCCGGCTCCTCGCCGACCTCGGCGTGGACGCCCACGCGGGAGCGGCGCCATGACGGCGCCCGGGAGCGGGGCCATGACGGCAGCGGGCTGGATCGCCGAGAACGCCGCCGCGCTGACCGGGCTCGCCGACCGGATCTGGGCCTACGCCGAGCCGTCGCTGCGCGAATGGCGCTCGGCGCTGGCCACCGCCGCGCTCCTGCGCGCGCACGGCTTCACGATCACATGGGGCACGGCCGGCCTGCCTGCCGCGTTCGTCGCCACCCACGGCGACCGCGGGCCGGTGCTGGGCTTCAACGTCGAGTACGACGCCCTGCCCGGCCTGTCCCAGCGGGCCGGCGCGGCCCGGCACGAGCCGGTCGCGTTCGAGGGCGACGAGTACGCCCCCGCCTACGGCCCCGGCCACGGCTGCGGCCACAACGCCCTGGCGGCGGCGTCGGCAGGCGGGGCCATCGCCGCCGCCGCGGCACTGGGGAGCCGGGCCACGATCAAGGTGTTCGCGTCCACCGGCGAGGAGCACCTGGTCGGGAAGGCGTACGCGGTGCGCGACGGCGCCTACGACGGGCTGGACGCCTTCCTCGACTGGCACCCCGCCCCCGTCACCGGCACTGGCTGGGACGTCACCAGCGCCCTGTACTCGGCCACGTTCTCCTTCCTCGGCTCGCCCGGCCACGGCTCGAACCCGCTGGGCACCCGCAGCGGCCTGGACGGCGCGCTGCTGCTGACGGAGATGGTCGAGCGCCTGCGCGCCGGCCACGTCTCCCCCTCCGGCCGCGTCAGCTACACGATCAGCGGCGGCGGCGCCCCCAACGTCACCCCCGACCTGCAGACGGTCTGGGTCTACGTCCGCGAGTCCACGGCCGCCGCCGCCAGGACCCTCTACGACCAGGTCGTGACCTGCGCCCACGCCGCCGCCGCCGGCAGCGGGACCCGGCTGGAGCACCGCCTGGTCACCGCCATCAGGCAGGGGCTCGGCAACCGGGCGGGCGCCGAGCTGCTGCACCACACGATGAGCGAGCTGGGGCCGCCGGCGTTCACCGACGCCGACCATGCGTTCGCGCGGCGGCTGCAGGCGGCGATCGGCCGCTCGCCCGCCGGCCTGGCCGGCGAGGTGCTGCCGCTGCGCCCGCCCGCCGGTCCTGACCTCGGCGGCCCGTCCAGCGACACCTCCGAGGTGAGCTGGACGGCGCCGCACCTCAGCCTGGTCGCAGCCGTGGTGCCGCTCGGGGTGCCCCTGCACTCATGGGCGGCCACCGCGGCGACCGGCACCCCGATCGCACACGCCGGGCTGCTGGCCGCCGCCCGCTACCTGGCCACGGCGGCGGTCACGCTGGTCGAGCAGCCCGAGACGCTGGCGGCGGTCAGCGCGGAGTTCGACTCCCGCGAACGGGAGCCCGCGCTCCTGCCGGCCGGCGCCGAGCCGCCATACCACCTGCCGCCGCCCGGTTTCCTCGACGAGACGGGCCAGTCGCCGCGGCCGACCCGGACGCCGCCCGTTTCCGCTGAACCCCTAGGAAAGATCTGACATGTCCGTCCTGCTTATCTCCGGCAGCCCATCGGCCGCCTCGCGCACCGTACGCCTGCTCGACCACCTGGCCGGGCGGCTGGACCGGCCCGCCACCGTACTGTGCCTTCGTGACCTGCCCGCCGAGGCCCTGCTGCGCGGCGACACCGCCCATCCCGAGCTGGCCCGCGCCACCGCGCAGGTAGCCGCGGCCGACACGATCGTCGTCGCCACCCCGATCTACAAGGCGTCCTACACCGGGCTGCTGAAGGCGTTCCTGGACGTCCTGCCGCAGGGCGCGTTCGCCGGCAAGACGGTGGTGCCGATCGCCACCGGCGGCACCCCGGCCCACCTGCTGGCCGTGGACTACGCCCTGCGCCCGGTGCTGAGCGTGCTCGGCGCGCGGCACGTCACGCGCGGCCTGTTCGTGCTGGACACCCAGATCGAGCCGCTGGCCGGGGAGCTGCTCCCGCGCATCGACGCCCTGCTGGAAGAGGTCCCGCTGGGGGCGGCGGCATGACGGCGCACCGCACCGGCCGCTTCCACCTGGCCCTGCCCACCCGGAGCCCCGACCCCACCCCGTTGCCGGGCTTCCTCACCGACGTGCGGCCGGCGCTCACCGACCCCGCCGGGCGGGCCGCCGTCGCCGCGGACCTGTCCGGGTGGGCGGGCGCGCTCTCGCCCTTCGACCCCACCGGCCAGGAATCTCTCGCCGTTGCCGCCAACGCCCTGCGCCGCACCCGCCACCTGCGGGTCGTGGCCGAGTTCCACCCGGCCGTGGCCGCCCCGGTCTACGCGGCCAAGCTCTCGGCGTCCCTGCAGCGTTTCTCCGCCGGACGGCTCGGCTGGCGGCTCGCGGTGGATCTGGACCCGGCCGTGGCCAGGGCGCAGGGCGACTTCCTGACCGGCGCCGCCCGGTTCGCCCGCGCCGACGAGTTCCTCACCGTGGCCAAGGGCGTCTGGGGCGGCGGCCCGTTCGACTTCGCCGGGAACTTCTACGAGGTGGTCAAGGGCGGCTTCGGCGCGCCGCTGTCGTCCCCGCCCTTTCCCGAGGTGCACCTGTCAGGCGTCTCGCCCGAGGCCCTGGAGCTGTCGCGCCGCCACGCCGACGTGCACGTCTTCGCGGCCGGTGACGACCTGGCGGCCCTCGTCCCCGAGCTGCCCGGCCTGCGCTACGGCGTGCACCTGCCCTCGATCGAGGCCGCCGACGAGTACGCCGCGCTCGGCGTCACCGAGTTCTTCCTCCAGACCGAGGACGTCTACCGCCTCGGCGAGCACGTGAAGGAGCGGTCTGTTGACCGTTGACATCTACTGGCGCATTCACATGGAGGGCGACCAGCCCTCGCTGCGCCGCCGCGTCCGCAGCCGAGGCGGTTTCGCCCCCGGCGGCACCGCCCCCGGCACCAGGGACGGCCGGGACGACGGCTACAGCCACGCCGACTACATGGCCGAGGTCGCCAGGGCCGCCGAGGACAGCGGCTTCACCGGCGGGCTGCTGCCGAACTTCCCGCACACCGACGACCCGTGGGCCGCCGCCGCGACACTTGCCCGCGAGACCACGTCGTACCGCTTCATGGTGGCCTTCCAGCCCGGCTTCCTGCACCCCGTCCAGGCCGCCCGGATGACGGCCACGCTGCAACGGGCCACCGGCGGCCGGATCGTCTACAACGTCATCTCTGGCGGCGGCGGCCCGGCGCAGCTCTGGTGGGGCGACAAGGTGGACCACGACGACCGCTACGCGCGCACCTCGGAGTTCCTGGACGTGCTCAAGGGCGTCTGGCAGGGCGGGCACACCCACCGGGGCCGCTTCTACCAGGTGGAGAACGCCGGGCTGCCGGAGGAGCTGGCCGGGCAGCCGTTCCCCGAGATCTTCTTCTCCGGCTCCTCCCCCGCCGCCATCGACGCCGCCGGCCGGCACGCCGACTACTACCTGTCCTGGCTGGAGCCGTTCGAGGCACTGGAGGAGAAGTTCGACGCGGTGCGCGCGCACAGTGCCACGCCGCCCCGGTTCGCCGTGCGGGTGGACCTGCTGGCCCGGGAGAGCGAGGAGGAGGCGTGGGCGGAGATCGAGGCCGGCTGGCGGGCCCGGCCGCGCGAGAGCGACGCCGGCGAGGGCGACTCCGTCGGCGTGCGACGCAGCCGCGCCTTCCTCGCCGGAGCCGGTGACGACCCCCGCGCCCTGGAGGTCGCTCCCCACGTGTGGGGCGGGTTCAGCCGGCTGCGCGACGGCCCGGCCTTCGGCCTGGTCGGCGACTACCACCAGGTCGCCGACCGCCTCGACCGGCTACTGGACCTCGGGGTGGACGCCCTCATCCTGGCCGGGATCCCCCATCTCGAAGAGGCCCGCCGCGTGGGCCGCCACGTTTTGCCGCTACTGAAAGGACGCTCCTGATGACCACCAAGGTCGGCTTCTTCCCGCAGAACAACACGCTCTGGGTGGCCCGCCACCTGGACCTGCTGCCCGGCGTCGAATGGGTGGACCTGAACGCCCTCGGCCGGGACGAGCGCGTCGATCCCACCCGGGCCCTGCCGTCCGCCCACGGCGACCACCTGTTCGACGGCGGATACGACTTCATCGGCACCGGCTCCACGCCCCCGGTCACCGCCCAGGCCAAGGGGCACGACATCGTGTACGTGGCGATCTCGGGGCCGCGGGTCGAGAACGGCCGCCTGGTGGTCCGGGACGACTCCCCGATCGGCTCGGTGGCGGAGCTGAAGGGCAGGCGGGTGGCGCTCGGGCACGGCTCCTGGCAGACCACCCTGCTGCTGCTGGCGCTGGAGCGGGCCGGGCTCGGGTGGGGCGACATCGTCCCGGTGGACGCCTACGGCAACGCCGCCGAGCTGCTGGTGAACGGCGACGTGGACGCCTGGGTGGGCTCCTACCCGTACCTGACGCCGGTCGAGTCGCGCACCCGGACGCTGGTGGAGACCGAGGGCCTGTTCAGCCACCGCTCGCTCTGGTTCACCCGTCGCGACTTCGCCCAGGAACGGCCGGAGGAGCTGGCCAGGATCGTCACCGCGCTGCAACGGGCGGACAGTTGGACGGAGGAGCGCCCGCGCGAGGCCGCGGCCCTGTTCGACGGCGACCTCGACGCGTGGGAGCACGCGCTGCGCACCCGCCCGTGGGGGCTGCACCCGGTCAGCACGGAGTTCGTCGCCGAGGAGCAGCACGCCGCCGACCTGTTCCACGCCAACGGGCTCATCGAGCGGAAGATCACGGTCGCGGACGCCGTCCTCCCCGAGATCGGCGAGATGGTGACGCGAACCCGGTGACTCCCGTCCTCGCCGCCGCCCACACGGCAGCGGAGAGGACGGCCTTCGATCACGGCGGCACGTCCCCAGGTTCAGCCGACGCGCCGCCAGGTGAGGGAGTCGGCATCGGCGGGGGCAAGGCGGTGGTCCCGGGCCATCTCGCCCCGGTCGAGCGCGGTGGCGACGTCCGCCGGCATGGCCGCCACACCCGGCCACAGCCCGCCGGACGCGCCGCCGGTCTTACGGCGGAACTCCTCGGGCCCGCGGGAGCGGTCTCCTCGGCCGGCCGCCGCGCTTGGAACCACCTGCGCCGACTCCAGCACGAGGCCGCCCTGGCCGACGACAACCACCAGACAGAAGTCGGCGGCGGGAGGTGACGCACTTGGCGGCGTGCAAGATTGGGAAGGCAACCGACCTACTCGGCGCAAGACGGGACAAGACGTACGAACTGATCAGAAACTCGCCAGCACGGACATCGACGAGTTCGGGCCGGCCACCTGGTCGTCGGCGTGCAGCCGGTTCGGTGCCCATGCTGTTGCGCCCTACGGTCCTGGCATCTTGCTCTTTCCCAGGACGAGTTGCTGTTGCCGCCCGGTGCGCCACTCGACCATCAGCACGGTGGCATCGTCTTGGAGTCGGCCGTGCTGGTGCTGCAGGATGCTGTGGATCAGCCGGCGGAGTGTTTCCGGGGCGGACGTGCCGTCGGCCTCGTGACGGACGATGAAGTCGATGAAGCGCTCCAGCCCGAAGGGTTGCCCGTCCAGGCTCTGGGCCTCGATGACGCCGTCGGTGTAGAAGAGCAGCCGGTCCCCGGGTTCCAACTGGTAGCGCAGCAGTCCGGTGGACAGGCTCAGGCAGATGCCCATCGGCGGATCGGGCACGCTGTCCAGGGTGGCGACCTGCTGGCTTTTGCGGATCACCAAGGGCGGATGGTGCCCTCGGTTGACCCAGCTCAGCCAACCGGTCCGCAGGTCCAGATCGGCCAGGACTCCTGTGGCGAAGCGGTCGATGAACTGCTCGTCGATCGCCGCGTCGATCGCCTCGCTCGTCGCAGGCAGGTCCTTGCCCTGGCGGCGGCTGGTGCGACCGGCCCCCATGGCGATGGTGGCGGTCAGGCCGGCCGCGGTGTCGTGCCCCATCGCGTCGAAGATCGACACGCGCAGTGTGCCACTGTCGATCGCGTAGTCGTAGGCGTCGCCGCCCACCTCGTAGGCAGGTTCCAGCGCGGCGCTGACCACCACGTTGTCATCGGCGAAGGCTCGCGGTGGGAGCAGGTTCCACAACACCTCGGCCGACAGCGTCATCGGCCGAGCGCGTACCAGGCGCGCATAGGAGTCGCTGTGCGGGCGTTTGCTGATCACCAGCAGCGAGACGAGGGAAGCCAGTCGGCCGGCCAGCAACCCCACGCTCTCCGACCCCTGCGCCACGGTCACTCCCAGGACGCCGACCCGCTCGGTGTCGTTCAGCAACGGCACCCACAGGCGCTGCGGCCCATCGCCCGCCGGCGACGTCGGCGCGGTCTCGGGCGCGGCGGGATCCAGCACGTGGCGGGCCTCGACGATCTCCATGTTGCGGAAGGCACGTCCTGCCATGGTGGCGTCGATCCGGATCGTTTCGAGCGGGTCGCCGAACACGTCACGCTGCCCGGTCAGCGGGACCAGCACCTGCTGCTGCAGGTCGGCTACGTAGATCATGGTCTGGGAGAAGCCCACCGACCGTCCGTACTCGGCGACCAGGCCTGGCAGATCCTCCACTGAGGAGAGTTGGCTGGCGCTCAGCAAGCCGCCCAGCATCTGCTCGCCATCACCGGTCACCGCGATGCCTTCCCTGGAGGCCCTTCCCCTTGCACTAGTTCTTCTTCCCAGCTGTACGAGCTTCTCCCAAACGCGCTGACCAGGGCTAACGCCTCTCAGTTCCGCCCTGGCGCGGGGCGCTGGTGCGCAGCGTGTGCTTGCCGGCCACCGTGCGATGGTGGCCGAGGACGTCGGGGGGCTGCCAGTGCACATCGCTGGCCCAGTTCAGGCGTTCAAACAGGCTGATGAGTGCGGCTGAGGGATCGATCTGGCGGCCGCTGCGGCCGTGCCGGGCGCAACCGGGCTGGCTGTGGTGGCCGTTGTGCCAGCTTTCTCCGAAGGACAGCAGGGCCAGCGGCCACAGGTCGGTGGAGCGGTCGTGGCGGCGGGCCTTGTGCGGCCGCTCACCGATCATGTGGCACAGGGAGTTGACGCTCCAGGTCACGTGCTGCAGCAGGGCGATACGGATCAGGCCGGCCCAGATGAACGCGGTCAGCCCGCCGTAAAGGCCGCCGCTGATCGCCCAGCCCGCCGCGAACGGCAGAAGGAGGGAGGCGGCGCACAAGGCAGGGTAGGCGCGGGAGATCCGCAGCATGGCCGGGTCGTTGCGCAGCAGATCGGGAGCATACGTCGTGGCCGAGGTGGGTTCGCTGGAGAACAGCCAGCCCAGGTGGGCGTGGGCCAGGCCGCGCAGTCGTCCGCCGAGACCGGTGCCGTACCGGTAGGGGGAGTGCGGGTCGCCGGGCCGGTCGGTGAAGGCGTGGTGGCGGCGGTGGACGGCCACCCAGTCGATCAGGTTGCCCTGGAAGCTCATCGACCCGGCCACGGCCAGGACGGCGCGGAGCCACGGACGGGCGGTGAAGGAGCGGTGGGTCAGCAGGCGGTGGAAGCCGACCGTCACCCCCAGCCCGGTCACGACGTAGAAGACGACGGCCAGGAGCAGGTCGGTGAGGCTGACACCGGCTCCCCACGCCAGCCAGATGCCGGCGCCCAGCGCGAGGAACGGCGCGATCACGATTGCGGCGGTCAGTGTCGCCGGGGTGATACCGGCCCGCGCCGGTGTCACAGGCCGGGGGAAAGGCGAACTGCCGTCATAGCCGGCCGTCGCGGCGAGCTCGCGGGTGAGTGGTATGCCGGTCATGCGATGATCGGGAATCGGCGGCCCAGGCCGGTGATGTGCAGCAGCCGGGCCATGCGCGGCGGAACGCCGGTCAGGGCGAGCGTGATGCCCCGTGACCGGGCCCGGCCTTGAGCGCCGACCAGCACGCCCAGCCCGCCGGCGCCGCAGAAGGTCACCTGGGACAGGTCCAGGACGAGCAGGCCGGTGCTGTGGGCGAGAGTGTCGATCAGCCTCCTGCGCAGCTGAGCTGTGGTGAAGATGTCGATGTCCCCCGCCAGGTGCACGAGGGTCGGCGCCGAGGCGCTCGCCTCGCCGAGTGGGGCGGTGTCGATGACGGTCATGGAAGTCTCCTGTGGAGAAGCTGGAAGGGGATGAGATGCCTGCCGGCCGGAGATCGGCCCGCCGCCGGAAAACGGGCGATGCCTGGACCGCTCAATCCGGCCGGCAGGCGGCACGCGGGTCACGCCAGGATTGGCCGTGCCGTGAACGAGGCCGCCTTCTGCCCGTTGATCGACCCGCCCTCGTTCTCCCAGCGGGCTGAGCCGGCCGACGCACGCGGACCGGGGCCCGCCGGCAGGTGCGCCAGAGTGAGAATGGCGTCGGCCGTCAAGCCGGCGGTGTCCTGGGCGGTGAGCTTGAGCACGGCCTCGGCGGCGCCGGCGGCAGTTCCTGACGGGATGATCAGCAGGACGACCGGCTCGCCGGACGCGAAGCTGAGAGTGATCATGCGCGGGTCGGTGTGGCGGAACCAGCCGACGCGGACCTGCCGCCCGCGGGCCGGGATGCGGCGCGGGATGTTCTGCCACGCATCGCAATGCACGCCGACGCGGAGCGTGACCCGATCAAGCAGCCGGTCGACGGCAGCGATGAGACCGGGCAATTCCGCGGCGGTGTCACTGGAGTAGGGCCACCAGGCCCCGTCCACCACCGATCGCCGATTCGGCACCGGGTGGAGACTGAGCCGTAGTGCGGAATCGGCCCGAGGCATCGCGGAGGAGGTGGGGCTGAGCGGTGCGGGCTGAGAAAGAAGTGTCGGCGTCATGGTCGCTGACCTATCCGGGCCCCTTCGAAGGGGCCTGTGGTGGTTCGCCGGGGGCGACGCAGACCTGAGTGCCAACGCTCGAGAAGTCCTCGGTCCCTTCAGTCTACCCCCTACTTCCGGAATCACATAATTCCGGAAGTAGACTTTGTGGATGACTTCCGGAAACTCGCCCTCGGGAATCACGGAGCCGGCCGGAGTCGCTTCCGGAAACCCGCGCCGGTCGCGGGCCGGACGGCTCCCCGCTCCCCACGCCGCCGTCCTGGCCGACTACACCGCCGCACTTGAGCGCGCCCCGCTGGCCGACTCCACCAAGACCAAGTACACCTCCCGGCTGCGCGGCTACCTGGACTGGCTGGCCGTCCAAGCCGACGCCGCCGCCCTGGACGGCGATCCGCTCACCGATGCGGTCGCGGCCGCCGGCGCGGTACGCGACTTCCGCCGCCACCTCAAGGACGGCCGTCGCGCTCCCAACACCATCGACGCCTACCTGTCGGCCATCGACGACTTCTACGCTCGCCGCGGCCTCGGCAAGCCCCAGACCCAGCGCGAACGCGACTCCCGCCGCACCGCCCCCGAGTCCTGGACGCCCGGCGCACCCGCCGCTACATCCGCCACGTCCAGCTCACCGCCTCCCCGCGCGACAAAGCCGTCGCCCTGCTGCCCTACTACGCCGGCCTGCGCATCTCCGAAGTCGTCGGCCTCGACCTGACCGACGTGCGCCTCTCGGTCGGCAAGGGCGAACTGCGCATCCGCGGACAGGGCCGCGACAGCGGCAAGATCCGCCTGCTGCCCGTCCACCCCGACCTGCGCCAGGCCCTGACCGACTGGCTGGCAACCCGCGCCGGCTGGAAGGGAGCCGCCACCCACCCCGCGCTGTTCCTCAACCAGCGCGGCGGTCGCCTGAGCGACCGCGCTGCCCGCGACATCATCACCGGCCTCGGCGACGCCGTCGGCCTGGGCGACGACCCCACCGAACCCTTCAGCTCGCACGTCCTGCGCCACACCTTCGCCACCCAGCTCATCCGCCACGGCACGGACCCCGTCCTGGTCGCCGAACTCCTCGGCCACGGCTCGTTGGACACCACCCGCCGCTACGGCCTGCCGACCGAAGCGGACAAGGCAGCCGCCTTGAACGCCCTGATCAGCGACCATTAGCCGCGCCGAGCGGCGAGATCGCTCTGCTTGCCCTGCCCGCCGATGGCTGTCTACTCTGAGAGAACGTCAACGGTGTTGACTCATCCGGCTGCGACCACATGGCTGCGGTCTGCGGGCTGGGCCGCCAGGGTGCCCCTTCGGCGGCGAGAGGCGGACACGCGATGAAAGCTCCGCTGAAGCCGTTGATACTGCCGGACGTGCCGCCGATGCCGGTGCAGGTGTACAACCCGGCACGGCTGGCGGCACTGGCCGCCACCGCGCTGATGCACACCGAACCGGCTCCGGACCTGGACAACCTGTGTGAGCTGGCGGCCTCGGCCTCCGGGACCCGGCGGGCGCTGGTGGTGCTGTTCGACGCCCGTCACGCGTTCTACAAGGCCGCGGTCGGCTGTGGCCCGCTGACGCTCGGACAGCGCAGTTTCCCCCTGCACACCGACGCCTGCCCACTACTGGCCGGCACTTCTGGTCCGCTGGTCGCCGAGGACACCACCCGCGACGCCAGGCTGGCACACCTACCGGACGTGCGCGACAAGAGAGTGGGGGCCTGGGCCGGCTTTCCCCTGCGTTCAGCTGATGGGCTGGTGCTGGGCGGCCTGTCCGTCCTCGACGAGCAGCCGCACCCATGGACCGACGGGCAGATCGACACGCTGACCAGGCTGGCCGGCGCGGTGAGCGACGTGATCGAGTTGCGCCGGCAGATGCACCATGCCCATGAGCGGATCGACGCGCTGGAGAGCTCTGGGGCGGCAGCCGACCGGCTGGCCCAGACGCTGCAGGACAGCTTGCTGCCACCGGTGATCGCCCGGCCTGAGTGGCTGGACGCGGCCGCAGTGTATCTGCCCGCCGGCAACGGGAGCAGCGTGGTGGGAGACTTCTACGACCTGTTTCCCACCCGGCAGCCGTGGTGGTGCGCGGCGCTGGGCGACGTGTCCGGCAAGGGGCTGGAGGCGGCCAAGGTGACCGCGCTGGCCCGCTACACCGTACGGACCGAGGCCACCCAGCACTCCTCGCCGGCCACCGTGCTGTCCCGGCTGAACGACGCTCTGGTCCGCCAGCGCGTCAACGACCGCTTCCTGACCGCGGTGTGCGTCATGCTGCGGCCGGGCCCTGACGGCGGCGTGCGCGGGCTGGTCAGTCTGGGCGGTCACGCGCCCGCTCTGATCCGGCGCGCTGACGCAACCGTGGAGGAGGCGGGCCGGGCCGGCCTGCTGCTCGGCATCTTCGCCGACGCCGGCTTGCACGCGGAACAGGTGGAGCTGGCGCCGGGCGACGCGCTGCTGCTCTACACCGATGGGGTCACCGAAGCACACGGCCGCAGCGGGCACGCCGTCTGGGGGCTAACCGCGCTCAGCGCGGTCCTGGCAGGCTGCGACGGCTTGAACGCCGAGCAGACGCTGGAGCGCATCACGACCGCCTTGAGTGAGTATGCCGGGGACCACCACAGCGACGACACCGCCCTGCTGCTCCTGCGCGTACCCCTCCCCGCTGAGGAGAAGCCATGACGACCGGCCGTACCGACCGCGCCGGTGACAGGACGGACGTCGCGACACATCAGAGAGCGGGCGCGGGGCAGAGGGCCTCCCGAGAGGAGGCGTCGATGCCTTCGCAGCCGATGTCGAACGACCCGCCGCCCTTGCGGCTCAGCGTGCGCGCGGCGCCTCCGGGCCAGGTGGTGGCCATACACGGCGCGCTGGACCTGAACACTGCCACGCGCCTGGAACACGAAGTGGTCAAGGTGTGCCGGCAGCAGAACCCACCGCTAGTGATCATGGACATGTCCGGGGTGGAGTTCTGCGACTCCTCCGGACTGAGCAGCCTGGTCCGCGTATGGAGGCAGATCGACCGTGACGGCGGCGCGCTGGCCTTGATCGGCCTCCACGGCACATGTGAGCAACTGCTCCGCAGGACCGGCCTGCTGGGGCGCATATTCCCCACCCATCCCACTCTGGCGCAGGCACAGGAAGCGCTGGCCCGGACACGGCGGTGATCGGCGAACCACCATCGTCACCCCCGGAACCCAAGACGTTGACAGGTGACCTCGCGCGTGCTGGCCGCCCTGATGGCGTTCACCACCGCGGTGCTCACCGCAAGCCGGCGCGGCACCACGCAGGCCGCCGGGCCCGTGACGCAAATTCTCTGCTTCAACTTTCCTTTACCGAAGCCGGGAAGTGCGCCTATTTCCGACCGGTGGGGAAGTTTCCCGTGCGTGGATTCATCTCAGGAGCGCCTGTTGCGGTTGGTGCCGCCGATCTTGGCGAGGATGGCCGCGTGGTGCGCGTGTCTGATCGTCATCGGCATCGTGGCCAACTATGTGCTCGGCTTCGTGGCGACGATGCGCATCCTCGCCCTGCCGGTGGCGGTCGCCCTGTTGCTGACCGCGCTGTTGTTCCCGCTCACCCGGCGGCTGCGTGAGTCGGGCCTGCGGGCGATCTACGCCACCTGGGTCACCATGCTCGTCGCGCTCGCCGTGCTGGGCGGGACGGGCTGGATCATCGGCGTGCGGGCAAATGAGGAGTTCCCCGGCCTGTTGACACAGGTCAGGCAGACGGCCAAGACGGTGGAGGGCTGGCTCTACACCGGCCCTCTGCACGTGAAGCCCGTTCAGCTCAGCGGCTGGGTGGACGAGATCGCCAAGCTGGTCACCGAGCGGCAGCAGCAGATCACCTCGACGGTTCTGGCGGGGACCGTGGTGGTGGTGGAGGCGCTGGCCTCGATCGTGCTCCTTCTGTTCGTGACGTTCTTCCTGCTCAAGGACGGTGACCAGATCTGGTCATGGTTCCTCAAGGGGTTCGGCCGGATGGCGCCGCGGGTCGACCGGGCCGGGCGGACCGCCTGGACCACGCTGTCGCACTACGTGCAGGGCACGGTGGCCGTGGCCGCGGTGCACGGCGTGCTCATGGGTGTGGTACTGGCCGTCATGGGAGTCCCGCTGTGGGCGGCACTGGCCGTACTGATCTTCCTGGCCAGCTTCGTCCCGATCGTCGGCATCCTCTTCGCCGGCGCGGTCGCGACGCTGGTCACGCTCGGCGCGAAGGGCCCGATCTACGCGCTGATCTTCGTCGGCATCCTGATCGTCGAGCAGCAACTGGAGAACCACGTGCTCCAACCACTGATCGTCGGCCGGGTGCTGCACTTCCACCCGCTGGCGATCATCATCGTGCTGGCCGTCGGCGGCATCCTGGCCGGGATCGCCGGCGCGGTCGTGGCCGTGCCGATCACCGCCATCCTCTACCGGGCCGTGCCCGAACTCTTCAAGGACGACCCGCTCGCCCTCCCGGCGGGACCGGTCCCCGAACCACCGGCAAAGGCGGTGCCTCCGGGGAAGGAACCCGAACAGAAGGCTTGACGGGCGCGGGCGGTGTCCGGGCCGTGGCGGGCTCATGCGGGACGCGTGCGCCCAATCCGCCTGGTATTGACCACGGGTGTGGCGTCCGTGCGTGTGGGCAGGTGAATTGCTGCCTAGGGGGGCGAAGAGGACGCTGCCGTGTGGGGGAGGAAGTTGGCATGGCTTCGTCAGGAACAGGTGTCATCGAGCGGGCCGGCGCGGCACCGCTCATCGGCGGCCGTAAACCGTTCGCGGCGATGGTCGCGTTGTGGGTGTTCGTGCTGGTGCCGTTCGCGGCGCTGGCCGCCGCCGTGCCGGTGGCCTGGGGGTGGGGCCTGAGCTGGACCGACGTGGCGATAGCCGCCTCGGCTTACGTCCTGACCGGGCTCGGCGTCACGGTGGGCTTTCACCGCCATCTCACCCATGGCGCGTTCAAGGCGGAGCGGTGGCTGCGGATCGGTCTGGGCGTGGCCGGGTCCCTGGCGGTGCAGGGCTCGGTCATCCAGTGGGTGGCCGACCACCGGCGCCATCACGCCTTCGCCGACCGTGACGGCGACCCGCACTCGCCCTGGCGCTACGGCAGCGGCGTGCGCGGCCTGGCCAAGGGGCTGCTGTTCGCGCATGTCGGCTGGATGTTCGGGCGTGACCTCACCAATCGGAAACGTTTCGCCAAGGACCTGCTCAACGACGCCGACATCGGCCGGGTGGACCGGTTGTTCGGGCCGCTGGTGGCAGCCTCGCTGCTGCTGCCGCCCGCGATCGGCCTGCTGGTCACCGGCACCTGGCGCGGCGCGCTGACCGCATTCTTCTGGGGCGCCCTGGTACGGATCGCGCTGCTGCACCACGTCACCTGGTCGATCAACTCCATCTGCCACGTCTTCGGCGAACGGCCGCTGATGACCCGCGCCGGAGACCGGGCCGCGAACTTCTGGCCACTAGCTCTCCTGTCATTCGGCGAGAGCTGGCACAACGGCCACCACGCCGACCCCACCTGCGCCCGCCACGGCGTGCTGCCCGGCCAGATCGACCTCTCCGCCCGGCTGATCCGACTGCTGGAGCGGCTCGGCTGGGCCCGTGACGTGCGCTGGCCGACCCCGGCCTGCCTGGCCGCACGACGCCGCGAGCCCTCCCCATGACCGGCCCCGAGGAGGTGCGGCTCAGCCTCGATCCCGACCTCGCACGTCGCGGCGCGGTGGACGGCGCGTGGTGGCCCGCCGGCTACGACGCCGGCGCGGAACTGCCCGCGCTGATCGCCGCCATCGACCAGCGGCTGGAGCGGCGGGTCCTGCGCGTCGGCCTGCACGTCGACACCTGGCACAACATCCCGCATCGCATCGCCGCCCCCGGCCGCCAGGTCAGAGTGGGCTGGTTCCGCACCATCGACCCCCACCTGATCAACCTCATCATCCCGGGGATCGAACACGTCAACCTGCTCGTCATCCCACCCGACACCACACCCGCAGCCGCCGAGAAGGCACTCGACCTGGCCACCCGATGCCGAGGCCGCACCCGCTCCGGCGACATCCTCACCGCCGCGGACCACGACGGTCCCGCCGACACCGCCGAGGAGGAGCAGCGCCTGGCCGGTTGGGACAACGAAGGCGGCCGGACCCGACAGCCCGCCCGCGAGGACCCCACACTCTGATCACGCGTTCGGTGGCGCGGTTCAGCGGTGACGCCGCCTACTGCTGAGCGGGTGGTCGTGCGGCGGTCCTGGTGGTCCTCCCTCGCGTTCACGACGGTGCCGCACCTGACGCGGGAAAGTCAGTCCCGCAGACGGACGACGATGACGACGGTCGTGCCGGCCGGGCCGGTGGTCACCGTGAGCGAGTCGCTGAGCTCGGCCATCAGCCACAACCCGCGGCCGTGGTCACGGTCGCGGGCAGGCATCGATGCCCGCTGCTGGTAGTGGCGGGCCGGGATCCCGGGGCCATGATCGCTGATCTCGCAGCACAGCAGGCCATCGGCCTGCCACAGGCGGACCCGCCCGGATCCACCACCATGATCGAACACGTTGGCCACACCTTCGTGCACCGCCAGTTCAAGATCTTCCCGCCGAGCCGACGACAGCCCCTGCTGGGTGGCATGGGCGCTCACGCCCTTCCGCAATGCGCTCTGATCGTACGCGGCCGCACCACCCGGCCCGGGCGTACTCAGTGCCCAGGTCAGCAGCGGGTCTCGGCATTCCGGCGGCGGCCCGAACGTCCCGCTCACCGGTCACGCCTACTCATCGCCGGTCACCGGGGGCGGCCGGCTGCCCTCTGAGGGAGCTGCCACCTGGACGCGCCGCACGCCCGCCCCCTCGTCGCGACATGTCGACAGCGGCCGGGACATCAGACGACGGAGGGGCCGCGACGGTCGGCACGGGCAATGGGACGGCCGACGGCGCCTTGGACATCATGGTCCCTTCGATGGCGCGATCAGCGTGACTTGCGGGAGCGACGACGACCGCAGTGCAATCAGATCCTGACTCGGGACACCTCTACCCCTGCGGCGAAGGGGGAAACGGCCAAGAAATCCGGCTGCTGGCGAGGCCCTTGCTCTCCATCGACAAGCCTCCTCCATCCACGAGATCGCCAAGCCGACTCGAAGAGGCTCCTTGTGGCGGATGAAGTGACAGATGTCCGGACGACCGTACAGCCCCGCAAGATCGGTACGGACGGGGCCGGGTCTGATGTCGCGGGGACGGGTCTGCAACGGGGCGCGGGGTGGTCATGTCCAGCAGGAGTAGCGCGCCGAAGTCAGGGGTGCCGGGCCCGGCGCGCCTTCCAGATCCATTGACCGAGGGGTGAGGGTGAGATCGCCGGCATGCGGGTGGTGGCAGGTCTTGCGGCCGGTGACCTCGTAGCGTTCCACAACCTTCTACCGATGGTTGAAGGGCGCCGCGGCGCGCCTGGCTCGTCGCCAGGCCGAGTTGCGCGCGGCCGCCGCCTGACCGATACCGAGGCAGGCCCGCTGGTACTGCTGGCCATCGACAAGGTCGCCGGCGAGGGGTTCGACCTGCCCCAGCTCGACTCGCTGTTCCTCACGATGCCGATCTCGTTCAAAGGAAAGGTGATCCAGCACGTCGGCCGGATCATGCGAGGCGGCGAACACCTCATCCTCGACCTCGCAGCCGCCGCCGAGGCCAGGCCGCAGGCGCAACCCGTACAGCACGATCAAGAGGCCCTGGCCGCCTGGATCGGCGCTCTGCCCGCCAAGCGCAAGGACGCGCTGCTGTTGCAGGTGACCGAGGAAGACGGCGCGAAGGTTCGGTGGAAGCTACTGCGCGAGTTCGGCGCCGGCCTCACCGGCCAGGAGGTGGAGACGGGGCGGACGGTCGCCGAACTTCTGGACCTTCCGCCGCCCGCCGCCACCTACGCGAGCAGCAGGAGGCGGCCCGGCGCGCCGAAGAACAGGCCCGCCGGGAACAGGAGCGACGGCAGGCCAGGGAACTCCACCTGAACCGGCTCGCCCAAGACCTCGAAGCCGCGTGGAACCGGGTGGAAACCTCCATCGGCACCAAGAAGCCCCGCGAATACGACCAAGCCGTCGATCTCCTCCGCGACCTGCGCCCTGGCCCTCCGCGACGAGGACGCCTGCACCTTCACCCAGCGCCTCACCCACCTCCGGGAACGCCACCAGGGCAAGCCCAGCCTCATCAAGCGACTCAACGACGCGGGCCTCACAGCCGAGTAACCGGCGACTCCCATGTCTGGTGACCAGCGGCCACACCAGCGGGATTCACGTAGTCACACTTCCCGGGCGGGAGCGGTGAAGTCCCGCCGGATCAGGTCGGGCACCTTCTGCTGCGAGGGTTCCGCCACGGTGGTGCGCACCTTCTTGCGCAGGTGCAGCCCCCGCGGCATGACAACCGGTGTCCACACCTCGGGGCGAACGCCCAGTGGGATCGGGAGCGCGCGTCACGCCGCGCACCCAGCACAGACGCCGGTCACTGTCACACGAGCAGCGCCTCGAGCTCCGGAAGTCGGCCGAACATGTCGGGGAGACCGCGCACGCCGTTGCGCACGGACTCGTGCGACAGCGCGAGGTCAGGGCCGGTGCTCGCCTCGACACCGGCCAGGCAGCGCAGGATGTTCCACCTCGTGAACCCCAGCCAGCCGCCGATCATGAACACGAACCAGCCTGGACCCGACGGCGGCAGCGCTCCGCCCCCCGCGACGTAGCCGTCGAGGACCGAGCGGAAGATGCTGGGCTCGATGTTGTCGAAGCCAGATCCCTTCGCGAGGCTCAGCGCGGTCGAGCCGAGCTCACCGGCCAGGTCGAGCATCCCCGAGAGCTCCCAGTCGAGCACCACCGGTCGACCCTCTCGAGCGAGCAGGTTCCACGGTTGGATGTCCTTATGGGTCAGCACGACGGGGCCTGGCCGTTCGCAGGTGTCGACGAAGTGGGCAATCGCGAGGAACGTCTCGACGTGGGAGGCGAGTTCGTCGGCCCACGGCTGTCCCGTCGCCGCCGCCCGCGCGGCGAGCTCGGGCCAGTCCCGTGACGTCGGCTCCTCGATCGACACATGGGTCCACGCGACGTCGAGCGCGTGCCGGCCGAGATCGGCTCTGGCATCGGGATGCCGGCGGCGAAGGCCGCCCGCTCGAACCTGAACACGTCCTCGACGTGGTAGGTCCAGCGGCGGTCGACGAGGTTCAACTCCTTCACCGCGAACGACCCCTGGTCGGTGTCGAGCCGGTACAGCCGGTTGGCCGACCCGCCCTGGACGCGGATCATCGGCCCGACCGGGGCGCCGAGATGCGAGAGGGTGGAGGGCACGTCGTCGTCTGCGGTCACCCCACACAATTTTATTCCGGGCCCCCATCAGGTCAGGGCCATATCCGCCCGATTTGCGCGAGTACTCCGGGAACCCCCGAAATCCCAAAGTTCAGGCGACGTGAAGGGACTTCAGGATGAACCCGAGGGTCTTCAGCTTTCATGAGATGTTCAGACCCTTGGGTTGGTCGCGACCGGCGGGGTCTTGCTCCTCGGCCAGCGCGATGAGGAGGGTGCGGGCGCCGTCCGCCCCGTCGTCCACCAAGGGGCCTCCACGCCGCCCGACAGGGAGGCCCTTCTCTATGCCCGGAGGAAGTGCACGCCTGCTCGCCGCCGCGCGTGCCCGGCGCGGGCGCGGCCAGTCGGTCACCCAGATCGCCGGCGAGCTCGACGTCGGGCTCTCGACGCCGTACCAGGCACTGGAGGGCACCGACGTCCGGTAGGTCCATTTCCGCCAAGATCGTGGCTGGCTCGACATGTGGCGTTTGTGCGGTCCTGTTTACCCGCCTCTCTCCGGTGATGGCTGTGTCACCGTGACGTCAGGGGCTGTCCCCTTGCCAGTGCGATTACTTAACGTAGAAGATCGTAACGTTCGGTAATCATGCGAGGTGAAGGGATCTCTATGCGCAGCATCCTGACCAAGACGCTCACCGCCCTCGTGGCCATCGTGGCGCTCGGCGTCATCGCTCCCGCCCCTGCCCAGGCAGCAGACGAGGCCTACTTCGTGATGACGGACGTCACCAGAGAGGAGTTCGTCGTCAAGCTCACCGACCCTGCCAAGATTCAACACGCCCGCGACCTGGTCAACGGCGAGACCACAGACCGGCCACACATTCTCGGCCGCATTCTCCCGCGGACGGCCCCCTACAACCCCCGCTGGAGCTACCACCTGAACCCCGGCACCGTCGACTTCTTCGACGTCGCGATCGAGGTCTGCGACGCAACGATCCCCTACGTCGAGGACCATCTGGACGAGGCCGGCGGGGCCTTCCTCCCGGGCTATGTCTGGTGCGGCTGGAGCACCCGGCTCGTACGCGAACTCGCGCCCCGCGGCGTCTGACGTCAACCTGTCATCGCGGCCCCCGGAACGATCTTCCGGGGGCCGCGCGCATGGGAGCCCGGGGGGTGACGGCGGAAGCAACGGACGACGTGCCGGGCAACCCCACGGCTCGATCCCCGCTCCCCGTTCGGTTCACCAGGACCTCCCATGCCGCCCGACGCCGGCGACACGACTCCCGTCATGTTGCCGGGTCCGGGTCCTGGCCGGCGCGCCCGGGCGCTGGCGCACGGGGCTGCTCAGGGGATGAGCAGGAAGAACGGTTCGTCGGCGGCCTCGCCGTTCTTGCCGGTGTAGACGAAGACGGAGTTGGGGTGACTGGAGCAGCTGGAGCTCTCGACGTTGGTGTAGATCTCACTGCGCCAGTCTGCGCTGGAGCGCAGCGTGGCGATGGGGACGGCGCGGGCGGCGGAGATGTCGGAGTGGAGCTGGACGCAGTACTTGCCGGTGCCGACCTTGGCGACCTGGGTGACGTTCTTGGAGTTGGTGATGGTGCCGTTGGCGGTGCGCAGGGCGGCGGCCTGGGCGTAGGGGGCGATGGGCGTGTCGGCGGCCAGGGCGGCCAGGGCCAGGCCGCCGACGCCGAGGGTGGAGGCTGCGAGGGTAAGGATCTTGCCGGCGAGGCGCATGTGAGCTGCCTTCTGTAAGGCTCGTGCTGATCATCTGTGATTCCGCACCACCCGATAATTACTGTCTGTATTCGTATCGGTTACTATAAGCTACCTTTCTTGATCTAGAAGCCTCGCTGTGGGGCCGGGCGAATTTCCAACGGATTTGCCGTGTGATCTGCGGGCGCGCTCGGTCATGCCCTGGAGGACCTCACCGTCCGCCATCTGCCGCCGGCCGACGCTGAACGCCTCGCAGGCGTTCAGCTCGACGGCGAGATGAAGGCAGAGCGGGCCACTGAGGTGGTCGGGCCTGGTTGCCGCCAGGCCCGGCGCCGAGAACCTCGCGCCCTCGCCCCTGACCCGGTCGCGGCAGGCGTCAACGGTTCCGCCTGTAGGCCGAGCCTGACTGTCCCTTCCCACTGCTTGGTCGAGGGTCTTGGCGACGTCCGCGGGGGTCTTGAGGGTGCGGCGGCCGCCGTAGTGGTAGTTCCCGCCGGGCCGGGAGAAGTAGACCAGCAGGACCGTGCGGCCCGCCGCCGCCGAGGGCGGCGCGCTTACCGGTTGCGAGGCCGGCTCGGCGGCCGACGTGGGTGCCGGTGACGGGCCGCCGCCGCAGGCGGTCGCGGTGATCATGGTGCCTCCCACAAGCAGCGCGCCGCACAGGACCTGGCGGCGGTCGAGGGCTCGGGGATGCCGTCCATCGTCTGTCCTCTCCGTGTCAGCCGGTGCGGCGGTTACCGAGCCAGGTGACCATGGCGGGGTCGCGGTGGTCGAAGTACAGGGAGCTACCGGTATCCAGGGCGGCGATGCGGTCCATCTCCTGTGTGGCGAGTTCGAAGTCGAACACCTCCAGGTTGGCCTTCATCCGCTCGGGGTTGACGGACTTGGCGTTGACCGGGATGCCCCGCTGGATCAGCCAGCGCAGCACGACCTGCGCCACGCTCTTGCCGTGCACGGCGCCGATCTCGGTGAGGGCCGGGTCGGTGAACAGGTTGTTCTTGCCCGCGGCGAACGGCCCCCACGATTCGATGAGGATGCCGCGCTCGCTGTTGATCTGCTGGTCGGCGGTGCGCTGGAAGAAGGGGTGGACCTCGATCTGGTTGACCGCCGGGGTGATGTCGTTGTGGTCGACGATGTCCACGACGCGGTCGGGGTAGAAGTTGGAGATCCCGATCGCCTTGATCCGCCCCTCGCGGTGCAGGGCCTGCATCGCCCGCCACTGGCCGTACACGTCGCCGAAGGGCTGGTGCATCAGGTACAGGTCGAGGTAGTCCAGGCCGAGCTTCTTGGCCGAGGTCTCGAACGCCCGCCGGGTGTGGGCTTCGGCGGGGTTGTCCTGCACCCACAGCTTGGTGGTGACGAACAGTTCCTCGCGCGGGATGCCGCTGGCGGCCAGGGCCCGGCCGACGGCCTCTTCGTTCTCGTAGGAGGCGGCGGTGTCGAATTTGCGGTAGCCGGCGGCCAGGGCGTCGGTGACGGCCTGCTCGGTCTGCTCTGCCGGGATCTGGAAGACGCCGAAGCCGAGGATCGGCATCTCGACGCCGTTGTTCAGGGTGACGGTCTGCACCGGGGTGTCCTTTCGCACGTGGTACTGGGTCTGCGTCGGGTCCTGCCCGTTCTTCAGGGTCGGAGGAGGACCTTGAGCGCCTGGCGCTCGGCCATGGCGCGGTAGGCGTCGGGGACGTTGTCCAGGCCGGCGGTGCGGTCGAAGACGCGGCCCGGGTCGATGACGCCGTTCAGGATGTCGAGCATGAGCTCTTCGATGTAGGCGCGGGCAGGGGCGGCGCCGCCGGTCAGAGTGATGTTGCGCATGATCAGGTCGAGGCCGAGAGGGCCTTGCTCGTACTGCGGCACGCCCAGGCGGCTGATGGTGCCGCCGTCGATGACGGAGCCGAGGGCGGTCTGCAGGCTCTGCAGGGGTGCCGACGGCTTCGATGACGCGATCGGCGCCGTCGCCGCCGGTCAGCTCGCGTACCTTGGCCGCGCCTTCGTCGCCGCGTTCGACGACGACGTCGGTGGCGCCGAAGTCGCGGCCCAGGTCGGTCCGGTCGGTGTGGCGGCCCATGAGGATGATCTGCTCGACGCCCAGCCGCTTGGCGGCGATCACGGCGGACAAACCGACCGCGCCGTCGCCGATCACCACGACCCGGTCGCCGCGGCTCACCCCAGCGGTGACAGCGCCGTGGTGGCCGGTACACAGCACGTCCGACATGGTCAGCAAGGACGGCAGCAGCGGTGAACTCTCCTCGACGGGAAGCCTGACCAGACTGCCGTCGGCCAGCGGCACGCGCACCGCCTCCCCTTGCCCGCCGTCGACGCCGTCCAGGCCGTAGCGGCCGCCGTGACGGCAGGAGGACTGCAGACCTTCACGGCAAAAGTCGCAGGTGTTGTCACAGTAGGTGAACGGCGTGACGACCAGGTCGCCCGCCCGCAAGGTCGCCACGTCGGCGGCGGTCTCCTCGATCACGCCGAGGAACTCGTGTCCCATCGGGCGGCCGGTGCCGGGTGGCGGGCATGGATGCAAACGGCCACAGATCACTGCCGCACGCAGGACAGCATGACGCGGACGATCGCGTCCGCAGGCTGCTGGACCTTCGGGTCGGGCCGGTCCTCGACGCGGACGTCGCCGGCACCGTACATGACGGCTGCACGCATGAGCTACTCCGTGATACTCGTCGGGTCAGCGTTCGATCATCTGCATCTGCGCCTCGTTGTGGTGCCCACCGGCGGCCGGCGGCAGAGCGTCGAGCTTGGCGAGCTGCTCGGTGGTCAGGACGAGGGTGTCGGCGGCGACGTTCTCCTCCACCCGGCTGACGCGCTTGGTGCCCGGGATGGGGGCGATGTCGTCCCCCTTGCTGAGCAGCCAGGCGATCGCGACCTGCGCCGGGGTGGCGCCGGCCTCGTGCGCGACGGCCTGCACCTCGTCGGCGAGGGCGAGGTTGCGCTGGAAGTTCTCGCCGGTGAAGCGGGGGTTGCCGGCCCGGAAGTCGTCGGGGCCGAAGTCACTCTCGCTGCGGATCTTGCCGGTCAGGAAGCCGTGGCCGAGCGGGGCGTAAGGGACCAGACCGATGCCCAGCTCGCGCAGCAGCGGCAGCACCTGCTCCTGGTCGCGGGTCCAGAGCGAGTACTCCGACTGCAGCGCGGCGATCGGGTGCACGGCGTGGGCGCGGCCGATGGTGTCCAACCACGCCTCCGACAGGCCGATGTGGCGGACCTTGCCCTGCTGGACGAGGTCGGCGACCGCGCCGATGGTGTCCTCGATGGGCACCTTGGGGTCGACGCGGTGCTGGTAGTACAGGTCGATGTGGTCGGTGCCCAGGCGGCGCAGGGAGCCTTCGACGGCGGTGCGGATGTTGGCGGGGCTGCTGTCGAGGTTCCAGGGGCCGTCACCGGCGTGAGAGACCAGCCCGTACTTGGTGGCGATCACTGCCTGGTCGCGACGGCCCTTCAGGGCCTTGCCGACGAGTTCCTCGTTGGTGTATGGGCCGTAGATCTCGGCGGTGTCGATCAGCGTGACGCCCAGCTCCAGGGCCCGGTGGATGGTGCGGACGGACTCGGCGTCGTCGGTGCCGGCACCGGTGTAGCCGTGGGACATGCCCATCGCGCCCAGCCCGATCCGGGCCACGTCCAGATCGCCCAGCTTCACATGCTTCATGACCGTTCTCCCTCGTGTGGTCAGGCCCTGGTGGTCGTGCTGGTCGGGGGCCCGGCCGCTGACCTACCCCTGCCAGGTCGGCCCGGGCTATCCCGGCTGCCGCGGCCGGGCAAACGCTTCTTTGCCCGCCCCCTTGCGGCCGTGCACGATCGGCCTTCCCCCAGGCGGGGGCGTGTGCTTCCAGCTAACCCCGCACCGGCGCGGGCAGACAGTCACCGGCTAAAGGGGTACCGGCAGGGACCCCCTCACCGTGGACGGGGATGCCTAACCTGGGGATATGGACAACCGCAGCGAGGTCCGGGCCTTCCTCACCTCACGCCGGGCCAAGGTCAGCCCGCAGCAGGCCGGCCTGCCCTCCCACGGCCGCCGCCGGGTCGAAGGGCTACGGCGCGGCGAGGTCGCCGCGCTGGCCGGGGTCAGCGTCGAGTACTACACCCGCCTGGAGCGCGGCAACCTCGCCGGCGCCTCCGACAGCGTGCTGGACGCCATCGCCCGCGCGCTGCGCCTGGACGACGCCGAGACCGCGCACCTGCACCACCTGGCCCGCGCCGCCGCCACCCCTCCGGTCCGCGGCCGCCGCGTCAAGACGCCCGAGGTGCGAATGACCTCCCGGCCTCGGACCCCGTGCCGGGGAGCGCTGTCCCTGCCGATCTGCGTCACAGCTCCGAAACGATCACGAGGCGCAATCGCGATCTCCCATCCCGCCATCTGGCCGCTCGGGACCATCTTCGGGCACGGAGGGCCCTGACGGCAGGCGCGAGGCAGGGCCGCAGCAGCCTCACCGCTCGCCCTGCTGCCCCGGGCTCAGGCGCTCTCAGGAGCACCGTCGTGGAAGGGACGCAAGCCCCCGGCTACGTCCGCACGGGAGAAGGCGTAGCGGCCCAGGACGCCGATGTGGTCATACTGGATCGGCGACAACCGCGCGCACATCTCATCGGTGACCGGGATTCCCTGCTCACGCAGGTGCTTGACGGCCGCGTCCAGATACAGGCTGTTCCACCAGATGAGCGCAGGCGTTCACCGCCGCCTCCGGCGGCCGGTCCCGGCTGAGCGATCTGCCGACCTCGATCGCCGCCTGCCTGGCCGCGCACTCCATGAACGTGGGATACCGGCCGATCGCCAAGAAGGGCGTGCCCGCCCTGGAGCGCTCAAGGTTGTCGCACGTGTTTCAGAACTGCTTTCGGCCCGAGACTCTCAGTGTGGCGAACGCGCCGTTGGTCGCTCGCCAGGCCGGGTTGCCGCTGGCCCAGGCGTGGGGCGGCGGCCTGGTCGCCGCGGTCGACGGGATGCGGTTCGTCGTCCCGGTCCCGGCCGCGTTCGCCCGCCCCAACCGCAAATTCTTCGGCTCCAAACGAGGTATGACCTGGCTGAACGCCCTAAATGATCGCGGAATGGGGCGGGGCGCGAAGATCGTGTCGGGGACGGTCCGCGACTCCCTGCACATGGTCGACGTCATCTTCGGGCTGGACGGCGGGGAACTGCCCGAGATCGTCGTGTCGGACACTGGATCATACTCCGACCTGGTCTTTGGGCTTCTGGAACTGCTGGGGATCTCCTACCGGCCGGCGCTCGCGGACCTGCCCGACCAGAAGGGCTGGCGGATCAGTTCCGACGCCGACTACGGCCCACTCAACACCCTCGCCCGGGGGAAGATCGACCTGCGGAAAGTCCGCCGGAACTGGGAGGACATCCTGCGGGTGGTCGCCTCGATCTACACCGGCACCGTCCGCGCCTACGACGTGGTCACCATGCTCCAGCGCGACGGGCACCCCACCGCACTCGGCGAGGCGATCGCCGCCTACGGCCGGATCCACAAGAGCCTGCACATAATTCTCGCCTACATCGACGTGGATGAGACCTACCGCCGCGACATCAAGGCCATCCGCAACCTGCAGGAAGGCCGCCACGCCCTGGCCCGCAAGGTCTGCCACGGCAAGAAGGGCGAGCTGTACCACCGCTACGAACGCGGTCTGGAAAACCAGCTCGGCGTTCTCGGACTTGTGCTGAATTGCGTCGTTCTGTGGACCACGGTCTACCTGGACGCCGCGGTCCGTCAACTGCGTGCTCAGGGCTATCCGGTCCAGGAGGAGGACATGGCCCGGCTGTCGCCCTTCGTCAACCGGCACCTGGGCGTGCACGGCGCCTTCAGCTTCGTGCTGCCCGATCTGGCCCCCGGCGCGATCCGCGAGCTGCGCGACCCCGACGCCCCCGATGACGACGAAGACGAGGTCTGACCGGGGCGATGGCATGGTTCAGTCGCCGGTGGTGAGGTCGGCCCGTGCAGCAGACCTTGATGGCGTGGCGGTCGCCGCCGGGCTTCAGGGCCGCCAGTCCTCACTCCAGCGGGGATGGAGTTCGTAGTCGATGGGCCAGGGAGCCCAGGGTGGTGAGGGCTCGCAGCAGAGGCATCGGCCAGTCCGGGGACCGCGGGTCTTGCTGCTGGAGGATCTGCTGGCGGCAGTCCTCGACGACCCTGTGCCGGACGGCAGCGTCCTTAAGGATTTGCTGGGGGACCGGGCATCGGCAACCGGCCGACCGCGTCGGGGTGAGGGCCGCGCAGTCGCTTTCATGAAACAGCGCGGCCTGGCGTTCGTCCTCGCCCAGGCGGGCGTCAAGGAAGGTGAGGAGCTCGGCCGTGTTCACGAGGGCGCCAGCAGGACACCGAGGTTGACGAACGGGAGGTTCACGACGCCGCCGCCCGATCGGCAGACGGGCCGTCGAGGCGGGGTGCGGCCAGTTCGGCCCGCCTCGGGGGAACCGGCAGAGCGGCGGGCGCGTCGGGTTTGAGCTCGGGCAGGTACTTGTAGATCGTGGAGCGGCTGACGCCGAGCAGCCGGGCGATCGAGGCGATCGTCGCATCGGGCTGGGTGAGCAAGGCGCGGGCGTGGCCGACCTGTTCGGCGGTCATCGCCGGAGGCCGTCCGAGGCGCTGGCCACGGGCCCTGGCTGCGGCCAGGCCCTCGTTGGTGCCCTCGATGATGAGCTCGCGGATGAACTCCGCCAGCGCGGCGAACACATGGAAGACAAGCCGGCCGCCCGGGGTGGTGGTGTCGAGTGCTTCCTTGAGCGACCGGAACCCTACCCCCCGCTTGCGGAGGCCGGCGACGACCGAGATGAGGTCTTGGAGGGAGCGGCCGAGCCGGTCGAGGGAGGGGACGATCAGAGTGTCGCCGGGCCGCAGGTAGTCCAGTGCCTTCCAGAGTTCCTCGCGCTCGACGTTCTTGCCGGACTTCTTGTCGGCGAAGATCCGGCTACAGCCCGCCGCCTCCAGCGCGAGGATCTGCCGGTCCAGCAACTGGTCTTTGGTCGAGACACGGGCGTACCCGATCAGTGCTCCGGTGAGGACGGCCGGTTCGGCGGACAAGAGATCTTCGACGACCTGGCGGAGGTCGAGCGGGTCTTCCGGGAGGGTGCTCACCCCGAGAAGTGTAGGTAAAAGGGCTCTGCCGGAGTTGCTGAACACTCCGACTTCTCAACACGTTTTTCCGACAGATTTTTGGTGTCGGCCGGTTTGTGAAGAGGACTTCGGGTGGGGTGTTGAGAAACGTTCGATTCTTCGACACCCTGCGCACTATCGCATCCATCGACATTGGAACGGTGGATGGCGGCAACTCCGACCGGCGCGGTTGGTCCGGGTGGCGCGGGAGAAGCCGCGGTCGATGTAGATCCGGTCCGGCTCGACGCCGAGGGCGCGCAGTTGCTCGGTCTGCACGATGACGTCCTGCTCGTTGGTGGAGCAGCGGGCGTAGCCGACCCGGCGTTGGCCGTCCATGGCCGGTGATTGTCCCGCATGGCCCTCCGTCACCGGGACAGCGCCCGGAACACCACTGAAAGTGGCTGTGAGCTAGATCACGGTTGAGGTTGACCTTGGGTCAGGGTGCAAGCTCGTCGCAGCGGCACGACGCCGACCGGACATAACAGATTTGAAGGAGCAAACCACCATGTCCATCACCCTTTCCGACCAGGACAAGAGCACCCTGCGGACCGCCGCATACGGCGCGGTCTCGTTGGTTGCCGCTGCCGGTGCCGCCGGCGGCAAGCCGCAAAAGATCGCCACCGACGGCAGCATTGCCCTGGCGTCGGCGACCAGCCTGATCGGGCACGTGCTCGGCGACAGGTCAAAGAGCATCAAGCTGGACAGCAAGTCCGTCGCCGCACTCGCCGACCAGGTGCTACCGACCCTGACCGCAGCGGTGACCCTGCTCGAGAAGCAGGCTCCGGCAGAGGCCGACAACTTCCGCAGCATCGTCCGGCTCGCCATCGAAACCGCCCAGATCCGTCATGGCCAGCCCAGCCCCGCCATGGCCGAGATGGTCCGCAGGATCATCGCCGCCCTTGACGCCGCCGGGGTGGCCACTGCGGACAGCGGGGCTGTGCCGGCGGCTGCTGCCGGGCCGGATCGCCCGGAGCTGCAGAAGGCGATCGAGGAGATCGTCGATTCCGGTTTCGTCGGGGTGTCGCTGCGCGTGCACGATGAGCGGGGCGAGTGGGTCGGCAGCGCCGGGGCGGCCGAGCTGGGCGGGACCGCGAAGCCGCCGACGAACGGGCATGTCCGGATTGGCAGCAACACCAAGACCTTCACCGCGACCCTGGTGCTGCAGTTGGTGGCCGAGGGCAAAGTCGGGCTGGACACCCCGGCGGCGGACTACCTGCCCGAGTTCGGGCTGGACGAGCGGATCACGGTGCGGATGCTGTTGCAGCACACCAGCGGGGTGTTCAACTTCAGCGGCGAGGTCTACGACGATGGGGCGGTCGTGCTGGGGATCCCCATGCCCTACGGCCCCGCGGGCACAGAGTGGCTGGACAACCGGTTGAAGACCTACCGGCCGCAGGAGCTGGTGGAGCTGGCGTTGTCCAAGCCGGCGCGGTTCGAGCCGGGGACGGGCTGGAGCTATTCCAACACCAACTACGTGCTGGCGAGGCTGCTGATCGAGAAGGTTACCGGCCGCTCACTCGCCGATGAGATGCGGCGGCTGATCCTGGGGCCGCTCGGGCTGTCGGGCACTGTGGTGCCGGACGCCTCGCCGGAGATCCCCGAACCGCACGCCCACGCCTACTACCGCTACGAGGAGGACGGCCAGCAGAAGACGGTCGACATCACCCGCCAGAACCCGTCCTGGATCTCCACCGGTGGTGACATGATCTCGACCACCCAGGATCTGCACACGTTCATCTCCGCCCTGCTGGGCGGCAAGCTCCTGCCGGCCACGCTGCTGGCCGAGATGTGCACCCCGCACCCGACGGGCATCCCGAACATGGACTACGGCCTGGGAGTGTTCGTGCTGACCACCGACGGCGGCGGCACCCTCATCTCACACAACGGCGCCGCCGTGGGCCACGCGGCGCTGATGTACAGCACACCCGACGGCAGCAGGACCCTGACCGCCGCGCTGAACTGCGTGGACGACGCCGACTTGTCCATCGCAGCAGCGTTCCAGAACGCCCAGCAAAGGCTCCTTAACGAGGTGTTCGGCGGTGGGCAGGCCGATCAGGCTCAGCCGACGGACTGAACACCTGTGACCCGCACGCCTCCAGGGGCGGCCCCTTCCGGCCGTGCATCAGGGAGAACGCGAACCGGGGCCACGCCGAGCTGGGCGAGCCCGGCCTGGCCCGTCCCTACGCTCGGCTATGGTCTGCCTGGTCGCCAAGTTCGAGCACAAGGCAGAATTCTGCAGATGAACGGAGTCACGATCGGGCAGGCGGCGGCATTCGTCGGCGTCACGGTGAAGACGGTGCGGCACTACCACAAGCTTGGCCTGGTCAAGGAGCCGGAACGCGACAGCTCCGGCTATCGCAGGTACGGATCGGCCGAGCTGCTGCGGCTGGTGCAGGTCCGGACGCTGGCCGCCGCCGGGGTGCCGCTGGCCGAGATCGGACCCCTGATCGACGCCGGCCCCGCGCTGTTCGCCGCCGCGCTGGCCGACGTCGAGCGGCAGCTCACCGAACGGATCGAGGAGTTGATCGCGCGGCGTGACACGCTGCACCGGCTCGCCGACGGCGACCGGGCCCTGCTGGGCGACCGCGCTGTGGTGCTGCTGGAGCGGATGTCCGGCCTCGGCTTCCCCGCGGAGGAGGTGGCGGCTGCCGGGGAGGGCTGGGTGCTGGCCAGGGCACTGGTCCCCGAGGGCTTCGACGACTACCTCACCCATGTCGAGTACGCCCTCGAAGATCCCCGGTTCGTCGCCTTGATCAAGCGCGGCGCCGAAGCCGCGTCCTGGGAACCGGATGACCCGCGCATCGCCGAGCTCGCCACCGCCATGGCCGACCACTTCCTCGCCAACCCCGAACAGCTGAAGATCGTGACCGGTCTGCAAGCCCGCACCGAGGCCGCGACCCGGTACACGCTGATCGCCCTCCACGGCGAAGAGCAGGGATCGGCCGCGGCCCGGGGGGTCACGCTCGTCGAGACCAAGCTCCGCGCCGCCGGCATCCATATCCCCAGACCAGACACCCACTGACCGCGCCGTGCTCCGGTCCATCGGCCCGGCGACCGGCCGGGGCCTGCCCACACACCGACCAGGCTCCACGAACGCCATATCCGCCGGGTCAGCGTGAAAACCGGAACAGCTCCTCCCTGCCGCTCTCCGGGAACCCCGCAGCGCCTCCAACCCGAAGATCTCCAGGTCAGAACCGGGGAGCTATCGACATCGGAACGGTGGATGGCGGCAACTCCGACCGATCCGGCTCGCTAACGCCACTGACCGTTCCGTTGTCGATCAAACCCCGAGTCTGCCGCGTGACGGAGGTAGTGGTTGTGACGGATTATGACGTGCTTGCCGAGGTGTACGAATGGCTCATCTCGGATGCAAAGTTGCCTCCAGCTGAGTTCGCTGCGTCGTTCGATGACGTCCTCGGTCACCTGCCGTCGAACGCTCACGTCCTCGACTGTTCGTGCGGAACCGGACAGTTGGCGGTTGGCCTCGCCGGTCGTGGCATGCAGGTTGTCGCAACTGACGCCAGCGAAGCGATGGTTCGTCGGACTGCAGAGTTGTCTGAGGAGTTCGGGGCATCCGTCCGGGCCATGCGGGCGAACTGGGAAGAGTTGCCCGACCATTTCGAGGACGACACGTTCGACATGGTGTTCTGCGTGGGCAACTCGCTTCACCATGCCGCGGGCGCGACAGGCAGGGGTGCTGCTCTGGAGTCGATGTCACGGCTTCTGCGCCCTGGCGGGCGCTTGGTGCTCACATCCCGCACTTGGGAACTCGTGAGGGCCAGAGGTTCCCGGCTGGACATCAGTGACCGACTCGTCCGACGAAACGGTCGCGATGCCGTCGTGGTCTACCGCTGGGAGATTGCGCCGCATTGGGAGGAGGAGCACCACATCGAGATTGCGATCGCCCAAGTTGATGCGACTGGGCTGGTTCTTGTCCGCTCGGAACTGCTGTCCTGCTGGCCCTACCGGTACGAGGAACTCGAAGTCGAGCTGCACCGGGTCGGACTCCGGACGGAAGTGAACACGTTCGATCTTGAGGCCGAGAACTACATGGTGGTCGCGAGCAAGGTATAGACACCGGGCTCTCAGTGTCATCGAGCGGCTGCGCGCCTGACTCATCCCCAAACGCCCGGGCCGAAACCGACCCTCGGCGGATAACGCCGTCGCGCACAGTGACCTGCGACGATCACCTCACCTTGGGGCTGGGGCCGCGCTCGGGAGGAGAACGCCATGACGGATGTGTCATCGCGATGATGACAGGTGGGCCAAAGCGGGGTGGCGTCTTCCGTGGATCACCGGTCGGTCGTCGGCGTGCTCGGCGAACTGCCGGCGGACTGGGTGGCCACGACGCGGGCCAGCCAGGCGCGGTCGGCCGCCACGGCCGCCGGGCACCCGGTGCTGCCCGCCCTGGCGCGCGGCGCGTCCTGGTGGGGCAGGCCCTACCAGGATGTAGCCGTCCATGCCAGTGAGCATTGGGCAGCTGGCGGGATCGTTTACTGTGATCGCCGCCCATAACGTGATGACCAGCGCCGATACGGCGCTGCATCACCATTCGGGAGAAGTCACTTCATGCGCATCACGTCCAAGACCCTCGCCCTCGCTCTCGCCGCCGCCACCGCCGGCACAGTCCTTGCCACCGTCCCGGCGCACGCCGCCCAGGCCACGACGCCGAGCACAACCGCCTCGCTGCAGAAGGCGATGGACGCACTGGTGGATACCGGCAACGTGGCAGGAGTGCAGGCCAGGCTCACCGAGGCCGGCAACCAGCGCGTGCTGCGCGCCGGAACCGCCCGGATCGGCGGCAGCCGCCCCGTCCCGGCTGACGGGCTGTTCCGCATGGGCAGCGCCACCAAGGTCTTCACCGCGGCCACCGTGCTGCACCTGGCCGGCGAGGGACGCATCAAGTTGGACGAGCCCATCGCCACCTACCTGCCCGGGCTGCTGCCACGCGAGAACGACATCACGGTGCGGATGATCCTGCAGCACACCGCCGGGATCCCCAGCTACACCGACATGCCGGAGTTTCCCACCGTCGGCGAGCCGTACCTGAAGCTGCGCTTCACCCGGTTCACCGACGAGCGACTGGTGGCGGCCGCGCTGGCCAAGCCGCTGAACTTCGAGCCCGGCACGCGCTTTTCCTACTCCAACACCGGCTATCTGGTGGCCGGGATGCTGATCAAGGCGGTGACCGGCAACAGCTGGCAGAGCGAGGTCACCGAGCGCATCATCAAGCCGCTGCGCCTGCGCGACACCTCCGCTCCCACCTACTCCACCTCCATCCCCGGGCCGCACGCCCACGGCTACATCAAGAAGAGCACCGGCCAATACGTCGACATCAGCCGACTCAACCCGAGCATCGCCAGCGCCGGCGGCGCGATGATCACCACCACCAAGGACCTGACGACCTTCCTCCACAGCCTGGCCGCCGGCAAGGTCCTCAAGCCCGCCCAACTCACCGAGATGAAGAAGGGCCTGTTCGTCAACCCCCAGATCGGTGCGTACGGCCTGGGCCTGAGGGTGCAGTCCACCAGTTGCGGCAAGCAGATCATCGGCCACACCGGAGGCATCCCCGGCTACCTCACTGCCGCCTACACCACCCCCGACGGCCGCACCACGCTGGCCCTGTCGGTCAACGAGAAGCAGCCGCAAACCGACCAGGCTCCCTTCGAGAAGGCGATCGACGCCGCCTTCTGCGCCTGAGACCGGCCCTGCCCCGAGGGTTCGACCTCGGGGCAGGGTGCGCGTCTGACGGCATCCAGGGCGGAGGAACCTGCGGGCAGCCGTCAGCACGAGGAGGATCTTGCGGCGACACAGGCTCATCGCCACGTCCCGCCCCCGCCGTCAGCCCGTGCCCGGGAGGCGTTCCCTAAGAGCAGGCGCAGCCGCCATCCCTTCCCCACCAGCCCTGCACATCCCGATCGCAGGTTCCTCACCCCCTCCCGTCACACCACACCGTCACCAAGGAGGAACCGATGTCGCCGTCCCATCCCACCAGAGCCGCCCTCACGCCCCCGCCGGCCACCCCCCGGTGGCGCCGCGCCCTGGCCCCGGCCACCGCGGCCGCCGTCGCCCTCAGCGTCCTGGGCCTGGCCGCCGCCCCGGCCGCCGCCGAGGCCGGCGCGCGGGCCCGCCCGGCCGACGCCGTACAGACGGCTCTGGAAGGCCTGGTCGGCGCCGGCGGCTTCCCGGGCACCTTGGCCTCGACGCGGGACCGCGGCGGGCGCGTGCTCGACTACACCGCAGGCGTGGCGGACCTGGCCACCCGGGCGAAGGTCCCCCGCAACGGGAAGGTACGCATCGGCAGCACCACCAAGACCTTCCTCGCCACGCTCGTCCTGCAACTGGCCGGAGAGGGCAAGATCGACCTCGACGCCACGGTCGAGACCTATCTGCCCGGCCTGATCCGCGCCAACGGCAACGACGGCCGCCGCTTCACCGTCCGCCAGGCGCTCCAGCACACCGCCGGCCTGCCCGACTACGAACACGATCTGCCCGGCTCCTGGCCATCGTGGACCCAGGCCCGCCACCGCTACTTCGAACCCCGCGACGTGCTCGACGTGGGCCTGACCCGCCAGCCCGCCTTCGCCCCCGGCACCGGCTGGGCCTACAGCAACACCGGATACATCGCGCTCGGCCTGCTGGTGCAGAAGATCACCGGCCGGCCCCTCGGCGAGGAGATCACCAACCGGATCATCACCCCACTCCGGCTGCGCGACACCTACTGGCCAGGCGCCGGCGAGCAGAACATCCGAGGCCCCCACCCCAAGGGCTACCGGGCCAAGACCAACGAGCCGGGCGCCGAACTAACCGAGGTCACACAGCTGGACCCGTCCTGGGCATGGGCGGCCGGACAGATGATCAGCACCCCCCGCGACGTCAACCGCTTCCTGGGCGCACTGCTCGACGGCCGGCTCCTCAAGCCCGACCTGCTGCAGCAGATGAAGCAGACCATCGCCGCGCCCGGATTCCCGAAAGGCTGGAGCTACGGGCTCGGCCTGATGAAGATCGAACTGAGCTGCGGCGGCCACGCCTGGGCCCACGGCGGCGACATCTCCGGCTACGAGGTCCGCAACGGCGCCACCGAGGACGGACGCGCGGCCACCATCGCCGTCACCGCGATGCCCTACACCAAATCCGCCGCCGACCAGGTCCTCGCCGCCCTGGACACCGCCCTGTGCGCCCAGCGATAGCAGGCGCCGCAACGCTCAAAACCCCCTGGTAGCAAGGGCGGGAAGAAGCCGGGCCACAAGTTCGACCGGCAGGTGATCTGAGCCGCCGAATCCGGGATACCAATCCACCTCCGCACCGCTGGCATCCATCCCGCCGCAGCGTCTGGACACCAAGGTACGCGATAATGGCCTATTATCACGTACATGAGTGACCACGGTGATGCGGCGACCAGCGGAAGGCCCCGCCACGGCGGTGCGCGACTCGGGCACGTTATCCGGTACATCACCGGCGACAGCACGTCGGCCGCCACGCGGCAGCCGGCGTGAACGCCGCGCCGAAGATTGCCACCCTGCGCGGCGCAGGCGTCAGCCTCGCCGCAGCCGCCGACGCCTTCCTGGCCACCGCGCGCACCGCCAACCCCAACACCCACCGCGCCTACGCCTCCGCCATCGACCGAACCATCGCGGCGCTCGGCCGCGACCGGCCACTGGCCGAGGTCACCGACGCCGAGATCGGCGCGGCGCTCGCCGAACTGTGGGGCGGACGCGCGCCGGCGACCTGGAACCGCAACCGCGCCGCCCTCACCTCCTGGCTGACCTGGTGCCAGAGCAAGAAGCACTGGCCCGCCCCGTCGGTGCCGGCCGAGGCCGAACGCCGCAAGGAGAACGCCGACGAGACCCGCGCCGTGGCCAAGACCACCATCGACCGGCTGCTGTCGCGCCGCGACATCCCGCTCCGGGAAAGGACGCTGTGGCGGATGCTCTACGAGACCGCGGCCCGGGCCGCGGAGATCCTCGCGCTCAACGTCGAGGACCTCGATCTGGAGCACCGCCGCGCCCCTGTCACCTCCAAGGGCGGCAACGTCGAGTGGGTGTACTGGGAGTCCGGCACCGCCCACCTGCTACCCCGCCTGCTGCGCCTGCCGGACGGCGGCACCCGCGCGCGCGGGCCGCTGTTCCTGTCCGAACGCCGCCCCGTCCCCACCCGAAGGCCCCCGGCCGCCGACATCTGCCCGCACACCGGCCGCGCCCGCCTCGGCTACGACCGCGCCCGCGTCCTGCTCGACAAGCACGCCGGACTCGACCTGCACCAGCTCCGCCACAGCGCCGCCACCCACCTCGGCGACGCCGAAGTCCCCCTGCAGCTCATCATGGGCAAGACCCGGCACAAGAACCCCCGCACCGCCATGCGCTACGTCAAACCCGGTGCCGAAGCCATCGCCAAGGTCACTGAGCACCTCGCCCCCCGCCGCCGCACCCACTGAACGCGCAGCTCACCCCGCGAGGCAGAGCGGCTGTTGCCATCTGGGGCTGACAGCGCCATGGGCAGCGGGAGGTCATGATCATCGCTACCGCTAATCTCTGCACTCATCCTCCTCGGAGGCCGATGCGGCACTAGGTAGGGTCGTCGGCGCTGAATACGTCGTGGCCTGCGGCGATTGCAGGTGGACGCAGGTTGTCGACGAGGAACTGCATGAGGACGCCACGAACCGGCTGCTGGACTGGCATGTCGCCCATCCCGATCAAGGGTTCGACCACCTGAGTGATCGAGACTTCGGGACCGGGGGCTTGGCCATCCCGCCGTATGTTCGCTGGACCGATAACCACGGGATGCTGGCGATCGGGGACGAGCGAACCGGAGGTCGCTCACGGTTCAACCACGAGTGCCTGGCCGTTGTGCAGGCAGTCGCGGCCGGCGCGCCGTTGGACGACGCGGTGGCCGCGAACGCCAACCGTCTGGGCATCAGCCGCCGGAAGGCGCAAGGCGACATCGTCGCGGTCGCGTTCTCGCTGTTTCGCAAGGGTCTGCTGTGGCCCGCTGGTGTCGTCAGCGCGGGCTCGTCGCCGGTTCTGTGAGACGGGCTTCCAGGTCAGCGATCATCTCGGCGAGCAGGCTAGTGTTCTCGCGCCGGACCGCCTGCGGGCCGACCACCTCGATGCCGGCGGCCTTCGTGATGCACTCGTCGGCGGCCTGGGCCATCGTGGCGAACTCCGTGCGGGCGATCGAGCGGGTGTTGGCGGCCTCGAACGTGGTGGCGCGGTGCATGTCCTTGACCGACGTCATTGCCGCTCGCGCGGCGGACATGGCGTCGCGGGCGCTGAACTCATCGCCGTGACCGTCGCGCATGTAGCGGGTGACGAAGACCCGTCGCCGGGCAGGGTCGCGCCGGGCGGGGTCGGCCGAGGGCTGGAACCTTTCCAGGCGGTCGCCCCGATTGGCCGCGATCACGCGGACGACCCGGACGGCCCGCCGCAGCCGGTGACCGTCGGGGATGTCGACGCCGGCGGCGATGTCGGCGTAACTGACCTCGCGCCCGTGGTTGCAGCGCAGCCAGATCATCACGTCGGCGACGTCGTTCTCGGCCTGCGTCCAGCCCATCGCGTCACGCCGCCGGCTCATAGCAGCCCGCCGCTGTCGTCCAGGAACTTCGCCAGCGCGGCGTCGTCCAGGGCGGAGCCGGTGGCCATGTCCCGGACGGCGGCGATGGCCGCTTCGGCGCCGTCGTAGAGCTCGGCGATGGCCTCGGCCCGGTCGGAGGTGAAGGCGATCTGCTGCTTGTCCATTTTGCCGAACGATCTTGTTGTCAACATCGTGCTGAGCTGACGGTTCACGTCACGAACATGTGCTTGATGTGAGTGCCGAAATTGTCGGCGCTGTGCGGCATGCTGTCGCCCTGTCGTTCTCCCTTTGAGCGCCCAGGACGGTGCAGCATGTTTGGCGAGGTCGGAGCGAGCGTGGGCTGAGTTCCAGACTGCTGTAGTTATCTTTGGTGACTCTCAGTCGTGCAGCAAGTACTTCAAGTAGTGTGGGCCGCTACTTGACGCACAGTATCTGGGGGTCCGTACGGCATGTTGGGCAGGTCAGGCGCGGCCGAGCGGCACTACCGGGCTGAACGAGCGGTGGCCCCCGATGAGTCGGTGTCGTGGGCGGTGGTCTTCGATGAGGACCTGGACGCGTCCAGTACCCCAACCTGCGCAATCGGACTGGGCGCTCAGAAGATCGGCGGCGCGGGCGCGGCCTGCAGGTAGGCCAGGACCGCCATGACGCGCCGGTTGTGGTCGTCGGACGGCGGCAGACCGAGCTTGGCGAAGATGTTGTTCGTATGCTTACCGACCGCCTTGTCGGTGATGTGGAAGCGGGCGGCGATCGCCAGGTTGGACATGCCCTCCGCCATGAGCGTGAGCACCTCACGCTCCCGGGGCGTCAGCGCGGCCAGGGGCTCGTCGCGGCTGCGGCGGGTGAGTAGCTGGAAGACGACCTCCGGGTCCATGGCGGTGCCGCCCGCGGCGACCTGGCGTACTGTGTCGACGAACCTGTCGACGTCGCCCACCCGGTCCTTCAGCAGGTAGCCCACCCCGCCGGAGTGGTCGGACAGCAGCTCCCTGGCGTAGAGCTGCTCCACGTACTGCGACAGGATCAGCACCGGCAGCCCCGGAACCTGGCGGCGCGCCTCCAGCGCGGCGCGCAGCCCCTCGTCGGTGAAGGAGGGCGGCAGCCGCACGTCGATCACGGACACGTCCGGGCGGTGCCGCAGCAGCGCCGCCAGCAGCATGGGGCCGTTGTCCACCGCCTCCACCACGGTGAAATCGTGCGCCGACAGGAGGCGGACCAGGCCATCCCGCAGCAGCGCGAGATCTTCGGCTATGACAACGCGCATGGGACCTCCATGGTCAGTTCGGTGGGGCCGCCCGGCGGGCTGATCACGGTGAGCCAGCCGTCGAAGGCGGACAGGCGGTGTTCGATGCCGCGTACGCCGGTGCCCTGATCGCGGCGGATCGCGCCGCGGCCGTCGTCGCCGATGGTCAGCCGCAGGACGCCGGCGGTGTGCCGCAGGCGTACCCAGGCGCGGGATGCCTCGCTGTGCTTGGTGACGTTGGTGAGCGCCTCAGTGGCGGCGAAGTACACGGCGGACTCGACGGGCGGCTCCGGGCGGCCGGGTAGGTCGATGTCGATCTCGACCGGCATGGGGCAGAGCAGCGCGGACGCCTCGATGGCGCCGGCCAGGCCGCGATCGGCCAGCACCGGCGGGTGGATGCCGCGTACCAGGTCGCGCAGGTCGGTCAGGGCCTGGCCGGCGACTTCCCTGGCCTCGTCGATCATCCGAGCCATCTCGGCCGGCTCGCCGATGCCGCGGGCCAGGCCGAGGTGCATGCGTACGGCGATGAGCTTGGCCTGTGCGCCGTCGTGCAGGTCGCGTTCGATGCGGCGCAGTTCGGCCGCGCGCGCGTCGACCACCGCGGCCCGTGACTCGGTCAGCACCTGGATCCGCGCGTCCGGCGTGGCCTCCGGCTCCAGCAGCCGCCGCGCCAGCCGCGCCTGCCCGGTACGGAACATCGGGATGGCCAGGAGGATGATTACCGCGATGTCCACGGAGGACATGCTGAGGGCGAACGTGTTCAGCGTGCTCGTCTCCTGCGGGCGTATCCAGAGGAACATGTAGTTCAGGGAAGCCAGCATCGCCCACATCACCAGGGCGAGGCCGGGGCCGATGACGCCGTGCGCGGCCAGCCAGATCAGCTCGCGCCGCAGGCGCGGCTCCGGCGTACGCCCTTCGCCGGCTCCGAGCACCCGGCTCGCCCAACGGCACTGGAAGCGGGCCAGGCGGTGGACGAGCCCGAGCACGCGGGTGAGCGGTGACCGCCCGAAAGCGGCGCTTGCCGGCAGCAGGACCAGCAAGGCCAGCGCCGCCAGGCCGGTCGCGGCGTTCAACCCCAGCGCCGCCAGCCCGGCCACCCAGTTCCACGCGTGGGCCGCGAAGCGCCGTACCGGTCGTATCTCCACCACTGATGCAGTCTGCCCTACCGGTGAGTGGAAGACGGTAGGGCTAGACCTACCACGCAAGGTGGTGATTTCGCACCTCTGCCGGTGGGCCGGCGCCCATGGAAAGCGGATCTTCCGGCCGCGAGGCTTTTCTCCGGCCCAGTGAATGAGGGGGAGATGTGATCGAAGTAAAGGAGCTGAGCATGCGGTACGGCCGCAAGCTCGCCGTGGACGACCTGTCGTTCTCGGTGAAACCGGGTCTGGTGACCGGATTCCTGGGGCCGAACGGCGCCGGCAAGTCCACGACCATGCGGGCGGTGCTCGGGCTGGAGGTCCCGGCCGCGGGCGAGGCGCTGGTGGACGGGAAGCCGTACGCGTCGCTGCGCCGTCCCATGCTGACGATGGGGGCACTGCTGGACGCGGGGGCGGTGCACGGCGGCCGTTCGGCCCGGGCCCATCTGGGCTGCCTGGCGCGCAGCAACGGCATCAAGGCCCGGCGGACGGGCGTGGTGCTCGACCAGGTCGGCCTGACGGAGGTCGCGGACCGGCGGATCGGCGAGTTCTCCCTAGGCATGAGGCAGCGCCTCGGGATCGCGGCGGCGCTGCTCGGCGACCCGGCGGTGCTGATGTTCGACGAGCCGCTGAACGGGCTGGACCCCGAGGGCATCCGCTGGATCCGCGACCTACTGCGCTCGCTCGCGGCCGAGGGCCGCACCGTGCTGCTGTCCAGCCATCTGATGAACGAGCTGGCCGTCACCGCCGACCACGTCGTCGTCATCGGCCGCGGCCGGCTGGTCGCCGACACCGCGATGGACGCGCTCGCCGCACAGTTCCAGCGCGATGTGCTGGTACGCACCGCGTACCCGGATCGGCTGATGGAGACCCTGCGCGCGCACAGCGCGACCGTGACCGTCGAGGACGGCGCTCTGCTCGTGCGCGGCCTGGACGCGACCGAGATCGGCGAACTGGCCCTGCGGACGGGCATCGCGCTGCGCGAGCTGACGCCGCGCAACGCGTCACTGGAGGAGGCGTTCATGGAACTCACCGAGGACAGCGTCGAGTACGCCGCCACGAAGGCAGCCCGATGATGGACGTGATCGCTTCGGAGTGGCAGAAGCTGCGCTCGCTCCGGTCCAACGGTTATCTGCTGGCCGCTTCCGTGCTCGCGGTGCTGGCCTGTGCCGGGATGGCGTACCTGACGGGCCGGGGGTTCGACGGCCAGACGTTCGAGGAGCGGGTGGCCTTCCCCAGCAACGGGGCGGGGCTGGGGACCGGGTTGCCGGTGGCCTTCTTCGTGTTCAGCGCGCTGGGGGCGCTCACGATCACCTCCGAGTACGCGACCGGGATGATCCGTACGAGTCTGGCGGTGGTGCCGCGTCGGCAGGTGTTCCTGTTCGCCAAGGTCCCCGGCCTGGCGGCGGTCACCTTGATCGCCGGACAGGTGCTGGCGTTCGTCATGCACCTGGCGGCTCAGGCGGTGCTCGGCGACCGCGCCGGCCAGTTGCTGACCGACGGGGGCACCCTTGGGACCTCGCTGTCGGAGCCGGGCGTGCTCGTCACGGTGGTCGTCGCCGGGCTGTCCATGGCCGCCGCCGCGCTGGTCGGGCTCGGCGTGGGGGCGGCGATCCGGTCCACGCCGGGCAGCCTGGTCGCCCTGGTCATGATTTTTCTGGTCATTCCGGTCATCGCGCAGGCGTTGCCGTCTCCGCTGCGGTCGGAGGTGGGCTCGTACATGATGGAGAACCTGCCGGCGCAGGTCGCCGGGGTGAGCGGCCTGCTGCCGCCGGGGGCGGCGCTCGCGCTGCTCGTTGGCTATGTCGCCGCCGCGCTGACGGCGGGGGCCACGGTGACCGCGCTGCGGCGAGGCCGGATCAAGGTGCTGGCCGTCGGCGCGGCGGCCACCCTGCTGGCCGGGCTGATGGCGGTGCCAGCCGCCGGAGACTCCGCGACCTCCACGTTGGTCTGGGGGCGGTGCACCGGCAAGGACGCCCCCGAGATCATGCGCTGTACCACCATCGAGGTGCCCCTCGACTGGAAGAAGCCGGCCGGGCGGAAGATCACCCTGCCGCTCGCGCTGTTGCCCGCCACCGGTGTGCAGCGCCGGATCGGCACGGTCTTCTCCGTCCCCGGCGGCCCTGGCGCGTCGGGCATCGACGACCTCAACATGTTCCACGGCAAGTTCGCCAAGCTGCGCGACCGGTTTGACGTGATCAGCTTCGCACCGCGCAACACGGTCAAGCCCGGTTTCGGCCCGCTGTCGTACGAGTGCCTGTCCAACGGCCCGCTGATCACCCTGCCGGACGACCGCGCCGAGTACGCCGCGCTCGGGCGTACGAACCGCGAACGCGCGCAGCAGTGCCGGTCGGCGGATCCAGAGTTCTTCGACCACATGGACTCGGCCTCCAGCGCCCGGGACATCGAGGCCGTCCGCACCGCCCTGGGCGAGCGGCAGTTGAGCTTCCTGGCCAACTCCTACGGCGGGCATCCCGCGGTCTCCTACGCCCGCCTGTTCCCCTCCCGGATCCGCGCCATGGTCATGGACGGCACCACTAACCACATCGGCAGCATCGCCGACGAAGAGACCAACGCGTACGCGGACAATGAGAAGCAGCTGGAGCGGTTCGCCGCCTGGTGCCGTTCGTCCACGGCCTGTGCCCTGCACGGCCAGGACGTCGTCGCGGTGTGGCGCCGGCTGGTGACCGCCGCCGACATGAATCCGGTGCCGGCGATGACCGATCCGACCGGGGCCGCCTACAGCGGGTTCGACTTCAAGGTCGCCTCCGCCCCCAGCTTCACCTCGCCCGGCCCGGAACCCGCCGTTCCGCGCTGGGTCGAGCTGGCCGACGCGATCAAGAGAGCCGCCGTCGGCGACGCCTCCGGCTTCGCCGACTATGTCAGACGGGCCACGGGCAACCCCGAGGTGCCCTCGCTCATCGGGGGGAACATGACCGAGTGCCTGGACGGCAGGGCGTACAAGGGCTATGCGGAGTACATGAAGCTGCGACAGGAGTCAGAAAAGCTGTCGCCGAACTTCGCGGGGCACCGGGCATGGTGGCCGCTCGGTTGCGTCGGCTGGCCAGTCCCGGTCAGCAATCCGAGGGGGCCGTTGTCCGCCCGGGGGCTGGTGCCGTTCCTGGGGGTCGGGACCTGGACCGACCACGACAACGTGGCGAGCATCATCCACCACGTGCCGGGCTCCTCGAGCGTCAAGTACGAGGGCCACGGCCACATGATGTACACCTACGGCAACACCGGCTGCGTCACCGCCCACGTCAACCGCTATTTCATCAGCCTGCGACTCCCACCCCAGGGCACCACCTGTCAGGCCACCGGATGAACTGCTGAACCATCCACTATCTCCGTACGCGATGAAGGTGACCACGCACGTGTCGTTGTCTTCATCAGCCAATGTTCCACCGCACGTTCGCCCTGGTTTCCGGCGCGTTATTAAGCGCCTCCCCCGTGACCGGTCCGGCCTCGGCCGCCACCCCGCCCAGCGTCCTGACCTCCTTCGGGTAGTCGTTCCTTGAGTTGATGTTCAGTTACTCGCTCTCGACGGACAATGTCACGCCGAAGGCCGCCATCACGTACGAGCTGTATCTCGACGGTGTTTTCGAGAGCGACATCGTCCCGTTCATCCGCCCCGAATTCCCGAACAGCTCCATGGCCTTCGCCTACGCTGACGAGCCCGGACCGGTCACGCTCACGTTGCTGGCGGTGGACACGGTCGGCAACAAGTTCGCGCCGAGCAACGCGATCACCGTCACGGCAGTCGACTAAACCCCGAAAAAGCACGACTCCCCTCGATGTGTAACACGGCGCTGTTGGATGGAGGCGCTCAAGCTGCTCATTGCGATCCATGTCGCTGAGGGTATTTCTTTACTCGTAATTGGAGCGAAGGGGTTTCGATGGTTATCTAGTGTTGTCAAGCGAACCTGCTGGTCAGCCTGTTGAAGGGCTGTCAGTCACGTCAGGCAAGTAGCCTGCCCGCATCGGCTCAGGACGTCATTGCTGGGCGGTGGATTCGTCTGGGAGGCGTCCCCGGAGGACCTGGGACGAAGTCAGGTCATATCCCTGGCCCTGGCAGCACGTCGGCCCTTGGTGATTGTTCGAAGAAGCAAGGAAGCGACTCAAGCACTGCGATGCTGGCTGGCGGAAACTGGTGCGGAGGATCAACGGAACCCTCCTCGTTTGCACGCAGGTGTCGGTCGATGAAGCGTTGCGTTCTGCGCAGGACCGTAGCGCACTGAGCGGCTGTGATGGCCCTGGTGGAGGGCATCAGCAAGCTCGTCGAGGTCCAGGACGTGGTAACGATCAGCACCGGGTGGCACCAGGAAGTCAACGTAGAGGTCCTGGACGACAAGTCCAGCCTCGGTCACTTCAACCTCGACCAGGTCGATGTACCACCACCCCTCAACCAGGCCCTCGAACACGACGGGCCTGGTCAACTGGATGCCTTGGTCGAGCAGTAGGAAGCTGCGATCGATGGTCGGCCGTCCGGGCACTTGATACTCGGGCAAGAGCTGCGCGTCGTAGGCGACAACTTCTCCGATCCGGCGGTCGGGACACCATTGACCCGTTCGGTGAAAGACCCAGACGCTCTCGATGAGCGGCGTTGTGGTCATCTCGTGACCCCTCTCATGACCTAACGAGGTTCGGCCGGCCGAAGCGACCCATCGACAATGATCGCCTGGGTGGACTACTCGCCTTCAGCGCCAAGCCCTTATCTCCTCGGCCAACCCCTTGAGGGACTCGACCGGGTGCTCAGCCTCCGTCCACGGCGGCGTGAGGTCGGTGGGCTCGAAGCGGGGCACCACGTGGAGGTGGAAGTGGAAGACGCTCTGCCAGGCCGTCTCGCCGCTGGCGTGCCAGAGGTTCACTCCAGGAGCCCCGAGCGCGCCGGCGGCGATGTCGGCGTAGCTGACCTCGCGCCCGTGGTTGCAGCGCAGCCAGATCATCACGTCCGCGACGTCCTTCTCGGCCTGCGTGAAGCCCATTGCGTCGCGCTGTGAGGTCCGCCGAGAGGTCTGCCGGCCGCTCACAGCAGTCCGCCGTTCTCGTCCGGGAACGCCGCCGCCGCCGCGTCGTCCAGGGCGGAGCCGGTGGCTAGGTCCCGGACGGCGGCGATGGTCGCTTCGGCGCCGTCGCAGAGTTCGGCGATGGCCTCGGCGCGATCGGCGGTGAAGCGGATCTGCTGCTTGTGCAGTCGCGCCAGTGCCCGCGAGGCGGCCATGCGGATCTCGGCCATGGCGTTGAAGACGTCCATGGACGCCTCGGCCTCAGACCCGTCGCGGGCCGCGCGGGCTTCGGCGGCGAGCGACTCCCGCTCCCGGTGCAGGGCCTCGCCGTACTCGTTGTCGTATTCGCTCTGCCGCTGGCGGGTGACGTCAGCGGCGGCCGGGCGGTCGGCCGCATCAGCGGCGGCCTGGCGGGCGTCGAACTCCGCTAGGGCCTCCCGCGCCGCCACCCGGGTCGCCTCGTCGGCCAGCAGGGCGGTCTTGACCGCCTTGGGGTGGCCGATGACGTAGGTAATGGCCGACGGGCGCGTGCCGGACGTGGCCGCCTCCCGCTCGATCGCCTCCCGCCGCTCGGGCGAGATGGACCGGCCATCCAAACTGCGGTAATAGCCGTCCTCGCCATAAAACGGATACTGCTTGGCATCGGGGAGTTCGACGTCTGTGCCCAGCTGCAGGGCCATCGCGGGGGGAACGACACCTTCGGCGGCCAGGCGATTCCATGCCTGCCAGAGGGCCAGGACTCGCTTGGCGCTGGTGCCGGCCAGGCGGGCGAACTCGCGGGCGCTGACGCGCCGGAAGGTGTTTCGGTCGAAACACCTGGACTGATGTTCGTGCACGCGCTGACCCCCTTCGCGGAACTGCTCATCGTCGATGAGGCCGATAGGCTCAAGACCGCTGGCCTGGAACAACTGCGCGACCATTACGACCGCAGCCGCCTCGGCATGATCCTCATCGGCATGCCCGGCCTCGAGAAACGCCTGGCTCGCTACCCCCAGCTCTACAGCCGGCTCGGATTCGTCCACGAATACCGGCCGCTGTCCGCCGACGAACTCACCTTCGTCCTGCAGCGCCACTGGGCCGCCCTCGGACTACCGCTGTCCGCCGACGACTTCACTGACGCCGAAGCCATCGCCGCCGTCCACCGCATCACCACCGGCAACTTCCGGCTCCTGCAACGCCTCTTCGCCCGGATCAGCCGAATCCTGGAGATCAACGACCTGCACACCATCACCAAGGAAGTCGTCGAGACCGCCCGCGAATCCCTCGTCATCGGCTCCCTGTAGCGAGCCCCTCGGGGTCGTAAACCGTTCGATTTACGGCACCTCCCTGGGCAGGTGCGATGTCATGCGCGATCAGCATCAGCAGTAACAGGTGGAGTGAACGACGCGAGGAAGTAAGGGCACCTTCCAAGCTCGCTAGGAAAGCAACCTCATGAGCCGACGTTCACGACGCAAGCAGACCAAACCGCCGCCCGGCCGTTCGGCCTCGAACCGCCAGGCCGAGACAGAGCCCGATGCCCACACCCTGGTCGAGAGGTTCGCGCACGATTCTCCGGCTGGCTTCCGAGAGCGCCTTCGAGCCCGCCTGCGCGATCCATTGCCGATCCTGACGCTTCTTCTAGCTGGCCTAATCGTTCCCGCGGGATCGGTTCCGCAGTACTTTGTCGATCCCAGAACGCTTCCTCCTGGATGGAAGGAAGCCGTTGCTATATTCGCCTTCGCGGTCGTATTCTCCGCCACAGCCACGCTGGCCTTCCTCGGCTACCTTCTAGTTCTCCAGCGAGCGGCGCGCTCTGCCCAGATCATCGGCCGGTTCAAGGTGGCATCCGACGAGCTCATGACTATGGTGGCCAGCTACGCTGGCGTGAGGGCCATCCTTGGCACTCTACTCGGCCTCCGGCTGGCAGCGCCGCTCCAGGTAGCCCTCCCGCTGAACCCGACACCGCCGCCGACGTTCATGGAGTACATCAGTCTCCTCGGCAACATGATCACCATTGTGACGCTGGTCATGATCTCGTCGTGCTGGGGGCTGGTCATCCACATCATCGTGCAAGCTTGGAAGGACGATGGGGCGTCCCACCCGAGCCGCACCATTCAGATACGCTGGCTTGCGACCAGCCCAGCGGTGAGGCTCATTGCGCTAGTTCTCCTGGTATGGGTGGGAGTGGGGATTCCAGCCGGGTCTGCAGCCAGCACAATGATGTTGCAACCGCCCGCAGCAAGCCCGACACCAACCCCGCGACCTCCCGCCCCGGCGAGTTCCACACCCACACCCACACCTGATGTGAGTTCCACGCCGACGCGGCGCTGATTGTATTCCTAGCTCGCTAACAGCTCCTAACGGAATGACTTTCGCTGTGCCCCCTGCCCCGTCTCGACACCGGAGAACTTTGCAGCAGGATCACGCATCTAACAGCTCATGATCGACATGTCGGGCAAGAGAGCGATGATAGCGGTGATCGCAACGGCGGTCATGGTGGCCTCGGCGGTCGGCGCGGCCAGTACGGCCCAGGCGGAGACCGTCAAGATCCCCAAAGGGTTTCTGCTGACCGAGGCCGAGGCGACCAAGCCCCTCACTGAGGATCAGGCGGCCGATGAGTGGTGGACGGTCAGCGACAAACTGACCAAGCCGCTTGAGCTCAACCCCTGCCGCTCCAAGGAGAAGCCCCGCGATGGCCGCATCGCGATGCGGACCATCATCGGGGGGACCAGCGCCCCCTCGTACGTCACCGAGCAGCTCGTGCTGTATCCCAGCGCGAAGAACGCCAGGGCCGCGTTCCGCAAGCTCCGCGCCGACGTGGAAAAATGCGCTAAGGCGAAGGCTCCGCAGACGGCGACCGTGGCCGGGGACTTTCACCGCTACACCGGCAAGAAGGTGAACATCGCAGACGAGGCCCTGCTGGTCAAGGGGAGCTCCTACGAAAGGGGCACGGAGGAACCCCTCAAGGGCGAGCTGTACATCTCCGGCGGAGAGCGGTACGTCGTCGTCCGCCGCGGGAGCGCCTTGGTCCTCTACACCGCCGACTCCTACTGGGCTGGCGAGGACACGACCAAGATACTCACCAACAGGGCGAAGAGGATGGCCAAGAAGGTCTGCGACCTTCCCGGCGTGTGTACTCGGCGAGGATGATTGCCGGCTCTCGGCCGGTGTCCGGCAACGCTCGGCCGGCCAAGCGCGGCGGCGCCCTCGCCATCCTGCGCGGCACTCGCGCCCGGCGACGTCGTATCGTGCGCTACGAGGGCCCGGTGGGCGGCCTCGGACGGCGCGGTGACCGTTTGACGGTGGGTTCCCGTCCACCCTGGTGAACCTGTCACCGGGTGCCCGCGGCGTCGGCGCCGCCCGACTGAGTAGGGATTACTCAGGCCGCGCGGCGTCCGGCGGCGGAGGCTGGTTCTGGAACGACTCCAGAAGATCAACAGCTGTCGGGCAGGAGAATCCATGGACACGCATTGGGGCACGATGCGCCGCCGCTACACGCGGGCCGCAGCGCGGGCGCAGGCGATGACCGCGCTGAGCACGGCCGGATACGAGGTCTGGAGCGACCCGGCCGGCGACGAGTACTTCGTCCTGGGCGGCAACGACCAGGTGAACGTGACGATTGTGATCGTCCCCGAGGGGGACGACGAGTGCTTCCTCGCCGTCATCGCCAACAGCTCCAACGGCACGGCCGAGAGCGCACGCAACAGGGTCCGCAGCCTCATCCCGGACCTGGCGGCTCCCGCACCGATGCCCCACCTGCCGTAGGTCCGGTCGTCCGACAGAAGGGAGCACGATCATGGTTCAGGTGGCCCCGACATTCGGCCCGTGGTCGAGCAACGCGAACAGCGTCGTCAGCACCTGGGTGCCCAACGGCGACACGCCGCTGGGCTACCGCATCTGGGTGAACCCGTTCGACCTGCGGGTCACGATCGACGTCGACCTCGCCGTGTTCACGGCCGATCCCTCGGTCGGAGGGTGGGGGGGCCGGTACACCTGGACCAACCTGCCCAGCGACCGTCAGATGACATTCATCGTGGCGTGCGTGTACCCGGGAGGAGTGATCGCGGCCAACAGCTTCCAGGCGCGTACCCTACCCTCGGCGACCGCTCCGGTGGAGCCGCCACCGCCGCCCGCCGGCCATTTCCGTGCAGTCGGGAGCATCGGCGGGACCGTCGAACTGACGTGGGACCGCGTCAACGCGGCGACCGTGAGGGAGCTGTTCGTGGTCCGGCTGGGGCCGGAGGTGAGGTTGTTCAGCTCGCCCGGGGCCTCCGACCCGGGACGATTCACCGACCACGTGGGCGGGCCGGGCGACTACACGTACATGTTGCGGACCATCGCCCCGCACGGGGCCTTCACGGACGTACGGGCGACGGCGACGGTCGTCCCGGCTCCAGCTCCGATGCCACACTTGCCGGGCTGGTCGGAACGGCGCGGGATCGGCATGAGCCACGGTGTCCCGATACCGGCGATGACCGCCGTCTCATGGGGGCCGAACCGCATCGACGCGGCATGGAGCTCGTTCTCGGACTTCAAGAAGATCGCCAGGGCGGCCTGGACCGGGGCGGCGTTCGAGTCCCAGCCGGGGCCGGCGGGGCCGGGCGACGGGAGCGGTGACTCCCCCGCCATCGGCTCGATGGCCCTCAGCTCGCTGGGCCCGGGGCATCTGGACTTCCTTTACGCACACCCTGGGACGGGCCCCTGGCATCGCTGGTGGAACGGGCAGTCGTGGACGGCGCCCGAGAACCTGGGCTGGGGGTCGATCAACGGGCTCTGCGCCGTGGGGTGGCCCGCGTCGGACCAGTTGCACGTGTTCTACACCACCGCGAGCGGAGGCAGCCGCCTCCTGCACCACCGCTGGAGCGGCGGCGTCTGGTCCGGCGAGGAGGACTGGGGCGGGACTGTGCAGGGGCGGCCCACGGCCGCGTCCTGGGGCGAAGGAAGGCTGGACGTCTTCTACCGATCCCCCGCGAACCATCTCATGCACCAATGGCTGGACTCCGGGGTGCGGGGCGCGGAGGAGGACTTGGGCGACTCTCTCACCTGCGACCCGGCAGCGGTCGCCGACCGGTTCGGGTCACTCCATGTGTTCTACAACTCCGGAGGGCGCCTGGTCGATCGGCGATGGAACACCAGCGGCCACGGCTGGGACCGTCCTGCCGAACCGCTGGACCACACCGCCACCGGGCCCCTCGACGAGAAGCGCGCCCCAGCCGTCGCGTCCTGGGGGCCGGGCAGGGTCGACGTGTTCTTCGTCCGCTTCGACCAGGGGGCGGTCCCGTACGTCTATCACATGTCCTATCACTGACCGGTGGCCCGGATCACACTCGTTGGTTGCCAGGGATCGCGCGTCTGTCCGGTTCAGGAGGTGAGAGCATCCAGAGGAGAACGTCGGAGGGGATCGTCCCGTCTGCCGGCCCGGCCGCCCGGGCCGGCACGAACCCCCGGCGGCCCCTCCCGGTGCCGGCCGTGGCCGTCGCGTGCAGCGCCGGCGTGGCCGTCCCGGGCATCGGCAAGCGCCCGGCGTGCACCGCTGGAACGTTGGGGCCGCGTTGACATGTCCGAAGCACTCGAAACGCGCGAGGACGTCTGCCATACGTCCGGTCTTCCCGGCCCAGGGCGATCCACAGACGGGCGGGAGACGGGTCACCCCTTGTGCATTGGGCCTTCGAGCGATACCGGCGTCCAATCAGCGGTTCGGACCAGTTCCCTCAGCCCGACGCTTGCCGGCAGGAGCCGCATCGCGGTGTTGCGCGCCATGATGACCAGCCTGTTCTCCAGCTGTGCTCCCATCCGCCCCACCCGGCGGGCGTTCCGCGCGACGGCCTGGGTCCGCGGTCGCCGCGCGTGATCGTAGCGGGCGAGCGCGGAGGCCGGATCGGGTCCGGCTCGCAGCTCGGCGGCAAGGACGACGGCGTCCTCGAGCGCCATGCCGGCCCCCTGCCCGAGGTGTGGCTGCATCGCGTGGGCCGCGTCCCCGATCAGGACCGTCCTGCCGCGGACATAGCTCGGCAACGGGGCGACCAGGTCGAAGATGTCGTGGCGCAGCACGGCCTCGGGCGGCGTGGCCGCGAGCACGGCTGGAATGGGATCATGCCAGGAGCCGAATCGCGCCCGTACTTCTCCTAGTTCATCGGCGTACCGCGTGCCACGTGACGCATTGGCCAGGGCGTGCCACTCTATCCGTCCGCCGCTCAGCGATGAGAAGCCGAACTCCATGCCACGGCCCCAGGTCTGATCGATGCCCCGCGGGGATTCGACAGATTCGCTCGTCACGCCCCGCCAGACGGTCGCACCGCTGTAGGCCGTGCCAGAATGCTCCGGCCACATCTGTGACCGCACCCAGCTGTTCAGCCCGTCGGCTCCGATGACGATGTCCGCGTCGAGTACGGCGTCGCCGTCCGAGGTGGTGAAGTGGACCCGGGCTCCCGTGCCGTCCTGCTCCAGCGCTCTGATCAGCGCGCCCGGCACCAGGGCGTCGGATGGCAGGGCCTGGGCCAGCACGTTGTGCAGCTCGGGACGGAGAAACGAGTAGACCGCCGTCCCCAGTCGGTCCTCGATGGCGGCGTCATCCATGGGTGTCAGCAGCCGGCCTGATGGGGCGGAGATCTTACCCCCGGACTGACGGCGCCCGACGTCGCGTACGGCAGCGCCCATTCCCAGCGAGTCGAGCGCGCGCAATCCGTTGGCCAGCAGCGAGATGCCTGCCCCGATCGCCCCGAAGACGGGATCCCTCTCCAGCACCGTGACCCGCCATCCGATGCGCCGCAGCCCGACGGCGACGGCCAGCCCCGCGATACCGCCACCGACGACAATCGCCGATCTCTCGTACATGACGCTCCCTTCTACATTTGTAGAAGAGGATACTACGCATGTAGAAGGCAAAGGGAGAGCGAGAGATGACGGAGCACCGGGATCGCCGCGCCGTACTGGCCGACGCGGCCATCGAGCTGGTGGCCGCGCGCGGGATACGCGGGCTCACCCACCGCGCGGTCGACGCCCAGGCAGGGATGCCCTCCGGCACCACCTCGGCCTACTACCGGACGTGGAAAGCCCTGCTCACCGGGCTGGTACGGCGACTCGCCGACCTGGACAGGATCGACCTGGAACGCCGCGCCCTGGCAGCGGAAGGACCACTGCTGGGGGAGCCGCAGGACATTCCCGTGACCGCAGACGGGGTGAACCGTCTGGCCGAGGCCACGGCCGCGGTCATCGACCACTGGCTCAGCGCGGGCCGCACCCGCACACTCGCTCGCCACGTCTGTGCTCTTGAGGCCGCCCATGACCCCGAATTGCGTGAACTGCTGGCCCCGCACAACGACGCCGCGCGAGCATCGGCGAGCGCGTTCCTGGCTCGTGCCGGAGTTCGGGACACCGACCGCCGTGGTCGCGACTACGTCGCATGCATCAACGGACTGATCCTCGACCGCCTCGTCGGCGTGGGAGCGTCCATCGCGCCACTCCCCGGCACTCAGGAGAGCAGAGACGAACTCCACCAAAGCATCCGCTCGCTGCTGGAGGCCATGATCCGGCCGGAGGGAAGCCGATAGGCGAGGAGCCGTCCCCGACCTGATCGAGGACGTGCACGCCCGGGTCTACGAGGTGCGCCGCGTCCACCTGCAGCTCAAACGCGAGGGCACCGTCGTCCGACGTCGCCGAACATGCCCGGCAGCCGTTCGGACTCGGCGGCTCGATCGACCGGACCCGGAGCTCGGCCGGTGCCGCTCGATCGTGCGGCCGCTCCACTCGTACTGTAAGGCCCAACTGCTGAGGAGCCGGAGCGCTTGCGCGGTCGGGGAGCCCGGCTCGACGTTGTAGACGCACAAGGTCTGGTCGGGGTCGCCCGGAGGAACTCGTAGTGGAAGTGCAGCTCGCCGACGAGGGGATGGTGGTAGTGCTTGGTGCCGTGCGTGCGGCGCAGCACGCGGTCCGCTCGCTCGACCTGGACACCCTGTTCTAGTTCGGGCTCCAGCGCCTGTTGGAGGGCATCGTGACGCTGATCGACGAGCCCGTTCGCCGGGCCGGCCCGAGCCCTGACGGGCGTGACGCGGACATGTGGCGGACGAGAGCGTGAGTCAGGCGCTGGGGCGCCGTACGCAGGACGTGGCCGCCGCCCTGGTGACGCCGTCCAGGATGAGCCCCGGCTCAGATCCCGGCGAGCAACAAGGTCGCCGCGACGGCTGCTCCGGCCTCGGTGACCAGCACGAGGGCCTGGGCGTGCATCCGGGCGACGGTTCTTCGGCCCAGCCACGCTCCGGCGACGACGGCCGGGGTGAGGGCCAGGCCGAGTTGCAGCACGTGCACCGAGAGCAGGCTGCCCGCGCCATAGGCGACGATCTTGGTCAGCTGGATGATCAGGGACGCGGCGGCTTCAGTGCCGATGTACGCGCTGCCGATGAAGCCCTTGACGAGGAAGAACGGGGCCGCGACCGGTCCTGCCGCCCCGAACAGGGCCGAGGCGAGACCGCAACCGGCGCCGACGGCGGCGAACGTCTTGTCGGCCGGCACCGCTCGCGGCGGCCGGAATCGCCGCCAGAAGACGGTGACGATGAGGAACCCGCCGAGAACGCGCTTGAGCGGCTCGACCGGCACGTAGGGCAGCAGGAGCCCGCCGGTCAGGGCGAAGGGGACGGCGCCCAGGGCGTACCACGTGATGACCCGCCACTGGACAGCGTGCCGGTTGAACCAGGCGCGACGGCCGTTACTGGCCAGTTGAGTCAGTGTGTGGGTGGGCAGTGCCACCTGCAGACCGTACAGGGCGGTGAACGCGATCAGCATCAACGCGCCGCCCCCCACGCCGCCCACCGATGACAGCCAGGCCAGAGCGAAGGCCAGCACTGACGCGGTCAGCAGCGTGGGGAGGAGGCCGGTGGACGGCTCAAGAGCCGATGCGCTCTGTCGCGAGAGCTCACTGGGCAGGTGCTGGACGAACAGCACGACGGTAGGGCACACCAGGAGGCCTTTCCGGCTCCCACGCTCGCGGGAACCACGACCTCCAGGCTTTTGTCCCTTCAGTTGACCGGTGGCCACCCGAGCCGCCGGCGGTATCGCTCGGACCAGGCCCGCCGGACCCGCGTGAAACGGGCCGGGCGGCGAAACCCTAGACACTCACCTGACACCGTACTCTCCGGGGCGAGTTCTCCCGGAGCGCCGGTCAAGAAGTGCGGGCAAGCAGCGGTGACGACGGCCGCGGGCAGGGCCGTCGTCATGGCTGCGCTTCTCGCGGATGCCCGGCCGACCCGCGTCGGCCGCCACGTCCGCGTCGCTCGAAGGGGCGGGACGGCCGCTCTGATCACCCTGACCCCGCGCCTGCGTGCCCCGCTCGGCGGAATCACCGCGATGGCCCGGCGGAATCGGTGCCCCCTCCACCGTCACGACACGGCTAGCCCTGTCCGGAGACAGTCGCGCGCAGGGTTTCGGTCCACCAGTCGAGCAGACGATCCCGGGCGGTGTCGTCCAGTCCGACGCTCCGGCGGAACTCGTCGCCGAACAGCGGTTCGGTCGCGACTGCCTGGTGCAGTGCACACACGGTCAGCTGGATCGCCTCGCGTGACGGCGGCGTCCGCCCGCTCGCCGTGCAGTGCTGCAGCGCCTGGGCGTGCAGCCGATCCACCACCTCGTCCAGCATTCCGCTGCCGGTGTCCCGCCAGCCGGAACGATGCAGCGCGAGCGCCAGTTCGGCGTAACCGCCCGCGTACAGCGCGGACAACGTGCGCACCAGCTCGGCGAGATCGATCGGGGCATCGGCCCACGTGCCCAGCACAGTGTGCAGTTCGGCCTTGAGCTTGGCCCCGCCGAATCGCAACAGCGACTCCAGCAGTCGTTCACGCGTGCCGAAGTGGTGGTTGACCGCGGCGTCGGACACCCCGACCTCCGCGGCGACGGCGCGCACCTGCACGGCGGCAGGGCCGCCCGCGGCGAGCAGCTTGCTCGCCGCCTCCAGGATCAGCCGCTTGGCGTCCTCAGGCCGGCGTCGTACTCGGGTGGCCACGCGTCCACATTACCTTGACCAGTCAAGGCAACACCCCTTACCTTGGACCCTCAAGGTAAGGGGGTGGCGCGTGCGGGGACAGTTCACGATTCCGGCGATGACCGAGCTGGCGGCGGCACTGGGCGTCACGATCCACGAGCCGGCGCCGCCCCGCGAGATCCGCTTCTCCCGGGCGGGCTGCCCGTTGCACGGCTTCGACTGGGGTGGAACAGGGCCGCCGGTGCTGCTGTTGCACGGTGGCGCGTTGACCGCGCACACGTGGGACTTCGTCTGCCTCGGGCTGCGCGGCGCCGCCCGGCTGATCGCGCTGGATCTGCGAGGTCACGGCGAGAGCGGCTGGTCCGGCGACTACCGCATCGGCACCCTCGCGGCCCACGTCGTCGCCGCGGCCGATCATCTCGGCTTCGACCGGGTGCGGCTGGTCGGCATGTCCCTGGGCGGCGTCGTCGCGGCCCACGTCGCCGACGAGCGTCCCGGCCGGGTGGTGCGGCTGGTGCTCATCGATGTCGCGCCGGGCGTGGACTTCGACAGCACCTGGCGGGTGCGGACCTTCATCAGCGGGCTCGGTCCGGTGCGGGAGCTGGAGACGGTGGTGGAGGCCGCGATGCGGGTCAATCCACGCGCCCACCGGGCCAGTGTCGCCTACCGCATGAGCACACTGTTCCGCCGTGCACCAGGGGGCGGCTGGGTGCCGAAGGGCGATCCGCGCCCTCCGGACTTCCCCGCCATCCTGGCTGCCATCGACCGGCTGCCCACTCAGCTGGGCAGGACGCCGGTGCTGCTCGTGCGGGGCGGACGCAGCAGGGTGCTTCCCCAGGCTGCCGCCGAACGCCTGGTCGCGCGCATTCCGGACGGCGAGCTCGTGGTCGTGCCTGACGCCGGGCACAACGTCCAGGAGGACAATCCGGCCGCGCTGATCACCGCGTTACGCCCTTTCCTGACACGCTGCCCGTGACCACGCTGGAGCAGCGACCACGACCGTGACGCCGGTCCCGGACCACGAGAGGAGAACCAGCGCATGTCCGCACGAACGCTCGAGCTCACCACGATCCCGTCGGTGGAGGTCGGCATGCTCATCCGCCGCCCCGCCCGCGAGGTGTTCCAGGCCATCGTGGACCCCGCTGTCACGAGCAAGATCTGGTACACCAGAAGCAGCGGGAAGATGACCCCCGGCGCCGAGCTGACCTGGGAATGGGACATGTACGGGGCGTCGACCCGGGCCTCGGTCGACGAGGTGGAGGAGAACCGGCGGATCCGTTTCACCTGGGGCAACTACACTCCCGACGCCCCCACCACAGTCGAGTTCCGTTTCATCCCCATGCCGGACGACACCACCTACGTCCAGGTCACCGAGAGCGGGTTCACCGGCACCGGTGACGAGCTCGTCCGCTACGTGACCGACTCCACCGGCGGCTTCACCTTCCTGATCAGCGCCCTCAAGGCGCTGCTGGAGCACGACGTCGTTCTCGGCCTCGTCGCCGACGCCCACCCACGCGGCCTGCCGGGCTGAGAGAAGTCGGCACGCCTTCGGCGTGCGTGCCGGTGATCGCGGCCGGCGGAGCAGCCAATCCCTTTTGTCCTGTCCGTTCATGTGTTCCAGGAGGCCGAGTGGATCAGCTGGTGGCGGACGATCCCCGCACGCTGGGGCCGTACGAGCTCGTCGCCCGGCTCGGCGAGGGCGGCCAGGGCGTCGTCTACCTGGGCCGCGACCCCGCCGGCCGGCGGGTGGCCGTCAAGCTGCTGCACAACGGCCTGCTGACCGATCCCGGCGCGCGCGCCAGGTTCCTGCGCGAGGTGGAGATCGCCCGGCGGGTGGCCAGATTCTCCACCGCGCCCGTGCTCCACGCCGACCTGGCCGGCCGGCGCCCCTACATCGTCAGCGAGTACGTGCCCGGCCCTTCGCTGCGCGACCTGGTCGCCACCGAGGGACCACGGCAGGGCGCCGCGCTGGAGCGGCTCGCCATCAGCACCGCCGCCGCGCTGGCCGCCATCCACCGGGCCGGGGTGCTGCACCGCGACTTCAAGCCGGCCAACATCCTCATGGGACCCGAAGGCCCGGTCGTGATCGACTTCGGCATCGCCAGGGCCCTGGACGCTCCGGGCAACACCTCGACGGGCCCGCTGATGGGCACGCCGTCCTACCTGGCGCCCGAGCAGCTCGGCGGCAGGCAGGTGACGGCCGCGGCCGACGTCTTCGCCTGGGCCGTGACCATGGTGTTCGCCGCCTCGGGGCGGCCCGCGTTCGGCGCCGACTCCACCCCGGCCGTGATCAACCGCATCCTGAACGAGCAGCCGGCCGTCTCGGGATTGACCGGGGCCCTGCTCCGGCTCGTCACCGCCGGCCTGTCGAAGGACCCGGCCGCGCGGCCAAGCGCCGACGACCTGGTCGCCGGGCTGACCTCCCCCGAATTCGTACCGGGACCGGCCGCCGGGTCGTCCCCGCCGCCGGAGCGTCCGGCCGGTCGGCGACGGCACGCGCTGCTGGCGACGGCCGCCGCCGCGACGGCGGCGCTGCTCGTCACGGGCGGCGTGCTGATCACCGCGGACAACCCGCCCGCGCCGCCCCCGGCCACGATCGGCTCGGCCGCTCCCCCGTCGTCCGGCACTACCACCGCCCCAGCCCCGGCCGCGGCCACCACCTCGCCGCAGCAGGTCAGAAGCACCCCGCAGCGAACGTCGTCCCCGCCGGCCAGGCAGCGGACCCGGCCCGGAAGCTCGGCCCCCACGCCCCGGCCGACCAGGACGGGCGACGCGGTGAGCAGCCCCATCGACGACGGCTCGACCTCCCACCCGACGCCCGCCAGGACCACCGAGCACCCACCGGAGCCCGCGCCCGAGCCGCCGCAGCAGACCACCCAGGCGCCCACCCAACCACAGCAGCCGTCCGCGATGGAGAACCCCTTCACCTGCATCCCGTCGATGTGCTGAGACCCGGCCCTCGGCAGCGCGGCCACAGCGGCCACGACCCGGTGGCGCCGAAGACCACGGGGAGCAGCGGGCGCGTCCGGAACCATCAAGTTCAGGCGTTCCGACTCCGACGGGCTTTGGGCCGTGTTTCAAAAGACCACAACGTGTTGGGCGTGTCGGTGGTCGTGAAATGAAGAGGTCTCCGGTAGTTGGTTCAACGACCAAGAAGAACGAACACCTGAGACCTCGTGGTCAGCGTAGCGGCAACGAGGCGGCACGACCTCACGGACGCGCAGTGGGCGGCGTTGCAGCCGCTCCTGCCTGCGCGGCCGGCCAGAGGCCGCGTCCACCAGTTCCCGGATCCGTAAACCGGGAACAGAACACGGCCACCACCGGCAACGCGCCGAGCATCTTCTCGATGTCGGCCTGTCCCCACTGCGCACGCTGTCTCACGAGCCCAGGTCATACCGTGGCAACGATCAGCGCAGCAACCCATCGAGCTTCAAACGCTCCGACGTGCGGAAACGGGGCTAGGTGGTCTGGTCAGCCGGTGACCGGGCTCCAGGTACCAGGCGGCGTCGACGTTCCCGGCGTTCTTGAGCAGGCCACAGCCACCGGCGGGGCCGAGTTCACCTCATCCGGCAAAAACCCCAGCCAGGGCAGGGTCGCCAGTTGAACGGCAAGCCCTAATCGGTCACCCGGGCCGCGGCCCGGGTCGATGAAGGCGATATCGGCGGGTGTCAGGGTGAAGTACCGGATCAGGTCCTCGCGACTGATGTCGGGATAGGACCGCAGCCGCTCCAGCTGGTCCTCGGAGAACATCCGGGTCGACATCGACCACCTCCACACCGCTTCGGGGTGAGGCCGACCTGCGCGCGGAACCGGGGCCACAGGCGCTTGCGGCTCCAGCCGGCCTCGGCGATCGCGAACCGGTCCTCCCAGGACCGGGCGGCCCGCAGCCGCTCCTGGGCGCGTACCGCCTCCCGCCCCCAGAGGTCGTCGAGGGAGACCACCGTGCCGCCCAGCTCCGAGGACGCGCCCAGGACGGCGTGCGCGACCATCGGCGACAGCCGTATCTGGAGGCATCCCATCCGGCTGCTCAGCCCGCTCCCCCGCACCTACCGGGGGCGAGGCCGGCGATGACGCGTCCCTGCTGCCGCGAGCCGCGATCGTCCTCGACCAGGAACGGCTCCTCGCCGAGGTCGAAGAGCAGGGTGACCGAGGGGTGCGGGACGAAGGTGAGGTCGGGGAAGTCGTTGACCCGGTCGCTGAACCCCGCCATCACGACCCCGGGCAGGCGGCCGTGACGTGAAACGGCGGCTCGGGAGGAAGGCTCCCGAGGCACGTCCCCGGAGGCCGCCTCATGTCCCACCGGGAAGGCCCTGTCAGCGTCGCGGACGGGAGTGACGTTCGGCCGTCCTTCGAGGTCAGCGCGAGCGCAGGAAGGTCAGCGCGGCGAGGACTCCGCGGTGGTCGTCGGTGTCCGGGCCGAGGTTCAGCTTGGTGTGGACACCGGTGATGTGCTTGGCCACGGCGGCCTCCGACACGTACAGGCGCTGGGCGATCGCACTGTTCGACCTGCCCTCGGCGACCAGCGCGAGCACCTCGCGTTCGCGTGGCGAGAGGGCGTCCAGCGGATCGTGCGCGCGATGGTGGACCATCAGCTGGTGGACCACGTCGGGATCGATGACCGTGCCCCCGGCGGTGACGTCACGTACCGCCGGCACGAACTGGCCGATCGCGCCGATCCGGTCCTTGAGCAGGTAGCCGAGGCCGCGAGTGCCGGCCTCCAGCAGTTCCCCGGCCGCGGCCGCCTCGACGACCTGTGACAGCACGAGGATGCCGAGCCGGGGATGCTCGCCACGCAGCTGAATGGCGGCCCGCAACCCCTCGTCGTGGAAGGCCGGCGGCATGCGGACGTCCATCACGACGATGTCGGGCAGGTCCTGGGCGATGGCGTGCAGCAGCTCGTCGGCGCTGCCGACGGCGGCGACCACTTCGCCGCCGAACCGGGTGAAGATGCCGGTCAGCCCTTCCCGCAGGAGAACCGAATCCTCCGCGATCATCACCCGCATGGCAGCTCCACCCTGATCGCCGTCGGGCCTCCCGGCGTGCTGTTGAGCGACAGGGTTCCCTCGAACACGCCGATCCGGTCGGCCAGCCCGGTGAGACCGCTGCCCTTCGCGGCGTCGGCCCCGCCGATGCCGTCGTCGCGCACGTCGAGGGCGAGAAGACGGTCCGACAGCTTCGCTTTGATCGTGATGTTCTGCGCCTTGCTGTGTTTGATCGCGTTGGTGAGGGTTTCCGAGATGCAGAAGTAGGCCGCCGCCTCCACGCCTGCGGGCGGGCGGCGGGGTAGGTCGAGGTCCAGGATCACCGGGATGGGACAGTGGCGGGCCAGATCGAAGACGGCGGCCCTGAGCCCCCGGTCGGTGAGCGCGGAGGGGTGGATGCCTCTGATGACGCGTCGCAACTCGTCCAGCGCGGCCTGGGTGTGGTCGTAGGCCAGGCCGATGGCTTCCGCCGTGCGTTCGAGGTCTTCCCGTACGTCGGGCCGGGCGAGGCCGAGGTGCATGAGCACGGCGGTGAGCTGGTGCTGCGTGCCGTCGTGCAGATCCCTTTCGATACGCCGCCGCTCGGCTTCGAAGGCGTCCGCCAACCGTGCCCGCGACCGGGTCAACTCGATGATCCGCTCCTCGGGCGGCGCGGCGAGCAGCCCCCGCGCGAGCGCCCCCTGCGCCGCGGCCACCACCGTGAACAGGTACGCGCAACCGGCCAGCCCGCCCAGCACCACGACGACGGTCAGCAGGACCACCAGCGGCGAGCCGCCGGAGGGAAGAGCCGAGGTGTAGGAGAAGACCGTCCATGCCGCCAAGGAGATGACCAGGCCGTTGACCGCAGGCAGAACCGTCACCCACAGCAGCGCGTAGCCGATCGCGCCAGGCTGCCGGGTTCGCGAAGGAGATCGACGCTCTCGGCTCCGGCGTGGGGATCGCCGCCGGCCACCGCGACGCCGCCTGGCAGACCGGTCAGCAGGTAGGCGAGCGCCCGCCAGGGCCATGGCGACCCGAGGAACCGCAGCGGGGTCCCCGTGATCGCCTCTCGGAGGGAGATGCCGTTCCTCATCAGCCCTTGATCGTCCGGGTGACCTTGCCCTTGGCGTTCAGGAACCGGATCTGGGGGTTGCCGTCCTGATCGACCCGCATCACGATGCGCGGCGCGCCCTTGCCGTCGGCGAGCGTCACGGCCGACGACTTGTCAGGGTTCTTGCCGATGAAGACCCGCTGCGGGCTCGCGGTGCGGGGATCGAGGGTCGTCATGAGGTGCTCCGATCCTGCAGGCGAAGACCGGCTTTCGGGTGCCAGCCGGTGAGCTGGAGCAGGCGTCGCACCTGCGGAGAGGGCGAGCGTAATGTCAGAACCTGGCCGTTGCGCATGCCGGCGGCGGCGGTGACCAACGCGCGCAGCCCGCCGACGTCGCAGAACACCAGGCCGCTCAGATCGACGCAGAAGCTGCCACCTCTCTCCATCGAGACCAGTGCCCTGGTCAGGGCAGGCAGGGTGGCGTAGTCGAGCTCGCCTTCGATCCGCAGGCCCGCGGGATCGACGAGCGGCGTCATGCGCAAGGGCGGATCGGCGACCGTGTCAGGCGTGCGAATGCCGGCTGCGTCCGCGCTGTCCATGCTGACTCCTACGGGCGGGGAGTACGGAATAGGGTGGCCGCGAGTGTGAGGCGGCCATGAACACGTGGTGCGGGAGCCAGCGCGAGTGGAGCAGTCCGGTGCGCTGTACTGATCATCCCGTGGCTCGGCCAGGTGGAAAGCGGCAATCTGCCCCACGCCTATCATCAGCCGTGATCACCAGGGCCGGCGCCGGCGTGGTGACGCGAGTGGTTTGACGCCACACCGCTCGTGGCGTGTCATGGGAACCACTGGGGCGCTATCCCGTTGTCCTCGGCCGCCTCTGGAGCCGACCGGCCGGCGGCATCGGATCGCGCTCAGGGTTCAAGGACGGCATGGTGAATGGCATTGACTGCTCGACCTGCGCGGCCGCCGGGTCCGAACGACGGCGTGGATCAGGCCCTGGCTGACGTCTTGACGGCGCTCGGCACGGCCTCGCGCGCCCTCGCCGTTCAGCATGCGACGAACATGGCCTGCCGTGGTGACCGGCAGCGGCTGGCCATCTGTCTGGAGGCGATGGGGCCTGCCCGGCTCGCCGAGGTGGCCGCCGCCGCCGGGCTGCTGAGCGCCGCGGCCGAGCAGGCGCTCGCCAGGAGGAATCCGTAGCGGTCGGGCAGTGCCGGTCGGCCGGCGCCGGCCCCTTCACGTCTCGCGCGACGATGGGCCGACACAAAAAAATGCCCCGCGCCATGACGCGAGAATGTTCTCGCACGCCACAGCACAGGTTGAGCTTTTCGCGATGTTCAGCCGGTGATCAGCTCTTGTCGCGAATCACGTCGTAGTCGGAGAACTTGATCGGGCCTTCGCACAGTTGGACCATGTGCGCGTTGAACCGGCCGGTCTCCGGCAGCTTGCTGTTACGCTGGGCCTCCTCGTAGGAGGAGAATTCGACGAGGGCCACGTAGTGATCGGGGCGATCGCGGTGCTTCGCCACGACCTCGCGCTTCACATGGCGCTTTCCCTCGGTCTGCGTCCGCCACTCGTTCATGAGCGACTCGATTTCCGCGGCGCGTTTGGTGCTGAATTCCAGAATCTGTACGAAGCTCATGAGAGCCTCCCCTTTTCCTTGCTTGCATTCCTCATTCAATACCCTGCCGGAATAAATAGCAAGGAGATTTCGCATAAATGAGCGGTATCCGCTCTCGGCATAAGTGACGGAAGGTCTGCGTCGTGTGAAATATCCGGCCGATTTCGCGGTCCGGCTGCTCTCAGCGTCGCGATCCGCATGATCCGGTGGCCTCTCGTGAAATCGCCCGCAGGCCCGCCATCGCCGCAACTGATGAGGCTGACTGGGATCGCGTCTTTCCGCCGGCCCCGCTGAGCACGTTGACTGGCAAGTGACCAGCCGACGCACCTTGCGCCGCTGTCACCGTGAGGGGGTCGTCATGACCCTGGACGCACAAGGAACGGACGCCACCAACCGCGCCTGCCTGAACGGTCAGACCCCGCGCTGCGATCACATCGACCAACTCCCCCAGGTGCGGTACGGACCAGCCGAATGCAAGCAATGCCTGGCTCTCGGCCAGACCTGGACGCGCCTGCTGGCGTGCCTGACCTGCGGCCGGGTCGCCTGTTCCGACGATTCCCAGGGCGGCCACGCCAAGGCCCACTACCAGGAGACCGACCACCCGGTGGCCACCGCCCTGGGGCCGAGGCCGGCCTGGCGTTGGTGCTACGTGCACCGGCGGACCGTATAGATGAGAAGAAGGCTGTTTCATGGCTGTTTCTGAACGACCGGTGCAACGCCGGCGGGACTACGACGGAACCTCGCCCTTCCCCGGGGGCCGGCGAGCACGTGCCGGCCGGGCGGCCGCAGACCGCGCTGACCGGGGCGATCGTGATCGCGCCGTTCGCCGCGCTCGGTGCGGTGATCTATCTGGCGTGGGGGCACGGGGTCGCGCCCACCGACCTGCTCCTGGCCGCCGCCTTCTACGTGGTGACCGGGCCGGGAGTGACGGTCGGCTTCCACCGGCTGCTCACCCACGGCTCCTTCACCGCCCGGCCATGGTTGCGCGTGGTGCTGGCGGTCGCCGGGGCGATGGGCTTCCAGGGCAACGTGATCGACTGGGTGGCGCCGCACCGCCGCCATCACGCCTTCACCGACCGGCCGGGCGATCCGCACTCGCCCTACCGGTACGGAACCAGCCTGCGCGGGCAGCTTCGGGGGCTTGCCCACGCCCACCTCGGCTGGCTGTTCACCGACGACCAGACGTCCGCCGAACGCCTACGCCCCTGACCTGCTGGCCGATCCGGCCATGACCCGCGTGGCCCGCGCCTTCCCCGCGCTGTGCGCGCTGTCGCTGGTGCTGCCGTTCGCAGCCGGCTGGGCGATCGCCGGCACCCTGTTACGGCGGCCTGACCGCCTTCCTGTGGGCCGGCCTGATCCGCATCGCGCTGCTCCAGCACGTCACCTGGAGCGTCAACTCCCTGTGCCACCTCATCGGCAGCCGGCCCTTCAAGACCCGCGACCACGACCGGGCGACGAACCTGTGGCCGCTGGCCCTGCTGTCGTTCGGCGAGAGCTGGCACAACGGCCACCACAGCGAGCCGACCTGTGCCCGCCACGGTCTCGACCGGGGCCAGATCGACCCGTCCAGCGGGGTGATCCGCCTGTTCGAGCGGCTCGGCTGGGCGAGCGACGTACGCTGGCCCGATCCCGAACGCCTCCGGCGCCACCGTACCGGCGCGCTCTCACCGGCCGGTGACTGACCCCGACACCCCACCGCTCATCAGTACCTGTGATAACCGGCACGGCCATTGCTCGTTTCCCCCTCCCAAGCCAGAGCAGACACTGGGGCTCCAAGCCGCCTGACCGCAGCGAAGGAAGATCGCAATGAGTTTACGTTGGGAAATCAGCAACAAGGTCCAGGCCTTCAAGGGCTGGGCCAGGCAACGCTTCGGCCGCGTCACCGGCAACCGGCGCCAGCAGGCCACGGGCAAGAGCGACCGGGTCGTGGGCAATCTGAAGCAGGCCGGTGACAAGGCCAGGGATGCTTTCAAACGCTGATCCCGCTTCGGCGAACCGCCTTCCCCCGAAAAGATCACCTGCCGTAGGCCCCGGCCCCAATCCAGCAACCAGGGCCAGGAGCGCCTCCAGAAGCTCGGGCACCCACGAGGAACCTAGGGTGGGAGACAGCGGCCCGCATCGGCACCGCCCGGGAAGGGAAGGGTGGCGGCCATGGAGTTACGGCAGTTGCGCTATTTCGTGACGCTGGCCGAAGAGCTGCACTTCGGCCGCGCCGCCGCCCGCGAGCACATCGTGCAGTCGGCGCTGAGCCAACAGATCCAGCGGCTGGAACGCGAGCTCGGCGTGCGGCTCCTGGACCGCAGCACCCACCACGTCGACCTGACCCCCGCCGGGGCCGCCTTCCTCGTCGAGGCGCGCCAAATCCTCCACCACGTCAGCCGGGCCGGGCATGCCGCACGCAACGCCGCCGCGTCCGCGCCCACGCTACGCGTCGGCATCATCGACGCCGGCTACGACACCATGCCGCAGATCCTGCACGAACTCCAGGACAACCATCCCGGCATCACGATCCACCAGATCGAAGCAGGCACCCCCGAGCAGTACCGGCAACTGGCCGACGGCCGCCTCGACATAGCCATCGGACACGCCTCCCAGACCCCGGCCGAGATGACCTCCAAACTCATCAGGCTCGATCCCCTCGGCGTGCTGGTCCCCGACGACCACCGCTTCGCCGTCCTCAACGGCGTACCCGTCGCCGCCCTCGCCGACGAACTGCTCCTGCTCGGCGAGGAATCGCAGACGCCGGAGCTCAACCAGTTCGTCCTCGCGCTGTGCCGCTCGGCCGGGTTCGAGCCCACTCTCTACGAAGGCACCGTCGAGAGCTCCCGGGCCGCCGCCGACCTCGTACTCCAGCACCGCTGCGTGCACTGCGTCCCCTCCTCCTTCCGCTCCTCCAACCGGCCCGGCACCACCTGGCGGCCCCTGACCGACCCCACCACGTACTACCCCTGGTCCCTGCTGTGGCACGACGCCAACCCCTCCCCGCACATCGCCACCGTCCTCGACACCGCCCGGCACCTGGCCGAACAGCTCGACTGGCTCGAACCCGTCGCCCCGGCCACCGAACCGCCGTCCGGCGAAGACGCGCCGGCAGCCACCAGCAGCCGCAGCGACGAGGCTGTCTGACGCGCGCGGGCTGGGCGGCGAGGTGTGTAGCCGCGGTGTGCGTGAGAAGGCGAATCGATGTCTGGCAACGCGTGAGTGCGCGCTGTGACGGGGACAGGGAGGCGATGCCGACATGACCGGCCCTGAGCACGCACGGCTCCCCCTGGATCCCGACCTCCCACGCCAGGACGCGGTGGACGGGGCGTGGTGGCCCGCCATCTACGCCGCCGGCGCGGAGCCGCCCGCCCTGATCGCCGCCGTCGACCAGCGGCTGGAGCGACGGGGCCTGCGCGTGGGCCTGCACGTCGACACCTGGCCCAACGTCCCACGCCGCATCGCCGCCCCCAGGCGCCAGGTCAAAGTGGGCTGGTTCGGCACCATCGATCCCCACGTCGTCCCCGGCCTGGACGGCGACCCAGGAGCAGTTCACCGTCGCGCCGGCTCTGGCTGTCCACGCGGCCGATCAGCTGGTCACAGCCGTCCGGGACGAGCAGGGATATCACAGCAAGACACCTGAAACAGCTCATGAAAGGGCGAAGCGCCATGAACCTGCGCAACGACGACGAACACCTCGACGAAGCGGCCGACCGGCCGACGCCCCCGCCGGAGCCCGTGCCCAGCCCCGGCAACGACGGCAGGAACAGGCGGCCACCACCGTCTGACAAGCTCGTCTACGGCCCGGTGATCGGCCCGGCGATCCCGCCCGGCGCGTCAACGGGGCCGTCCGAGCCGCTGCTCACCCCCGAGCCTGCCGGCTGACCGGCCCAGACGGCCACCGGCTCAGGTTCCAGGTCGCCGGCCAAGGCGCGCTCATGACCGCACCACCGCGACGGGGTTGCGCGCGCCGTACAAGATCCCGAGGGCGACGGATCCGAGCATCACGGTGCCGATCGCCCCTCTGCCCTGAGAGCCCACGACGACCAGATCCGCCGTGGCGGAAGCTCCGATGAGAGCATCGACGGGATGGGCGCGACGGACGTCCTCGATCACCGGAACCTGCGGATATCGCTGCCGCCACCCCTGGAGGATGCCGACCGCCGTCCGGCCCTGGGTAGCGTGGATCCCGTCCAGGTCATAGGCGTCGTCGGGGATGTGAGCGTGCGCCGGAGGTTGCCACGCGCAGAGAGCGCGCAACGTGCTCGCACGCAGCATCGCCTGCTCGAAGGCGTAGCCGAGGGCGGGTTCGCAGGCGTGATAGTCGTCGAGCCCGACCACGACCTCCCCATGGACGGTGTCGTGGTCGGATCGGACGACGACCACCGGGCCGTGCGCGTGCCCGGCCACGTGGGTGCTCACCGAGCCCAGCACGGCCCCGGGGAAGCCGCCGAGGCCGGTGCCGCCGATCACGATCTCGGCGCAGTCACCGGCCCGGCTGCGCAACACCGCCGCGGCGGCGCCCTGAAGCAGCTCGCAGCCGACGTCGATGCCGGGCTGTCGCTTGCGCGCCGCCGCCTCGGCGTCGCTCAGCACGCTCTGCGCGCTGAGCATGATGACGTCGTCCTGGCCCGGGGTGGAGAATCTCGCGATCTCGTACGGCGAGCGGTCCACGGCGTGCACGATGCGGAGCCGGGCCGCCATGCGAGCGGCGTCGTCGGCGGCCCACTCGACGGCCGAGGTGGCGGCATCCGAACCGTCGACGCCCACGACAATGACACGATTCATGGCTACTCCAGATTTGTGCCGGCAATTAACTGATCACGCGAAGAACGAATGCACTGGACCGGGCCGGCACATTTCGGCGCCGTTGACGGTCGCCACATCAGCGCTTGAACGTCCTTTTGGTTTTCTCGCTGCGCCGCCCCGGATCATTTCCAGCCCGGGCGGCCATGCCTTTCGACTCCAGATGCTGGTTTCCGGTGGCACGGCCGAAGTAGAGCATGATCCAACTCCGGACGGTCCGCATCCAGGACTTCATCCTCCATGACGGACTCATAGCGCTTCCCTTCTGCAGCTCTCGAACCCGGCACCAGGCTGCTCTTCCTGGCGAGAACAGACAACAGGCAATCACCGACCCGATTATCACCACAATCGATAACAGCGCCTGCCGGCGACGTGATGTTTTTCCTTGCCTCGCAAAGCGAGGTAGAATAGTAATTACCGAGGACATTTCGAGCGTTGGCATCCAGGTCGGCGTCGCCCGCGGCGATGGACCACTTCCGGCCCCGTGACGGGGGCCCGACAGGCCAGGCGATCACGATGACGACACCCTCCTTCCCGTCCAGCCCCGTTCTCGCGGCCGAGGCCGCCCCCAGGCTCAGCCTGAACACCGTCCTCGACCGGCGAGGCACCGTCGACGGGGCGTGGTGGCCGCGCACCCGTGACGCCAACGCAGAACTGCCCGCCCTCATCTCCGCCGTCGACCGGCGGCTCGGCAGGGCAGTCCTGCGCGTGGGCCTGCATCTGGACGCCTGGGATCACATCCCGCGCCGCATCCCGGCCCGCGGCCGCCAGGTCAGAGTGGGTTGGTTCCGCAGCGCCGACCCGCACCTGATCACTTTGAGCATCGCCGGAACCGCGCCCATCACCCTGCTGGTCATCCCGCCCGGCACCGCGGACGGCCCAGCCACGGCCGCGCTCGCGTTCGCAGCCGCAGGCACGGCCGGAGTCCGTCCCGCCGACATCCTCCACCCCGCACACCCGGAGGAGGGCTCACCCGGCCGGGACGACTCAGCCTCCTGGGAGAACGAGGGCGGCCGCATCACGGCCTCCGTGCCAGCACGGCCCGTCACCATCTGACCCACGCCGAGCCGTCGTTCCCGGTGAGCACGGACCTCCGATGAAACGGGGCACGGCTCGATCTCCCAGCGCGGATCCGGCGGCGCGCTCATCCCCTCGAAGAACGAGTAGGTTCGCGTGTCCGGCCGGCTCCTGGCTCACAGCCAGCCCCGCGCCCGCAACAGACCTCTGCCGAAGAGACGTCCGCACCGCCTGGCGCGCCCGAGCAGTGGCCATGCGGCCTCCTCCTACCTGCGACTCTCGGACAAGAAGGGAACTCGACCATGAGCTCGACAACCCCGTTGGCCATGCAAGCCCCCACTCCCGCGGTCAGGCCGTACCCGATCCAGGTGCACGCCCAGCAGGACGACCCTCTGTCACGCTGGCTGTGGCTGGTGAAATGGCTGCTGATCGTGCCACACGTGCTGATACTGATCCCGCTGTGGATCGCCTTCTGCGTGCTCAGCCTCGTGGCGCTGGTCGCGATCGTGATCACCGGCCGGTATCCGCGGCCGATCTTCGACTTCAACGTCGGCGTCATGCGGTGGAACTGGCGGGTGGGCTACTACGCCTACAACGCGCTCGGCACCGATCGCTACCCGCCGTTCGCGCTGCGGGAGATCCCCGGCTACCCGGCCGGACTGAACGTCGCGTACCCAACGCGGCTGCACCGCGGTCTCGTCCTGGTGAAGTGGCTCCTGGCCGTCCCGCACCTCCTGATCGTCGGGATCTTGTTCAGCGGCAGCACCTGGATCGGCTGGCAGGCCGACGGCGACGCATGGGACTGGGGCGGCGGCGGTCTGGTCGCACTGCTCGTCCTGATCGCCGGGATCGCGCTCACCGTCACCGGCCGCTACCCCCGCCCCCTCTTCGACCTCATCCTCGGGCTGAACCGCTGGGGGCTGCGGGTCGCCGGCTACGCGGCGCTCATGACCGACCGATACCCACCCTTCCGGCTCGATCTCGGCGGAGACGAGCCCGGCGGCACCGCCGTCTCGAGCTGACAGCCAACCGCTCGCCCTGGCCATGACATCGAGTGATCACTTGTAGATCACGCCGGAGATCGTGGCGGGGCGACCGTTCGCACGCCCCGGTGTCCGACCGGGGTCGCGGCGCGTGAGCCACGGCCACCTTCGCCGCGCTGCGGTCACTGCTCACGAGCATGGGACGAGCGCGCGGAGATATCGCTGATCACCGTAGGAGATGAGCTTTTCTCTCCTACGTGATTGCCCCAAGTGGGGGCACGGAATTGACTCTTCTCATGGGCGGCGACCCTTCCCTGGGGGGCCGCCAGGGTGCTCCGGCCGGAGTCGCGTTGAAAGTCGGCGTCACGCCGACCCCGTTGACTCCGCCGAGCGCCCTGGCCGGACACGGCCGATCCGCGAAAAGCGTCTCAAGTGCACTGCGTGCTTGCCCAGGGGCCGGTGCGCGTGACCCGCCGATCACACCCGAGGCACGGCCTGGAGCCCTCGTTCCCGCCACGATGCCCACACCCGCTCACCGTTTCTTCACCTCTCCGATCGGAGATCCTCATGACCGTCGTCGATGCGGCCTCACCCACCGAAGCGGGCGCAGCGGCTGCCACCATCGTCAACCTGTCGGGCAAGATCGACATCTTCACCAGCACGCTGCTTCGCCGGCAACTGACGGACACCTTGCGCCACAGCACGAGGCTGCTCATCCTCGATCTGTCCCAGGTGTCGTTCTGCGACGCCTCTGGCCTGGCCGTCCTGGTCGGCATCCAGCATCGCGCCCGAGCGCAGGGCATCACCCTGGGCCTGGCCCACCCGCGGCCGTACACCGCCCAGATGCTGCGCCTCACCGGCCTGGACCGCAGCCTGCGGATGATGTCCTGACCGCAGGCATACCCGAGTTCCGGGCCTGTCATGGCGGGCCACGTCCTCGTCATCACTTCCGCTGATGGACTGTTTTGATGCGGTGAACCACCACGAGAGGAATCCGTCGTGGTGATCACGGATCGATCCGTCACCACGGAACTCATCCACAGGACTCACTGCGGAGAACCGCGCTCGTCGCGGGCGTGCTCTACCTGATCACCATCGTCACCTCCATCCCCACGCTCGCCCTCTACGCCCCCGTGCTGAACAACCCCGACTACATCGTGGGCCCCGCCCCTGACACCGGTGTGCTCTGGGCCGGTCTCTTGGAAACGATCTGCGTCCTCGCCTGCATAGGCACCGCGGTCGTGCTGTTCCCGGTGGTCAAACGGCAGAACGAAGCGGCGGCGCTCGGCTTCGTCGCCGCCCGGGTTCTGGAGGCCGCCATCATCGTCGTCGGCATCCTCAGCCTCTTCGCAGTCGTCAGCCTGAGGCAACCTGGAGCGACCGGGGCCGATGCGGACTCGCTCGTCATCACCGGCAAGGCGCTCGTCGCGATCCACAACTGGACATTCTTCCTCGGCCCCGACGTCATTCCGGCCGTGAACGCGTTGTTGCTGGGCTACCTGTTGTACCGGTCCCGGCTGATGCCCCGCGTCATTCCCGTGGTGGGACTCATCGGAGCGCCGCTGCTCCTCCTTTCCTCGATCGCCGTGACGTTCGGCCTCTACTCCCAGGTGTCCGTGCTGTCGGGCCTCACGGCCCTCCCGATATTGGTTCTGGCCTGGAGACTCCGCGGGAGGACACGCCGTTTCCCGAGAGGGATGTTCTGGTTCCAGGCGGCTGTCGCGTTAAAGCATGTCCGATGGCGCCGAAATTACTTGGCAATGCCGCTGAATGTATGCATGTGCTATAGCGTGCCAGTCCGGACAAATCGGACCAAATTCCCCCCTTTTTCCCATGCTATGCTTCCGATATTGAGAGCATTGTTAGTGTTGTCGCGCAATTGCCGATAACTTCTTTGAGGTGCTGGTCGTCAATGTCCGGGTGGCGGAACCTTGTTTTCAGCCGTTTTCGACTTGTGGGCGGGCTCGCGGATTTTGCAGAGCGAGGATTCGCTCTGAATCGTCCCGTCAGCCGTGCTGCCCTCGAAGGGCACGCCAGATCGTTCCTGTACGGGTTCAACACCGCGATGGCCGATTCTCCGATCGGCCATGTGCACGCGCGGCTCGGTTCGGTGGAGCCCGAGGAGCGTGGCTTCGCCTTCGAGGGTGCGGGGATGGCGTGCGCCCTGATGGACGGCCTTCTGCTGTCCCGAGGACGCCGTACCAAGGCGCTGCTCTCAGGACCGGGTGACGAGCACCCTTACGTGATCCATGTCGGGGCGGGGTGGGCGCTCGCCCGGCTGCGTTACCCGGGCGCGCATCGGCTGCTGGGACTGGATCCCTTGCTCGGGTGGCTCGCACTGGACGGATGGGGGTTCTCCCTCGGGTTCTTCGGCGACCGACGCGCGCTGCGGCGACACAGAAGCCGCGGCCCACTGCGCGGTCCGGACGCCGTCCGGTGCCAGGGCATGGGCCGGAGTCTGTGGTTCATCGAGTCCGCTGACCCTGAGTCGGTGGCGGTCGCGATCGACGCCGCCCCTCCGGAGCACCGGCCCCATCTGTGGAGCGGTGTGGGGCTCGCGGCGACCTACGCCGGTGGCGCCACCGGGGAGGAACTGGGCCGCCTGGCGGAGTTGTCCGCTGGGCATCGGGCCCATGTGGCCCAGGGGGCCGCCTTCGCCGCAGAGGCACGGCGTCGCGCCGGCCATGTGCCCGGGTACACGCGGGAGGCCGTATGCCGCCTGACCGGGGTCGATGTCGACACCGCCGCCGACTGGACGCAGAAGGCGGCTGCCTCGCTCTCCGGTGACGGGACCGTCCAGGAATTCCTCCTGTGGCGACGTGAGATCCGCCGGCTCGCCGGAGCCGAGTAGCCGGATCGAAGAGTACGGCGAGAAATCACGGCACGTGTTCGGGGGGATCGTGTTGCAACGAATATGGCGCGGACTGCTGGTGCCCGCCGTGGCACTCGCGGTCGTGGGGGCGCTCGTGACCGTGAGCCGGGAGCCGACCATGGCGGAAGACGAGCGGGCACGGCTGGCCGAGCGCTTTCGCTTCGTCCGGATGGATCTGCACGGGGATCCCGCACACGCGGCGACGGTCCGTCGGGTGGCGCCCGGCCTCGCCCGGATCTCGGCGTGGATCTCGGCGGTCGGCGCGGCCGTGGCCATCGCGGACATCGCAGGCAGCGGCCGGGACGGCGATGTGTGCCTGGTGGACCCGCGCGATGACTCCGTGACCGTACGCCCGGCGCCGGGCACGGGTGATCGCTTCACGCCGTTCCGGCTGACGCCCCGGGGATTGTGGTGGAATCCGGCGACAATGGCGCCGATGGGCTGCGTGCCGGGCGACTTCAACCAGGACGGACGCGCTGACCTACTGGTCTCCTATTGGGGGCGGTCACCCGTCCTGTACCTGCGGCGTGACGGGCTCGATCGGCCCCCTACCGCGGACGGCTTCCAGTCACGTGAACTGGTCTCACCCCCGCGGATCTGGAACACCGAAACCGTGAACATCGCCGACGTCGACGGCGACGGCCGTCCGGACGTCATCGTCGGGAACTACTTCGCCGACGGCGCTCGCGTGCTGGATCCGGAGGCCGGGCCGGATCCGCTCATGAAGATGCAGGACGGCATGTCCAACGCCGCGGGCGCCGGCACCGCACACGTCCTGCTGTGGAAGTCGGGTCTGGGCGGGGCCGCTCCGGACGCCTCCTTCCAGGAGGAACCGCAGGCGCTGCCACCGGACGCTCGTACCTCCTGGACGCTGGCCACGGGCGCGCAGGACCTCACCGGCGACGGGCTGCCGGAGCTGTACCTCGCCAACGACTTCGGACGCGACCACCTGCTGGTCAACCGCTCCTCGCCCGGCCGCGTCCGCTTCACGACCGCCGCCGGGACCCGCACGCTCTCCACGCCGAAGTCGAAGGTCGTCGGGCGTGACTCGTTCAAAGGCATGGGCGTCGCGTTCGCCCAGCTGGGCCCCGATCCGTTGCCACACATCCTGGTCAGCAACATCACGCTTCCCTACGCGCTCCAGGAGAGCAACTTCGCGTTCGCCCCCGCCGGGACGGCCGACGACCTGCTCAAGGGCGTTGCCCCGTACCAGGACCGCAGCGAGGAACTGGGCCTGTCCCGGTCCGGCTGGGCCTGGGACATCAAGACCGGAGACTTCACCAACAGCGGCGAGCAGCAGATCCTGCAGGCCGTCGGGTTCATCAAGGGGGAGACCAACCGCTGGCCTCAGCTTCAAGAACTGGCGATGACCAACGACTCCTTGCTGCGGGAACCCGCCGCCTGGCCGGACTTCGGCCCAGGGGACGACCTTTCCGGGGCCGCGCACAACAGATTCTTCGTCCGGACGCCGCAGGGCCGCTACACAGACCTGTCCACCATGCTGGATCTGGAACAGGAGACGCCCAGCCGGTCCTTCGCCCTGGCCGACACCGACGCCGACGGCCGCCTGGATTTCGCGGTGGCCAACCAGTGGGGCCGGTCGACGTTCTACCGCAACGCCGGCCGGACCGGTGACCACGTGGGCCTGCGGCTGCGGGTGCCGGCACCGGCGGGTCGTGACGGCGCGCTCACCCCGGCCATCGGCGCACGGGTCACCGTGTCTGCACCGGGTTCGCCTTCGCAGACCCAGCAGGTCTACCCGGCCAACGGGCACACCGGCGTGTCCAGCCCCGACCTGCTCTTCGGCCTGGGCGACCGCCCGCTGCGGGACGTGGCCGCGGAGATCATCTGGCGGGACGCGTCGGGCCTGCATCGCATCACCCGGACCCTGCGGCCGGGATGGCACACCGTGGTCCTGGAGCACGGCTCGTCGAACGGAGGCCGACGTGGCCGCTGAACTGTCGCCTGATCAACGGCGTATCAAGGCGCTACGACGCTTCGCGTTGTCCATCACCGTCCTCACCGTGCTGGGGCATGCGTGGCTCGGCTTCGAGCAGGCATACCTCACGCCGATCGTGACGGTGCTGACCGCCTACGCCGTCGAACTGACCCTGGAGAGCCTCGAAGCACTGGCCTCTCGACGGCGGCCCCGGTTTCTGGGCTCGGCGGCGACATTCGCCGACTTCCTGCTTCCGGCGCACATCGCCGGGCTGGCCTCGGCGATGCTGCTCTTCGCCGGCGACCGGCTGGCCCCGTACATGCTCGCGGTCGCGGTCGCCATCGCCACCAAGTACGTCGTCCGGATACGCGTCCACGGGCGGCTCAGGCACGTCCTGAACCCGTCCAACACCGGGATCACCGTCGTCCTCCTGCTGTTCCCGTGGGTCGGCATCGCGCCGCCGTACCAGTTCACCGAGTACAGCCCCGGTCTGTGGCGATGGGTGATCCCGCTTGTGATCCTTGCCGCCGGGACCATGCTGAACGCCAAGCTGACCGGGAAGATGCCGCTGATCCTCGGATGGCTGGGCGGGTTCGTCCTGCAGGCCGTGATGCGGGCGGTGCTGACGGAGGTCTGGCTGCCGAGCGCGCTGTTGCCGATGAGCGGCGTGGCGTTCATCCTCTACACCAACTACATGATCACCGACCCGGGCAGCACCCCGGTCGCCCCCCGCCGCCAGGTCGCGTTCGGGCTGGCCGTCGCCGCCGGCTACGGGGTGCTGGTGGCGGCCGGCGTGTCATTCGGGCTGTTTTTCGCCTTGACGTCGGTCTGCGTGACGCGCTGGCTGGGACTGGCCGCGCTGAACCTGTGGCGGCGCACGGCCCCCGACCGGCGGCCCGCCCCTGTCACCACCCCGCTCGAGGTGGCGGCCGAATCGAGGAACTCCTGATGGACGAGCCCATCGCGGTCGTGGGAATCGGATGCCGCTTCCCCGACGCGGACGACCCGAGCCGCCTGTGGGAGAGCGTGCTGGCGAGGCGGCGGGCGTTCCGCCGGCTGCCTGCCCAGCGGCTCGACCCTCGGGGTTACATCTCCTCCGACCGGTCGGCCGCCGACACCACCTACGTCAAGCGCGCGGCGCTCCTGGAGGGCTGGACGTTCGACCGCGAGCGCTTCCGCGTGCCGGGCTCCCTGTATCGCGCCGTGGATCCGGCGCACTGGCTCGCACTCGAAGTCGCCGACGCCACCCTGAGCGACGCCGGAGCACCCGGCGGCGAGGGGCTGGACCGTGACAGGGTCGGCGTCGTCATCGGCAACTCCCTGACCGGCGACGTCACCCGGGCCCATGGACTGCGCACCCGCTGGCCGTATGTGCGCCGTACCGTCGCCGCCGCGCTGTCAGCCGAGGGCCTGACGCCTAAGCAGCGCGACCGGATGCTCGCCCGCTTGGAGGAGGACTTCAAGCGGCCGTTCCCCGTACCCGGGGATGAGTCGCTGGCCGGCGCGCTGGCCAACACGATCGCCGGGCGGATCTGCAACCACTACGACTTCCACGGCTTCGGCTACACCGTCGACGGCGCCTGCGCGTCGTCACTGCTCGCCGTGATCAACGCGTGTGCCGCGCTGCAGCGGGGTGAACTGGACCTCGCCCTGGCGGGCGGGGTGGACCTGAGCCTGGATCCGTTCGAGCTGGTTGGATTCGCCCGCCTCGGCGCGCTGGCCGAGGACGAGATGCGTATCTACGATCGTGATCCGACCGGCTTCCTTCCCGGAGAAGGCTGCGGGATGGTGGCGCTCACCGGCCTGTCCCGCGCCCACGAGCGCGGCATGCGAGTCTATGCCCTCATCCGCGGTTGGGGCGTGTCGTCCGACGGCGCGGGCGGCCTGACCCGGCCGGAGCAGCGTGGTCAGGCACTCGCGCTGGACCGCGCCTACCGCATGGCCGGCTTCTCACCCGCGACGGTGGATCTCATCGAAGGACACGGCACGGGTACTCAGGTCGGCGACGCCGTCGAACTGGACGCGCTCACTGCCACGCTGAGACGGGCCGGCCGCGAGGGCGCCCCGGCCGCGCTGGGGAGCATCAAGGCCAACATCGGCCACACCAAGGCGGCCGCCGGCATCGCCGGCCTGCTCAAGGCCGTGCTCGCCGTCCACCACGAGTTGCTGCCGCCGACCACCGGCTGCCGGTCGCCGCGTCTCGAGCTGACCGGCGGCGCGCCGGTGCTCCGTACGGCGCAGGACGCCGAACCATGGTGCGGCCCGCACCGCCTGGCCGGCGTCACCTCCGCCGGGTTCGGCGGTATCAACATCCACGTCGTCGTGTCCGAGGCACGACCCGGCCGGCGGACGACTCTGACTGCGAGAGAGCGGCGATTGAGCATGCGGCCTCCCGGCTGGGAGGTGGTCGCGCTCGGCGCGGCCGCCCGCGAGGGACTCGCGCGCGAGCTGCGGATGCTGGCCGGGCACGCCGCCGCACTGTCCGACGCCGAATTCACCGACCTGGCGGTGACGCTCACACGGCGGGCCTCGCGCGACCGGCCCTGGCGGGCGGCCGTCGTCGCGGACGGCCCGTCCATGCTCGCAGATCGGCTGCAGGGCGCGCTCGGGCTCGTCATGGCCGGGGAGGACGCGCATGTCGGCGTGCGTGACGGAACGTTCGTGTGGGGACGCCGACCGGCGCAGCTCGGGCTGCTGCTGCCCGGTCAGGCCGCGCCGGTGTATCCCGACGCGGGCTGGACGGGGCGGCTGGTCGACACCGGCGACCTGTTCGCCGACGGCCCGGTAGAGGCGGGCACGGCCAACACCACCGTGGCACAGCACGCCATCGTGCGTTCCTCGCTCGCCGGACTACGTTACGTGGCCGCGCTGGACGTGGCAGCCGTCGGCGCAGTGGGACACAGCCTGGGCGAGCTCACCGCATTGTCCTGGGCCGACGCGCTGAGCGAGCAGGAAGCGTTGCGGCTCGCCCGCACGCGGGGTGAGGCGATGGGCCAGATGCCCAGAGAAGGGGGCATGATCAGTCTTGCCACCGGTCCCGAGCCGGCCCGACGTCTCATCGAGGGCACCGCGGCCGTCATCGCCGCCTGCAACGGTCCCGCGTCGGTGACCGTCGCCGGTCCCGCGCACGACCTGGAGACGGTTCTGGCTCGGGTGCTTGAGCATGGGGTACAGGCGACGCGTCTGCGCGTGTCCCACCCCTTCCACACGTCCGTCATGGCTCCGGCGGCCGAGGAACTGGAGCCGCACTTCAAGGCGGCCCGGCTCCGTCCACCGCGGCACGACGTGTACTCCTCGGTCACCGGAAAGCTGATCACAGCCGACGTCGACCTGGCCGCCCTGCTGAGCGAGCAGCTCACCGCGCCGGTGCAATTCGCCGACGCCCTGGAGGGCCTGCTCGCCCACGCCGATCTGCTCATCGAAGCCGGGCCGGGCACGATGCTCACCGGTATCGCGGAGCAAGCGGGCGTGCCGGTACTCGCTCTCGACAGCGGCAACCCCTCGGCGCGCCCCGCTGCGGAGGTGACGGCGGCCCTGTTCGCCGCCTGCGGCGCCAACGCCGGTGCCTTCGTCCACGGCAGAGGAGCACGGCATATCGACGCCTCGCAGCCGAGGCGGTTGCTGACCAGCCCGTGCGAAACCACCTTTCCCGCCTCGCCTGAGCACGAAGGAGCGGGCGAACCAGCCAAGACCGGGACGCCCGCGCGTGGAGTGCCGCCCGAGGCGGCTTGCGACGCGCGGGCCGTGGTCGAGGAGCTGCTCGTCACCGAACTGGAACTGCCCGCGGTACGGCCGCAGGACCGGCTCCTCACCGATCTGCACCTCAACTCGCTGAAGGTCGGCCGGCTCGAGGCCGAAGCCGCCGCCCGCCTGGGCAGGGCCGCGCCCGTGGCGCCTCCCGCACTGGCCGGCGCCACGGTCGCCGACCTGGCCGCCTACGTGGACGAGCTGCCCGAGGCCGGGCAGGAGCTCGACTCCCTCATCGCCGGGGTCGCCCCTTGGGTACGAGCGTTCGAGCAACGATGGGTACCGGCCCCGCCTCCCGGCCGCGTCGTCGCCCGGGACTGGAAGATGTCGGCCACACACAATCCTCTCGCCGCCGAGCTTTCCGCCTGCTTTCCGCCTGGAGAAGGCGCGCCGAGCCGACTCGTCGCACTACCGCCCGGTGACGAGGACGCCGCCGACATCCTCACCGCCGCGCTCCAGGAGGCCGCGGCCGAGAACGTGCCGATTGTCGTCCTGCACCACCAGGGCCTAGGCGCCGCGCTCGGCCGGAGCATCGTAGCCGAACGTCCCGACATCGACTGCCTGGTGATCGACGCACCTGCGACCAAGGCAGGGCTGGAGCAGGCCGCAGAGGAGGCATCGCGGGTCTTCCACGGGTACACCGAGATCACGGTCGACGGCCGAGGCGGGCGGACCACGCCGGTGACTCGCCATCGACGGCTGCGTCGCCGCGGCGACCCGGAGCGGCCCCTCCCGCTCGGACCCGAAGATGTGTGCGTCGTCACCGGCGGAGCCAAGGGAATCGGTGCAGAGTGTGCTCTCGCACTCGCCCGGGCCACCCGCGCCCGTATCGTCCTGCTGGGCCGCAGCGAAATCGACGATCCGGAGGTCGCCGCGAATCTGGAGCGTTTCGCCGCCACCGGGGCGAAGGCCGTCTACCTGCCCACTGATATCACCGACCCCGCGGCGGTACGCCACGCGGTACGGCAGGCTTCCAGGCTGGGACCGGTCCGCGGCCTCGTGCACTCCGCCGGGCACAACCAGCCCGGACGCATCGAGGACCTGAGCCCGGAACGCATGCGCGCGACGTTCGCCGCGAAGGTCGGCGGCCTGGACCTCCTTCTGGCCGAGCTCGACGAGACGGACCTGCGCGTGCTGATCACCTTCGGGTCGGTCATCGCCCGGATCGGCCTGCCGGGTGAGAGCGATTACGCACTGGCGAACGAGCGGCTGCGGCTCCGCGTCGAGAAGGCGGCCGCGCGGCTGCCCCGATGCCGGTGCCTGAACATCGAATGGTCGGTCTGGTCCGGCACCGGCATGGGGGCACGCCTGGGCGCCATCGACACGCTGACGCGCCAGGGTGTCGCACCCATCCCGGTGCCCGAGGGCGTCGCGGCCTTCATGGACCTCCTCGCCGAGAACGACCTGCCGTTCGACGTCATGGTCTGCGGACGGCATCCGCGGGGGCAGACGCTGGTGTACGAACGGGAAGCGGTGCCGACCTGGCGGTTCCTGCAACGCCCCCTGATACATCATCCGGGCGTCGAACTGGTCACTGAAGCCGACCTGTCCATGCCCGAGGACCTCTATCTGGAAGACCACGTGCTGGACGGTGAGGCGCTGCTGCCCGCAGTTGTGGGAATGGAGGCGATGGCTCAGGCCGCCGCGGCAGTGGCCGGCCGCACGGACGCGCCTGCCTTCGAGCACATCAGATTCAGCCGGCCGGTGGCGGTGCCGACGAACGGCGTTTGCACCGTTCGGCTCGCGGCGCTCAGCCACGACGACGGCCAGATCGAGGTCGTCCTGCGCGCCGCGGAGACCGGCTACGCGGTGGATCACTTTTCCGCAGTGTGCCGGTTCGCCGACCGGGCACCCCTCCGCACCCTCGTCACCGGCAAGGGTCCAGGCGCCGCCGTCCATGATTACTACGGCACCCTGTTCTTCCACGGCCCCCGCTTCCACCGACTCCGGCGCTACGAGCTGCTCACCGCACGCCGATGCGAGGCGCTCGTCAACGCCGACCTCACCGCGACCTGGTTCGCCGGATTCCACGATCCGTACCTGCTCCTGGGCGATCCCGGTGCCCGCGACGCCTACATCCACGTGCTTCAGGGCTGCGTACCGGGACATCGGGTGCTGCCCGTCGCGGTGGAATCAGTGCAAAGCATCGCATTTCCCACAGGAACTGTGCAGGTACGTGCCCGGGAACGCAGCCACGACGGCGCCACATTCGTCTACGACCTTGACGTCGCCGACGCGAACGGCACCATGATCGAGACCTGGCGTGGACTGCGGCTCACCGATACGGGACCAATGCCAGACACCCAAGCGCTGACCTTGGAGATGCTCGGCCCGCACCTGGCCCGCGCCCTCGACCGGCTCTTCCCCTCGATCACGACCGATCTGGTCTGCGTCGCGAGCGGTACACGCTCGTCCCCCGCGACCACGGAACGCATGGTGCGGACGCTCCTGGACGGGAAACACGCCGTGAGCCACAGTCCGGAGGGTCGGCTGATCGTCTCTGGCGCGTACGCCTCCGCGAGCCATCACGCCGGGTACCTGATGGTGGCCACCGGGACGCGGCCCATCGCGGTCGATTGGGAAGCGGTCGACGGCGCGCCCGCGCAACGCTGGGACTCGCTCCTGAGTACATCAGACGCACAGGTCGCTCGGCAGATCACCGGCACGGCGGGAGAGCCGAAAACCTGGGCGGCCGCTCGGATCTGGACCGCCAGGGAAGCCCTGGCCAAGCTCGGTGCCGGTCCCTCCGATCCCCTCATCCTCGTCCCCGAGACCCGGGACGACGGCTGGCTGATCATGCATTCGGGACAACGGCGGATCGCCGGTATGGTCACCGCGGTCCGCGAGCTACCCAGCCCCGTCGCGATCGCCGTCTGTCTCCAGGGGGACCGGCAAGGGAGCACCCCCCTCACCCGGGACGGCGCCTCATGACACGCACCTACGTCCACCGCCACCGTGTCACCTTCGAGGAGACGAACTTCACCGGCAACGCCTACTTCGCCCACTACGTGCGCTGGCAGGGACACTGCCGCGAAGCCTTCCTCTCCGAACACTGCCCCCGCGTCCTGGACATGCTGCACGACGGGCACGCCCTCGTCACCGTCTCTTGCGGTGTCGACTACCTGCGCGAATGCTGGCCCCTGGACCTCATCGAGATGCACATGTCACTGTGCGACACCACCACGAACCGGATAACGATGATCTTCGACTACCAGCGCGTCGCGGACGCAGGCCCGGAACTCGCCGCGCGCGGCCGGCAGACCGTCGCCTTCATGCGGCGCCGATCCACCGGCCTGGAGCCGGCTCCGCTGCCCGCGCAACTCATCGCGGCGCTCGGCCCTTACACGAAGCGCACTGGAACACATTCGCCGGCGCCGTCCACAGCCGCGGACTAGATGGACGAGAGACGGCCCGATGCCCGCGCGGCACACAGGGACTCCACGATCGCGGCCCATGCCCGGCCGATCGAGTCGGTCATCGCCCAGAGGACGAAAGGCCGGCAGGGCGCCGTCTCTGGTGAGCGTCTTCCCCGAATCGCTTGTCACCGGGTGACCACCCGCCTGCGCGATCACGCAGAACAACGGCTCGTTCCGCTCCCACGCCGTCGTCCGCTCCTACCGTCTCCTGCCATTGGGCGTTCCACAGGTCCGCCTCGGAAGCGAGCCACTCCCATCATCACCGCCGTCGTACACTGCAGGCATTTCTTGTGGCCTATTGAGCGGCTTGGATCGTATGCACGAAAGCGACACGAGCACATCAAGAAAGCTCAACACCGAAACGACTTGCCCTATCAGAGGTCAAGTACCTTGGTGAAATATCAGATGAGCTTAATATTTCACCGTGGATTTTGATTCGCATCCCCAACGACCTAGGCAGCTCGCTTCGCCACCGAGCCGAGCCAATACGATTATGGTGTAGAGGCTTATCGGCACACAAATGGCCGGTGACTTGACGGAGCAGCACTATGGACCGGCTTCAAGCCATGCGGCCAGGAAACAACACATGCCACCATGAAGACCACGTCAGGTCCATCATGTTGGCCATCGCCAACATGAACGAAAGGCTGGCCGAGCCGCTAGAACTACGCGACCACGCACAGACCGCACATATGAGCTTGTTTCACTTTCATCGAACCTTCCATACAATCACCACAACCACCCCCGGCCGATTCCTCACCGCACTAAGAATCGCCGAGGCCAAGCAAATGCTCGTACGGACATCCACGAGTATCTTGGATATCAGCATCTCCGTCGGCTACTCCAGCTTGGGCACCTTCACGTCACAATTCACTAGGCTCGTGGGGCTATCTCCAGGGCGATTCCGATCTCAGGCACGCAAGGTGGCAGACGTACCAGTCATCGAACTGATGAATGTCAACCGTGCACCACAGCCTGACAGTTCCCCACTTCATCTTGAATGCTGGGTTCGCGAGCGCCCCGACCGTGCTCCTGGCCTCACCGTGATTGGATTGTTCCCTTCGCACATCGCCCAGACTCGACCCATCTCGTGCACGGTCACCACTTCTCCTGGCCCGATCCTGGTACCGGTTTCGAGATCTTCAGCAAAAGTCGTCGTATTGGCGATCAGTATGGCCGCGGAGGCGACAGTCGAACAAGTTCTTATGGAAACATCCGAAGCATCCATGTATGTGGGAAGAGGAAGTGATATGACACTCGGCGACCACATCTCCTCTTCGGAAGTCGTCTACATCCAGCTACGCAAGCGACAGTTGACTGATCCGCCACTTTTGACGGCGTTTCCCCTTCTCGCACAGGAGGGGATTTCACCTGAACAAACTTCTGATCGCTCACCTTCGACATCTTTCGCCGACAGCCCCTAGCAAACGCTTCACATCGGCTCGATAAGCCCCAAGAGGCGCCTGCCTCAGATATTCACAGAAATCCTCCGCAGCCTTTTTGGTCCGCCCCCCACCAAATGCTATCCTGCCGCGCAGGTATCGTGCTTGCATATTTCTCGGATCAAAAATCAATGCCTGCCCTACGGCCCAGCGCGCATCCTTCAGATGCCCCGCCATATACTGCATATATCCTAGATATGTATAGGCTTCAGAGTTACGATGGTCGATACTCAAAACTTTGATGTACTGCACGATCGCTTCTCTGACCGCTCCCTGGCTCATGTACTGGCGTGCCCGGGCCAGCAGTTCCTCGATCGACTGCGGTTCACCATTTCTGGATTGGGCAGGAGTCGAGCGTTCGAGTGCGGCGTTCATGGTCGTCATCGACGTACGAAGCGGGACCGATCCTGTGAGCAGCGTGGCCATCCCGATCACAAGAGCACCGCTCAGCATCCACCTGAAGCATCGCTGATGAGCACGTGAACCGATCCCATACTCGACCCGAGGCAGCCTCATGAGCGGCCAGAGTCCCACAACGAGCACCACCCATGTCAGGGCGGCCACCCCCACCGGCATTAGCCACTCGTTCAAGCTTCCTCCTGCTGACCATCGTCGGCCCAGCACCAGACCCGACGTCCGACCAGCACGAGTCCGATCAGCATCGCTAGCGGGGGGAGCCACCAGACGATCAGCCCCAGCCCACGGTTCGGGGGCTCCAGCAGGATCCAATCTCCATACGTAGCGACGAGGTCAGCCTCGATGGCCTGCGGATCGCGTCCCGCATTCAACTCCGAGTCGATCATCCTCCGGATGGTGCGGGCGATCGGCGAAGGAGAGTCCGCGACCGAGATGCCCTGACACGTTGGGCAGCGTAGTCGCTTCTCCAGTCGATATGCCTGCTCCTCGCGCGAAGGAGGCCCGCTGAGCTGGTGGGCGACAAAGAGCACGAGTGCGACGGCGACAACCACAAGGATCAGCCTCCGTCTCATTCACCCGTTCCTGCCATCTCCTCGATGTACCTCTCAAGCGCCGTATCATCCAGCTCACCGAAATGAACAGCGCTGACGTGACCATCCGGTGCCACGAAAACCGTCTGAGGAAGCCCTCGTACCCCATATGCCATAGTCGTCTTCGCGTCGACATCCACTCCATTCAGCCAGTCCACACCGGTTTGGCGCAGGAAGTCGTATCCCCTTTCCTTTACGTCATGGGCGAGCACACCCAGCACGACGAGTCCTTTCTCACGATGTCGCTCAAGCGCGCCGTCCAGCAGAACGAACTCCGAGCGGCACACATCGCACCACGAAGCCCAGAAGTTGATAATCATTGGGTGACCGGCGAAACGAGCCGTAGTGACGTTCCCAGGCCCCCCGATTCGGTCGAGACTGAAGCCTGGAGCTTGACGTCCGATGAGCGGTGCATGCTCCTCCGCTGGATCCCACACCAGCACACTGATCAGTACGCCCGCGAGAGATGTCAGCGCAGTGACCACCGCCGCTGCTGTTAGTCGGTTCAGGAGACGTGACGAAACATTCATATCGGTTCCCGTTTCATCGTGGTGCTGCAGAAAGGCCGTCGGCTTCTGCGACATGCTTGCCCATTACCCGGCGTCGGCGGCAAACGCTCACCAGCCCACCTGCAGCGGCGCATGCTCCACCCACCCACAGCAGACCGATCCCGGGATTGCTGTAGAAGTGAAAGTTGGCGCGTCCGCCTGGTTGTTCAATAGCGAGCACAGAGACGTATAGATCGCCAGTGAGATCATGCCTGATGGCCGGCATGCCCACCGGATCGGCTGACTGCTGGACCAGCCGGAGGGACGGCGACAGATCAACCTTTCCTACGGTGAGCTTGGCAATCAAATCCGTACGTTCCGGCCGTGTCTGAGTCTGTATGCCTTGGTAATGGACGATCTCGCCCTCAAAAGCCGACTGTTCTCCCGGCGACAAGGTGATCTCTGCTTGTCCTGCCAAACCCATCGAAGTGGCGATTCCGGCCGCTGCTATCGCCAATCCGGCGTGACCGAAAAATGCTCCGCAGACGCTATAGCGCTTGCCGCCCGCCCGCCACATCGACCAGGCCTCGATCGCGTTGACCAGAAGCGTGAACGTGGCTATCGCAAGCACCGCGACAACGACTCCGGACCGGACGCCTGCGGCCATGACGGCTGCCGCGACGCCGGCGGAGCCAAGCCCAGCAGGAACAGCCCGAGCCGCGACCCTCCGTGCTGACCATACCTGCCAGGCGAGCAACTGCCCGGCTCCCGCTAGCATTACGAGCAGGATCAGCAATGGGCCCGCCATTTCCTCGTAGTAGGCCCTGCCGACGCTCACTCGCGGCCCGGACAGCGCCTCGACTACCAAGGGATACAGCGTTCCGCTGAGCACAGTGACACACAAGACGATCAATACCAAGTTGTTTGCCATGATGGCGGTTTCTCGACACAGCACCGACCGCATATGGAACTTGTTGACAACCATTCCAGCACGAGTCCGGACGAGCCAGGTGCCACCTCCCAGAATTACCAGCAAAAATGCCAGATACATCCCGCTCACGGGTGACTCCGCAAAGGCGTGCACCGACGTCAGGAGGCTGCCTCGGGTCAGAAACGTACCCAAGGTGATCAAGGACAAGGTGACGACCAAGAGATAAAGATTCCACCTGCCGATCGGACCACCACGTTCTCGTAGCCTCGTGCTGTGAAGATAGGCTGTGGCAGTGAGCCATGGCATGAACGCCGCGTTCTCCACTGGATCCCAGGCCCAATACCCGCCCCAGCCCAGTACCTCATAGGCCCACAATGCCCCCAGCACCAGGCCGATGGTGAGAAAACACCAAGCGATGAGCGTCCAACGTCTCAACATAGGGGTCCAGCGAACCAGAAGGTTGTGGTCGCGCGCTATCAAGGCTCCCATCGCCAGGGCAAATGGAACAGTGAATCCTACGAAGCCCAAATAGAGCAGTGGAGGGTGGTACGCCATGAGGAAACTGCTCTCGAGCAGAGGCTGAGGGCCACGGCCGTCGGTCATCGATTCCGCGGTCGCGAACGGATCAATGACGAGTGTCAGCGTCAGATAGAACACCTGCACCACTCCGATCACCGCCAACGCCCAGGCGTGCGCGATCTCTTGGTGCAGCCGATGGCGACGCGCGAAGAGCGCCAGATAGCCTGCCAGGCACAAATTCCATAGCAGCAGCGAGCCGGCGTCGCCCGCCCACAGAGCAATCACGCGGTAGAAGACGCTCGTGCCGGAACTCGAATTCTCCGCGACATAGTGAATGCGGAACTCGTTGGTGAGCAGGGCTGCCACCATGGTTGCAACAGTCACGACGACGGCGATGAAAACCCCGTACGTGGCACTCCTCGCGCTGTCGAGCATGGCGCCCCGGCCGCGTGCACCGGCAACTGCTGCAGCTACGACCCAGCACGCCGCAACAAGAGCTAGGGTCAGCGCCATCTTCCCAAAAAGTGCCGTGCTCACAACCTCACCCCCTGCCGTCGGGGGCATAGCGGTTGCCGTGCCGTACGACAAGGGTGTCGGCATGCATCACATGGTCGCGGCCATAGACCCCCTCAACGATCGCTCCCTGGCCCGAACGGAAGATCGCTGGCACGCTGCCTTTGAAGATCACAGGAACCGTGCCGCTATCGTCCTGCAGTACGAACAGCAACTGCTCGTCCCGATGCCGCACGGAACCTGGCTGAACCTGCCCGCCGATCCGTATTTGGGTGCCTACCTCCGTGCGGCCGGATATCTGGCCAGGAGTCAGGTAATACGTGAGGCTGCCCCCCAGGCCGCGAATCAGTATCCAGCCCAACGCGCCAGCGGTGAGCAGCAGCGGCAGCACCAGACGAACTTTCATCGCCGCCTGGCTCTGGTCTCGCGGGAGCGGTCAGATGTTCGACGAATAATCGAGAGCGCATATGTCGTTATCACGCCCGCGGTTATGAGATAACCCGTCACGAGGTAGCCCATCAGTTCTTCCGTTCTGGCAAGGCGGGGATGACCACCGGCCTGACCCGCTCGATGAGTCGCCCAGGAGTATCGGTGAAAATGCGGTCTTCCATTCTGCGAAGACGCAGGCGCATGATGATCAGCCACACTGACATCACGGTGAAGGCCATGGTGGCGGCTACCAGGGTTGCCAACATCGAAGGCGCCAATGCCGGCGCTTCGGGGCGTAGTAGCGACGGTTCCTGGTGCAGGGAGCGCCACCACAGGACGGACAGATGCACCATGGGAACATCGGCAAACCCTACGATCCCCACCACGGCTGCCCACCTGTAGGAGCGAACAGGATTATCCGGAAGTCGCCTGACTGTCAAATAGGCCGAATATACGAGGAAGAGAATCAGAGTCGTCGTAAGCCTCGGGTCCCAACTCCACCAAGTGCCCCACACCGGCCGTCCCCAGAGCGCCCCGAGCGTGATCGTGAGACCGGTGAACACCACGCCTGCCTCCGCCGCGGCAGCGGCGAGTCGATCCCAATGAACCCGCTGCGTCCGCAGATAGGCGATGCTGGCTACGAACACCACAGTGAAGTTCATGTAGCCGGCCCACGCCGTGGGTACGTGCAGATACATGAGTCGCTGCACCATGCCCTGCTCCCCGTCCGCGGGCACAAGGAACAATGCGACCAGCATGGCGGCGATCACACCGGTATTCGCGACGACGGCGAGTACGCGACGCCCCGCCGCACCCGACATCCAGATCGCCGTTTGCCACAGGATCCGCACTCCTCAGTCCTCCAGAACAGACTCGAAGAGCAGTGCTCCAAGAGACCAGGCGATGAGGTCGAAGGCGGCCAGGAGGCTCAACCAGTCGCCAGGGTCCTCGCCACCGAGGGCTGCGGCGGTTCCTCGTGTCGCACCGAGCAGCATGGGGGCGGCCAGCACAAGTGCCAGCAGCGGGAAAACACCCGAACGAGTCTGCGTCGCGCTTGCGAAAGCGCCGAACAACACGCCTAGTGCACCGAGTCCAGCCGCACCCGTGAACATGACAACAGTCAATTCCAGTGGGCGAGCCATCGCCGGAAGATCAAATAGGATCACCCCGAGCAGCATCATCCCTGCCTCGAGCACGATGAGCTGTGCCGTGAGAGCGATCGCCTTACCGGTGAAAACTGCCCCCCTCGGTACCGGAGCGAGTATCAAGCCCAGCAGCGCACCGTCAGCGCACTCATTCTCAAAGGACCGCTCGGATGCGAGCACAGCTGCGAACAGCGCGCCGAGCCAGATGATCCCAGGCAGAACCTGAATGAGCATCGTTCGCCCTGGCCCGAATACGAGGCCGGATGTCACAACCAGCATGACGGCGAACGGCATGACGATCGCCATCGTGTGGCGGGCCCGCAGATCCGTTCGTAGGTCCTTGGCGGCCAACGCCGCCACGTTACGCAGATACGCCGTCATGCTTCACCTCGTCGGCCCGGCCGCTGACAGGCCCGGCTGCGATGCGTCCTCTCTCCATGTGCACCGTCCGGCTGGTCCACCCGCAGCGGCCGTCGTCGTGCGTGGCCGCCACAACCGTGCGGCCCGCATGCAACGTGGTGCGGACCATCGCGTCGACCAAGCCCTTCGCATCCTCGTCCAGACCGACGTAAGGCTCGTCGAGCAACAGCACCTCCGGCTCCCTCATCAGCGCACGGGCGAGCGCGACACGTTGCCGCATTCCCCTTGAGAATGCGCGCACCGGTTCAGTGGCCACGTCCACCAGGCCGACCTGCTCAACAGCCCACATCGCACGCGCGGGCTCTACGCCATGAAGCCGGCAGACGAATTGAAGGTTCTCCAGCGCGCTCAGATCGTCGTACAGACGGGTCTGGTGGCCGAGCAGCTCTACCCGCTCACGAACCGCCATCCGATCGCGCACAAGATCGAAACCGACCACCTGTCCTGAGCCGAAGGTAGGCGAGGCCAGCGTCGTGATGACATTGAGCAAAGTGCTCTTGCCCGCCCCGTTGGGTCCACTCACCACAACAGCTTCGCCCCGTTCGATTCGCACAGAGGCGCGGATCAGTGCAGGGACCTTGCCATACATCCGGGTGAGCTGGAACAACTCAATGGCCGGCCCGTTTGCATTCATCACCCTTGCCGTGGGGACGAACCCGCCAGCTCGATCCGCCGCTCAACGTGAAGAAATGCTTCTTCTCCGGAAATCTGCATGGCTACGTCGATCGGATGGGAGAGTGCAACCAGTCGAGCAAAAGGTTCGATGGATTCGTCCACAGAACGCAGCGAACCCGTTCTGCGCACTTCCTCGACGCTTTCGAGGGGGATGCAGTCGCAGATGCTCACCGGAGTGCCAATGGGCGGGAAGCTGGTGATACGACCATAGGCGAGCGTGCCGTGGATGGCGCGAAACGCGCCGGCGGGCGTCTCGATCAGAGCGTAAGGATTGAAGAACAGCTTCGCCGGAAACCCGCCGCGCCGGGGGCCTAGAGACTGCGCGACGCCCAGCGACGGCTGGAATACGTCAGGATACTCCCGTTTAAGAGTTTCGCCGAGTATGATCCGCACTGGGCCCAGGGCATCGACTTCTGCACGCGCGTCGAGGTTCAGGATCTGCATCCAGACCGTTTCCCGACCTTCTTGAAAGAAACCCTCCGGCCTGTTGATGAAGTCGCTCTCACGAATCGTGCTGGGCAGGGTACAACTCGCAGGGAGTGGAATCTGTACTGAATGGTCGCCACCACTTCGGTAGCGAAACGGAGCTGACCTCGAGACCGTCTGAACCGCAGGGGGCATCGTGAACATCACCGACTGCCCGGCCGCCGGCCCTTGCAGGATCTCCAGTGAGATGATGAAGTGGCTGAGAAAGCCGTCGATGCCCGCATCAGGATACGGCCCGATCTGGTCTCCCATCTGCGCAAGGAGTTCGTCGTAGTCTTCGTTGAGTTGCGCGAGTTTCGCGGATTCGTCGCCCGTGGTCATCGTTCATTTCCTTTCATGGGCTTTTGCCGAATATTCTTGCGTCGTTACTGGACGGCGGCTCTCCGAATACCTGCTCGAATGCAGCGCGCCAGTCTTCACCGAAATAAATCGGGCTGCGCGGAACCTCGTGAGGTTCATACCGCAGCTTCTTGATCAGGCGCGCAATGGCATACGAATCATCATCACTCATTCGCGAATAGAATTGCCAGAGCATGATGTGGTTGAGAGGGCGCGGCCGACCGTACTCGTCAGGTTCGGGTGATACACCTCCACGGAAGGCGCGCGTGATCTTCTCGACAGAAGTATTGCTCTGCGGCCCGCCGACACCGAACTTCGTGAGGTTGCCGGCATAGAAGACCGCATATCCTGGGTACGGAAACGTGGCCAGCCCCTTTTCGTGCACTCGCAACGGAAGGTCAGGTCCAAATCGGAAGACCCCGGTGGTCGCGTCCTTCGGGTCGCCTCCGACGAATTTCTTCAGAGTCCCACCCTCATGATGAGAGTGACACTCCGTGCATCCGACCAAGGCTGAGAGAAGGTAGTCCGCCCGTTTGGGGTCTCGGCTGCCTGGAGCTTTCTCGGGCGGGTCGCTTTTCGCTGGTTGCGGGTCGAACGGCAACACGCGATCAGGGATCTCGTGCCGCACCGGTTTCAAACTCTTCAAATAGCGGGCGAGTGCATATGCGTCATCATCGGCAAGATTCGGATAGAACGAGTGGGGCGGGAACAAGAACAGCACGCGCCCGTCTTTCGTCACTCCCGTTCGCAATGCCTTAACGATGTCAGCCTCACTCCAGCTGCCGATCCCGGTCTCGACGTCCGGAGTGATGTTCCGGCTGTAAACCACGGCATCCGAATCTTTCGTCAATCGGATGACGAAGGGAACACCGCCCGCATTGGGCCGGTCATGGTCGAGGTACTTCACCCAGTCGGGATCGGTGCGGAAATTTCTCTCACGAGCTATCTGCTTCTCGTCTGCAGGGCCAGGTGGGTCCTGCGGCACTTCAGGTGGCGTGTGGCAGGCTTCGCATGCGCCGATCGTGGCAAGATAGCGGCCGCGATTGACCATCATGTTCGCAGCCGGGCTGTGCCCGTTGTTCTCGGACGTCGGAACGTACGTCTCGTTGGCGCCATTGTCGGATGTTCTTTCCGAACACGCCACCATGGACAGTCCGACAACCGCTGAAACGATCCCGGCGGCTACCGGCAACCGGGCGCCATTCGATACGTGCACCGTGCCTCCACCTTCCAGAAGAGCGGCGAGAATCAGCCCGAGGACGGCCCATGCAAGGCGAAGGGTGCACCTTCCGGATCGAAGAGCAGGCTGTAGAAGCTGCCATCGGGCAGGGCGGTGGGGGGAACGACGACAGTCGCTCCGAGCGCTGCCGCGCGCATGGACATATCGGCCACATCATGGACTTGCACATATGGAACCCATCGGGGAACGGGATCCTGCTCCGTCACCGGCATCATCCCGCCCGCGACTCCGTCACCCACACGTATTTCCACGTAAGGCTTATCAGCAGGGCCGGTCGGTTCCAGTTCCCAATCGAACAGCTCACCGTAAAACCTCTGCGCCCCTTGCATATCGGGCGTATGCAGCTGCACATAACCGAACGCGTTCCCCACAACATGCTCCAGATGCTCTTGAGCCTCCATTATGCGTACAGCTTGACATCGAACCTCCAAGACACGTCTTCTTACGGATTGCTTTTCCGGGTGCGTGTCGGCCTGTCATAGGACTAAATCCACTCAACCAGTTACAAATCGAGTCGCCACCTCAGCTAGCGCCACGTCAGGCCCCGCCGACCTCAGAGCGTGTTTGAGAAGATCATTCATGTACGGCGTGGCGGCGTGACGACCAGCTCGTGGGCAACCAGGGTGTCCGGATGCCCCCGCAGCGCTACCCCTCGGACCTGACCGACGCCCAATGGGACCTCATCGAGCCTCTGCTTCCCGAGCCCAACAGCGGCGGTCGGCCGGAGAAGCACCCGCGCAGGGAGATCGTCAACGCCATCCTGTACGTGGTCCGGTCCGGCTGCCCGTGGCGGTACCTGCCCACGGACCTGCCTCCCTGGCAGACCGTGTACTGGTACTTCCAGCAATGGGAGCAGGCCGGGGTGACCGAGGACCTGCTGCGCGAGTTGCGCATCAAGGCCCGCCGCCAGGACGGCCGCGACGACGAGCCGTCCGCCGGCGTCATCGACTCCCAGAGCGTCAAGGGCGCCGACACCGTCGGGCGTGACAGTCGCGGCCATGACTCCGGTAAGAAGGTCAACGGCCGCAAGCGGTTCATCATCACCGACACCACCGGCCTGCTGGTCACCGTCGCGGTGATGGCCGCGAGCCGGCAGGACCGGGACGGCGCCATGACCGCCCTGCTGTCGGCGTATCTGACCACCCCGATCCGGCACATCGTCGCCGACCAGGGGTTTGCCGGCCGGCTGGTGGACCGGGTCCGCGACACCCTGCGTACAACGTTGGAGATCGTCCGCAAGCCCGCTGATCAGCGAGGCTTCAGCGTCATCGCACGGCGTTGGGTGGTAGAGAGGACGCCGGCTTGGCTGACCGCCTGTCGCCGTCTGGCCCGCGACTACGAACGAGACCCGAAGGTCTCCGAGGCCGTCATCCGCTGGGCTGCCATCGCCGGTATGGCCCGCCGTCTCACCTGCACGGGCCCCGCTCGGCGACAGGCCAGAATCGTCTGCGACTGACGGAGATCACCAATCTCAAACACTCACTGAGGCCTTTTCATCCTCGGGCGAACTCGTAGTTCTGCAGGACGGCGATCGCCTTGCAGAGCTTGCCCGCTTTGTGGGGGCAGCAGCGGAGCTTGCGGAGGATGCGCCAGCTCTTGAGCTGGGCGTTGGCGCGTTCGCCAGGTCCGCGTAGCCGAGCGTGGGAGCGGTTGGCCGTCTTCTGGGAGGCGGGCTTGTCACGTCCCTTGTATGGCGTGGCGACCGGGCCTTCGGCGCCTTGGTATCCCTTGTCGGCCAGGGTGAGGATGCCGGCCTGTTCCAGCGCGCGCAGGATGCCCCAGATGCGGGCGGCGGTCAGGTCGTGCGTGCTGCCCGGCAGTGACCCGGAGGTCCAGATGATCGTGCCGTCTGGAGAGGCGATGACCTGGATGTTCATCCCGTGCGTGCGATGCTTGGCCGAGTAGTACGGCCGATCGGCGCGCACGCGGTCGGTGTGGACCAGCATGCCGTCCAGCACCAGGTAGTGCAGGCCATCTCGATCGGCGCTGCGTAAGGCGTGGCGGAGCTTGGGGGCACGGGCCCGCAGCAGACCGATGGTCTCCTCGACGTAGCGCCAGGCGGTGGCCGCCGAGACGCCGAACCCGGCGCCGAGTTCGGTGAATGTCTCGCCTTTGCGCAGGTAGACCAGCACCAGCAGGGCTTGCTGGGCGGGGTTGAGCCGCCGCCAGGTGGAACGGATGGCCTTGCGGTGGCTGCGGATGATCCCGGCCACGTAGTTCAGCATTGAGCGCGACAAATCGACGGCAGCGCGATAGAAAAGCATCCGAGCCCCTGGTGGTGACGGTGTTGATTGTGGTGATCCACCCGTCTACCAGGGGTTCTCTGCGTCTTCAGGGTGAACTCCGACTCGCGATCATGCTGTGATCAGCAGTCTCCGCCAAGGATGAAAACAGCTCACTGGTACGTCCGGCGCGAATTCAAGAAGATAACAACGGCCGCAGGCATCGGAGAGGATTGGTGCCCGCGCGAACTGCGGCACAGTTTCATGTCGCTGCTGTCCGCTCACAGGGTGGCGAGTGAAGAGATCGCTCGCCTCGTTGGTCACTCGTCAACGCATGTGACGGAGACCGTGTACCGGCAGGAGATCCGACCGGCGCTGACAGACGGCGCCGTGGTGATGGACGAGATCTTCAAGTCGCGAGCCGGGTAGAGCAGTGGCTCCCCGTTTGGCTCCTTAAGATCCGAAAAGGGGCACCAGAGAACCTCTGGCACCCCTAACCGACCAGCTAAAACCTGGTCGGGACGACAGGATTTGAACCTGCGACCCCTTGACCCCCAGTCAAGTGCGCTACCAAGCTGCGCTACGTCCCGGTTGTGTCGGCCGCCCCCTGCGGGGCGGGACGTCATAACCTTAGCGCACATCGGAGGTAGGCGCGTACACGGAAAGCGGGAGCGGAGGGCGTGGTGGGGCGGAGGCCGAGCGTTGATCGGGCGGAGCTGGCGCGGCTGGTGGCCGACGGGATGAGTGTGCAGGAGCTGGCCGGTCATTTCGGGGTTTCGGAGTCGGGGGTGCTTCAGGCCAAGCGGGCCGCGGGGCTGGCCAAGCCGATGCTGGACCACAGCGTGGCCGTACCGTGGAAGCTGGCGCGTGAGCACGCGCAGTCCGGGCCGGCGACGAACCTGCGGAACCTGTCGGCGGCGGCGCAGGGGAAGCCGCCGGCGGCCGAGCGGTTGAATACGGCTTTGCGCTGGGCTCAGCGGCTCGTGGACGCGGGGCTCGACGTGCGGTACGACGCGGCCGAGGGGTTCAGTGAGGTCCCGGCGCCACCTGCGGGCTCACACGTCGCGACGGTGCTGGAGGCCGCCAGGAAAGGGCTTGCAGCTCACTGAGTACGCGAGTTTCGACAACCCTGATCGTGGGCAGTCGCAGGTCTCGTTACTGAGACCGGAGGCGAACATCAATGACCACCTTCATCTGGGTGGCCGTCGTCGTGGTCGCGGTGGTGGCGCTCGCCGCAGTGGGCTTTGTCGTGCTACAGCAGCAACGCCGCAGCCGTCTCCGCGAACGTTTCGGCCCTGAGTACGAACGTACGGTGGCCGAGAGTGACAACCGGCGCGAGGCCGAGCGGGAGCTCATCGCCCGCGAGCAGCGCCATTCCGAGCTCGACATCCGGCCGTTGCCGGAGGAGACGCGCGACACCTACGCCAACCGGTGGACCGAGGTCCAGGAGCGTTTCGTCGACGCGCCCGGGTTCGCGGTGACCGAGGCGGACCAGCTCGTCACCTCCGTCATGGCGGAACGGGGTTACCCCACGGACGACTTCGAGCAGCGGCTGTCCGATCTGTCGGTCGGACACGCGGCCACTCTCGACCACTACAGGAAGGCCCACGAGATCAGCGGGCGGGCGGCCAGGAAGGAAGCCTCGACCGAGGAGCTCCGGCAGGCCATGGTGCACTACCGCGCGTTGTTCGAGGAACTGCTGCACGAGACCACGCGAGGGCGGTGAACGTAGATGCGCAACAGCAGAAGCGAGGACGAGCTCAAGGTCCCGTCGCAGCGGTCGGACGAGACGCGCGGGGACGAGGACAAGGATCTCATCGGCGAGACCGGTGATGAGTACGAGGACCGGGATCCGAGGGCGCGTGCCCCGAGAGCGCGCGACCCGAGGGCGCGCGAGGAGGCGGGTTCCGGACAGGTCCGGCACGATGACGGCCGGCACGATGACGGCCGGTTCGGCCCGGACGACCGCACGGACAGCACGGCTGGCGCGGGTGACACGGCTGGCACGGGCGATTACGGCGGCACGCGCCATGGCGAAGGCGTGGCCCAAAGCGAGGGCTCGGTCCATGGCGAGGGCCTGGCCCATGGCGAAGGCGTGGGCCGTAGCGAGGGCCTGGGCGAAGGCGTGAGCCGTAGTGAGGGTCTGGGCGAAGGTGCGGGCCGTGGTGCGTTCGGGCGGCGTGACGAGATCGCCCACGCCCCGGCAGCCCATGGGTACGCTGCCACGGCGCCCGGCGAGGACGACGACGAGCCGCCCTACAAGGACCCGTACGCGAGCACCGGCCCCGCCGGCGACCTGCCGGCCGACCCGGAACGCGACACCCCCTTGGGACGCGGGGCCGAACGGGACCGCGACCCCGACCCGGCCCACACCGGCATCCCCGCCGACGAGGCGCCCGGATACGAGACCTCCCGGGACACCCTGCCCGGAACCACACCCCACCCCGGCGAACACCCCGAAGACAAACTGGTGCACAGCGGACGGTCCATCGACGACCAGTCTCACGGCGGATGGGCAACCGGCGAACAGCCCTACGGCGGACGGACCGCCGACGAAGACCCCCACGACGGACCGGCCAACGACGGACGGGCCGATGACGGGCTGGCTCACAACGAGCCGACGGAAGGCGGGCTGACGGATCCCGGGCCGGCGGATCACGAGCTAACGGATCCCGGGCTGACGGATAGCGGGCTGACGGATAGCGGGCGGGCTGCTGAAAAGGGTCCCGCCGACGACGTCCCCTCTCATGCGGCCCCTCTGGAGGTCGGCCTGTTCGACCAGGATCCGGCCCAGGTGCAGGCCCGCTGGCGCGACCTGCAGGCGTCCTTCGTCGACGACCCCGCCGAGGCGATCCAGCACGCCGACGGCCTGGTGGGCGAGGTGGTGGAGTCGCTCACCAGCTCCCTGACCTCCCGTACCGACGCCCTGCGCGAACGCTGGAAGGACGTGGACTCCCCCGACACCGAGGACCTGCGGCAGGCGTTCCGCGACTACCGGAACGTCCTGGAGCGGCTGCTCGCGCTGTCCACGCACGGTTCGTCCCAGGAAACGAGGAGGTGATCTAGATGCTCGCAATCGTCGCTGCGATCATCTTCGGGCTGGGTTTCCTGCTCGACCTGGTGAACGTGAAGATCCCCGGCGGGTTCTCCGGCATGACGTTCGTGCTGCTCGGGCTGACCCTGCTGGCCCTGCATCAGGCGGGGGTCGGTACGGCGGGCATCCGCTCCGGCTACAGCAACTGGCGCGGACGGTCCCGCCGCTAGAAGAGGCAACCCCAGAGGCGGCAGCCCCCAGGTGGAGCGGGAACGACGGGTAGAACGAGAACGACGATCGGGCGGGAGGCTGTCAGGCCTCCCGCCCGATCCGCCAATCCACCGATCCGCCGGTCCACCGATCCGCTGATCCGCCGCAGCAGGCCGCGACAAGCCCCAGATACGCCTCGGAAACGCCCCGATACGCGCACCACCGTCCCCCGGTAAGCACGCAACACCTGGAGCCAGCCACCCCAAGCACCAGAACGGGCCAAACAACCACCAAAAGCCCAGAGCGAACAGCTCAGCTCTTGCCGGGGAACCGCATGATCACTGTGCTCCCCCCGCTCCCCACCCGCAACGTGAAATCGGAGGAGAGCAGCCGCGCCACCCACAACCCCATGCCCCCCACCGCCCCCGGCAGGGGACCCGGCTTCCAGGCGCCCTCGTCGTGCACCTCGACCACCAGGTCCCCGTCCACCGTCCAGGTCCGCAGGGCCCCCCGGCCGGCCCCGTGCGTGACCGCGTTGGTCGCCACCTCGTTGACCGCGATGACGAAGTCGCCGACGGCCTCCTCCGGCATGCCGGTGGCGCGGGCCTCGTCCTCGGCGAACTGCCGCACCTCCGGCAGATCCGGCAGGCGGAAGCGCAGCTCCTTCACGGGCACGCCGGGTGGCGGGCTCGTGTAGCCCGACTGAGGCTCTACGTCCTCGTTCACCCGGCGACTCGCCTTCTCTCACTGACCGATCACTGACCGATTTTTCTCACTGACCGACCAGCAGCTCACTGCGGAGCTGGTCGAGTACCTTACGAAGAATCCGTGACACGTGCATCTGCGAGATGCCGAACTCGGCGGCGATCTCGGCCTGCGTCATGTTGCCGAAGAAGCGCAGCAGCAGGATGTGCTTCTCGCGGCTGGGAAGCGCGTCGATGAGCGGTTTGACGGCCTCGCGGTCGACCATGGTGCTCAGTGTGTCGTCGTCCTCGGGGATGACGTCGCCGAGCGAGGCCGCGTCGTCGTCGGTGCCGAGCGGCGCGTCGAGCGACAGCGTGCTGTACGCGGCCGAGGCGTCGAGGGTGAGCAGGACGTCTTCCTCCGAGATGTTCATCTTCGCCGCGAGCTCGGCCACGGTCGGCGACCGGCCGAGGTCCTGGCTGAGGTCCGCGACGAGCCTGTTGAGCTCGGACCGGCGCTCCTGGTAGAGGCGCGGCACCCGGATGGCCCAGGTGCGGTCGCGGAAGTGCCGCTTGACCTCACCGGTCATCGTGACGACCGCGTAGCCCCTGAAGGCGTGGCCGAGAGTCGGGTCGAAGCCGTTGACGGCCTTCATCAGGCCGACGTACGCGGCCTGGAGGAGGTCCTCCAGGGGTTCGCCCCGGTAGCGGTAGCGCCTCGCGATCTCCATGGCCAGCGGCCGGTGCATCTCCACGATGCGCTCGCGCAGCCGTTCCCTGTGGTTGTCGGGTGTGCCTTCCCTGGCCATCTCGGCCAGGAGCTCTTCCGCTGACATCTCCTCGAGGACGTATTCCTGCACAGCCATCGCTGCTCCTCATATGGGTCGCAGGGCGGCCTCCGCCAGCAGGAAAAGCCCAGGCAGAGGCACGCCTCGCTCTACTCTCGAGACGAAAGCCCTCTGCTGGACTTCGGATCCAGTGTCCCCCCTGCCGCGGGAAGTATTCCTCGGTCGCGTGGTGACAGTAGGGTTGCTTCGTGACAATGCCCGAAAACGGCGAAGGGCCCGTGGCCGCCCTGAGCCTGACGTCGTCGACCGTCGGCGAGATCACGGTCGTCAAGGTCGACGGCGTGCTCGACGCCACGACGCGTGAGCAGTTCGCCGACTACCTGTCGCTGGCCGGAGCCGATCTGATACTCGATCTGGCCGGGGTCACGTTCATGGATTCGCGCGCGCTCGGGCTGATCGTCCATCACTGGCAGACGAGCCTGGCCTCGAGTGCGAAGTTCGCGCTGGTCGGCGTGGAGTACTCGAAGTCGAAGGTGATGTGGATCACCGGGCTGGCCCAGCGCCTGCCGCTGTACGACACGCTCGACGACGCACTGGCCGCCATCGGCTGAGGAATGAGGCCGGGGTCGGGGTCGGGGTCGGGGCTCGCACAAGGGCCCACGCCCGGTGTCAGGGGCGACGCGTCGACTTGCGCTGGTGTTCCTCGACGAGGAGTCTGGCCAGATCGGCCACCTTGACCTGATGGTGCTGCGAGATCCTGCGCAGCTCCTCGAAGGCGGCCTCGGCGGTGCACCCGCTGGTCTGCATGATGATGCCCTTGGCCTGGTCGATGACCGAGCGCCCGGCCAGGGCCTCCTGGAGCTGGGCGGCGTCGGTGCGTACCTCCTCGAACTCCCACATGTTCGCCACGGCCACCCCGACCTGCTCGGTCAGCATCTCGGCCAGCGAATGAGCGGCCTGCGGGGAGAAGGCACCCGGCCGTACCGAGTAAAGTCCGACGAGGAGTTGCGCGGGCGCCACCTCGATGGGCACGACCAGCACCGAGCGCACCCCCCAGCGGGTCGCCAGTGCGTCGTAGCGGGGCCAGCGGTTGTCGCTCAGCACGTCGCTCACGCTGGCGCGGGCGCCGGTCTTCCGAGCTTCGACGGAGGGGCCCTCGCCGAGCTCGCGCTCGCCCTCGACGAGCATGATCAGCTCGCTGTGCGAGCCGGAGACCAGCACCCGCTGGTCGCGCCAGTGTTCGGCCGAGCCGCCCGAGCAGCCGGGCACCCCGGCCGCCAGCGCGGTGGTCAGACCGCGCAACACGCTCTCCGTGGAGGTGTCCTCGCCCAGCCGCCCCAGCGCCGCCAGGTCTCGGGCGAGCCCGGGAGTGATCATCGCCGTCGATTCCATAGCAAGAAGCCCCTACCCCTTATGGCTACCGTTATCCCCGGTGGCGTAGCGTCAAAGGATGACCATGCCGGACCTCGAACACGCTCTGGACGCGCTGGCGGGACGCGTGTCGTCCTTGCGTGAGGCGAGGACGGCCTACCCTACCGACCTCGCGCCCACGCTCGACGCCGCCCTGGCCGAACTGGACACCGCCGCCGAGTTGCTCGCCGAGGCGCGCGAGGCGTTGCGCAAGGCGCCCAAGCGCGCCTCCGGCAAGAAGGACGGCACGCAGCGGGAGCTGAAGCTGCTGCGCCAGGTGTTCCGGGCCTTCCCGGTGCCGGTCATCGTGCTCGACGGCGGCGGGGTGGTCCGGCGGATCAACCCGGAGACCTCGCGGGTGCTCGGCAGCCCCGACGGCTACCTGGTCGGGCGGTCGTTCCCGCTGCTGGTGGACGTCTCCAGGCGGGCGGCGTTCCGTTCGCACCTGAACTCGGTGTTGCAGACCGGGCAGCCGTCGGCGTTCGAGACGCGGCTGGCGCACCAGGGCCGGACGCACACCGTGCAGCTCGCGCTGACGCGGGTGACGATGCCGGGCGAGCCGCAGCAGATGGTGGCGGCCGTGGCGCTGCCCACCGAGGTGCAGCTGCCCGAGCCGGGGGCGCGGCGGCCCGAGCAGTCCGACGGGGCGCTGCTGCTGGCGGCGTCCAGGCGGCAGGACCTGCTGGCCAAGATCGGGGCGCTGCTGCTGGACGAGGACGCGCTGCTGCGGCCGGTGGCGTTGCCGCGGACCACGCGGCTGCTGGCGGCCGAGTGGGCCGACTGGGTGATCGCCGACATGGTGCGTGACGGGCTGCCGCGGCGTTCGGTGGTGGTGGCGCCCAAGAACCATCCGCTGGGCGAGCTGGTGCGCCAGGTGGAGTCGGCCGACCCGGCCGGCAGCCAGGTGGTGGTGCAGGTGCTGGAGCGCGGCTCGGGCGTGGTGCACGAGATGGTCGACGACGAGTCGCTGCTCGGCTACTGCGCCGACGGGCCGCTGCTGACCGTGATGGGCGCGGGCTCGCTGCTGTCGGTGCCGATCGGCAACTCCGACGGGGTGCTCACGCTGGTCCGTACGCACGACCGGCAGCCGTTCTCGCTGGCCGACCTCGGTGTGCTCCAGGACGTGGGGATGCAGCTCGGCCTGGCCGTACGCGCCCAGTCGAGCTTCCAGAGCCGCTCACGGGCCGCCGACGCGCTGTCGGCCAGCGTGGCCCCGCGCAACCTGCCCGACGTGCCCGGCTACGAGGCGTCGGCCGTCTACCATCCGGGCTCGTCGGTGGGCGCCGAGTTCTACGACGTGTTCCCGGTCGCGGGCGGCTGGGGGTTCGCGCTGGGCGGCGCGGCGGGCAAGGGCGAGGAGGCGGCCTCGGTCAGCGCCATGGTACGCGGCGGGCTACGGGTGCTCAGCACCTGGGAGTCCCATCCCGACCTGGTCATGCGCAAGGTCAACCAGGCCCTGGTCGCGCAGGGCACGGGCATGTTCGTGATGGCCGTGGCGGGGTTCGTCAAGGGTCGTACGATCCTGTTGTCCTCGGCCGGTCACCATCCGGCGGCGTTGTTGCAGCCCGACGGCAACGTGCGTTTCGCGGCGGGCGGCGGCGTGCCGCTCGGCATCTCCCCCGAGGCCGAGACGGATGTGCAGGAGCTGACGGTCTCCGTCGGGGAGACGCTGGTGCTCTACTCCGAGGGCCTGATCTCCTCCAGGAACGACTCCGGCGAGCCGTACGGCGAGGAGCGGCTGGCCGACGTGCTGGGACGCTGCGCGGGGCAGGCCCCGGCCACCGTGGTCAAGGCGGTGGAGGCCGACCGGCACGCCTTCTCCGGCGGCCAGGTGTGGGACGAGATCGTGGTTCTCGCCCTCCGAGGTGTCTGATCTGCGAGGGTTTGCGAACCAGTCAAACATGGGTATTGTCGTTCCGTAGAACAACGTGCCTAAGACGCAGGCACACCTTGAAGGCTTTTCCACGCTGAGGTGTGCCATGAATATTGCGATCGTCGCGTCCGCCAAGGGAAACCAGCATCACCGTATCCTCGCCGTAGCGCGCGAGCTGGGCCGCGAACACCACGTCACCATCTACTCCCGCCGTGACGACGCCGAGGGCAAGCCCAAGACGCGGGTGGCCCCGGGTGTCACTTTGGAGCAGATCGACGTGGGCCCGGCCAAGAGCCTGACGCCCGACGACGTCGTGCCGTACCTCAACGACGTCGGCGAGCACCTCATGAAGCGGTGGAACCAGGAGCGGCCGGACGTGATCCACGCTCACTCGTGGACCGGGGGGCTCGTCGCGGTGGCGGGCGCCAAGGGGTTGGACGTGCCGGTCATGCAGACCTTCCACACCGTGGACGCCACGCACCAGAAGCTGGAGCGGGCGCTCGGGCGCAGGGCCAAGGCGGTCATCGCCGGCTCGGGCGACGAGGAGTCGGCGCTGATCAGGCTGGGCGTGCCGCGCGGCAACATCGCCATCGTGCCGTACGGGGTGGACACCGAGCGGTTCCAGCGGCGCGGCGCGATCGCCACCAAGGGCACCCGCAAGCGGCTGCTGCACGTGGGCCCGCTGTCGCCCGAGCGCGGGGCGTACACGGCGGTGCGGTCGTTGCAGGGGCTGACCGACGTCGAACTGCTCATCGCGGGCGGCCCCGAGCCCGAGGACCTGGACCAGGACCGGGACGCGCGCCGGCTGCGCGCGCTGGCCGAGCAGCTCGGCGTCGCCGACCGGGTGACGCTGCTCGGGCAGGTCAAGCGGGCCTCGGTGCCGAAGCTGATGCGCAGCGCCGACGCCGTGGTCTCGGTGCCGCGCGAGGCCGTGACGGGGATCGTCGCGCTGGAGGCCATGGCCTGCGGCGTACCGGTGATCGCCTCGTCCGTGGGCGCCCACCTCGACTCCGTGATCGACGGCGTGACCGGCCTGCTGGTCCCGCCGGACCGGCCGGCCCGCACCGCGCGGCTGGCCCGTGAGCTTCTGTGCGACCCGACGCTGCGCACCGCGCTCGGGTACGCCGGCGCCGACCGGGCCCGTTCGCGCTACTCCTGGGAGCGCGTCAGCCAGGAGCTGGTCCGCGTGTACGAGTCGGCCTGCGCCTGACACAGGCGGCGAGGGGCGGGCGGCGGGGGCCGTCCGCCTTTCGGCGTTCCAGGGGCCCTTGCCATCGATCCAGGGGCCCTTGCCACCGATCCAAGGGCCCTTGTCACCGTTTCGGGGGCCCTTGTTACCGGAGTGACGTCTTTGCTTCGATGGTCGGCATGTCTACACGCGGTTCGATCCTGGCGGCGGCGGCGCTCCTCACGGCCCTCGCCCTCCCCCAGAGCGCACAGGCGGAGACGTGGGGCACGCCCGTCCTCGTCGAGAACTTCGACGGTTCCTCCGTCGACACGAGCAGATGGATGGTCTACCACTCGCCGGACGCGGAGCGGAACCCCCGTACGGGGAAGGCCGCGACGGTCGCCGGCGGGATGCTGCGCCTCAAGGGCGGCCGGTACGGCGGCAAGGACCTGTCCGGCGGCGTGGCCACCAGGCTCGCCCAGCGGTACGGCCGGTGGGAGGTCAGGTTCAGGGCCGAGGCGGGCAACGGGTACACGCCGGTGGCGTTGTTGTGGCCGACCGCGCAGGGCGAGGGCGACGGCTACGCCGAGGTCGACTTCGCCGAGATCGTCGACCCCCGGCGGCAGGGCGGCCGGATCTTCGTGCACGGCGGGCGCGGGCGCGCGCAGCGGCAGCTCCGGGCCGACTTCACCCGCTGGCACACGGTCGCGGTGGACCGGCTGCCCGGCAGGCTGACGTTCTGGCTGGACGGCCGGAAGGTGTGGGACTACCGGGGCGCGTACGTGCCGGACGGCGGCAAAATGGGCCTCGCGCTGCAGAACGACGTGGTCTGCGAGCCGCGCTGCCGCGACTCCTCCACCCCGGCGACGGTGTCGATGTACGTGGACTGGGTGAAGGTCTACCGGCTGTCCTGAGGCAGCAGCCTGGCCGCCTTCAGCCCGAGGTGCACGGTCAGCCGGTCGTCGCCGTCGGACAGGTCGCGGTGCAGGAGGCGTTCGGCCTTGCCCAGGCGGTAGTAGAGGGTCTGGCGGTGGATGCCCAGCTCGGCGGCCGTCTTCTGGGCGTGGCCGCCGAGGTCGAGGTAGGCCTCGAGGGTCTGGGCCAGCTCGGGGTCCAGCGCGCCGGTCTCGGCGGCCAGCTCGTGCAGGTCGGAGCGGCCGAGCCGGGCCAGCAGGCGGTGGACGCCGAGGTCCGGCCAGCGGGCGATGGGGGCGTGCCGGGGGAAGTGCTCGGCGATGCGCAGCGCCTGGCGGGCCTCGCGCCAGCTCTGCCAGGCGTCGGCCGGGTCGTTCCTGGGTGCGCCGATGCCGGCGGCGGTGCCGTACGCGCTCTGGAGGGTCTGGGCGACCTCCCCGGCCAGGTGGGCGGGGGCGAGCAGGGCGACGGGCGAGCCGGTACGGGCCAGCACGCCGCGCGGGAGCGTCCAGAGGGCGGCCACCCGCTCGCTCGACTCGCGTACGGCGACGGCGGTGACCGGGCCGGGCACCTCGATGGAGGCCGCGGCGCGTTCCTCGGGGTCGGCGGAGAACAGGGCGAGCAGGCCGCGTCCGAGGTCCTGGCGGCTCCTGGCCTCCTGGGCGAGCGCGGCGGCGGCCCTGGCGACCAGCGGCGCGACGCCGCGCAGGGCGTCGTCGGTGAGGCTGCCGGAGTCGAGCAGCCACAGGTAGCCGTAGGTGACCTCGCCGTGCCGCAGCGGCCAGCAGACCCGGGCCAGCACCTTGAGCTCGGCGTCGGCCGGGATCCGGACCGGGCCGCCGGCCCTGGCGATGCCGTAGCGTTCGAAGTAGTCGCGCACCTCGCCGGTGGCGCGCCGGCGCAGGATGGACTCCTGGCGGACCGTGTCGATGTCGCCGTGCTGGGCGCCGTAGGCGAGCAGGCGGAACGAGCGGTCCTCCAGCGTCGCGGACGCCCCCAGCGTGGCGGCGATCTCGTCGACGATCTCCTGAAGGTCTGAGGTGTTGTGCATTTGTATGACAGCCTGCCACATCGCTCGTTACGCGCGTTCATGGCCCCTTCTGACCTGGGGTTTCTAGAATTGAGGCATGTTGGGTCAACTGCTCCTTGCCGCCTCCGGCAGCGGCGTCGTACGCCGCTCCGTGTCAGGCTTCCCGCTCACCCGTAAGGTGGTGGACCGGTTCGTCGCCGGCGAGAGCGTCCAGGAGGCCCGCAACGCCATCGAACGGCTGCGGGACGCGAACCTGGCCGTGACCGTCGACCACCTCGGCGAGGAGACGCGCGACGCGCAGGCCGCCGAGACCGTGGCGCAGGCGTACGTGACGCTGCTGGAGGCGCTCAAGCCGCTGCAGCTCGGCCGCCGGGGCGAGGTGTCGGTGAAGCTGTCGGCCGTCGGCCAGCGGCTCGACGACGGGATGGCCCTGGAGCACGCCCGCGAGATCTGCGCCGCCGCCGCGGCCAACGGCTCGACCGTGACGCTCGACATGGAGGACCACACCACCGTCGACTCGACGCTGGGCATCCTGCGCAAGCTGCGTGAGGACTACCCGACGACCGGCGTGGCCATCCAGGCGTACCTGTTCCGCAGCGAGGACGACTGCCGCGACCTGGCCCACGAGGGGTCACGGGTACGGCTGGTCAAGGGCGCCTACCGCGAGCCCGCCTCGGTCGCGCACCAGGGCAAGCAGGCCGTGGACAAGGCGTACGTGCGATGCCTGCGCATCCTCATGGCGGGGAAGGGTTACCCCATGGTGGCGACGCACGACGACCGGCTGATCTCGATCACCGAACTGCTCGCCGACCGCTTCGGGCGGACGCTCGGCGACCACGAGTTCCAGATGCTCTACGGGATCCGGACCGACCGGCAGGAGGCCCTCGCCGGGGCCGGCCACACGGTCCGCGTGTACGTCCCCTACGGCGACGACTGGTACGGCTACTTCATGCGCCGGCTGGCCGAGCGCCCCGCCAACGTCGCCTTCTTCCTTCGTGCCCTTGGGGGTAAGTAAATGGATGCCATCAGCAACGTCCCCGTCCCCGCGAACGAGCCCGTACTCGGCTACGCGCCGGGCAGCGCCGAGCGTTCGGCACTGGAGGACCGCCTCAAGGAGCTGTCCGGCTCCGCCATCGACCTGACCATGACCATCGACGGCGAGCAGCGGCTCGGCGGCGGCGCGCCCATCGACGTGGTGCAGCCGCACAACCATGCCTCCGTCCTGGGCCGTACCAACGACGCTACGGCTCAGGACGTGCAGGACGCGATCGACAGCGCCCTGCGGGCGGCGCCCGCCTGGCGGGCACTGTCCTTCGACGAGCGGGCCGCGGTCTTCCTCAAGGCCGCCGACCTGCTGGCCGGGCCGTGGCGGCAGACGCTGAACGCCGCCACCGTGCTGGGGCAGTCGAAGTCGGCGCAGCAGGCGGAGATCGACGCGGCCTGCGAGCTGATCGACTTCCTGCGCTTCAACGTGACGTACGCCCGTCAGCTCTACGCCGACCAGCCGATCTCGTCGCCGGGCGTGTGGAACAGGATGGAGTACCGGCCCCTTGAGGGGTTCGTGCTGGCGATCACGCCGTTCAACTTCACCGCCATCGCCGGAAATTTGCCGACTTCTGCTGCTTTGATGGGGAATGTCGTCGTCTGGAAGCCGTCCCCGACCCAGCAGTTCGCCGCGCACTTCACGATGCGGCTGCTGGAGGCGGCCGGGCTGCCTCCCGGCGTGATCAACCTGGTCACCGGCAACGGGCAGGCCATCTCCGAGGTGGCGCTGACGCACCCGGCCCTCGCCGGCATCCACTTCACCGGCTCCACCCCGACCTTCCAGCACCTGTGGGGCACGGTCGGCGCCAACATCGCCTCCTACCACGGCTACCCGCGCCTGGTGGGCGAGACCGGCGGCAAGGACTTCGTACTGGCCCACCCCTCGGCCGACCCGGCGGTGCTGACGACCGCGCTGGTCAGGGGCGCCTTCGAGTACCAGGGCCAGAAGTGCTCGGCGGCCTCGCGGGCGTACGTGCCGCGTTCGGTCTGGAACCGGATGCGTGACGACTTCGTGGGCGTGGCCGAGTCGCTGACCGTGGGCGACGTGGCGGCCGACCTGTCGACGTTCATGGGCGCGGTCATCGACGAGCGGGCCTTCGGCAAGCACAAGGAGGCCATCGACCGGGCGCGGGCGGCCTCGAACATCGACGTGCTCACCGGCTCGTACGACTCCAGCGTCGGCTACTTCGTCAAGCCGACCGTCCTGGAGTGCGCCGACCCGACCGACGAGATCTTCGTCAAGGAGTACTTCGGGCCGATCCTCGGCGTGCACGTCTACGAGGACCGCGACTTCGACACGGTGCTCGCCCAGATGGAGGGCATCGCGCCGTACGCGCTGACCGGGTCGATCATCGCCCAGGACCGGTACGCCATCGCCTCGGCCGCGGAGCGGCTGCGCTTCGCGGCGGGCAACTTCTACGTCAACGACAAGCCGACGGGCGCGGTCGTGGGCCAGCAGCCGTTCGGCGGCGCGCGGGCCTCGGGCACCAACGACAAGGCCGGTTCGATCTTCAACCTGATCCGCTGGGTGAACGCCCGCACGATCAAGGAGACGTTCGTCCCGCCGACCGACCACCGCTACCCGCACATGGGCTGACGCCCTCCAGAGCAACGGCCGGCACCCTGGTAGGGGGTGTCGGCCGTTTCCAATTCCCGGACCGGCCATGGCGTAATGTGCAAGGTTTGTGTCATTGACGCCGTCGCGGGGCCGCGACCAGCATGAAGACATGCGTCGGCGGATCGTGATCGTCGTCTTCCCGGGCTTCCAGTTGCTGGACATGGCCGGGCCGGCCGACGTGTTCTCGACCGCCGACCTGATCGCGCGGGGGCGCGGCTACCGGGTCGAGGTGGCCGCCGTGCAGGCGGGGGCGGTGAGCGCGCACAACGGGCTCGCCGTCGTGGCGGGGGCGCTGGGCCAGGTGACCGGGGCGATCGACACGCTCCTGGTCGCCGGCGGGCTGTCGGTGCCCCGGCAGCTCGAGGATCGCGCGCTGGTCGAGGCCATCTCCGGCCTGGCGGCGCGGGCCGACCGGGTGGCCTCGGTCTGCAACGGGGCGTTCCTGCTGGCCGAGGCCGGGCTGCTGGACCGGCGCAGGGCCACGACCCACTGGCTGGCCGCCGACGACCTGCGCAGGCGCTACGCCGATGTCGAGGTGGACCCCGACCCCCTCTACATCGAGGACGGCAACGTGTGGACCTCGGCGGGCGTGCTGTCCGGTGTGGACCTCGCGCTCGCGCTGGTGGCCAGGGACCACGGCCACGAGCTGGCCCGCGACGTGGCCCGTGGGCTCGTCGTCTACCTGCACAGGCCGGGCGGGCAGAGCCAGTTCAGCGCGCCGATGCGGGCCATGACGCCGCGCAGCCTGCCGCTGCGGGAACTCCAGGGCTACATCGACGCCAACCCGGCCGCCGACCTGAGCGTGCCCGCGCTCGCCCGGCGCGTCGGGATGAGCGAACGCCACTTCTCCCGCGTCTTCACCGAGCAGACCGGCCTGTCCCCCGGCCGGTACGTCGAACGCAGCCGCGCCGACGCCGCCAGACGCCTCCTGGAGGTCACCGGGCACCCGCTGGAGACCGTGGCCAGGGAGTCGGGGCTCGGCACGCCGGAGAGCCTCTACCGCGTCTTCCGCCGTCACTGGCGGGTCTCGCCGGGCGAGCACCGCCGCAGATTCCAGTCGAAGGAGAAATGACACCATGCACGTGGCCATTCCGCTCTATCCCCGTTTCACCGCGCTCGACGCGGTCGGTCCCTACACCGTGCTGGCGTTCGCGCCCGGCGTGACGGTGACGTTCGTGGCCGGGCAGGCGGGGCCGGTGCTCGACGACCGGGGCAGCCTGTCGATCGCCGCCACGGCCTCCTACGCCGACCTGCCCCGTCCCGACGTGGTCGTCGTGCCCGGCGGGCCCGGCACCCTCGAAGCCCTGTCCGACCAGGCGTTGCTGGGCTGGCTGCGCGAGGCCCACGAGCACACGCGGTGGACGACGTCGGTGTGCAGCGGCTCGTACCTGCTGGGTGCGGCCGGGGTGCTCAAGGGCCTGCGCGCGACCAGCCACTGGGCGGTGCTGGACGGCCTGGGCAACTTCGGGGCCGAGCCGGTGAGCGAGCGCGTGGTCGTCGAGGGCAAGGTCGTGACGGCCGCCGGGGTCTCGGCGGGGATCGACATGGCCCTGACCCTGCTGGCCCAGGCGAACGACGCCGAGACGGCGCAGGCGGTGCAGCTCGCGATCGAGTACGACCCGCGCCCGCCGTTCGACGCCGGCTCGCCCGCCAAGGCGCCCGAGGGCACCGCCGAGCGCGCCCTGACCCTGATCTCCTGACCCTGATCTCCTGAACGGCCGCCGGGGGCCGGGGGCCGGGGCCGGGGAGAACCCTAGGCCGGGTCCTCCGGCCGGTCGCCGGTGGCCCCGAGCGGCAGGACGTCGAAGTGCACGACGACGTGCCCGCCACCGGCGGGCACGTCCCTGCCGTCCGACAACTTCCGGTAGTGGTCCAGCACCTCCAGCACCTGTTCGCTCAGAGCGGTCGCCTCGGCCGGGGTGAGCCGCAGGGACCGGCGGGCGAACATGCCGGCCCGCACCCATTCCTCGGGCGCCCGCCCCAACGCCTCGCGCCAGCGGGTCAGCTCCGCGCCGCGCTGCCGGACCAGGTCGTCCATCAGGAAGTCCAGGGCGTCGGCCGCCTCCGGGTCCCTCCCCGAGTCCTCCTCCGACGGCGCGTAGCTGAAGCCGCCGGGCGTGATGCGCCAGTACTTCTCCTTGCCCCGGCCCAGCTCGGGCGCGATCTCGATCATGCCGTGCCGGGCCAGCTCCCGCAGGTGGTAGCTGGTCGCGCCGGTGTTCTGCCCGAGCAGGCCGGCCAGCCCGGTGGCCGTGGACGGGCCGTGCTCGTCGAGCAGCTCGTAGATGCGCAGCCGCAGGGGGTGCGCGAACGACTTCAGCGCGTTCGCGTCGAGGGCCCGCGCGGAAAAGCTCTTGCCTTCGCTCACTGTGCAAGCCTATCTTTGCAAAGGAATCTATGCACACTTTTCCTTACACACTATCGGAGTGAGCCGTGACACGTCTGGGCCGGGCCTTCGGGTTCCTGTGGTCCTCCACCGCGCTGTCGAACCTCGCCGACGGCGTCCTGAGGGTCGGCGCGCCCCTGCTGGCCGTGTCCATGACGCGCTCCCCCACGCTGGTGTCGCTGGCCGGGCCCGCCGCGCCCGCGCCGTGGCTGCTGTTCGCGCTGCACGCGGGGGCGGTCGCCGACCGGGCCGACCGCCGCCGGGTCATGGCGCTGGCCAACGCGGTCCGTACGGCGGTGCTGGCGACGGGGACGCTGCTGGCCGCCATGGGCCTGCTGAACCTGTGGGTGCTGCTCGCGGTGGTGTTCGCGGCCGGTGTGAGCGAGGTCTTCGCCGACCTCTCGGCGCAGTCCGTCCTGCCCATGACCGTCTCGCGGGAGGACCTGACCCGGGCCAACGGCCGGATCGTCAGCGCCCAGACCATCGGCAACGACTTCGTCGGCGGCCCGGTGGCCGGGCTGCTCGCCGCCCTCCTGCCCGCCGCCCTCTTCGGCGCCCCCGCCCTCCTGTACGGCGCCGCCGCCCTGCTCCTGACCGGCATGCGCGGCTCGTACCGCGCCGCACCGGCCGGGCCGCGCCGCCGGCTGCGCGCCGACATCGGCGAGGCGCTGCGCTACCTGTGGTCCCACCGGTTCCTGCGCAGCCTGGCGCTCTCGGCCGGCCTGCTGAACGTCTCCAGCGCGGCCTACTTCGCCGTCTTCGTCCTGTGGGCCGTCGGCGACGGGTCGCGCATGGGCCTGGAACCGGGCGGCTACGGCCTGATGATGACCGCGCTCGCGGCGGGCGCGGTGCTCGGCTCGCCGCTGACCGGACCGGCCACGCGGCTGCTCGGCGAGCAGGCCGTGCTGGTGGGGGCGTGGCTGACGAGCAGCCTGCTGCTGCTCGTCCCCGTGCTGGTGCCCTCGCCGTGGGCGCTGTACCCGGTCGCCGTGGTGTGGGGCGTCACGGGGGCGGCGGCCAACGTACTCGTCGTCTCGGTACGGCAGCGCGTGATCCCCGGCGAGCTGCTGGGACGGGTGAACTCGGCCTACCGGCTGGTCGGCATGGGCGGTATGCCGCTGGGGGCCGCGCTCGGCGGCGTGGCGGGCGAGTTCTTCGGGCTGGCGGCCGTCCTGGCCGGGGCCGCGGGGCTGGGACTGGTGGCGGTGGGACTGGTGTGGCGCGCCATGCCGGGGCGAATTTCTGCGGCGCTGACCAGCACACCTACACTTTCCGACATATCCAGATCACCTTAGGCACCCAATGTCGCGTGCGGAGATGACATGATTATCCCCGAGCTTGAGGGGATGGTATGCGGGAGATCGGCGGACGGTACCTCCTGAACGAGGAGGCCGGTCGTGGGGGTATGGGAGTCGTCTGGCGGGCGTTCGATCGGCTCCTCCACCGAGAGGTGGCGTTGAAGGAGCTGACTCTGGCCGGTGAGGCCGAGATGGTGCGCCGCCGGGTGCTGCGTGAGGCCCGGATGGCCGCCGGGCTGACGCACCCCAACATCGTCACGGTCCACGACCTGATGGAAGTGGGCGGCAAGCTCTGGATCGTGATGGAGTACCTTCACGGGCTCTCACTCCACCAGCTGCTCTCGCAGGTGGGCACACTGCCCGCGCAGTCGGTGGCCGCGATCGGGCAGCACCTGCTCGCCGCGCTGCGCACCGCGCACAAGGCCGGCGTGCTCCATCGTGACGTCAAGCCCGCGAACGTGATGCTGACCGGCGACCGCGTGGTGCTGACCGACTTCGGCATCGCCACCGCCGAGGGCGACATCCGCATGACGACCTCGCGGCGGCTGCGCGGCACACCCGCGTTCATGGCCCCGGAGCGGCTGCACGGCGGGCCGGCCAGCAAGGAGGCCGACATGTGGTCCTTCGGCGCGACCCTCTACAGCGCCATCGAGGGCCAGCCGCCCTACCCCGGCCAGGACGCGGCCACGGTGCTCGGCATGGCCCGCAGCGGCCCGTATCCGCCGCCGCGGCGGGCCGGGGTGATGCGTCCCCTGATCGAGGGGCTGCTCCACCACGACCCCGTACGTCGCTACACGCCCGAGCAGACGGCGGGCCTGCTGGCCGGCATGCGCGCCAGCGCCTACCAGGCCGCCATCTGAGACCGGGGGCGCGGGCTCACTCCTTCGCGGCGCGGGCCTCGGCCCCGCCGGCGTCCATGGCGGCCGCCTCCTCGGGGGTGGGCGCGGTGCCGCCCAGGTGCGCGGGCTGCCACCACACGCCCGGCGGGACCTCCGGGTAGGTGCGCTGGGCCCGGTCGACCAGCTCCGACAGGCGTACGTGCAGGTCGGTGGTGTGCTGGTTGACGTCCTCGCCCCGCTTGGGGTGGAACGGCTCCCCCACCAGGATGGTGATCGGCACGTGCCGCTGGGTGAGCTGCTTGGGCCGGCCCTTGGTCCACATCCGCTGGCTGCCCCACAGGGCGACCGGGATGACCGGCACGTTGGTGGCCTGGGCCATGCGGATGGCGCCGTTCTTGATCTCCTTGACGGTGAAGGAGCGGCTGATCGTGGCCTCGGCGAAGACGCCCACCACCTCACCGGCCTTCAGCTTGCGCAGCGCGGTGGCGTACGAGCCGGCGCCGGCCCCCCGGTCGACCGGGATGTGGTGCATGCCCCGCATGAGCGGCCCGGAGATACGGTGGTCGAAGACGTCCTGCTTGGCCATGAAGCGCACCAGCCGCTTCGACGGCAGCGCGGCGAACCCGGCGAAGATGAAGTCGAGATAGCTGATGTGATTGCTCACCAGCACCGCGCCCCCGGTCCGCGGCACGTGCTCGGTGCCCTCCATGTGGAAGCGGTAGTCGAGCACGCGAAAGAGGGTCCGCGCGGCGGCGATCACCGGCGGGTACACAATCTCAGCCATGACCAGAAGGTAGCCTACTCGGACCGGTCGGACGGTCGTCAGCGGCCTCGTCCGGCCGCCGGATCGCCGGTTCGTCCCGCGGTGCTTGCTCCCGCGCGAGAACGGGCAGATGTTCTGACCATGAAGAAGCTCATCAATACCGCGGAGTCCGCCGTCGAGGACGCGCTGGGCGGGATGGCCGCGGCCCACCCCTCGCTGCGGGTCCAGGACCGCGTGGTCTACCGGGCCGGCGGGCCGCGTTCCGGCAAGGTGGGGCTGGTGTCGGGCGGCGGCTCGGGCCACGAGCCCCTGCACGCCGGGTTCGTCGGGTACGGCATGCTGGACGCCGCCTGCCCCGGCGAGATCTTCACCTCGCCGGTGCCCGACCAGATCATCGAGGCCACCCGGGCCGTCGACGGCGGCGCCGGCGTGCTGCACATCGTCAAGAACTACACCGGCGACGTGCTGAACTTCGAGATGGCCGCCGAGCTGGCCGAGGACAACGACGTGGTCAGCGTGCTGGTCGACGACGACGTGGCCGTCCAGAACTCCCTCTACACGGCCGGACGGCGCGGCACGGGCGCGACGGTGTTCGTGGAGAAGATCGCGGGCGCGCTGGCCGAGGAGGGCGCGCCGCTGACCGAGGTGGCCAGGGTGGCCGGCGAGGTGAACGAACGCAGCCGGTCCTTCGGCATCGCGCTGACCTCGTGCACGACGCCCTCGGCCGGCAAGCCGACGTTCGACCTGCCCGACACGGACGTGGAGCTGGGCATCGGCATCCACGGCGAGCCGGGCCGCACGCGGGTGCCGATGGCCTCGGCCCGCGAGCTGGCCGCCGTCGCCATGGAGGCCCTGCACAGCGACCTGGCGCTCCGCGGCGACCTGCTGGTCATGGTGAACGGCATGGGCGGCACCCCGCTCATGGAGCTGTACGTGTTGTTCGCGGAGGTGGCCGCGTTCGTGAAGGGCAAGGACGCCCGGGTGGCCCGCTCGCTCGTGGGCAACTACGTGACGAGCCTGGACATGCAGGGCTTCTCGGTCACCGTGTGCCGGCTCGACGACACACTCACACGGTTGTGGGACGCGCCGGTCGAGACACCGGCGCTGCGCTGGGGCCGGTGATGGACACCGGCCTCTTCGTGGCCTGGCTCGACGAGGCGGCCAGGCTGGTACGCCGCGACCGCGAGCGGCTGACCGAGCTCGACGCGGCCATCGGCGACGCCGACCACGGCGTGAACCTCGACCGCGGCTTCACCGAGGTCGCCAAGGCCCTGGCCGACCGGCCGCCGAGCTCGCCCGCGCAGGTGCTGACGGAGGCGGGCACGGCCCTCATCCGCCGCGTCGGCGGCGCCTCCGGCCCGCTGTACGGCTCGATGTTCCGCCAGATGGGCCGGACGCTGGAGTCCCCGGTGACGTTGTTCCACTTCGAGGCGGCGTTCGAGGCCGGGGTGGTCGCGCTGGAGCGGCTGGGCAAGGCGGCGGTGGGCGACAAGACCATGGTGGACGCGCTGGTCCCCGCCTCGCGGGCGCTGGCCCTGGCCGTACGGGACGGCATCGGGGCCCTGGAGGCGTTCGAACGGGCCGCGGCGGCGGCGGCCGAGGGCGCACGGGACACGATCCCGCTCCAGGCCCGCAAGGGCCGGGCCAGCTACCTGGGCGAACGCAGCATGGGACACGAGGACCCGGGCGCGGCCTCGACCGCCCTGATCATGGAAGCCCTGGCGACGGCGGCGCGGGCGGAGGGCTGATGGTCGGGGTGGTGCTGGTCTCGCACAGTGCCGGGCTGGCGGCCGAGACGGCGGCGCTGGCGCGCGGGATCGCCGGCGAGCCCGTGCCGGTGGCGGCGGCCGGCGGCACCGCGGACGGCGGCCTCGGCACCAGTTTCGACCTCGTGGAGCAGGCGATCCGGTCCGTGGACCGGGGCGACGGCGTGCTGATCATCCCCGATCTGGGCAGCTCGGTGCTGACCGCCCGGCTGCTGGAGGAGGAGGGGCGGGTGGTGATCGCGGACGTGCCGTTCGTGGAGGGGGCGGTGGCGGCGTGCGTGGCGGCGTGCGTGGGCGGGTCGCTGGCGGAGGTGCTGGCCGCCGCCGAGGAGGCCCGCACCTACCGCAAGCTCTGACCGCACCACCTGGCACCCTGCACCCCGCGCCACGGTCCGCGCACGCCGGTCTGTCCCTCGTGCCCGGCCGTTCAGTGGCCCTTGAACGCCTCCTCCAGCCACCAGGAGCCGCGTTCACCGGTGATCTTGGCGTGCACCAGCAGCGGGCGGTCCCGGGGCCCCTTGAGCCATTCGGCCACACCGGCGAGGTCGGCGCGGTCCGTGACGGTCACGGCGGCGAACCCGTGGCCCCTGGCGATCGCGGCCAGGTCGGCGGGCGGGAACCGGACGGTGTCGAGCGGGAACCCGTGCGGCCCGAAGTGGTGCACCTCCGCGCCGTACGCCTCGTCGTCGTAGACCACGACCACCATGGGCAGGCCCAGCCGGACGACGGTCTCCAGCTCGGCGAGGCCCATGAACGCGCCGCCGTCGCCCAGGGCGGCCACCGGCAGCCGGTCGGGCCGGGCCAGCGCGGCGCCGATCGCGGTCGCCAGGCCGAGCCCGATCGACTGGAACGCCTGGGTGAAGCAGAACCCGCCCTCGTCCGGCACGTCGAGGAACATCGAGGGATATCCCATGAAGTTGCCGGAATCGACGGACACGACACGCTCGATCGGGAGCAGGTCGTCCAGGTCGATGGTGAGCGTCCTCGGGTCGATCCGGCCCGCGCCGCTCTCGTCCCGGTACGGCACCGCCCGCCAGCGTCCCTCGGCCCGGACGCGCGCGGCCAGCTCGGCCGACCGGTAACCCGGCGCGCCGCCGTCCGGCCCGGTCAGGGCGGCCGCCACGGCGCGGACGTCGCCGATCACCCCCAGATCGACCGGGACGTAGGCGCCGACGGCCGCCGGGTCGAGGTCGACCTGGGCCACCTTCGCCCCCGGCGGGACCAGCGAGCCGTGGCGGGTCGTCCACATGTTCAGCGCGCAGCCCCAGCCGACGACCAGGTCCGCGCCGCGGATCAGCTCGGCGGCCAGCGGGGTGGCGAAGCCGCCGCTCACGTCGAGGTCCCACGGGCTGCCGCGGAACAGGCCCTTGGCGACGGCCGAGGTGGCCAGCAGGGCGCCGGTGCGGTCGGCCAGCGCCTCCAGCTCGCGCCGGGCGTGCCGGGCGCCGCGCCCCGCGATGAACACCGGCCGCCGCGCCGCGGCCAGCAGCCGCCCCAGCTCCGCCGTCCCGCCGACCACCCCGGCCGGAGCGCCGGACCGCTCGGCGTCGCCGACGGCGGGGACGGGGACGGGGGCGTTCGACGGCATGGACTGCACGTCGAGGGGGAGGTTGAGCAGGACCGTACGGCGATCCCGCGCGGCCACCCGGAACGCTTCGAGGGCCCGCTCCCCCGCCCGCCCGGCGTCCGTGACGCGCATGGGCACCGCGCCCACCGCCGTGGCCAGGGCCTCCTGGTCGATGTGGAAGTTGGAGCGCGCGTCGGTCGCCTCGCCGGCCAGCACGACCATCGGCGTACGGCTCTTGGCCGCCTCGGTGAGGCCGGTCATCGCGTTGGTGAGCCCCGGCCCCTGGTGCACCGTGACGACGCCGACCTCGCCGCTCATCCGGGCGTAGGCGTCGGCCATGGTCGCCGCCCCGCCCTCGTGCCGGGCCGCGACGAAGCGTACGCCGTGCTCGACCAGCGCGTTCGTGACGTGGAAGTTGCCGCTGCCGACCACCCCGAACGCCGTACGGACGCCTTGGGCGGCCAGCACCCGGCCGACCGCCGCCGCGGCCGTCTCCGTAACGGTCAACGCTCCACCAGGGCGAGGACCCGGACGGGGCTGCCGGAGCCGCCCACGATGGGCAGCGGCGGCGCGACCATGACGGCCCCGGTCACGGGCAGGCGGTCGAGGTTGCGGAGCTGGGTCAGGCCGTACTTGCCGGCGCCGAGCAGGAAGGAGTGGCACGGGAAGGGCGGGTCGAAGGAGTGGGCGGCGCCGGCGTCGGTGCCGACGGTCTCCACGCCGATCCCGAGGATCGGCGTCTCGGCGGCCAACCAGGAGGCGCACTCGGCCGAGATGCCGGGCGTGTGCGGGCCGGTCTCGTCGGCGTTCAGGAACGCGGCCTGGTCGGCGGCGGGCGCGTCCCAGCCGGTGCGGTAGAGCAGCCAGCCGCCCTCGGGCAGCGGGCCGTTGGCGCGTTCCCACTCCTTGACGTGGTCGATCTGGAGGAGGAAGTCGGGGTCCTTGGACGCCTCGGCGGCCAGGTCGATCACGACCGCGGGGGCGATCAGGCTGCGTACGGGCACCTGGGAGACGTCCTGGCCGTCGCGGGCGGTGACCCAGTGGACGGGGGCGTCGAAGTGGGTGCCGGTGTGCTCGCCGGTGTGGATGTCGTTCCAGTACCAGGCCGGGCCGCGGTCGTCGTAGCGGCTGATCTCCTCCAGCCGGAACGGGATGGTGTTGCCGAACGGCTCGGGCAACTGGAGGACCGGCGTCTCCGGCGCGAGGGGCGCGGTGAGGTCGATCACCTCGATCGCGCCGCTGCGCACACTGTCCACGAAGCTCTGCAACACCGACATGTCATCCTCCTTGGTGGGGCTGAGCGCATCCTCCTCCTGTCGAGCTCACCTGTGCAAACATCTTCATCCCTTCAGCCCGCTGAAGCTCATGGTGGCCACGAAGTGCCGCTGCGCCAGCACGAACGCGGCCACCAGCGGCAGCACGGCGACCACGTTCCCGGCCATGAGCGCCGACCACTCGGTGTGCCGGGCACCGGCGAACGTGGCCAGGCCCATCTGGAGGGTGTAGACGTCCTCGGAGGAGATCGCGATCAGCGGCCAGAGCAGGTCGTTCCAGGCGCCGAGCAGCGTGAACACCACCAGCGTGGCGAGCGCGGGACGGGCCAGCGGCAGCACGACGCGGAAGAACACCCCGAGGCGGGAGCAGCCGTCGATGACGGCGGCCTCCTCCAGCTCGCGCGGCAGCGACAGGAAGAACTGCCGCATGAGGAACACGCCGAACGCCGAGGCCAGCCACGGTACGACCGCCGCGCCCAGGGTGTCGATCAGCCCGAGGTTCCGGAACAGCAGGAACGTCGGGATCATGAGCACCTGGGCGGGGATCATGATGGTGGCCATGAGCGCCCCGAACGCCAGGGCACGGCCGCGGAAGGGGATGCGGGCGAAGCCGTACCCGGCCAGGGAGCACAGCACCACGTGCCCGGCCACGGCGCCGAAGGCGACCAGGACGGTGTTGGCCAGCCAGCGCGGGTAGTCGTCCTCGGTGAAGATGCGGGTGAAGCCGCCCAGGGTGAAGTGCTCGGGCCACAGCTTGGGCGGGTAGCTGTTGATGTCGGCGTCCGGCATGAACGCGGTCAGCGTCATCCAGACCAGCGGCGCGGCGAACAGCAGCGCGAGCGGCATCAGGAACAGGTGCGCGAGGTGAGGCCGTCTCACTTCGTCCCCCTCCACAGGGTCAGGCCGGACACGGCGAGCGTGACGGCGAACAGGACGTAGGCGATGGCCGCGCCGTACCCGGAATGGAAGAGCTGGAAGGCCTGGCGGTAGAGGTAGAAGACGATGACGGTGGTGGAGTCGAGCGGCTGGCCCTTGGTGGTGGTGTAGACGAGGTCGAACAGTTGCAGCGCGGTGATGGTCTGCCAGATCAGCAGGAACACCGTGGCGGGCCGCAGTTGCGGGAGCACGACGTGCCGCAGCACGTGGCGCTGGGCGCCGCCGTCCACGCGGGCGGCCTCGGTCAGCTCGCGCGGGATGTCCTGAAGCGCGGCGAGGTAGACGACGGCGGGCATGCCGACCCCGCCCCACAACGAGATCAGTACGAGGGTGAGCATCGCCTGGTCGGGATCCTGGAGGAACCCCATCGCGGGCAGGCCGAGCGCCTTGAGCCCGGCGTTGACGATGCCGAAGTCGGGGTCGAAGACGAAGTTGGCCAGGATGCCGGTGGCGGCGGCCGAGACCACGTACGGGACGAAGAAGCAGGTCCGGTAGAAGCCGATGAGCCGGATCTTCAGGTTGAGCGCCAGCGCCAGGCCCAGCCCGAGGATGACCGAGCCCGGCACGAACAACACGGTGTAGACCAGCGTGTGCCCGGCGACGGCGCGCAGGTCGGCGTCGCCCAGCAGGTCGCGGTAGTTCTGCAGGCCGACGTAGTCGCCGCCGGTGAGCAGGTCGCCGTCGCGCAGCGACAGCAGCAGCGCCCAGGCCGCCGGGAACAGGCTGAGCCCCACGATCACGACCGTGGCGGGCAGCACGAACCCCCACCCGGTCAGCTCGGGCAGCAGGCGCCGCCGCCCCGCCCGCCGCGCGTCGCGCCTGGCCGGGGCCGCCGCGGTCATCGTGCGCGCTCCAGCACCCGGTCGGCCTCGGCCGCCGCCTTGGTCAGGGCCTCCGGTACGGGTGTCCCGCCCACCAGCGCCCGGCTGATGGCGTCGCCGACCTTCTCGGAGAACTCCGGGTACACCGGGACAGGCGGCCTGGCCTGCTTGGCGTTGTCCAGGTTGGCGGTGAAGACGTCCATGTCGGGGAAGTCCTTGACGAACGTGTCGTAGGCGGGGAGCGCGGTGGTGGCCTTGCGGATCGGCAGGTTGCCCAGGCCGAGGGTCCACCGGGCGTCCTGCTCGGGACGGGTGAGCCAGGTGAGGAAGTCGGCGGCGGCCTTGGCGCGGCGGGAGCCGTTGTCGAAGACGACCCAGTTGTCCGGCCCGGCGACGGTCTCGTGGTTGCCGTCGTAGCCGGGCAGCACCTGGACGCCGTAGTCGACCTTGTGGTCGATGACGTCGAGCAGCGCGAACGGCCCCGAGACGATCATGCCGATCTTGCCGCTCTGGAACAGCGGCAGGAACTTCTCACCATTTTGATCGAGATATACGGACTTGTCCTGGCGGGCCATCGCACTCCACAGATCGAGCGCCTTGGCCGCCTGCGGCGTGTCGAACGCCGACTTCCTGCCGTCCGGAGTCAGGATCGAGCCGCCCTGCTGCCAGATCATGGGCCAGAACCGCCACACGGTGTCCTCGCCCCCGGTGACCGGGTACGCGGTGCCGTACACGCCGTCCTTCGTCAGCCTGCGGGCCGCGTCGCGGAAGTCGTCCCAGGTCCAGTCCTTGCCGGGGTAGGGCACTCCGGCCGCGTCGAACAGCTTCTTGTTGTAGATGACGGCCAGGTTGTCCACCACGGCCGGGATGCCGACGACCTTGCCGTCCACCTCCGACACGGCCCGCTCGGAGGGCCAGAAGTCGTCCCAGCCGAAGCCGGGGGCCTTCACGGTGGCGGTCAGGTCGTACACCTTGGGGTTCTTGGCCAGGTGCGGCATCCAGGTGCCGTACATGTAGGCGATGTCGGGCGCCTTGCCCCCGGCCAGCACGGCCTGCACCTTCTGCAGCATGTCGTCGACGTTCGTGGTGCCGACCGCGGGCACGATCCGTACGCCGGGGTGGGCCTTGTTGTAGTCGGCGGCCAGTTGCTCGATGGTCTTGGCCTGCGTCTCGACCTGGCCGTGCCACCAGGTGATCTCGACCGGGCCGTCCCCCTGCCCGCCGGGGTCCGAGCCGCAGCCGGTGAGCAGACCCGCGGCCAGAGCCGCCACCAGAACCGCCCGCCTCACGACCGGCTCCTCAGCGACTCGGGCAGCAGGTCGCCGTGCGCCTTCAGCAGCGCGCCGCACAACTCGTCGATCTGGTCGACGGTCAGCGTGGCGGCCGTGTTCGGGTCGGCCATCATGGCGTGCCGTACGTGCTCGGGGCGGCCCTCGACCGCGGCGCGCACGGTCAGCTCGTTGACGTTGACGTAGGCCCGGTTGAGCGCGGCGCACTGCGCGGGCAGGTCGCCGTCGGCGACCGGCCGCACGCCGAGGGCGTCGGCGACGACGGGCACCTCGACCACGCACCCGGCGGGCAGGTTACCGATCAGGCCGTGGTTGGGCACGTTGCCGTAGACGGTGCGGCCGGTGCCGGTCGTGATGCTGTGGATGATCTGCGGGGCGTATTCCATGGTCCCCTCCGCGGTGATCGGCCGGCCCGCCCTGAGCGCGTCGCGGGTGGCCTCGTAGGTGCGCACGTTCTCCTCGCTGATGCCGACGTAGGCGCCCACGGGGATGCGCAGCCGCTCGATCTCGGCGTCGTCGTGCAGGTACCAGGGCACGTACTCGGCCGAGTGCTCGCTGGTCTCGGTCGGGTAGTGGCCGAGCCTGCGGTACATGTCCACGCGCACCCGGCGCAGCATGCCGGGGTCGGCCGCGATGACCTCGTCCAGGCGCGGGTACAGGCTCCGGCCGCCGGACTCGAAGCGCAGCAGCCACGACTGGTGGTTCACCCCCGCAGCCAGGTACGTCACCTCCTCGTACGGCACCCCCACCAGCTCGGCCAGGTCGTGGGCGGTCCAGTAGATCGAGTGGCACAGGCCGACGACGTTGCGCACCGGGGTGGCCGCCGACAGGTACCAGACGTTCATGGCCATCGGGTTGGTGTAGTTGAGCAGCCAGGCGTCCGGGCAGACCTCGGCCATGGCTTGGGCGATGCGGTCGAGCGCGGGGAAGGTGCGCAGGGCGCGGAAGATGCCGCCCACGCCGATGGTGTCGGCGATCGTCTGGCGCAGTCCGTAGCGGGCGGGCAGCTCGAAGTCGACGCGGGTGGCGTCGATCATGCCGACCTGGATCATGTTGATCGCGAAGTCGGCGTCCTCCAGCGAACGCCGCAGGTCCAGGTGGGCGGAGACGGTGATGTCCGGGCGGTCGCGGGCGATGGCGCGGGCGGCGGCCTCGGCGGTCTCCAGGCGTTCGGGATGGATGTCGTGCAGGGCCACCTCGAAGGGGCCGAGGTCGGTGAAGCCGACCAGGTCGGCCAGCAGGCCCTGGGTGAACTCGACGCTTCCCGCGCCGAGGAAGGTGATCTTCATAGTTCCTTCCAAGTAGGTTGGGCGGCGGTGCCGCCGGCCGCGCGGGTGGACAGCGAACCGCAGGTCACGGCCACGTCCAGGCATTCGCGCAGGCTCATCCCGCGCAGCCTGGCGGCCAGGAAGCCGGCGTTGAAGCTGTCGCCCGCGCCGACGGTGTCCACGGGCTCGACGGGGACGGCCGGGGCCCGCGTCACCAGGCCGGACTCCCAGGCCAGCGCGCCGTTCGCGCCGTCCTTGACGACGACGGCCGGGCCGAGGGCGCCCAGCCGCGCGGCGGCGGCCTCCAGGCGCTCCCCGCGGACGCCGGACAGGCGGGCCGCGACCGCCCTGGCCTCGTCGGCGTTGGGCAGGAACACGTCGGTCTCGGCGAGCACGGCGGCGAGGCCGTCCCAGCGGCCGTCCGGGTCGTCGTTGGTGTCCAGCGAGGTCGTCACGCCCGCCGCGCGCAGCTCCCCCAGCAGCGCGGGCAGCCCGGCGGCCAGACCCGGCTGCAGGAAGTACGACGACACGTGCACGTGCCGGGCCAGCCCGCGCGGCACGTCGGCGGCGGTCAGGTACGGCAGGCAACCCGGCGAGGTGAGGATGGCCCGGTCCGTGCCGTCGGCGAGCACGACGGTCATGGCCGTGGGCCGGGGGTCGGTCACGCAGTAGGAGACGTCGACGCCGCGCTCCGCCAGCTCGCCGAGCACGAAACGCCCCGCCGCGTCGGCGCCCACGCGGCCGGCGAAGGCGGTGCGCAGGCCGAGCCGGGCCGCGCCGCAGGCGGTGATCGCGGCGGATCCGCCGAGGACCAGGTCGCCGCCCGCGACGAGCCGTTCGCGCTGGGCGTACTCCAGCTCGCGCGGCGCGCCGGCCAGCACCACGTCGGGATTGGCGTCGCCGACGACCAGGAGGTCGAACTCAGCGGCCACGGCGGGACGTCCGGCGGGGGGCGGATGGGGACGGGAACAGAGGTGGACGCATGGTCACTCCTCACGAACGAAGGGTTCGGGATTCGTGGCGATGCGCGCTGTTCCACACTCTCCGTGCCGCGTCCTTGCCAGGGGCGCGGGAGTGGCGTGGCCCATAGACCGTAGGACGATCACGCCAGCACGCTGGGGCGTGCCTCCTTCCGTTGCCGCATAGAATTGCGCGTTCCTGCTCTTATGTCCAGAGTTTGCGGCAGGAAAGTGTCACGCTTTGGTCCACTGTGCGCATCCGGCTGTCTGGAACGCCTTGTCGCCGGGCTCGATGGTGACGCTCGCCGGGCCGGTCGGGGCGCCGGCGTTGATCACGGAGCCGATGTCGGGGGACGTGCTGTTCAGCCGGGCCCAGAAGCAGTTCGTGGAGCCCTGGACGGGACCGGTCGTACGGTAGGTGCCGGGCTGGATGTCCACGCCCACGACGAACGTGCGCATCCCGGCGGCCGGCCCGGTCTGCGCGACCCCCGGCTGTGTCTGCCCGGTCGTGGGCCCGGTCTGGGTGGAGCCGTTCTGCGTGGGCCCGGTCTGCGCGGGGCCCGGCTGGGTGGCGGGCGCGGACGGCACGGAGGACGCCGAAGGCACGGACGACGCGGAGGGGACGGGCTCGCCGGAGGGCGGGCCGGTGCCCTCGACCGTCACCGTGACCCTGGGCGCGGGCTCGGCCGACGACTCCCCGGCGCCGAACCCGACGAAGACGCCGAGCATGAATCCCAGCACCGCGGCCAGTCCGGACACGAGCAGGATGATCGTCGGACTGCTCGTCGCCCGAGGAACCTCAGGGGGGCCGTACATCACGGACCCAAGGGTGCCATCCCTGTCAACGTGCCTGTCAACGGTGGAGGTAGTCGACGAGCGACGCCTTCTCGGTCTCCAGCTCCTCGATCGCGCTCTTGACCACGTCACCGATGCTGACGATGCCGACCAGGCGGCCGTTCTCGACCACCGGCATGTGGCGGAATCGGTGGGTGGTCATCGTACGGCGCAGCTCGTCGACGTTGTCGCCGGGCCCGGCGGTGCGGACCTCGGTCGTCATGATCGAGGAGACCGGCGCGTCGAGGATCTCGGCGCCCCGGTCGTGCAGCCGGCGCACGACGTCGCGCTCGGAGACGATCCCCTGGATCGTCGTGCCGTCGGTGGAGACGACGACCGCGCCGATGTTGTGGTCGGAGAGCTTGCCGAGCAGTTCCCGCACGGTCGCCTCAGGCGCCAGCGTGGTCACGGCACTTCCCTTGCCGCGCAGGATCGTCCCGATGAGCATGTGCATCACCTCTGCTCCCAATGTCCCCGGACGGGACTCGGCTTATGCCCGCTCCCACAGGCAAACAACCAAGTGGGGACGCCGTCAAGCGGTCACGTAGGCTGACTTGCCGCATCCCCGAGGACGAGGAACCGACCGATGACCGAGCAGCTCAACACCGGAAGCCACGACCTGCCCATCACTCCGGAGCTGGCCGCGTTCATGCGCACGGGCTGGGCCGACACCCGACGCACCGGAGTGACCGCGCTGCCGATCGCCCCGTGGGCGGCGCGGCGGCGGGCGGCGCTGGCCGCGCGTTTCCCCGGCGAGCGCCTGGTGATCCCGGCGGGCACGCTGAAGGTGCGCAGCAACGACAGCGACTACCGGTTCCGTCCGCACAGCGCGTACTCCTACCTGACGGGCGCGGGCGAGCCGGGCGACGTGCTCGTGGTCGAGCCGTCCGGGCAGGCCGTCCTGTACGTGCGCCCGCGCTCGCCGCGCGAGGACGGCGAGGAGTTCTACCGCGACCGCCGCTACGGCGAGTTCTGGGTGGGCCGCAGGCCCGACCTGGCCGAGGCGTCCGAGTTGTACCAGATCGAGTGTGCGCACATCCGCGACCTGAGCCTGTCGGGCCCGGCCCTGGTGCTGCGCGGTGTCGACGCCTCCGTCGACGAGCGGGTGCCCGCGGGCGGCCGCGACGCCGAGCTTGAGGTGTTCCTGTCGGAGATGCGGCTGATCAAGGACGAGTGGGAGGTCGGCGAGCTGCAGTCGGCCGTGGACGCCACCGTGCGCGGCTTCGAGGACGTCGCGCGCGCCCTTCCCGCGGCGCTCGGCCACCCGCGCGGCGAGCGTTACCTGGAGGGCGTGTTCGGGCTGCGCTCGCGGCTGGAGGGCAACGCGGTCGGCTACGACAGCATCGTCGCCTCCGGCGCCCACGCCTGCGTGCTCCACTGGATCCGCAACGACGGCGCGCTCGCCGAGGGCGACCTGCTGCTCCTCGACGCCGGCGTCGAGACCGACACCCTCTACACCGCCGACGTGACCCGCACACTCCCGTTGTCGGGCCGGTTCACCGGCGCGCAGCGGCAGGCGTACGAGCTGGTCCTGGCGGCGCAGGTCGCCGGCATCGCGGCGCTGAAGCCCGGCGCGAGCTTCCGTGACTTCCACCTGGCGGCCATGCGGGTCATCTGCGAGGGCCTGAACGACTGGGGCCTGCTGAAGGACTCCCCCGACGCGCTCATGGAGTCCGGCCTGTACCGGCGCTACACGTTGTGCAGCAGCGGCCACATGCTCGGCCTCGACGTGCACGACTGCGCGAGGTCGCGGGCCGAGGTCTACCTCGACGGCGTGCTGGAGGAGGGCCACGTCCTCACGGTCGAGCCGGGCCTGTACTTCCAGCCCGACGACCTGACGCTGCCCGCCGAGCTGCGCGGCATGGGCATCCGCATCGAGGACGACCTGGTCGTGACCGCCGAGGGCGCGACCCTGATGTCGTCGGCGCTCCCCCGCCACCCCGACGAGATCGAGTCCTGGATGAACGCCCTCTCGTAACGGCCCGGTCACGTTTCGTGCATGCCTGACAAGGAGTGACCTGGGTCTCATACCTTTTGCTCAAATTCCTGGCAAAGCATCGACTACTAGACAACCCGTCAGTAAGGTGACTGATCCGTAGGCGGAGGTGGTCGTGGCGGGTACACGGGTGCGGGCAGGCCGCTGATGGCCCTGTCCGGGTACGTCGGACGCAAGGCCGGGTCCCTCCTGGGTCAGGTGGGCGACCTGTTCGTCATCGTCCTGGAGGGCTTACGCCGGACCTGGGACGTCAGGAACTGGTGGTGGGAGTTCGTCGACCAGTGCTGGTTCCTGGCCAAGGTCACCAGCGTGCCCGTGCTGCTCGTCTCCCTGCCGCTGGGCGCCACCGTGGCCTTGCAGGTGGGCGAGCTGGCCTGGCAGCTCGGCGCCGGCTCGGCCACCGGCAGCGCGGTCTTCGTCGGCCTCATCCGCGAGGTGGCGCCCCTGGCCAGCGCGCTGCTGATCGCCGGGGCCGGCGGCAGCGCGATGACCTCCGACATCGGCGCCCGGCACATCCGCGACGAGCTGAGCGCCATGGAGGTCATGGCGGTCAACCCCATCCACCGCCTGGTCACGCCGCGTATGTGGGCGGCCTCCACGATCGCGGTCTGCCTGTGCCCGCTGGTCATCCTGGCGGGCGCGACCGGCGGCTACTTCTTCAACGTGGTCGTGCAGGGCGTCACGCCGGGCGCCTACTTCGACGGCGCGCTGTCCCTGGTCGTCGGCTCCGACCTGTACGTCACCCTGTTCAAGGCGTGGATCTTCGGCTTCGTCGCCGCCGCCGTGGCCTGTTACAAGGGCATGACGTGCGCGACCAGCCCGGTGGGCGTGGGGCGGGCGGTCAACCAGGCGACCGTGCTGACGTTCATGCTGGTGTTCACGTTCAACTACGTGATCTCGGCCGTGTACTTCCTGGCCTACCCGCCGAGGTCGATGTGACGGCGACGCGGACGGCCGGGCCCGGGATCGCCCACCGTGGGCGGGACCTGGCCGAGCGGTTCGCGACACTGGCCGACTGGCCGCTGTTCGTGTGGAAGGTGCTGTTCTACTCCGTCCGTGACGTGGTCCTGCGGCTGCGCTACGTCAAGGTGGTGATCAAGCAGGTCAGCGATGTCGTGGTGGGGGTCGGCGCGACCGTCATCGGCGGCGGCATGGTCTTCGTGGTGTTCACGATGGCGTTCGTCGTGGGCGCGACCGTGGGCCTCCAGGGTTACCAGGGGTTGCAGGCCATCGGCGCGGAGTCGTTCGTGGGGCTGGTCGGCAGCTTCGCCAACGTCCGCGAGATCACCCCGATCATCGCGGCGACCGCCCTGGCGGCGCAGGTGGGCTCGTCGTTCACGGCCGAGCTCGGCGCGATGCGCATCTCCGAGGAGATCGACGCGCTGGAGGTGATGGGCATCAACGCCTTCACCTACCTGATCTGCACGCGGGTGGTGGCGGCGCTGCTCGCGCTGCTGCCGATGTACCTGATCGCGCTGTTCGCCAGTTTCTTCGCCACCCGCCTGATGTGCACGGTGCTGTTCGGCCTGGCCCCCGGCGCCTACGACTACTACTTCTACCTGTACCTGCCGGTCAGCGACATCGTCTACAGCCTGGTCAAGGTCGGCGTCTTCGCCTTCACCGTCATCGTGATCCACTGCTACCACGGCTTCCACGCCACCGGCGGTCCGGTGGGCGTGGGCGTGGCCGCCGGACGCGCCATCCGCCAGTCGATCGTCACGATCGTGCTGCTGAACCTGCTGCTGTCGTTCCTGTTCTGGGGCGGCGGCGGCAACATACCGCTGACGGGGTGAGCCGGTTGTCCCGATCCGACCTCTCCCTCGCCGCCCCCTACGCCATCGCCGTCGCGGTGGTCGTGGTGGTCGCCGCGGCGGCGTTCCTGGTCGTACGAGCCGCCACCGAGGTCGGCACCCGGATCGACGCCGTGTTCACCCGGGCCGGGCAGGGCATGGACACCAACTCCAAGGTCAAGATCCGCGGCGTCACGGTCGGCGACGTGACGGACGTGACCCTGGACGCCAAGGGCCGGGCCGTGGTCACGATGCACCTCCAGCCGGGCGTGAAGGTGCCGCGTACCACGGTCGCGGCGGTCGAGCCGCTGTCGGTGTTCGGCCCCAAGATGATCGACCTGCGGCCGGGCGCCGGCGAGGCCACGGGGCCGTACCTGGGCAGCGGCGCGGTCATCACCGACACCGAGGAGCCGCTCGACCTGTCCGACACGCTCGGCGACGCCTACAGGGGCCTGGACGCGATCGATCCCCGCGAGGTGACCGTCATCGTGCACACCCTGGCCAAGGGGCTGGACGGCGAGGGCCGGAACCTGCGCGAGCTGATCGGCGACGCGGGCACGCTCGTCGGCGTCGCGCACCGGCAGCGGGGGCGGGCCCGGCAGTTCCTGCACGACGCCGCCGGACTCGGCACGGCCCTGTCCGACAAGGGCGACGAACTGGTCTCGATCGCCTCCGACGTCAACGTCATCACCCCCGGCCTGCTCGAACGGGCCGACAAGGTACGCGCCCTGCTCCAGGAGATCACCTCCGTCTCCGGCCTGACCGCGCACGGCCTGCGTACGCATCGCGAGGACCTGCGGGCGGGCGTGCGCTCCGGCGAGCGCGTGGCCGCCCTCATCTACGCCCAGCTCGGCCTGGCCGGCGACGGCGTACGCGGCCTGAGCAGGCTGGTGGACCTGCTCAACGAGCTGATCGAGGCCCGCGGTCCGGACGGCAGCCGCATGCTCCAGGTCGAGGCGTTCGTCGCCACCGACGTGTGCGAGCTGATCGTCGGGTCCTGCGGGCCCACGGACGGGAGGCGCTGAGATGGCGGTCTCCCGGGCACGGATCGCGCGCCGGTGGACGTTCGTGCGTTTCGTACTGTTCGTCGGCCTGACCGGGTCGCTGATCGTGCTGATCGGCGTGCAGATCGGCCGGGTCGGCACCGGCGGCGGCTATCCGCTGACCGCCGCGTTCGACGACGTGTCGGGGCTGAACGAGGGCGACGAGGTCAAGATCGCCGGAGCGCCGGTCGGCCGGGTGGAGTCGATCAGGGTGGTGAACGGCCGAGCGGAGGTCACCATGGAGGTCCAGGACGCGGTCAGGGTGCCCACCGACACCGAGGCGGCCGTACGCTGGCGCAACGCCATCGGCCAGCGCGTGGTCTACCTGCTGCCGGGAAACGCGCCGGGCCGGCTGCCGCCGGGGTCGCGCATCGTCCGCACCTCGTCCGTGGTGGACATCGGCGAGCTGGTGAGCGATCTCGGCCCGCTGACCCGCAGCCTCGACCCCGAGCAGATCAACCGGCTCCTCACCGCCGCGGCCAGGTCGCTCAAAGGCAACGACAAGAACCTGCCGAGGCTGCTGGACAACGTCAACGCCATCACCGGCACGGTCAACGAACGCAGGAGGACGATCGAGCAGCTCCTGAAGGACTACGCGACGGTCACCGGCGTGGTGGCCCAGCGGGACCGGCAGATCGAGCGGCTCGTGGACAACCTGGTGACGCTCTCGGAGGCGTTCGCCGGCAACCGGAAGCTGGTGGACGACGCCGTCGTCGAGCTGTCGGCCACGTTCCGCACCTCCGACGAGGTGATCGGCAGGAACGCCGACGAGCTGGGCCGGGTGGTGGACAACCTGTCGGGGCTGACCGGCGGCATCCGGCGGCACGTGAGCGAGATCGACCGGACGGTCAGCACGTTCCAGCCGCTGTTCGCCCGCGCGTACTCCACGGTGAACCGCGGGCGCTACTTCATCACCGCCGTGCCCTGCGTGGCGCTGGGGGCCGCGCCGTGCCCGTACCCGATGAAGGCGCCGCCGCCGCTGCGCAACACGAGGGTGCAGAGCGAGAAGGACCTGCGCAGGCTGCTGGTGGGCCGGTGATGGCGGCCAAGTCGTTCCGCGACCGGAACAAGATCGCCGTGGGCCTGGTGTCGGTGGCCGTGCTCGGCACGATCCTGGTGGCCACGTTCCTGGTGGGCAACCTGGGGCTGCTCGAAGGCGGCTGGTCCATGTCGGGCGTCTTCGTGGACTCGGGCGGGCTGCGGGCCGGCAACGACGTACGGGTCGCCGGCGTACGGGTCGGCAAGGTCACCGAGGTGCGCGCCGACTACGCCCAGGGCAACGTGGTCGTCACGTGGAAGGTGGACGACGACGTACGGCTCGGCCGGGCCACCCGCGCCGACATCGCCCTGTCCAACCTGCTCGGCGGCCGGTACGTCAAGCTCACCGGCCCGGTCGCCGCCCCGTACCTCGACCAGCTCCCCGAGGCGCGGCGGCGCATCCCGGCGGACCGGACCGGCGTCCCCACGCTCGTCAACGACGCGGTCAACGACGCCACCCGGCTGGTACGGCGGCTCGACACCGACGCCGTGGACGACCTGCTCACCGAACTGGGCAAGATCGACACCTCCAGGCGCGGCCGGGTGAGCAGGCTGCTGAAGAACATCGGCGACCTGTCGGACACGATCAGCAGGAGCGAGCCGCAACTCCAGCGCCTGCTGGACAACGGCACCCGGATCATGGACGTGCTGGAGAAGAAGGACCGCCGGCTCGGCCGGCTCATCGACGCCGTCGAGGTCATGCTGAACGAGCTGCGCGCCCGCAGGAAGGAGCTGCGCGCCCTGCTCGGCGACGGCAGCGACCTCGTACGGAGCACCACCCGCCTGATCGACGAGCACGAGAAGACCCTCATCCAGGTCCTGGACGACAACGCGGCCATCACGGCCCGGCTGAGCGGGAGCGGCGAGCGGCTCAACTCGCTGCTGGCGTGGGCGGGCCCGACGTTCTCCGGCCTGGCCACCATGGGCGGTCAGGGCCCGTGGCTGGAGGCCGTCGCCACGGGTCTCGGCCCGATCGACCCCGAGGTGCTGGCCGCCGTCGCCAAGGACAGGAAGAAGGACCGATGAGACGACTCCTCGCGGTCCTGGCGGCCGGGGCGCTGCTGGCGGCGAACGGCGGCTGCTCGGTGCTGGGCGTGCCGCCGTACCGGCTGGTGGCGGTCTTCCGCAAGGCGCCCTCCCTGTACGAGGAGGCGCGGGTCAAGGTCATGGGGCTGGACGCCGGGTACGTGGAGCGCATCCGCGTCGCCGGCGACAAGGTACGGGTCGAGCTGCTGGTCGACCCCGAGGTGCCACTGCCCGACGGCGTCAAGGCCGTGGTCGCGCCGCAGAACACCCTCGGCGAGCGCAACGTCGTGCTGTATCCGCCGTGGAAACCCGGCGACCGGCGGATCGCGCCGGGCGCGGTCATCCCCCTGGAGCGCACCGACCTGCCCGTGGAGATCGACGACGCCCTCGCCGCCTTCACCAAGCTCACCGACGCCCTCGACGGCGACAAGCTCGGCGACGTGGCCGGGAACCTGGCCGACGGCGTACGGGGACGCGGCCGGACGATCAACAACGCGATCGCCGACACCGCCCACCTCACCGACACCCTGGCCCGCCAGGACGAGCAGCTCGTCAAGCTGGCCAAGGGCCTGAACCGGCTGGCCACCAGCCTCAACAGGCGGCAGGGCCAGGTGACCGGAGCGATCGACTCCTTCGCCGAGGCGAGCGCGATCCTGGCCGAGGAACGCCGGCGCCTGCGCGGTTTCGTCGCCGGCATGGCGGGCTTCGTCCGGCGCGGCGACCTGATCATCGAGGCGTACTCCGAACGGCTGCCGCAGGCGGCGAGCACGCTGGCCGAGCTGGTGCTGACGGTCCGGGCCAACAGCGAGTCCACGGCCCGCGCGGTCAAGGGCGCGGCCGACCTCGCCGACGTGCTGATCGACTCCTGGGACCGGGACCAGCACGTGCTGAAGATCCGCGTCGTGCTCAACGCGATGACCAGGACCTGGCTGACACCGCTGTTCCGGTCGCTGAACCTGGGCGAGGTGCCGTGCCTGCCGGGCGGGCTGAGCAACTGCCCCTTCGAGCGGAAGGGGGCCACCCGATGAGGGCCCGCCTGCCGGTCTTGCTGCTCGCGCTGGCGCTCACCGCGTCCTGCTCGCTGCGTACGCTCGGCGCGATCACCGGCGACCTGACGCTGAACGCCACCTTCGACGACGTGCAGAGCCTGGTGGCCGGGCACAGCGTGCAGATCTCCGACGTCCGCGTGGGCACGGTGACCGGCATCCGGCTGGAGGGCTACCGGGCCAGGGTGACGATGTCGATCCAGTCCGCCCACCGGGTGCCCGTGGGCAGCACCGCGACCGTGGCCAAGACGTCGGTGCTGGGCGAGAACTACGTCCTGCTCAGCCCGCCGCCGGGCAAGGACCTGTCCACGGGCCCGTACCTGGCGGACGGGGCCACGATCGCCGACACGTCGGTCGAACCGGACATCGAGCAGGTCACCGCCAGGGCCGGCCCGCTCGTCGCGGCACTCGGCGCCCAGGACGTCAACGCGATCCTGGACGCGGCCTCGACCGCGTTCGCCGGCAAGGGCACCGACGTCAACAAGCTGATCAGGCAGACGGCGGAGGTCACCGACGCCTACGCCGCGGCCCGGCGGGACCTGGCGGCCGGCATCGACGCCCTGGCCCGGCTGGTCGACGACCTGGCCAAGGGCAGCGGCGAGCTCGACCGGCTGCCCGGCACCCTCGCCGCCGCCACCACCCGCATCGCGCACGGCCGCGAGCACGTCAAGCGGGCCGTCGTGGCGCTGACCGAGCTGGCCAAGGAGGCCAACCTCACCGTGTACCCGCGGCACGCCGCCCGGCTGCGTACGCTGCTGCGCGAGCTGGAGGCCGTCTCCTCGGCGATGCGGCGGGGCAAGGAGGACCTGAAAACGCTGGTGGCGCGGATCCAGACGTTCATCGACGCGCCGCCGATCACGGTCAACGGGCAGGTGCTGATCTACGTCTGGCTGAAGGGCCTGCTGCTGCCCAGGAACAAGGGGGTCGTCCCGGACGTCGCCAAGAAGGCCGCCGACCGGCTGGAGGACTTCCGCCTGCTGTGGGAGCCGCCGCGATGAGGAACCGCGTTTATCTGAACCTCGGCTTCTTCGTCCTGCTGGGCGTCGTCATGACGATCTGGGCGTTCAGCACGATCATCAAGCTCGACGCGATCGAGCGGCCGTACCGGGTGTCGGCCGAGTTCGCCTCCTCCCCCGGACTCGTACGCGGCTTCGACGTGGCCTACCTGGGCGTACGGGTCGGCCGGATCGGGGACGTGCGGCTGGCGCCCGGGAAGATCGTCGTCGGGCTCGACATCGACAGGGAGATCAGGCTGCCCAAGGGCGGCACGGCCGAGGTGCGCCGCAAGTCCGCGGTCGGGGAGCCGTACGTGGAGCTCTCGCCGCCCGCCACCGGCGTCACCGGGGCCACGCTCGCGGCCGGCGACACCATCCCGCTGGGCAGGACCGCCGTGCCGCTGGACTACCGCAAGCTGTTCGAGGGCGTGGGCAAGCTGCTGGACGCCGTACCGCCCGGGGACGCCAGGACGATCACCCACGAGCTGGCGACGGCCCTGGACGGGCGGGCCCCGGCGATCAGGGACGTCATCGAGGACGCCCACGACCTGACCGGCACGCTGGCCGACGACTCCCAGGCTCTGGAGGACCTGTCGGTGCAGCTCACCCGGCTCACCCACACGCTGGCGGGCCGCAAGGACGCGCTGGCCTCGGGCATCACGGACCTGAGCGCGGTCACGGGCTCGCTGCGCGCCTCGCGTACCGACCTGAACGCCTTCCTCGACCAGGGACCGGGCGTGTTCGCGCAGCTCGACGCGGCGATCAGGAAGTCCAGGCCGGGATTGTCGTGCCTGCTGACGGCGGCCGGGCTGCCGCACCGCCCGGTCTTCTCCGCCGAGACCGCGAAGAACGTGCACCACCTGCTGAGCGTGGTCCCCACCGCGCTGAGCCTGGCCGGCGACATCAGCGAACGGCGGGGCGACACGGTGTACGGCAAGGCGTCGTTCGTCTTCAGCGTGCCCGGCGGGCCGACGCCGGCCGAGGAGTACGCGGGGGCCCTCGGGCCGCCTCGGGTGCCCCGGCTCACGACCTGCCCCCGGCACGCGACGGCCGACACCTCCAGGGCCGCCCGGGACACCGGGCCGCATCCGGACGCCGCCGCCCGGCCCACCGGCGGGCCGCAGGACACCCCCGGCCGGCCGCAACGCAAGGGGTCTCCGGAGAAGGAGACCGTCCCGTCCCCGTCGTCGTCCGGTGGCGTGGCCGCCGCCGGGGGCGCGTCCCGTACCCGATCGAGCACCACGCCGCTGATTGCCGCGATCTTCCTCGCCGTCGTGGCGGCCGGTGGCATCGTGGGCTGGATCGCGGCGGGCCGGGCGGCCCGCCGCCGTGAGGAGTCGCCATGACCGCCGACCAGGACCTCGCCGAGACCCCCGGGCCCGAGTCCGCCACCGAGCAGGACGCCGCTCCGAAGGCGGAGGCGGCGGCGGGCGGGTGGTTCACGCGGGCGCGGGTGTTCGGGGCGCTGGCCGCGATGCTGGCGGCGGCCGTCGCGGCCACGGCGGTGCTGCAGTGGATCGACGCCTCCCGGGCCCGCGACGCGCTGGCCAGGCTGGAGAACGAGCGTGCCCTGCGCCTGGAGGTCTCAGGCGCCGCGAGCGCCTTCAGCCAGGCCCTGCTCAGCTACGACTACCAGGACCTCCAGAGCACCCGCACGGCCCTGTCCGCCCAGGCCACGGGCGACTTCCAGGCCACCTACGACGCGGCGTTCGGCGGCGCGATGTCCCAGGTGATCGTCAAGCTCAAGGCCGTCTCGCAGGCCAAGGTCCGCGAGGTCTACCTGGCCGACGCGGACGAGGCCACCGCGCACGCCATCGTCGTGGTCGACCAGCAGGTGAACACCGCGCAGGCGATTCGCTCGGTGAAGGATTCGCACCTTAAGATCACACTTGTGAAGCAGAAGGGCTCCTGGAAGGTCCAGGACGTGACCGTGCTCGGCGCGGCCTCGGAGGACCAGTACAACCTCGACGACCCCGCGGCGAAGAAGAAGGACTGACGATCGTCCCCCTGGCGATGGGCGGCCGCCCCGAAGAGGTGCGCGCGCCCGAGACGTGGCTGACCGAGGTGGAGCGGGAGCGGGCCGACCGGTTCGTCTTCCCCGCCGACCGCGCCTGTTTCGTCGCGGCCCACCTGCTCGTACGCCTGTGCGCCGCCGCCGTGCTCGGCCTCCCGCCGGACAGCCTGACCCTGCTGCAACGCTGCGAGGTGCACGGCCCCGGCCATGGGAGGCCGTACCTGCCCGAGGCCCCCGAACTGGGCGTGAGCTTCAGCCACACCCGCGGCTACGTGTGCGCGGCGGCCGGCCCCGGCCGGGTCGGCGTGGACGCCGAGCACGTGCCGCCGGGCCCGCTGAACGAGGCGCTGGCCGACCACGCGCTCACCCCCGCAGAACGTGCCCTCGTCACCGGCAACGACGACCTGATCCGCCACTGGACCCGTAAGGAGGCCCTGGTCAAGCGCGGTGAGCTGACGCTCGACGAGCTGCGCTCGGGCGGCTCCGACCTGGCGGGCCGCCATCTGCTGGAGTGGCGCGCCGACCCGGACGTCATGGTCGCGGTGATCACCGACTCGCCCGCCCGGCGGGTGCCGGTGCCCCCGGCGGCCTGACGGCTAGCCCCGCCGCGTGGGCGTCGGGTCGAGGAAGACCAGGTTGACGCCCGGGAAACGGTCGCGCAGCCGCCGGTCGAGCCGGTCGCAGGCGATCTCCACGCCCGCCGCGCCGGCCTCGTCACAGAAGTCGATCTTCGCGGCGACCATGATCGAGCCTGGCCCGATCATCATCGTCAGCAGCTCGACCACCTCCTCCACCTCGGGCTGGGCCAGCAACACCGCGCGGATGCCGGTCTCGACCTGCCGGGGGGCGGCCTGGCCGATGAGCAGCGACAGGTTCGACTGGATCAGGATGAGCGCGACGACCAGCAGGAGCAGCCCGATCGCGACCGACGCGGCGCCGTCCCACAGGGCCGAGCCGGACCACTGGGAGCCGAGCAGGCCGATCGCCGCGATCACCAGGCCCACCAGCGCGGCGGCGTCCTCGAACAACACGGCCTTCAACGCGGTGTCGGAGGTGATCCGCACCAGGCGCAGCGGCCGGATCTTGTGCCTGCCGGCCGCGGCGCGCAACTGCGAGAGCGCCTTGCTCAGCGAGACGCCCTCGATCACGAACGAGACCGCCAGCACGACGTAGGACGGAGTGAGGTTGCCCAGCTCCTCGCCGTGGCTGATCTCGTGGACCCCGTGGGTGACGGAGAAACCGGCGCCGCCGACCAGCGTCGCGACCGCCGCCATCATCGCCCAGAAGAACCCGGCCTTGCCGTAGCCGAAGGGGTGGCGCTCGTCGGGCGGTTTGCCCGATCGGCGTACCGAGACCAGCAGCAGCAGCTCGGTCACCGTGTCGGCGGCCGAATGGGCCGCCTCCGACAACATCGCGGCCGATCCGCCGATCAGCCCGGCGACGAGCTTGGCCAGGGCGATGGTCAGGTTCGCCGCGCCCGCGACCAGCACGGTGGCCAGGCTGTCCCCCGACTTCTCCGCCACCAGATCACTCTACGGGGGGCACGCCCGGCAGCCCCCCGCAGGTAGTCGCATCGCCGCGGTCGTGCGCTAGATTGGGGATCATGAGCGCGCCCCGCTGGCTTTCCCCCACCGAACAGCGTGCCTGGCGTACGCATCTCGCGCTGCACAAGCTGCTCATGCACCGCCTCGATCGCGAGTTGCAGGAGCATCAGCTCTCGCTGAACGACTACGAGATCCTGGTCAACCTCTCCGAGAGCCAGGAGCGGCGGATGCGGATGAGCGACCTGGCCGACGCCACGATCCAGTCGCGCAGCAGGTTGTCGCACCAGATCTCCCGCATGGAGGCCAAAGGTCTGGTCACCAGGGAGGACTGCCGCGACGACCGGCGCGGCACGTTCGCCGTCCTGACCGACGAGGGCTGGGAGACGATCCAGCGGGTGGCGCCCGACCACGTCGCCGGCGTGCGCGAGCACTTCGTCGACCGGCTCACCGACGACCAGATGGAGGCGCTGGAGCAGGCGTTCGAGCCGATCGTCGAGCACCTGAAGAAGCTGCGCTGACACCCAACCGATATGGCCGGCGCCGCGCGGCGTTCCCGGGCGGTCGCTACGATCCGCTCATGCTCCGAAAGCTGCTGATCGTTGTCGTGCTCGCGCTGATGTCGGCCTGCTCCGCCGGGGGCGGCGGCGGTGACGAGCTTCCCGCCGGGCCCGACCTGATGAAGAAGGCGTCGGAGGCCATGAAGGCCGTCAAGTCGGCCGGCTTCTCGATCGCCACCGAAGGCAAGCCCAACGTGCCGCTCAAGAAGGCCGACGGCAGGCTCACCTCGGGAGGCGACGCCGACGGCACGATCACGCTGGAGGTGCTGGGCACCCTCCAGGAGATCACCTTCGCCGTGATCGGCGACACGGTGCACTTCAAGGGGCCGACCGGCGGGTTCCAGACGATGACCAGGCAGCAGCTCGCCCAGTTCTACGACCCCTCGGTGATCCTCAGCCCGGCCAAGGGCATCGCGCAGCTGCTCGCCTCGGCCACCGATCCCCAGGTGGAGGCGCTGGAGGACGGCTCGTACCGGGTGGCGACGACGTTCTCCGGGCAGGTCGTGGGGCAGATCGTCCCGGGCGTCACGCAGGGCGTGAACGGCAAGGTCTGGATCGACAAGGCCACCGCCAGGCTCACCAAGGCCAGCCTGCCGCTGCAGAACGGCACGGTGACGGTGACGTTCAGCGACTACGACGCGCCGGTCACGATCACGCCGCCCACCTCCGGGTGAGCCGGGTGACCGCCTCGTCCCGCGCCCGCCGGGTCGCGCTCGGCGCGGGCGGCGCGGTGGTGCTGCTGGCCGCGCTCGACGCGTACGTGGTCGTGACGGTGCTGATGGACATCGCCCATGACGTGGGCGTGCCACAGAACCACCTGGAGCGCGTCACGCCGGTCGTCACCGGGTTCCTGCTCGGGTACGTCGCCGCGATGCCGCTGCTCGGCCAGCTCTCCGACCGCTACGGCCGCCGGCCGCTGATCCACGCCTGCCTGGCGGCGTTCGCGCTCGGCTCGGTGCTGACCGCGCTGGCGGCCGGTGAGGCGATGGTGGTGTCGGGCCGTACGGTGCAGGGGGTGGCGGGCGGGGCGCTGCTGCCGATCACGATGGCGCTGATCGGCGACCTCTGGGACACCCGCGACCGCCCGCTCGCGCTGGGCGCGGTGGGTGCGGCCCAGGAGCTGGGCAGCGCCCTCGGCCCCCTGTACGGCGGCGTGCTGGCGCTGATCCCCCCGGTCGCCGTGGCGGGGGTGGAGCTGGGCGGCTGGCACGCCATCTTCTGGGTCAACGTGCCCCTGGCCGCCCTGGCCGCCGTCGCCGTGCAGCGTACGGTCCCGTCCCGGCCGCCCGCCGCGCGGGCCCGCGTCGACGTCGTCGGCGGCGCCCTGCTGGCCCTGGCGCTCGCCCTCCTGGTCGTCGGCCTCTACAACCCCGACCCCGCCACGACCGTGCTCCCGCCGTGGGGCCCGCCGGTGATCGCGGGCGGCGCGGTGGCGGCCGCCGTCTTCGTCTGGTGGGAGATCCGCTCCCCCGTCCGCCTGCTCGACCTGTCGGCGGCCCGCAAGGGGCCGCTGCTGGCGACGCTGGCCGTGAGCTTCCTGACGGGGGCCGCGCTGCTGGTGACGATGGTGTTCGTGCAGTTCGCCGCGCAGACGCTGCTGGACGAGGACGCCCTGGGCGCGGCGCTGGTCCTGGCCAGGTTCCTCGGCGCGCTGGCCGTCGGCGCGCTGCTCGGCGGCGTGCTGGCCCGGCGGGCCGGCGAGCGCGCGGTGGCGGTGCCCGGCCTGCTGATCGCGGCGGCCGGCTACTGGCTGATGAGCCGCTGGCCGCTCGACCTGGCCGGGGCGGGCCTGGCCGTGGACGCCGACCTGGTCATCGCGGGCCTCGGTCTCGGGCTGGTGATCGCGCCGGTCTCGTCGGCGGTGCTGCGGGTGAGCCCGGCCGCCCAGCACGGCGTGGCCTCGGCGGCGGTCGTGGTGGCCAGGATGATGGGCATGCTCATCGGCGTGGCGGGCGTGTCGGCGTGGGGGTTCCACCGGTTCCAGTCGCTGACCGCCCACCTGGACACGCCGCTGCCGTTCGGCGTCGACGCGCAGACCTACCAGCGGCGGCTGGCCGACTACCTGGCCAAGGTGGACGCCGCCCTCCATGTCGAGTACACCGAGATGTTCCTGCTCACGGCGTTCGTCTGCCTGCTGGGGGCGGCCGTGGCGCTGCTCATGCCGCGCCGCGCGGAGGCGGCGTCCGCTCTCGTGGGCGCCGCCCCCGGCGAGGAGCCCGGCCCGGTCTCCTAGGCCGGGCCTCCGGTCAGGGCGACAGGCGGTGCAGGTCGCGCGGGAAGGCGGTGGTCTGGCGGATGTTGGCGGCGCCGGTCAGCCGGGCCGTCCAGCGTTCCAGGCCGAGCGCGAACCCGCCGTGCGGCGGCATCCCGTACCGGAACGCCTGGAGGTAACCCTCATACGGCTCCACGTCCCCGTCCAGGGCCCGTACGTAGTCCTCGTACCGGTGCAGCCGCTGGCCGCCGGTCACCAGCTCCAGGCCCCTGAACAGCAGGTCGAACCCGTTGGAGTAGCCCGGCCTGGCCGGGTCGGGATGGGTGTAGAACGGCCGCTTGGACATCGGGTAGCCGGTGACGAACAGGAACTCCGACCCGTGCTCGCGCAGCGCCCACTCCGACAGCCACCGTTCCTGGGCCGGTGACAGGTCGGGCTCGTCCTCGCCGGTCAGCCGCTGGGCCTCGGTGAAGTGCACGGCCGGGATCTCGTCCGGCACTGTGGGCAGCACGGTCCCGGTCGCCTCGACGGCGGCCCCGGCGCGGCGGCGTACGGACTCGACCATGCCCGCCACGACCTCGCGCAGCACGGCCATCACGTCCCGGTGGTCGGCGACGAACCCCAGCTCGGCGTCGAGGCTGGTGTACTGGGCCAGGTGCCGTACGGTGTCGTGCGGCTCGGCGCGGAAGACCGGCCCGACCTCGTAGACCCGTTCGAACACCCCGACCATCGTCTGCTTGTAGAACTGCGGCGACTGCGCGAGGTAGGCGCGCCGGCCGAAGTAGTCGATGCCGAAGACGTTCGCGCCCGACTCGGTGGCCGAGGCCACGATCTTGGGCGTGTGGATCTCGGTGAACCCGAGCCCGTCGAGGGTCTCCCGGAACCCGGCCACGCTCGCCGCCGAGATCTCCAGCGGCGCCCGCAGCAGCGGGTGCCGCAGCGCGACGGGGGCGTGGTCGAGGATCGTCGGCAGGCTCGCCGCCACGACCGGGCGGTAGAGGTCGAACGGCGGCGCCTTGTCGGGCTCGGCCAGGACCTCGATCTCCGGCCCGGTCAGCTCGACCCCGCCCGGCGCCTGCCCGGCCGGGGTCACGGTGCCGGTGACCCGGACCACGCTCTCCTCGGCCGGCAGTTCCCCGGACGCGCTGACCACCTGCGCCAGCCCGGAACGGTCGCGTACGACCAGGAAGGACACGGATTTCAGGTGCCGGCGGCGATGGACCCAGCCGGCGATCGTCACTCGTTGGCCGGCGTGCTCAGCGAGCGCCGCCGACAGGACACGAGAGATCATCACAGCTCCTCTGCAGGAAGTGCATGACCCCTTGGGAGTGCGGGGGAGAAGGGAGCTCCCGGTGCCACCGCACTTTCACCGCCCGCGAGGGGCGGCCTCCACGACCCGATGACGGGGGTCAGGCCGGCGGGGCATTTCCTCCCCGCACTCGGGAGTGTCTTCACCAGCGGACACGGGACCGCCTTCGCAGCATCCGGCGGCTCTCTGGGCCCGTGCGGCCCGCTGGTTACTCGTCTCCGTCCACGTGTTGCCGCCGATCATACGGCAACGCCGTTACTTGTCCTTCTTGGGCCGCTTCTCCCGGATCTTCATCGTGACGTCGATCGGCGATCCGGCGAACCCGAACTCCTCGCGGATGCGCCGTTCGATGAAGCGCCGGTAGGTGTCCTCCAGCCAGCCGGAGGTGAACAACACGAACTTCGGCGGCTCGACCGACGCCTGGGTGGCGAACAGGATCTTCGGCTGCTTGCCGCCCCGCACCGGCGGCGGCGTGGCGTGCACCAGCTCGGTCAGGAACGCGTTGAGCCGCGCCGTCGGCACCCGGGTGGACCAGGAGTTGAGCGCCTTCTCCAGCGCGGGCACCAGCCGGTCCATGTGACGGCCGGTCTTGGCGGAGATGTTGACCCGCAGCGCCCACGGGGTGCGTACGAGCTGCCGGTCGATCTCCTTCTCCAGGTAGTAGCGGCGGTCCTCGTCGACGAGGTCCCACTTGTTGAACGCCACCACCATGGCCCGACCGGACTCGATCACCAGGCCGATGATCCGCAGGTCCTGCTCGGTGAGCGGCTCGCTGGCGTCGATCAGCACGATCGCCACCTCCGAGCGCTCCAGGGCGGCGCGGGTGCGCATGGCCGCGTAGAAGTCGGCGCCCTGCAGCTCGCGGTCGCGCCGCCGGATGCCGGCGGTGTCGACGAACCGCCAGGTGCGCCCGCCCAGCTCGATCAGCTCGTCGACCGGGTCGCGGGTGGTGCCGGCCATCGGGTCGACCAGCACCCGCTCCTCCCCCGCCAGCTGGTTGAGCAGCGAGGACTTGCCCGCGTTGGGCTTGCCGAGCAGCGCCACGCGGGCCGGGCCGCGCTCGGCGCCGAAGGTCATCTGCGGCGTCTCGGGCAGCGCGTCGAGCACCACGTCGAGCAGGTCGCCGCTGGAGCGGCCGTGCAGCGCGGAGACCGGGTAGGGCTCGCCCAGCCCGAGCGCCCACAGCGCGGCCGCCTCCATCTCCAGCTGCTGGTTGTCGACCTTGTTGGCGGCCAGGATCACCGGCTTGCCCGACTGGCGCAGCACCGAGCCCACGATCTCGTCGGCGTCGGTCGCGCCGACCGTGGCGTCGACCACGAACACGATCACATCGGCCAGCTCGACGGCCACCTGAGCCTGCTCGGCGATGCGCAGGTTCATGCCGGTGGCGTCAGGGTCCCAGCCGCCGGTGTCGACCACGGTGAAACGGCGGCCGCGCCAGTTGGCGTCGTAGGTGACGCGGTCGCGGGTTACTCCCGGCACGTCCTCCACGACCGCCTCGCGGCGGCCGATGATGCGGTTGACCAGCGTGGACTTGCCCACGTTGGGGCGGCCCACGATGGCGACCACCGGCAGTGGCGTGGTGTCACCGTGCTCGGCGACTTCCAGCTCGTCGAGGCCGGCCTCGACCCAATCCCCCGTTGACACGATCATTCATCCTTACGTGAGTACCGCACCTGGGCTCAGGTGCGCTCCTTGACCAGTCTCAGCACCTCCGCGATGACCTCTTCGAGGTTGAGCGCGGTGGTGTCGAGCTCGACGGCGCCATCCGCCATCGAGAGTGGGTCCGTCTTACGTGTTGAGTCCAGGGTGTCACGCCTGGCCATGTCGGCCTGCTGCGCCTCCACCGTGGAGCCGGTCAGCTCCGCGCTCCGTCGGCGGGCACGGGCCTCGGCGCTGGCCGTCAGGTAGACCTTGACGGCGGCGTCGGGGCAGACGACCGAGCCGATGTCGCGGCCCTCGACCACGATGTCACCGGCGCCGGCGAGCTCCCGCTGGAGCGCGACCAGGCGCGCGCGCACCTCGGGGACGGCGGCGACGGCGGAGACCGCGCCGGTCACCTCGGCCTCCCTGATCGGCCCGCCCACGTCGACGCCGTCGACCTGGATCGTGGGGCCCTCGGGGTCGGTGCCGGAGACGATGGACGGCTCGCCGGAACGGGCCGCGATCGCGGCGGGGTCGGCCAGGTCGACGCCCTGCTGGAGCATCCACCACGTCATCGCCCGGTACATCGCCCCGGTGTCGAGGTAACGCAGGCCCAGCGCACGGGCGACCCCGCGCGACACGCTCGACTTGCCCGACCCCGAAGGACCGTCCATGGCGACGACCAGACCGGACACGGCCTCTCCCTCTTCACGTGTGTTTCCCCAACCTGAAGAGGCTACCGCGTCCGGTCAGTCCGCGATCCAGCTCCCGTGGAAGCCGAGCGGGACCCGGGCGGGCAGGTGCACGGTGGCGACCGGCTCGCCGGTGAAGTCCTGGGCCGACAGGATCACCAGGTCGGCCGCTCCCCTGGCCGGGTCGTTGACGTAGGTCAGCAGATATCCGTCGTCCTCGGCCGCGCCGGAGGGCACGAACACCGGCTCCCCCGCGTACGCCCCCCGCCCGAACCGCCGCGACTCCTGCGTGCCGCGCTCCAGGTCGTGCTTGATGAGCGTGTTGTCGAACGCCTCGTCGGGCAGGTCCTCCAGCTCGGTTCCGGCCGGGTAGATCACGTCGTGGAGGTCGGCGGCGGCCGAGGTGTACCCGTACCGGTACGGGCCGCCGGTGCGGCGCTCGTCGATGCGGGGGAACTCCTGGGGGCGGTCGTCCAGCCGGGTGGTGGTGACCCGGCCGGCGGCGGGGTCGACGCGCCAGCGGTCGAGCGTGGGCGCGCCGCGCTGGTCGAGCCGGGCGTCCACGAACCGCTTGGGGTAGCGGACCACGTCGATCACGACGTCGTCGCCGTCGTCGTAGGCGTTGAGCGTGTGGAAGACCCAGCAAGGGTCCACCTCGACCCAGCGCACGTCGCCGGTCTCGCGCGAGAGCAGGCCGAGCCGGGCGGCGCGGGCGTCGTCCCACGCGTACGGGAGCGGCGCGCCGCGCTCGGCGTGGGCCATGCTGAGCGTGACCGGCAGGTCGTAGATCACGACGTACCGGCGGGTCAGGGCGAAGTCGTGCAGCATCGGGCGGTCGGCGACGGGGATGTCCCTGACCTGCGCCACCACGCCCTTGGGGTCGATCACGATGTGCTGGTGGTGGTCCCAGCCGGCGAAGTAGGCCATCGCGTGCAGCTCGCCGGTGACCGGGTCGAGGTGGGTGTGGGCGGCGTACCCGCCGGGCAGGCCGCCGACGAAGTCGCACGCGCCGACCGTGTCGAGCTCGTAACTCAGCTCGTACGGCAGCCCGCCCGCCTCGACGGTCGCGAACGTGCGCCCGGCGATGCCGATGACGTGCGTGTTGGCGGCGAAGTCCATGCCCTCGTGCACCGGCCCCGGCCTCGGCTCCTCGCCCAGCCGCCGGGCGACCTCGGCGTTGCGCACCCACCGGTTGCGGTACCACTCGGCCCGCCCGCCGCGCAGCCGCACGCCGTGGACCATGCCCTGGCCCATGAACAGGTGGGTGGCGGCGGGGTCGTCGAGGCTGAGCGGGTTGGGGCCGTTGCGCAGGTAGCGGCCGTCGAGCTCGGCCGGGATGCGGCCGGTGACCTCCAGGTCGAAGGCCGTGATCTCCTCCGTCGCGGGTGCGAAGCCGTTGCGGTAGGGGCTGGTGGTCATCGTGCGCTTCCTCTCAGGTCAGGAACGGCGTGAGCACGGAGGTGCAGAGCAGCCGGTAGCGCCGCCCCGCCTCGGCCCGGTCGAAGAAGCCGGAGATCTCCAGGCTCACCGCGCCGTGGATGGCCATCCACAACACGTCGGCCAGCTCCCCGGCGGGCGTGCCGCGCAGCCGCCCGGCCTCCAGGGCGGCGGCCACGGCGTCGACCAGGATGTCGAACGTCCGCCGCCCGGCGGGGGCGGGCTCGGGGGCCGGCTCGAACCCGTGCATGGCGTTCTGGAACATGACCCGGTAGTAGTCGGGCTCGTCCAGCGCGTACTCGCGGTAGGCCTCCAGGCCGGCGTGCAGCGCGTCGATCGGGTCGTCCTGGGCGGGGACGGCCAGCAGCCGCCGTTCCAGCCGGGCGAACCCCTCCAGCCAGAGCGCCTCGCTGAGCCCGTCCTTGCCGCCGAAGAGGGTGTAGATCACCTTCGTGGAGCAGCCGACCTCGCCGGAGATGCGCCGTACGGTCAGCGCCGCCGGGCCGTCGGCGATGAGCAGGTGTTTGGCGGCGTCGAGGATGGCCGACCTGACCACGCTCTGGCCTTCCTGCTGGGCTTGCCGGTACGCGGTGACCGCCATGTGAGTAACACCGTTTCTTGTAGGTAACGCTGTTACCGTCTTTTCTACGCCTCCCCCCGCCCGCCGTCAACGCCCTTCAGAGGACTAAGGGGGGCCGCGCGGGTTAGAGGTCGGGCGTGACGGAGACGAGCCGAGCGCGGGTCACGGTCGTGGTGGCCGCCAGGGACCGGGTCCGTACGCTGGCCCGGTCGCTCCCCCGCCACCCGCGGCCGGTCATCCTCGTCGACAACGGCTCCTCCGACGGGACCGCCGGGTTCGTCCGCAAGCACTTCCCCGACGTCCAGGTGGTCGAGGCGGGCGCCAACCTCGGCGCGCCCGCCCGCAACCTCGGCGTACGCCTGGCCGGGACCCCGTACGTGGCCTTCGCCGACGACGACTCCTGGTGGGCGCCCGGGGCGCTGGACCGGGCGGCCGACGTGCTGGACGCCCACCCCCGCCTGGCGGTCCTGGGCGCGCGTGTGCTGGTGGGGCCCGAGGAGCGGCCGGACCCGGTGTCGGAGGCGATGCGGGACTCCCCGCTCGGCGTCGAGGACGGCCTGCCGGGGCCGAGCGTGCTGAGCTTCCTGGCCCGTGGAGCCGTGGTACGCAGGGAGGCGTTCCTGGAGGCGGGCGGATTCGACGACGTGCTCTTCTTCTACGGCGAGGAGGAGCGCCTGGCCGTGGACCTGGCCGCGCGCGGCTGGGGGCTGGCCTACGTGGACGACGTCGTGGCCCACCACCGTCCCGCCGCGGTCCGCGACCCGCGCGGCGGACAGGCGCTGGCCGCGCGCGACGCCGTGCTCACGGCCGTGCTGCGCCGTCCGTGGCCGGTGGTGGCGCGCCGGTCCCTGCGGGCGCTGCTGGGCGGTCCAGGGGGCCGTGAGGGGCTGCGCACCGCCGTACGGAGCCTGCCCCGGGCCCTGGCCGCCCGGCGCGGCCTCCCGCCCGCCGTCGAACGAGCCCGCCGCAGGCTGGACCGCGCCCCGCCGTGATCAGGGGGCGGACGGCGGTGCGGTCAGGGGACCTGCCAGCCGCGTTCGAGCAGGGCGTCGGCCAGCGGCGAAGCCGCGTCCGGCTGCACCCACAGCTCGGCGATGCCCAGCGGCAACCCCGGCGCGTGCTCCAGCCGCACGTCCTCGACGTTGACCCCGACCTCGTCGCACACCTGGAACAGCCGCGCGAGCTGCCCGGGACGGTCGCCGATGACGACCTGGACGACCACATAGGCGGGCGCGGGACCGCCGTGCTTGCCCGGGATGCGCCCGTGCCCGGCGACGCCGCGCTTGAGAAGCTGGGTGAGGTCGCCGGACGCGGTGCCGTCGCCCCCGGCCAGGGAGCGCAGCGCCGTCGCGGCCTCGGCCAGGTCGCGCGAGACGGCCTCCAGCACCTCGGCGACCGGATCCGCGTTGCCCTCGAGGATGCCCAGCCAGAGCCCGGGGTCGCCGCCCGCGATGCGGGTCACGTCGCGCACCCCCTGCCCGGCCAGGCCGAGCGCGACGTCGGTGGCGTCGGCCAGGCGGGCCGCCACCGCCGAGGCGGCGACGTGGGGGGCGTGCGAGACGACGGCGACCGCGCGGTCGTGCTCCTCCGCGCCCACCTCGACGGGGTTGGCGCCGCACAACTCGATCAGCTCCAGCACCGCCGTCCTGGCCTCGGAGAGTGCCTCGCCGGTCGGGCACAACGCCCACGGCCGCCCGAGGAACAGGTCGGCCCTGGCCGCCCCCGGCCCGGACTTCTCCCGCCCGGCCAGCGGGTGGGAGGCGACGTAGGTGGTCAGGTCGCAGCCGAGCCGCTCGGCCTGGCGGATGGGCTCGGCCTTGACGCTGGCCACGTCGGTGTAGAAGCGGGCCACACCGCGCTTCTGCAGCTCCAGCAGCTCCTCGGCGACGTGCGCCGGGGGCACCGCGATGACCGCGAGGTCGACGTCCCCGGCGGGCAGCAGCTCCGGCTGCCACTCCTCGCCCGCGCCCAGCTCCCTGGCCAGGCGTACGGCGGCCGCCTCGCGGTCGGCGAGCAGCACGCGTACGCCGCGCTTGCGCAGCGCCAGAGCCGCCGAGGTGCCGATGAGACCGGTGCCGACGACGAGCACGGTACGGAGTTCCGAGGCCATATCGATGTCCTGATTTATCGGGCTATTGAAGCAGGAAGTGGGACGCCTACTGGGCGATGTCCTGACGCAGGGCCACCGCGCCCCGCAGATACACGTGCTGCATCTCCGCCCGCGGCCGGTCGGTCTCCACGTGGGCCATCAGGCGCACCACCCTGGGCAGCGCGCCCGGCACGTCGATCTCGGTGCAGCAGATCAGCGGCACCTCGTGGAAACCCAGCTTGCGCGCGGCGAGCGCGGGGAACTCGGCGGTCAGGTCGGGCGTGGCGGTGAACAGCACGCTGATCACGTCGTCCGTGGTCAGGGAGTTGCGGTCCATGATCGCCTGGACCAGCTCGGTCGTCCCCTGGATGATCGAGTCGCGGTCGCCGGCATCCAGCTGGATCGCCCCGCGGATAGCCCGCACCATGCGCTTCGTCCCCTTCCATAGCGGGAGAGCCCGTGCGGAGATGCGCACGGGCTCCTGCGTACCAGCCAGATTACAGCTTCACAGCCGCGTAAAGCTCGCCGACCTCCTTCAAGGACAGCGCGCGGACCGTGCCGGCCTTGGTACGTCCCAGCTTCACCGGACCGAACTCGATCCTGGCCAGGTCGATCACCCGGTGACCGGCCTCCTCCAGCATCCGCCGTACGACGTGCTTGCGGCCCTCGTGCAGCACCACCTCGACCAGCGCCTGCTGGCCGTGCTCCTGCACGATGGCGAAGCTGTCGGCCCTGGCGATGCCGTCCTCCAGCTCGATGCCCTGCTTGAGCCTGCGGCCCAGGTCGCGCGGGATCGGGCCGGGCACCTTGGCCCAGTACTTCTTCTGCACCCCGTAGCTCGGGTGCGTCAGCCGGTTGGCCAGCTCACCGTCGTTGGTGAGCAGCAGCAGGCCCTCGGTCTCGGTGTCGAGCCGGCCGACGTGGAACAGGCGCGGCGCCAGCTCCTCGACGTAGTCGGCCAGGCACGGGCGGCCCTGCGGGTCGTCCATGGTGGACACAACGCCGATCGGCTTGTTGAGGGCGTAGTAGACCAGGTCGGGGGCGGTGGGGATGCGCTTGCCGTCCACGTGGATGACCTGGGTGGCGGGGTCGACCTTGGCGCCGAACCTGCGTACCACCTGGCCGTTGACCGTGACGCGGCCGTCGCCGATCATCTCCTCGCAGGCGCGCCTGCTGGCCACGCCCGCCTGGGCCAGCACCTTCTGCAGGCGCACGCCGTCGGGGACCTCGGTGGTGTCGCGCTCGTCGGTGTAGTCGTCGGCGTAGAAGTCACGGTCGCGCAGGGGCTGGCGGTTGGCCTTCACCCGCCTGGCCTGGGGGCTGCCGTAGCCGGCCTCCCGCCGTCCGCCGCCGAGCGTCTGCACGTCGTCCCGCCTGGGGGTACGCGGCTGCTGCGTACGGGGGGTGTCCTCGCGCCGGCCGAACCGGGCACGGGTGGCGCCTGCGCCGCCCGACCGCGGGCCGTCGTCCCTGCGCCCACTGCGATCGGCCCGGAACCCGCCACGCTCCTGACGCTCGCCCCCGAAGCTGCCACGCTCCTGACGCTCGCCGCCGCCGTAGCCGCCGCGCTCCGGACGCTCGGCCCGGAAGCCGCCACGCTCCGAACGGCCGCCGTCGCCGCCACGGGTGGGACGCGCGCCGCCACGGGAGCCGGCGTACCCGCCGCGCTCACCACGCCGCTCGCCTCCGTATCCACCACGGCCACCGGAGGTTGCGCCACGGTCACCGGAGTACCCACCGCGGTCACCGCCGGAGAACCCGCCACGGTCGCCGCCGGAGTAACCACCACGGTCACCACCGGAGAAGGCGCCACGCTCACCGCGCCGCTCGCCGCCGCCGTAGCCGCCGCGCTCACCGCGCCGCTCGCCGCCGCCGTAGCCGCCGCGCTCGACGCGCCGGTCGCTGCCGTAGCCGCCGCGCTCGTCGGAGCGCGAAGCGCCGCGGAAGCCGTCACCACGCGGCCGGTCACCGCCCTCACGGCGGGGACGCTCGAAACGGTCGCCGCCCTCGCGGCGCGGGCGGTCGAAACTGTCGCCCCCCTCACGGCGGGGACGGTCGAAACGGTCGCCGCGCGGGGCGCGGTCGTCGCGGAAGCCGCCGCCACGGGACGCACCGGCCCCGCGGTCGTCGCGCGCCGGACGGTCATCGCGCGAAGGACGGTCGTCGCGTGCCGGACGGTCATCGCGTGCCGGGCGGTCGAAGCGGTCGCCGTCGCGGGAACCCCCGCCGAAGCCCTGGCCACCGCGGTCGTCGCGGTCGCCGGGACGGCCGTAGCGGGCACGTGCTCCGCCGCGGTCGGCACGAAGGGAGTCACGGCGGGCGTCGCCGCGGAACGCGTCCCTGCCGGAACTGCCCGAGCCGCCGGAGCCGCCGGAGCCGCCCGAATTGCCGTAGTTGCCGGAACCGCCGAAGCCGTCGCGGCGGTTGTCGTCGGAGCGGAAGGCGGGACGCCCGCCGCGGCCGGAGCCGCCGGTGCGTCCACGACCGCGTCCATCACCGGACGGGGTGCTGCGCCTGTTGATCACTTTGTTGTCTCCTCGAGGTTTTCCACGTCGTCGGGGAGGAAGGGAGCGAGCTCGGGAAGCTCGCTGAGGTCCCGCAGTCCCAGACGTTCCAGGAAGTATGAGCTTGTCCGGTAGAGCACTGCCTGGCTCTCCGGGTCGGTGCCGGCCTCTTCGACCAGCCCCCTGGCGACGAGCGTCCGCATGACGCCGTCGCTGTTGACGCCGCGTACGGCGGCGACACGGGCGCGGCTCACCGGTTGCCGGTAGGCCACGACCGCGAGTGTCTCCAGCGCGGCCTGGGTGAGCCGCGTCTGCTGGCCGTCGCGTACGAACCTCTCGACCAGCGGTGCGCAGTCGGCCCGCGTGTAGAAACGCCAGCCACCCGCGACTTCCCGCAGATCAAAACCCCGTCCGGCGGCGGTATATTCCGCCGCCAGCCCCCTGAGCGCCGCCGAGACCTCATGAGTCGGCCGTTCCAGCACCTGGGCCAGCGTGATCTCGGCTACGGGCTCGTCCACGACCATCAGGATCGCCTCCAGCGCCGCGCCCAGCTCCGGCCCGGCGGGCTCGGCCGCTTCCTCCTGCTCGGGCTCCCGCTCGGGCTCCGGCTCGGCGCCCGGCGCAGGCCCGGCGACCGGCTCCGGCTCGGGGGCCGGGGCGGGCCCGGCGACCGGCTCCGGCTCGGGGGCCGGGGCGGGGGCCGGGGCGTCGTCCAGGGCCGTGGCGGGCTGCGGGGGCGAGGCCGGGAGGCTGGGAGGCAGCGTGGGGGCATCCTCCGGGGAGGCGGGCTGGACGAGGGAGCCCGGAAGGGTCATCCAGGCGGGCAGCGGGGATCCCGAGTCCGGGGACTTGCGGGGGCCGGGCAGGGGGTTGGGGTTGTCAGTCATTCGATGGTCTCTCCGCGGATTCCTCGTAGTCGTCCCCCACCGCGACGTCGCCGTCGTCGGCGCCCGTCCAGGTCACGTGGAGCTCTCCCAGCGCCTCGACCTGGTCGAACGTCACCGCCGACTCCCTGAACAGCTCCAGCACGGCCAGGAATCGGGCGATGACCTCGAAGGTGCCCTCGCAGTCGGCCACCAGCGCGCGGAAGGTCGCCCGGCGCAGCCGCCGCAGGTGCATGACCAGGATCGCCGCCTGCTCCTTGACGCTGGCCAGGGGCTGGTAGATGTGCCCGACGCTGACGGTGGGCGGGAGTTTCGGGGTGAACGCCTTGGCCGCGATGCGGGCGAGCTGCTCGGGCCCGATCCCGAGGATGAGCTCGGGCAGGAGGTTGGCGAACTGCGGCTCCAGCGACACCGTACGGGGGAAACGCAGCGACTCCTCCGCCATCCGCCCCGCGAAGACCTTCGCCACCTCCTTGTACGCCTTGTACTGCAGCAACCGCGCGAACAGCAGGTCCCGGGCCTCCAGGAGCGCGAGGTCCTCTTCGTCCTCCACCTCGCCCGAGGGCAGCAGCCGGGCCGCCTTCAGGTCGAGCAGCGTGGCCGCGACCAGCAGGAAGTGGCTGGTCTGGTCGAGGTCCCACTCGGGACCCCGGGAGCGGAGGTAGGCGATGAACTCGTCGGTGACCTTGGAGAGCGAGACCTCGGTGATGTCGAGCTTGTGCTTGGCGATCAGGCCGAGGAGCAGGTCGAAGGGGCCCTCGAAGACGTCCAGGTGAACCTGGAAGCCCTGGGAAGGCTCGGTCTGCTCTGCGGTCACCTGGCCATTGTCGCAGGCGCCGGCCAGCGCGAGAGCACCTCGCGGGCCAGCTCGCGGTAGGCGTTGGCGCCGAGGGACGACGGGTCGAAGGTGGTGATCGGCTCGCCGGCGACGGTGGCGTCGGGGAAGCGGACCGTACGGTTGATCACGGTGTGGAAGACCTTGTCGCCGAACGCCTCCACGACGCGGGCCAGCACCTCGCGGCCGTGCAGGGTACGGGCGTCGTACATGGTGGCGAGCAGGCCCTCGATCTCGAGGTCTTCGTTGAGCCGCTCCTGGACCTTGGAGATGGTGTCCATGAGCAGCGCGACGCCGCGCAGCGCGAAGAACTCGCACTCCAGCGGCACCATGACGCCGTGGGCGCAGGTCAGCGCGTTGATGGTGAGCAGGCCGAGCGACGGCTGGCAGTCGATGAGGCAGACGTCGTAGTGCGGCAGCAGCGGCTTGATGACGCGGCCGAGCACCTGCTCGCGGGCGACCTCGGTGACGAGCTGGACTTCGGCCGCCGACAGGTCGATGTTGCTGGGCAGCAGGTCGAGGCCCTCGACGCCGGTCTCCAGCAGGACGTCCTCGGCGGTGACGCCGCGGTCCATCAGCAGGTTGTAGACGGTCAGGTCGAGCTGGAGCGGGTTGATGCCGAGGCCCACCGACAGCGCGCCCTGCGGGTCGAAGTCGACCAGCAGCACCTTCAGCCCGCACTCGACCAGCGCCGCGCCCAGGTTGATGGTGGTGGTCGTCTTGCCGACGCCGCCCTTCTGGTTGACCATCGCGACCACTCGCGCCGGCCCGTGCACCTGCGGCGGGACCGGTTCAGGGAACACCGGCCGCGGGCGCTGCGTGGGGCCCAGGTTGACGCCGTTGGAAGGCGCGTTGGTCTTGGTGTCACCCCAGGGGTTGTCGGGGGTCCCCTGGGTCGAACCCTTGGTCGTCACAGTCACCAGCTCGAACCTCCCTGACGATCCCGAACCGGACCGTCCGGACGGACACTATGGCGTCACCACTTAACGCGGCAAGGCGGCACGCCGGGGCACCGCGCTCGCGCAAAAGACTATAGATCACTGCCGGGCACGCGGGTGCGCCGCGGCGTAGACCTCGCGGAGTTTGTCGACCGTGACCAGGGTGTAGACCTGCGTGGTCGTGACGGAGGCATGACCGAGCAACTCCTGGACCACCCTAACGTCCGCGCCTCCGTCGAGCAGGTGGGTCGCGAAGGAATGTCGGAGAACGTGTGGACTTATCCCCGCGAGTCCGGCGCGTTCGGCGGCGGCCTGGAGCACTTCCCAGGCTCCCTGCCTGGTCAGCCGGCCGCCGCGGGCGTTGAGGAAGACCCCCGGTGTGCCGCGTCCGTGGGCGAGCAGGCCGGGCCTGGCGCGGACGAGGTAGGCGTCGAGGGCCGAGCGGGCGTAGCGGCCGAGAGGGACGACACGCGTACGGCCGCCCTTGCCGCGCAGGCGCACCTGGTCGGGTTCGAGGTCGTCGACGGCCAGGCCGACGGCCTCGGAGATACGGGCGCCGGTGCCGTACAGGACCTCCAGCAGGGCGCGGTTGCGCAGGGTGAGGGGGGCGCCGTCGGGGCCGGAGGCGGCGATGAGGCGTTCGACCTCGTCCACGGTGATCGCCTTGGGGAGCCTGCGGAGCTGGCGCGGCGGGCGCACCTCGTGGGCGGGGTCGTGGGCCGTGACGCCTTCGCGCAGGGCGAAGCGGTGCAGGCCGCGTACGGCCGAGACCGCCCGCGCGGCCGAGCTGGCCACGAGGGCGGGGTGTTCCCGGTCGCCCTCGCGCAGCGCGGCGAGGAAGGCCTGCACGTCGGCCTCCCCCACCTCGTCGAGCTTCAGCCGCCCCCGCGCCTGGAGATGCTCGAAGTATCGCCGCAGGTCACGACGGTAGGACGCGAGCGTGTTGGCAGCCAGACCTCGTTCCACCGCCAGATGGGCGAGGTAACTGGAGAGCACCGCCTCCACCACATGGTCCTTCCGTCACGCCTCCGGGGCGTCGGCGGGGCGCAACTGGGCGAACCCCTCAACCGATGCCGCATATGCGGCGAGGATACCGGCCACGGCCGGGGAATTGTGGATCATTCCCATCAGCGCCTTCTCGACCGCGTCGGGCAGGGGCACCCATTCGACCGGCATGTCGATCTCCTCGTGCCGGTGGACGAAGGTGTTCTCCTCGTCGGGGATCCTGCTCAGGCCTCGGGCGAGGAAGACCCTGATCCGCTCGTCGGTCATGCCGGGAGAGGAGCGCAGGTCGACCAGGGTGTGCCAGGTCTCGGCGCGGTAGCCGGACTCCTCGGCGAGCTCGCGGGCCGCGGTGGCGGCGAGCGGTTCGCCCGCCACGTCGCGCAGGCCGGCCGGCAGCTCCCACATGAGCCGCCGGGTCGGGTGGCGGTACTGCCTGATCATCAGGACGCGGTCACGGTCGTCGAGGGCGAGCACGGCGACCGAGCCGGGGTGCACGACGTAGTCGCGGTCGGCGACCTCGTCGTGGGGCATCCTGACCGTGTCGGTGACGACCTTGATCACGTAGCCCTGGAAGTGTTCCTTGGACGCGACGACGTCCCACGCCTCGGGCGTGTCCTGGACATTCACTTGCCGACCTTGGTGCTCACACGGCTGTCGGCGTAGGCGAGGGCGGCGCCGATCAGGCCCTTGAACATCGGGTTGGCGCGGGTGGGGCGGGAGCGGAACTCGGGGTGGGCCTGCGTGCCGATGAAGAACGGGTGCACGTCCACGGGAAGCTCGGTGTACTCCACCAGGCGGCCGTCGGGCGACAGGCCGGAGAAGACCAGGCCGACGTTCTCCAGGCGCTCGCGGTAGGCGTTGTTGACCTCGTACCTGTGGCGGTGGCGCTCGTCGGCCTTGGCCTTGCCGCCGTAGAGCTGCCTGGCCAGCGTGCCCTCGCCGAGCTTGGCGGTGTAGCTGCCGAGCCGCATGGTGCCGCCCATGTCGCGCTCGCCGGCGACGACGTCCTCCTGGTCGGCCATGGTGGAGATGACCGCGTGCTTGGTGTCGGGGTCGAACTCGGCGGAGTTGGCGTCTTCGATGCCGGCCATGTTGCGGGCGGCCTCGATGACCATGCCCTGCATGCCGAGGCAGATGCCGAGCAGCGGGATCTTGCCCTCGCGGGCGTGCCGGATGGCGCCGATCTTGCCCTCGATGCCGCGCACGCCGAACCCGCCGGGGATCAGCACGCCGTCGACGCCGTCGAGCTCGCGCTCGGCGCCCTCGGGGGTCTCGCAGTCGTCGCTCTTGACCCAGCGGATGTTGACCCGCGCGTCGTTGGCGAACCCGCCGGCGCGCAGCGCCTCGGTGACCGACAGGTACGCGTCGGGCAGGTCGATGTACTTGCCGACCAGCGCGATCGTGACCTCCTTGGCCGGACGGTGGACGCGGCGCAGGAGCTGCTCCCACTCCTTCCAGTCGACGTCACGGAAGGGCAGGCCGAGGCGGCGCACGACGTAGGCGTCGAGGCCCTCGGCGTGGAGCACCTTGGGGATGTCGTAGATGGAGGCGGCGTCGACGGCGGAGACGACGGCGTCCTCGTCGACGTCGCACATGAGACTGATCTTGCGCTTGATCGCCGTCTGCACGGGCCGGTCCGAGCGCAGCACGATCGCGTCGGGCTGGATGCCGATGCTGCGCAGCGCGGCCACGCTGTGCTGGGTGGGCTTGGTCTTCAGCTCGCCGGACGGGCCGATGTAGGGCAGCAGCGACACGTGCAGGAAGAAGACGTTGTCGCGGCCGACCTCGTGCCTGATCTGGCGGACGGCCTCCAGGAACGGCAGCGACTCGATGTCGCCGACCGTGCCGCCGACCTCGGTGATCACGATGTCGACGTCGGGACCGGCCATGCCGCGGATGCGGTCCTTGATCTCGTTGGTGATGTGCGGGATGACCTGGACGGTGTCACCCAGGTATTCGCCCCGCCGTTCCTTGGCGATGACGTTGGAGTAGATCTGCCCGGTGGTGACGTTGGCCGAGCCGTGCAGGTCGGTGTCGAGGAAACGCTCGTAGTGGCCGACGTCGAGGTCGGTCTCGGCGCCGTCGTCGGTGACGAACACCTCTCCGTGCTGGAACGGGTTCATCGTGCCGGGGTCGACGTTGAGGTAAGGGTCGAGCTTCTGCATGGTGACCCTCAGACCGCGACCCTTGAGCAGGCGGCCGAGGCTGGAGGCCGTGAGCCCCTTGCCGAGACTGGAGGCGACACCGCCGGTGACGAACAGATGCTTGGTTTGCGATGCGCTGCGCAAAGGGGCTCCCGTGGCTCGAGGTGTGGCCGAAGTGTCCACGGGCTCTCAGGATATCAAACAACGCCCCTCACATGCCCGAACGACATGACCTAGCGGTAACTTTGGTCCCTATGTCACTCGTACGGCGGGCCATGGGCACGCTGATTCACCGTGCCTACGCGGCGATCCGCTCCGCCGGGGCGATCTCCCCGGCCTCCACCGCGGGATTTCGATTCCGCCGGATCGGCGACGGAGTGAGCATCGCCTTCCCACCCGGGGCGATCTTCGGCGAGCAGTGGATCGAGATCGGCGACCACACGCTGATCGGCGAACGGGTGTCCATCTCCTGCGGCATGTGGCCCGGCGTGGATCTCGGCCCCGGGTCGATCCTGCGGATCGGCGGCTCGTGCTCGATCGGCCGGGGCTCGCACATCGTGGCCCACCAGTCGATCGACATCGGCGAGCACGTCTTCACCGGCCCGTACGTCTACATCACCGACCAGAACCACGTCTACGACGACCCCGAGACGCCGATCGGCAGGCAGTGGCCGCGTAACAGCCCGGTCTCGATCGGGGCGGGCTCGTGGCTCGGCACGGGGGCGATCATCCTGCCGGGCACGGTGCTGGGACGGCAGTGCGTGGTGGCGGCGGGCGCGGTGGTACGCGGCGAGTTCCCCGACCACAGCGTCGTCGCAGGCGTGCCCGCCAAGCGCATCCGCGGATACACGCCCGAGCTGGGCTGGCACGCTCCCGGCAGCCCCCCGGAGTCGGCCGCCGGGATCGCCCTGGCGCTCGACGGGCAGGCCGGCCCGTCCTGAGAACAGGGATGGACCGAACAAGCTTCTGGAGGTTAGCGTCGGTGCATGCGGACCGCCATCTGTGAGCGCCTGGGCGTCGAGTTCCCGTTGTTCGCCTTCAGCCACTGCCGCGACGTGGTGGCCGCCGTCACGAACGCGGGCGGGTTCGGGGTGCTGGGGGCCGTCGCGTACTCGCCGGAGCGGCTCGACGCGGAGCTGACGTGGATCGACGAACGGGTGGGCCGGCGGCCGTACGGGGTGGATGTGCTGGTCCCGGGCCGGATCGACGCCTCGGCGCTCGACCTGCGGGCCCATCTGCTGGACTTCGTACCCGACCGCCACCGCGACTTCGTCACCCACCTGCTGGCCAAGTACGGCGTGAACGCGCCGCCGCAGCCGCTCACCGCCGTGGCCGACGAGTTCGGCAGGCGGGTGACCGGCCCGGGGGCGACCGCGCTGATCGACGTGGCGCTCAGGCACCCGATCGGGCTCATCGCCAGCGCGCTCGGCCCGCCGCCGCCGGAGATGGTCGCCGAGGCCAGGGAGGCGGGCGTGCCGGTGGCGGCGCTGGTCGGCACCGTCGAGCACGCGCGCAGGCAGGTGGCCGCGGGCGCGGACATCGTCGTGGCCCAGGGCACCGAGGCGGGCGGGCACACCGGCGAGATCTCCACGATGGTGCTCGTCCCGCAGGTGGTGGACGCGGTCGCGCCGGTGCCGGTGCTGGCCGCGGGCGGCATCGCCTCCGGGCGGCAGATGGCCGCGGCCATGGCGCTCGGGGCCGAGGGCGTGTGGTGCGGCTCGGTGTGGCTGACGACCGAGGAGGCGGAGACGTCCCCGGCGCTGCGGCGCAAGCTGCTGGCCGCCTCGTCGCTGGACACCGTGCGGTCCAGGTCCCGTACGGGCAAGCCGGCGCGGCAGCTCAGGTCGGCCTGGACCGAGGAGTGGGACTCCGGCCAGGAGAGCCCGGGGCCGCTGGGCATGCCACTGCAACTGCTGCTGGCCGAGGGCGCGATGGCCCGCATCGGCGTGGCGGCCGACCGCGGCGACGCCGGGGCCCTGGAGCTGGTCAGCTATTACGTGGGGCAGGTGGTGGGCCAGCTCGACCGGGTCAGGCCGGCCCGTGACGTGGTGTACGAGATGATCAGCGAGTTCGCCGCCGCCGTCGAGCGCCTGAACGGCCTCACCTCCTCCTGACCGGCCCGGTCACGGCGTCCGTCCGCCCACGGGTTACCATGCGCGTGTGGTCGGGACACCGCCTGAGCTGGAGCGTGGCACCGGAGTTCCCGCGCACACGCAGATCGAGAAGTGGTTGCTGGAGGCCATCTCCTCCGGCGAGATGACCCCGGGCGACCGCCTGCCCGGCGAACGGGAGCTGGCCGCGCGCCTCGGCGTGAGCCGGATGACCCTGCGCCAGGCCCTGGCCACCCTCGAACACGACGGCGTGCTGATCAGGCTCCCCGCCAGGTCGGGCGGCGCGTTCGTGGCCGAGCCGCGCATCGAGTGCGACCTGACCGGCCTGGCCGGCTTCACCGAGCAGATGCGCCGGGCCCACCTGCGGGCCGAGGCGAGGATCCTGACGGCCGCCACCGTGCCCGCGTCCGCCGCGGTGGCCGCCGCGCTCGGGGCCGCGCCGGGCGAGCCGGTGCACGAGGTGGCCCGGGTGCGCTCGGCGGGCCGTTCGCCGGTGGCGCTCGAACGTTCCTTCTTCCCCGCCCTGCCCGGGTTCCTCGGCGAGGATCTCGGCGGCTCCCTCTACGCCCTGCTCGCCACCCGCTACGACCTGGAGCCGCGGACCGCCGTCGAGCACCTCGACCCCGTGATCGCCGGTCCGGAGGAGGCCGCCGAACTGGGCATCGCGGCGGGCGCGCCGCTCATGCGGATCGAGCGCACGGCCTACGCCGCCGACGGCACCCCGGTCGAGTACGCCCGCGACCTGTTCCGCCCCGACCGCGTACGCCTGTCGGTGCGCAGCGGCGTCACCGCACCCGCGACCCCGCCGGTTCGTACCGCGGCTCCCTGACGACGACGCCCGGCACCCACTCGCCCTCGACCTCGACCTCGACCGCCGCCCCCGGCCCGACCGGCAGGTACGCGTACGCGATCGACTCCTTGACCGTGTAGCCGTAGCCGCCGGAGGTGACCCGGGCCACGACCTGCCCGTCCACCCGTACGGGCTCGTTGCCGAGGGCGACCGCCCGGGGGTCGGACAGGACGAGGCAGCGCAGGCGGCGGGCCGGGTCGGGGTCGAGGGCGTCCCGGCCGAGGAAGTCCTTGCCGGGCTTGACGCAGAACCCGAGCCCGGCCTCGTACGGCGTCGTCTCGGGGCCGATGTCGGCCCCCCACACCCGGTAGCCCTTCTCCAGCCGCAGGCTGTCGATGGCCCGGTAGCCGCCCGCGGCCAGGCCGTGCGGCTCGCCGGCCCGCCACAGCGTCTCCCACAGCGCGCGGCCGTACTCGCTGGAGCAGTACAGCTCCCAGCCCACCTCCCCCACGAACGTCACCCGCAGGGCCAGCGCGGGCACGTCGCCCACGGTGAGCTCGCGCGCCGACATGAACGGGAAGTCCAGCGGGTCCGGGGTCAGCCCGGACAGGATGTCGCGGGCCTTCGGGCCCCACAGGGCGAAGCAGGCGTACTGGCCGGTGACGTCGGCGATCCGGGCGGCCGAGCCGGTGAGCGCGGCCTGCCTGCGCAGCCAGGCGAGGTCGCGGGAGCCGGACGCGGTGCCGGTGACGATCAGGAACTCCTGCTCGCCGCGCCTGGTGACGGTGAAGTCGCACTCGATGCCGCCGCGCCGGTTCAGCGCCTGGGTGTAGGTGACGGCGCCCACCTGGCGGGCGACGCGGTTGTCGCACACCCACTCCAGCAGGTCGGCGGCGCCGGGCCCGGTGACCTCGATCTTGGCGAACGAGCTCTCGTCGAACAGCCCGGCCGCGGTGCGCGTGGCGCGGTGCTCGGCTCCCACGGCGGGCGACCACAGCCGTCCGGCCCAGCCGCGGGGGCGTTCGTCCTCGTCCGCGGGGCCGGCGGAGTAGTGGTTGACCCGTTCCCAGCCCGCCTTCTCGCCGAAGACGGCGCCGTGGGCGGCGTGCCAGGAGTAGGCGGGCGAGACCCGCAGCGGGCGCCCGGCCGCGCGCTCGTGGCCCGGGTAGCGGATGTCGTAGTACGTCTCGTAGTTCTCGACCGAGCGCTTGACCGTGTACGACGGCGACCGGTACCGGCGGCCGAAGCGGCGGATGTCCATGTGGTGGACGTCCATGCCGGGCTCGCCCTCGACGATCCACTCGGCCATGACCTTCCCGATGCCGCCCGCGCCCGCGATGCCGTGGGCGCAGAACCCGGCCGCCACGAAGAACCCGCCCACCTCGGTCTCCCCCAGGCAGAACTCGTTGTCCGGGGTGAACGCCTCCGGCCCGTTGATCAGCTTGCGGATGCCGACGTCGGCCGTCGCGGGCACCCGGATCCTGGAGTTGGCGGAGATCTCCTCGAACCGCGGCCAGTCCTCGGGCAGCAGCTTGCCGTTGAAGCCGGCCGGCACGGCGTCGTAGGAGGTCTCGGAGGCGGTCCAGGGGGCGCAGGTGCGCTCGTAGCCGCCCATGACCAGGCCGCGCACCTCCTGCCGGTAGTAGACGAGCAGGTCGGGGTCGAGCAGCGTGGGCAGGACGGGGTGGTCGTGGCAGGCGTCGGTGACGACGTACTGGTGGGACATCGGCACGATCGGGATCCGCACCCCGGCCATGCGGCCGATCTCGGCGGCGAACATGCCGCCGCAGTTGACCACGACCTCGCAGGCGATGTTCCCCTGGTCGGTCCGTACGCCGGTGACGCGCCCACGCTCGACGTCGATGCCGAGCACGCGCGTACGGGTGCGCACCCGTACGCCGCCCTCGCGGGCCCGGGTCGCCAGCGCGTAGCAGAGCATCGAGGGGTCGATCTGGCCGTCGGTCGGCAGGTACGCCGCCCCCACCACCCCCGCCGGGTCCATCAGCGGGAACAGCTCCACCGCCGCGGCGACCGAGATCTCCTCCAGCGGCAGCCCGAACGTCCTGGCCCAGCCGATCTGGCGGCGGATCTCGGCCATCCGCTCCGGCGTCGAGGCCAGCTTGATCCCGCCGCACTCGGTCCACCCGGCGTCGAGGGTGCGGTAGAGCTCGACGGAGTACTGGTTCATCCGGGTCAGGGTGGGGTCGGAGCGGAGCTGGCCGACCAGGCCCGCCGAGTGGAAGGTGGAGCCGCTGGTGAGCTCGTCCCGCTCCAGCAGGACGACGTCGCGTTCGCCGAGCCGGGTGAGGTGGTAGGCGACGGACGCGCCGCCCACCCCGCCGCCGATGATCACGATGCGGGCCGAGTCGCTCATGGTCGCGAGGCTAACCTCCGTACCGTAAAAGGTCTAGACCGTTTAGGACGGCGGAGCTAGCATCGACCATGGCTCTCGCCCAGGTTCTCGACCGCATCCCGCTGCTGTCCGGCCTGCCGCGCTCCGTCGAGGAGCTGCCCGGCGGAATGACCAACCGCAACTACAAGGTCACCACCCCCGCCGGGGCCTATGTCGTACGGGTGACCGCCAGCGACGGCGCCCTGCTGCGCATCGACAAGGACGCCGAGCACGCCGACTCGATCGCCGCCGCGCGGGCGGGGGTGGGGGCGCCGGTGCACGGCTACCTGCCGGACGCGGGCGTGCTGGTGATCGGGTTCCTGCCGGGCCGGACGTTCACCGAGGCGGATCTGTGGGAGCCGGCGAACCTGCCGAGAGTGGCGGAGGTGTGCCGGCGGCTGCACGCGGGGCCGCGTTTCGTCCGGGACTTCGACATGTTCGAGGTGCAGCGGGGGTATCTGCGGATCGTCCAGGAGCGAGGTTTCCGACTTCCGGCGAAATATCTGGATTTCATGCCCGCCGCCGCAGAAATCAGGAAATGTCTGGCGGTACGCGCCGAGCCCACCGTCCCCTGCCACAACGATCTTCTCCCCGGCAACATCGTCGACCGCGGCGACCGCCTCCACCTCATCGACTACGAGTACGCCGGCAACAACGACCCCTGCTTCGAGCTCGGCAACCTCTGGAGCGAGGCCGACCTCCCACCCGGCCACCTGGACGAACTCGTCACCGCCTACTACGGCCGCCGCCTGCGCCACAAGATCGCCCGCGCCCGCCTGCTCGGCCTCATGTCCAAGTACGGCTGGACCCTGTGGGCCTCCATCCAGGACGGCGCGAACGACACGATCGACTTCGACTTCTGGTCCTGGGGCATGGAGAAGTACGAGCGTGCGGCGGCCGAGTTCACCCGGCCGGGCCTGGCCCGCGTGATGGAGGCCGCGGCGGGGGCAGACTAGGGGGATGTTCGCCGCGCTGACCGGTCTCGGGCTCTCCACCGCCGCCGGCCTGAACGCCTACATCCCGCTCCTGGTCGTGGGCGTGCTGGCCAACTTCACCGACAGGGTGAAGCTGCCCGACGGCTACTCCTGGCTGTCCAACTGGGGCGTGCTGGCGATCATCGCGGTGCTGCTGCTCGCCGAGATCGTCCTGGACAAGGTGCCGGCCGTCGACAGCGTCAACGACGCCGTCCAGACCGTGGTGCGCCCGGCCTCGGGCGGCGTGGTCTTCTCCGCCACCAACGCCGCCGCCGAGATCGACCACTCGACCTGGATGACCGCGAACCCGTGGGCCGGCTGGCTGCTGGGCATCGCGATGGCGCTGGCCGTGCACACGCTGAAGGCGACGGCCCGCCCGGTGATCAACGCCGGCACGGCGGGGGTCGGCGCGCCCGTCGTGAGCACCGCCGAGGACGCCGGCTCGCTCGGCATGAGCCTGATCGCGGTGTTCCTGCCGCTGCTGGTGATCGTCGTACTGCTGCTGCTCGTCCTGCTGGCCTGGTGGACGATCAGGCGCGTACGCCGCCTGCGCGCCCGCCGCAGGATCCGGCGAAATCCACCGCCAGGCTGAGTACGCCTCACCCTGCGGGCTGATCCGCTCCCCCGCCCCGCGCTCCTACGGTGATCTCCCATGAAGCGAGTCATCATCACGGGGGGAGTCGCTGCTCTCGGCCTGGCCGCGTCGGTCGCGCCCGTCCCGGCGTCAGCGTCCGCGCAGGCGAGCGTCACGGTCGTCGCCTCCAAGCTCGACGGCCCGCGCGGCCTGACCTTCGGCCCCGACGGCGCTCTCTACGTCGCCGAGTCCGGTTCCGGCGGGAAGATCAAGTGCGCGACCGTGCCCGCCGAGCCGGGCGGCGAGGCGAGCAAGGTCTGCCTCGGCCTCACCGGGAAGATCTCCAAGCTGGCCGACGGCAAGCTGACCACCGTGATCAAGGACCTGCCCTCGGCCGGTTCCGACGGGCTCGGCACCGGCCCGCACGACGTGGCCTTCGCCGCGGACGGCTCCATGCTGGTGCCCATCGGCCTGGGCGGCGACGGCAAGCTTCGGGCCAAGCTCGGCCCGAAGGGCAGGACCCTCGGGACGCTGCTGAAGATCAAGGACGGCACGTCGTCCGTCATGGGCGACCTGCTCGCGTTCGAGGTCAAGCACAACCCCGACAAGAAGGACAAGGGCAGCACGATCGACTCGTATCCGTTCGCGGTCGTGCCGACCCCGCAGGGCGGCGCGCTGGTCACGGACGTGGGCGCCAACGACGTGCTCCAGGTCAGCGCGTCGGGCAAGGTGACGCTGCGGGCGGTGTTCCACGCACGCAAGGTCGCGGCGCCGGCCATGCTGAAGCTGCCCAAGGGCAGCAAGGTGCCGATGCAGTCGGTGCCCATGGGCATCGCGGCCGCCCCCGACGGCTCCTACTACGTGGCCGAGCACGCCGGGTTCCCGCAGCCCGATGGGGTGGCCAGGGTGTTCAGGCTGGCCGGCAAGAAGGCGGAGACCGCCGTCAAGGGCTTCACGACCGCGGTGGACGTCGCCTTCGACGGCTCGGGACGGCTGCTCGTGCTCGGCTCGGTCGGCCCGGTGCCCTCCGACCACCAGCCGCGTACGTCGCTCTACCGCATCGAGGCCGACGGCAAGCGCACCGAACTGCTCAAGCCGGGCACGCTCACCGTGCCGCTGGGCATGGCCGTCGCCGCCGACGGGTCGGTCTACGTGTCGAACAAGGGTTTCACCACCGGCAAGGGCGAGATCGTCCGGGTGGAGCTGCCCTCATAGACGTGTGAGCGCCATGGCCCCCAACCCCCTGTGCGCGCTCACACGAAGGGCCCGGCAGCAGCGTCCGCGCTGCCGGGCCCTTCACCATGCCCTCTCCTCAGCACGCCCTCACCGGCCCCTCAGCCAGCCCTCCAGCAGGCGCACGAACTCCGCCGGGCGCTCCTCGTGCAGCCGGTGGCCGGAGCCCTCCCAGCACACGACCTTCGAGCCCGGCTGCTTGAGCAGCCCCTCCTCCCAGGCCGCGCGCCCGGGATCGGCCCAGATCGACAGCGCCGGACAATTCCGGCGGGCCAGGTGGTCGTCACTGGCCGGCCGCACGCCGATGGCCCCGGGCGCGGTGAACATGGCCTCGAACGCCTCGGCCAGCACGTGCGGCGGCATGCCGTACAGGCGGCGTTTGTGCCAGCGTCTGATGACGGCGGGGGTCGCGGAGGTGGTGCACCACCTGTCGATCTCCTCGGCGACGGCGTGCGCGTGCTCGCCGCGCAGGCCCGCGATCATCTCGGGGAAGCTTCCGGCGAGGTCCTGGGTCATGCCGTAGCCGGGGTCGAGGGTGACGAGCGCCCGTACACGCCCCGGATGCTCGACCGCGAGGATGGAGACGACCTGGCCGCCCATCGAGTGGCCCACCGCGATCACCTCGGGGACGTCGAGGCGGTCGAGCAGCACGTCCAGGTCCTCGGCCATCGCCCGCGGGGTGTTGCCGGTCTCCGGGACCGAGGAGTAGCCGTGGCCGCGCAGGTCCACGGCGAGGACGCGGTGGCCGGGGGCGAGGGCGTCGATGTGCCAGGACCACTGGTGGGAGTCGGCGCCCCAGCCGTGCACGAGCAGCAGCGGCGGGTCGTCCGGGCCACCGCCGGAGCCGTCGTCGGTGTAGAAGAGCCTGATGGTTGGCGAAATTTCGGCGTGTGGCATGAAATTTCCCTTTATTTGGGCGCTATTTGAGGGCGCGGATGGCGGCGCACACGCGGTCCATGGCGTCGCCGGCCGCGGGCAGGATCGGGCCCGTGCCGAAGAAGCCGTGGAACAGGCCCTCGTACCGGATGCTCTCGGTCTCGACGCCGGAGTGGCGCAGGTGGCGGGCGTACGCCTCGCCCTCGTCGCGCAGGGGGTCGTGCCCGGCCGTGATCACCAGCGCCGGCGGCAGCCCGCGCACGTCCGCGCCCAGAGGCGAGCTGTACGGCTCCCCGCGCCGCCCTTCGCCGGGCTGGTAGCAGTCCCAGAACCACCGCATGTGCGCCGTGGTCAGGAAATATCCCTCGCCGTTCTGGTCGTACGAGGGCCAGTGGCGGGTGGCGTCCGTGGCGGGATAGACCAGCACCTGCAGCACGATCGGCGGCCCGCCCTCCTCCCGCGCCCGCAGGCAGGTGACGGTGGCCAGGTTGCCGCCCGCGCTGTCGCCCGCCACCACCAGCGTCCCCGGATCGGCGCCGAACGCGTCCGCGTGCTCGGCGGCCCAGCGCGTGACGGCGAGGGCGTCCTCGACGGCGGCCGGGTAGGGGTGCTCGGGCGCGAGCCGGTAGCCGGCGGCGACCACGACCGCCCCGGCCCCCGCGCAGATCTGGCGGCAGACGCCGTCATGGCTGTCCAGCGACCCCAGCGTGAACCCGCCGCCGTGGAAGTACACGACCAGGGGCCGCGCCGCCGTCCCGGCCGGTGTGTCGTCCGCGGGCCCGGCCTCCGGCGGCCAGTAGACGCGTACGGGCACGCCCGCGGCGTCGCGCTCCTCGACCCGGTCCAGGGGCAGCGGCTCGGGAGCCGGGACCGAGGCCAGCACCCGCCGCGCCTCGACCGGGTCCCACGGCCCCTGCCCCTTGGGGAAGAACTCGCTCATCAGGTCGATGACCGCGCGGGTCGGCTCGTCAACGGCCATCTCCGGCCCCCTTCTCCTCCGGCGCGGTCGCGGCCCGGCCCGGTGGCGGGCCGAGCAGCGCGGTCTCGCCCGCCGTCCAGCCGCCGTCGATCGCCAGTTCGGCGCCCGTGACGTACGAGGCCGCGTCGGACAGCAGGAACACGATGGCCTCGGCGACCTCCTCGGGCTCGCCCCACCGCCCGGCGGCGGCCAGCGGGAACGTGCCCTCGCCGGAGACCGCTCCGAACGCGGTCGTCATCGGGGTGACGATCATCCCGGGATGCACCGAGTTCACCCTGATCCGGTCGCGGGCGAACTCCAGCGCCGCGATCTTGGTCAGGCCGCGTACGCCCCACTTGGACGCGCCGTACCCGCCTGTGCCGGGCAGCGCGGTCAGCCCCGCGACCGAGGAGAGGTTCACCACGGCGCCGCCGCCGGACGCCCGCATGGCGGCCACCACGGACTTGAGCCCGAGGAACACGCCGACCAGGTTCACCCGGAGCACCCGCTCGAAGTCGTCCAGGGACTGCTGTTCGATGGTGTGCGCGGTGGCGATGCCCGCGTTGTTCACGAGGCCGTCGAGCCGCCCGTACGCCTCCACGGCCGCGGCCACCACGGTGTCCCATTGCCCGGGATCCGTCACGTCGTGGGGGACGAACGTGCCGCCGACCTCCTTCGCGGTGGCCGTTCCCTCCTCGGTGAGCACGTCGGTCAGCACGACCCGGGCGCCGCCCGCCGCGCACCTGCGTGCCGTGGCCGCCCCCATCCCCCTGGCACCGCCCGTGATGATCACTACCTTGCCGTCGAGCACGCGTACCCCTCATCCGAGACGACCGAACATGAGCACTGAAACACGTGCGCGCGTCCCCGATCAAGAGCTTGCTCGGCCCACTCGGCGGAACCCGCGATCCCCGCCGGGCGTTGAACCCCTCGCCCGTCGAACTATCCTTCTAGACAACGAATCCACGGGAGGTGGCGGAGATGAGCGAGTTCCTTGTCATCGTGCTGGCCGTCCTGGCGTTCCTCCTGCTGCTGACCGGCGTGGGCGTCTACCTGCTGGTCAAGCTGGGCAAGAAGGCCGCCAAGAAGGCCCGGCAGGCCACCACCCGGCTGACCACGCACGTCAACGCCATGGGCACCGGCGACGCGGCCGAGGTCGAACGCCTCCGGCTCGACCTGCGCCGCGAGGTGGCCCTCACCCGCCAGGCCGCCGCCCAGGCCCAGCAGCGCGGGTGGGGTCTCGGCGACCTGCCCCGGCTCATGGCCGACCTGTCGGCCCAGGCCGACGTGCACGACGGCCAGCTCGGCATGTACGCCCAGCAGCGCCGCGTGTCGCCGTACGTCGACCATGCCGCCCTCGACCAGTTGCGCGGGCACCAGGCCAAGCTGACCGCCATGTGCGCCCGCATCCGCGCCGACCTCCTGGGCGACCAGATGCACCACACGTCGTCGGGCATCGACGACCTGCACGCGCGGACGGAGCTGGAGATCGAGGCCCGCCGCCGCCCGCCGGACCCGCTGGACCAGATCGACGAGCTCTACCGCCGCTCGATGCAACAGCGCAACGACCACTCCTGACCGCCACCCGAGCTTGCCGTACAGCTCGGCGATCTCGGCTTCATCGGCGACGAGCGGCAGCTGGTCGAAGGTCAGGGTCCAGCCGCTCGAGACGCCGCCGGTGTCGTCGACGTGCTCGATGATGCCGAAGCTGATCACGTCGGTCTGGCCCTTGGGCAGGAGCGTGCCGGCCGAGGACGTGCGTCATGCGGTGCGGGCGGAGGCTCGCTTGGCGGTGTCCCGCCGGGTGATGGCCTCGGCCACCTGCTCGATGGCGGCACGCAACATGGCGCCGTAAGCGTCCTGGGGGAGGTTGGGGGCATGTTCCTTGGCCGCGTCAATGTGTTCGGTGGCGGCGTCGAACGACGCCAGCCGGCGGTAGTTGTCGGCAAGGTTGAGGTGCAGAGACGGGTAGAAGCCCGCGACGTGAAGACCGGCATGATGCTCCTGGACGCGCTGCTCGGTCACGGCGTCGGCGGCGTCCAAGGCCCGGATGTCCCAGGTCAGGGCCATGGCGGGGTCGTCGTAGAGGTCTGCCAGGTAGTGGGCGAGGGTGCAGCGGTGCAGCGGGTCGCCGGTGACACCGATCACGGACCAGAGGTCCAGGAGCTTTCGGCGAGCGGAGGCGGTGTCGCCGGTCTGTCCTTCCGCGACGGCCTGGCCGATGGCTGCCATGGTCGGGTCGGGGCTGATGGAGGCGTCGGTCATGGAAGTAGGTGTCCTCTGTCTCAGGCGGAACGGTCGGGTTCGATGGGCATGGCCAACGTGGTGAGGTCGCCGCGGTCGGCTGAGCGGATCGTGACGGGCTGGTCGGGTCCTCGCAGGTCGAGCAGTACGTCGGAGCCGATGGCGGTGCTGACGGCCGGATAGAGCGTGGTCAGCTCGAAGGAGATCTGGAGATTGCGGCCCGTCACGGTGGCCGGTAGCGGGTGGTCGGGGCGCCGTCCATCGGTCCTCAGAACGTCCAAGCCCTGATCGGTCACGCGCAGCGAGATCCGCGCGCCCGGATGCTCCTCGAGAGCTCGCAGGAGCAGATCCTTCGTGGCCATCACGCGGGTCGTGACCTCGGACAACGACGCGAGCAACCGTGGCCGCCCAGGCCGCGGCCGCCGGTTCGGCGGGGGCCAGGGTCCTGGTCGAGAGGCGGTAGCGGTCGGTCGCGGTCAGTGTGACGGATTCATGGGTCGCCTCCACACGCAGCCCTCCGAGTACGGGCATCCCCGGATCGCATGCGGTCGCGGTCAGAACCTGCTCGATCGCGTCAGCCAGCACGGGGCCCTTCAGCGCGGCAACCCGCAGACCTGGTGCGGAAGCGAGCGACGCCTTGATCAGGGCTGCCTTCTGCTGTACCGCCACCGCGTCCCCGAGAACCATCGTGACGTGCTCGTCGATCAGCCGGGACGCTTCATCGGGCTCGACGTCGAGGACCGCCTCGACAGCGGTGAGTGGCATGGCGATCTCGCGGAGCTGACGAAGCTCGCGCGCCCGGGCGACCTGGTCGGCGCTGTAGTAGCGGTAGCCCGAGACGTGGTCGACCTTGGCGGGCGGAAGCAGGCCCGAGTCGGCGTAGAACCGCAACGCGCTCGAGGTCAGATCACTATGTTGGGCGAAGACCCCGATCGGCATCAACTCAGAGTTCGGCACCCGGCCATCATCGAGCTTCAACCAACTCGAAGGTCAACGCGGGCTGGTGTGCCCTGCCTCGGCGGCGGTCGCCCTCTCCGGCGGGCGCGCGGCCCCCTGGCCTTACGGCGGGCCGCCTGGGGCCGGATGCGTCTTGGTGGTCAGCCCGCCACGCGAGCGCCCAGCGCGTGAGCCCGAGCAACAGCGGAGTCCGCACTCACCGTCCAGCCGCAGGGCGGCGATGTACGCGTGGTGAGCTTGGCCGCCGCCTCTCAGCCATACCCGCGTTGGTGGTGCGCAGGCAATCGCTGGACCTCACTTCGGCTGCGGGCCCGTTGACCCGCGGGGTTTGGTCCGTGCGTTCAGTCGCAACAAGACGTGCGCCCAGCCCTAACACGTGACGCGGTCGATCATGCGAGAGTTGAGGCGAAAGTTCACCTCCTCTCGCGACGATCGGAGAACTTCTCAGCCATCTGGAAGCGCAGTCCCGGCATCGCTGGGATCACCCTCGCTCGACCCTCATCACAGCCCAGAGCGTAGATCGCAGCGTAACCACTGACATCCATCACGATGCGCCCTGCAACCGGCCGACGGTGACCAGACGATGACCGGTCCCGTTCATCGGGCACCCATCAACAGCCGCCCGGTGTGCCGATCGCCCGCCACGAGTGGACCGCCACCCCATGCGCGTGGCTCACCATCTCAGCGGTCTCCGCCTCAACTCGCAGATCAAGGCTGTCCTGACAGCTCCCACCGACATGGGCTGTTCAAGAATCGAAGGAGATGAACATGACAACCGTCAAAACCAAGATCGCGGCTCTGAGCTTGGCGTTCACCACCGCCGCGGCCATAACCGGAGTCATCGGGGCCGGTCCCGCGTCGGCCGGTTCCGCATCGGCCCTGGACCAGTGTTCGGACCGCGGCTGGGCCAATGTGGGCCTGCTGGACAGGGGGTGGTCGGGCAACACCGGATGGGCGATCATCATGTATTGCGGCTGGGAATTCAACAGGGGATTCACCATCGACGTGAAGAGCGGGCCCGACCCGCAGTGTGTGTACCTCGATCACGGCGAAATGGCCCTACTGAGCTGGAACGACGGTTCCTACCGCGGCATCAAGTACTGCTGAGCGGCTTTCCGTCTTCACCAGTGAGCCCTCTCCGACCTCGCAGCGCTGGTCAGCGTGTGGTCAGCGTGTGGTCAGCGTGGTCGCAGGAGAGCGGATTGAGGTGAGATGAGGCTCCCGGTAAGACGGGCGCGGCCGGTCGGGTCGCCCCGGACGTCTCAGTCCGGAGCGACCCGACCGGTACCGCCGACATTTCGCCCTGTTCAGCTGATGTGGCCTTGTTCTGAAGCCATCTCGCCATTCCTGGAAGCACCGCCGTGAACGCTGAGCACCTCAAGCGTCGGCTCGCCGTCCATCGCCTCGTACGGGTGCCATACGCCGGCTGCCGGGCCCGTAGCGGCGCTCCTCACGCCGTTCCAGCCCCTGAACCGCCGAGCGGCGGCCCACCGCGGCCAGGAACCGGCGCCGCTCGCGTGGGCCCCGCAACCAACGTGCACAGTTGTTCAGCCAGTCCCGAGTGCGCTTCCGGCCCCGACCCGGCGCATCCAAGAACGCGTGCTCGCACGAGGTCGGCGTGAAGTACTTGATCAACTCCTCGCGCCCGATGTCTGGGGAGCGACCGAAACCGCGCTGCCGCAGCAGCCTGACCATCGAAACCAATCGGTCGGCGCGCATTTGAGAGCTTGACGGCAATACACGACACAGGATGTCGTAATTCGTTGGGAGGCTTAACGGGTTCAGGCGCGCGAGCAGTTCCCACCGGGGGCCGCACCCCGGCGGTCGAGCACTGCCAGGTCCGGATAACCGCGGGTGCCCGCTGCTGTGGTCCTGGCCGTTCGCAATTCACCACGGAGGAGCATCAGATGGGGTCTCAACTCAACCCGTGCCTCGCTTTCAACGGGGACGCCCGGCAGGCGATGGAGTTCTACCGCGACGTCTTGGGCGGCGAACTGGAGATGGGCACGTACGCCGAGTTCGGCTCGCCGGACGCACCCGCCGACAAGATCATGCACGCCACGCTCCGTACCCCGGACGGCTACACGCTGATGGGTTGGGACGTCCGGGAAAAGATGACCCACACCCCGGGCAACAACGTTGCGATCTTCCTCAGCGGTGACGACGCCCAACTCCGCGGCTACTTCGAGAGGCTGTCCGTCGGCGGCACCGTGACGTTGCCCTTGGAGAAGCAGTCGTGGGGGGACGAGGCCGGCTCGCTCGTGGACCGGTTCGGGATCACCTGGATGGTCGACATCACCCACCAGCAGTCCTGATCGACCACGGAAACAGCCCCGAACCGGTGTCGGATGCCAGGCTGCACCAGCTCGGGCAGCACCACTTCCGCGCAAAGTTCCTGCTCCGTGGCCGGGACCGTACGGTGGTCGACCTGCGCGGCATCACAACAGTCCGCGGACACGCCGAGGAGCTGGTCGAGCACCGACCGGCAGCTGCGCCGCCGCCTTGAGCATACGAGCCGGCGCGATGATGCTCAGGGCGTAGGTCAACGGGATATCTCGATGGTGGACCGCCAACTCGCCTGATCATCGAGATGGTTGAGCATGTAGTGCGCGAGATCGGCACGTGACAGAGTACGCGGGCGTGGCAGGTGCTGGTTGGCGGCTGTGCGGTACTCGCGGGTGAGCTTGCCGTCGGTCAGCTTCGGCGGTCGGACGATGGTCCAGTCCAGGTCGCTGGTGGTGACGATGTCCTCCATCTTGGTCATATCGGTGTAGAGGTGGCGGTACAGCGGCCGGACCACACCGCCGATCAGCAGTCTCCGGCTCAGTGGTGCGGTCGGGGGCAGGCTGAGACTGGCTGAGGTGACGCAGGTCAGTCGGCGCACTCCGCTGTCCCGCATGGCCGCGATGATGCCGGTCATACCTTGCGAGTAGACGGTCGTGGGACGTCGATCGGCGCTTCCGAGGCACGACAGCACCGCGTCGTGGCCGGCGAGCGCCCGGCGCCAGCCATGAGGTTCCAGCACATTGCCCGGCAGGATCGTCAGGCGGGCATGGCCGGGGATCGATTCGGGGCTACGTGCCACAGCGGTGACGCGGTGGCCGGAGCCGAGGGCCTGGTCGAGCAACCGCGCGCCGAGGCCACCGCTCGCGCCGAAGACGAACAGCCTCACGACGTGCCCTGGCGGCGGCGCGTCACGGCGAGGATCACCGCGATGGCGAGGATCGCGCATGTGACGGCGGCCATGAACAGCTGGCCGTGCAAGCCGAGAACGAACTGGGTTTCGTCCTTGAATTCCGGGTCGTACGTGGCTGTGCCGGGGAACAGCAGCGCGGGGAACATGCCGGCCCAGGGTACGGCCACGATGCCTGCCGACCACAGCAGGCGGGAGTGCGTGTCCCCATGGCGGCGGACCAGCAAGAGCAGGGCGAGCAGTCCGAGAGCCAGCGACGTGACGATGTACTGCGCGTCGTGGAACTTGGCGTGTGGGGGCCAGGCCGGGTTGTACATGTGCTCGTGGGCCGTGTCATGGAGGACCAGGTCGAACAGGAGCGCTCCGAGGGCGGTCTCGACCGCCATCAGGGCGATGAGAACGCGCGGCAGGGCCCAGTGTCGCTTCGATGTCGTCACGCTTACCTCTCACGATGATTGGAGACGTGCCATGAGTGTAGTGACTACATCGACGTTGTCGATACACGAATAGAGTCACACTATTTATGTATCGACCGCCGCAAGAGCTCGTACGCTTGGCCTATGAGCGAGATGACGAGTCGGCGAGACCGCAAGAAGCACCAGACGCGGCAGGCCATCGGCGAGGCAGCGATGCGGCTCTTCCTCGCGCGGGGATTCGACGCCGTCACCATCGCCGATGTGGCCAGGGAGGCCGACATGGCGGTCCAGACGGTCTTCAACCACTTCCCGACAAAGGAGGACCTCTTCTTCCAGGAGCGCGACAGCTTTGTGGCAGCACCGAGCGCGGCCATCAGGAGCCGGCGAGACGACGAATCGATCGCACAGGCTCTGGCCCGCGGCTACCTGCGGCTGCTCAGCGACTATCACGTCGCCGGCCTGCTCGTGCAGAGCGTCGAGTACCAGCGGACCATGGACGCCAGCCCTGCACTGCGCGGCAGGGAACTGGAGCTGCGCCGTGAGCGAGAAGATCTCCTCGCCGCCACCTTGGCCGAGGACATGCCGCCGCAGGAAGATCCGCTACGCCCGAGGTTGGTGGCGGCACTCGCATCGGCCATCGACCGGGTGCTGGACGGGGAGTTCCGGCACCGACTGCTCGCGGGGGAGGGCACCAGCGAGGTCCGGGCCTCGCTGACACCTTTGGTCGAAGAACTGTTCGGCACCATCGAGGCCGCCTGCCGGCACCTGGATGAACCCCGGGTCGAAAATCTTCGCGTCACGCTCCGCGACCCCGCGCGCCGATCACCCGCCTGAGGCCAACCTTCAAGATCATTTCGGTGTGCCCACGCTGGGCGACGCCCACCTCGACTGCCGCAGCCGCTACGCGATCGCCTCCGCGGCCCCGACGGAGGGCCTGCGGCCGCGTTGCCCGAGGCCAAAGCACTACTAGATCTTTCTCCGGGTGATCTTCGACGTGGAGAAGCAGGAGTGCCATCTTGATCTGGCGGTTTCAGGTGGCATCGTTCCGGTCGTATGGTCGGTGGACCATCAGACTCGTCACTAGAGTGGGATTCGCTGCAGGACCTCCCCCTTGGCGCCGATGAAGACGAGCTTCCGTACGTCGGCTCCGGAGGGATACTCCACGGCCCACACCCCGAGCCCCGCTCCGACACTTCGTGCGAGGTTCCCTGGGAACTTTTTACCGTCCTTCGTGACAGCCGTCATCCCGTGAACGACGTCCTTCGATATACCGAACCAGACGCCCTTACCGTGAAGCCTGCCCTGCCTGCGGGCGAACTCGTTGGCGGCGAGCGGCGGAAATGCGGAGCAGGAGCTACCGTTCGGCCCGCTCTCGCAAAGGAAGAGCCCGTTCTTGCGGGGCCCGTCGCTCAGCCACATGACAAGCGGTGGCACGGAGGCGATCTTTCCCTTGGGGGGGTACTTCTTCTTCAGTTCCGCGAATCCCTTGTAGGTGGGCCGTGGCGTGGCCGTGGCGGACGGCGCGGCGGGCACGCGGTCGGCGCCGGCGTCCCGCTGCCCCGGCCACGGGCCGACCGTCCAGGCCGCAACGACGGCCGCGACCGTCCCCGCCGCCGTGATCCCGGCGACGGCCGCACGATGACGTCTGCGCATGGCGCGTCCTGCCGCAATGGCATGGTTCACGTCCACGGCGGTAGGCGGCTGCTCCTCGCGCGCCAACGCGTCGAACACCTGCTTGCCATCCATCAGCATTCCTCCGCACGTGCTAGACGGGATTCCGGCTCGCCGAGCATCGCGCGTAAGGTGGCGAGGCCGCGGGCGGTCTGGCTCTTGACGGTTCCGGTGGAGCAGCCCAACACGTGGGCGGTCTGCTCCACACTCAGATCGCAATGAAAACGCAGGACGAGAGTGGTGCGCTGGCGCGGAGGGACGGCGGTGAGGGCGCGGTGGATGTCCATGGCCATGTCCCGGTCGCCGCCTTCGAGCAGCTGGTCGGACACCGCGGACGTTACCCGTACCCGCGAGAACCAGCCCCTTCGCTGTTCGGCGAGGAAGACCCGGATCAGTATCACCCGTACGTAGGCGTCGAGGTCGTCGGCCGCCCGCGCCTTTCGCCATTTGACGTAGAGCCGCGTTATCGCTGTCTGTACCAGGTCGTCCGCGCGGTGCCAGTCCTGGCACAACGCGTAAGCGATCTTCCGCAACCAGGACAGCCGGCCCCTCACATAGGCGGTGTACTCCTCATCGAGGCTCATGGGGCTCCCAGATAGATGGCTTCACATCAGAGGAGATGCCGCCGGCCCGGACATGGGTTGCATGGAACCCACAACTAAACGTGGGCACCGACATCAGCACCGACAGTGACCTCCTCGGCGTGCTCCGGCCGCGTGCCGGTGAGCCCGGACGATGACGGAGTCCATGCTCACCGTTCAGCCGGTCTTCCCCACAACGTCCGCGAATGCCTGCAACGCGGCCGGGATCCGGGCCGGAATCGCGGTTTTCTCGGAGTTGCGGATGTTCTTCAACAAAACGCACCCCATCCCCGTCTGTGAGATGACAGACCAGGGAGAGGGTGGAGACGACAGGTGGAAGACGACTCCCGTTTCACGGAGTTCGTCGCCGAGCGGGCCAACGCACTCATGCGTTACGGCTACGCGCTCAGCGGCAATCCCCACGACGCGGCGGACCTGACACAGGAGGCCCTGATCAGGCTGCACCGCGCGTGGGCGCGGGTGCGCAGCAAGGAGGACCCGGAGCGCTATGCCAAGGTGATCATGGCCAGGCTGCACATCAGCCGGTGGCGGCTGAGGCGGCGAGAGCATCTGTCCTGGGCCTTACCGGAGATCCCGCTCCACGACACGCTGCCCTCCGACGGTGACCAGGATCTCTGGCACGCCTTGGCCGGGCTGCCGCGCAGGCAGCGCGCCGTTCTCGTGCTCCGCTTCTACGAGCAGCTGACCGACGCAGAGATCGCCGACCTGCTCAAGATCTCTCAGGGGACCGTTCGCAGCCATGCCTCGCTCGGACTGGCGAGGCTGCGTTCGGAGATGACCACGCGCCGCACGTCGCCCGCGAAGGGCCGTCCCGCACCCGCCGGCCACGACCGCATGACGAGGCCGCAAGCCCGCACCACATCTGCTGAGAGGAACGTCCCATGACGAAGGATCTGGAAGACGATCTCCACCGCGTCCTCATGCGCGGGGCCGAGGGTGCGCCGCAGGCGCCGGCTGGATTCCCGGAGCAGATCGTCGGCCGGTCGCGCCGTCGCCGGGGGCGTAGCCATGCCGTGGCCGCGGCCCTCGCCGTCGTCGTGGTGGCGGGCGGCGTCGGATGGGCGGTGCGGGGGCAGGGCGACAACGCCCCGGTGGTGCTGGACCCGGTCGCCACGCCTTCGGCGTCCGACGTGACTACCCGCGCCCCCGTTCCCAGCCCCATCGAGCAGGTGTGGCCGCAGGCCGTATGGAAGATCCCGGCGAAGCTGCCCGGCGTCAAGAAGTACCAGCCGCGCATCTTCATCGACGACCACACCGTCCTCCTCGAAACCTGGGAGAGCTTCGAGAAGGCGGACGCGATCTACGCCTACGACCTCACCACCGGCGGGCATCGGAAGATCGCGAACATCCGCACCCCCAAGGGCGTGTACGCCTCCAACTACGCGGCGGGCCAGGACCGCATCGTCTGGCAGACCATCGACGACATGCGGACCACGTTCTGGTCGGTGCCCATTGCGGGTGGGAAGCCTGAGCCCATCCCCACGGACGCCCCGGTCGAGGGTCGTGCCGACACCGTGGTGGTCGTCGGCGACGGGGTGGCCTTCTCCGTCACGGAAGGCGGCGTCTTCACGCTCCCGTTGACGGGCGGCGCTGTGACCCCGGTCGCCGACGCCGAACGCCATCACATCCTGCGCTGGCCGTGGGTGGGGACCCCCGGCCAGCGCACACCGGACAACGAGCCCAGTTTCGAGGAGATCCGCAACGTCGAAACCGGAGAGACGAGCAAGGCGCTGGTACGTCCCGGAGACCAGTACGTCCGCTGCGGTGTGACGACGTGCGTAGGCGTTGCCGCGGGCGACAAGCCCTTCTATCGCCTGCGCGACGGCTCGAACGAACGGCAGATCCAGGAGCCGGCCATGACCGGCGTCGCCTACGACCGCTTCATGACCGTGTGGACTCTGGACCAGCGCGTACGACGGCAGCTGCTACTGGACCTGGCCACAGGCAAGTCCGGGGACCTGGGCCTGCATCTGACCCCCGGCGGGAAGGGCAGTTTCAGCGTGGAGCCGGGCATCAGCGCGAACAATCTGGTCGCCTATCCCCTGGGCGACGACTACGTGATCATCGATCTCACCCGGATCACCTAGGCCGCGCTTCGAAAGATCACGTGTGAGACGTGCCGGTGATCGCGTACGCACCTTGGTCCCCCGTGTACGGCCGGTTCCACCACTGGCAGCGTGATGGCACCTGGGCACGGATCTTGGCCACGTTGCAGGCACGGGCGGACGCCGGTGCCGTCGGCGACCCGCATCGGCATGGGCACAGCCCTCCTGCCATGCAGATGTCTCCACTCAGAGCGGTGGACCAGCAAGAAGATGCTCACCCTTCGAGGAACGCAGCACCCAAATCAGGCCCGGCCCCACCCCTCGTAGATCAGCGCGGCCAGCTCCGCCTCCGTGACGCCCTTCCTGACCAGCGCCTTGGTGGCCTGGGCCTGCGCGGTCGTCGGCAGCCGGCCCTCGATCAGCACCGGCAGCGACAGCCGGCGCACCAGCACCTCCGACGCCGAGATCCCGTACGGGCGGCGCGTCACGGCCACGTTGACCCGCAGCGCGTGCTCGTTGCCGGGCGGAACCCCTGGACGGTCGATCTCGACGGCCGAGTAGCGGAACCCGTTGGCCAGGTCGCAGGGGGCGCATCCGGCCGGGCCGCGGCTCAGCCTGCCGCCGCACTCGGCGCACGTCAGGCGGTCGTAGGCGGCGTCCACCACCCGCCAGGGGTGCCGGTCGGGCTCGTCCACCACCATGCGGGCGATGAGCCGTTCGTCCTGCGGCTCCACGTCGCCGAACTCCTGGCGCAGGAAGGCGTGCCAGCCCTCCTCGACCAGCTCGTCCACCAGGCCGGCGCAGCGCTCGCAGTCCGGCGCGCCGGCGGGCTCCCAGTGTCCGCACATCTCGCATCGCCGCATGTCCGCACCGTACAAGGCGGTCAGATCGGGTCGCACGGCAATTTTCGGCCGCCGTTTTATTCGGTTGCGGGGGTCGTGCCGGGCGCGGCATACTCGGCCGCGTTGATCGCAGCGACGCGAAGGGAGGCTGAGACCGTGACGACCGTTGCCCGCGTGCCGTTTTCCGCGCCCTCAGACCTTCCCACCAGGCGTTCGCTGACCTGATCCGCTCGGCGAGCCGGTGGGCCTCAAACCTGGAGACATCCCACCGTGCCTAAGCACTCGCAACACCGCAGCCGTGGCAAGTTCGCGCTCGACTCCGACGACATCGAATGGCTCGAAAGCACCCCCGAGACCGATGACGGCCCGCCCGAGGGCGACCGCTGGTCCACCTGGGACCAGAGCACGCCCACCGAGAAGGGCCCGAAACCGTACCCCGACTGGCTGGTCACCGAGCTGGCCGCCGTGGACACCGAGCACGGCCTGCTCAAGACCGGCAAAGAGGCCGACGTCCACCTGATCTCGCGAGGGGTGCCCGGCACCGACCGGGTCTGCCTGCTGGCCGCCAAGCGCTACCGCTCGTCCGAGCACCGCCTGTTCCACCGGGACTCCGGGTACCTGGAGGGCCGCAGGGCCCGCGAGAGCCGGATGAACCGGGCCATGGCCAACCGCACCGCCTTCGGCAAGCAGGTGATCGCCGCACAGTGGGCCGTCGCCGAGTTCGAGGCGCTCTGCCGGCTCTGGGAGCTGGGGGTGCCGGTGCCGTACCCGGTGCAGATCGTGGGGACGGAGATCCTCCAGGAGTTCGTCGGCACCCCCGACGGGTACGCCGCCCCGCGCCTGGCCCAGGTTTCCGACGGCCTCGACGACCTGTGGAAGCAGCTCGTGGAGGCCATGGTGACCTTGGCCGGGGAGGGGCTGGCGCACGGGGACCTGTCGCCGTACAACCTGCTGGTGCACGAAGGGCGGCTGTTGATCATCGACCTGCCGCAGATCGTGGACGTGATCGCCCACCCGGCGGGCCCCTCGTTCCTGGACCGGGACGCCCGCAACGTGGCCACCTGGTTCGCCGCCAAGGGCGTGGCCGCGGCGGACCCGGACACGCTCGCCGACCTCCTCCGCAAGGAGTCCGGCAGGACATGACCGCGCGACCCTGGGGCGGGGGCCAGGCACCGAGCGCCCGCCCGGGGCCGTACCGCTAGCGGAGCGCGTCGACGAGCCGGAGCTGCTTCTCCCCCACGGCCGCCGGGGTCCGGGTGTCGAGGAGTACGCGTACCGCGCCCACCCACACGAACGCCGAGCCGAGCAGATGGGCGAGGATGACGACCTCGGCGAGGTCCGTCGGGACCTGCGTCAGGCCGACGAGCCCCTGGGCGAGGAGCGCGACGAGGAACAGCGTCGTACGCCGGTGCGCGGCCGAGCGCGGGTCGCGCCGCGTCCGGAGCCACAAGGCGACGGCGAGGCCGAAGGCGAGGGTGGCGGCGGCCCCGTGCAGCCAGGTCATCACCGTCCAGTTGAACGGCATGCGCGGCACGTCGGAGGAGTCGCCCGCGTGCGGTCCGGTGCCGGTGACGATCGTGCCGAACACGACCAGCACCGCCACGGTGGCGAGCAACGCGACCGGCAGGCGGCCCACCGGCGCGGCGAGAGGCCGTGCGGGACGGTCGAGCAGCGTGGTCTTGTGCCAGACGACCGTGGTGGCGGTCAGGAACAACGTGGCGGCCAGGAAGTGCGCGGCGACGAGGTACGGGCTCAGCCGAGCCCACACGGTGAGCCCGCCGACGACCGCGTTCAGGATGACGATCCAGAACTGCACCCATCCCCACCGCGTCAGCGCGGGCACGGGGCGGCGCTGCAACCGGGAGACGACGATGAGCCAGCCGACGGCGACGCACACGACCCCGGACAACACCCGGTTGGAGAACTCGATCGCGCCGTGCACCCCCAGCTCGGGAGTGGCGGCGAAACCGTTGTCGGAGCAGCGCGGCCATCCGTCGCAGCCCAGCCCGGACCCGGTCAGCCGGACGACGCCGCCGGTCACGATGATCATCAAGCTGGTCGCCAGCGCCGCGCTCGCGGCCAGCCGCAGGGCGCCACGCTCGAAGCCGACCCGGGCGGCCAGCCACTGGAAAGGAGTCGTCATGGGGGAAGAGCTCTCTCTGCTGCTCAACGAACCGCCGCGCACCGGCGCAGACCACAAAAACGCGATCAAGACTTTACTCTACAACCCGTAGAGCTCCCACCCCACCCCGGTCACCCTGCCCCCTAGGTGGGAAGGCAGCTCCCCGGCAGCCGGCGCGCCCGAGACGGGAAGGCCGTTCCCCGGCGGCCGGCGACGGCCGAGGCGAGAAGGGCCATCCCCCGGCGGCTGGCCGCGACCGAGGCGGAGGTCGCGGGTGGTGGGGTTGCCACGCGGTTCAGGGTCAGCTCCGGCAGTCGCGAGCCGGCCGCGAGGCAGCCGCGGCTGCCCATGGTCAGGCAGGCGCCCACCTCCGACCGCCGCCCAGGCGGGTGGCCGCCTCCGACCGTCCGTCGGTCGGAGGCGGCCAACTCCCCTTGGTCAGCTAGTGGCGTTCTTCTTGGTGACTGTGCCGGTGGCGGCGTCGACCATCACCTCGTGCTTGGTCCCGTCCGGGGTCACCACGTCGGCCTCCCAGACGCCCTTGCCGTTCTCGGTGCCGAGCTTGAGTTCGGTGACATGCCCCTCGGGCACGGCGGCTACGATCTTGTCGGCTGCCTGCACGTAGTCGAGCTTGGCGGCTGCGACGAGGTCACGGCGCTTGGCCTTGACCTGCGCGTCCTCCTGCTTGGCTGTCGGGCCCTTGACGACCTTGCCGGACTGCACGTCCATCTCGTGTTCGGTGCCGTCCGAGCCGACGACCTTGACCTCCCAGAGCTTGCCGTTCTGCTCGCTCTCGATGGATACGAGCTTGGAACCGGGCACCGCGTCAAGGGCGACCTTCGCGGCCTCCTTGAGCTGTCCGGCCCCCGGCATCATGGTCGAGCTGCCCGGCGACGGGGACATGGTCCCTGTGGCCGGCGGGCTTCCCATAGTGGGAGCCGGTGACGGTTCGACGGCGAACTGGTCGAGCTGCCGAACGGCGCTGCCGCAGCCGGCGGCCAGCACCGCCGCACCGACCAGCGCCCCGATGATCGACTTGTTCATACCAGGACCGCTGCCCCAGGAACCCACCTCCATTCCCGCAGGTCAGAACCCCCGCCCCCACGGACGGCAATCCCGAACACGGCAAGCGCCCAGCCCCAGCGACACACGCGGCAAACCGGAACGCCACCCGAACACGCGAGCGACGAGCCCGGCCCCCGCAGACCACAAGCCCGGCCCCACGCGCCCGCACCCTACGAACACATTCCGTATTCCAATGCGGGCAATCTGTGACAGTAGACGGCTCTGAACGACTCTCCAGCGCGACAGACAGTCATCGGGCACGTCGATGACACGTTCGGCGGTGACTGCCGGTCGAATGCCGTAAGGCACGACGGGCGGCGCTAGTGGGTTCCGAACAAGGCCTGGATCTGTTCGGCCCCGCCATGTTGGAGCCATGCCTGGAAGTTCAGGAGGCCAGGGTGGCGTTCGCGCAGTGCCGCGATGTCGGCTCGCCACAGACCGCGCTCGTCAGCGAAAGCACGTTTCGCCTCCTGCCCCAGTCCGATGCCGTCGATGGAGACCTGCCGGTAGGTGATCTCACGCCCGAGGCTGCGACTGATGAGTTCCACAGTCTGCTTGGGGGTCAGCTCATCGCCGGCGATCTCGATCGCCTGTCCGACGTACTCCTGCGGGCGGGTGAAAGCGAGGCAGGCCAAGGCGCCGATGTCGGTGGCGGCGATGAGCTGCACCGGTGTCTCCGGGGCGAACAGGTGCGTGAGCTCGCCGTCGACGATGCCGCCGAGAGTCAGTCCGGGAATGGCGTGGTTCTCCATGAATCGCACCGGCCGCAGGAACGTCGCGGGCAGGCCGAGCGCACGTATGTGCTGTTCGATCTGCCATTTGCTCTCCCAGTAGGGGATGCCGGTGCCTCGGTCGGCCCCGCCGACCGAGGCGAAAACGAAGTGGGAGACGCCGGCTGCCGCCGCGACGTCGGCGAGATAGCCGCAACGGCGGATCTCGCGTTCGACGTCGTCGTCGTCGGGCGTGACGCCGAAGACGCCGTGGGCGCCGGCGGCGGCCGCCGCGAGCGAGCCGGGGTCGTCGAGGTTCCCGGCGTACAGTTCGGCGCCTTGGGCTCTCAGCGTCTGGGCGGCTGGGGAGTCCGGGTCGCGGACGAGGGCGCGTACCGGGCGGCCTGCGGCCAGAAGATGGGCGGCGGTGGCGCCGCCTTGGCGTCCGGTCGCACCGGTCACGAGGATGGGCCTGTCGGCAGTGTTCACCAGGGACCTTTCGAGGGGCAGTAAACTGAGACTGTCTCAAGAAATATATTGAGACAGTCTCAACTTGGCAATCCGGGAGCGCTTCATGACGACCGCCGATCCGCCGCCACAGCGCAGGATGCGCGCTGACGCGCGTCGCAACTACGAACGTCTGCTCGCCGAAGCGGCCACGATCTTCGCTGAACAGGGCGTCGAAGCCTCACTGGAGGAGATCGCCCGGCGCGCCGGAGTGGCGAACGGAACTCTCTACAGCCACTTCCCCACCCGGCAGGCTCTTCTGGAGGCGTTGCTGCGCGACCGCATGCGAACGTTGTCCGACACAGCCCGCGATCTCCTCGATCACCCGTCCGCGGACGAGGCGTTGACCATCTGGGCGCGAGCGGCGATGGCGCACACCACGGTCTATCGAGGGCTGGCGACCTCGCTGATGCGCAGCATCGAGGATGAGACCTCGCAACTCCATGCCGCCTGCCAAGCGGTGCTCACCGCCGGCGAGCAGCTCGTCGATCGCGCGCAGGCCGCCGGAACCTTGTGCGCCGATGTCACCGCCTCAGACCTTTACGCCCTGATCAACGCGGCCGCCTGGGCCAGGGAACAGACCTCGCCCGCACAGGGCGAGCGCCTGTTGTCCTTCGGCATCGACGGGATGCGCACGGCAACCGACGCTTGAGGAGGATCGGAACGGTCCTCAGCGAGGGGCTGAGCGGGAGGGGTCTGACCTGCGCCGGCGGGCGGGATATCGCCCCCGGCGCTGTCGAGATGCCGGATCGCCTGGCGGGCCTGGCCGGCGGCGACGAGCTTGCGCGCGAGCCGGCCGGTCGTGGGGAGGGTGTGCTCCTACCAGCCGTCGGCTCCTGCTCCTTTTGTTGCTACTTCACGCCTGCCTCGCGCATGTCGCGGAGTTCGCGCTTGAGCTCCTTGATCTCGTCGCGCAGTCGCGCGGCCACCTCGAACTGCAGGTCGGCGGCCGACTGGTGCATCTGCTCGGTCAGCGACTCGATCAGCGACTCCATCTGCGCCCGCGGCATCTCGCCGGCGATGGCCTTGGCGTGCTGGCCGGCCTGGCGGGCGGCGAAGCCGGGCACCGGGGCCTTGCCGCGCGACTGCTGGCGACCGCCGCCGAGCAGCTTGTCGGTGTCGGCGTCCTCGCGCTGGAGGGAGTCGAGGATGTCGGCGATCTTCTTGCGCAGCGGCTGCGGGTCGATGCCGTTGGCCTCGTTGTAGGCCGTCTGCTTGGCCCGGCGCCGGTTGGTCTCGTCGATGGCCCGCTCCATCGACGGCGTGATCTTGTCGGCGTACATGTGGACCTGGCCCGACACGTTACGGGCGGCGCGGCCGATCGTCTGGATCAGGGAGGTCTCCGAACGCAGGAAGCCCTCCTTGTCGGCGTCGAGGATGGCCACCAGCGACACCTCGGGCAGGTCGAGGCCCTCGCGCAGCAGGTTGATGCCGACCAGTACGTCGAACTCCCCCACGCGCAGCTCGCGCAGCAGCTCGATGCGGCGCAGGGTGTCGACCTCGCTGTGGAGGTAGCGGACCCGGATGCCGAGCTCGAGGAGATAGTCGGTCAGGTCTTCGGACATCTTCTTGGTCAGCGTCGTGACCAGGACACGCTCGTCGCGGTCGGCCCGCTCGCGGATCTCGTGGACCAGGTCGTCGATCTGCCCCTTGGTGGGCTTGACGACGATCTCGGGGTCGACCAGGCCCGTGGGCCGGATGACCTGCTCGACGACGTCGCCCTTGACCCGCCCCAGCTCGTACGACCCCGGCGTGGCCGACAGGTAGACCGTCTGCCCGATGCGCTCCAGGAACTCCTCCCACTTCAGCGGCCGGTTGTCCATCGCGGACGGCAGCCGGAACCCGTGGTCGACCAGCGTGCGCTTGCGCGAGGCGTCGCCTTCGTACATGGCGCCGATCTGCGGGACGGTCTGGTGGGACTCGTCGAGGACCAGCAGGAAGTCTTCGGGGAAGTAGTCGAGCAGCGTGTTGGGCGCGGTGCCGGCGTCGCGGCCGTCGAGGTGGCGGGAGTAGTTCTCGATGCCGGAGCAGGTGCCGATCTGGCGCATCATCTCGATGTCGTACGTCGTGCGCATGCGCAACCGCTGAGCCTCCAGCAGCTTGCCCTGCCGCTCCAGCTCCGACAGCCGGGCGGCCAGCTCGGACTCGATGCCGGCCACGGCCGCCGCCATGCGCTCCTCACCGGCGATGTAGTGGGAGGCGGGGAAGATGTAGAGCTCGTCGTCCTCGGTGATGACCTCGCCGGTCAGCGGGTGCATGGTGGCGAGCTTCTCGATCTCGTCGCCGAACATCTCGATGCGCACGGCCAGCTCTTCGTACTTCGGGATGATCTCGATCGTGTCGCCGCGCACCCGGAACGTGCCCCGGGTGAAGGCCAGGTCGTTGCGCGTGTACTGCATGTCGACCAGGCGGCGCAGGAGCTGGTCGCGGTCGACCTCCATGCCGACGCGCAGCCTGGCCATGCGGTCGACGTATTCCTGCGGGGTGCCCAGGCCGTAGATGCACGAGACGGAGGCGACGACGATGGTGTCGCGGCGGGTGAGCAGCGAGTTGGTGGCCGAGTGGCGCAGCCGCTCGACCTCGTCGTTGATCGAGGAGTCCTTCTCGATGTACGTGTCGCTCTGCGGCACGTACGCCTCGGGCTGGTAGTAGTCGTAGTAGGAGACGAAATACTCGACCGCGTTGTTGGGCAGCATCTCGCGCAGCTCGTTGGCGAACTGGGCGGCGAGCGTCTTGTTGGGCTGCATGACCAGCGCGGGCCGCTGCAGCCGCTCGATCAGCCAGGCGATCGAGGCCGTCTTGCCGGTGCCGGTCGCGCCGAGCAGGACGCTGTCCTTCTCACCGGCCTGGACGCGGCGCTCCAGCTCGGCGATGGCCGTGGGCTGGTCGCCTGATGGAGTCATCTCGGTGACGACCTCGAAGGGCGCCACCTTCCGCTGCAAATCTGTGACCGGACGCATGCTGCCACTGTAGGCGGCGCCACCGACAGAAACCGTCAGGCCGTACGCTCCCCGATGCGCGGGAACGGGCTGGTGGAGAAGACCACCTCGACCGGCAGTTCGAAGTACGCGGCCAACCGCAACGCCAGGTAAAGGCTCGGGCTGTACTCGCCCCGCTCCAGATAGCCGACGGTCTGGTAGTGGACGCCCAGGGCGTCGGCGAGCTGCCTGCGGGTGATCCCGCGTTCGGCGCGCAGCAGCGCGATGCGGTTGTAGACGGTCTCGCTCATCGCCTCCCATCCTCCCAGCCGCCGCCCCCACGCGGACGAGTCCCGGCCGGCGGCATGCGTCGATGCATTCAGTGACCGCCGATGTAACAGGTCTGCTCTGTCCATAGCACGTCTGCTACGGGACGTACTAGACATATGACGACACATTGCAAGCGATCAGCAAGTCACACCCGATACGGTCGGATTCGCCTGTAGCGGAAAAGGAAGGTTCGATGTCACGACCCCGAGAGGCACTGATCCAGGCAGGTCAGGGCATAGCCCAAGCGGTCGCTCAAGGAGGTGACGTGCGGCAGGCGATGAGCCAGGCCATGGGACAGGTCGCCGACCACGCGGGCCAGTTCGGCGGCCAGCTCACCGGCCAGGCCCCCGGCTTCACGCTCAACCCGCACGACTTCGCCGCCGCCCGTGACGGAGGCGCCTCCGTCGGCACGCAGATCGAGGCCAGGTCCGCCTCGCTGAACGAGGCCGGCGAGATCGTCAACCGCAGCTTCGCCGAGAACGGCATGCACGTCATCTCCCCGGTGGTGATCCCCAAGAGCGGCACCGCCAAGGTGGTCATCCCGCTGGGCGTCCTCGTGGTGCTCGGCCTGATCGGCGCCCTGGGCGGCATCGTCCCGGGGTCGGCGATCTTCTTCGGCCCCCACTACTGGGTGGTGCTGGTCCTGGCCGCCGCGTTCCTGTGGTGGCGCAGGAGCGTGGTGATGGTGCCCGAGGGCTGCAAGGCGCTGATCACCAAGTTCGGCAAGCTGGTGCACATCGCCGACCCGGGCCGGGTGACGCTGTTCAACCCGTGGAAGCGGGTCAGCTACATCGTCAACACCACGCGCGAGTACCCGTTCAACGCCCCGATCAGGGAGGCGCCGACCCAGCAGGGTGTCAAGGCCAGCGTCGACCTGTTCCTGCAGTTCAGGATCGAGAACCCGGCCGAGTTCATCTTCGTGCTCGGCTCGGTCAGCGGCTTCCAGTCCAAGCTGCAGAACGCCATCAGCGAGGTCACCCGCTCCCTGATCTACGCCCAGCGGGCGGAGGACATCTACGACCTGGTGGGCGAGAGCACCCTCGGCATGCTGGAGAGCCTGAACCAGCAGTTCCTGCCGGCCGTACGGCTCACCGACGTGAACATCACCCACGCCGAGCCGTCGAGCCAGGAGTACCGGATGGACCTGGCCGCCCCCGAGATGGTCCGGGTGGCCAAGGAGGCCTACACCTACGAGTACGAGCTCCAGCTCCGCAAGGAGCAGAACGAGGGCGACCTGGTCAAGGAGCTGGCCGGGCTGCAGGAGACGCTGAGCGCGATCCAGGCCGAGATCGCCGGATACCAGGCCCGGATGGACACCGCGCTCGAACGCGCCAGCCACCAGGCCACCGCCCAGGCCAGGCAGCGCCTGGTCGAGGCCGAGTCCACAGCGAACGCCAACGCCGCGCTCCTGGAGGCCCAGGCCCTGGACATCCGGGCGCTGTCGGCAGCCGAGGCCCCCGAGATCCTCGACTACCGCTTCCAGCAGGACCTGCTGACCAAGCTGGAGTCGGTGGCCACCCGGCTGCCGCAGGTGGTTCAGGTGGGCGAGCAGACCGACATCGACTTCCTGGCCCTGGCCCAGCAGCTCGTGGGCGGCAAGGGCGCGGCGCTGTTCTCCGCCGAGGACATGGCCGCCATCCGCGGCCGGCTCGACGAGATCGCGGCCCGCGTCAGCAGCCGCGAGGACGAGATCGCGGCCCTGCTGAAGAAGGCCGCCGCCGACGTGACCGAGCCGCAGGCCACGCCCGAGCCGGACCACGACCTGGAACGTACGGTCGAGCGCCTGCTGCCCGGCAACCGTAGTGAGGATGAGGTCCGATGAGCCGCGAGTTCTCGAAGATCAAGGAGTCGCTGGCCTCCTGGTCCGACATCCGCCAGCTCCTGCGCGGCGGCGAGCAGGGCCAGCTCGTGCCGGTCGTGATCCCCAAGGACCGGCGCGGCTTCGCCTGGATGGCGCTGGTCTTCCTGGGCCTGTACTTCGGCGGCATGGCCGCGCTCACCGACCTGACCCTGGTCGCCGCGCTGGCCGCGCTGTTCTTCCTGTTCGTGGCCCTGGTCACGATGTGGCGCAAGGCGATCATCGAGATCGAGGAGGGCACGACCGGCGTACGCAGCCGCTGGGGCGCGATCACCGGCACGCTCCCGCCGGGCCGCCACTACCTGTGGCTGCCGTGGGACCGGGTGGACGCGGTCGTCGACACCTCCACCGAGATCCCGTACTCGGCGCCGATCTCGGCCTGCCCGACGGCCGAGAACGTGCCGCTGAAGTCGATCGAGTTCTTCCTGAAGTTCCGCATCGTGGACCCGGTGGCGTTCGTCCGGACGATCGGCGCGGGCAACTTCGACCTCGTGCTCTCCAGCGCCGTGCAGGACGCGATCAGGCAGCGCAGCCGCCGCGTCAACACCGAGCGCGCCTACGACCTGCGCGGCTCCGACGTCGGCGACATGCAGGAGGCGCTCAACCGCCAGCTCGGCCGGTACGGCGTGCGCATCACCGGCGCCAACATCCCCGACGTCCAGCTGCCCGACCAGTACCAGCAGCACCTGGCCACCCGCGAGAAGGTCGCCAAGGAGCTGTCGGCCTACGAGCGCGAGTGGGAGCTGACCCGCAAGCGCCGCATCGACACGCTGCTCATGGAGATCGAGCGTTCCAAGAAGACCCGCGACGCCCGCGTGGTCGAGGTCAAGGCCGCCCACAACACCGCGCGCAAGAACGTGGCGCGCATGCTGGAGGAGCAGGAGACCGAGGCCCAGCGCGTGACGTGGGAGATCGAGGCGCGCGGCAGGGCCGACCTGACCGCCGCCGAGAACGAGGCCAAGGCCCTGCGCAGGCTGGCCGAGTCCTACCGCGACAACCGGGCCGTGCTCCAGTACGAGCTGGCCCGCAAGCGCCTTGACGTGGGCGCCAAGCTCGCCGAGAACGCCCCCCAGCCCCTGGTCGTACGGACCCAGCAGGGCCAGGCCGACTCGGCGCTGTCCACCCTCATCCTGGCCCAGCTGCTCCCCCGCATCTCGGGCCAGGGAACCGTCGCCGGAAACGGCCAGACCCCCACCGCATAGGAGAGACCCCATGGTGTTCCGCAAATTGATGGCCGCCTTCGGCGCGGGCGTCGAGGTCGACACGGTCCTGGCCGGCGCGGGCGTGCGCCCCGGCGGGCCGCTGCGCGGCGTCGTGCACTTCCGCGGCGGCGGCTCCGACTACAAGGTCGAGGGCATCTACATCGACCTGACCGCCGTGGTGGAGGTCGAGAGCGGCGACAACGAGTACAAGACGACCTACAGCTTCCTGCGCCAGCAGGTGGCCGGGACGTTCCAGCTCGCCTCGGGCGCCCAGCACCAGCAGCCGTTCGAGATCATGATGCCGTGGGAGACGCCGATCAGCGCGATCGGCGGGCACCCGCTGCACGGCATGCGGCTCGGCGTGCAGACGGAGCTGGCGCTCGCGGGCGCGATCGACAAGGGCGACCTCGACCCGCTGTTCGTCAGCCCGCTGCCGGCCCAGGAGCACGTCATCGCCGCCCTCGACCGCATGGGCTTCCACTTCAAGAAGGCCGACCTGGAGCGCGGCACGCTGTACGGCTCGACGATGCCGTTCTTCCAGGAGATCGAGTACTACGCGGGCGGCCAGTGGCGGCGGCACTTCAACGAGCTGGAGCTGACGTTCATCGCCGGGCCGCGGCAGATGGACGTCATCCTGGAGGCCGACAAGCGCGGCGGTTTCCTGACCTCCAGCCACGACTCCTACAACCGCTTCACCGTGCGCTACGACGACCACCCGGGCCAGGCCGAGCAGGCGTTGCAGCACGGCCTGGAGCAGATGGCGCGCCGCCGGGGCTGGTTCTAGGGTTCCGGCAGGCGGCCCCTGGGCCGGGTGGAACCCCGGCTCAGGGGCCCGGGACGCGGTACATGCGCTCGGTCCAGGCCCGGTAGCGCCAGGTGTGCCCGACGCGGTAGTCGTGGCCGAGGTAGACGCCGAAGACCCGGCGCTTCAGCTCGCGCAGCGCCCCCACGACGTTGGGGGCCCAGCCGGTCATCGGGTAGCCGCGGTAGGAGACCACGCGCAGCCGCAGGCCGCGGGCCGCGGCCAGGGCGAAGCGGGCCGAGGCCACGTGGTCGGGGTGGTCGCACAGGCCGCGCCGCCGGGGCGGCTCGGGGTCGAGTGTACGCAGCACCGTCGGACGGAACCGGGCATAGAGGGCACTCAGCATGGCGACGACATCGCCCTTGGCCACACAATGCCTCTCAGGGCCGGACACACCTCCCTCAGCGGGCGCACCTCTCTGGCCGGGCACGCCTGCCTGGCCGAAGCGCCGTACGCAGGAGCGGCCCTCCCACAACCTGGTCAGGGCGTCGCGGCCGCCGTCGGCGCGCGGGTCGCCGCCGTCGGGCAGCCCGGCGAAGGCGAGCCTGATCGCCGGCCGGTCGGCCAGCTCCTCCAGACGTACGGGGACGCCGCCCGCCGTGATCGTCCGGGTCCGCCAGACGTTGCGCGCCCCGGCCAGGAAGGCGTACGCGGCCCGCAGCCCCTCCGCGCGGTCGTGGGCGTAGGCGACCGGGTCGCGGTCGTCGTCCCAGCCGGCCTGGCCCTCGCCCGCGGTCAGGTAGACGGTCACCGTGGGGCGGTCCTGCTGGACGGCGCCGTACAGGTCGGGGCTCATGAACAGCAGGTCGTCGTCCGGATGGGCCACGACCTGCACGAACTGCTCCCACAGCGACGGCCGGTCGGCCACTGCCCGCGCCGCGGCGGGCACCGCGGGACACGCCAGCACGGCCACCAGCACCAGCGCCAGCGCCGCCGCCGAGAACACCCTGATCCCCTTCATCCCCACCCCCGTGCGTTCCAGTATCGAACCTGGTCAGGTCCCGGTCCTGAGCTGCTAGGGGGAGATGTCATGTCATTCCCGGGTAGGAGATACCTCCTTCCCGTGAGCTGGAAGTAGCATGCCGACGGTCGTTACGATGACCTAGGGGATTGACTGATCGTCGAACGGCGGGGCGAACGATGGCACGGTTCACGGCGGCGCTGAAGCGGGTCGCTCCTTGGGCGGCCCAGAACGCCGACGGCGCCATCGCGCTGTTACTGGCCGTGGTGATCGGCGTCCTCGGCATCATGCCGGACAAGATCGTGCCCACCGACGTGCAGACCCAGCTCGTCAACGCGGCGACGCTGGTCATCATGGCTCTGGTGGCCACCGCCCTGCTGCGCGACCGCGTCCGCCAGGCCCCGGTCGAGGAGACCATCACCTCCGGCGCGCTGGCCCAGCTGCCCGTACGGCTGTCGCGGCTGGAGGAGATCGAGACGCTGGTCCACGGCACCCGCAAGGCCCTCGACGCGCTCCAGCTCGTCAGGGTGCTGGGCAGCAAGCAGGAGATCGCCCAGATGCACGCCGAGGCGCGCAAGGACACCACCCGGTGGAGCTTCAAGGGCGGCACCGGCACCTACCTGCGCGCGGTCACGCTGCCCGAGTGCGTGGCGGCCGCCCGCCGGGAGAAGCGGCACCTCGTGGTCCGGGTCGAGGTGATCGACCCGTCCAACGTCGAGGTGTGCGAGACGTACGCCCATTACCGGCGTTCCCTGTCGGACTCCCCCGACGCGACCGGCGAGACGTGGACGACCGACCGGGTCAGGAAGGAGTCGTACGCGACGATCCTGGCCGCGTTCTGGTACCGCCAGCGCTACGGCCTGCTCGACATCGAGGTCGGCCTGTCGGCGTCGATGACGACGTTCCGCTGGGACCTGTCGGCCACCCGGCTGATCATGACGGTCGAGGACCCCAACCGGGCGATGACCGCGCTGGCCGGCACGTTCTACTACGAGAACTGCGACACCGAGCTGCGGCTCAGCTTCGAGCAGGCGCGGCGGGTGCCGATGGACATGTACAAGAAGGCGCCGCTCAGCGACGAGCCCACGATCGAGGAGGTCCAGGACCTGTTCGGGCGTATCGGGGTGCCTCTTCCCAAGGCCTACGACGGCCGCGACGTCGTCGACATCGCGCGCAAGGCCCTGCGCGCCGTCGATCCGTACGGCGAGACCCGTCCCGGGGCACTCCGACGACACGTAACGTGAGTAGGGCTCATGAGCTACCGGTCGGTCTACCAGCGGGTCCGCGACGGCCAGGCCAGGTCGTGGGCGCTCGGGGTGCTGACGGGGGCCGCGCGCCCCAAGGCCGTACGCCACCCGCTCGGGTTCGTCTGCCTGCCGCTGGAGCGTGAGGGCGGCGAGGGGGTATGCCTCCACCTGTGGTCCGACTCGCTCAAGCACGCCGAGAGCACCACCTCGCAGATCCACTGCCACAGCTGGGACCTGGTCAGCCACGTGCTCTACGGCCAGGTGCGCAACGTGCACGCGGTGGTCACCGACGCGGGCCCCGACGCCACGCACCGGGTGTTCGAGGTGGTCAGCGGCGCGGACGGCGACCGGATCTCACCCACCGGCCGCACCGTGCGGCACGCGACCGGGCTGGTGGAGCTGTTCGGGCCGGGCGACACCTACACGCTGTCGGCCGACCGTTTCCACAGCAGCGTGGTCCCGGAGGGCGGGGAGGCGGCCACGATCGCGCTCGGACGCGGCCGGCCCGGCAGCCGCGACCTGTCGCTGGGCCCGCTCGGAGGGGGCGGCCACCACGTGCCCAGGGAGCACCTGAACGCCGAGGAGACGGCGCTGGCCGTCCGCCTGATCACCGCCCGCCTGACCTGAGGGGTACCCGATGGACCTGGATCACGCTCGCTCGGTGGCCGTGGAGGCCGCCCAGGCCGCCGGGGCGCTGCTCGCGGCGGGCACGCGCGGGGCCGTCGACATCCGGGCCAAGGGCGACGCCGGGGACGTGGTCACCGATCTCGACCTGGCCTCGGAGAAGCTGCTGGTCGAGCGCATCCTGACGGCCTTCCCCACGCACGCGATCGTGGCCGAGGAGGCGGGGCTGATCGGCGCGGCGGGCGGCGAGTGGACGTGGCTGGTCGACCCGCTCGACGGCACCAACAACGTGGCCATCGGGCTGCCCACGTACGTGGTGGGGGTGGCGCTGTGCCAGGGCGGGCGTCCGGTGCTGGGTGTGGTGCACGATCCGGTGACGGCCCAGACGTGGTCGGCCATCCGGGGGCGGGGTGCGGTGGCGTCCACGGGGGCGCGGCTGGCGCCGCCGTACACGGCCAGTCCGCACGGCCCGCTGCTGGCCTGGACCCAGGGTTACGCCGTGACCAGGGACGACGCCACCGTACTGGCGTTGAAGGCGGCGCTGGAGCTCGGCGCGCGGCGGGTGCTGCAACTGTGGGCGCCGTTGTTGTCGTGGGCGATGCTGGCCCGCGGCGACATCGACGGCATCGTCGGCTACCTGGCCGAGGCGGTCGACCTGCCCGCCGGGGCGCTGCTGGCCCAGGAGGCCGGGATCGAGATCAGGGCGCTCGACGGCGGGCCGTTCGAGGAGAGCATCGACGGCTCGGCCGAGGACCGCAGCTTCGTGGCCGCGCACCCGCGCGCGCTCCCCGGGCTGCTGTCGTTGTTGCCCGGCTGAGCCGCGACCGTCAGCCGAACGTCACCAGGGCCCAGACCGTGGCCAGCAGGCCGGTGACTGCCAGGCCGGTGCCGGTGAGCAGGAAGCGGCGGAGCGGGACCCTGACGTCGTGGCGGCGGCACGACTCGAACCACAAGAGCGTGGCCAGCGAGGCCCACGGCGTGATCACCGGGCCCACGTTCGTGCCGGCCAGCAAGGCCAGCAGGCGGTCCTGGTCGGCGGCCGGGATGACCCCCTCGATGGCCTGGTAGGCGGGCAGGTTGTTGATCGCGTTGGACAGGCCCGCGCCGACCGCGGCCGTGCGGTAGGGGTCGCCCTCCGTGCCGATCATCCACGTCATCAGCGCGTCGAGCCCGTGGGCGCTGAGCGTGGGGACGACCAGGAACAGGCCGGTCACGAAGACGACGAGCTGCCAGGGGAGCAGGCTCCAGGTCAGCCGGGCCCGGTCGCGTACCAGGAAGGCCGCCACGACCAGCAGGGCCGCGGCGGCGGCGGCGATCGCCACGTGCGCCTTGAGCAGCAGCATGACGATGAACAACACGCAGCCCACCGAGGCGGCGCCGAACAGCACCCGGTCGGCCACCGGCTCCAGCACCGGCGGCGTGTAGCGCAGGTCGCGGCGCTCGCCGCGACGCCAGAAGAACACCCACAGGAACACCATCGTCACCGCGATCGAGGCGAGCTGTGGGGCCCACATGCGGGCGGCGAACGCCTGGGCGTCGAGGCCGAGCTTGTTCATGCTGAGCAGGTTGGTGAGGTTGGAGACCGGCAGCAGCAGGCTCGCGGTGTTGGCCAGCCAGATGGTGGTCATCGCCAGCGGCAGGGCGGCGATGCGGGCCCGGGGCGCCAGGGCCAGCATGACGGGGGTGAGCAGGACGGCGGTGGTGTCGAGGTTCAGAAATATCGTGACAAATGACGCGAAGGCCGTACAAAGAAAGAAGAGCGCGGTGTAGTTACCGCGCCCGAGCACCGCCATCCTGGCCGCGATGGCGTCGAAGACCTGCGCCTCCTTGGTCAGCTCGGCCAGCACGATGATGGCGACCAGGAAGATCAGCAGGGGGCCGATGTCACCGAGGCTCTCGACGGCGTCGCGCCACGGCAGCAGACCGGTCGCCACGAAGACCAGACCGAGAGCAAGCAGCCCGATCCTGATCAGATCGAGCACGCCGAGACGCCGCCACACTCGACGATGATCGCACACTGACTCCAAAAGGCCGATTCCACGGTGGATACTGAGCAGATGGCACGTGACGGCAGGCCGACCGAGATCTTCGTCAGCTACTCCCCCGCCGACACCGCCTGGGCGACCTGGATCGCCTGGGAGCTGGAGGCCGCGGGTTTCCGCACCATGATCCAGGCGTGGGACTTCGTGCCGGGGACCAACTTCATCGACTTCATGGACCGCGGGGTCAGCGAGGCGCAGCTCGTCGTGGCCGTGCTCTCGCGCAACTACCTGACCTCCCGCTACGGCCGCATGGAGTGGCAGGCGGCGATGCGCGCCGACCCCGACAACCCCTCCAACAAGCTCGTCACGATCCGGCTGGAGGACGTCCAGCTCGAAGGGCTGCTGTCCACGATCACCTGGGTCGACCTGCTCGGCGTCACCGACTCGGGGCAGGCCAGGGCGCTGCTGCTGGGCCGGGTCAAGGAGGCCATGGCCGGACGGGCCAAGCCGGAGGCCGCCCCCGCCTTCCCCACCGGGCGCACGGTCGCGCCCCCGGCCCCGACGCTGCCCCCGCCCGGCGACCTGGCCAGGGCCCGCCGTACCCCGGTCACGGCCCCCAAGTTCCCGCCCGCGGGCGGCGACGGCCGGGGCCGCGAGTCGGTCAACGTCCTGCACATCGGCGGGCCGCGGTTCGGCAGGGCACTGCCCGACCCCGGCGAGCCGTTCACGCCTGAGGACATGCAGGCCCGCATCTGGGCCGACCTGACCGCCATGTACGACCGCGGCATGCCGCGCCCCGACCTCATGGTGGTGAGCGGCGACCTGACCGAGTCCGGCACTCTCGGGCAGTTCGGACAGGCCACGCAGTTCGTCACCGACCTGCGGCTGCTGATCGGGCTGGAGCCCCACCGGCTGGTGCTGCTGCCCGGCCCGCGCGACGTCACCAAGGCCGCGGCCAGCGCGTACTTCATGACCTGCGAGGCCGACGACGTGAGCCCGCAGCCCCCCTACTGGCCCAAGTGGCGGCATTTCGCCGGCCTGTTCCGCGAGGTCTACCAGGGCCTGGACGACCGGGTGTTCGACGGCGGCCAGCCGTGGACGCTGTTCGAGGTGCCCGACCTGAAGGTGGTCGTGGCCGGGCTCAACTCCACGATGGCGATGAGCCACCTGGAGCGCGACGCGTACGCGCAGCTGGGCGAGGCGCAGGCCGCGTGGTTCGCCGAGCGGTTGCGCCCCTACGAGGAGAGCGCCTGGCTGCGGCTGGGCGCGATCGGCCATCCGCCGGCCGCGCTGCGCGACGCGCCCACGTTCGACCGGCTGCTCACCCACCGGCTCAACCTGCTCTTCCACGGGTCAGGCGCCGGTGACGCGACCGAGCCCAGGCCCGGCTTCGCCGCCGTCGTGGCCCCGCGTTCCGGCCGCCACCAGGTGGTCGAGATCACGCCCGACGGCATGCGCACCTGGACGCCCGACGCCGACAAGCCCGTACGCGCCCGGCACGGCTGGCGGGCGGTCCGGGCCACGTTCACCGGCGAGACCCCCGACGCCCCGCCGCCCGCCCCCAAGCCGGAGGAACGCGAGCCGAGCCCGGTCGAGCTGCTGCTCGACCGCATCACCGAGGTGTGCGAGGCCCGGCACGAGCGGGCCAGGATCCGCCGGTTCCCCGACCACCTGGTGGTCACCCACCCCGAGGACGGGTTCGTCCGCCAGCTCATGATCGGCGCGCACGTCGGCGAGCTGGCCGAGGCCGCCGCGACGGATTTCGCCCGCCGCGCGCACGCCGCCGACCTGGCCGCCGAGCTGGTCTACCAGGGCCCGCCGGCCCCGCGCGCGCTCCGCGACGACCTCATGCGCAAGGGCGTGCGGATCCGCAGCTTCACCGAGTTCCAGGGCCTGCTCGACCTGTCGGGGTACGTCGCCGAACAGACGACCAGGCTCACCGGCGACCGCCGTTACCCGCCCGGCCTGTACGTCCCCCAGCGCTACCGCGAGCTCGACCGGCCGGGCAACCAGATCAGGCAGGGCCTGACCGACGAGCTGATGCGGCTGCTGGCCACCGACCACGGCCGCTTCCTGCTGATGCTCGGCGACTTCGGCCACGGCAAGACGTTCGCGCTGCGCGAGCTGGCCAGGCGCATCCCGATCGAGCTGCCGCACCTGACGCCGATCTTCATCGAGCTGCGCGCCCTCGACAAGGCGCACTCGGTCGACGCCCTGGTCGCCGCGCACCTGGCCGGGCACGGCGAGGAGTTCATCGACCTGAAGGCGTTCCGCTACCTGCTCCGGCAGGGCCGGATCGTGTTGCTGTTCGACGGGTTCGACGAGCTGGTCACCCGGCTGACCTACGACCGGGCGGCCGACCACCTGGCCACCCTGCTCGCCGCCGCCGAGGACAAGGCCAAGATCGTGGTGGCCAGCCGTACGCAGCACTTCAAGTCGCACAGCCAGGTGCTCACCTCGCTCGGCGAGATGGTGGGCGTGCTGCCGCAGCGCCGGGTACTCAGCGTCGAGGACTTCACGCACGACCAGATCCGCTCCTACCTGGCCAACAGGTTCGACGACGGCGTCGAGGCCGGCGCGCGCATGTCGCTCATGGCCGAGATCAAGGACCTGCTCGCGCTGGCCCAGAACCCGCGCATGCTCAGCTTCATCGCCGACCTCGACGCCGACCGCCTGCGTACGGTCGCCGGCGCCCAGCACACCCTCAGCCCCGCCCTGCTGTACGAGGAGATCCTCAGCAGCTGGCTGTCCTTCGAGGAGCGACGGGCCCGGGTCCCCGGCTCCCCGGGGGCGCTGACCATCGGCGAGCTGTGGCGGGTGGTGACCGCGCTGGCGCTGCGCCTGTGGGACAGCGGCGAGACTCTGCTCGGCGTGGACGAGCTGACCGAGATCGGCGAGACCCTGACCGACCTGGCCTCGGGCCAGCTCTCCCCCGCCCACGCCGCGCACGCGATGGGCTCGGGCAGCCTGCTGGTACGCACCGAGGAGGGCATGTTCGGGTTCATCCACGCCTCGGTGATGGAATGGCTCATCGCCCGGCACATCGCCGCCACCCTGGACAACCCGCTCCCGCTGGCCCGCCGGCCGCTGTCGGCGCTGACGGTGGAGTTCCTGTGCGACCTGGCCGACGTACGGGCCCTGCGCGCCTGGGTGGCCGACCCGCCCGCCGACGACGTGTCCAGGGCGAACGCGGTCAAGATCTCGGCCAGGCTGCGTACCCCGGCCAAGGCCGACCTGCGCGGCGCGAACCTCAAGGGCGAGGACCTGTCGGCGCGCGACCTCCAGGAGGTCGACCTGACCGGCGCCGACCTGTCGGAGGCCACCCTCGTCGCCACCGACCTGTCCAGGGCGGTCCTGCGCGACGCCAGCCTCGCGGGCGCCCGGCTCGACGGCGCCCGCCTGACCGGCGCAGACCTGACCGGCGCCGACCTGTCGGGAGCGCGCCTGGCCCAGGTCGACCTGAGCGACGTCGCGGTCGAGGGCGCCCGCTGGCACCGGGCCTCCCTGATCAACGTGACCGGCACGCTGCCCCACCTGCCCGGCGCGGCGGTGGTGCCGGGCCAGCCGGTGGAGGTGGAGTTCGCGCCCGCCGGGATCGGCGTCCCGTACGGCTACCACTTCCAGACCTCCCGCCTGCCCGAGCCCATCGCCTACAGCCCCGACGGCTCGACCGTGGCGATCGGCAACGAGGACGGCGGCGTGCTGCTGTGCGCCGGCGGCTCGCCCGTACGCACCCTCCAGGGCCACCGCGGCCGCGTCTACGCCGTCACCTTCGCCGGCGACCTGCTGGCCACCGGCGCCAGCGACGGAACGGTCCTGCTCTGGGACACGCTCACCGGCCGCCGCCTGCGTACCCTGACCGGCCACCCCGACGGCGTGTGGCCGGTGCGCCTGAGCGCCTCCGGCGACCTGGTGGCCGCGGGCGGCGGCGACGGCGTCGTACGGGTGTGGGAGACCGCGAGCGGGCGGCTCGTGCACGAGCTGCCGGGCCATCGCGCGCCGGTCTACACCGCCTCCTTCGGCCGCTCTCAGCTCGTGACCGGCGACTCGGCGGGCGTCGTACGGGTGTGGGACCTGTCCACCGGCGAGCCGGCGGGCACGCTCGACGGTCACCGCGGCAGCGTCTACCGGGCCGTGCACAGCCCTGACGGCACCCTGCTGGCCACCGGCGACGAGGCTGGCACGATCCGGCTCTGGGACACCGCGACCTGGTCGCCCCTGCACGTGCTGACCGGCCACGCCGGCAGCGTCTACTGCCTCACCTTCTCCCCCGACGGCTCGATGCTGGCCAGCGGCGACACGGCCGGCAGCGTACGGCTGTGGGAGGCGATCGGCGAGCCGCTCGGCGTCCACACCGCCCACACCGCGGCCGTCTACCAGGTGGCCTTCAGCCCCGACGGCCGTACGGTGGCCAGCGGCGACTCCGGCGGCACGGTCCGGCTGCAGCCGGTGGGCGGCGGCAAGCGCGTCGAGCTGGCGGGTCATCGCAGCTCGGTCTGGCCGTTCGCGTTCCGTCCCGACGGCCAGCAGCTCGCCACCAGCAGCAACGACGGCACCGTCCGCCTGTGGGACCCCTCCACCGGGCAGTGCCAGCGGGTGCTGCGCGGCCACGGCCGGCGGATCTCGTCCGTACGCTTCAGCGCCGACGGCTCGATGCTGGCCACCAGCGGCAACGACGGCGTCGTCCGCGTGTGGGAGCCGCGCACCGGGCGGCGGCTGCGGGAGTTCACCGGCACTGCCGACCGGCTGATCTCCGCCCTGTTCTCCCCGGCAGGCCCGGTGCTGGCCACCTCCAGCAACGACGGCGGCGTGCACTTCTGGAACGCCACGACCGGCGACTACGAGCGCGAGCTCCACGCCGAGACCGACCACGTCTGGGCCGAGGCGTTCAGCCCCGACGGCGACATGCTGGCCACGGCCAACGACGACGACAGCGTCAAGATCTGGTACCGCCCGACCGGCCGCATGGCCGTCGACCTGGTCGACCACCGGGGCCGGGTGCGCTCGATCGCCTTCAGCCCCGACGGCGACTACGTGGCCACCGGCTGCGACGACAAACTCGTCCGCCTGTGGCACGTCGCCTCCGGCGGCCGGGTGGCGACGCTGGAGGGCCATACCGACCGGGTGTACTCGGTGGCCTTCTCCCCCGACGGCCGCTACCTGGCCAGCGCGGGCAACGACGGCCGCGCGATGATCTGGGAGCTGCGCCCGGGCCAGCCCTGGCAGCCGCGCCTGGCGCACACGCTCGACCGGCACGACGGCCGGTTGTGGAGCCTGGCCTTCGACGCCACGGGCCGCCACCTGGCGACCGGGGGCGACGACCTGATCGTACGGGTGTGGGAGACCGAGACCGGGCGGCTGCTGCACACCCTTCCCGGCCACGCGCGCCGGGTGTGGTCGGTGGCCTACAGCCCCACGTCCGACCTGCTGGCCAGCGCGGGCGACGACGGCGTGGTGATCCTCTGGGAGGGCGGCGAGCGGCGGGCGACGCTGCTCGGGCTGCCCGAGGGGTGGGCCGCCCTGACGCCCGACGGCCGCTACAAGGTCCACGGCGAGCCGGGCGGGCAGTTCTGGCACGTCATCGGGATGTCACGGTTCGAGCTGGGCGAGCTCGACCCGTATCTGCCGGGGGTGCGTCAGGTGCCGCTCGACTCGCCGTTCTGAGTGCTGACCTCGCCCGACATCGGGCGGCCGAGCAGGCCGCTCGCCACGGTCTCGACGTACGGGGCCAGGTCGGCGGCCTCGGCGGCGGCCAGCGCCGGGGTGCCGACGACCGAGCGCAGGATGCCGATGCCGACCAGCCAGGCGCTGAGCAGCTCGGCCCGCAGCCCGGCGTCGGCGCCCTCGGCCAGGTCCTCCAGGGCGCGGACGTAGGTGGCGCACACCTCTTCGCGAATGCGCTGCCTGGTGTCGTCGTGGGCCGACGAGCGCAGCATGGCGAGCAGGGGGTGCTCGCCGCCGTAGGTGCTCCAGTCGTGGAAGACGACCTCGCGCGCCATGCGGGCGACCAGTTCCTCCGGCGGGCCCGCCAGCAGGTCTGGGCCGCCGGGCGCGGTCGCCGTGGCCTCGTCGAAGAGCTGCTTCTTGGAGCCGAAGTAGCGGAAGATCAAGGTGGCGTCCACGCCCGCGTCGCGGGCGACGTCGCGGACGCTGGTCGCGTCGTAGCCCTCGCGGGCGAAGCGCAGCCTGGCCGTCTCCAGCAGGCGGGCGCGGGTGGCACTTCCGGCATGGGGCGAGGGCTTGCCCTGCACCACCTGCGGGCGGGCGACCGGGTGACGGTCGTGGGCAGCGATCCCGGGCGCGGGCAGCGCTTCCTCGACGACGCGGCCCGGCTCGGCGCCGCCTCGCGGGCGGCGTTCGTCCAGGCCGATCTGACCTCGGTCGCGGCGAACCGGCGGGTGATCGACGCGATCGGCGCCCGGTACGACGCCCTCGACGGCCTGGTGCTCACCGCGCTGCGCCACTTCCCCCGGCGCACCGAGACCCCCGACGGCTTCGAGGCCACCTTCGCCCTCTACTACGTCAGCCGCTTCCTGCTCAGCCACGGCCTGACGGACCTGCTGGAGCGCGGCGACTCACCGACGATCGTGAGCATCTGCGGCGTCGGGATCACCAAGGGCCGCCTCCACTGGGACGACCTCACCCTCAAGAACGGCTACAGCGGCCTCAAGGCCATGCTCCAGGCCGTCCGCGCCACCGATCTGCTCGGCGTCGCGTACGCCGCCGCCCACCCCGGCGGACGCACCCGCTTCCTGCTCCACCACCCCGGCTTCACCGACAGCGGCACCGGCTCACTCACCCAGCCCACCAGGACGATCGTCAAACTGCTGGCCAGGCTCCTCGCCCAGCCCGTGGAACGCAGCATCGAACCGATCATCGAGCTCATGGCCGACCCGCCGCCGGGCCGCCTGCTCGCCTACGACCGCCGCACCCCCGTGGACCCGTCGCTGCCGACCCTCGACCCCGAAGCCGCCCGCCGCCTGTACGAGCTGACCCGCCACCTGCTCTGACTACCCCCGGGCGGCGCGGCGGACGAGCTCGTCCCAGACCTCCTCGACCCGGGCCTCCAGGTCGTCGAGCGACCCCTCGTTGAGGATCACCAGGACGGCGGCGGCCAGGCGTTCGTCCCGGCTCGCCTGGGCGGCGATGCGGGCCCTGGCGTCGGACCCGGACATGCCCCGATGATCGGCCAGTCGCCGGATGCGCACCTCGTCTGCCGCGTCGACGACGATCACCACGTCGTACATGGGGGCCAGCTTGTTCTCCACCAGCAGCGGCACGTCGTAGACCAGGATCGCGTCGTCGGCGGCCTGCCCCTGCAACTCGGCCACCCGCTCCCCCACCAGCGGATGCACGATCGCGTTGAGCGCGGCCAGCCGCTCGGCGTCGGCGAAGACCACCGACCCCAGCTTCTCCCTGTCCAGCGAGCCGTCCGGACGCAGGACGCCCTCCCCGAACGCGGCCACCACCCGGGCCAGCCCCACGGTGCCGGGCTCGACCACCTCGCGCGCGATCCTGTCGGCGTCGATCACCACGGCGCCCCTGGCCGACAACCGCCTGGACACCTCGCTCTTGCCCGATCCGATGCCGCCGGTGAGCCCAATCTTCAACACCGGGAAAGACTACCCATCCCGGCGTGACCGGTCACCCCAGGCGCGGTCACACCCCGGGAAGGGTGCGGCGCAGGTGGATCAGGGTCAGGTGGTCGTCCATACGCTCGCGGCGGGTCTCCCGGTAGCCGAGCCGCCGGTAGAGCCGCAGGTTGCCCTCCGACAGGTGGCCGGTGAACAGGTCGAACGCCTCCGCCTGCGGCACCTGCTCGTGCAGGGCTTCGAGCAGGGCCGTACCGAGCCCCTGGCCCTGCCGGTCGGGGGCCACCACGAGCCGCCCGACCAGGCAGGTGGTGCCGGCCACCTGCCCGCGTACGGCGCCGACGATCCGGCCCGCCTCGACGACCTTGAGCACGACGGCCGCCTCGACGGCCTTGCGCATCTGCTCCAGCGACTCCACGAGCGGGGGGATGAAGGGGTCGCCGTAGAGTTGGGCCTCGCTCACGTACGCCGCCCGCTGCAGGGTGAGGATCTCGCCCGCGTCCGACGCCACCGCCCGTTCGACCGTCACGCCAGCACCCTACCGGCTAGCCCCGCCCCCACCGCCGCTCCCCACCGGCCCACCCGCCGGCTCGCCTCACCGGTCCCCCTGCCGATCACCCTGCCAGCTCACCTCACCGGTCACCCCGCCGGTCACCCTGTCAGCTCGCCCTGGCAGAACGTGCCGGGCTTCGGCAGCACACCGTTGACCAGGTAGTCGTGCACCTTCCTCCGCAGGCACGTCGCCCGCAGCCGGCTCACGCCCTGCGCCAGGTACGCGCCCTGCCCGTCACCGTGCCACAGGACCCGCGCACCGGGGAGCTGCCCGGCCGCCCAGGCCGCGGACGGCGTACGGCTGTCCAGCCGTCCCATCCCGACCAGCGCGGAGGGCGTCCTGAGCCCGGCCGCGACCGGGTGCGGCGGCCAGCCCGGCGACCGCGCGGCCCCCAGGCACCTGGCGGCCTCCACCCGCCCGCTCAGCCACCCCACCCGCGGCGCCACTTTCCGCAACCGCGCCTCAACCCCCAGAAACCACCGATAGCCAGGCACAACCAACCCAAAGTCATGACACCACCGAACCCCCTCCACCGTTCCCTCCTCCCCACCCGCAGCCCCCCGCACAGAGCCAGAAGCGGCTTCCCCCCTCCCAGGCACCCGCACAGGGCCAGAAACCGCCTCCCCCCTCCCGGACGCCCCCGCAGGGCCGGAAGCCGCCTCCCCGCTTTCAAGCACCCGCACAGGGCCGGGAAGCGCCTCCCCACCCGCGGCCCCTCGCCCCGGGCCGGAAGCTGCCTCTCCCCTCCCGAACACCCGCACGGGCACAGGAACCGGCATCGGCGGGGCGGCCGGTGTTCCGGGGGCGGGGGCTGGGGTGGGGGCCGGGGTCGATGCGGCCTGGTCGGCCGGTGTCATGGCGGCCAGGCCGGCGGCGTCGCCCGTTCTCGCTCTGGACAGGGCGTGCGCCAGCGCCGGCCACCGCGCGGGGGCCAGCCCCGCCCACACCGCGGCGGCGATCTCCCGCCCGCTCACCGTACGGCCGTCCGCGCCGGCACGCAGGGGTGCGCGCCTGAGCAGGCCGTCGAACACCCGGATCGCGTCCGCGTGACCGAGCGGACAGCCCGGACGGGTACGGCACCAGTCGCGGAAGTACCCCAGCTGCCGCTCCTGGGCACGGGCGTGGGCCAGCAACCGCCCTTCGAGCCCGGTCCCGGTGTGGTCGGGCAGCCCCTCCAGGTACATCCGCCCGGCCCGGCCGGGGAACAACTCCAGGTACGCCTGCCCGTACACGCTGCCGTAGCCGTTACCGAGGTAGCGCAGCCGGGGCTCGCCGAGCGCGGCGCGTACGGCGTCGAGGTCGTGGGCGACCTGCCACGACGTCAGCCCCGCGTAGGCCGGGCCGAGCGCGGCGCGGCAGCCGCGGTCGTAGGCGGCGTTGTCCCGGGCGAAGGCCCGCCAGGCCCGCCGCCCCGCCGCGAACAGCAGCCGCGCCGGATCGGGCCGCGCCCCGGGACACGCCCCCGCGCTCCCCCGTTCGCCGGCCCCGCGTGCCTCGACCAGCACGACGTCGAACCATCTGGCCAGTTCGCCCACGGTGTCCGGCCGCTGCCTGACCTCGCGTACGACCGAGGCCGAACCGGTGTTGACCACCAGCGCGCCGAGCCGCCGCGCCGGGTCCTGGGCGGGCAGCATGGCCAGCTCGACGACCGTACGGGCCTCGCGCGGCCTGGCCCAGTCGGCGGGCACGGACAATGTGGCGCACCGCAACCCGTCCCCGCACTCCGCCCACGCCGGCCCGCCCGCCACCGGCCCGCCCGCCACCGGCCCACCCACGACCGGCCCGCTCGCCACCGCCTCCGGCCTGGCGAGCCCGGTGACCTCCCGTTCCGGCTCCACAAGCCCGGTCACGTCCCGTTCCGGGCCGGCGAGCCTGGTCACCTCCCGTTCCGGCCATGAGGGCGGGCCCGGGGGCGTGAGCGCCGCCGCCTGGCCGACCCCACCGCCCGCCGCCGGAACCAGGACGGCGACCGCCGCCTCCACCGGGATCACGCGCCGAACCATGCGCACCGCATCGCCCCCGAACGTTCGTGCCTCCAGCCGCCTGCCAGTTTCCCAGCGGCCGTCTTCGCAGGTGGAGGAGTCCCGAAAGCTCGCCAGGTAAAATCTGGCGCCCGCCCGGCGGGCCTGCGTGCGTTCGAGGCTCAGAACGGCTCGAGCGGCTCGAGGTCAGAGCCACTCGGGGCTCAGAGCATGCCGAAGAAGGTCCGCACGCCCGCCACGACCGTCTCCGGGGCGCTCAAACCCACCATGTGGCTGGGGCTGACGGCCTCCCCCCACCACCGGAGGTCGTTCTTGCGCGCGGCGATGCGGCGCATGACCTCCGGCCCGCCGTGGGAGACGCCGGTCGGCACCTCGCGCTGGTCGATCGGCAGCCCGGCGGCCCCTTCGTAGTAGGGCCAGGACGAGGAGCCGCCGGTGCCGGTCAGCCAGTACAGGGTGGCGTTGGTCAGCACGAGGTCCCGATGGACCGGCTCCTCCAGCGGCGACCAGCCGTCGAACTCCTTGAACCGCTCCACCAGGTACGCCAGCTGCGCCACCGGCGAGTCGGCGAACCCGTGGGCCAGCGTCTGGGGCCGTTTGGCCAGGTAGGGGCCGTACCCGCTGCCGCCGGTGGTCCACGCGGTCAGCTCGGCGAGCTGGGCCAGTTCGTCCTCCTCCAGCCCGTCCAGCTCCCCGGGCGCGCCGGTGGGGATGCCGAGCCCGGCGGTGATGAGCGAGCCCACCACGTGCTCGCTGTCGTACGCGGCGAGCTGGGGCGTCACCAGGGCCCCGGCGTCGTTGCCGTGGGCGCCGTACCGGTCGTAGCCCAGGCGGGACATCAGCTCGGCCCAGGTCCGCGCCACGCGCGCGATGCTCCACGGCCGCTCGTCCGGCGGGTCGGGGAACGGCGAGAAGGCGAACCCGGGCAGCGAGGGCGCCACGACGTGGAAGGCCGTGGCCGGGTCGAGCCCGTACGCCCGGGGGTCGGTGAGCGGCCCGACGACCTCGGCATACTCCACGAACGAGCTCGGCCAGCTGTGCGTGAGGACGAGCGGCAGCGCGTGCGGCTCGGGCGAGCGGACGTGCACGAAGTGGATCGTCTGCCCGTCGATCACGGTGGTGTACTGGTCGAAGGCGTTGAGCCTGGCCTCCTGGGCCCGCCAGTCGAACGCGCCGGCCCAGTATGCGACCAGCTCGCGCAGGTAGTCGACCGGCACGCCCCGGTCCCATCCGCCGGGGAGCGGCCCGGCCCACCGGGTGCGGCGCAGCCGATCGTCGAGGTCGTCGAGGTCGGCCTGCGGGATGTCGATGCGAAACGGTGTCATGGAGGGAACCCTAGGAACCCTCGCGGCAAGGTTCCTTCCGCGATGGACAGGCCGTTCTGGCGAATGACGTGAAAAAGCCCCGCACGGGAGACCCGTGCGGGGCTGATTCAAGGCTGAGCCTTAGCTCTGGCCACCCGCGAGCTTCTCGCGGAGGGCAGCGAGCGCCTCGTCAGAGGCGAGCGCGCCGCTGGCCGGAGCCGACGACGAGCTGCCCGACGGAGGAGCGGTCTCGCCGCTGTAGGACGAGGGAGCGGCCTCGCCGGCCTCCGCCTCGGCCTTGCGGGCCTCCTCGATCTGCTTGCGGTGAGCCTCGAAGCGCGTCTGGGCCTCGGCGTACTGCCGCTCCCACTCCTCACGCTGCTTGTCGAAGCCCTCGAGCCACTCACCGGTCTCCGAGTCGAAGCCCTCGGGGTAGATGTAGTTGCCCTGGTCGTCGTACGTGGCCGCCATGCCGTAGAGGGTCGGGTCGAACTCGACCTCGGTCCCCACGCCCTCGTTGGCCTGCTTCAGCGAGAGGCTGATGCGACGACGGTCGAGGTCGATGTCGATGATCTTCACGAAGATCTCGTCGCCGACCTGGACGACCTGCTCCGGGATCTCCACGTGGCGCTCGGCCAGCTCGGAGATGTGGACCAGGCCCTCGATGCCCTCCTCGACCCGGACGAACGCACCGAACGGCACCAGCTTGGTGACGCGACCCGGCACGACCTGACCGATCTGGTGGGTACGGGCGAACTGCTGCCACGGGTCTTCCTGCGTGGCCTTGAGCGACAGGGAGACGCGCTCGCGCTCCATGTCGACGTCGAGGACCTCGACCGTGACTTCCTGGCCCACCTCGACGACCTCGGACGGGTGGTCGATGTGCTTCCAGGACAGCTCGGACACGTGGACCAGACCGTCGACCCCGCCGAGATCGACGAAGGCGCCGAAGTTGACGATCGAGGACACGACGCCCTTGCGGACCTGGCCCTTCTGCAGGGTGTTGAGGAACGTCTGGCGCACCTCGGACTGCGTCTGCTCCAGCCAGGCGCGGCGGGAGAGAACCACGTTGTTGCGGTTCTTGTCGAGTTCGATGATCTTCGCCTCGAGCTCGCGGCCGACGTACGGCTGCAGATCGCGGACGCGTCGCATCTCGACCAGGGAGGCGGGGAGGAAGCCGCGCAGGCCGATGTCGAGGATGAGACCACCCTTGACGACCTCGATGACGGTACCGGTGACGATGCCGTCCTCGTCCTTGATCTTCTCGATCGTGCCCCAGGCGCGCTCGTACTGCGCACGCTTCTTGGACAGGATCAAGCGGCCCTCTTTGTCCTCCTTCTGGAGAACCAGGGCCTCGACGTGCTCGCCGACTTCCACGACGTCAGCAGGGTCGACATCGTGCTTGATCGAAAGCTCGCGCGAGGGGATGACACCCTCGGTCTTGTAGCCGATATCGAGAAGGACCTCGTCTCGATCGACCTTGACGACGGTGCCCTCGACGATGTCGCCGTCGTTGAAGTATTTGATGGTCTCGTCGATCGCTGCGAGGAAGGCTTCCTCGGACCCGATGTCGTTGACCGCTACCTGCGGGGTGCTCGAGGTGGCCTCAGTGCTGGACGTCATGTGTGGAATTGCTCCGAACGCGGACAGGATGTCGATGTGGCGGATGCGCGGCAGGCCCTCTTCCGCATCAAGCCGAGGAATTACGACATCGACGTGACCGAGCGCGAGCCCGCTCCGTCTGAGGCGCGCGCGAGCCCACAGCGCAGCGATCAGCATATGAGACCTTGGCCACGGGGTCAATCCGGGGACACATCAGTATGCGATGATCTGGGACTCCCGCTTGGGGTTGATATTACCCCTTAGTTTCCCCGGGATGGAGATCCGCCCGGGATCCCCGTCGGAGACGTAGCGCTCACCAGGGTGCTTGTTCAGCCACTCCAGCCAGTACTGCGAGCACCACTTGCGGCATTCGCCCCGCTTGCCGTTGCTCTGGATCCGCTGGATCGCTCCAGGGTCGAACTTTTTCGCGTAGGGCGAAAGAGACGGCTCGGCTCCGGCGAGGAACACGCCCGCGAAATCATAACGGGTGCCGTCCCACGAGCCGGTACGGGCCAGCTTCTTGGGCCGCGGCAGCGACCCGTACGGCAGGGCCAGGGTCTTGTCGGGCGGCGCGCCCACCTTCTTGAGCAGGCGTTCCAGCCGGACGATCTGCTCGCGGACCTTCTTCTTGCCGAGCCTGCGCAGGTCGGGGTGCGACCAGGTGTGGTTGGCGACCTCGAAGCCGTGGTCGACCAGCCACCGCACGGCCGCCGTCTGCCGCTCCCGGTCACGCAGCCCGAACGGCTCGCGCGTGACCCAGAACGTCGCGGTCGGCCGGAAGGAGGGATATCGGGCGGCCACGTCGAGGAGCACGCCCACGGCGGTGTCGGGCTTGGGGTTGCCGGAGGCGTCGAGCGCGAGATGACTCGGATGCCCGTCGTCGAACGTCAGCACCACGGGGAAACGCCCGGCCGGCACCTTGATGTCGCCGGTGACGAACTCTCTGGCCGTGATGGGCACGTAGCCCTGCTTGGCCAGCTTCTCCAGCTCTTTCCTGAGCTGGGCGGGCGTACGGTCGATCGAGGCCACGCGCTTGCGCAGGATCCGGTGGTACATGATGACCGGCACGAGGCCCGCCTCGTTGGCGCGGACCTGGCGGGCGAACTCGGGGGTGGCGACCACGCCGGGAGGCTGGGAGGCGTCCGAGGGCCGCGCCTGCGGGGGCGTGACGGGGGCGCTCAGGCCGACCCTGGCCGACGCCTTGGGGGTAGCGGGGGTCTCACCGTCAGGTAAGAGGCTCAGCCCGGCGATGGCCACGGTCACGACCGCCACGTTCGCGATGGCGATGATCCGCGTGTAAGAGGCTGGTACCCGCACGAAACTCCCGGCTACTCGGCTAAAAGTGTCTTCAGCGTAGACGAGAAGCCCAGGAGACGGCGGGGCCTCGCCGTTCACGAAATGTCGGACTGCCCCGCCGTATCCGGATAAACATCATCAGTGGCCGGCGTCCTGCCACGTACGCCCGACGCCCACCGAGACCTCCAGCGGCACGCGCAGGCTGTAGGCGGCGTTCATCTGGTCGCTGACGAGCTGCCGCAGCGTCTCCAGCTCGCCCGGCGCGACCTCGAACACCAGCTCGTCATGGACCTGGAGCAACATCCGGGAGGCGAGCCCCTCCTCGGCGATGGCCTGGCGGACGTGGAGCATGGCGACCTTGATGATGTCGGCCGCCGAGCCCTGGATGGGGGCGTTGAGCGCCATGCGCTCGGCCATCTCCCGGCGCTGGCGGTTGTCGCTGGTCAGGTCGGGCAGGTAGCGGCGGCGGCCCATGATGGTCTCGGTGTAGCCGTCGGTGCGCGCCTGGGCCACGATGGCCTGGAGGAAGTCGCGTACGCCGCCGAACTCGGTGAAGTACTCCTCCTTCAGCGCCCGCGCCTCGGCGACCGGGATGTTGAGCTGCCCGGACAGGCCGAAGTCGGACAGGCCGTAGGCCAGGCCGTAGTTCATCGCCTTGATCCGGGCCCGCAGCTCGGAGTCGATCTGCTCGGGCGGCAGGTCGAACACCCGGGCCGCGGTGGCCTGGTGGAAGTCGTGGCCCGACTCGAAGGCGGCGATCAGCGACTCGTCGCCCGACAGGTGGGCCATGATGCGCAGCTCGATCTGGCTGTAGTCGGCCGTCAGCAGCCGCTCGTAGCCCTCGCCCACCACGAAGCCCTGCCGGATGCGGCGGCCCTCGGCGGTGCGGATCGGGATGTTCTGGAGGTTGGGCTTCTCCGAGGACAGGCGGCCGGTCGCGGCGATGATCTGGTTGAACGTGGTGTGGATGCGCCCGTCGTCGGCGACCTCCTTGATCAGACCCTCGACCGTGGTGCGCAGCTTCTGCTGGTCACGGTGGCGCAGCATGATCGTCGGCAGCTCGTGCTCGGTCTGGGTGGCGAGCCAGGCGAGCTGGTCGGCGTCGGTGCTGTAGCCGGTCTTGATCTTCTTCGTCTTGGGCAGGTTGAGCCGGGTGAACAGGATCTCCTGGAGCTGCTTGGGCGAGCCCAGGTTGAACTGCTCGCCGACCGAGCGGTGGGCCTCCTCGACGGCGTGCTTGACCGCCGCGCCGAACTCGGCCTCCAGGCCCGCGAAGTATTCGCTGTCGACGGCGATGCCGGCCCGCTCCATCTCGGCCAGCACCGACAGCAGCGGCAGCTCGACGTCGGCCAGGAGCTGGGTGCCGCCGCGACCGGCCAGGAAACCCTCCAGGGAGTCGGCCAGCTCGCGCACCGCGTGGGCGCGCAGCGCGAGGTCCTTGGCCGGGGCGTCCTCGTCGTCGCCGAACAGCGCGGCCTGGCCGCCGGACTCCTCCTCGGCCCGCAGGTCGCGGTGGAGGTAGCGCCTGGCCAGGTCTTCCAGCGCGAACGTGCGCTGGCCCGGCATGGCGAGGTAGGCGGCCAGCGCGGTGTCGCAGCTCAGCCCGCGCAGCTCCATGCCCTGGGCCCACAGGGCCAGGATCGGGCCCTTGGCGTCGTGGACGGCTTTGGGCCTGCTCGCGTCGCCCAGCCAGGCCCGCAGCGCCGCCTCGTCGCCCTCGGTGAGCTTGACGGGGTCGATGTGGGCGGCGGTGCCGTCGGGCGAGGCGACGGCGATGGCGTCGATGCGGCCCGTGCCGCTGCCGTAGGAGCCCTTGAAGGCCAGCCCGGCGCGGCCCTGCGGCAGCGCCGACAACCAGCCGGCCACGCGGTCGGGGCCGAGGATCACGGTCTCGACCTCGAAGCCCTGCTCGGGCTCGGCCTCGCCGGTGCCGAGCACCTTGAAGACACGCTCGCGCAGCTCGCCGCGGATCTGCAGGGTGTCGAACAGCTTGTTGATCTCCTCGCGCTCCCACCCGCCCTGCGTGAGGTCGCCGAGCTCGACGTCGAGCGGCACGTCGCGCAGCAGCTCGGTCAGGCGGCGGTTCATCAGCACCTGGGCGACGTGCTCGCGCAGCTTCTCGCCGACCTTGCCCTTGACCTCGTCGACGCGGTCGACCAGCGCGGTCAGCGAGCCGAACTCGCGCACCCACTTGGCCGCGGTCTTCTCGCCGACGCTGGGGATGGACAGCAGGTTGTCGCTGGGGTCGCCGCGCAGCGCGGCGAAGTCGGGGTATTGGACGGGGGTCAGGCCGTACTTCTCCTCGACCGCCTCGGGCGTGAACCTGGTCATGTCGCTGATGCCGCGGCGCGTCATCAGGACGGTGACGTGCTCGTTGACGAGTTGCAGCGCGTCGCGGTCACCGGTGACGATCAGGACGTTCATCCCCTGATCGGCCGCGCGGGTGGCGAGGGTGGCGATCAGGTCGTCGGCCTCGAAGCCCGCCTTGGACAGGTGGGGGATGCGCAGCGTGTCGAGAAGCTCGTAGATGAGCTGCATCTGACCGCGGAAGTCTTCCGGGGTCTCGCTCCTGTTGGCCTTGTAGTCGGAGTATTCCTCGTGGCGGAACGTCGGCTCCGACCTGTCGAAGGCCACCGCCACATGGGTCGGCTGCTCGTCGCGCAGGATGTTCGTCAGCATCGAGGTGAACCCGTAGACCGCCTCGGTGTGCTGACCGTCGGTGGTCATGAGGTTGGCGTCTTTGAGCGCGTAGAAGGCGCGGTAGGCCAGGGAATGCCCGTCAAGCAGCAACAGGCACGGGCGGCTGGGGGTCACTTCACTCTTCGGCACGTACGCAGCCTAGTCTGCGTCAACGACAGAAAACCCGAGCTCGGAAGAGTGGAGAGATCCCCTTGACGCAGACCGACCCCTTCGACTTCTCGGCGTACGGCGCGGTGCACAAGGGCACGCTGCCCGACCGTATGGGCATCGAGTTCGTCGAGGCCGGCGCCGAGCGCGTCGTCGGCAGGATGCCGGTCGAGGGCAACACCCAGCCCTACGGCCTGCTGCACGGCGGCGCGTCGGTGGTGCTGGCCGAGACGCTGGGCTCGGTGGCCGCGGCGATCCACGCCGGCCCCGACCGCATCGCCGTGGGCATCGAGATCAACGCCAGCCATCACCGTTCGGCGACCTCCGGGTACGTGACCGGCGTCGCGACGCGGTTGCACGGCGGGCGCACCCTGGCGACGTACGAGATCGAGGTCACCGACGAGGAGGGACGGCGGGTGTGCACCTCCAGACTGACGTGCATGCTGCGTGACCGGCGCCCCTGAGGTCACTTTGATCGAACCTTTGCGCATCGGCCCCATCGATCGCTACGGTTGTCCGAACAGAGCCCGCGGGGAGGCCCGGTAGATAACGTGTACGGCCGGGGAAGCCCTACATGGCCCCAAAGGCCGCTCCGCGGGCTCGTCCACGTTTTCTTCTCTTCGTTACCGTTTCGTTCTCCGCCCGGCCAGGCGTCTTCCCTCATTTAGCCCCTGACCTGCCGCGTTGTTTCCTCACATGTGTGCCACACGCATGTCACTAATTGGTGACGAACCATACTGAAACGGGCGTCTGCGGAATAAGCTCCCGCCATTGCATCCCAGTTGTGCCTGCGATGCGCGCGTGTCGAGATGGAGGGGTACAACCCCGCCTTGACCTATTTGAGGGAGCACCATTGCGCAGAGCCGTGATCGCGTTCACGGCCTTCCTGGGTGGACTCATCTTCCTGCTCGCCGCCCCCGCCCAGGCGGGGCCGGCCGGATGCCAGGGTTTGAAGGGGACGCTCAAACTCCAAGGCCAGCCAGTGAACGGCGTAAAAATCGCCGTGACCACCGAGGGCGGACAACCCGTCAAGGAGGTCACAACAAACGCACAAGGCACGTGGGACGTCCCGACCGACAAGGGCAAGTTCAAGGTGACCCTGGATGTCGGCAGCCTTCCGAAGAACGCCGAGGTGCGCGGGGGCAACAACGTCCGCACGCCGACGGTCTTCGAGGGCAACTGCTCCACCGTCCTGTTCGCGTTGCAGGCCAAGGGTGTGGCCGGGCAGCCCGCGGGCGGCGAGGAGAGCGAGCAGAGCGGGTTCTGGGACCAGGCGGCGCAGCTCACGTTCGAGGGGTTCAACCTCGGCCTGATCATCGCCCTGGCCGCGCTCGGCCTGTCGCTCATCTACGGCACGACCGGCCTGACCAACTTCGCCCATGGTGAGCTGGTCACGCTCGGCGCGATCTTCGCATACATGTTCAACGTGGGATTCGGGATCCATCTCATCCCGGCGACGGTGCTCGCCGTGCTGCTCGCGGGCCTGTTCGGCTACGGGCAGGACCGCCTGTTCTGGGGCCAGCTCCGCAGGCGCGGCACCGGCAACATCGCCATGATGATCATCTCCATCGGCTTCGCGCTCGTCCTCCGCTACGTCATGCTGATCTTCTTCGGCGGCCAGAACGAGGCCTACGCCCAGTACACCGCCCAGCCGGGCTTTCAGATCGGGCCGATCTCCGCCGCTCCCAAGAACTTCGTGGCGATGGGCATCGAACTGGTGGTGCTGATCGCCGTCGGCATCGCGCTGCTGCGCACCCGTACCGGCAAGGCGGCCCGCGCCGTGGCCGACAACCCCGCGCTCGCGGCCTCCTCGGGCATCAACGTCGACCGGGTCATCCGGATCATCTGGACCCTGGGCGCCGCCATCGCCGGTCTGGCCGGCGTCATGCTCGGCCTCTCGCAGAACCTGAAGTTCACGATGGGCCAGGACATCCTGCTGCTCATCTTCGCCGGCGTCACGCTCGGCGGCCTCGGCACAGCGTTCGGCGCCCTGGTCGGGTCACTCGTGGTCGGCCTGTTCATCCAGGTCTCGACGCTGTGGGTGCCGCCCGAGCTGAAGAGCGTCGGCGCGCTGGCCGTGCTCATCATCGTGCTCCTCGTCCGGCCCCAGGGCATCCTGGGCCGCCGCGAGCGAATCGGCTGATCGGGGGAGGATCAGAATGGACTGGATCACGATCATCAGCACGACGCTCAAGGCCGCCGTCGGCGTCGAGACCGTGCTGTACGCGCTCGCCGCCATCGGCATCAACATCCAATTCGGCTACACCGGCCTGCTCAACTTCGGTCAGGCGGCGTTCATGGGCGTGGCGGGCTACGGCCTGGCCGTCACGGTCGTCGTCATCGGCCTGCCCTTCTGGGTCGGCGTCGTGGTCGGCGTCGTCGCCGCCGCGATCCTGGCTCTGCTGCTCGGCATCCCCACGCTGCAACTGCGCGCCGACTACCTGGCCATCGTCACCATCGCGGCCGCCGAGATCGTCCGGCTCGTCTTCCGCTCGGTGGCCTTCAAGGACGTCTTCACCGGCTCGGACGGCCACCGCGGCTTCTCCGACGGCTTCTACGCGCTCAACCCCTACTCCGCGGGCGAGTACGGCTTCAACCTCGGCCCCGTCCCGCTGTTCTTCAACCACCGCGTGTTGTGGGTGCTGACCGTCGGCTGGGTGCTCATCGCGCTGTGCTGCGTGCTGGTCTACCTGCTGATGAAAAGCCCCTGGGGCCGCGTGCTGAAGGCCATCCGCGAGGACGAGGACGCCGTGCGCAGCCTCGGCAAGAACGTCTTCTCCTACAAGATGCAGTCGCTGGTCCTGGGCGGCGTCGTCGGCAGCCTGGGCGGCTTCATCTACGGCCTGGCCTACGCCTCCATCCAGCCCGACGTGTTCGGCACGGAGACGACCTTCTACGCGTACACGATGGTCATCCTCGGCGGCGCGGCCCGCGTCCTCGGCCCGGTCCTCGGCGCGTCGATCTTCTGGGTGCTGCTCGTCCTCATCTACAACACCCTCACGGACGCCGTCGGCGCCGGGATCATCACGTTCATGGACACGAACCAGGTGGGCGCCGTCCGGTGGATCCTGGTCGGCCTCGGACTCATCCTGTTGCTCATCTTCCGGCCGCAGGGCATCTTCGGTGACAAGAGGGAGATAGCAATCGATGCACGCTGAAACCACGGCCACCGACCGCAAGGCCGCGGCGCTGGCCGTCTTCAAGGACCTGGCCCGCGAGCCGGGTGTGCCCAAGCCGGACCCGATCCTCACCGTCGACAACGTCGTACGCCGCTTCGGCGGCCTGACCGCGGTCGAGGTCGGCCACGTCGAGATCCAGCGGGGTTCCATCACCGCGCTGATCGGCCCCAACGGCGCCGGCAAGACGACCTTCTTCAACCAGCTCACCGGCTTCGACACGGCCGACGCGGGTTCGTGGACGTTCAACGGGCGCAACATGAACGGGGTGCCGGCCCACAAGGTCGCCCGCGCGGGCATGGTGCGCACCTTCCAGCTCACCAAGGCGCTGTCCCGCCTGACCGTGATGGAGAACATGCGCCTCGGCGCCCAGCAGCAGAAGGGCGAGACCTTCTGGCGGGCGCTGTTCCCGAGCATGTGGCGCGGCCAGGAGGACGAGATCACCGCCCGCGCCGAGGAGCTGCTCGAACGCTTCAAGCTGGCCGCCAAGCGGGAGGACTTCGCCGGGTCGCTGTCCGGCGGCCAGCGCAAGCTGCTGGAGATGGCCCGCGCGCTCATGGTCCAGCCTGAGCTGGTCATGCTGGACGAGCCCATGGCGGGCGTGAACCCGGCCCTGACCCAGTCGCTGCTCGGCCACGTCAAGGACCTGCGCGAGCAGGGCATGACGGTGCTGTTCGTCGAGCACGACATGGACATGGTCCGCGACATCAGCGACTGGGTGATCGTCATGGCTCAGGGGGCCGTCATCGCCGAGGGCCCGCCCGAGACGATCATGTCGGACGAGCGCGTGATCGACGCCTACCTCGGCGCGCACCACGACGCCCCGCTGTCGGACACCGAGCTGGAGGCCCAGCTGCAGGAGGCGGAGGCGGCGCTGGAGGCCGAAATCGAAGAGGAGACGCAGAAGTGAGCGACGTCCCCGAGACCGCCCCCGAGACCGCCTCTGAGAGCGCCGAGGCGGCCGCCGTGGCCGCTGCGGAGGCTCCGGAGTCGAAGGCGGCGGTCACCGACCGCAGCGCGCACCTGGAGGGCGCAGCGGACGCCGTGCTGCGGTGCGACGAGCTGATCGCCGGCTACCTGCCGGGCGTCAACATCCTCAACGGCTCCGACCTCTACGTCAAAGAGGGCGAGCTGATCGGCATCATCGGCCCCAACGGCGCCGGCAAGTCGACGCTGCTGAAGGCCATGTTCGGGCTGGTCAACATCCGCAGCGGCACGGTGCTGCTCAAGGGTGAGAACATCACGAACATGAAGGCGCACGCGCTGGTCTCCCGCGGCGTCGGCTACGTGCCGCAGACCAACAACGTCTTCCCCAGCCTCACCATCGAGGAGAACCTGGAGATGGGCGCCTTCCAGGTGCCCGGCAAGTTCAAGGAGCGCTTCGAGTTCGTGGCCGAGCTGTTCCCGGCGCTCAAGGAGCGGCGCAAGCAGCGCGCGGGCTCCCTGTCCGGCGGTGAGCGGCAGATGGTGGCCATGGCCAGGGCGCTCATGACCGAGCCGTCGGTGCTGCTGCTCGACGAGCCGTCGGCCGGCCTGTCGCCCAAGCTCCAGGACCTGGTCTTCATCCAGGCCCAGCAGATCAACAAGGCGGGCGTGACGGTGATCATGGTGGAGCAGAACGCCCGCCGCTGCCTGCAGATCTGCCACCGCGGCTACGTGCTCGACCAGGGCCGCAACGCCTACACCGGCACCGGCAGGCAGCTCGCCAACGACCCGAAGGTCATCGAGCTGTACCTGGGCACGCTGGCCAAGGCGTAACCGGATCGAACGGAGAAGGGGCTCCCCCCGGGCCCCTTCTCCGTTTTTTAATGAGCGTTGTGAAGCGATTGGTGACAGTGGCGCTCATCCTGCCCGTTCTGCTCGTCGGCTGCCAGGAGGACGCCTCCTCGGCCCAGAAGTACAGCACCGGCGGCGACCCCACCGACAGCCCGTGCGCGCGCGTGGTCTCGGCCATCGGGTACGCCGGCCTGATGCTCAAGCCCAAGGGCCAGGAGGAGCAGCAGTACTTCGAGGACGCCGTCATCGGCCGGCTGGCCGAGCTGCGCGGCATCACGCTCCAGTTCGGCGACCGGCTGCCGGCCTCGCTGCACGCGGCCGTACAGCGCGTCAAGGAGGCCACCGCGGGCCTGTCCAGGAACGACGTGCCGCACGAGCGCCAGGTCGCGCTGCTCAAGCAGTACCGGACGGCCGCCGACCAGATCGTGGCCGGGTGCGCATGACGAAAGGGCCCGATCCTCGCGGACCGGGCCCTTCGCGGGAACGCTGATCAGCCGGAGATGTTACCGGTGCGGTACTCCAGCGCCTTGGTGGCGTACTTGTTGTCCTTGCCGTACTGGTAGATGCCGATGGTGGCGACGGCGGGGTCGCCGGCGTCGTTGAACTCGACCGGGCCGCTCACGCCGTCGTAGTCGATGTCCTTGCCGGCCTTCAGCAGGTCGACGCAGGTCTTGAAGTCCTTGCACTTCTCCCCGCCCTTGCTGACCTCGGCCAGCTTGGCGGCGATGTCGACGCCCGCGTCGCTCTTGGCGGCCTCGGCGGCCAGCGCGAGCAGGTTCATCGCGTCGTAGGACTCGGGGGCGTAGCTGTAGTCCTCCAGCTTGGGGTTGACGGCGAGGAGCTGCTTCTGGAACTCCTCCGGGGCCGCCGCGCCCGGGATCGTGCCCTTCACGCCGTCGAGGGTGCCCTTGGGCATCTTGACGTAGTTCGTGTTGGAGGTGTTGCCGTCGACCATGTACCACTTGTGCTTGTCGGCCGGCAGACCCTGCTTGACCAGCTCCTGGATGACCTTGGCGGTCTCCTCGAAGCCGATCAGCACGATGCCCTTGGGGTTCTTGGCCTTGATCTTGGCCACGTCGGCGGAGAAGTCGGCCGCCTTGGGGTCGTAGTCGACCCGCTCGACGACCTCGCCGCCGCCGTCGGTGACCGTCTTCTGCACCTGGTCGGCCAGGCCGGTGCCGTAGGAGTCCTGCATGGCCAGGATGCCGACGGTGTCGTTGCCGTCGGACACCACCAGGTCGCCGAGCACGCGGCCCTGCAGCTTGTCCGGCGGCGAGGTGCGGAAGTACAGGCCCTTGTCCTCGATGGTGGTGAACTTGTCGGAGGTGTTGGCCGGCGAGAAGTGGATGACGCCCGCGCCCGTGATCTTGTCGATCACCGACTCCGACACCGAGGAGGACGCGGCGCCGATGATGGCGTCGGCCTTCTGGGCCAGGAGCTTGTCCACCGACTGCGAGGCGATGTTCGTGGTGGTGTCGCCGGAGTCGGTGTCGTACTTGGTGACGGGCTTGCCCAGGACGCCGCCGGCCTCGTTGATCTCCTTGATGGCCAGGTCGACGCCGGCGAACTCGGGCGGGCCGAGGAAGGCCAGCGAACCGGTCTGGGGCAGCAGCGTGCCGATCGTGAGAGTACCGTCGCCCTTGGCCGCGGGGGCAGACGAGGACGGGGCGGCCGGTTGCGAACTCTGCGTGGCGGTGTTGCTGCCGCCACCGCCGCAGGCAGTCAGGGCCAGACTCGCGGCTGCCGCGACGGCCAGGAAGCGCCCTGCTGGAGCAATGCGGATCATGAAGTGTCTCCTTCATTTCCAGGCCGGGATCGTCAGCACCGCCGAGCGCTCCCGATCGAATGACGGAAACGTACAAAATCGTTGCGGACTCCAACCAGATGGCGTGATGAACTGTCGGCACTTGGATGCGGAGTCGTAATCAGTCCTCAACTTACGGACCTGCGCTAGCAGGCTTAATGTGCGTCGGGTGAAGCGAATTTCGCCTGTCCTAGTCACGGCGGTCCTTCTTGCCGGGTGCACCGCTTCCCCGCCGGCCCCGCCGCCTTCCTCGGATCCTCCCGCCGGCGTATCGGTCACGCTGGAGCAATGGCGTTCGGACGAGCCCGTGCACGCGCTGGAGGTGGCCGTCCGTAATACCGCCGGCATACCCGTGTATTTCGCCGACGTCCAGCTCGTGACGCCGTCGTTCAAAACGTTGCCGCCGCAAAAGGCCGACGCGACGATCAAGCGGACCGAGCGCACCGATCTGCGCATCACCTACGGTCCGGCGAACTGCCTGCCCACGGGCCTGCCGCAACTCCAGCCGGCCACCGTCGTGGCCAACATCCGGGCCGGGTCGGAGCAGCCGCGCCGGGTGGTGTTCAAGGTGCCGCACCCGAGCCCTCTGCTGACCCGGCTGCTGCGGGACGAATGCTCGGAGTTCCTCGTCAAGGAGGCCGCCGGCATCGAGTTCGGCCCCGACTGGAAGCAGGTGGGCAAGGCGATGCGGGGCAAGCTGGTGGTCACGCGGCGCGGCGTCGGCAAGGTGACGCTGACCGAGCTCGACGGCACCACGCACTACATCATCACGCCGGACGCCCCCAAGCGGCCCGTCGACGAGCTGGAGGCCGGGCAGCAGCGGCTGGAGGTGCCGGTCACGCTCACCCCCGGCCGCTGCGACCCGCACGCCTTCGCCGAGGCCAAGAAGGCGTTCCTGTTCCCGGTGCGGGCCACCGTGGACGGGGGGCCCGAGCGGGTGGTGATCGTGGTGCCGCCCAAGCCGCTGCAGGATCGGCTGATCCAGTACTCGTTGCGCGTGTGCGGCCTGGGCGGCGGGTGAGGGTCAGCCCTCGATGTTGCCGGTACGGTACTCCAGCGCCTTGGAGGCGTACTTGTTGTCCTCGCCGTACTGGTAGACGCCGATGGTGGCCACGGCGGGGTCACCGGCGTCGTTGAACTCGATCGGACCGCTGATGCCGTCGTAGTCGATGTCCTTGCCGGCCTTCAGCAGGTCGGCGCACTCCTTGAAGGTCTTGCACTTCTCGCCGCCCTTGCTGACCTCGGGCAGCTTGGCGGCGATGGACTTGCCGCTGTCGTCCTTGGCCGCCTCGGCCGCCAGGGCGATGAGGATCGTGGCGTCGTACGACTCCGCGGCGTAGGTGAAGTCCTCGAGCTTCGGGTCGATCTCCAGGAGCTTCTTCCTGAAGTCCTCCGGGGCCTCGGCGCCGGGGATGGTGCCCTTGACGCCCTTGAGCGTGCTCTTGGGCATCTTGAGGTAGTTGGTGTTCGACATGTTGCCGTCCACCATGTACCACTTGACCTTGTCGCTGGTCAGGCCCTGCTTGACGAGCTCCTGGATGACCTTAGCGCCCTCCTCGAAGCCGATCAGCACGACCGCCTTCGGGTTCTTGGCCTTGATCTTGGCGACGTCCGCGGAGAACTCGGCCGCCTTCGGGTCGTAGTCCACACGCTCCACGACGCTGGCGCCGGCCGCCTCGGCGGTCTTGGTCACCTGGTCGGCCAGGCCGGAGCCGTAGGAGTCCTGCATGGCCAGGATGCCGATGGTGTCGTTGCCGTCGGCGGCGATCAGGTCGCCGAGCACGCGGCCCTGGAGCTTGTCCGGCGGCGCGGTACGGAAGTACAGCCCCTGGTCGCTGAGGGTGGTGAACTTGTCGGAGGTGTTGGCGGGCGAGAACTGCACCACGCCGGCACCGGTGACCTTGTCGATGATCGACTCCGACACCGACGAGGAGGCGGCGCCGATGATGGCGTCGGTCTTCTGCGCGATCAGCTTGTCCACCGACTGCGAGGCCACGTTGGTGGTGGTGTCACCGGAGTCCGTGTGGATCTTGGTGACCGGCTTGCCGAGCACGCCGCCCGCGTCGTTGATCTCCTTGACGGCCTGGTCGACGCCGGCGAACTCGGGCGGGCCGAGGAAGGCCAGCGAACCGGTCTGCGGCAGGACGGTGCCGATCGTCAGCGTGCCGTCGCCCTTGGCCGCGTCCGTCTGGGCGGCCGGGGCCGATGAGGACGGCGCCGCGGACGTGGTCTGCTGCGCGGCCGTGTCGCCACCGCCGCCACAGGCCGTCAGGGCCAGACTCGCGGCTGCCGCGACGGCCAGGAAGCGCCCTGCTGGAGCAATGCGGATCATAAAAGAGACTCCCCTTATTCCCAGCGGGGGAACGATCTCCCTCGCTGCGTTTTCCGAGCTCAGCATGCCTCTTTGGCGGGGAGATGTGGGGGATTCGGGTACTTTTATGCTAATTTGTAATGTCGCAATCACTCTCTGTAATTGCATGTTTCATCAGCGTTACGGTCATGACTCCATATGAACCACTCCAGCCCGAAATTTCCGGACTGGGGTGGTTCTATGGCGGGTTGGTCTAGCCGGCGATGTTGCCCTTGCGATATTCGATCGCCTTGGCCGCGTCGTACTTGTTGTCCTTGCCGTACTGGTAGACGCCGATCGTGGCCACCGTCGGGTCACCCGCGTCGTCGAAGTCCACCGGGCCGCTCACGCCGTCGTAGTCGATGTCCTTGCCCGCTTTGAGCAGGTCGGCGCACGACTTGAAGTCCTGGCACTTCTCGCCGCCCTTGCTGACCTCGATCAGCTTGGGGCCGAGCGCGGTGCCCGCGTCGTCCTTGCCCGCCTCGGCGGCCAGCGCGATCAGCGTCGCCGCGTCGTACGACTCGGCGGCGTAGGTGTAGTTCGTCAGCTTCGGATCGATCGCCAGCAACCGCTTCTGGAACGCCTCGGGCGCCGCCGCCCCCGGGATCGTGCCCTTGACGCCCGCCAGCGTGCCCTTGGGCATCTTGAGGTAGTTGGAGTTCGACATGTTGCCGTCCACCATGTACCACTTGTACTTGTCGGCCGTCAGGCCCTGCTTGACCAGCTCCTGCACGACCTTCGCCGTCTCCTCGAAGCCGATCAGCACGATCGCCTTCGGGTTCTTGGCCTTGATCTTGGCGACGTCGGCCGAGAAGTCGGCGGCCTTGGGGTCGTAGTCGACCCGTTCGGCCACCGTGGCCCCGGCCGCCTCGGCGGTCTTGGTCACCTGGTCGGCCAGGCCGGAGCCGTAGGAGTCCTGCATGGCCAGGATGCCGAGCGTGTCGTTGCCGTCGGCGACCACCAGGTCACCCAGGACCCGCCCCTGCAGCTTGTCCGGCGGCGCGGTACGGAAGTACAGCCCCTGGTCGTTGATCGTGGTGAACTTGTCGGAGGTGTTCGCCGGCGAGAACTGCACCACGCCCGCCCGGGTGACCTTGTCGATGATCGACTCCGACACCGACGAGGACGCCGCGCCGATGATCGCGTCGGCCTTCTGGCTGAGCAGCTTGTCCACCGACTGCGAGGCGATGTTGGTCGTGGTGTCGCCCGAGTCGGTGTCGATCTTCGCCACCGGCTTGCCGAGCACGCCACCGGCCTCGTTGATCTCCTTGAGCGCCAGATCGACCCCGGCGAACTCGGGTGGCCCCAGATAGGCCAGGTTGCCCGTCTGCGGCAGCACGGTGCCGATCGTGAGCGTGCCGTCCCCCTTGGCCGCGGCGGCCGAGGAGGGTTTCGCGGATGTGGAGCCTGTGGCGCCCGTTCCGGCGGTCGTGCCCCCGGTCGAACATGCCGCCAGTGCCAGGCTCGCCGCTGTGGCGACGGCCAGCGCGCGGGAAATGCGGATCATCGAAAGCGTCTCCGTTCGAGATGAGCGGACCTTCCGTCCGCCCATCAGCATGCGCCGGGACGCCTGCGCCGAAAGAAGCCGAAGCCGGTTGGATGCCCAGTCGTGACCGCGCCACAACCCGCGGGGCTAAATCACCTGATATACGCCCTATTCACGCCCGCTCGGCCGCGTCGTCTATAACGATCTGAGCAACCTCCCGCATGCTCAGCCGCCGGTCCATCGACGCCTTCTGGATCCACCGGAACGCCTGCGGCTCCGTCCAGCCGTGCTGCGCCATCAACTGGCCCTTGGCCCGCTCGACCAGCTTCCGGGTCTCCAGGCGCTCCGAGAGGCTGGAGACCTCTGCGCTCAGCGCCACCATCTCCTCGTGCCTGCTGACCGCCATCTCGATCGCCGGCACCAGATCGGCCTTGGTGAACGGCTTGACCAGGTAGGCCATCGCCCCCGCGTCACGGGCCCGTTCCACCAGGTCACGCTGGGAGAAGGCGGTGAGGATGAGACACGGCGCGACCCGGTCGGCCACGATGCGCTCGGCCGCCGAGATGCCGTCGAGCACGGGCATCTTCACGTCGAGGATGACGAGGTCGGGCCGCAGCTCGGCGGCGAGCTGGATCGCCTGCTCCCCGTCACCGGCCTCGCCCACGACGACGTAACCGTCCTCCTGGAGCATCTCCTTGAGGTCCAGGCGGATCAGGGCCTCGTCTTCCGCGATCACTACTCGCCGCTGCGTACTCACGAGCAGAAGAGTACAGACGTCCGGTAGATTAGATCCACGCCGGTGCGGCCTCGGGCATCACGCCACGAGATCGCCGACCGGCGGAGCCGCCCCGGTAGACCAACGGCAGAGTCGATGGCCTCAAAATCCATACAGTGTGGGTTCGAATCCCACCCGGGGCACCGGCCTTACCGCCCGGCCCCTCCACAGGCCGGGCGGTTCGCTTTTCCCCGCCCATGACTGCCGGGTCGACACCCGGGCCCGAAATGTTGACCGGGGTCAGGGCGTCCACGAGGGGCTGCGGCCCAGCATGGCGACCACGCGGTCGAGGGCCGTGGCGTCCTCGCCCGGCTCGACCCCGGCCAGGAACGCCTTCCCGGCGCCGCGCGAGACGGGCGTGTCGGGCACCTGCGCGGCCAGCGGGAGTGCGGCCTCGGCGAGGTCGTCCTCGACGTTCGGCGGCACTCCCAGCGCCTTGGCGAGGTCCCAGTCGTGCACGACGCAGTCGATGAAGTGGAAGCCGATCGCCATCGCCGCCGGGAACGGGCCGCCGTCGCGGATCTCGGGCAGGAAGAACGACCGGTCGAGCACGCCGTCCGCGGCGAAGGCGGCGACGACGGCCTGCGCCGAGGCGGCGTACTCGGCCACCGGGTCCTCGCCCAGCGGGCTCGGCCGCCAGCTCGGCAAGTCCGTACGCGCGCCCGAGGCGGCCAGGGCGAACCCGTGGTTCTGCACGATCTGGTGTTCCAGCAGGTCGCGGACGGCCCATCCCGTACAGGGGGTCGGCAGGTCGAGGTCGGCGGGCTTGATCGTGGCGACCAGGTCGGCGGTGGCGCGTACCGACCGCCGGTTGAGCTCGATGATGTCTACCAAGGCACTGTCCCGTCATCGTCGAAGAACCCACCTGTGGCCCGTACGGCCCGGGGGTGGCCAACCTGACGATGATGGCGGCCCCTCCGGCGGGGTGCGACTGTTTTTCGGCGGCGGGCCCTCAGACGCGCTCGGGCGGCGGGATTTCGCAGGCGGATCGCCGGGAATAGTCCTGTGTGACGAGTTATGACGGCCGAGACGGGGGTGGCGCGGGATGTCCTTGAGCGTGACCGAGCGGGAGGCGTTCCTGACCGAGCCGCACATCGCGAGCCTGGCCGTGGACTCGGGCGCGGGGCGCGCGCCGCTCGCCGTGCCCGTCTGGTACGACTACAGCCCCGGCGGCGAGATCAGGTTCCTGACCGACAGCGAGTCGCACAAGGCCAGGCTGGTGGCGAAGGCGGGCCGGTTCTCGATGCTGGTCCAGCGGGCCAGCCCGACCTACCGGTACGTGTCGGTCGAGGGCCCGGTGGTGCGCTCCGATCCCACGACGATCGAGGAGCTGACCCGGATCGCCTCCCGCTACCTGCCGCCCGAGGCGGTGTCGGGCTACGTGCAGGGCTCGGACCTGCACGTCCTGGTGACGTTCCGGATGCGGCCCGAGCGGTGGCTGTCGGCCGACCTGGGATCCCTGGGCTGATCGGACGACCGGTATTTTTGGCTGTGTGACTGCTTTCGATCCCACCTCGACCGGCGCGTTCGGCGTCGGCCTCGCGACCATCGCCGACGACGGCACCGTTCTCGACACCTGGTTCCCGGCGCCCGAGCTGGGCGAGCCGCCTGCCACGGGCACCGAGCGGCTCTCCGCCGAGGAGGCCGGCGAGCTGGCCGCGCTGACCGGCCGCGACGCGGCGCGGGGCGTGGAGGTGGTGGCGGTGCGTACGGGCGTCGCCAAGCTCTCAGAGCCCCCCGTGGACGCGCACGACGTCTACCTGCGGCTCCACCTGCTCTCCCACCGCCTGGTACGCCCCCACGGCGTCAACCTGGACGGCCAGTTCGGCCTGCTGGCCAACGTGGTGTGGACCAACTTCGGGCCGTGCCCGGTGCCGGGCTTCGAGCGGACGCGGCTGCGGCTGCGGGCCAAGGGCGCGGTGACGGTCTACGGGGTGGACAAGTTCCCGCGCATGGTCGACTACGTGCTGCCGGAGGGCGTGCGCATCGCCGACGCCGACCGGGTGCGGCTGGGCGCCCACCTGGCGTCGGGCACGGTGGTCATGCACGAGGGCTTCGTGAACTTCAACGCGGGCACGGTGGGCACCTCGATGGTCGAGGGGCGCATCTCGGCGGGCGTGGTGGTCGGCGACGGGTCCGACGTGGGCGGCGGCGCCTCGATCATGGGGACGCTGTCGGGCGGCGGCAAGCAGGTCATCTCGATCGGCGAGCGCTGCCTGCTGGGCGCGAACGCCGGCATCGGCATCTCGCTGGGCGACGACTGCGTGGTGGAGGCGGGCCTCTACGTGACCGCGGGCACCCAGGTGACGCTGCCCGACGGGAAGGTGGTCAAGGCCGCGGAGCTGTCGGGCTCGAACGGCGTACTGCTGCGCCGCAACTCCCGGACGGGCGCCGTGGAGGCCCTCCCCCGCACCGGCTCGGGCATCACCCTGAACGCCGCCCTGCACGCCCACTGAAACCGCGAGCCCCCTCCGCGGGAGCTCGCGCGGGCACGCGAGCTCGCCTCGGAGGGGGCGCGAGAGTCAGTTGGCGTGGGAGACGGCCGAGCCGATGGTGTGGACGCGCAGGGCGTTGGTGCTGCCCGGCGTGCCGGGAGGCGAACCGGCCACGATGACCACCTTGTCGCCCTTCTCCAGCCGTCCGAGCGACAGCAGCGACGCCTCCACCTGCCGCACCATGTCGTCGGTGTGGTGCACGAACGGCACGTGGAACGTCTCCACGCCCCACGTCAGCGAGAGCTGCCCGCGCACGTGCGGGGCCGAGGTGAAGGCCAGCAGCGGGATCGGCGAGCGGTAGCGGGCCAGACGGCGGGCCGTCTCCCCCGACATGGTGAACGCGATCAGCGCCTTGGCGCCCACGATCGCCCCGACCTCGGCCGCCGCCCTGGCGATGGCGCCGCCGGTGGTCTCCGGCATGCGCTCCAGGGTGTGGGTGGCGTGCAGGGACGACTTCTCGGCGGCGCAGGCGATGCGGTCCATCGTCGAGACGGACTCGATCGGGTAGCTGCCGACCGACGTCTCGCCCGACAACATGACCGCGTCGGCGCCGTCCATGACGGCGTAGGCGACGTCGGAGGCCTCGGCGCGGGTGGGGCGCGGGGCGCTCATCATGGAGTCGAGCATCTGGGTGGCCACGATGACCGGGCGGGCCTTCTCCCGGCACAGCTCGATGATGCGCCGCTGCACGATCGGCACCTGCTCCAGCGGCAGCTCGACGCGGAGGTCGCCGCGGGCGACCATGATGCCGTCGAACGCCTCGACGATCTCGGGCAGGCGCTCGACGGCCTGCGGCTTCTCGATCTTGGCGAGCAGCGGCAGGCGTACGGCCTCCTGCTCCATGATGTTGCGCACCACGTCGGCGTCGGAGGGACGGCGGACGAAGGAGAGCGCGATCATGTCGAAGCCGGTGCGGAGCGCCCAGCGCAGGTCGGCCTCGTCCTTGTCGGTGAGGGCGGGGGCGCTGACGTTGATGCCCGGCAGGTTGAGGCCCTTGTTGTTGGAGATCATGCCGCCGATGACGACGCGGGTGATGACACGGTCGCCGTCGACGCGGGTGGCCTCCAGGACGAGGCGGCCGTCGTCGACCAGGATCGTGTCACCGGGACGCACGTCGCCGGGCAGGCCCTTGTAGGTGGTCGAGACCTGCTCGCGGTCTCCGGGAACGTCTTCGGTGGTGATGGTGAAGACGTCGCCGAAGCCGAGGCGCACCGGCCCTTCCTCGAAGGTGCCGACGCGGATCTTGGGGCCTTGAAGGTCGGCGAGCACGCCTACGCCGCGGCCGAGGTCGGCCGCCACCTCCCTGACCCGGTCGTAGACCTCTCTGTGCATGTCATGGTCGCCATGACTGAGGTTGAACCGTGCCACGTCCATGCCCGCGGAGATCAGCTCGTGGAGGCGTTCTTTGGACGAAGTGGCTGGGCCTAGGGTGCAGACGATTTTCGCGCGACGAGTCACGAGTCCTACCTTAATTGGTACAGACCACTTGGCAGTCACTGACGACGGAGAACGTACCCGACGTAGGAGAACAACACGAGAACGGCGAGTCCCAGCCGTACCAAGTTCGCGTACTGTTCAGGGTAGATCACGCCTTGGATGTAGTGGTCGACGAAGCCGCTCGGCGGCAGGCCCGGCTGCCCGGCCTTGCGCCGCGCCCAGTCCTCGACCACGGTCAGCGGGCATTCCACGCCGGTGACGAGCGAGAGCACGGCCCAGCCGACGACCGCGAGGTGGACGTAGATCGTACGCCGCCAGCGCCAGGCCAGGAACCCGCCCACGGCCAGATAGGCGAGGAAGGCGAAGTGCGCCACCATCGCCGCGTCGGCGAGCAGGCGGTACATCATGGCTCGATGGTGGCCGCCTTCCAGGCGTTCACGATGCCGTGCCCGAAGAAGCCGTTGTCGTCCTGGCCACCCTCACACTGGTGGGTCTCGCTCTCGCCGTACATCTTGTAGACGTAGGCGCGGGGCGTCGGGCAGGGCGTCGGGGTGGCGGTCCTGTAGAGCAGGTCCTCGACGGTGGCGGGGTCCATCGCCAGGCCGCCGGGGCCGGGCTTGCCGAAGCGGCTGATCAGGATCGCCGCGACGCCGGTCGCGTGCGGGGCGGCCATGGAGGTGCCGTCGAGGTACTGGTAGTAGGAGCACGAGCCCTCGTGGCAGTCGCGTACGACGTCGGCGCCCTTGGGCTTGCCGGAGGCGTCGAGCCGGCCGCCCGCCTTGAGCACGTGCTCGGGGGCGGCGGCCAGGATCGACCGGACGGCCTCGGCGCCCTTGCCGTCCAGCACGTCGCCGCCGGGCGCGGCCAGGTCGGTCTGCTCGATCCCGTAGTCGCTGTAGATGGCCTTGCGGCCGGACGGCCCCACGGCGGAGACCGAGATCACGCCCTTGGACTCGGCGGGCACGTTGACGCAGGAGTTGTCGATCTTGCGGGTCTTCTCGTCGCCGCGCGGGTAGCCGGGGCTCTGCTTGTCGACACTGGGACGTCCGAGGTCGGTCGAGCCGTTGCCGAGGGCGGAGATGAGCGTGACGCCCTTGCCGCGGGCGTAGTCGAGGGCACGCTGCATGCCGACGATGATCGCCTGCTGTTCGAGCTGCTCCTTCCTGGTGTCGGCCTTGTTGGCGGCGCAGTTGAACAGCCAGGGGTCGACGTAGTAGCTCATGTTGACGACGTCCACGCCGATGTCGCCGGCGTAGGTGAGGGCGTCCAGGCTGGGCTTGAGGAAGAAGAAGCCGGAGTCCTGGCCGGCCCTGATGCTCACGAGTTGCACGTCGGGGGCGACGCCGGCGATGCCGATGCCGTTGATCGGGGAGGCGATGGTGCTGGCGACGTGGGTGCCGTGGCCGTCGTCGTCCTCGTCCACGGGGTCCTTGCAGGAGGGGGTCTCGCAGGGGCCGTCGAGGGTCTCGCCGCGTTCGTCCTTGGGCTTGTCGATGACGAAGTTGCGGCTCAGCTCGCGGTTGAAGTTGGGGGCGATGTCGGGGTGCTTGCCGTCGATGCCGGTGTCGATGACGCCGACCAGCACCTTCTTGTTGCCGGGGGCCTTGGCGTGGGCCCGGTCGGCGCCGATCATCTTCATGTCCCACTGCAGGTGGGCCAGCGGCTCCTGGGCGGCGCCCTTGCCGCCGAGCGACCCGGCGTCGGGGAAGCGTCCGGTGGCGCGGCCCGTGGGGCGGGTGGTGTAGGAGGAGGTGGAGCCGATGCGGCGGTCGGGTGAGACGCCCACGATGGCGGGGTCGGCGCCGACGCTCTCGGCGAAGCCGTCGCCGCCGCCCTCGGTCAGTACGTAGCCGAGCTTGCCGTTCTCCTCGACGACCGTGCCGCCGGCGCGTTTGACCGCGTCCAGGGCCTGGGTCTGCTTGCCGTCGGCGTAGAAGACGAGGTTCTGGGCCTTGCCGGAGGGGGGTGCGGGCTGCGGGGAGCCGGTGGGGCCGTCCTGCGCGGGTGGCGGCCGCTCGGAGACGGCGCGGTCGTCGGCGACCGCCGAGCACGCGGTCAGGGCAGCCGCGACGGCCAGCACCATCAGGCCAGAGGCGACTCGCCGCATTGCTCCCCCATCCGCCGACTGTCGCAGAATCTGCATCTTCCCGACACTAAACGGCTGATGCAACTTACATACGAAATTTCGGCTGATGGGGGGCGAAACGGGCCCCAGGCGGTTCGCCCAGGGCCCGGCTCCCCCTGCGCGGCTCCCCCCTGCGCGGCTCCCCCTGCGCGGCTCCCCCTGCGCGGCTCCCCCTGCGCGGCTTCCCGCCAGGCTTCCCGGCCGGTCAGGTGTCGCGGTGCAGGCGCACGTTCCGCAGGCAGGTCAGCAGGACGCCACCGGCCAGCAGGATCGGCGCGATCCACAGGAAGACCCCGCCGATCGCGTCGGCGAAGGCCAGCCGCGCGGACTCGGACATCGCCCCCACCGAGCCCGGGTCCACGGCCGCCTCCCCCGGCCCCAGCCTGCCGCTGAAGACGCCGCCGAGCACCGCCACGCCGACGGCGCCGCCCACGTTCCTGGCGAAGGAGACCACCGAGGTGGCCGCGCCCCGGTCGGCGGCGGGCGCGCTGACCTGGACGGCGAGCATGAGGTTCTGCAGCACCATGCCGAGCCCGGCCCCGAACAGCACCATGTACACCCCGGACGTCACCGCCCCGGTCCCCAGTCCCATCGTCGAGAGCAGGAACCCGGCCACCGCCGCCAGCCCCGCCCCCGACACCACGACCCACTTGTACGTCCCCAGCCTGGTCACCAGGCGCCCCGCCACCGCCGAGGCCACGATCATGCCCGCCATCAGGGGAAGCAGCAGCAAGCCCGAGTTCGACGCGCTGGCCCCGCCGGCCAGTTGCAGGAAGAGCGGCAGGAAGGTGGCCGCCCCCACCAACCCGGTCGCCATGAGCACGACGGCCGCCGTGGCGATCGTGAACGTACGGTCACGGAACAGCCCGAGCGGCAACACCGGCTCCTCGGCCCGCCGTTCCACCAGCACGAACAGCACGGTCAGCAGGACCGCCCCCGCGCCCAGCCCGAGCACGACCGGCGAGGACCACGCGTACGTCGTCCCGCCCCACGAGGCGAACAACGTCAGGCAGGTCAGCACCCCGGAGATCAGCGCGGCCCCCAGCCAGTCGATCCGGTGCGGCGAGGTACGGCGCGGCAGCCGGAGCACGGCGAACGCGACCGCCAGCGCGACCGCCCCGAGCGGCAGGTTGATGTAGAAGATCCAGCGCCAGGAGATGTGCTCGGTGAGGTAGCCGCCGATGACCGGGCCGACGACGGCGGCCACGCCGATGACCGCGCCGAACAGGCCCTGGAACTTGGCGCGTTCGCGGGGCGTGGCGATGTCGGCCGAGATCGCCAGGGTCAGCACCATGAGGCCGCCGGCGCCGATGCCCTGGAAGGCGCGGAAGGCGATGAGCTGGCCCATCGTCTGGGCCAGCCCGCACAGGGCCGAGCCGAGCAGGAACAGCACGATGGCCGACAGGTACAGGCGGCGGCGGCCGTACATGTCGCTGAGCTTGCCGTAGAGGGGCGAGACGATGCCGGAGGTCAGGGAGAATGCCGTGACCAGCCACGACACGCTCTCCAGGCCGTTGAGCTCGCCCACGATGGTGGGGGTGGCCGTGGCCACCACGGTCTGGTCCACGGCGGCCAGGAACAGGCACAGCAGCAGCGAGCCCATGCTGAGCCACGGGACGCGCCGCGTTCCGGCGTCCCGTTCGATTGTCGATACCATTCAGTTGTCTCCTTGCTTCTTTCGCGAGGGCAGGAGGAATCCGCGGCGGTCGGGGGTGCCACCCCGATCGCCGCTTTCTTCTTCAGATGGGTCAGAGTCCGCGTTCGAGCAGCGCGAACGCCTCGTCGAGCAGTGTCTCCACCGGCTCGCCCGTCGCCGCCGACTCCTGGACGGCGGAGATCATCGCGCCGAAGGTGGCGATGAGCAACATCCGGGCGTGGATGCCGGTGGTGACGCCGGACCGCTCCCGTACGGCGCCGAGGACCTTCTCCATGAGCTCGGTCTGGTCGACGGCCCGCGCCCTGGCGGCCAGCTCGGGATAGCGGCTGTTCAGCTCCATGAACGGCTGCATGGTGTCCCAGATCGGCCGTATCCGCACGGCCAGCTCCCGGGCCACCGCCTTGAGCGACCGGAAGGCGGGCTCGTCGGCCGGTCGGCCGCCGAGCAGGTCGACGATGTCGTCCGGCCGCCAGACCGGCTCCATGACGAGCGCGTCCTCCTTCGAGGCGAAGTAGTTGAAGAACGTGCGCGGCGAGATGTCGGCCGCGGCGCTGACGGCCTCGACCGTCACGGCGTCGAGGCCGTGGTCGAGGGCCAGCCGCACCGCGGCCATCCGGATGGCCTGCCGCTTCTCGGCCCTCCGGCGCTCACGGCGCTGCTCCGGACTCTCCATGCCTTGCACTCTACGCAAGAGTTGCACACTCTGCAAGCCTTGCAGACTGTGCAAAAGACGAGGGGCCCCGGAACCGCGCGGTTCCGGGGCCCTCCTGAGGCGTACGTCAGACCAGCGGACGCGCCGTCGGCAGGATCGGGTACGGCAGCGCCGTCTCCCCGCTCAGGTACCGATCGACGCCCGAGGCCGCCGAACGGCCCTCGGCGATGGCCCAGACGATGAGCGACTGCCCGCGGCCCATGTCACCGGCCACGAACACGCCCTCCACCCTCGACATGTACGTCTTGTCCCGCGCGACGTTGCCGCGGGCGTCGTAGAAGCCCTCTCCGGCGACCTCGGCGAGGTCCTGGAGCAGGGCGCCCTTCTCCGGCCCGACGAAGCCCATGGACAGCGTGACCAGCTCGGCCGGGATCTCCCGCTCGGTGCCGGGGACCGGCTTGAAGCCGTTCTGCGGCCCCTCGACCTCGACCAGGCGCAGCGCCCTGACGTTGCCCTCGGCGTCGCCGACGAACTCGGTGGTGGAGACCGCGTACACGCGCTCCCCGTCGCCGTCGGCCAGCTCCTCGTGCGCGCTCTCCATCTTGAACAGGATGGGGAACGTCGGCCACGGCTGGCTGCCGGGCCGCGAGGCGGGCGGCTGCGGCATGATCTCCAGCTGGGTCACCGACGCGGCGCCCTGCCTGATCGCGGTGCCGATGCAGTCGGCGCCGGTGTCACCGCCGCCGATCACCACGACGTGCTTGCCCTCGGCCGAGATCGGCGAGACCGCGTAGTCGCCCTCCTGGACCTTGTTGGCCGGCGGCAGATACTCCATCGCCTGGTGGACGCCCTTGAGCTCGCGCCCGGTCACCGGCAGGTCGCGCCACTGGGTCGCGCCGCCCGACAGCACCACCGCGTCGAACTGCTCGCGCAGCTCGGCGGCGGTGACGTCCACGCCGACGTGCACGCCGGTGCGGAACCTGGTGCCCTCGGCCCGCATCTGCTCCAGGCGCCGCTCGATGTGGCGCTTCTCCATCTTGAACTCGGGGATGCCGTAGCGCAGCAGGCCGCCGGCGCGGTCGTCGCGCTCGAACACCACCACGTCGTGCCCGGCCCTGGTGAGCTGCTGGGCGGCGGCCAGGCCCGCGGGGCCCGAGCCGACGACGGCCACCTTCTTGCCGGTACGGACCCGCGGCGGCTGCGGGATCACCCAGCCCTCGGCGAACGCGCGGTCGATGATCTCGACCTCGACCCGCTTGATCGCCACCGGGTCGGCGTTGATGCCGAGCACGCACGCCGCCTCACAGGGAGCCGGGCAGAGCCTGCCGGTGAACTCCGGGAAGTTGTTCGTGGCGTGCAGCCGCTCGGCCGCCTCGCGCCAGTCGGTGCGGTAGACCAGGTCGTTCCACTCGGGGATGAGGTTCCCGAGCGGGCAGCCGTTGTGGCAGAACGGGATGCCGCAGTCCATGCAGCGCGACGCCTGCCGGGTCAGCCGCTCCTGCGGGAAGTCCTGGTAGACCTCCCGCCAGTCGCCGATGCGGACGTCCACGGGGCGGCGCGCCGGCAGCTCCCGCTCGTGCGTGAGAAAACCCTTGGGGTCAGCCATCGAGTACGCCTCCCTTAACCCTGCACCGCGGCCGCCATGACGGCCTCGTCGATGTCCCTGCCTTCGGCGCGGGCGGCCTCGGCGGCCTCCAGCACCCTCTTGTAGTCGGTCGGCATGATCTTGCCGAACCGGGCGAGCGCGGCGTCCCAGTCGGCCAGCAGCTGCTTGGCCACCGGGGACGCGGTCTCGGCGAAGTGCTTCTCGACCGTCTCCTTGAGGAACTCGCCGTCCTGCTCGGTCAGCGCCTCGATGGCGACCATCTCCCGGTTGACCCGTTCGGGCCGCAGGTCGAGCAGGTAGGCGACGCCGCCGGACATGCCGGCCGCGAAGTTGCGCCCGGTCGGGCCGAGCACGACCACCCGGCCGCCGGTCATGTACTCGCCGCCGTGGTCGCCCACGCCCTCGACGACCGCCGTGGCGCCGGAGTTGCGGACGCAGAAGCGCTCGCCGACCACGCCGCGGATGAACACCTCGCCGGAGGTGGCGCCGTACAGGGCGACGTTGCCGGCGATGATGTGGCCGTCGAGCGGGGCCTCCTCGTGCGGCCGGAGGGTGATCCGCCCGCCCGACAGGCCCTTGCCGAGGTAGTCGTTGGCGTCGCCGGTCAGGCGCAGCGTGATCCCGCGGGGCATGAACGCGCCGAAGGAGTTGCCCGCCGAGCCGGTGAAGCCGATGTCGATGGTGTTGTCGGGCAGGCCCGCGCCGCCGTGGCGCCTGGTGACCTGGTAGCCCAGCATCGTGCCGACCGTACGGTTGACGTTGCGGATGGGCAGTTCCAGCGTGACCGGGGTGCCGTCGGTGAGCGCGCCCTCGGGGAGCTGGATCAGGGTGTTGTCCAGCGCGTGCGCCAGGCCGTGGTCCTGCTCGACGGTACGCCGCAGCGGCGTGCCCTCGGGCAGGTCGGGCTGGTGCAGGATCGGCGACAGGTCGAGGCCGCCGGCCTTCCAGTGGTGCTCGGCGGCCGTCGTGTCGAGCATCTCGACGTGCCCGATCGCCTCGTCGAGCGAGCGGAAGCCCAGCTCGGCCAGGTATTCGCGGATCTCCTCGGCGATGAACTCGAAGAAGTTGACCACGAACTCGGGCTTGCCGCTGAAACGCCTGCGCAGTTCGGGGTTCTGCGTGGCCACGCCCACCGGGCAGGTGTCGAGGTGGCAGACCCGCATCATCACGCAGCCGGAGACGACCAGCGGCGCGGTGGCGAAGCCGTACTCCTCGGCGCCCAGCAGGGCGGCGATGACGACGTCGCGGCCGGTCTTGAGCTGGCCGTCGACCTGCACGACGATGCGGTCGCGCAGGTTGTTCAGCAGCAGCGTCTGCTGGGTCTCGGCCAGGCCGAGCTCCCAGGGCGCGCCCGCGTGCTTGAGGCTGGTGAGCGGCGAGGCGCCGGTGCCGCCGTCGTGGCCGGAGATGAGCACGACGTCGGCGTGCGCCTTGGACACGCCGGCCGCGACCGTCCCGACGCCGACCTCGGCCACCAGCTTCACGTGGACCCTGGCCTCCGGGTTGGAGTTCTTCAGGTCGTGGATGAGCTGGGCGAGGTCCTCGATCGAGTAGATGTCGTGGTGCGGCGGCGGCGAGATGAGGCCGACGCCGGGCGTGGAGTGGCGGGTCTTGGCGATCCACGGGTAGACCTTGTGGCCGGGCAGCTGGCCGCCCTCGCCGGGCTTGGCGCCCTGGGCCATCTTGATCTGCAGGTCGGCCGCGTTGACCAGGTACTCGCTGGTGACGCCGAACCGGCCGGAGGCGACCTGCTTGATCGCCGACCTGCGGGTGGCGTCGTAGAGGCGCTCGGGGTCCTCGCCGCCCTCGCCGGTGTTGGACTTGCCGCCCAGCCGGTTCATCGCGATGGCGAGCGTCTCGTGCGCCTCCATCGAGATCGAGCCGTACGACATCGCGCCCGTCGAGAAACGCTTGACGATGCTCTCCACGGGCTCGACCTCGTCGAGCGGGATCGACTGCCCCTTGCGCAGCTTGAACAGGCCGCGCAGGGTCATCAGCCGCTCGGCCTGGGAGTCCACGAGGTTCGTGTACTCCTTGAAGATCTCGTAACGGCGGGTGCGGGTGGCGTGCTGCAGCTTGAAGACGGTCTCGGGGTTGAACAGGTGGGGCTCGCCCTCGCGCCGCCACTGGTACTCGCCGCCGACCTGGAGCCTGCGGTGGGCGTTCTCCGCCCTCGGGTAGGCGTGGCGGTGGCGCTGGGCGGTCTCCTCGGCCAGTACGTCGAAGCCGACTCCGCCCAGGCGGGAGGTCGTGCCGGTGAAGCAGGCGTCGACGACCTCCTGGCTGAGGCCGAGCGCCTCGAAGATCTGCGCGCCGGTGTAGGAGGCCACCGTGGACACGCCCATCTTGGACATGACCTTGATGACGCCCTTGCCGTACGCCTTGATCAGGTTGCGTACGGCCTTGTGCTTGTCGATCGGGAGCACCCCGGTGTCGACCAGGTCCTCGACGGTCTCGATCGCCAGGTACGGGTTGACCGCGCCGGCGCCGTAGCCGATGAGCAGCGCCATGTGGTGGCACTCGCGGGCCTCGCCGGTCTCGATGACCAGACCGATCTTGGTCCGGGTCTTCTCCTGGATCAGGTGGTGGTGCACCGCGCCCGTGAGCAGCAGCGCCGGGATCGGGGCGAGCGCGTCGGAGGAGCCGCGGTCGGACAGCACGATGATGCGCGCGCCGTTCGCGATGGCCTTGGACGCCTCGGCCCTGATCTCCTCCAGCGCGCTCAGCAGCGCCTGGCCGCCGCCGCCGACCTCGTACAGGCCGCTGATGACGTGGGGGTTGAAGCCCGGCAGGTCGTGCTCGTCGTTGATGTGGATGATCTTGGCGAGCTCGTCGTTGTCGATCACCGGGTACGGCAGCACGAGCTGGCGGCAGGAGGTCGGGCCCGGGTCGAGCAGGTTGCCCTCGGGGCCGAGCACGCTGGCCAGCGAGGTGACCAGTTCCTCCCGGATCGCGTCCAGCGGCGGGTTGGTGACCTGCGCGAACAGCTGCGTGAAGTAGTCGAACAGCAGGCGCGGCTTCTCGCTCAGCACCGCGACCGGCGTGTCGGTGCCCATCGAGCCGATCGGCTCGGCACCGGACCTGGCCATCGGCGACAGGATGATCCGCAGCTCCTCCTCGGTGTAACCGAAGGTCTGCTGCCGCTTGACCAGCGCCTCGTGCGTGGGGATCTCCCGCTGCCGCGCCGGCAGTTCCTCGAACCTGACCAGCCCGGCGTGCAGCCACTCCTCGTACGGGAGCGCGGCGGCCAGCTCGGCCTTGATCTCGTCGTCCTCGATGATCTTGCCGCGGGCGGTGTCGATGAGGAACATGCGACCCGGCTGGAGGCGGCCCTTGCGGACGACGTCCTCGGGCTTGAAGTCGAGCACGCCGGCCTCGGAGGCCAGCACGACCAGGCCGTCGGCGGTCACCCAGAACCGCCCGGGACGCAGGCCGTTGCGGTCGAGCACGGCGCCGGCGAGGGTCCCGTCGGTGAACGTGATCGACGCGGGGCCGTCCCAGGCCTCCATCATCGAGGAGTGGAACTCGTAGAAGGCCCGGCGCGCGGGATCCATCTCGGTGTGGTTCTCCCACGCCTCGGGGATCATCATCAGCACCGCGTGCGGCAGGCTCCGGCCGCCGATGTGCAGCAGTTCCAGGGCCTCGTCGAAGCTGGCGGTGTCGCTGCCGTCGGGGTCGCAGATCGGGAAGAGCCGCGAGATGTCGCCCGGGATGTGGGCGGAGGACAACATCGCCTCGCGGGCCCGCATCCAGTTGCGGTTGCCCTTGACCGTGTTGATCTCGCCGTTGTGCGCGATGTACCGGTAGGGGTGGGCCAGCGGCCAGCTCGGGAACGTGTTGGTGGAGAAACGCGAGTGCACCAGCGCGATCGCGCTCTCGTACCGCTCGTCGCTCAGGTCGGGGAAGAACGGCTCGACCTGGTCGGGTGTGAGCATCCCCTTGTAGACCACCGTACGGGCCGACAGCGAGGGGAAGTAGACGCCGGCCTCGTGCTCGGCGCGCTTGCGCAGGCAGAAGGCCAGCCGGTCGAGGTCGAGGCCGTGCTCGCCGCCGGGGCCCGCCACGAAGAGCTGGGCGAAGTGCGGCATGACGGCGCGGGCGCTCGGGCCCGGCAGGGCGCGGTCGACGGGGACGTCCCGCCAGCCCAGCACCGTGAGGCCCTCCTCGGCCGCGATCTCCTCGATCATGGCGGTGGCGATGCCCCTGGCCTGCTCGTCGGCAGGCAGGAAGGCCATGCCGGCCGCGTACGCGCCGGCCTCGGGAAGCGCGAACGGCACGCTCGCGCGGTAGAACCCATCGGGGATCTGCGTCAGGATCCCGGCTCCGTCGCCGGTGTCCGGCTCGCTACCCTTGGCTCCCCGGTGGTCGAGATTGCACAACGCCGTCAGCGCCTTGACCACGATCGAGTGCCCCCGGCGCCCGGCGACGTCCGCGACCATGGCGACACCGCAGGCATCATGCTCGTTGGCGGGGTGGTAGAGGCCCTGAGGCTCGGGGAATCCGAGGTGGGCAGCAGGCATTGAATCCCTCCCGTCGTCTTCGTCTGTCAGAACTGGCTTACAGGCGGGGACGACGTTGGCCCTGCTGCATATCGTGGGTAGAGATTACCGCACCCTGCCGGAATGGTGCCCAGCACGTCCGCATTGCGAACATTCGGGACAATTCCAGCATCCGAACTCACCATCCCAAACCCCGGACCGGGCCTCCCGAATTCCCAGGTCAGGCCCCTGACGTCCCATGGCTCCCGGAGGCCCCTGGCGTACCGCCGGCGCCCCCTCGCACACCGCCGGCGGCCGCTCCCGAGGGCGGGCGGAGGCGGGCCGGGCCCTCGATAGGGTTGCTCCATGGATCGTGACGGGGTGGAGCGCCTGCTCGCCGAGGCGGGGGTCGACGGCAGGCGGCTGCGGCACGCCCTCACACTCCTGTGCGACGGCCAGTGGTGGTCCCTGGCCGGCCTGGTCAGGGAGACCGCCACGTCGAGGCGTACGGTCGAGGCCCTGCTGCGCGAGCTGCGCCTGGAGCGCTCCGGCGACACCTTCCGCGTGGCCCCGGGCGACACGCCCGCCTACCAGGACCTGCTGGCCATGGCGCCGCCTCCCGCGGACCCGGTGGCCCACCTGCTCCCCCACTACCCCCACGTGCTCGAACGCCTGACCGAGCTGGTCGCGGGCGCCCCCAAGGCCCGTCACACGCTCGACCACGTCTCGGCCACGCCGGAGACGGCGCTGCGGCGGGCGCTGCTGCTCGGGGCACGTTTCTGGCTGCCAGGGGCGAAGCTGTTGTGCGTCGGCGACCACGACCTGACCTCGCTGGCCGTCAAACTGGTCCATCCTGAGACGGACGTGACCGTGGTCGACGTCGACGAGCGCATCCTGGCCTACATCGACGAGCAGGGGCTCGGGGTCCGCACCCGCTGGGCCGACCTGCGGCTGGGCCTGCCGGGCTCGGCCAGGGAGCACGACCTGGCCTTCACCGACCCGCCGTACACGCCGGAGGGCATCGGGCTGTTCACCGCGCGGGCGCTGGAGGGGCTGAAGGACGACGGGCGAGTCCTGGTGGCCTATGGCGCGAGCGAGCGTACGCCGATGCTGGCCTTCAAGGTCCAGCAGGCGTTCTCGGAGCTCAACCTCTCCTACGAGGCGATTTACCCAGATTTCAACAGATATTTCGGTGCGGAGGCGATCGGGTCGGCGGCCGACCTCTACCTGCTGCGTCCCACGAGCAAGACCCGCCCGGCGGTGAACGCCCGGCTGGGCCGGCAGGCCACGGCCATCTACACGCAGGGCCCCCAGTCGGTCGAGTCCGCCCCGGCGGCGTTCCCCGCGCCCGATCTGGCCGGATTCGAGGCTGATCTGCTGGTCGGCGACTGGCCCAAGGAGCTTCCCCAGCCTCGGGTGCGCCTCTCGACGTGGCTCGCCAAGCCGTACGCGGCGGTCGCCGAGCGGGTGGCCGTCGCGCTGCCGCCGGGGCTGGAGGCCGCGCTCCCCCGCGTGCTGCTCGCCACCCGCGCCGCCCGGGTGCGGGTGTGGGGCGACAACCTGCCGCTGCCCGAGTCGCTGTCCGTCGTCTACGAGTCGCGCCGCTCCGGCGGGGCGCTCGACGCCGTACGCCGCCCGCAGCCCGCGGGCGCGGCCGACGCGGTCCTGCGCAGGATCCTGGACAACGGCCACGCCAAGCTGGCCAACACCTGGCGGGAGGCCCTCATCGCGGCGGCCCGCGACCAGGGCACGTCCCTCACCAAGAACGAGGCCCGCACCCTCATCCGCCAGAGCGCCCCCTGGTCCGACGACCTGACCCCGCTCGAAGCCCCCCTGCACCGCCTGGCGGAGCTCCCCGCGGCCGTCTCCGCCACCGTCACCGCGCTCACCACCACAACCCCCTGACGACCCGGGGGGTTTCGCGGCCGGGGTCAGGTGGCGGCGAGGATGCGGTTCTGGACGACGCGGCCGAGGCCGTCGAGTGCCACCAGGGCCGTGACCAGGTCGTCGGCGGAGGCCGTGCCGCCCACCCAGCTCACCGTCACGTAGTGCCCCATGGCACGGGCCTGGGCACGGCTGCGGGCGGCGTCGAACGCGGCGTCCTGGCGGACGAAACCGTCCTTGCCCAGGGCGTTCACCAGGGCGTCGGCCGCCCGCCCGTCGGGCAGGTTGAAGATGGCGAACTGCCCGGCCAGCCCGTTGCCCGCGTACGCGGCCCCCAGCGCCTGGGTGCAGCCGCTCGCCGGGGCGCCCCACAGGATCTCGTCGCAGTCGGCGTGCTCCTGGGTGGAGGTTCGCCGCAGCGAGCCGAGGTTCGCGGTCGCCGCCGTGAAGACCTCCTGCGCGGTCAGCGGGGCGGCGTCGGCCTGCCGGGAGTCGACGGCCGCGTAGAAGGCCGAGGTGGGCTCCCCGTGGAAGGCCGCCGGACGCGGCTCCCCCGGACGCAACCACAACCACCCCGCCACGGCGACCGCCAGAACCCCGACGGCCGCGCCCGCGGCCACGACGACCCGCCGGGACGTCACGAAGCCGGGCCCGTGATCGCGACGACGCGACGGTAGACGGACTTCTCCGCGCCGCGCATGGCCAGTGTCAGGGAGACGAAGTCGTCCTTGGCGGTCGGGTCGAGGCCGTCGGTCTTGCCGAGCCAGACGAGGCCGACGTAGTGGCCGAGCGCGTAGCCGCCGCCCTCGGAGTAGCCGCCCGCGCGGAAGGTCGCCTTGGACGCGGTCAGCGGGCGGGCCCAGCCGCCGCGGTAATGGGTCTTCAAGGATTCCACCAGGTCGCCGGCGGACTGGCCGTCCTTGAGGTTGAGCAGCGTGTACTGGCCGACGTACCGGCCGTCGGAGCTGGCGTACAGGCCGCGGGCCGCCTGGGTGCACTCGGCGTCGGACGCCTTCTCCAGCAGGGTGGTCCCCCACAGAGCGGCCGAGCAGTCGGCGTCGAGGCGCTTGGCCACGAGCTTGAGCTTGAGCTTCTTGGAGACGACCAGCTCGCTCTGACCGAACACCTCCTTCTCGGTGAGCTCCCGGCTGTCCTTGGCCCGGTCGGCCAGGGACGCGAACAGCTTGGGCGCGCTCCACCCCTGGTAGACCATCGGCAGCGCGGCGTCGGGACCGAGGACGGCGGCGTTGGCCTGCCGTTCGGGGGCGTAGTCGCCGAGCGAGCCGACGACCGCCACCAGCCCTGTCGCGCCCGCGACGACGCCGATGACCGTGGCGATGATGACGATCAGCCGCTGCCGCTCCGGACGCAGGCCCATCTCGGTGAGCAGCGGGAACTGCCAGTCGGAGCGCGGGGTGCGACGCCGCTTGCGCGACCCGGAGGCGACCGCGAACTCCTCGGAACCCGACGCTCCGGAAGCACCCGACGCACCGGACGCCTCCCAGGAACCGGATTCGGTGTGCGTCCCGGACGCCGCGAAGGCATCGGACTGGTCGCCGCCGTCCGCGGCGGCCCGGCCGCGCCGCCCCGCCCGGGCCGCCTCGGCCAGGTCGTCGGTGCTCGCGGCCCAGACGGCGTCGTCGTTGTCGGACGCACGCCTCCCCCCGCGTGCCCCCTCCCCGCCGTCGTGGGAACGCCTCCCCCGGGACGCCTCGGCACCCTCCTGGGAACGCCTCCCCCTCTGGGAACGCCTTCCGCGCGGCGCGTCGGAGTGCTCGGCGGGCATGGCTCCGAGCGGGCCGTCCAGGAACCGTTCCGCCTCGGCGGCGTCCACACGGCCGGTGGACGGGCGGGCGGGCGGCCAGGGCGCCTCACGCCCCTCGGACCGTGCCGCCCACTGCGCATCCGACCCCTGCGCCTCAGGCCGGGCGGCCCACTGCGCGCCGGACCCCTGGAACGCGGGACCGGCGGCCCACTGCGTGTCGGAACCCTGCGGGGCCGGACGGGCGGCCCACTGTGTGTCGGAACCTTGTGGGGTGGGGTGGGCGGGCCATTGTGTGTCCGAGCCCTGCGGGGCCGGCGGGTGGGGGGGCCAGCCCGGGTCGGCGGGTTGTTGGGGGCGGGCCGCGCGGCGGGCGGCCCAAAGGTCCTCGCCGCCGGCCGCCTGCTGTTCAGGAGGCGCGGCCTCGGCCTGGCGGGGCGCGGAACGGCGGCGGGTCCTCCCGGACCTCGCGCCGCCGGAGCCGCCCGTGCCGCTGCCGCCCGTGCCGCCGGTCCCGCCGGAGCCGCCTGATCGTCGTCCCGATCTCACAGCCCCGACGCCCCGATCATGTTGCCCAGCCCGTACGTGATCCCCGCCGCCACCGTGCCCACCACGAGCTGACGCAACCCCGAGTACCACCAGCTGCGCGCCGTCACGGCGGACACCAGCGCGCCCGCCCCGAACAACGCCACGCAGGACACCACGGCCGACACCGTAAGACCCTCTACTCCGAACAAATACGGCAGAAGCGGCAGAACCGCCCCCACACTGAACGACAGGAACGACGAGACCGCCGCCAGCCTGGGCGACGGCAGCGCACCGGGAACGACACCCAGCTCGTTCTGGGTGTGGACCTCAAGGGCCTGCTCCGGATCGCGGGAGAGCTGCCCGGCCACCGCGGCGGCCAGATCGGGCTCCACCCCCTTGTCCACGAACGACTGGGCCAGCTCGGCCAGCTCGTCCTCCGGGTTGCGAGCCAGCTCACGCTTCTCGACGGCGATCTCGGCCTGGGCCAGCTCGCGCTGGCTGGCCACGGAGACGTACTCGCCGCCCGCCATGGACAGGGCTCCGGCCGCCAGCCCGGCCACGCCGCTGAGGGCGACGACCCTGGTGCTGGCGGTGCCGCCCGCGACGCCGGCGATGAGCGCGAAGTTCGACACCAGGCCGTCCATCGCGCCGAACACCGAGGGCCGCAACCAGCCCCCGCTGACGTCGCGATGCCGGTGGTGGACCTCCGCGCCGCCGGTCATCGCGGGTTCTTCTCCTTGGATTCGTCGTCCACGTCAGCGACCACGTCGGCCGCCGGCGTGTCCGGGTCGTCCCCGGCCGTCTCCGTGCGCTCGGCCGCGGCCTCGGCAGGCGTGCCGGACTGGACGTCGGCCGGCGCGTCGGACGAGCCGGGGTCGGCCTGGCCGCTCTCGTGCGCCGGGTCGGCGGCCAACCCGATCGGCAGGACGATCTCCTCGGTGTCCTTGTTCCTGGTCAGCCAGAGGTAGACCAGGGCGCCGACGAACAGCACGAGGGCCGTCCACTGGTTGAGCCGCAGGCTGAGGAAGGTCACCGCGTGGTCGACCCCGCCGACCGGGTCGATGCGCAACCCCTCGATCCAGAAGCGGCCGAGGGTGTAGCCCGCGACGTAGAGGGCGAACAGCCGCCCGTGCCGCAGCGCGAACCGCTTGCCCGCCAGGATGAGCAGGAAGCCGAGGGCGACGTCCCACAGCGACTCGTACAGGAAGGTCGGGTGGTACAGGACGCCGGGCTCGCCGCCGTGGTCGACGTCGATCTCCAGACCCCACGGCAGCGTGGTCGGGCCGCCGTAGAGCTCCTGGTTGAACCAGTTGCCCCAGCGGCCGATGGCCTGGGCGAAGGCGATGCCCGGCGCGACCGTGTCGGCGACGGCGCTCATGGAGATGCCGCGCTTTCGCACGGCCCACCACACGCCGACGCCGCCGAGCGCGATCGCGCCCCAGATGCCGAGCCCGCCCTCCCAGATGAACAGGGCCTGGTACGGCTCCTTGATCGCACGGCTGCCGAAGTAGGTCTGCCAGTCGGTGATGACGTGGTAGAGCCGTCCGCCGATCAGGCCGAAGATCACCGCGGGGACGGCGATGTCGATGATCGTCCCCTTCTGGCCGCCGCGGGCGACCCAGCGCCGCTCGCTCAGCCAGACGGCGACGACGACGCCGAGCACGATGCACAGTGCATAGGCCCGGATCGGGATGATTCCGAGATACCAGACCCCCTGAGAAGGGCTGGGAATCGAGGCTAGGGGCATGTCAGGTGAGGGTAGCGCAGCCTGCGACTACTTCGCGGCCTTCGTGACCGCATCGCGAAGTTGCTGCGGCGAGAATGCCGCCTCGCCCATGCTGGTGCCGTTGAGCTTGACAGTGGGCGTGCCCTCGATCGCCTGGTCCTTCATGATCTTCGTACTGTCGGCCAGGACGGCGGACGCGTGCTTCTGGGACGTGACGCAACTCTCGAAATCGGGCGAGGTGACGCCGGCGTCCTTGCCCCACTCGACGAGCTGGTCGGTCTTGAAGCCCTCGACGGTCTCCGCCGGCTGGTTCTTGTAGATCAGGTCGTGGAAGGCCATCCACTGCTTGCCGTCGGCGACGCAGCGGGCGGCCGCGGCGGCCCGTACGGAGTTGGACTTCGTGGGCTCCCTGGAGAAGATCGTGATCGGGTGGAAGACGACCTTGGCCTTGCCCTCGGCGGCCAGGTTCTTGAAGGTCTGCCCGCTGACCCGCTCCAGCTCCTTGCAGACCGGACACTGGAAGTCCTCGTAGATGTCGACCACCGGCTGCGTGACCCCCGCCTTGGCCATCACCGCGCTGCCGTCGGGCTGCAGGGTGATCGGCGCGAGCCCGGCGCCGGCCTGCTCCGACTGCGAGGAGCTGGCCGCGTACCAGACGCCGAGGCCGACCGCGGCCACCGCGACCACGGCCGCCGTCGTGTAGGTCACCACCTTCTTGCGCCGGTCCTGGGCGCGTGCGGCGGCCTGCTGCTCCCTGATCTTGTCCCGCGCCGACATGCTGCGGTCAGACTTGGTGCGCTGCGCTTTGCTCATTTTCGTTCTCCTCTTCGTCACCTGTGTCCTCAGCACCCGCGAGTCCGAGCGCCCCGTCGAGGGCGAACCGTCCCGGCGGGAAGCAGGCTGTCCACGCGCCGAGCAGCACCAGCCCGAAGTCGCGCAGGATGTCGAGCAGATAGGCCGGCTCCTGTCCCGTCTCCAGCTGGCCGCCGCCGCCGAAGCAGCCGCAGTCGATCCGCAGGCCGTGCGCCCAGGCCCAGGCGATGCCGAACACGAAGGCGAACATGAGCAGCCCGGCGATCACCGCGGCCACCCTGGTCAGCAGACCGACGACCAGGAGCACGCCGACGACGATCTCCAGGATCGGCAGGGTGTAGCCCACCATCTCGGCGATCGACTCGGGCAGCAACTGGTACGCCTTGACCGCGACCACGGAGTCGGAGGGATTGCCGATCTTCAGCGCCCCCGCGACGATCAGCACACCCCCCAGGACCAGCCGGGCGACGGTCGTCACCCAGGGTATCGCCGATCTGCCGTTGTGTGACGGTTGTGACGCGGCCACAGGTGATCTCCTCTTTCTCTGCGCCGGGAATGCGCACAGTACCGGGATCTCATCCGATCACGCTCGGGATAAGAGTCGGCTAAGGCTGAGTCCCGTTCACGAAGTGGTAGGAATTCCACGATACTGCTGCGCTCGAAATTCACTGGGCGGCAGACCGGCGCGGCGGGTGAACAACCTGGTGAAATAGGCGGGATCGTCGTAGCCGACGCGCCGGGCCACGGCGGCGACCGGGAGGTCGGTGGTGGCCAGCAGGTCCTTGGCCCGGTTGAGCCTGATCGACAGTACGTAGTCCTTGGGGCTGCACCCGGCCAGCCGGCGTACGGCGAGGCGCAGCTCGGTCAGCGGCATGCCGAGGCGCCTGGCGTGCTCGGCGACCGGCACCGGCAGGCAGGCGTCCCTGGCCAGCCCGGCCAGCACCGGGTCGCCGTACGGGTCCTCGTCGGCGCGGCTGCGCCTGAGCGCGACCAGGACCTCGTGCACGACGGCCGAGGTCTCCACCTCCAGGTACGGGCCGCCCCTGCGGCACGCCTGGGCGATGCGCCCGATGGCGTGCGCGGCCGGCTCCGCGGTGGTGAGCGGGGTGACCGGGTTGGCCGCATCGACGAAGCCGAGGTCCTGGTAGGCGGTGGCGGCGGGGCCGGCGAAGTCGACGAACCACTCGTCCCAGCCGGTCTCGTGGGGGGCGTAGTGGTGGCGTACGCCGGGCAGGAGCCAGATGACGGCGGGCGCGACGACGTCCATGACCGGCCCGCCGGCCTGCGAGAACCAGCCGCGGCCCGCGGTGACCAGGACCGCGACGTGGTGTTGCAGCGTGCGCGGCCCGACCGTGGGCAGCCGCCCCTCCTGACGCCCGACGCCGAGGCACACCAGGCCGAGCCCGCGGTGCGCGGGACCGGGCGTGAGGTAGTGCATCCACGTGTTGTAGGGCGGCGTCATACGGTCTCCGCGGGTGAGTCCAACAGGTGCCCCGGGTTTGTCCATGGCCGTTGACCTGCGGTATCGGCAAGGCTGCGGGGCGAAATCCTATCGGAGGAAAGAGTCATGGGTGTTTTCTCGGTCGAGGACGGGACGTTCCGGCTCGACGGCGCGGAGTTCAGGGTGTTGTCGGGGGCGATGCACTATTTCCGGACGCATCCCGCGCAGTGGCGGCACCGGCTGGCGATGCTGCGGGCGATGGGGCTGAACACGGTCGAGACGTACGTGCCGTGGAACCTGCACGAACCGCGCCAGGGTGAGTTCCGCCGGATGTCGGAGCTGGGTGACTTCCTGGACGCGGCGGCGGAGGCGGGCCTGCTGGCGATCGTGCGGCCGGGGCCGTACATCTGCGCGGAATGGGACAACGGCGGCCTGCCCGCCTGGCTCACCGGCCGGATCAGGACCTCCGACCCCGAGTACCTGGGCCACGTGGACCGCTTCTTCGACCGGATCCTCCCGCAGGTCGCCGAGCGGCAGGTGACCCGCGGCGGGAACGTGATCATGGTCCAGGTGGAGAACGAGTACGGCTCCTACGGCAGCGACCATGCCTACCTGCGCCACCTGGCGGACGGCCTGCGGGCCAGGGGCGTCGAGGTGCCGCTGTTCACCTCCGACGGCCCGGCCGACTGGTATCTGACGGGCGGCACCGTGCCCGGCGTGCTGGCCACCGTGAACTTCGGCTCCGACCCCGACCGGGCCTTCGCCACGCTGCGCGAGCACCGCCCGGACGACCCGCTGTTCTGCATGGAGTTCTGGTGCGGCTGGTTCGACCACTGGGGTCAGCAGCACATGGCCAGGGACGCCGGCGACGCGGCCGCCGTCCTGGAGCGCATCCTGGAGCTCGGCGCGTCGGTGAACCTGTACATGGCCCATGGCGGCACCAACTTCGGCACCTGGGCGGGCGCCAACCAGACCGGCGAGCGGGCCATGGGCGACTGGCGGCCGACCGTCACGTCCTACGACTACGACGCGCCGATCGACGAGCGCGGCGCGCCGACGGAGAAGTTCTGGCGGTTCCGGGAGGTTCTGTCGCGGTTCGCGGGCGAGCCGCCCGAGGTGCCGCCGGTTCCGGACGTGTTGCCGGCGGCGACGCTGCGGCCGGTGCAGTCGGTGTCGCTGCGCGAGGCGCTGGAGGCGGTGGCGGGGCCTGAGGTGTCGGCGCCGGTGCCGCCGTCGTTCGAGGAGCTGGGGCTGGAGCACGGCCTGGTGTTGTACCGGGGGGAGGTGCCGGGGCCGCGGGGGGCGTACCGGCTGAGGCTGCCCGGGCTGCGCGACCGGGCGCACGTGCTCGTGGACGGCGTCCTGGCCGGGGTGTTCGAACGGGACGCCGAGGAGCCGGAGGTGACGGTGTCCGGCCCCGCGACGGTGGAGGTGCTGGTGGAGTCGATGGGACGGACGAACTACGGGCCGCTCACCGGCGAGAGCAAGGGCCTGACCGGCGGGGTGCTGCACCACCAGCAGTACCTGAACGGCTGGAGCGCGCGGCCGATCCCGCTGGAGGACGTCTCGGCGGTGCCGTTCGCCGACGGGGTGTCGTCCGACGGGCCGCGTTCGTTCTTCCGGTTCGAGCTGGAGGTGGCCGAGCCGGCGGACACGTTCCTGGCGCTGCCGGGCTGGGGCAAGGGGTACGTCTGGGTGAACGGCTTCTGCCTGGGCCGCTACTGGGCCAAAGGCCCGCAACACACCCTCTACGTCCCCGCCCCGCTACTGCGTTCCGGAACGAACGACATCATCGTCCTCGAACTGGACCAACCAGCCCAAACCCTCCACCTGACCCCCACCCCCACCCTCAGCTGACCGAACGCAGCGGGGCCGCTCGGCCCACCGAACGCATGAGAAAGGCGCGCCCCCGTACTTCCCGGGGACGCGCCTTCTTGACGTGTGTGGTTCAACGGCGGACGGCGCGGGCCATGTCCTTGGCGAGGGTCGTGATCGACTCGCGGCCCGCCGCCTCGTCGGGCGCGTCGAGGATGCGGCGGATGAACGCCGACCCCACGATCACGCCGTCGGCGTAGCCGGCCACCTCGGCCGCCTGCGCACCGGTGCCGACGCCCAGACCCACGCACACGGGCAGGTCGGTGTGCTCCCGAGTACGCTTGACCAGCCCCTCGGCCGCCGAGTTCACGCTCTCCCTGGCCCCCGTGACGCCCATCAGCGACGCGGCGTAGACGAAGCCGGTGCAGCAGTCGACCACGGCCTTGATGCGCTCCTCGGTGGAGCTGGGCGCCACCAGGAACACCGTGTCGATGCCCGCCTCGGCCGAGGCCGTGCGCCACGGCTCGGACTCCTCCGGCGTCAGGTCGGGCGTGATCGTGCCCACGCCGCCCGCGTTGGCCAGGTCACGGGCGAACCGGTCGGCGCCGTAGCGGTCGATCGGGTTCCAGTACGTCATGACGAGCGTGGCGGCCCCCGTGGCGGCCACCCCCTCGACCGTGCGCATCACGTCGGCGATGCGGGTGCCGTTGGTCAGCGACCGGTGCACCGCGTCCTGGATCGTCGGCCCGTCCATCAGCGGGTCGGAGTAGGGCAGGCCGATCTCGATGACGTCGCAGCCCGCCTCGACCAGGGCCGCGGCGGCGGCGATCGCACCGTCCTTGGACGGGAAGCCGGCAGGCAGGTAGCCGACGAGCGCGGCCCGGTTGTCCGCCTTCGCCTTGGCGAAAACCGTCTGAAGAGTCGTCATGTCTGTCCGTTTCGAAGGTCGAGTCCCACCATGATGCCCTGCCGCAGGCCGTCCCAGAATCCCCCGCGCCGCGCGGGCGAGGGGGCGTCAGAGGTTGAAGTACTTCATGGCGGTGCCCATGTCCTTGTCGCCGCGCCCGGAGAGGTTGACCAGGATCGTCGACTCGGGGCCGAGCTCGCGGCCCAGCTTCAGCGCGCCCGCCAGCGCGTGGGAGGACTCGATGGCCGGGATGATGCCCTCGGTCCTGGCCAGCAGCGAGAACGCCGACATGGCCTCGTCGTCGGTGACGCCGTGGTAGGTGGCGCGGCCGGAGTCCTTCAGCCAGGCGTGCTCGGGGCCGACGCCCGGGTAGTCGAGCCCGGCCGAGATCGAGTGGGACTCGATCGTCTGGCCCTCGTCGTCCTGCAGCACGTACGTGCGCGAGCCGTGGAGCACGCCCACCGAGCCGGCGGTCAGGGTGACGGTGAGCTCGCCGCTGTCGAGGCCGTGCCCGGCCGCCTCGTAGCCGTGCAGGGCCACGCCCTCGTCGTCGAGGAAGGCGTGGAAGATGCCGATGGCGTTGCTGCCGCCGCCGACCGCCGCGCACACCGCGTCGGGCAGCTTGCCGGTCAGCTCCAGCATCTGGCGGCGGGCCTCGAGGCCGATGATGCGCGCGAAGTCGCGCACGATCTCGGGGAAGGGGTGGGGGCCGGCGACCGTGCCGAACAGGTAGTGGGTGGTGTCGACGTTGGTCACCCAGTCGCGGAACGCCTCGTTGATGGCGTCCTTCAGCGTCTTGGAGCCGTTGTGGACCGGCACCACGGTGGCGCCGAGCAGCTTCATCCGCGCCACGTTGAGCGCCTGGCGCTCGCAGTCGACCGCGCCCATGTAGATGACGCACTCCAGGCCGAGCAGGGCGGCCGCGGTGGCCGTGGCCACGCCGTGCTGGCCGGCGCCGGTCTCGGCGATCACCCGCTTCTTGCCCAGGCGCTTGGTCAGCAGCGCCTGGCCCAGCACGTTGTTGATCTTGTGGGCGCCGGTGTGGGTGAGGTCCTCGCGCTTGAGCACGATGCGCGCGCCGCCGGCCTCCCCGCTGAAGCGCGGTACGTCGGTCAGCGTGGTCGGCCGCCCGGCGTACGTGCGCAGCAGGTGGTCGAACTCGCGCAGGAACTCCGTGTCGTTCTTGGCCTTCTCGTAGACCGCGGCCACCTCGTCGAGCGCCGGGATGAGCGCCTCGGGCACGTAACGGCCGCCGAAGATGCCGAACTTGCCGTGCAGGTCGGGGTCGTTGCCGTGCGCACCATTGCCGGCCAGGTCGGCGGCGGTGAGGATGGAGCCTTCGTTAGCCACTGCTATCCCTCTGCTGAGTGGTCGGGGCGCGTCGACGGGTGGGCGCCGGCGGTCACCAGCGCCTCCACGGCCTTGCGCGGATCCTTGCCGGTGACCAGGCTCTCCCCGACCAAGACGGCGTCGGCGCCGCCCCTGGCGTAGGCGAGCAGGTCGTGCGGGCCGCGCACGCCCGACTCGGCGATCTTGATCACATTATCCGGGATCTTCGGCGCCAGCTTGGCGAAGACGTCGCGGTCGACCTCAAGAGTCTTCAAATTACGCGCATTGACCCCGATGACCCGCGCCCCGGCGGCCACCGCCCGCTCCAGCTCCTCCTCGGTGTGCACCTCGACCAGCGGGGTGAGCCCGATGGACTCGGCCCGCTCGATCAGCGACACCAGCGCCTCCTGCTCCAGGCAGACGACCATCAGCAGCGCCAGGTCGGCGCCGTGGGCCCGGGCCTCCCAGAGCTGGTAGGAGGTGAGGATGAAGTCTTTACGCAGAATGGGGATGTCGACGCGGGCGCGGACGGCCGCGAGGTCCTCCAGGCTGCCGCCGAACTTGCGCCGCTCGGTCAGCACGCTGATCACGTGCGCCCCACCGGCCTCGTAGTCGGCGGCCAGGGCGGCGGGGTCGGCGATGGCGGCCAGCGCGCCCTTGGACGGGCTCGACCGCTTGACCTCGGCGATCACCGAGATCCTGTCACCCCCGAGGGCGGCCATGGCGTCTCTGGGCCCCTGGGCCCGCTCGGCTCTCCGCTTGAGCTCGTCGATCGACACGGCCTGTTGACGTGCGGCGAGATCGGCGCGCACCCCTTCGAGGATGTCGTCGAGGACACTCGGTCCTTCCGTCCGCTCACTCACGCGCTTGGGGTCCCTCCGGTTGACAGTGGGGGTGGCAGAGAGTTCGCCTCGCGTCCGCTCCCGGCCTTGTCCTGCGATGGTATCGGCCCCACCGGGGTCACCTCACCACAGGGCCCGTACTAGGGCGCGAGGAATGCTCCGAAGGGGAGGTTTCGGACGACCCAGTAGACCATGACGATCGCGAGGAAGGCCCACAGCCACGCCGGGTGGGCCAGAGTCGTCCGTCTCGGCCGCCCCTGCCAGGCCCGTACGACCCACCGCCCCCACCAGAACAGCAGGAACGGGATCATGGCGACGGCCAGCGGATTGAGCCCGAGGGCGGACACCGGGTCGAGGTGGGCCAGCGCGTGGACGGTGCGCAGCGTGCCGCAGCCGGGACAGTAGAGGCCGGTGACCCACAGGAACGGGCAGGTCGGGTAGTGGCCGGGCTGGTTGGGGTCGACCACGCCGACCACGCCGAACACGGCCCCCGTCGCGGCCGCAACACCGAGCGGCGCGAGGAGGCCCTTCAGCCGCCCCGTCCCCCGCCGCCCGGTTGTTGCGATGCTCATGCTCTCAGTATCCCGTCCCCTGGCACGAGCCCTAGTACGAGCTCGGGATGCTGCTCGTCGAGGCGGCCAGCAGGACGAACACCACCACGTAGAAGATGATGAGCAGGACGATGGCGATGATGCCGAAGATCAGGCTGCGCTTCCACCAGGTCTTGGCCTCCTCGGCGGCCTGCATCGCGCCCTGGTAGTCGCCGATCTGCCACTTGGAGTTGACCTGCGACGACTTCACGATCGCCACGATGCCGAGGGGCAGGCAGCAGAACAGGGTGGTGAGGATGGCCGGGACCAGCTGGTTGTCCGGCGGGGTCGCGCCGCCGCCGGGGCCGTACGCGCCACCGGGGTAGCCACCGGGCGGCTGCCCGTAACCGCCACCGCTCGGGGGCTGCTGGCCGTAGCCGCCACCACCGGGGGGCTGCTGACCGTAACCGCCGCCACTCGGGGGCTGCTGGCCGTAGCCGCCACCACCGGGGGGCTGCTGACCGTAACCGCCGCCGCTCTGGGGCTGCTGGCCGTAGCCGCCACCACCGCTCGGCGGCTGCTGACCGTAACCGCCGCCGGGCGGCTGGGCGCCGTAACCACCGTCGCCCTGGTTTCCGTAACTCATGCTCATGACTCCTCATGTCGTCATCGTGAAGCGAGTTGCGCGCGGCAGCCTAGCGAGAAACCATCCCCTACGTGGACTAACGCCCATCTTGCGGACAATTCGTAATCACACCGCAAGCGAGGCGTCACGCTGCGCCCCTCCGCCTACGAGTAGTCGCTGACGGAGGCGGCCGACCCGAGGCCGATCAGGGTGAGCCAGAACCCGCCGAAGAAGATCCAGAAGAGCACGAAGAGCGCGACCATGATGTAGGAGGTCACCAGGCCCCCCATCGCCATGCCCTGCCCCTCCTCCCCCGTGCGCTTGATGCGGCTGAGCGCGATGTGGCCGAGGACGACGCCGATGATGCTGGTCGCGCCGCAGGTGATCAGGCCGACGATGCCGAGGATGAGCGAGGCCACCGCCATGCCGTTGGTCGAGCGCGGCTGCTGCGGGGGGCCGTAGCCGTAGCCGGGCTGGCCGTAGCCCTGCTGGCCGTAGCCCTGCTGCCCGTAGCCGGGCTGGGCGTAGCCGCCGCTCGGGGGCTGGGGCTGCTGGCCGTAGCCGAGGGGCTCCTGGGGGTAGCTCGGGGGTTGCTGGTTGTAGCCGTAGCCGCCGCCGCTGGGCGGCTGCTGGCCGTAGCCGCCGCCACTCGGGGGCTGCTGGCCGTAGCCGCCGCCGCTCGGGGGCTGCTGGCCGTACCCCGGGCCCTGACCGTAACCGCCGCCGCCCGTGGGCGGCTGCTGACCGTAACCGCCGCCGGGTGGCTGCGAGCCGTAGCCGCCGCTGCCGCCCTGGTCCCCGTAGCTCATGAGCTGGCTCCTCGTTGTCTTTTGGCGATTTGCAACGGCAGCATATTGAGAAAAGGTTTGCCAAGCAGACAGAGGTTCAGAACCGTGGAGATTTCGTGACTACCGCCCTCAGGGGCGATCCGGGGACTCCGTGGGGTCGTCGCCGCGGTCGAGCGCGTCCCACAGCTCGCGGTCCTCATGCCCCTTGCGCGCCGGGGCCGCGGCCCCGCCCGCCCTCGCGCCCGCCATCGCGCCGGCCCTGTCGCCCGCCCTCTCGTAGCGCGCCGACATGCCCGCCCACCTGCCGCCGCGCAGCGCCGCCAGCACGCCGCCGGCCAGGAGCAGGAGCCCGCCGAGCCCGGCCACGACCGGCCAGGCCGGCACCGGCTCCCAGGGCAGGCCGGCCACCGCGCGCAGCGCGTTGCGCTCGCGCAGCCATCCGGTGACGTTGGCCGAGGACAGCGCCGCCCACGTGCCGCCCGCCGCGCCCGCGCCGCACAGCGCGACCAGCACGCCGACGACCCGCCGCCCGACGCCCTTGGTGGCCAGCACGGCCACCGCGCCCGCCAGCCCCGCCAGCGCCAGCGGCGTCAGTACGGGCCCCAGCTCACCGCCGGTGGGCGCGACCGCGTCGGCGGCCTGCGCGCCGAGCACCCGCACCCAGATCTGCCCCGCCGCCAGCAGCACCAGGCAGCTTCCCACGACGGTCAGCGCCAGCCAGCCCCACAGCTCGCGCCGCCCCTTGCCGGAGACCATGTCGCGCCCTAACCCAGCAGACCGGCGTCGAAGCAGGTGCGGTCGCCGGTGTGGCACGCGGCGCCGACCTGGTCGACCTTGAGCAGGATGGTGTCGCCGTCGCAGTCGAGCGCCACGCTCTTGACGTGCTGCACGTGACCGGAGGTGTCGCCCTTGACCCAGAACTCCTCACGGCTGCGCGACCAGTAGGTGGCGCGGCCGGTGGTGAGCGTGCGGTGCAGCGCCTCGTCGTTCATCCAGGCCATCATGAGCACCTCGCCGGTGTCGTGCTGCTGGGCGATGGCGGGCACGAGGCCTTCTGCATTGCGCTTCAGCCGCGCGGCGATCTCGGGGTCGAGGGACATGTTGCCATTCAACCAGCCCGCCCCCGTGCTCCCGCCCCCGGCTGTGCCAGGGCCTGCGAGAGGGTCTCGTGGATGGGGAACAGGGCGGCGAGGTTGGTCCTGCGCAACCGGCGCAGCACCTGCCCGTCGGAGGCCACCAGCGCCATCGTGCCGTTCCTGTCGCGCAACGCGGCGAGCTGCCGCACCAGGACCCCGAGCCCCGTGGTGTCGATGAAGGTCAGCCCGGTCAGGTCGACCACCAGCCGCGGACCGTGCGCCTCCACCGCCTCGTCGAGGCATTTCCTGACCCGGGAGACGTTGTCGACGTCGACCTCGCCCGCGAGGGTGACCACCACGAGCTCCCCGTGCCGGCTGTGCGTCATCTCCAGAACTTCCACGCCCATGCTCCTCATAACCCCTCCACTGGGCGGCCCCGCCGAAAAGGTACACCTCGCAGCATCGCGTCACGGTGTGTTTTGCGGAGAACGCGCTACGTGATCACGGGCATCACGGTAATTTCGAGGCGGCGCGTACGAGGGAGGACACCATCGTGGTGCACGTCGCGGGCTCGGTCCTCGATCCCGATCTGGGGGACCACGTCTGCCTGCCGTTCGACGGAGACCGGCAGCGCATGGCGGCCACCAGGCTGTTCACGCTCAACGGCCTGCGCCGCCGGACCAAGGTCCTGATCATCACCCATGCGGAGACCCCGGAGCGCACCCGCGGCTGGCTGGCGCCGCTCGTCCCCGGGTTCGACGACGCCGAGGCGGCCGGCCAGGTGGAGATCCTGGCCTGCGCCGACGCCCACCTCACCGGCGGCGCCCTCGATCCGGACCGCGTGCTGCACGGCCTGGCCGACGCCCACCACCGGGCCCGCCGGCACGGCCAGGCCGTCGTGTACGCCCTGATCGACGCCTCATGGGGAGCGCGCGACGCGCGGGCCCAGGCGGCCTTCGAGGCGGCGGCCAACGAGCTGTTCGGCGAACGCTGGCTGGCCGCGGTGTGCCAGTACGACCGCGGCCTGTTCCCCCTCGACGCCATCGAGCGGGCCACCGCGGTCCATCCCATCGCCCCCGAGCAGGCCCTGATGCGCTTCGCCAACACCTCCTCGCCGCCGGGGCTACGGGTGTGGGGCGACCTCGACCTCACCAACAGGCCGGCGTTCGCCTCGGTGCTGGCGCGGCTGGAGAAGGAGCCGGGGCAGGTCGTGATCGACGCCTCCCAGCTCGGCTTCATCGACGCCGGCTCGGCCCAGCTGCTGACGTTCACGGCCGCGGCCAGGCCGTACGGGTCCACCTCGGTCGTCTGCGCCGAGCCGGTGGCCCGGGTGCTGCGGCTCGTCAGGGCCGACGAGTTCGTGGTCGTCCGCCGGGTGGGCGATGCGTAGGCAGGTGCTCCGGGCGACCTTCGCCCGCGGGCGCATCACGTGCCTGCGCAGGGCCGTGGCCGAGCAGGCCGCCTACGAGGGGCTGAGCGGGCGGCGGCTGGAGGACTTCGTGCTGGCGGTCAACGAGGTCACCACCAACGCGGTCCTGCACGGCGGCGGGCACGGGCGGCTGCGGCTGTGGTCGCGCGACGGGCGCCTGTGGTGCGAGGTCACCGACGAGGGCCCGGGGCTGCCGCCCGGCTGGATGAGCGGCGCGCGCCCGCCCGCGGGGTTCGAGTTCCGCGGGCGGGGGCTGTGGCTGACCCGGATGTTGTGCGACCACATCACGATCGTGTCCGGGCCCGGGGGCACGAGCGTGACGTTCGCCGCCGCCCTCGACCAGGACCGCGCCTAGGAGTACGCCTACGAGTGCGCCGCCGAGACCCAGGAGGCGTGCAGGTCGGCGTACACGCCCGGCTGGGTGACCAGGTCGGCGTGCGGGCCGAACTGCACCAGGCGGCCGGCGTCGAACACCAGCACCTCGTCGGCGTTCTCGGCGGTCGAGAGCCGGTGGGCGATCGAGATTGCGGTACGCCCCCTGGTGACGCCTTCCAGGGCGCGGGCCAGGCGTACCTCGGTGGCCGGGTCGACGGCCGAGGTGGCCTCGTCCAGCAGCAGCAGGTCGGGGTCGGCGAGGTAGGCGCGGGCCAGGGCGACGAGCTGGCGCTCCCCCGCCGACAGCGACTCGCCGCGCTGGCCGACGGGCGTGTCCAGGCCCGCGGGCAGGCCCTCGACCCAGTCGGCCAGGCCCAGCTCGGTCAGCGCCAGCTCGATCGCCTCGCGGGTCGCCGCCGGCCTGCCGTACCGGACGTTGTCCTCCAGGGTGCCGTCGAACAGGAAGCCGTCCTGCGGGACCATGACGATGCGTTCGCGCAGGGAGGAGAAGCGCACGTCGCGCAGGTCGTGGCCGTCCACGGTGACGCGCCCCCCGACCGGGTCCATGAGGCGGGTCAGGAGCTTGGCGAACGTGGTCTTGCCCGACCCGGTCTCACCCACGACGGCGATGCGCGAGCGCGGCGGGATCTCCAGCGCGATCTCGCGCAGGACCGGCGGACCGCCCGGGTAGGAGAAGTGCACGCCCTCGAACGCCACCGAGATCGGGCCCCGGGGCAGCCGTACGCCCTTCTCGCCGGGGTCGGCGACGTCCGGCGGGGTGTCCAGGACGCCCAGGATGCGGCGGTAGCCGGCCACCGCGTTCTGGGCCTCGTTCAGCACCTCGGTGGCGGTCTGCAGGGGCGAGACGAACAGCGTGACCAGGAAGAGGAAGGCCACCAGCTTGCCCGCCGTGATGTCGCCGGACACGCCGAGCCGGACCCCGAGCAGGACGATCCCGGCGATGGCCAGCGCGGCCACGATCTCGGTCAGCGGGAAGACGAAGCCGACGATGGTCTGCGCCTTGATCTGGGCGGTCCTGTTGGCGTCCACGGCCTTGTCGATGCGCTCGGCGGTGCGCCGCTCGGAGGCGTAGGCCCGGATGACGGCGGCGCCGACGACGGACTCGCTGACCGCGGCGAGCATGTCGCCGGTCCGCTCACGCACGGTCGTGTACGCCCGCGACAACAACCGCTGGAACCGCGGCAACGCGATCACCAGCGGGACGAAGCAGACCCACACCAGCAGCGTGAGCTGCCAGGAGTAGACCAGCATGAGCACGCTGGCCACGAAGAGCTGGCCGAACGCCACGATGATCATCAGCCCGCCCCACTGCATGAACGTGCTGATCTGGTCGATGTCGTTGGTGACGCGCGAGACCAGCGCGCCGCGGCGCTCGCTGTTCTGGGTGAGCACCGACAGGTCGTGCACGTGCCGGAAGCCGCGTACGCGCAGGCTGGCCAGCGAGGACTCGGTGGCCTTGTACAGGCGCACGTTCATGATGTAGCCGGCCAGCGCGGTCAGCACCACGGCCGCGGCGCACACCAGGACAGCCCGGGTGATGTACGGCAGGTCGGGCGTGCCGCCCTTGATGCCGGTGTCGATCGTCTGCTGCACCGCGATCGGGACGATGATCTTGCCGACGGTCGCGACGACGGCCAGCGCCAGCGTGCCGGCCAGGCCCTTGCGGAACTCGGGGGTGAGCGACAGGCCGTGCCAGATGGTGGCCAGCGCGGACCGCTCGACGTTGCCCTGGAGCGCCTCGCTCATGCGCTGACCTCTTCCTCTTCCTCTTCGGCGTCCTCGGCCAGCGACAGGTCGATGGCGGCCCGCTCGGCCTCCTCGCGCTCGTAGGCGGTCACCAGGTTGCGGTAGCCGAGGCAGCGTACGAGCAGTTGCTCGTGGGTCCCGCGGTCCACGACGCGGCCGTGGTCCAGGTAGACCACCTCGTCGGCCAGGGCGATGGTGGCCATCCGGTAGGCGACGACCACGACGGTGGAGGCTTCGGCGGTGTCGCGGAGCCCGTGCAGGATCTTGGCCTCGACCTGGGGGTCGACGCTGGAGGTGGCGTCGTCGAGGATGAGCAGGCGCGGGCGGCGGACCACCGCGCGGGCCAGGGCCAGGCGCTGGCGCTGGCCGCCGGACAGCGACGCGCCGCGCTCGCCGACGCGGGTGTCGAGCCCGTCGCCGAGGCGGCCGACGAAGCCGTCGGCCTGGGCCAGGCGCAGCGCCGCCCACACGTCCTCGTCGCCGGTGTCCAGGCCGAGCGCGATGTTGCCGCGTACGGTGTCGTCGAACAGGAACGTCTGCTGCGGCACCAGCGATGCGGAGTCGGCGATGGCGCCGTAGGGCAGGTCGCGTACGTCCACGCCGTCGAGCAGCACCTGTCCGGCGGCCGGGTCGACGAGCCGGACGAGAAGCTGCACCAGGGTCGACTTGCCCGACCCGGTCGGCCCCACGAGCGCCACGGTACGGCCCTGCGGCACGTCGAAGGTGACGTCGTGCAGCACCTCGGCCTCGCCGTACGCGTACGACACGCCGGCCACCTTCAGCTCGGCGGGGCCGGACGACGTCACGGAGGAGTCGCCGTACTCCATGGAGCCCTCGGCGTCGAGCACGGCCTGCACCCGCTGCCAGCCGACGACGCTGCGCGGCAGCTCGGCCAGCACCCAGCCGAGCGCCCTGATCGGGAAGGCCAGCAGCGTGAACAGGTAGGCGACCTGCACCAGGTCGCCGGAGTCGATCGCGCCCGTGGACAGGCGCAGCGCGCCGACCGCGAGCACGAGGAGCACGCCGATCGTGGGCAGCGCCTCCAGCATGGGGTCGAACAGCCCGCGCACGCGGCCGACGGCGATGTTGGCGTCGCGCAGCTCGTGGGCGCGGCGGCGGAAGCGGTCGGTCTCCAGCTCCTCACGTCCGAGGGTCTTGATGACCAGGGCGCCGTCGAAGCTCTCGTGGGCGATCTCGCTGACCTCGGCGCGCAGTTGCTGGGCGCGGGTGGCGAGCGGGCTGAGGCGGCGCTGGTAGATCAGGTTCAGCACGGCGATGGCCGGGAAGATCAGGAAGCCCACCAGCGCGAGCACGAGGTCGGTGAACACCATCGCGACGGCCGCGGTGAACAACATGACCAGCACGCCGACGGCCATCGGCAGCGGCGCGAGGGGCGCCCAGGCGGCCTCGGCGTCGGCGCTGGCGTTCGACAGGAGCTGGCCGGTCGGGTGCCGGTGGTGCCACGACAGCGGCAGGCGCAGGTACTGCTTGGTCACGTCCCTGCGTGACCTGGCCTGCATGCGGTACTGCACGACACCGGCCAGGATGCGCCGTCCGGCCACGCCGATCGCCTTCAGCAGCGCGGTGCCGATGATCAGCAGTGCCGCGGTCCACAGGGCGCCGGCGGCGGTCTGGCCCCGGTCGAAGGCGGGCAGCACCACGTTCTGCGTCGCCCAGCCCAGTGCCCAGGCCGAGGCGACGGTCATGCCGCCGTAGACCGCGCTGGCCAGCGCGGCCATCGCGAACACGGCTCTCTCCGTGCGAATGGCCACCCCAAGGACACGCAGCCCTTGACGCATGACGGCCGAGGTGACCTTGCTCGCCACTCGGTGTTTGTCCCTTCAAACGTCGAAATTTCTACCTATGTCCCTATCACGTCTGATCAGCTCCTTATTCCCACAGGTAGGCTTGGTCACGTGACTCTCGCTCGTGGCGAACGTTCCGCGCTCTGCGACCTGTTCGACCGGCTCGGCCCCGACGCGCCCACGCTGTGCGCGGGGTGGACCACCTACGACCTGGCCGCCCACCTCGTGCTGCGCGAGCGCCGGCCGGACGCCATGGGCGGCATCGCGATCGGCGCGCTGGCGGGTTACACGGCCTCGGTCCAGAACGGCCTGAAGGCCAGGCACCCCTACCCCGAGCTGGTCGGCGTCGTACGCCGGCCGGGCGGCGTCTACGGGCTGCTGCCCTTCCTCGACGAGGCGGTCAACACGCTGGAGTTCTTCGTCCACCACGAGGACGTACGCCGGGCCCAGCCCGGGTGGGAGCCGCGCGAGCTGCCGGCCGAGCTCGACCGGCTCATCTGGAAGCGGGTCGCGACCGGCGCCCGGCTCATGCTGCGCCGCTCACCGGTCCGGCTGGTGCTGCGCCGCACCGGCGGCGGGGTGGCTCTCGGCGGCGCCAAGGACGGCGCGAAGGTGCAGGTGAGCGGCCCCGCCTCGGAGCTGCTGCTGTTCTGCTTCGGCCGGCAGGCGCACGCCAGGGTGGAGCTGACCGGTGACGACGCCGCCGTGTCCCAGGCGGCCGGAGCGCGGCTCGGATTCTGACCGAACCCCTCGGCCCAGAAACCTCTCGTCTTAAACCTTCAGCCCGTACGATGGCACAGGAAAGAAGCCCCCCGGTTAGGATCTTGGACATCTTCACAGAAGATGACCGTGATCGCCCAGATCCGGGTATATACGGCTGGGAATGGACTGCAGGAGGCCCCCCATGCAGGTCAAGAAGGTGGCTACGTACGTTCTGGTGGCGTTCGTGGTCTTCTACCTGTTCACCCGGCCGGCCCAGGCGGCGGCCGCGGTCAACGGCGTGTTTGACGGAATTGTCCAAGGAGCCAACCAATTGGCGGTCTTCTTCACAAATGTTCTGACCTGATGGCTGCGTTCTGTCGGCGTTAGGTGCTTCCCCGCGCTGACAGATCGTGTTACGCAGGCAGGATGAGAGATCGCCCCAGCGGCACCAAGATCAATCAGCTCGATCCGCACGCCAGGCGCGTCCTGGAACGGGCGGAGCTCGAGGGCGTCGAGCTGATTCGTTTCCTGTACGCCGACCACGGCGGCGTGGTCCGTGGCAAGGCGGCGTCCCGGTCCCGGCTGGCCGAACGGCTCGGCTCGGGCATCGGGCACACGGTGGCCATGATGGCGATGAACATGCTCGACCAGCTTCAGGAGGTCGAGCACCTGGGTCCGGTGGGCGAGGTACGCATCGTCCCCGACCCGGCGACGTTCGTTCTGCTGCCGCATGCGCCGGGTGCCGCCGCGATGTTGTCGGACCTGCGCCGGCCCGACGGGTCGCCGTGGGAAGCCTGCGCGCGGACGTTCCTCAAGGACGCCGTGACCGAGCTGGCCGGCGACGGCTACCGGATCGAGGCCGCGTTCGAGCCCGAGTTCACGCTCGGCCGGCGCCTGCCCGACCCCGGCGGCGGCCCCGACCGGCTGGTGCCGCTCGACGACTCTCTTTGTTATGCCAACACGGGCTTCGACACCGCGCACGACTACACGATCAAGCTCATGCGCGCGATGGAGACCCAGGGGCTGCACGTCGAGCACTACCACCCCGAGCTCGGCCCCGGCCAGCAGGAGTTGTCGGTACGCCACGCGCCCGCGCTGCGCGCCGCCGACAACCACGTGCTCTACCGCGAGACCGTGCGCGGCGTGGCCATGCGCATGGCGATGTGGGCCTCGCTGGCCCCCAAACCCCTGGCCGACCAGGCCGGCAACGGCGCCCACCTGCACCTGTCACTGTGGCGCGACAACCAGAACCTGTTCGCCGAGGACGGCGAGGCGCGTACGCACTTCATCGGCGGCCTGATCGCCCACCTGCCCGCCCTCACCGCCCTGACCTGCGGCAGCGTCAACAGCTTCCGCCGGCTCGCGCCCCGCATGTGGTCCAGCGCGTACGCGGTCTACGGCCCCGACAACCGGGAGGCGGCCGTCCGGGTGTGCTCACCCCTGGGCGAGAGCGGCGAGCCGAACCTGGAGCTGAAACCGTCAGACTCCTCGGCCAACCCGTACCTGTCGCTCGGGGCGGTCATCCACGCCGGGCTCGACGGCATCCGGCGCAAGCTCGACCCGGGCGAGGCCGTCGAGGTCGACCCCGACACCCGGCCGGACCGCTACCAGCGCCTGCCCGCCTCGCTGGAGGAGGCGCTCGACGCGCTGGAGGACGACGAACTGCTCATGGAGGCGCTCGGGCCGCTGCGCCGCAGCGCGTACCTGGCGGTCAAGCGTTCGGAGGCGGCCGCGTTCGCCGCCCAGGACGCCTCCTACGAGCTCTTCCACCACATGCGGGTGTTCTGACCGGCCGCCGGTCCGCGCGGACGGGACCGGCGGGCGGCCTCAGCGGACCGGGTAGCCCGCCATTCGCAGGGTCTCCTTGACGTCGCCGATCTTCAGGGTGCCGAAGTGGAACACGCTGGCCGCCAGCACGGCGTCCGCCCCGGCCGCGATGGCCGGCGGGAAGTCCTCCAGGCGGCCGGCGCCGCCGCTGGCGATCACCGGCACCCGCACCGCCGCGCGCACCGCGTGCAGCAGCTCCAGGTCGTAGCCGTCGAGGGTGCCGTCGCCGTCCATCGAGTTGAGCAGGATCTCGCCCACGCCCAGCTCCTCGCCGCGCGCCGACCACTCCACGGCGTCGATCCCGGTGCCACGCCGGCCGCCGTGGGTGGTCACCTCGAACCCGCTGGGCATGCCGGGCGCCCGGCGGGCGTCGACCGACAACACGACGCACTGCGCGCCGAACCGCCGCGACGCCTCGGTCAGCAGCTCGGGCCGGGCGATGGCCGCGGTGTTCAGTGACACCTTGTCGGCCCCGGCCCGCAGCAGCCGGTTGATGTCGTCGACCACGCGCACGCCCCCGCCCACGGTGAGCGGGATGAACACCTGCTCGGCGGTGCGGCGCACCACGTCGAGCATGGTCTCCCGCTCGCCCGAGGAGGCGGTGATGTCGAGGAAGGTCAGCTCGTCGGCGCCCTCCTCGTCGTAGCGCCTGGCCAGCTCGACCGGATCTCCCGCGTCGCGCATGTTCTCGAAGTTGACGCCCTTGACCACCCGCCCGGCGTCCACGTCGAGACAGGGGATCACTCTTACCGCCACGGTCATGCTCGTAGTGCCTCGATTTCGATCTCGACCAGCATTCGAGGGTCGACCAGCCCGGCGACCCTCACTCCTGTGCAGGCGGGCCGCACGTGCCCGAAGACCTCGTAGATGGCCCGGCCGACGAGGTCGAAGTGGCGCTGCTCCACCACGTAGTAGCGGACCATCACGACGTCCTCGCGGGTCAGGCCGCCGATCTCGACCGCGTCGAGCGCGATGTCGATCGCGGTGAGGCCCTGACGGTAGGCGTCGCCGATGTGGCGTACCTCGCCGTCGATCGTGGCCGTGCACCCGGACACGATCACGCGCTCTCCCACGACCACGGCGCGCGCGTAGCCGTACTTCTCCTCCCAGACGCCGCCCGAAAACACCCTCGGACCGGTGCTTTCCATGCTTACGCTCATTCCGCCCCCTCCCGGCGAACCTAAACGCGTACCGCGGCCAGCGCGTTCTCCAGAGTGAACGCGTGAGCGTACAGGGCTCTGCCCACGATGGCTCCCTCCACTCCGTCCGGGACGAGAGAAGCCAGTGACACCAGGTCATCAAGACTGGACACTCCGCCACTGGCGATCACGGGTTTGTCGGTGCGCGCGCAGATCCGGCGGTAGAGGTCGAGGTTGGGTCCCTGCAGCATGCCGTCCTTGGTGACGTCGGTGACGACGTAGCGGGGGCAGCCGTCGGCCTCCAGGCGGTCGAGCACCTCCCACAGGTCGCCGCCCTCCTCGGTCCAGCCGCGCGCGGCCAGGGTGGTGCCGCGTACGTCGAGGCCGACCGCGATCCGGTCGCCGTGCTCGGCGATGATCCGGCGGCACCAGTCGGGCTTCTCCAGCGCGGCGGTGCCGATGTTGACCCGGCGGCAGCCCGTGGCCAGGGCGGCGGCCAGGGACTCGTCGTCGCGGATGCCGCCGGACAGCTCCACGTTGACGTCGAGCTTGCCGATCACCTCGCTGATCAGCTCCTTGTTGGAGCCCCTGCCGAACGCGGCGTCGAGGTCGACCAGATGGATCCACTCGGCGCCCGCCGCCTGCCAGGCCAGCGCCGCGGCGAGCGGCTCGCCGAAGCCGGTCTCGGTCCCGGCCTCCCCCTGGACGAGGCGTACGGCCTGGCCATCGGCCACGTCAACGGCGGGAAGCAATACGAGCGACATTCAGGTCCTCCGGTCGAAAGCGAGAGTCACGACAACGGGTGCGAGCAGCAGGGAGAAGACGAACACGGCGAGGCTCAGCGCCGGCGAGCCCCACACGAGCCACGCGATCGCCTGCACGATCAGGAAGCCGAGCGCCACCACGACGTTCTGCGCGCGGCGGCGGCGGGCGATCAGGCCGCCCTGCCGGGCGAACCTGACCGGGCGCGGGACCAGGCGGGCGGCGAACGCGCGGCGCCGGGCCCGGCGCGCCTGCCGCTCCTCGTTGAGCCGGATCGCGCGCGCCCGCTCGGCCTCCCGCCCGGCCCGCCGGCGCGAACGCTCCTTGCTCACAGGGTCTGCAGCCAGTTTCCCAGCAGCGCGGCTCCCGCGTCGCCGGACTTCTCGGGGTGGAACTGGGTGGCCATGAGCGGGCCGTTCTCGGCGGCGGCCACGAACGGCACGCCGTGCTCGGCCCACGTCACGACGGGCTCGCCGAAGCCCTCGTCGGCGGGGTGGAGCTCCCACTCGCGCACGCCGTAGGAGTGCACGAAGTAGAAACGGGTGGCCGCGTCGAGGCCGGCGAACAACACGCTGTCACCGGGCGCCTTGACCGTGTTCCACCCCATGTGCGGCAGCACGGGCGCCTCCAGCCGCTCGACCGTGCCAGGCCACTCGCCGCAGCCCTCGGTCTCGACGCCGTGCTCGACGCCCCTGGCGAACAGGATCTGCATGCCGACGCAGATGCCCAGCACCGGACGCCCACCGGCCAGGCGGCGGCCGATGACCTGCTCGCCGCGTACGGCCCTGAGCCCGGCCATGCACGCCGCGAACGCCCCGACCCCCGGCACGACCAGGCCCTCGGCCTCCAGCGCCACGTCGAAGTCGGCGGTCACGGTGACGTCCGCGCCCACCCTGGCCAGCGCCCGCTCGGCCGAGCGCAGGTTGCCCGAACCGTAGTCGAGCACCACGACCTTCCTGCTCACCACCACAACACCCCCGCCGTGATCGCCATCACCGCGCCGAGCCCGCAGATCGCGGCGCCCACCTTGAGCCCCTGCTTGGCCAGCGAGAACACGCCTCCGCCGAGGAACAGCCCGATGAACACCATCACGCCGGCGAGAAGGTTGTCGGTCATAGCACGCCCTTGGTGCTCGGCACGCCCGAGGCGCGCGGGTCGAGCTCGGACGCCTCGCGCAGCGCCCTGGCCAGCGCCTTGAACTGGGACTCGACGATGTGGTGAGCGTTGCGCCCGTACGGCACGTGGACGTGCAGGCAGATGGCCGCCTGGGCGACCAGCGACTCCAGGATGTGCCGGGTCATCGTCGTGTCGTAGTCGGGGCCGATCATCGGGGCCATGCCCTCGGGCTCGGTGTGCACGAGGTAGGGCCGCCCGGACAGGTCGACCGTGACCTGGGCCAGCGACTCGTCCAGCGGGCACGACGCGCTGCCGAACCGCCGGATGCCCGACTTGTCGCCCAGCGCCTGGCGGAAGGCCGCGCCCAGCGCCAGCGCGGTGTCCTCGATCGTGTGGTGGGAGTCGATGTGCAGGTCACCCTCGGTCTTGACGGTCAGGTCGAACAGACCGTGCTTGCCGAGCTGGGCCAGCATGTGGTCGAAGAAGCCCACCCCGGTCGAGACGTCGACCAGGCCGGTGCCGTCGAGGCCGACCTCGACCAGGACCGAGGTCTCCTTCGTTGCCCGCTCCACGCGCCCTACGCGACTCACAGAACCTCCTCCATCGCGGCGCGGAAGGCCGCCATCTCCTCGCCGGTGCCGATCGACACACGCAGCCATTCTGGCGGGCCCACCTCGCGGATGAGCACGCCGTGCGCCAGCAGCCCCTCCCACACCTTCCGCCGGTCGGGGAAACGCCCGAACAGCACGAAGTTGGCGTCGGAGTCGGCCACGTCGAGCCCCTTGCCGCGCAGCCACGCCACCGTCGCGTCGCGCTCGCGGCGCAGCGCGTCGACCGTGCCGAGCAGTTCGTCGCGGTGCCGCAGCGCCACCAGCGCCGCCGTCTGGGTGAGCGTCGACAGATGGTACGGCAGCCGCACCAGCAGCAGCGCCTGCACCACGGCCGGGTGCGCGGCCAGGTAGCCGAGCCGGGTGCCCGCCATGGCGAACGCCTTGGACATCGTCCGGGTGACGATCAGCCTGGGGTGGCGCGGCAGCAGCGTGAGCGCCGACGGGGTGCCCTCGCGGGCGAACTCGGCGTAGGCCTCGTCGACCACGACCACGCCCGGCGCGGCGGCGAGCACGGCCTCGATCGTCGACAACGGCTGCGCGGTGCCCGTCGGGTTGTTGGGCGAGGCAAGGAAGACGATGTCGGGGCGGTGCTCCTCGATCGCCGCGACGGCCTTGCCCGGGTCGAGCGAGAAGTCGTCCTCGCGGGCCGCGCCGATCCACTCGGTGCTGGTGCCGGTGGTGATGATCGGGTGCATCGAGTACGACGGCTCGAACCCGATCGCGGTGCGCCCGTGGCCGCCGAACGCCTGAAGGATCTGCTGGAGCACCTCGTTGGAGCCGTTGGCCGCCCACACCTGCTCGGTGGTCAGCCCGTGGCCGAGGTAGGCGGCCAGACCGGCGCGCAGCTCGGTGGCGTCCCTGTCGGGGTAGCGGTTGAGCTCGGCCGCGTTCACGCCGACGGCCTCGGCCAGGTCGGCGACCAGCGCGGGCGAGGGCGGGTAGGGGTTCTCGTTGGTGTTGAGCCGGACCGGCACGTCGATCTGGGGCGCGCCGTAGGGCGAACGGCCCCGCAGGTCGTCGCGGATCGGCAGGTCGTCGAGCGTCACAGCGGCGGGGCTCACGCCGGGACTCGCAGCGGAATTCACAGCGGGTTTCACTCTGTCTCCGTGGGGACTCGCCAGTCGAAGCGGGCGCGGACGGCGGCGCCGTGCGCCGGCAGGTCTTCGGCGTCGGCCAGCACCGAGACGTGGGCGGCCGCCTGGGCCAGGGCCTCGCGGGTGTAGTCGACGACGTGGATGCCGCGCAGGAACGACTGCACCGACAGGCCGCTGGAGTGGCAGGCGCAGCCACCCGTGGGCAGCACGTGGTTGGACCCGGCGAGGTAGTCGCCGAGCGACACCGGCGCGTACGTGCCGACGAAGATCGCTCCGGCGTTGCGGATCCGGGCCGCGACCTCGGCCGCGCCGGCGGTGTGGATCTCCAGGTGCTCGGCGGCGTAGGCGTCGACGACCTTGATGCCGTCCTCGATCGAGGAGACCAGCACGATGCCCGACTGCCGGCCGCCCAGCGCCTCGGTGATGCGCTCGGAGTGGCGGGTGGCCGAGACCTGGCCCGGCAGCTCCTTCTCGACCGCCTCGGCCAGCTCGGGGCTGGTGGTGACCAGGACGGCGGCGGCGATCGTGTCGTGCTCGGCCTGGCTGATCAGGTCGGCGGCGACGTGCACCGGGTCGGCGGTCTCGTCGGCCAGGATGGCGATCTCGGTCGGACCGGCCTCGGAGTCGATGCCGATGCGGCCCTTGAGCAGGCGCTTGGCGGCGGCGACCCAGATGTTGCCGGGGCCGGTCACCATGGTCGCGGGCGGGCACTCCTCGGTGCCGTAGGCGAACATGGCCACGGCCTGCGCGCCGCCCACGGAGTAGACCTCGTCGACGCCGAGCAGCGCGCACGCGGCCAGGATGGTCGGGTGGGGCAGCCCCCCGAACTCCTTCTGCGCCGGGCTCGTCACCGCCAGCGAGGCGACGCCCGCCTCCTGCGCCGGTACGACGTTCATGACCACGCTGGAGGGGTAGACGGCCCGGCCGCCGGGCACGTAGAGGCCCACGCGGTCGACCGGCACCCAGCGCTCGGTCACCGTGCCGCCGGGTACGACCTGCGTGGTGACGTCGGAGCGGCGCTGGTCGCGGTGGACCAGCCGGGCCCGCCTGATCGACTCCTCCAGCGCGGCCCTGACCCGGGGGTCGAGCTCGTCGAGCGCCCGCCGGATCTCCGCGGTGGGGACACGGGCGGAGGCGATCTCGACGCCGTCGAACCTGGCGGTCAGCTCCCGTACGGCCGCCGCCCCGCGATGGCGCACGTCGTCGCAGATGGGCCGCACCTTCTCCAGGGCGGCCTCGACGTCGAGCTCGGCGCGGGGCAGCACGTCGCGCAGGTCCTCCGGAAGGGAACCGCGCATGTCAATACGGGAAATCACCCTGACAGTCTACGGAGTCCGGACCGCGGATCCGGTTCTGTCCACCATGCGGGACACACCTACGGGACCCGCACGGGACGGAGTCCAAGAACGTTAGCGGGCGGCCGCGAGCACGGCGTTCGCCGACACCGCCTCGCGGCCGCCCGAGCCCCGGACCGGGCCAAGCCGGGGCAGGACGCCGTGGCCGCCACGGGGGCGCGGCCACAGCAGGGGAATGGCTTGTGGCCCCCTTCTGCCCTGCCCGGCTGGTGTCTAACACCTTGAGGCAAGAAAAACTCTGGGCGAGTTCAAATTAACCTTGCCCTGGTTTGCCCTGCTCGGCGCGGCAGCGGCCACACCCTCACGCCTTTCGTATTACCTGTCCATTATGTCCGTTCGCCTACCCTGGCGGCATGGGACAGTGGCGAGGCCCGGGCGGCATCCTGGTGGAGGCGATCATCCTCGATGATCGTCCGCTGCTGCGCGTCTCACACCGCGTCAACGGCCGCAGGTACCTGCGCGGCTACTGCACGACCGTCTCCGAACTGGGCGAACACGGCGTAGATCTCGCTGAACTGGTAGAAGACACCCCACTTGACCATTTGTAGACCCCGGTCCGCCACTGTCGATCAGAGGCCCGGGGTACGGCATGGTCCATGGTGCGGCTGCCGGCCTACGCGCCGATGATGGCCCAGCTGGGCACCCTGACCTCCGTTCAGGGCGCCGGCTGGGCCGTGGAGATGAAGTGGGACGGCGTCCGCGCCCTCGCCTACGTCGAAGGCGGGTCGGTGCGCCTGATGTCCCGCAACAACAAGGACATCACCGCCGCCTACCCCGAACTGCAGCTCATGGCCGGTTCGACGGGCAGGCGGGCGGCCGTGATCGACGGCGAGATCGTCGCCTTCGACGAGACCGGACGGCCCAGCTTCGCCGCGCTGCAACCCCGGATGCACCAGCGCAACCCCGCCTCCGTGGCCGAGCTGACCCGGGCCGTGCCGGTGACGTTCATGGCCTTCGACATCCTGCACCTCGACGACGACAGCGTGATCGGCCGCCCCTACAGCGAACGCCGCGAGCTGCTGGAGAACACCCTGCGGCCCGGCTTCCGCTGGGAGGTGCCGGTCTGGTTCTCCGACCACGCCGACCGCGCCTTCGACTCCTCCCGGCAGCTCGGGCTCGAAGGGATCGTGTGCAAGCGGCTCGGGTCCCCGTACCGGCCGGGGCGGCGCAGCGGCGAATGGACCAAGATCAAGAACGTCAGCGCCGCCGAGGTCGTGATCGGCGGCTGGCAACCCGGCGGCGGACGGCGGTCCGGCATGATCGGCTCGCTGCTGCTCGGCGCCTACGACCGGCACGGCCGCCTGCTCTACGTCGGGCACGTCGGCACCGGCTTCACCCAGCAGATGCTGCGCGACCTCCACGACCTCCTCGCCCCTCTGGAACGCCCCGGCCCGCCCTTCGACGAGCCCGTGCCGCGCGAGCACTCCCGTCACGCCCACTGGGTCGAGCCCCGGGTGGTCGGCGAGGTCCAGTACGCCGAGGTGACCGGCGACAACCGCCTGCGCCACCCCTCCTGGCGCGGCCTGCGCCCCGACCGCGAGCCGCACGACGCCGGCACCGCCGAGTTCCTGCCCCCCGGAGGCTCCCCCGGCGACGCCGCCGTCGGCTGACCTCCTGACCGGAGGCGCCCCAGCCGCACCCACGCCCCCCGAAGGCGCGACACGTCCCGTTTCAGCACTCTAAGCGATCAATTCGTGACTTACAGTGATCGGAATTGCTTGCGACCGTTCAAGGGGACATCGTGTCGAAGACTCTGGTCACCACGCTGGCCGCGCTGGCCGCCCTCTCGCTCGCCACCACACCCGCCGCCGCCGAACCGCCGCCCCTCAAGGCCCACGCCCGGACCCCCAGCCAGAACGCCGGCGCCGCGTCCTCACCGCTCATGCGCCCCGGCCGCTCCGCCCGCTACTGGACACCCGGCAAACAGGCCAAGGCCAAGGCCGTCGACCTGCCCCTCAGCGCAACCGGGGGCGGGGCCGCCGCCGAACGGCGCAGCGTACCGGGCGGCAAACGGCTCACCCCCGAAGGCGACGCCAACGGCTACGCGCGGGTACGCCGGCCGTACACCGCCGACGACAGCAGCCGCGTCACCGGACGGCTGTTCTTCGTCAACGGCTCCGGCCGCGACGACTCCTGCACCGCCTCCGTCGTCCGCTCGGCCAGCCGGCTCCTCGTGATCACCGCCGCCCACTGCGTCTACAGCAGTCCCGACGGCTCCGGGGAGGGCCGCTGGCACACCCACTTCGCCTTCGTCCCCGCCTACGACGGCCGCGCCGACACCGCGCGGCAGCGCGAACCGTACGGCAGGTGGGGCGGGCGGCGCGCCTGGAAGCCCGACGCCTACACCGGGCGGACCGGCGGCGACTGGAACTCCGTCTACGACGTCGCGCTCGTCGAGGTCGGCGGCCGGAACCGGACGCTCCAGGACACCGTCGGCGCCTTCACCCCGCTGCGCAACGAGGGCGGCCGCTTCACCATCTCGACCGCCGGCTACCCCGGCGTACTCGGCCGCCGCCCCTACGACGGCCGCGACCAGCTGTGGTGCCTGGGACGTACCCAGCAGGCCAGCGAGGAGGACGCCGAAGCCGACATGCTCGCCGCCCGCCTGGCCGGGACGGACGCGCCTACCGGGCGGATGGAGACGTACAACTGCCATCTGGCCAAGGGCCACAGCGGCGGGCCGTGGGTCGTGCGCGGCAGCAGCGACCTGGTCGGCGTGTTGTCCTCCGGCAAGGAGGACGGCGAGCCCGACGGCAACTCCGTCGCCACCGCGCTCAACCTGGAGGGCTACGGCGCGATCGTGCACGAGGCCGACCCCCAGGGCGTCTACGACTCCCTGTCCCTCGACGCGACCGGCCCCGACGGGCCCGTACGCCGCGGCGGCACCGCCACCGTGACCGCGACCGTCACCATGCACGGGCTCATGGCCGCCGCCCAGGTGCCCGTCACCGTCACACTTCCGCCCGGCGCCTCCCTGACCTCCGTCAACGGCGCTTCCTGCCGCCGCGGCGACCGGCGGGCCGAGTGCACGATCGACGTCATCCACCCCGGCCGGCCGGTACGCCTCACCGCCAAGCTCGCCGTCGGCCGCCACGCCGGCGCCGCCCTGCCGGTCGCCATGCACGTCACCTCCACCCGCCTGGACCCCGCCCAGCGCGACAACTCCGCCGTCGTCCGCCTGCGCACCGCCGGTTAGGCGGGCTCCAGCGCCGGTTCCCGCAGCGTGCGCGCCAGCAGCCAGGCCAGCACCGGGAAGGCGATCAGGCAGGCCAGCGCCGTCCGCAGCGTGGTGGCCTCGGCCATCACGCCCACCAGCGGGCTGGTCAAACCGCCGACGCTCACCGCCAGCCCCAGGGTGACGCCGCCGGCCGTGCCCACGCGGTTCGGCAGGAAGTCCTGGCCCAGGGTCACGTGCAGCGAGAACGGGACGTACAGGGCGACGGAGGAGGCCGCCACGAAGAGGTAGACCAGCGGGCCCGGCGCCAGCACCACCCCGGCCACCGCGGGGACGGCCGCCGCGTAGGCCACGCGCATCGCCGGCACCCGTCCCCACCGCACCGCCAGCCGGCCGCCCAGCACCGTGCCCGCCGCGCCGCCCGCGAACAACACGAACAGCGCCACCGCGCCCGCCGCGCCGCCGCCGACGTACAGGGCCACGAACGCGCTCAGGCCGACGTACACCACCGAGCGGAAGACGATCACCAGCGTCAGCCGGGCGAACCCCGGCCAGTCGTCACGGCCGCCGGCCCGCGCGACCGCCCGCGACCCGCCACGCGCGCCGGTCAGCACGCGCACCGCCGGCAGCGTCAGCGCCGCGCCCAGCACCGCCGGCGCCGCCAGCAGCGGCCCCCCCCCGAGCCCCCACACCGACAGCAGCGGCGTCACCAGTACGGGCGCCGAGGCGAACCCGAGCGTCCCGCCCAGGGAGAACCAGCTCATCGGCACGTGGCCGCCCTCGCTCGCGATCCTGGCCAGCCGCGCCGACTCCGGATGGTAGGCGGCCACCCCCAGCCCCGACAGCGCCGCCGCCAGCCACGTCAGCGCGTACGAGCCCGTCACCCCCGCGAGGGCCACCCCCGTCCCGGCCACCACCGTGGCCAGCGGGATCAGCCACGGCATCCGCCACCGGTCGGTCAGCACCCCGAAGACCGGCTGCACGACCGACGACGACAACGTGGCCGCCAGTACGATCCCCGACACCGCCACATAGCCGTACCCCCGCCCGGCCACCAGGAACGGCACCAGCGCCGGCACCGCCCCCTGATAGAAGTCCACGCACGCGTGCCCCGCCGCCAGCGACCAGATCCTGTTCACGCTCCCGATGATTTCCCGGCGGAATCTGGCCTGCTTCCGATAAAATGCCAATCTATGCCGAACATCCGCCACACCCCGGTGGCGCCGACCGGCCGCCGTCCCCTGGCGCCCGGCACGGGCATCGACGCCCACCGGCACGACACGCACCAGATCGCCTACGCCCGCGCCGGCATGCTCTCCGTCACCACCGAAGCGGGCACCTGGGTCGCCCCCGCCAACCGCGCGATCTGGGTGCCCGCCGGCACCGTGCACGAACACCGCGCCCACGGCAGCACCGACCTGCGCCTGATCGGCCTCACCGGCAACCCGCTGATCCTCGACCGGCCCGCCGTGCTCGCCGTCGGCCCGCTGCTGCGCGAGCTCATCGTCGCCTGCACCGACGACGACGCCCCCACCGGCGACGAGCGCGAACGGCTGCTCGCCGTGCTGTTCGACCGGCTCAGGCGGGCCCCCGAGCAGCCCTTCCACGTGCCCACCGCCAGGGACGCGCGACTGGCCGCCGTCTGCGCGATCCTGCACGACGAGCCCGCCGACGGGCGTACGCTGGCCCAGCTCGCCGTCCGGACCGGCACCAGCGAGCGCACGCTCGCCCGGTTGTGCCGCCGCGAGCTCGGCATGAGCTTCCCCCAGTGGCGCACCCAGCTCCGCCTGCACCACGCCCTGCTGCTGCTCGCCGACGGCCTGCCGGTGACCGTGGTGGCCCATCGCTGCGGCTGGGCCTCGGCGAGCGCGTTCATCGACGTGTTCCGGCGCGCGCTGGGGTACACCCCGGGCCGCGCCTTTACATTGTAGATTCGCTACACTCGGGAACGTGAGCAAATCCAAGGGCAAGGGCGGCGGCACTCCGGCCACCATGGCGCTGACCAAGGCCAAGGCCGACTTCACGCTCCACCCGTACGAGCACGACGCGAGCGCCCAGGCCTACGGCGAGGAGGCGGCCGACGCGCTGGGCGTGCCGTACGAGAGGATCTTCAAGACGCTGGTGGCCGAGGTCGAGAGCGGCCTCGCGGTGGCGGTCGTGCCCGTGTCGGGCAAGCTCGACCTCAAGGCCCTGGCCTCGGCGCTGGGCGGCAAGCGGGCCGCCATGGCCGACGCCGCCAAGGTCGAACGGGTGACCGGCTACGTGGTGGGCGGCATCAGCCCGCTCGGCCAGCGCAAGCAGCTTCCGACCGTGGTCGACTCCTCCGCGCTCGACTTCGAGACGATCTACTTCTCGGCCGGCCGGCGCGGGCTCCAGATCGAGACCGCCCCCGACAACCTGATCACCCTCACCCGCGCGGTCACCGCGCCCATCGGCAAGGCGGGCTGAGCACCCCGCCGGCCGCCTACCACATGCGGTGGCGGGGCCGGCGGACCCCCGGGTCGGGCCGGCGCTGCCCGCCCCTGCGGAACCCCGGATCGGCCGGGCGCTGCCCACCCCGCTGGAACCCCGGGTCGCGCGGGCGCTGCCCGAGCAGCCACTCGAACAGGCGCCGGTGGTGCCGGAAGAAGGCCCGCTCGCCGGGCCGTTTCTTCTTCTCCTCCGCCGCCTCGGCCTCCTTCAGGCCCGGCGTGAACCCGCCGCCGAAGCGGCCCATGTCCGGTCCGGGGAAACCCCTCGGCTCGGTGTTGGTCAGCGCCTGCTCCATCGACTGCACCCAGATCGGGCCGGGCAGCGACGCCCCCTGCACCGCGCCGTAGTACTGGTCGCCGATCTGCACGCCCTGCAGCGGGTAGCGGTAGGAGCCCCGGATGTCCCCCACGCTCACGGCCGCCGCCAGGTCCGGGGTGTACCCGGCGAACCAGGCCGAGGTGTAGCCGTTGTTGGTGCCGGTCTTGCCGGCGGCCGGGCGGCCGATGCTCTGCCCCTGCATGGTGCCCTTGTCGAACACCCCGGACAGGACGTAGTTGACGGCGTCGGCGACGGGCCGTTCCAAGACCTGCTCGCAGGAGGGCGGCACGTGCGTACGCCGGCCGCTCCGGTCGGTGATCTCCACGATGGCCAGCGGCCGGCAGTGCACGCCGCGCGCCGCGAACGTGGCGAACGCCCCCGCGACCGTCACCGGGTCCATCTCGTTGACGCCCAGCGTGAACGTCGGCACCTCGCGCAGCGGCCCGCCGTCGGCCCGCACCGCGCCGAGCGCCTTGGCCGTCTTGACCACGGCGCAGAGCCCGACCTTGCGCTCCAGCATCATGTAGAAGATGTTCACCGACTTCCAGGTGCCGGTCTCGATGCTGTGCGGCCCGCCCGAGCCCTCGCCGCTGGCGTTGAGAATGCGTGTCTCGGGGTCGTTGACCGGGCGTCCGGCGCAGTTGCGGTAGCCCTGCGCGGGCACCAGCTCCCCCGGCGTCATGAAGCCGTCGCCGAACCGCCAGCCCTGCTGCAACGCCGTGGCCAGCGTGAACACCTTGAACGTCGATCCGGCCTGGAAACCCTGGCCACCGCCGTGCGCCACGTCGGCGGGGAGGTTGAAGGTGGTTCTGGGGCCGTTCTTCTTGTTGCCGCGGTTGCGGCCGAACTGCTTGCTCGCCGCCATCGCCCTGATCCGGCCGGTCGCCGGCTCGATCATGGCCTCGGCGGCGACCTCGGTGTCCTCGGGCGCGACGTGCCGCTGGATGGCGCGCTCGGCGGCGCGCTGCGCGATCGGGTCGAGGCCGGTCCTGATCACCAGGCCGCCCCTCGCCATCCTGGCCCGCCGTTCGGCCGGGGTGTTGCCGAACGCCGGGTTCGACAGCAGCTCGTGCTGGACGTACAGGCAGTAGTAGGGGTACGCGCTCTGCCCGCAGCCACCGGGCTCGGGCCGCAGGCGCAGGGCGAGGGGGCTGCTCTTGGCGGCGCTCGCCTGGGCCTGCGTGATCAGCTTGAGCCCGGCCATGCGGTCCAGCACGAGGTCGCGCCGCTCCTTCAGCCGCGCCTGGTGCGACCTGCCGAGCGAAGGATCGGTCGAGTACGGCATCCGCACCGCCCCGGCCAACGTGGCCGCCTGCGTCAGCGTCAGCTTGGAGGCCGTGGTGGAGAAGAAGCGCCGGGCCGCCGCCTCCACGCCGTGGGCGCCCGCGCCGAAGTAGGCGATGTTCAGGTACCGTTCGAGGATTTCGTCCTTGCGGTACTTGCGTTCCAGGGCCAGGGCGTACCGCAGTTCGGTGATCTTGCGGGCCAGGTTGGGGGCGCGCGCCCGGTCCCGTTCGGCGTCGGTACGCGCGCTCTCCACGAGGATGTTCTTGACGAGCTGCTGCGTCAGCGACGAGCCGCCCTGCCGGATGCCGCCCGCCTGCGTGTTGGTGAGCAGCGCCCGCAGCGTGCCCCTGACGTCGAGGCCGCCGTGCTCGTAGAAGCGGGCGTCCTCGATGGCCACGATGGCCTTGCGCATCACGGGCGTGACGGCCCCGAGCGGCACGGCCGTCCTGTTGGCCTCGTAGAACTGGGCGAACTGCCTGCCGTCCTTGTCCAGCAGCCTGGTCACCTGTGCCAGGGGCTCCTCGCGCGGCGCGGGCGGCAGGTCGACGAAGGTGTCGACGACGCTCTTGCCGGCCAGCCCGGCACCGCTCACCACCGGTACGGCCAGTGCCGCCGCCAGCACCCCGCCGAGCGCCCCCGCCATGGCGAGGCCGGCGATGGATCTGAGTACGGTCACGCAGATGATCTGCAACCAGCAGATCAGCGGCAAACGCCCGCTTCCTCGCTCTTTACCGTTCTCTACGGATGTTCAGACCAAGCGAGGCGAACTGCTCGTACGGCCTGTGGTATCCCCGCTCGATGTGGTGCACCCCGCGCAGCGTGGACGTCCCGTCGGCCACCGCCGCCGCCAGCACGGCCGAGAACCCGGCCCTGATGTCGGGCAGCGTCACGTCGGCGCCCCGGAGCTTGGACACCCCGCGCACCACGGCCGAGTGGCGGGCGTTGGTGTCGTGGTAGCGGCAGGCGGGCCCGCCCAGGCACTGGTCGAACACCTCGATCTCGCAGCCCATCTTCTGCAGCGCGGGCACGTAGACCAGGCGGTTCTCGAAGACCGTCTCGTGCAGCACCGACATGCCCTGGCTCTGCGTGAACAACACCATGAGCGGCGTCTGCCAGTCGGTCATGAACCCGGGGTGGGTGTCGGTCTGCACGGCCGCCGAGCGCAGGCCCTCGGGCGGCGCGGTGGCGCACAGGTACTCGTCGTTGATGTCGAACTCGGCGCCCATCCTGGCCAGCGTGGTGATGGCGGTGACCAGGCGGTCCTGGGGGCAGCCGTGCACGCGTACCTCTCCCCCGGTGACCAGCCCGGCCGCCAGGTAGGAGAACGCCTCGATGCGGTCGCCGGTCAGCCAGGTCGAGGCGCCGCGCAGGTGCTCCACGCCCTCGATGACGATCCGGCGGTCGGGCGACAACTCGATCCTGGCGCCCATCCGCTGCAGGAACAGCGCCAGCTCGACCACCTCGGGCTCCATGGCCGCGTTCTTCAGCACGGTCTTGCCCTCGGCCAGCACCGCCGACATGAGGATCGTCTCCGTGGCGCCCACGCTCGGGTACGGCAGTTCGAGCCGGGCCCCGTTGAGCCGTTTGGCCTTGGCGGAGATGCCGCCGTCGCCCACCTCCACCTCGGCCCCCATCGCGCGCAGCGCCTCCACGTGGAAGTTCACCGGCCGCCGGCCGATCGGGTCGCCGCCGACCAGCGGGACGAATGCCTCCCCCGCCAGGTGCAGCAACGGGCCGAGCATGAGGATGGGGATGCGGTTGAGCCCGGTGAACGCGTCGGGCACCCGTGGCCTGATCTCCGCGCCGCGCGCGATGCGGATCTCGGAGCCGGAGATCTCGACGTGGATGCCGAGCGCCTCCAGCATCGCCGCGGTGATGCCCACCTCGCCCACCTCGGGGGCGTTGCCGATGATGCTCTCCCCGTCACCGAGCATGGCCGCGACCATGTGCTTGGACACACCGTTCTTGGAGCCCCGTACGACGACGTCCCCGCGGAGGGGGCCGGAAGGCTCGATCAGCCAGACCTCTTCTGCAATCACGAAGTGAGCCTAACCGGGAGATACCATCAAGCTGGTTCGGATGCAGTTGTGAGGGGGAGTGGCGTGACGAGGGAAGTACGCGCTTTTGCGGTAACTGTCCTCATACTCGCCACACTCGGGGTCGCCGCCGGGCTGAGCTGGTCCGCGATCTCGCCGCGGGCGCCGTACCAGCTGACCGAGCGCGGGCCGGTGCTGGCCGATCTCACCACGCAGGCGCTGATCGCGGCCGACGGGTGGTTCGCGGTGATCACGGGCGCGCTGGGGCTGCTCTGCGGCGGCCTGGCGTGGTTCGCCGGGCGGCGGTGGATGCTGGCGGTGCTGCTCGGGCTGTGCGCGGGCGGGGTGGCGGGGAGCTTCCTGACGTTGTGGGCCGGGTCCACGTTCACGATCGGGGCGGTCGTGGTGGAGGCCGCCGCGGAGCCCGGGGTGCGGATCGTCCCCGGGGCGCTGAAGCTGACCGCGCAGGGCGTGCTGGTGGCCTGGCCGCTGCTCGCGGTCGGCCTGTTCGGGCTGCTCGAAGGCATGCACGGCTACCGGGAGTCGCCGCTGCGGCAGCCGTACGGGATCGAGCACTAGCCCCACAGCGGCGGGCGGCGCAGGCCGTGGCCGGTGGCCTGCTCGAACGCGCGGGCCACGCGCAGCACCCGGGCGTCGGCGAACGGCCGCCCGACGATCTGCACCCCGACCGGCAGCCCCTCGGGCGTGAATCCCGCCGGCACCGACGCCGCCGGCGCGTGCAGCACGCTGATCCAGTACGCCGAGCGCATCCAGGCCAGGTAGTCCGGCAGGCGCTCACCGTTGATCTCGCTCACGTGCGGCTGATCGACCGGGAACGGCGGCACCTGGCTGACCGGCGCGATCAGCACGTCGTAGGTGTCGAAGAAGTCGGCCATCCGCTGGTAGAGGCCGCTGCGCAGCCGTTCGGCGCGGGCCAGGTCGGCGCCGGAGACCAGGCGGCCCTGCTCGACGTTCCAGCTCGTGTTGGGGCCGAGGCCGGTCAGGTCGCCGAAGGACAGGGCGTAGTACCAGGCCCGGTAGATCCGGAAGGCGTCCTCGGCGTCGGACAGGTCCAGCGCGACCTCCTCCACGTGCGCCCCGAGCTGCTCGAACACGGCCGGCGCCGTCGCGGTCACCGCGGCCGTACGCGGGTCCACCGGCAGCCCGCCCAGGTCGGGGCTCCAGGCCACCCGCATCCCGCGCACCCCCTGCTCGGGCTCGGGCGCGAACACCTCCTTGATCGCGAACGGCGACCGCGCGTCGAACCCGGCGACGGCCCCGAGCATCAGCGTGAGGTCGTCGACCGTCCGCGCCATCGGCCCCGGCACGGCCAGCGTGTACCAGGCGGCCGTGTCGCTCGGGTCGGGGACGCGGCCCGGCGTGGGACGCAGGCCCACCACGTTGCAGAAGGAGGCGGGGTTGCGCAGCGAGCCGCCCATGTCGGAGCCGTCGGCCAGCGGGACCATGCCGGTGGCCAGGGCCGCCGCGGCCCCGCCGCTGCTGCCGCCGGCGGACCTGCCGAGGTCGTAGGGGTTCCTGGTGGCGCCGAAGACCTGGTTGACGGTGTGCGAGCCGGTGCCGAACTCGGGGGTGTTCGTCTTGCCGATCGTGATCGCCCCGGCGGCGCGCAGCCGGCGGACGATCAGGTCGTCCTGCCCCGGGACGTTCGCGGCGAACAGCGGGGAGCCGTACGTGGTGCGGATGCCCGCGGTGTCCACCAGGTCCTTGTGGGCGACCGGGACGCCGTGCAGCGGCCCCACGGGCTCGGCGGCGTCGGCCCGTGCCGCCGCCTCCAGCGCCCGTTCGGCCACCAGGGTCACAATGGCGTTCACCTCGGGGTTGACCTGCTCGATCCGGTCGAGGTGGGCCTGGAGCAGCTCCACGGCGCTCAGCTGCCCGGTCCTGACGAGGTGGGCCATCTCCGTCGCGGTCAGATAGTGCAGTTCGCTCACCCTGCGATCCTGCCCCAGCCGTGCCCGCCTGACGACGGCAACATCACCCCACCCGCCCCACCTCCCTTGTCACCCCCCAACAACCGGGCTCGGGGGCGGCGGGGTGTGGGCCGCGGGGTCAGGCGCCGAGGCAGGCGGGGCCGAGGAGTTGTTTGAGGTCGCCCATCAGCGCCGGCGACGGCGTGACGCGCAGCCGGTCGTCGACCCGCATGACCGTCGTCCTGGGCCCGTTGTGCACCTGGAGGTGCACCTCGGACGTGCCCGGATGCGTGGTGAGGATCTCCTTCAGCCGCCCGACCACCGGCGGCGTGCACCGGGTCAGCGGCAGGCTCACCAGCAGCGGCCCGCCCGCCTCCTGGGTCAGGTCGGGTGCGGTCACCTCCATCGCGATGATCTTGGCGACGTCCTCACGCTTGTCGATGCGCCCCTTGACGAAGACGATCGCGTCCTCGGCCAGGATCGTCGAGCACAGCTGGTACGACGACGGGAAGATCATCACCTCGATCGCGCCTTCGAGGTCCTCGAGCTGGGTGAGCACCCACGTGTCACCCTTCTTGGTGACCTTGCGCTGCACCCCGCTCAGGATGCCGCCCACCGTCACCACGTGCCCGTCGGCCCGGCTCTCGTCCTGGACGGCGGCGATCGAGCAGTCGGCCCCCGCGGCCAGGATGTGCTCCACGCCGAACAGCGGATGGTCGGAGACGTAGAGGCCGAGCATCTCGCGTTCGAACTGCAGCAGTGTGTTCTTGTCCCACTCCCCCACCGGGATCTGCACGTCGAAGGTCTGGTCCTCGCCGCCGTCGATCGCGCCGAACAGGGAGTCCTGGCCGATGGCCTCGTTCTTCTTGATGTCGATGATGGCGTCGACGGCCTGCTCGTGCACCATGACCAGGCCCTTGCGCACGTGACCGAGCGCGTCGAAGGCCCCGGCCTTGACCAGCGACTCGATCACGCGCTTGTTGCACACGATCGCGGGCACCTTGCGCAGGAACTCCTTGAAGTCGGCGAAGCGGCCCTTGGACTTGCGCGCCGAGATGATGCCGTCGACGACGTTGCCGCCGACGTTGCGCACCGCCGACAGGCCGAAGCGGATGTCGGTGCCGCGCGGGGTGAAGTCGAAGTCGGAGTCGTTGACGTCCGGCGGGAACACCTTGATGCCCATGCGGCGGCATTCGTTGAGGTAGAGGGCCGACTTGTCCTTGTCGTCCTTCACGCTCGACAACAGCGCCGCCATGTACGCGGCCGGATAGTTGGCCTTGAGGTAGGCCGTCCAGTAGGAGATCAGGCCGTAGGCCGCCGAGTGGGCCTTGTTGAAGGCGTAGTCGGAGAAGGGCAGCAGGATGTCCCACAGGGTCTTGACGGCATCGGCCGAGTAGCCGTTGTCCTTCATGCCCCCTTCGAAGGACTCGAACTGTTTGTCCAGCTCGGACTTCTTCTTCTTGCCCATCGCACGGCGCAGCAGGTCGGCCTTGCCGAGCGAGAACCCGGCGACCTTCTGCGCGATGGCCATGACCTGCTCCTGATAGACGATCAGGCCGTAGGTCGTGTCGAGGATGTCGGCCAGCGACTCCTTGAACTCGGGATGGATCGGGGTGATCTCCTGCTGGCCGTTCTTGCGCAGGGCGTAGTTGGTGTGGGAGTTGGCGCCCATCGGGCCGGGACGGTAGAGGGCGCCGACGGCCGAGATGTCCTCGAAGTTGTCGGGCCTCATCAGCCGCAGCAGCGAGCGCATGCCGCCGCCGTCGAGCTGGAACACGCCCAGAGTGTCGCCCCTGCCCAGCAGCTCGTACGTCTTGCGGTCGTCGAGCGGCAGCTTCAGCAGGTCGATCTGCTCACCGATCGTGGACTGGATCATCTTCAGGCAGTCGTCGATGATCGTCAGGTTGCGCAGGCCCAGGAAGTCCATCTTCAGCAGGCCGAGCGTCTCGCAGGTCGGGTAGTCGAACTGCGTGATGATCGCGCCGTCGGAGTCGCGGCGCATGATCGGGATGTGGTCGGTGATCACCTCGCGGGACATGATCACGCCGGCGGCGTGCACGCCGGTCTGCCTGATCAGGCCCTCCAGGCCCTTGCCGAGGTCCATCGTCGACTTGACGTCGACGTCTTCCTCGTAGAGCTTGCGCAGCTCGCCGGCCTCGTTGTAGCGCGGGTGGTCCTTGTCGAAGATGCCCGACAGCGGGATGTCCTTGCCCATCACGGCCGGCGGGAACGCCTTGGACACCTTGTCGCCCAGCGCGTAGGGATAGCCCAGGACGCGACCGGCGTCCTTGATGGCGGCCTTCGCCTTGATGGTGCCGAACGTGGCGATCATGGCGACCTTGTCGGCGCCCCACTTCTCGGTCACGTAGCGGATGACGTCGCCGCGCCTGCGCTCGTCGAAGTCGATGTCGACGTCGGGCATGGAGACGCGGTCGGGGTTGAGGAAGCGCTCGAAGATCAGGCCGTGCGGGAGCGGGTCGAGGTCGGTGATGCCCATCGCGTACGCCACCAGCGAGCCGGCCGCCGAGCCACGGCCCGGGCCGACCGGGATGCCGTTCTGCTTGGCCCACATGATGAAGTCGGCGACCACGAGGAAGTAGCTCGGGAAGCCCATCTGCTCGATGATGCCGATCTCGTAGTCGGCCTGCTTCTTGTGCTCGGCGTCGTAGCCCCCGGGCCAGCGGCGGTCCATGCCCTCCCACACGGTGGCGCGGAAGAACTCGCTCTCCGTCATGCCGTCGGGGATGGGGTAGGTGGGCATGAGGTTCTTGAACTCGAAGAACCCCGCCGGGTCGACCTTCTCGGCCACCAGGAGCGTGTTGCGGCAACCCTCGGCCCACAGGTCGGAGGAGTCGACCGCGCGCATCTCGTCGGCGGTCTTGATGTAGTAGCCGGAGCCGTCGAAGCGGAAGCGGTCGGGGTCGGAGAGCTGCTTGCCCGTCTGGATGCACAGGAGGGCGTCGTGGGAGGAGGCGTCGGACTCGTAGGTGTAGTGGGAGTCGTTGGTGACCAGCGGCGGGATGTCGAGGTCGGCGCTGATGCGGGTCAGGCCGTCGCGGACCCGGCGCTCGATGTCGAGCCCGTGGTCCATGATCTCCAGGAAGAAGTTGTCCTTGCCGAAGATGTCCTGATATTTCGCGGCGGCCTTGAGCGCCTCGTCGTACTGGCCGAGCCGCAGCCGCGTCTGCACCTCGCCCGACGGGCAGCCGGTGGTGGCCATCAGGCCGTCGGAGTGCTCGGCCAGGATCTCGGCGTCCATGCGCGCCCACTTGCGCACGAAGCCCTCGGTGTAGGCGCGCGAGCTGAGCTTCATGAGGTTGTGCAGGCCGGTCTTGTTGCGCGCCCAGATCGTCATGTGGGTGTAGTAGCCACCCGCCGAGACGTCGTCCTTCTTCTGGTGGGGCTCGCCCCACAACACCGGCTTCTTGTTGTGCCGCAACTCCGGCGCGACGTAGGCCTCGATGCCGATGATCGGCTTGATGTCGGCGGCCGTGGCCTGGCGGTAGAAGTCGTACGCGCCGTGCATGTTGCCGTGGTCGGTGATCGCGATGGCGGGCATGCCCAGGTCGCCGACCTGTTTGAACATCTGCTTGAGCCGCGCGGCCCCGTCGAGCATGGAGTATTCGGTGTGCACATGCAGATGGACGAACGAGTCGCTGGACGGCATGGAGCGGCGCCTCCCCGGGCCTGGATGCGATGGTGCGCTCCGACTCTAGTGGGCCGGACCGACATCCCGGAGCCGCCTCGCGCGCCCCGCCCGACCGGCGCGCCGGAAGCGGCGTGGCCACCGGCCTCGATATCGTCTCCCTCACGCAAAGTAATGAAGGAGACACCGGGTGCGCACGCAGTCCGACGAGGGATACAGCCACGCGCTGGGCAACCGCCAGATCCAGATGATCGCGATCGGCGGCGCGATCGGGGTGGGCCTGTTCCTCGGCGCGGGCGGCCGGCTGGCCGCCACCGGGCCCGCGCTCGTGCTCTCCTACGCCGCCGCCGGGCTGGCCGCCTTCTTCGTCATGCGAGCGCTCGGGGAGCTCGTGCTCTACCGTCCCGCCTCGGGCTCCTTCGTCGAGTACGCCGGTGAGTTCATCGGCCCCTGGGCGGCCTTCGCCAGCGGCTGGATGTACTGGGTCAACTGGGCCTTCACCGGCATCGCCGAGCTGACCGCCATCGCCGCGTACATCCATTACTGGGCCCCCGGCTTCCCCCAGTGGCTGACGGCGCTGCTCGCGCTGGGGTTCGTGCTGGTGGTCAACCTGCTGTCGGTCCGCCTGTTCGGCGAGCTGGAGTTCTGGTTCGCGATGCTGAAGGTGGTGGCCATCGTGATCTTCCTGGTGGTCGCGCTGGTGCTGGTGGTGTTCGCCGTCGGCGACGCGGGGCCTTCCAACCTGGTCGCGCACGGCGGCTTCCTCCCCACGGGCTTCCCGCTGGTGCTGATGAGCCTGCAGTCGGTGGTGTTCGCCTACGCCTCGATCGAGCTGGTCGGCATCACCGCCGGCGAGACCGCCCGGCCCCACGAGGTCATGCCGCGGGCGATCAACGGCGTGATCTGGCGCATCGCGGTCTTCTACGTGGGCTCGGTGCTGCTGCTGGCGATGGTCCTGCCGTGGACGGCCTACAGCGCGGGCACCTCGCCGTTCGTCACGTTCTTCGCCGGTCTGGGGGTGCCGTGGGCGGCCGACGCCATGAACCTCGTCGTGATCACGGCCGCGCTCTCGTCCTGCAACTCCGGCCTGTACGCCACCGGCCGCATCCTGCGTTCGATGGCCACCAAGCGGGAGGCGCCCGCCTTCGCCGCCGCGCTGAGCTCCCGTCACGTGCCGATCGGCGGGATCGTGTTCACCGCGGCCATGTTCCTGGGCGGCGTGGCGCTGTTCTACTACCTGCCCGAGCGCGCCTTCAACATCGCCACCGCCGTCGCCTCGCTGGGGGTGATCAGCACCTGGGGGGTGCTGGTGTACTGCCAGATGCGGTTGCGCGGGACGGGGCACCGGTCGTCGTTCCCGATGCCGGGGTCGCCGTACACCAACTGGCTGACGCTCGGGTTCCTGGCGCTGGTCGTCCTGCTGATGCCGTTCGCCGACCGCGATCAGCAGGTGGCGTTCTTCCTGAGCCCGGCCCTGGCCGCGGCCATCTCGCTCGGCTGGATGGCCGTACGCCGCCGCCGTCGGCCGCGGCCGGCCACGCAGGAGGCGGGTTAGTCTCGTCCGGGCAGGAGTCGCCGCTCGGGGGAGGCCACACTGGACAAGCTGGACGACACACTGGATCCCGCGCCCCTTGAGACGGCGCCCCCTGAGACGGCGCCCCCGTCTCCCGAGGCGCCCGCCGTGAAGCGGTGGGGGGTCGTGCGGGTGGTGGCGGTGGCCGCCGCCCTGGGGGCCGCGCTCGCGCTGCTGGGCGTGCCGCTGGGCGTCTACCCGAAGCTCGCCTGCGCCGTGCTCTCCCCCGGCTGCGCCACGGACCCGCTCCAGGAGCCGCGCGGCCGCCTGCCGCGGCTGACCCGGCTGACGCCCGTCCAGGTCGCGCTGAGCGGCACGTACGTCGCACTCGGCGACTCCTACTCCTCCGGCGAGGGTGTCTACGAGCAGGACGGCAGCCCGGTCAACGGCGGCGCCGACCGCTGCCACCGCGCCCGCGGCTCCTACGTCCCGCTGGTGGCCGGCGCCCACGACTTCAGCGGCGGCAACGCCTTCTACGCCTGCAGCGGCGCCACCACCCGCCAGCTCCTGTCCGGCCAGTACGGCCAGCAACCCCAGATCACCCGCGTCGACCCCTCGGCCAGCTTGATCACCTTGAGCATCGGCGGCAACGACGCCGGGTTCACCGACGTCCTCACGGGCTGCATCGTCAAGCTGCCGTGGTCGTCGGCCTGCGTCGACCAGGACGCCGAGGTCGCCCAGCGCATCGACGAGCTGCGGCCCAGCCTGTTCAAGGTGCTCGGCGAGCTGCGCGCCCGCGCGCCGCGGGCCCGGGTGATCGTCCTCGGCTATCCCAGGCCGTTCCCCGCCTCGCCGTCCCAGGCCGTCGACAATCTGGGCGTGGCCGACCAGCGATGGCTGAACACGGTGACCCGCAAGCTCAACGACACGGTCGGCGCCGTGACGGCCCAGTACGACCGCGGCCTGGCCGGGCTCGGCGCCCCCGGGAGCGTGGAGTACGTGGATGCCTACGAGGCGTTCACCGGCCACGAGGCCGGCACCGCGCAGCCGTACCTCAACAGCCTGGCCCTGGACGTGGACGCCCTCACCGTCAACGCCCGCAGCTACCACCCGACCGGCGACGGCTACCGCCGCTTCGCCGAGCTGATCAACCGCCAGATCGCCGCCGGCCCCGGCCGGCCCCTGCACAACTTCCAGACGGCCGCCCCCTGACCGGCTCCCGGGCGGGCCAGGGGGCGGACCGGGTCAGGGGCGGGCGCGTTCCTCCGACAGGTGGAGGCCCGCCTCGATGACGGCGTTCATGACGGCCGCCAGCCGCTCCTCCCCGAGCTGCGGCGCCCGCGTCGCCATCCTGGCCACCAGCGCCCGCTCCCGTGCCAGGTCCCGTCCGGCGAACCCGCCGACGGGCTTGAGCCGCTGCACGACGCCCGCCAGGGCGGCCCGGCGCTCCAGGAGGGTGGCCAGCGCGGCGTCCACCCGGTCGATCGCCTCCCTGCACTCGGCCAGCGTGCCGGGCGCCTCGGGCCGCAGCAGCGCCCCGACCAGCGTCACGGCCTCCTCGGCCGCCCGCAGGTCCGCCACCCCGACAGCACCCGCGCCCGCCTGGCCGGCCGCATCGCCTTCCTGGTGCAAGGTACGCGAGGGCCCGGCGACGACGAGACCGTCCGCGCCCGCCGCCACCGCCGCCGCCGACAACCCCGGGTCACGCGAGACGTCGGCCAGCACCGGGCGCCCCGACACCGCCCGCGCGGCCCGCAGCACCCCGAGGTCCAGCCGGCCGCCCTCGCACAGGACCACCTGGTCGTTGCCCTCGGCCGCGCAGTAGCCCGCCAGCTCCACCCACTCCTCCACCGAGGCCGACGGCCGCCGTTCCACCACCACCGGCAGGCCGAGCCCGGCCGCGGCGCGCACCAGCGGGATGTCCCGCGTCCACGACGCGCCCACCACCACGGCGTCGGCGAGCGCCGCGATCGCCGGCAGGTCCGCCGCCGAGTACGGCTCGGCCAGCGTGGCCCGCTCCCGCAGCACCTCACGCGCGTCCGCCTGCCCCCGATGAGGGCGCAGGCTCACCCGCCCGCCGATCACCACGGCCGGGCCGTCACCCACACGCTGCCCGCCGATCGTCACCATGTGCCGTTCCAAGGTCGATGTCATCTCGACTCCCCGCTCGGGCCGGCCCCGCGAAGCCGGCAGGAAAACCAAAAAGGCAGAGACGGGGCGTCTCTGCCTTGTGCCGACTCCAGGTGGTCGCTAGCTGACGACCGGCCCTCCCGGAGCCGGCTCGATAAACGTGTAGCGACAAGTCATGTCTGAACCTTACACCGCCCCTCCACCTGCTGGACGTTCCTTCTCACATCGCGGACTGACCTTCCGGCGAGTCGCCGATGATCCCTCGCTATGGGAGTATTTCTTGGCCGAGAGGGAGGGTTTGAGGCCGTTGATGTCGGATCGCAAGCAGGACGGACGCCGCATCGCCGGCCGGTACCAGCTCCAGGAGCCCATCGGCAAGGGCGGCATGGGAATCGTCTGGCGTGCCCACGACGAGCTCCTCGACCGCACGGTCGCGGTCAAGGAGGTCCGCTACGCCGCTGCCCTGGGCGACGAGGTGCAGCTGCTCAACCGGCGTACGATGCGCGAGGCGCGGGCCGCGGCCAGGTTCGAGCACCCCAACGTGATCGTCGTCCACGACGTGATCGAGGAGGACGGCCGGCCCTGGATCGTCATGCAGCTCGTGCAGTCACGCTCCCTCGGGGCGGTGATCAAGCAGGAGGGGCCGCTGCCGCCCAAGCGGGTGGCCGAGATCGGCGTGGCCGTGCTCGACGCGCTGCACCGCGCGCACGAGTCCGGCGTGCTCCACCGCGACGTGAAGCCCGAGAACGTGTTGCTGGCCGACGACGGCCGGGTCGTGCTCACCGACTTCGGCATCGCCACGCTGGAGACCGAGACGCAGCTCACGGTGACCGGCCTGGCCGGCACCCCGGCGTTCATCGCGCCCGAGCGGCTCAAGGGCCTGCCCGCGCGCCGCGAGTCCGACCTGTGGTCGCTCGGCGCGACGCTCTACACGGCCGTCGAGGGCCGCTCGCCGCACGAGCGCGGCATGGCGCTGGCCACGATGCACGCCGTCCTGACCGACGAGCCCGACCCCGCGCCGCACGCGGGCCCGCTGACCGACGTGATCAGCGGGCTGCTGGTCAAGGAGCCGGTGCAGCGCCTGTCGTACGAGGAGACCGCGCGGCTGCTGCGCGAGGCCATCGCGGCGGCGAGCCCGCCGGAGACCAGGCGTTTCCCCAGGCAGAAGCTGCGCGTGCCCGCGCCCGTCGAGGACGAGGACGACACCCCGACCGACCCCGACCTGCCCAACCCCGCCCCCAGGCCGCGATCCAGGGCCGCCGCGACGCCGCCGCCGGTCGAGACCGGCCGGCGGCTCACGCCCTCGCCCGAGGACGGCGCGCCCACGGGCCGGCCCACGGTGGCCTCCCGGCAGGAGGGGCGCAAGTACGGGCTGATCGCCGCGGCCGCCGCGGCGGTCGTGCTGGTCGCCGGGATCGGCGGCTACCTCGGGCTGAGCTCGGCCCCCGAGGAGCCGGCCTCCAGGCCGCCACAGGCCAGGCAGTCCTCCAAGGCTCACCCCTCGGCCTCCGCCTCCGACCCCAAGTCGGGCACCGAGTCGCAGCCGGCCTCGCCGTCGGCCACGGCCACGGCCACGCCGGCGGCCACGCCGGACAAGACCAAGGAGGCCGACCCGCTGCCCAGCGGCTGGAAGATGTACAAGGACAAGCAGCTCGGCTTCTCCATCGGGCTGCCCAAGGGCTGGGACGTCTGGGACCGCGGCGGCCGGCAGGTCAAGTTCAAGGGCCCGGGCGCCGCCTCGAACGCCTACCTCATGATCGAGGAGGCGGCCAGGCCGGGCAAGGACCCGTACAAGGACTGGAAGAGGCAGGAGCCGTCGCTCAAGAACAACTTCGGCGGCTACAAGAAGCTCGGCATCAAGAAGGTCGACTACATGAAGGCCGCCGCCGACTGGGACTTCACCTGGAACACTGACACGGGCAAGACGCGGGTGCGCGACCGTGGCTTCATCACCGACAACGGCAGGGCGTACGCCATTTACTGGCACACCCTCAACAGCCACTGGAAGAAGGACTACCACCTCTTCGAGGGCTTCGCCGCGACCTTCAAGCCCGCGAAGTAGGCTTCCCTGCGTGGAAAGGCAGGTCAGCAACCGGTATCGCCTCATCGAGCCCCTCGGAGAGGGCGGCATGGGGGTGGTCTGGCGTGCCTACGACGAGCTGCTCGACCGTACGGTGGCGATCAAGGAGGTCCGCTACACGGGCGTGGGCGACGCCAAGCGGGCCGACCTCAACCGCAGGACCATCAGGGAGGCCAGGGCGGCCGGCCGCCTCGACCACCCGTCGGTGATCGTCATCCACGACGTCGTCGAGGAGGACGGCCGGCCGTGGATCGTCATGCAGCTCGTACGGTCCCGCTCCCTGGCCGAGGTGATCGGCGAACGCGGCCCGCTCCCCGTCCCGCTGGTGGCGATGGTCGGCGGCCGGGTGCTCGACGCGCTGCGGGCCGCCCACGCCACCGGGGTGCTCCACCGTGACGTGAAGCCCGAGAACGTGTTGCTGGCCGACGACGGCCGGGTCGTGCTGACCGACTTCGGCATCGCCGCCATGGAGGCCGAGGCGGGCCTGACGGCGACCGGCGGGCTGGTGGGCACGCCCGCGTACATGCCGCCGGAGCGACTGAACGGCGAGCCCGCCCGGCCCGAGTCCGACCTGTGGTCGCTGGGCGCGACGCTGTACGCGGCGGTGGAGGGGCGTCCGCCGTTCAAGCGCGACTCGTGGGCGGCCACGGCGGCGGCCATGCTGCGCGACGAGCCCGAACCGCCGGTACGCGCGGGGGCGTTGCAGCCGGTCATCATGGGGCTGCTGCGGCGGGACCCGGCGGCCAGGATGCCCGCGGGAGAGGCCGCCCGCCTGCTCCACCAGGTCGCCACCGGCCAGCCCCTGCCGGCCGACCAGACCCCCATGTGGTCGGCCCAGTTCCCTCTCGCTCCCGGCCCTTCCCATCCCACCCCCGGTGGTCCGCACCCCATGCCCGGCGGCCCCTACCCCACCCCGCAGGACTCTCGGCCCGTCACGGGCGGGCAGCAGGTGCCGGGCCACACCGTCCCGGGTGGTCCGGAGCGGCGGCGCGGCAGGACGTTGCGGATCGTGGTGCCCGCCGCGGTGGCCGCCTTGGCGCTCCTGGGCGGTGGCGGCGTGCTGCTCTACGACCAGCTCGCGGGCGCCACCACCCCCACCCCGACGGCCGACGGCCGGACCGAGCCCCCCGCGACCGGCCAGGCGACCGAGCCACCCACGCAGCAGCCGACGAAGGACCCGACGCGGCAACCGACCGAGGATCCCAGCGGGGAGCCCAGTGAGGAGCCCAGCGGGGACCCGTCGGACCAGCCGACGCCCACCGTCACGGCCCACCCGGTGCCCGCCGGCTGGCGTACCCTCACCAGCGCCGCCGGCCACTTCTCCGTCGCCGTGCCCAAGTCGTGGCAGGCCGTCAAGACCCCGTCCAGGGACAGCATCCGCGTCTCCGGCCCCGGCACCACCGGCGTCATGATCATCGAGTGGACCGTCCCCGACATCCCGTGGAAGGACCCCGAGCAACACTGGATCGGCCTGGAGAAGGAGATCGAGGCCAAGGGCGAGTTCGACCGTTACACCCGGATCGGCATCACCCCCACCTCCTACCTGGGCCTGCGCGCCGCCGACTGGGAGTTCACCCGCATGCGCGACGGCCGGCTCATCCACGTGATCAACCGCGGCTTCCACACCGCCGCCGGCCGCCCCTACGCCCTGTACTGGGAGACCTCCGACGCCCGCTGGACCGCCGACCGCCACTGGTTCGACACCTTCGCCAAGACCTTCCGCCCAGAATGAGGCGGGACGGCCGGTATGAGCGCGGATGAGCCGGGAATGAGCGCGGCATGAGCCCGGCGGACGACGGCGCGACGGAACGGGCCCGGTTCTGGCGGAATCCGGCGGTCCCCGAGACCGACCTGCTCAAGGCCCGCTACGTCACCCACCGCTTCTCCCGTCACGTCCACGACGGCTACGCCATCGGCCTGATCGTGTCGGGCGTGGAGGAGTTCGACTACCGCGGCACCCTCCATCGGGCGGGCGCGGGCGAGCTGGTGCTGGTCAACCCGGACTCGGTGCACACCGGCCAGGCGGGCACCCCGGGCGGGTGGGCGTACCGGATGCTCTATCCGTCGGTGGAGGCGCTGGCGGGGATCGCGGCCGAGCTGGACGCGCCGCTCGCCACCCCGTACTTCCCCGAGCAGGTGGTACGCGACCCGGAGGTGGCGGCGCTGCTCGGACGGGCGCACCAGGCGGCCGAACGCGGCGACGCGCTGGCGGCGTCCACGTTGTCGCGCACGCTGTTCGCCCGGCTGCTGACCAGGTACGCCGCGCCCAGGCCGAGCACGGGCGCGCCGGACGCGGGCCGGCAGGCGGTCCGCGAGGCCGTCGCGCTGCTGCACGAGAGCCTGCTCGACCCGCCCACCCTGGAGGCGCTGGCGGAGGCGGTGGGGGTGCGGCCGTTCCCGCTGCTGCGCGCGTTCAAGGCCGTGACGGGACTGCCGCCGCACGCCTACCTCACCTCGCTGCGCATCCGGCAGGCCCGCCGCCTGCTCCAGCAGGGTGTACGCCCGGCGCAGGTGGCCGCCGACGTCGGCTTCACCGACCAGGCCCACCTGAACCGGCACTTCAAGCGGGTCGTGGGCGTGCCGCCCGCCGCTTACCAGCGAGCCGCAGGAACGTACAAGACCGGACTTTTGCCCGTTTCATAGTCTTCATCCCATGCAACAGACAACTCACCGTTCCGCCGCGCTGCGGGACGGCCTGGGTGTGGGCCTGGCCGTGGGGCTGTCCGGCCTCGCGTTCGGCGCGGCGGCGATCACCGCCGGGCTCAGCGTGCCGCAGGCGTGCGTGCTGAGCCTGCTGGCGTTCACCGGCGCCTCGCAGTTCGCGCTGGCCGGCGCGGTCGGCGCGGGCGGGGACCTGATGGCGGCGGCCGCGGGCGCGCTGCTGCTCGGCGGCCGCAACACCCTTTACGGCCTGCGCCTGGCCGACCTGCTCAACGTCCGCGGCCCGCGCCGGCTGCTGGCCGCGCACGGCGTGATCGACGAGACCACCGCCGTCACACTGGCCCAGCCGGACGAGCCGTCGGCGCGCACCGGCTTCGTCACCACCTTCGCCAGCCTGTACGTCGCCTGGAACCTCACCACCCTCGCCGGCGCGGTCGGCACGTCCTTCCTCGGCGATCCCCGCGTGCTCGGCCTCGACGCCGTGGGCCCGGCCACGTTCCTGGCCATCCTGTGGCCGCGCCTGGCGGCCAGCGGACGGCTGCGCGTACTGGCCGCGGCCGGCGCGGCGGTCGCGTTGGCGGCCAGCCCGTTCTTCCCGCCGGGCGTGCCGGTGCTGCTGTCGGCGGTGGCGGTGCTGGTGGTGATGGTGCGATGACGTTGTGGTGGGCGATCGTCGCGGTCTGCCTGGGCTGTTACGCGCTCAAGCTGGCCGGGCTGGCCGCGCCGCGCCGGGTGCTGGACCATCCGGCGATGCGCAGGTTCGCCGAGCTGGTGCCGGTGGCGCTGCTCGCGGCGCTGATCGCGGTGCAGATGTTCACCGAGCAGGGCAGGCCCGCCTTCGACCCCGCCCGTACGGCGGGACTCGCCGCCGCCGTGGTCGCGCTGCTGCTCCGGGCGCCGTTCCTGGTCAGCCTGCCGGCCGCGGCCGTCGTCACCGCGCTTGCCCGGATGTTTCTCGGGTAGTCGCCGTGCATGTCCGATTCTGCGGGGATCGTCGGTGGCCGCTATCGCCTGCTCAGGACGATCGGCCAGGGCGGCATGGGCACCGTCTGGCAGGCGCACGACGAGGTGCTCGGCCGGGACGTGGCCGTCAAGGAGGTGCTGCCGCCGCCCGACCTGACCGATCCCGAGCGCGAGGTGTTCGCCGTACGGACGTTCCGCGAGGCGCGCGCGGCCGGCCGGGTGGCGCACCCGGGGGTGGCGGCCGTGTACGACGTGCTGGAGGAGGGCGGCCATCCGTGGATCGTCATGCAGCTCGTCCACTCGCGCACCCTGGGCGAGACCGTACGCGCCGACGGCCCGCTGCCGCCGCGCAAGGTCGCCGCCATCGGGCTGCAACTGCTTGAGGCGCTGCGCGCCGCGCACGCGGCGGGCGTGCTGCACCGGGACGTCAAACCGGACAACGTGCTGCTGACCGAGGACGGCCGGGCGGTGCTCACCGACTTCGGCATCGCCACCACCGAGGACGAGGCCCCCGTCACCAGGACCGGCGTCCTCATCGGCACCCCCGCCTTCATGGCCCCGGAACGGGCGGCCGGCGGCCAGGCCAGATCCGCCTCCGACCTGTGGTCATTGGGCGTGACGCTGTACATGGCGGTCGAGGGCCACTCCCCCTTCCACCGGGAGCACGCCCTGGCCACGCTCGGCGCGGTCCTGCACGCCGAACCCGAGCCGCTGGCCCGCGCCGGCGTGCTCGCCCCCGTGCTGCTTGGCCTGCTGCGCAAGAACCCCTCCGAGCGCATGTCGCTGGAGGAGGCCGAGCAGCGGCTGAGCGTGGTCCTGACCGGCGGCGCGCCCGAGCAGACCGGCCCGGTCCCCGTGCCGCCGGCGGCCGTACGCCGCAGGCGCAGGACGCCGATCCTGGTCATCGCGGCGGGCGCGCTGCTGGTGGGCCTGGTCACGGGCGGCGCGGCCTGGTGGACCAAACAGTCGGACCAGCCGGTACGGGGCAACGCGCCGACGATGCCCGCCGTCGCCACCCCACCCGCGAACGACTCCCCGAAGACCGGGGACACACCCTCGACCGGCGAGGACTCCACACGCGGCGAGGATTCCGCGCGCCCCTCCGTACCGCGGCAGAGCGCCCCCTCGCCCACCAGCGGCGAACGCACGGGCACCCCCACCAGGTCCCCCGCCAAGAAGCCCACACCGACCAAGTCCGCCACCGAGGAGGACAGCCGCAACCCCTCCAGAACCCCCGGCGAGGTCGAGCCGTCGCAGGGCGGCGAGGAGGAGTGACCCGCTCAGGTGTCGGCGGCGACGGCGTCGAGCGCCTTCTGCAGGTCCTCGGGATAGTCGGTGCTGAAGGACATCCAGTCGCCGGTCGCCGGGTGCTCGAAGCCGAGCGCGACCGCGTGCAGCCACTGCCGGGTGACGCCCAGCCGGGCCGCGAGCGTGGGGTCGGCGCCGTAGAGCATGTCGCCGACGCAGGGGTGGCGCAGCGCCGACATGTGCACGCGGATCTGGTGCGTACGGCCGGTCTCCAGCTTGATGTCGAGCAGCGACGCCGCCCGGAACGCCTCGATCGTGTCGTAATGGGTGACCGACGGCTTGCCGCCCGCGACCACGGCGAACTTGCCCTCGCCCGAGGGATGCCGGTCGATGGGCGCGTCGACGGTGCCCCTGAACGGGTCGGGATGCCCCTGGACCAGCGCGTGGTACCGCTTGTCCACGGTGCGCTCCTTGAAGGCCCGCTTCAGCATCGAGTACGCGTGCTCGCTCTTGGCCACGACCATCGCGCCCGTGGTGTTGGCGTCGAGGCGGTGGACGATGCCCTGCCGCTCGGCCGCGCCGCTGGTGGCGATCGTGTGGCCGGCGCCGAGCAGGCCGCCGATCACGGTCGGGCCCGTCCAGCCGACGGTCGGGTGGGCGGCCACCCCGATCGGCTTGTTGACCACGATGATGTCGTCGTCCTCGTAGACGATCGTCATGCCCGGCACCGGCTCGGCCACCGGCATCGGCGTGGTGACCGGGGGCGGCAGCGTCACCTCCAGCCAGGCGCCCGCGTGCACGCGGTCGGACTTGGCCGGCTGCCCGCCGTCGAGCTGCACCTCGCCGGCGGCGATCAGCTCGGCGGCACGGGTGCGCGAGAAGCCGAACAACCGCGAGATCGCCGCGTCGACCCGCTCGCCCTCCAGCCCGTCCGGCACGGGGAGACTCCGGCGCTCAGCCATCCTGGGCCTCCTTGGCGCCGTCCTTGGCGGTGTTCTCGCCGTCGTCCTTCGCGGTGTCCTCCGGGGTCTCCACGGTGCCGTCGATCTGCACGTTGCGCCAGGCCAGCAGCACCGCCAGGATGCCGCCGCAGACGATCGCCGAGTCGGCGACGTTGAACACCGGGAAGTAGTCGATCACCGGGAAGTGACCGGGCAGCACCTCGACGAAGTCGACGACGTGCCCCTGGAACTGCGAGGACCGGCCGAACCCCGACGGGTAGCGCAGCAGCCTGTCGGTCAGGTTGCCGAGCGCCCCGCCGAGGAGCAGTCCGAGGGTGATCGCCCACGGCAGGCTGCGGAGCTTGCGCGCGGTACGCATGATCGCCACCACCACGCCCGCCGCGATGAACGTGAACACGAACGTCATCCCGGTGCCGATGCTGAACGCGGCGCCCGAGTTGAAGATCACCCGGAACTGCAGGACGTCCTGGATGACGACGAGCGGCGCCTTGCCTTCGAGCGTGCGCAACACGATCGTCTTGCTGATCAGGTCAGCCGCGTAGACGACGACCGCCAGCGCGGTGAGGATCGCGAGGAGACGTCCGCGCGGCCTGCCTACCGGCGTTCCTCCTTCTGCTTGCAGGCCACGCACAGCGTCGCCCTCGGGAACGCCTGAAGACGTTCCTTGCCGATCGGCTTGTGGCACGATTCGCACACTCCATAGGTCCCTGCGTCGATCCTGGCGATCGCACGTTCGTTCTGCGCGACCAGGTCGCGCGCATTCAGGGTAAGGGCGATCTCGCGTTCGCGCTCGTACGTCTTGGCGCCGGCGTCCGCCTGGTCGTCGCCCGCTCCCTGCGTGACGTCTCCCGAGGCTATCTCCGACTCGTGGCGGAGGATGTCCGCCTCCAGCTCGTCGATCTCGTTCCGCAGCCTGCCGCGTACCTCGGCCAGCTCCTCTTCCGACCACATCGACGGTGTAGCGGTCTGCGTGACTGCCGCCATGGCTGCCTCCATGCTGATCAAGGCCGTGAATGGTGCGGGCAGCTTAGGATCCTCATAACGGAACGGCAAACGACCCGCCGGTTGGTTTACCTCACCCGTACTATCCCGCCTCGCGCATTCAACTCCTCCCCAGGGGCGTCCATTCCCACAAATTTCCTCCCCGTCTACCAACCCGCCGCACACCCATGGGAAACCTGGAAGTCTTACGCTCCACTCTGCGTTATGGTTTGAGACTGCAAGGCGTTGATGGGGCCCCGCTGTGAGGGATATCACCCCGGAGCCGCCGGAAGAACGGCTCGGTTGAGCTCACTAGACCCGGCAGCAGAGCGAATGAAGAGGGCCTCCCCGGAGGCCAAGAAGGGTGGTACCGCGGAGCCGCGAGGCTTCGTCCCTTCACGCAAGCCACATCCGGCCGATCGCGTGGAGGTCCCGCCCGACATGTCTTCCCCATCATTCCGCTCTCTTCCCGCGCAGGTCGACCTGCCCGCGCTCGAGCGCGAGGTCCTCGACCGCTGGCGGGACGGGAAGATCTTCGAGCGGTCCGTCGAGCAGAACGCCGGCAACCCCGCCTGGGTCTTCTACGAGGGCCCGCCCACCGCCAACGGCCTGCCCGGCGTGCACCACGTCGAGGCCCGCGTGTTCAAGGACCTGTTCCCGCGCTACAAGTCGATGCGCGGCTTCAGCGTCCCGCGCAAGGCCGGCTGGGACTGCCACGGCCTGCCGGTCGAGGTCGGCATCGAGCGTGAGCTGGGCCTGACCGGCAAGAAGGACATCGAGGAATACGGCATCGCCGAGTTCAACGCCAAGTGCCGCGAGTCGGTGCTGCGGCACGTGGACGCGTTCGAGCAGATGACCGAGCGCATGGGCTACTGGATCGACCTGTCCCAGGCGTACCGGACGATGGACCCGTCCTACATCGAGTCGGTCTGGTGGTCGCTGAAGGTCGTCTTCGACAAGGGGCTGCTGTTCCGCGACTTCCGCATCACGCCGTACTGCCCGCGCTGCGGCACCGGCCTGTCCGACCACGAGCTGGGCCAGCCCGGCGGCTACGAGAACGTCTCCAGCCCGTCGGTCTTCGTGCGCATGCCCGTGACGTCCGGGCCGCTGGCCGAGCTGGGCGCCTCGCTGCTCATCTGGACGACCACCCCGTGGACGCTGGTGTCCAACACGGCCGTCGCCGTGCACCCCGACGTCACGTACGTCGCCGCCAGGACCGCCGACGGCGAGGTGCTGGTGGTGGCCGAGCCGCTGCTGTCCGTCCTCGGCGAGGACGTGACCGAGGTGGCCCGCTACACCGGCCGCGAGCTGGAGCGCACCCGCTACGGCCGCCCCTTCGACCTGGTCGACATCCCCGAGGCCCACTACATCGTGCTCGGCGACTACGTCACCGTCGAGGACGGCACCGGCCTGGTGCACCAGGCCCCGGCCTTCGGCGCCGACGACATGGCCGTCATCAAGCGGTACGACATGCCGATCGTCAACCCGATCGGCCCCGACGGCCGTTTCCTCGACGACGTCCCCATGGTCGGCGGCCGCTTCTTCAAGGACGCCGACGAGGAGCTGACCGAGGACCTGCGCCGGCGCGGCCTGCTGTTCCGCGGCAGCCACTTCGAGCACGCCTACCCCCACTGCTGGCGCTGCCACACCGCGCTGCTGTACTACGCGCTCCCCTCCTGGTACATCCGCACCACCGCGGTCAAGGACCAGATGTTGTCGGAGAACGCCAACACCAACTGGTACCCCGAGACCATCAAGTGGGGCCGGTTCGGCGAGTGGCTGCGCAACAACGTCGACTGGTCGTTGTCGCGCTCGCGCTACTGGGGCACGCCGCTGCCGCTGTGGGTGTGCTCCGATGACGAGTCCCACGTCACGTGCGTCGGCTCCCTGGAGGAGCTGAGCGGGCTGGCGGGCCGCGACGTCTCGGCGCTCGACCCCCACCGCCCGTACGTCGACGACGTGACCTTCGACTGCCCCTCCTGCGGCGCGCTGGCCACCCGCGTGCCCGACGTGATCGACGCCTGGTACGACTCGGGCTCGATGCCGTTCGCCCAGTGGGGCGAACGCGGCAAGCCCGAGGGCGTCTACCCGGCGCAGTTCATCTGCGAGGCCACCGACCAGACCCGCGGCTGGTTCTACTCGCTGATGGCGGTCGGCACGCTGGTCTTCGGCCAGTCCTCCTATGAGAACGTGCTCTGCCTCGGGCTCATCCTGGCCGAGGACGGCCGCAAGATGAGCAAGCACCTGGGCAACATCCTGGAGCCGATCCCGCTGATGGACCAGCACGGCGCCGACGCGCTGCGCTGGTTCATGGCCTGCTCGGGCTCGCCGTGGTCGGCCCGCCGGGTGGGGCACAACACCCTGGAGGAGATCGTCCGCAAGGTCCTGCTGACCCTGTGGAACACCTCCTCGTTCTTCACCCTGTACGCCAACGCCGAGTCCTGGACCCCGGCCGAGCCCGCTCCCCCGGCCGCCGAGCGCCCGCTGCTGGACCGGTGGGTGCTGGCCGAGCTGAACCGGACGGTCGCCGAGGTCACCGCGTCCCTCGACGAGTACGACACCCAGCGTGCCGGCCGCCGCCTGGCCGAGTTCCTCGACGACCTGTCCAACTGGTACGTCCGCCGCTCGCGCCGCCGCTTCTGGCAGGGCTCGCGCGAGGCGTTCGCGACCCTGTACGAGTGCCTGGAGACGGTCACCCGGCTGATGGCGCCGATCACGCCGTTCGTCACCGACTACCTCTGGGACGTGCTGCGCGCGCCCGGCGCGCCCTCCTCGGTGCACCTGGCCGCCTGGCCGCAGGTGCGCCAGGACCTGCTGAACCCGGCGCTGTCGGACCAGATGGCCCTGGTCCGCCGCCTGGTCGAGCTGGGCCGCTCGGCCCGTGCGTCCTCGGGCGTGAAGACGCGGCAGCCGCTGCGCCGGGCCCTGGTGGGCGCGCACGGGTGGCCGTCGCTGCCCGGCGAGCTGCGGGGGCTGGTCGCGGACGAGCTGAACGTCCAGACGCTTGAGGACATGTCCGGATTCGACGCCGATCTCGTGTCGTACACGGTGAAGCCGAACTTCCGGGCGCTGGGCAAGCGGTTCGGCTCGCAGACCAAGCTGGTGGCCGCCGCGGTGACCGCCGCCGACGCCACCCGCGTGGCCCGTGCGCTCCGGGGCGGCACCCCCGTCATGATCGAGGCAGACGAGCTCGGCGAGATCATGCTCGGCCCCGACGAGGTGATCGTCAACGAGCAGCCGCGCGCGGGCTGGGCGGTGGAGACCGGCGCCATCGGCACCGGCACCGGCGAGACCGTCGCGCTCGACCTGGAGCTCTCCGACGACCTCCGCCGCGCGGGGCTCCTGCGCGAGGTCATCCGCCTGGTCCAGGAGGCCCGCAAGTCCTCCGGCCTGTCCATCACCGACCGCATCGACCTGTGGTGGACCTCCTCCTCGCCCGACCTGGCCGCCGCGCTGCGCTCCGACGGCCGGACGGTGTCCGAGGAGGTACTGGCCACGTCCCTGACGGAGGGCTCGCAGGACGACCTCCCGTCCCACCGGGACGAGGACCTGGGGCTCGTCTTCCAGCTCCGCCGCGCCTGACGCGGGCACGGGGGCGGCACACGTCCGCCCCCGTGCACCTTTCGCTCCCGTGCGCTTTTCGTACGGATCTGGCGCATGATGATCGGATGACGAGGATCGACACGCCGTGGGGCCCATGGGAGGCCGCCACGCTGGACGAGGTCGTCACGCTGATGCGCGGCCTGGAGGCGCCCTGGTGGGTGGCCGGCGGCTACGCCCTGGAGCTAGCCGTGGGGCGGCCGTACCGCGGGCATGACGACGTCGACATCGCACTGCTGCGCCGCGACCAGCTCGCGGCCCGGCGCCTGCTGACCGGCTGGGACGTCCACGCCGCGGTCCGGCCCGGCACCCTACGCCCCTGGCCGCCGGACGAGCTGCTGCCCGCCACCGCCCACGACATCTGGGTACGCGAACGTCCCGACGCCCCTTGGCGCTTCCAGCTCATGCTCGACGAGTCCGCCGGAGACGAGTGGACCTACCGCCGCGACGCCCGCGTCCGCCGCCCGCTGTCCACCCTGACCATCGAGCGGAACGGCCTTCACCACCTCCCCCCCGAGGTGCAACTCCTCTACAAATCCCAGGGCATCCGCCCGAAGGACGAGACCGACTTCGCCACCGTCCTGCCGCTATTGACCGAGGCCCAACGCCACTGGCTCGAAACGGCCCTCGAAACCGCACACCCCACCCACCCCTGGCTCCCCCTACGCCGACCGCCCTCGCACGGGGACTCGCAATCACAGGGCATCCGAGCCCGCGAGACACCGCCAGGCCCCTGAGCCCCCGAAGGCCCTCCCGGGGCTCCCCTCGGGGAGACGACACCTCACGACGGCTCCCCTGAGGCCGGTCGGAACAGGGCTGTGCAGAACAGGGTGAGCGCTACTTGACCGTCTCGCGGTCGTGCTGGCACACGGAGCAACTGGTCAGCCCGGCGGCCTCGGCCTCCGCGAGCGTCATGGTCTCCACGCCCGACTCACCCGCGCCTCTGATCAGCGGGCACGCGGTGCTGTGAAAACGGCTCGTACCGACGATGACCTTGACCGTCCCACCCCGACCGCCCGCAGCACCGGCCCCACCCTTGCCACCAGCGCCTTCAGCGTCCTCATCGCCCTGAGCGGCCTTCTTGGACCCCTCACCCGCTCCGGCGGACCCGGCCCCTTCCGACGCCTTCTCCTCCTTGGACGCGGAGGGTGTGCTGCTCTTCGGGGGCGTACTGGGCTTCGGGTTTCCGCTCGATGCGGGGGACGCGGCCGTCTTGGGGGCATCGGCGGGCTTCGAGGCCGCACCGCCGGCGGCGGGTGCTCCGGCGGGAAGCGGGCCCGTGGGCTTGGCCTCCGACTCGGCGGACGACGGGGGCCGACCGCTCGACGGGGCCGGCGCAGCCCCAGAAGGCCGCTCAGACGGCCCGGAAGCCCCACCCGAACCTTCGGGGTGGACCGGCATCCCGGAAGACGTCACGCGAGGCTGCGGGGCCGTGTCCGGGCCGGAGGAGTCGTCGTCCTCGTCAGGGGACTGTCCGGGCCGGTCGGCGGGCGACGGCCGGGCCGCCGAAGACGGCCTCCCCGGCGCGCTCTCAGCCGACTTACCCGAAGAAGCATCCGACTTGCCCGAAGAAGCATCGCCCGATGTGGCGTCCGGCTTGCCCTGGGACGACGAGGCCGGAGCCGACGGGCTCTTGGCGTCGTCCGGGGAACCGGGACGTGCGGGCCGCTCGCGGTCGTGCGGCGGCCGGAAGTACGAAGTCTGGATCTCCGCCTGCTCGTCACCGGAGTCGGCCCCCGGGGCGGGCGCGGCGGCGGAGGAGGGTTGCTTGGCCTGGTCGCCCGCCTGAGCGGCGGCGGCCGGACGGCCGAACCACCCGGTGGCGCCCTCCTCGCGGGAGGCGGGGGGCTCCGGGGTGGGGGTGGAAGCCTTCGTGTCGGGCTTCGGCGGGACGACCGGCGGACGCAGGTCCTGGGTCTCCGCGGAGGTCTCGGCCCGGCTCTGCGTCCGGGGCTCGGCCCGGTTCTCGGCCCGGCTCTCTGTCTTGGGTTCGGCCCGGTTCTCCGCCACGGCGGAGGGGGTGGTACCGGGGCCGGGGGCGACGGCTGGCTCGGAGTCGGCGGCAGGGGGCAACTGCCGTCCGCCGAGCGCGGCGTCTGGAAGGCACGTCGTGCAGGGCGTGAAGCCCTCCTCGCGTGCCTCCTCGTAGGTGAGCTCCTCGTGATCCCGTGCGGCCAGCTGGCGGCAGCCTGGCATGTGGTATCTCCTGCGACCCGGGATCACCAGCACGATCGCGTCCGGCGAGATGCCGCTCGCCGCGGGGCGGCGAGGCGCGGAGGCCGGTACGGCGGTCCGCTGGAGCGTCTGCGGGGGCGGCTGGTGCGGGTGGGGCTGTGGCCGCGGATGCGGCTGGGGCCCCGCAGGACCGGTCTGGTTGTACGGCAGGCCGGGCGGCGGGAGCGGGGCCGGAGGGGTGGCCGGCGCAGCGGCCCGCCCACCACCGGGAAACAGCTCGTGACGCCGCAGCAACGCCCCGATCACCAGGAACAGCGCGGACAGCACGCTGACCACGATGGACCACATGATCAGGAACGGCTTAGCCAGTACGAAGCCCGCGATCAGCAACACGACCGCCGCGAGCACCAAACCAGCACTGATAAGGATCACAGGGGGCTCTTTCGAGTGACAGGTCCTAGTGACCCGCTACTTTACCGGCGGTCGTTGTGCGGACCGTCGCCGCCGGGGAAAACGCCCTGCGGGGCCTCGCCGCCGAACGGGTTGGGACCACCGGGGAGAGGCTGCTGGCCACCCTGGGGAACCGCGTGCGACATGGCGGGCGCCTGGGTCTGAGGACCGGACATGACGGGGAAGCCGCCGCTGCCCTCGGCCGAGACGTTGAGCTCGGCGAGCTGGTTCTCCAGGTAGAGCTTGAGGCGGCTGCGGTACTCGCGCTCGAAGCTGCGCAACTCCTCGACCTTGCGCTCGAGCTCGTCGCGGGTCTGCACCAGCGAGCCCATGGCCTGGCGGTGGCGCTCCTGCGCGTCGCGCTCAAGCGTCTCGGCGCGGGCGCGGGCGTCGCCGATGACCTGCTCGGCCTGGCGGCGGGCCTTGGTGAGGATCTCGTCGGCCTCGCGGCGGGCGCGGGTCACCGTCTCGTCCGCCTCGCGGCGTGCGTCGGAGATCGCCTGGTCGGCGGTCTGCTGGGCGAGGGCCAGCACGCGGGCCGCGGTGTCCATGTTGTCCTCGGCGGGAGGCATGCTCATGGCCACGGGCTGCGGCTCGGGGGCTCGCATGGGCGGCGGCTCGGGGGCCCGCATGGGCTCCGGCTGCGGCGGCCCCATCATCTCTGGCTTCGGCTGCTCCTGAACGGGTGCGGAGGCCATGGGCATGCCCATGCCGCCCGGCACCTTCCCACGCAGGCACTCGGCCAGTTTGGCGCGAAGCTCCTCGTTCTCTTGGATCAGGCGGTCAAGCTCAGCTTCCACCTCGTCGAGGAAGGCGTCGACCTCTTCCTCGTCGTAGCCCGGCCGCAGCCGGGTGGTACTGAACTGCTTGTTCCGCACATCAGCGGGCGTCAGCGGCATTTTTTGGTCTCCTTGGCGCGCTTGGAGTCTGTCCGGAGGGACGGTGAACCCGAATCACTTCAGCGCGGACACGAGTTGGATCACGACCGGCACCCCACCAGCCCGCCTCACCGGCCGCCCAGTGACCCAGCGATCTGGATCAAGATCAGAACGACGATGAACAGGACAGTGAAGCTTAGGTCAAAGGCCACCGTACCCAACCGGAGCGGGGGAATGAAACGGCGGAGGAACTTGAGAGGTGGGTCGGTCGCGGTGTATGTGGCCTCCGCCAGCACCAGCACGACCCCGGAAGGCCGCCACTGCCGGGCGAACGCCTGCACCGTCTCAAAGATCATCCTGCCGATGAGCAACACCAAATACAGAGACAGGACTACGACCAAGATCCCACTCACGATCTCCACGGCCCGGCCGCGCCTCCACTTCTGATGTGCCCTACCGGCCGCGCACGGACCCGGTTGGGTGCGATGGACATACAGAGACTCTAACTCTGGTTGAAGAACCCGCGTTCCGCGATTCGGGCCTTGTCCTCGGCGGTCACCTCGACATTGGCAGGGGACAACAGGAACACCTTGTTGGTAACACGTTCAATGCTTCCATGTAGGCCAAAGACCAGACCTGCCGCGAAATCCACGAGCCGCTTCGCGTCGCTGTCAACCATTTCGGTCAGATTCATGATGACCGGGGTGCCGTCGCGGAAGTGCTCTCCGATGGTTCGGGCCTCATTGTAGGTCCGGGGATGGAGGGTCGTGATGCGCGCCAGGTCGGTCGTACGGCGCTCCAGGATCGTCGTGGCGGGCCTGGGCGCGGGCACCCCCGAGTCGGCCTCCTCGTCGCGGTCCTGGACCGCCACGGGCCGTTCCTCGCCGGTCCGCTGGACATCGTCGTCGTAGGCGTACTCGTCGGTGTAGGTCTCGTACCTCTCGTAGCGGTCGTCCTCCACGAGACCGAGGTAGACCGCCATCTTGCGCATCGCGCCGGCCATCGCTACGTCGTCCTCCTGCTCATGGTCGCACTGGCTCGGACCCGTCGCCGGGGCCGAGGCGGCAGCCGTACCCCCTTGGAGCTCACCGCGGATCGACCTCTACTTGATCATGGGCCTGAAGACCCACTTGAGGGGACATTACCTGACGAAGGGCCTGCGACGGCCGAGCAACGCCGTACCGATCCGCACGTGTGTCGCACCGTACGCGACCGCCTCGACGAGGTCCTGGCTCATGCCCGCGGAGACCATCGTGGCCCGCGGATGTTGCTCCTGGACGCGGGTCGCCACGTCGCGCAGAACGGCGAAGGCCCGGGCGGGCTCCTCCCCCAGCGGCGCCACCGCCATGACGCCGCCCAGCCACACGCCCTCGGTCAGCGCCACCTCGTCGGCCAGCGCGAGCACGTCGGCGGGCCGGGCGCCGCCCCTGGAGGGGTCGTCGTCGAGCGCCACCTGGATCAGGCAGCCGACGTTGCGGCCCTGCCGCACGGCCTCCTTGCTGATCGCCTCCAGCAGCCTGAGGCGGTCGACCGAGTGGATCACGTCGGCGTACCCGACGACCGAACGCACCTTGTTGGTCTGGAGCTGGCCCACGAAGTGCCAGGTGAGCGGCAGGCCGGCCAGCTCGTGCGCCTTGGCCGCCGCCTCCTGGTCGCGGTTCTCGCCGACGTCGCGCACACCCAGCTCGCACAGGATGCGCACGTCGTCGGCCGGTCTGGTCTTGGTGACCGCGATCAGGGTGACCTCGCCGCGGTCGCGGCCCACCGCCTGGCAGGCCTCGCCGATGCGGGTGTCGATCTCGGTGAGACCGGCCGCGATCTCGTCACTACGCACGCGTCTCTCCCTCTCCCTGCCTCCATCGTCCCGCACCTCGGCACGTGTGCCGTACGCCACGATGGCCCCCTTTCCGTGCCGCGGGTCTGCTCACGGCACACACGACGGCGCCGCTCCCGGATGCCTGCAGGGAGCGGCGGTGGGTGGTGAGCTACTTGAGGAAGTCGGGGACGTCGAGCTCCTCCTCCTGCTCCTCGAAGATCACCCGAGGACGTTTGGGAGGCTCCGACATGCGGGAGGTGATGGGCGTGGGCGGGTTGGCCGGTTCGGGCGTGGGCCTCGGGATGGAGACCGGGGCCTGCGGCTCGTCGTCGCCGAGACCGGCGCCGACGGGCTCGGCGGACTGGACCGGCTCCACCGGGCGGACCGGCTCGGGCCTGAACTCCTGGCGCGGCTCCGGGCGAGGCTCGGGACGCGGCTCCGGCCTGAACTCCTGCCGGGGCTCGGGCCTGAACTCCTGGCGCGGCTCCGGGCGAGGCTCGGCGCGGAACTCCTGGCGGGGCTCCGACCGCAGCTCGGCCCGCGGCTCCGGGCGGGGCTCGGGACGCGGCTCCGGCCTCGGCGCGGGCGGCTCGGACTTCACGCTGGGCGAGGCGGCGACACCGGGCCGTACGGCCGAGGAGACCGGCGCCGCGGGCGGCGCGGCCGGCCTGGCGGCGGGCCTCGGCAGCGGCTTCTCGACGGGCGGCGGCACGTCGTCGAAGCCCGCCGCGATCACGGTGACCCGCACCTCGTCGCCGAGGTCCTCGTCGATCACCGTGCCGAAGATGATGTTGGCGTCGGGGGCGGCGGCCATCGAGACGAGCTGGGCCGCCTCGTTGATCTCGAACAGGCCGAGGTCGGAGCCGCCCGCGATCGACAGCAGCACGCCGTGGGCGCCGTCGATGCTGGCCTCCAGCAGCGGGCTGGAGACCGCCATCTCGGCGGCGGCGACCGACCGGTCGTCGCCGCGCGCGTGGCCGATGCCCATGAGCGCCGAGCCCGCGCCCGACATGACCGACTTGACGTCGGCGAAGTCGAGGTTGATCAGGCCGGGCGTGGTGATCAGGTCGGTGATGCCCTGGACACCGGACAGCAGCACCTGGTCGGCCGCCTTGAACGCGTCGAGCACGCTCACCTGCCGGTCGGAGATCGACAGCAGCCGGTCGTTGGGGATCACGATGAGGGTGTCGACCTCGTCGCGCAGCGTCTCTATGCCGGCCTCGGCCTGCGAGGCGCGACGCCGCCCCTCGAAGCTGAAGGGCCGGGTCACCACGCCGATCGTCAGCGCGCCGAGCGACCGGGCGATGTTGGCCACGACCGGCGCGCCGCCGGTGCCCGTGCCACCGCCCTCGCCGGCCGTGACGAAGACCATGTCGGCCCCCTTGAGGACCTCCTCGATCTCCTCCCGGTGGTCCTCGGCCGCCTTGCGCCCCACGTCGGGGTTGGCTCCGGCGCCCAGTCCGCGCGTGAGCTCGCGGCCCACGTCAAGTTTCACATCGGCGTCACTCATCAGCAGCGCCTGGGCGTCGGTGTTTATGGCGATGAACTCGACGCCCTTGAGTCCCTCCTCGATCATCCGGTTGACGGCGTTCACTCCGCCGCCGCCAATGCCGACGACCTTGATGACCGCGAGGTAGTTCTGCGGTGCTGCCACGACGAGGGGCCTTTCCGCTCGTTGACTTGCCATTTCGGTGCGGATCGTCTCCGCGTCTTCTCAGTTTGCGTAACTCTCAACCTCAGGTTGAGATTTAGATTTATGTCAACCTGAGGATTGATACGGACAGTAGGAGTCCCCTACCAGGCGGGTCAACTAACCGCGCCGCAAGCACGTCCGGCGTGTCGCGGGCTGTCCGATTCGCTCCGAAGTCGTGCCTGGTCGGGGCCTTCCTCTGCCGAAGGTCCGATCTACAGGCTCTCACGCCGCGACCCCCACCTCGCACAGGCACGCGATGCCCTTGCCACGGAGTTGCCAGACTCTGACACTCGTGATCACTTCAGGGTGACGACATCGGGAGAGCTGACGTCGTACAGGGTGGCCTTGCGCTTGAGGAGCGAGACCAGGATGCGGCCTTTCTCCTCCGGCCGGTCGGCTCCGCCCCACAGGACCGTACGCCCGTCGGACAGCTCCAGCGTCACGCCCTCGGCCGAGGCGGCGCGTACCAGCCGGACCTTGCCCGCCACCACGGGCGGGAGCGCCTGGACGACCTGGAGCGCCGCCATGGTGGCCGGGTCGCCCGCCGCCGGACGGTCGACCTTGAGCAGCGGCAGCATGAACGGCGAGGTGTCCTTGACCTCGATCACCACGCCCTGCTTGTCGACGACCGCGAACCGGCCGCCCGCCGGGATCACGGCGACGGGCTCGCGCTCGACCACCTCGATCCGCAGCGTGCCCGGCCAGACCCGGTCGACCTTGGCCGTCGCGAGCTGCCTGATGCCGAGCACGCGGGTCTCGACGTCGGCCAGGTCGACCGTGGCCAGGGGATGCAGGTCGGCCACGCCCGCCTGCTGCTCGATGCGCTCGCTGGGCACTGTGAGATTTCCCACGATCTCGATCGACCGCACGCCGAGGACCGGTGAGAAGAACACCAGCCAGGCGGCCGAGCCGACCACGCCCGCCGTCAGCAGCACCAGGAACGCCGTCCGCGCCTTCATCGCCCTCCTCGCACGCCGGCTTCGACCGTACGCCGACGGGCCGGCCGGCAGCGGCCCGCCACGCGCGTACGGCTCAGGACAGGCGCGCCACGAGCTGCGGCCCGAGCTCGGTCACGTCGCCCGCGCCCATCGTGAGCACGATGTCGCCGGGCCGCGCCCGCCCGGCCACCAGGTCGGGCACCGCGGCCCGGTCGGGGGCGTAGGCCACCCGCTCGGCCGGCAGCGGCACGCGCCCGGCCACCATCGCGCCGGACACGCCCGGCTCGGGGTCCTCCCGCGCGCCGTAGACGTCGAGCACGATGACCTCGTCGGCCAGCGCGAGCGCGGCGCCGAAGTCGTCGGCGAAGAAGCGGGTACGCGAGTAGAGGTGGGGCTGGAAGATCGCGATGACCCGGCCCGTGCCCGAGTAGGAGGCCACCACGTCGCGCGCGGCGCGCAGGTCGGCGGCCAGCTCGGTCGGGTGGTGGGCGTAGCTGTCGAACACCGCGACGCCGCCCGCCTCGCCCTTGGCCTCGAAGCGCCGTTTGGCCCCCGTGAAGGCCGCCAGGCCGTCTCTGATGTCCTCGAAGGCCAGCCCCAGCTCGTCGGCCACGGCGATGGCCGCGGTGGCGTTGAGCGCGTTGTGCGCCCCGGGGACGGCCAGCCGCACGTCTCCCCTGCCCTCGATGGAGAACACCGTGCCGAAGCCGTCGGGCCGTACGCCGGTCACCCGGTAGTCCTCGCCCTGCTCGCCGTAGGTCCTGACCCGCAGCCCGCGCTCGCGCGCCCGCGCGGTCAGCTCGGCGGCCCCCGGGTCGTCGGCGCAGACGATGAGCAGCGAGCCGACGCGCTCGGCGAAGCGGGCGAAGCTGTCGTGGACCGCCCGCGGGTCGCCGTAGTTGTCGAGGTGGTCGGCCTCGACGTTGGTCACCACGGCGATGTCGGGGGCCAGCATGAGGAAGGAGCCGTCGCTCTCGTCGGCCTCGGCCACGAACACCCCGCCCGTGCCCTCGTCGGCGCCGAGCCCGGTGGTGACGAGCTGGCCGCCCACGCAGTAGGACGGCTCGGCGCCGCACTTCTGCAGCGCCACGGTGAGCATGGAGGTGGTGGTGGTCTTGCCGTGGGTGCCGGCGATGGCCACGCCGGTGCGGCCGGCCATCACCGAGGCCAGCGCGGCGGCCCGCGGGATGATCCGCAGGCCCTGCTTGAGCGCCTCGCCCAGCTCGGGGTTGGAGTCGCGGATGGCGGTGGAGACGACCACGGTGTCGACGTCGCGGATGTGGGAGGCGGCGTGGCCGATGTGCACGGTCGCGCCCAGCTCGCGCAACTCGGTCACCAGCTCGGAGCTGCGCGCGTCGCTTCCGGTCACCCGGACGCCGCGCTTGAGCAGGATGCGGGCGATGCCCGACATGCCCGCCCCGCCGATGCCGATGAAGTGCACGCGGCCGAGCTCTTCGACGGCGACGGGATCGACCAGCTTGACGAGACTCATCGGGCTATCTCCAACACTTTCCTGGCAAGCATGATATCGGCGTCCTTGCGCCCCAGCCTGGAGGCGGCCTCCGACATGACGACGACCCGTTCGGGGTCGCGGAGGATGGGCAGCACGTTCTGGATGATCCAATCGGGTGACAGGCCGGCGTCGTCGACCATGAGGCCGCCGCCGCCGCGTACGACGCGCTCGGCGTTGACGGTCTGCTCGCCGTTGCCGTGGGGCAGCGGCACGTACGCGGCCGGCAGCCCCACGGCGGTCAGCTCGGCGCAGGTCAGGGCCCCGCTGCGGCACAGGGCCACGTCGGCGGCGGCGTAGGCGAGGTCCATGCGGTCGACGTAGGGCAGGAGCACGTACTGGGGGTCGCCGGGCGGCGGCTCGTGCTCGACCGTGTTGTTCGGGCCGATGACGTGGAGCACCTGGATGCCCGCCCGGCGCAACACCGGCGCGGCGGCCAGCGCGGCCTCGTTGATCGACCGGGCGCCCTGGGAGCCGCCGAAGACCAGCAGCGTGGGCCGGTCGTTCTCCAGGCCGAACCAGGAACGTGCCTTGTCGCCGGTGGACAGGCGGTCGAGCGTGACGATCCCGCGGCGCAGCGGGGTGCCGATGAACTCGGCCTTGGGCAGCGCGGCGTCGGGGAAGCCGGTGAAGACGTGGTCGGTGAGCCGGGCGCCCAGCCGGTTGGCCAGGCCGGGACGCGGGTTGGCCTCGTGGACGACGATCGGCAGGCCCTTGCGCTTGGCCGCCAGGTAGGCGGGCGTGGCGACGTAGCCGCCGAAGCCGACCAGGATGTCGGCGCCGACCCGGTCGAGCACGCCCGACACCGCGTTGATCGCCCCGGCCAGCCGGCCCGGAACGGTCAGCAGGCTCGGGGTGATCGCCCTGGGCAGCGGCACGGCCGGCACCAGTTCGAGCTCGTAGCCTCTGGCGGGCACGAGCCGCGTCTCCAACCCGCGCTCGGTGCCCACGCAGGTGATGCCGACGCTGCGGTCAAGATGCCGCAGCGCGTCCGCAAGGGCGAGCGCGGGCTCGATGTGCCCGGCCGTCCCCCCACCGGCGAGGACCACCCTCATCTCGGTCACTCCCTAACGTCTCACTCGGCCTCTGGACGTACCCCCCAGGCCAAGCCAGCTTAGGGCCCGTAGGGCCGGTCCGGGGCCACGGGCGGCCAAGGCTTCACGCGCGCCCGGCTCGCGTTTGGCGAACGACAGCAGGATGCCCAGCGCGGCCAGCGTGGGGAGCAGCGACGATCCGCCGTAGGAGACCAGCGGCAGCGGGATCCCGGTGATCGGCAGGACGCCGAGGACGGCTCCCATGTTGACGGTCCCCTGCCCGACGACCCAGGCCACCATGGCGGCCGCGGCCAGGCGTACGAAGGCGTCGTTGACCCGGATCGCCACCCGCAGCCCGGCGTAGCCGAGCAGGCCGAACAGCGCCACCACCATCAGCGTGCCCATCAGCCCCAGCTCCTCGCCGAGGATGGCGAAGATGAAGTCGCTCTCGCCGTGGGGCAGCCAGCTCCACTTCTGGCGGCTGCTGCCGAGCCCCAGCCCGAACCAGCCGCCCGAGCCCATCGCGATCTGCCCCTGGACGGCCTGGTAGCCGGCGCCCTGGGCGTCGGCCCACGGGTTGAGGAAGGCCCCGATGCGCGCCATCCGGTACGGTTCCACCTTGATCATGATCGCCGCGGCCAGCACCGCCAGCGCCAGGATGCCGCCGAACAACTTGATCGGCGCCCCCACCACCCACAGCAGCGACAGGAAGATCATGAACAGCACCAGGGTGGTGCCCAGGTCGCGCCCGAGCATGACCATGACGGCCAGGATCGCGGTGCCTGGCATGAGCGGGATCAGCATCTGCCGCCACTCGATCCGGCCCTGCCTGGCCCGCCTGGCCAGCATGTCGGCCCCCCACAACACGAGCGCCAGCTTGGCCGGCTCGGACGGCTGGAGGGTGAACGGGCCCAAATAGATCCACCGCTGCGCGCCCAGCTCCGACTCGCCGATGAACAGCACCATGACCAGCGCCAGCACCGACAGCGCCATGAGCGGGTAGCCCGCCCAGCGGAAGAACTTCAGCGGCAGGCGTGAGCAGGCGTACATGAGGGGCAGGCCGATGCCGGCCGACAGCGACTGCTTGATGAACCACGAGAACGGGTTGCCGGTCTTCTGCTGCGCCTCGACGGCGGAGGCCGACAACACCATCATCAGGCCGAGCGCGAGCAGCAGCGCGCTGCACATGATGATCAGATAGTAGGTCGTCAGGGGCTTGTCGAGCAGCTCCTTCAGAGCGGCGCGCTGCTCGCGCATCCAGCTCGCCGGGCTCTCCTGCGTCTTGGACCCGCCCGCGGCGGGGCGGGGGCCCGCGGTCCCGGTGCTAGTGCTCACGCCGCCGCCTCAGCTCGCGGACGGCGCGGGCGAAGGCCTCCCCTCTCGCCGGGTAGCCGGGGAACATGTCGAGCGAGGCGCCCGCGGGGGAGAGCAGCACGGTGTCCCCGGGCGAGGCCAGGCGCGCGGCTTCGGTGACGACGGTGTCCATCACACCAGTGTCTTGGCCCGCGATGTCCACGACGGGGACATTCGGCGCGTGTCGCGCGAGCGCTTCGGCGATCGCGGCCCGGTCGACGCCGAGCAGCACCGCGCCGCGCAGCCGGGGCGCGGCCCGCCGTACCAGGTCGTCGACGTCGGCGCCCTTGAGCTGACCGCCGGCCACCCACACGATCGAGGAGTACGCGCTCAGCGCGGCCGCGGCGGCGTGCGGGTTGGTGGCCTTGGAGTCGTCGATGTAGTCGACGTCGCCGACCCGCTCGACGTGCGACAGGCGGTGGGGGTCGGGCTTGAACGCGCGCAGCCCGAGGCGTACGGCCTCCGACGGCACGCCGAGCGAGCGGGCCAGGGCGGCGGCGGCCAGGGCGTTGGCGACGTTGTGGGGGGCCAGGGGCCGGATGTCGGCCAGCGTGGCCAGCTCCTCGGCCGCCTCGACCGGGTCGTCCACGAACGCCCGGTCGACCAGCAGGTCCTCGACCACGCCGAGCTGCCCGCTGCGCGGCACCCGCAGGGTGAACCCGACGGCGCCCTCGTACGGCTCGGCCAGCCGGGCGCACTCGGGGTCGTCGGCGTTGAAGATCACGGTCCCGGCGCGTTCGTAGACGCGGCCCTTGGCGGCGGCGTACGCGGCCATCGAGCCGTGCCAGTCGAGGTGGTCGGGCGCGATGTTGAGGATGGCCGCCGCGTGCGGGGCCAGCGTGCTGGACCAGTGGAGCTGGAAGCTGGACAGCTCGACGGCCAGCGCGTCGTACGGCTCGGCGACCGCGCGGACGACCGGTACGCCCACGTTCCCCACGGCCAGGGCCTTGTGCCCGGCGGCCAGCAGGATCGAGGTGAGCATGCGTACGGCGGTGGTCTTGCCGTTGGTGCCGGTCAGCGCGAGCCAGGGCGCCGCGTGCGGCGGGCGCAGCCGCCAGGCCAGCTCCACCTCCCCCACCACCTCGACGCCGGCGGCCAGCGCGGCGGCGATCAGCGGGTGGTGCGGCGCCCAGCCGGTGGTGACGAGCCTGTCCACGCCCTGCGGCAGCGTCATCTCGCCGAACCTGGTCTCGACCCCTGCCATGGCCAGCTCGGCCGCGGCGGCGAGCTGCCGCTCTCCCTCGACGGCCTCCACCACCACGACCCGCTCCCCGCGCTCGGCCAGCACCCTGGCCACGGCGGTGCCGGAGACGCCGAGACCGGCCACGCAGGTGTAGGTCATGGCTTGGGCATCCACTCGACGTAGAACAGCCCGAGCCCGAGCGCCGCGCAGAGCCCGGCGATCAGCCAGAACCGGACCACGATCGTGGTCTCGGCCCAGCCCTTCAACTCGAAGTGGTGTTGCAGCGGCGCCATTCTGAACACCCGTTTACCGGTCATCTTGAAGAACCCGACCTGGATGATGACGGACGAGGTGATGATCACGCACAGCCCGGCGAGGATGATCAGCAGGAGCTGCGTACGGGTGGCGATGGCCAGGCCGGCCAGCACGCCGCCCAGGGCCAGGGAGCCGGTGTCGCCCATGAAGATCTTCGCCGGCGGGGCGTTCCACCACAGGAACCCGACCAGCGCCCCCACCACGGCCGCGGCCACCACCGACAGGTCGAGCGGATCTCGTACCCAGTAGCAGTTGGGGCCGAGCTGGTCGATGCAGTTGTTGCGGAGCTGCCAGTTGCCGATCAGCACGTACGCGCCGAGCACCACGCCCGTCGCGCCGCTGGCCAGGCCGTCGAGGCCGTCGGTGAGGTTCACCGCGTTGGAGAAGCCGACGATCATGAACAGCACCCAGATGGTGAAGCCCACGATGCCGATCGAGGGGCCGATGTCGCGCAGGAACGACAGGCGCGTCTCGGCGGGGGTGATGCCGTAGACGTTGGGCTGGCGGGTGATCAGCACCGCGAACACCGCGCCGACGACGAGCTGGCCGAGGGCCTTGGCGCCGCTGCGCAGGCCCAGGCTGCGCTGCTTGTAGATCTTGATGAAGTCGTCGAGGAAGCCGACCGCGCCGAGGCCGGTCATCAGGAACAGCACGAGCATGCCCGACACCGTCGGCGGCGTGAGCGTGGCCAGGTGGGAGCCGCCGTAGGCCAGCAGCGCGGCCAGCACGAACACCGTGCCGCCCATGGTGGGGGTGCCGCGCTTGCCGTGGTGGCCGGACGGTCCCTCCTCGCGGATCTCCTGGCCGTAGCCGCGCCGCGAGAACAGCCTGATCGCCAAGGGGGTCCCCAGCATCGACAGGACCAGGCCCACCGCGCCGGCGATGACGATGTTGATCACTTGGCGGCACCCCCGAGAAGGAGTTCCGCCGTGCGTTCCAGGCCCATCGCGCGCGGGCCCTTGACGAGCACCGCGTCGCCGGGGCGCAGCAGGCCGGTCAGCTCGGCCGCCGCCGCCTCAGCATCGGGGACGTGTACGATCCGGGTCATCTGGGGAGCATATGGCCCTCCAGCACCAGGCGGTCCCGCCGCGGCCGCCGCGGCCGCGTTCGCGCCCTCCAGCACGGGCCCCGCGTCCGGCCCGACGACGATCAGGCCCGTCAGGCCGGAACCGCCCGCCAGGCGCCCCAGCTCGGCGTTGAGCGCCGCGCTCTCGTCGCCCAGCTCGCGCAGCGCCGCGATGACCGCGAACCGCCGCCGGTCCTGGCCCATCACGCCGAACATGGCGAACGCGGCCCGCATCGAGTCGGGGTTGGCGTTGTAGGCGTCGTTGACCACCGTCACGCCGTCGGGCCGGTCGGTGACCTCCATCCGCCAGCGGCTGCGCGGGGTGGCCTCCGACAGCTCCTCGGCGATGGTGGCGACCGGCAGGCCCAGCTCGTAGGCCGCCGCGGCGGCGGCCAGGGCGTTCTCCACGGCGTGGGCGCCGTAGAGCTGGAGCGAGACGTGCGCGGACCCGGACGGCGTGCGCAGCGTGAACGAGGCCCGCCCGCGCGCGTCGACCGTCTCCCCCTCGGCCCGGATGGCCGCGTCCTCGCCGCGCCCGAAGTACGTCACCCGCGCGTCGGTGCGCGAGGCCATCTGCGACACCAGCGGGTCGTCGGCGTTGAGCACGGCGACCCCGGTGCGCGGCAGCGACTCCACCAGCTCGCCCTTGGCCTTGGCGATGGACTCCTTGCCGCCGAACACGCCGAGGTGGGCGGTGCCGACGTTGAGCACCACGCCGATCGTGGGCGGCGCGATGCGGGTGAGCTCCTTGATGTGGCCGACGTTGCGGGCGGCCAGTTCGAGCACCATGAAGCGGGTGTCGACGTCGGCGCGCAACACGGTCAGCGGGTGGCCGAGCTCGTTGTTGAAGCTGCCCTGGGGCGCGATGGTCGGCCCCATCCGGCCGGCCAGCCTGGCCAGCAGGTCTTTGGTGCTGGTCTTGCCGGCCGAGCCGGTCACGCCGATCACGGTGGCCTGCGGCAGCGCGGCCGCCTGCGCGGCGGCCAGCTCGGCCAGCGCGACCGCGGCGTCGGGGACGATCACCGCCGGCCCCTCGACCGGCCTGGTCGCCAGGACGGCGACCGCTCCGGCGCGGATCGCCTGCGCGGCGTAGTCGTGGCCGTCGACCCGCGCTCCGGCGAAGGCGACGAACAACGATCCCGGTTCCACCGCCCGTGAGTCGATCACTACGGGCCCGCGCACCACCGCGCGGGGGTCTGCCATGCCCGACAGGGCGCCCGAGGTTATCTCGGCGATCCTGGCCAGAGGCAACGGGATCATCGGTGCTTCCTGCTTTCCTTGCGTGCGTCGATCGCCTCGGCGACCACTTCGCGGTCGTCGAAGGGGATCACTTCGCCTGAGACGTACTGGCCCTGCTCGTGACCCTTGCCCGCCACGACGATCACGTCGCCGCGCCCGGCCCGGCCGACGGCCAGGTCGATCGCGGCCGCGCGGTCAGGTTCCATGATCACATGAGCGCGGTCGCGGGGCGGAACGGCGAGCGCTCCCTCCATCATCGCGGCCAGGATGGCGAGCGGATCCTCCGAGCGTGGATTGTCGTTGGTGAAAATGGCCACATCGGCCAGCCGGGCGGCGGTCTCGCCCATGATGGGGCGTTTGCCGGTGTCGCGGTCGCCGCCGCAACCGAGGACGATCGTCAGCGTGCCCGCGGTCACCTCCCGCAGCGAACGCAGCACCGACTCAACGGCGCCCGGCTTGTGGGAGTAGTCCACGAGCGCCTGGAACTCCTCCTCGGCGGACGTGATGCGCTGCATGCGCCCCGGCACCCCGGTGAGGGTGCCCACGCCGTGCACGGCGGTCTGGAGCGGCACCCCCGACTCCACCAGGGACACGATCGCGCCGAGCGCGTTGGCGACGTTGAAGGGCCCCGGCAGCGAGATCTGCGCGTCGGCCTCGCCCCCGCCGGGGCCGGCCACCCGGAACGCGCTGCCGTCGGCGCCGAGCCTGACCTCCAGCGCCCGCCACTCCGCCTCCGCGGCGCCGAGCGCCGAGAACGTGGTCATCGGCACCTTGGCCCGGTGGAGCAGCTCCCGGCCGTGGCGGTCGTCGATGTTGGTCACGCCGACGCGGCACAGCTCGGGCTGGAACAGCCTGACCTTGGTGGCGAAGTAGTCCTCGAAGTCCTTGTGGAAGTCGAGGTGGTCCTGGGAGAGGTTGGTGAACAGGGCGACGTCGTAGAAGACGCCGTCGACCCGGCCGAGCGCCAGGGCGTGGCTGGAGACCTCCATGGCGGCCGCGCTGACGCCCTGTTCGCGCATCAGCGCGAACAGCGCGTGCAGCTGCGGGGCCTCCGGGGTGGTCAGCGTGGGCTCGAAGCTGAGGTCGGCGGCGTGGATCTCGACGCCGCCGACCAGGCCCGTCGTGTGTCCCGCCGCCCGCAGCCCGGCCTCCAGCATGAACGTGGTGGTGGACTTGCCGCTCGTGCCGGTCACGCCGATCACCTGGACGTCGTGGGCCGGCTGGCCGTAGACCCAGGCGGACACCTGCCCGAGCAGCGCGCGCGGGTCGGGCACGATCAGCACCGGCAGGCCGGTGGCCACGGACGCCTCCCGCCCCTCCCGGTCGGTGAGGACGGCCACGGCTCCGCGCGCCATCGCCTCGGCGGCGAAGGTCGCGCCGTGCACGCGGTTGCCCGGCAGCGCCACGTAGAGATCGCCGCGCTGTACGGCACGGGAATCGATGGTGACGCCGGTCAGGGCGGCGTGGGGCGACCTCGACGTGCCGGAATCGGCGTCGAGCATGGTCGCGAGCCCGGTCAGTGGACGGGGCGGGCTGGTCTTGGGACGCATAGACGACGGGGGACGCACGGCGAGAGCGTACCTTCCCTGCTCACTGTCCCGCGCGCGTACGCACCGGTGGCACGTCCGAGCCTGTGGGAGGAATCTTCCTGCTCTTGATGGCGAACGTCATCACATCCTTGAACACGGGGGCGGCGAGCTGACCGCCGAAGTGGCCGTTCTTGGGGTTCTGGAGCACCGAGAGCACCACCAGCCGGGGCGCGTCGGCGGGCGCGAACCCGACGAAGGAGGCCGTGTAGCCGTCGTACCGGCCCAGCTCGGAGTCGTAGCGGTTGGCCGTGCCGGTCTTGCCCGCCACCCGGTAGCCGGGGATGGCGGCCAGCGTGCCGGTGCCCTCGGCGCTCACCGCGGTCTCCAGCATCGTCGCGATCTCCTTGGCCGTCGTCTCGCTCACCACTCTGGTCTGCCTGCCCGCGGGAGCGGGGACGAACCTGCCGGTCGCGTCGGTGGTGCCCGCGACGATCTGCGGATCGACGCGTACGCCGCCGTTGGCGATCGTCTGATAGACGCTGGCCATCTGCAACGCGGTCACCGACACGCCCTGGCCGTACGCGACCGTGCAGCTCTGGCTGCCCGACCAGTTCTTGTAGTTGGGCAGCAGGCCCGCCTCGGCGCTCGGCACGCCGCCCGCCGGGGTCGCGCCGAACCCGAACGCCTTGAGCATCGCGTACAGGCGCTCGCTGCCGACCTTGCGGGCGGCCATGATCGTGGCCACGTTGCTGGACTGGGCCATGGCCTGGCGGAAGGTCATCGCCTCCGGCTTGTGCGGGTGCGCGTCGCGCAGCACGCGGTCGGCGCACTTGATGTTGTCGGGCACCTGGAACACCGTGTCGGGGGTGACCTCCTTGGCCTCCAGCGCGGCGGCGGCGGTGATCACCTTGTTGGTGCTGCCGGGCTCGAACACGTCGGCGGCGGCCTTGTTCACGTACGAGGACGCGGGGGCCCTGCGCCAGTTGGCCAGGTCGAGCTCCGGCGCGTTGGCCATGGCGATGATCTGCGCGGTGCGCACGTCCATGACGATGACCGCGCCGCTGCTCGCCCCCGACCGCCGTACCTCGTCGGCGACCGACTTCTGGGCCGCCCACTGGATGTCGCGGTCGATCGTGAGGCGCACGTCCTGGCCGTCGACGGGCGCGGTGCGCTCGCTGCTGGTCATGGGGATGCGCTGGCCGTCGCGGCCGGTCTCGACCCGCTGCTTGCCGTCGCGGCCGGCCAGCATCGTGTTCTTCGCCTGCTCCATGCCGCCCAGGCCGTTGCCCTCGTCGCCGACGAACCCGATGAGGCTGCCGGCCAGGTCGCCCGCCGGATAGTCGCGCCGGTACGTCTTGGTCGAGCTCAGCCCCGGCACCTCGGCCTGCTGCATCAGGCGCGTGGCCACGACCGGGTCGACGTCCCTGGCCAGGAGCTGGTAGCGGGACTTGCTCTTGGACAGCTTGGCGGTCATCTCCTCCACGGTCTTGCCGAGCTGCCGGGCCAGGTACGCCGCCACGCCGGCGCGCGCGCCCTCCGGGATCTTGCTGGGGTCGATGGACACCTCGCGGGCCTCCGACGTACGGGCCAGGGCGTTGCCGTTGACGTCGGTGATCGTGCCGCGTTTGGCGGGGATCTCCTCGACGTGCTGGCGCTGGCCGACGGCGGCGGCCTCGTAGACCTTGGAGTCGAGTCCCTGCATCTGGATCAGCCGGCCGGCGAAGATCGACAGGACGAAGGTCATGCCGATCAGGCCGATGTTGATGCGCCTGCGCGGGCTGCCCAGGCGCAACACCAGCGGGGGCCTGGGCGGGCGCGGCGGGGTGGGCGGGCGGCGCGGTCCCCTGGGGGGCGGCGTCTCCGTACCGCGGCGCAACACGCCTCGCTCGTGCCCCCGCGCCTGCTCCGGCCTGGCCCCTCGGGGCCCCTCCGGCCGCGAGCCCCGCGCCTGGTCCGTTCTGGAACTCCGGGCCTCCGACCTGGAGCTCCGCGCTTCGTCCGGCCTGGAGGTACGTGACTGGTCGGGCCGTGAGCCGCGCGCCTGGTCGGTCCTGGAGGTGCGTGACTGGTCCGGGCGGGAGCCGCGGGGCTGGTCCGGGCCGGGGCCGCCCGCCTGCGTACGGCGCGGCGCGGCGTCGTCCCGGCGGGTCCGCGGACTGCGCGCGCCGGCGCCGGGCGACGGCGCCTCCGGCCCGTCGCCACGCCGCCGGGACCGTTCCTGCGGAGCACTCCCCCGTGCCCGCTCATCCCGCCCCTGAGAGCCGGTACGCCCACGAGGACGGTCGTCGTCATCCCGGCCCTGGGAGCCGGTACGGCCGCGGGAGCGGTCGGAGTCGTCGCGGGGGCGGCGGCGGGGGCCGTCGCCCGGCTCGCGGCGCGAGCGTGTGCCCTCGTCGTCGTCGCGGGAACGCCCGCGGTCGCCGTCGTCGCGGCGCTGCCGGCCGCGGGAACCGCCCGCGGGGCCGCGGCGGGCGCCGCCGCGCTCGTCGTCGTCGCCGGAGCCCTGTGGCGGACGCCCGCGCGCGGCGTCGTCGAACGGCAGGTCGAACGGGTCCGGGGGCCGCTTGCGCGGCGAGTCGTCCGGCGACGCCGGGCGGCCCGCCCCCTCGGAACGGGCAGAGCCGTCACGCCCTGCCCGCCCCGGACCGCCCGGCGTACGACGAGCGGCGCCGGGCCCTCCTTGAGAGCCGGCGCCGCCAGCGCCGCGGCCGGGACCCTGTCCCCTGCCGCCTGATTCCCTCACCGCTCCGGATCCGCCTGGCCGCTCGGTTCGCCGGTGGTCCAGATGCCGAGCGTCTTGTCCAGATGGTCGCCCTGCGCCTCGGCCTGCCGCGCGAGGTTCTGGGGCTGCATCTTCTCCTCGTACTTCTTCTGGAGCGCTTCCTTCTCCTGGCGCGCCACCGCGATCTCGTCGCGCAGCTTCGCGTCGGTGATGGTGTCGCGCCCGAGCATGGTGGTGAGCAGCAGCAGGCTCACCAGACCACCGCACATCAACCCGACGACGAGCAGCACGAACGGCGTCCGCTGCCGCTTGGCCGAAGGACGCCGTACGGCGGGACGGCGGGCGGGCTCGGCGCTCTCGCCGGGACGCGCCGCCGCCGTCCGCCGGCCGTCGGTGCCGGGACGGGGCCGCGGCTTGGTCTGGTGGGAGACGCCGGGCCTGCGCGTGCCCGGCTTGGGCACGGCGCGGCGGACGGGCGCGACCCGGCCGGTCTCCTGCTCAATCGTCAAGGCGGATCCTCTCTGCCGCCCGCATCCGGGCCGAGGCCGCCCGCGGGTTACGGGCGAGCTCTTCATCGCTGGGGAGCTCGGCTCCCCTCGTCAGCAGGCGGAACCTCGGCTGGTGTGCCGGTAGCGGGACAGGCAGCCCTGGCGGGCTGGTGTCCTTGGTTCGCGCCGTGAGGGCCTGCTTGGTGAGCCGGTCCTCAAGGGAGTGGTAGGAGAGCACGACGACTCGCCCACCCAGCGCCAGCGCGTCGAGCGCCGCGGGCAGCGCCGCCTCCAGGGCGGACAGCTCCGCGTTCACCTCGATGCGCAGTGCTTGGAAAGTCCTCTTGGCGGGGTTGCCGCCGGTACGCCTGGTCGCCGCGGGGATCGCGTCGCGCACGATGTCGGCGAGCCGTTTGGTGGAGCTGATGGGCTCCTTGGCGCGTTCCTTGACGATAAGCCCCGCGACCCTCGGCGCGAAACGTTCCTCGCCGTAGTCGCGCAGGATTCGTGCCAGGTCAGCGGCCGGATAGGTGTTGACGACCACCTCGGCCGTCAGCTCCTGTTCGGTGTCCATGCGCATGTCGAGCGGGGCGTCGTAGGAGTAGGCGAAGCCGCGCTCGGCCTCGTCGAGCTGCGGCGAGGAGACCCCGAGGTCGAACAGCACGCCGTCGACCGTGGTGTGCCCGGCCTCGGCGATCACCTGGGCCAGGTCGCCGGAGGAGGCGTGCACCAGGGTGATGCGGTCCGCGTACGGGGCGAGCCTGCGGGTGGAGAAGTCGATCGCGAAGGGGTCGCGGTCGATCCCGATCAGGCGCAGGGAGGGGAAGGCGGCGAGCAGGGCCTCGGAGTGGCCGCCGAGCCCGAGGTTGGCGTCGACGACGACCGGCTCGGGCCCCGACAGCGCCGGGCCAAGCAGTTCCAGTACGCGCTCGAGCATCACCGGAACGTGACCGCTCGTGCCTACGTTGTTGTCCATCTCCAACCCCCCTCTCGCGTCCTGCTCGCGGATGACGCGTATCCGGTCCATCGTCAGTCATTCCTGGGTCCCCACCCGGCGCCGTCCGGCCAGGTCCCCATCCGCACCCTCTTCGTGGACGCCCGCCCTCTGACACCGGGGAAGGTGCATCAGTTGGCAGGCAGTGGTTGCGGGTGGAGACCTCGCCGAACGACATCACCGACGGATCGACCGTGATCACTACAAGATCCCTGGCAGCACCTCCTCCGACAGATCGGCGAACGCCTGCTCCTGCGCGTTGAGATAGGTGTCCCAGGCCTGCGAGTCCCAGATCTCCAACCGGGTGTTGGCCCCGATGACGACGCAGTCACGCTCCAGGCCCGCGTACTGACGCAGGCTCTGCGGGATCGTGATGCGTCCTTGCTTGTCTGGTTTCTCGTCGGACGCGCTGGCGAAGAAGACGCGGCTGTAGTCACGCACCGCTTTGGCGGTGACCGGGGCGGTGCTGAGAGCCTCGGTTATGCGCTGGAACTCCTCTACTGGAAAGACGTAGAGGCATCGCTCCTGGCCTTTGGTGATCACAAGACCCTCCGCCAGCTCCTCACGGTACTTAGCCGGCAGGAACAGCCGTCCCTTGTCGTCAAGACGCGGTTGATGGGTGCCGAGGAACATCGGCGCCACCTCCCGTGCCTCAGCGAAGCGCTCAGCGCTGGCGCACCGGGCCCTCCACTGCGCACCACCATACTCCACTTCTCCCCACCGTCAACTGATTCGAACCGTCTTCATCATCAGTTTCCGTTGCGTTACCGCAGGTCAGCGGCCTGGTGCGGGGTGGGGGGCGTGGGGGGCCGGGCCAACCCTCATGGGCGTGTCGAGGGTTCTAAAGCCCGGCGAAATAGGGGACGGGAGCGAGCGCGAAGGCCGCCGTGGAGGAAAGTGGGGCGGACCAGCGGGGGCAGTGTCACGGGATTCGCACTGCTATGCGACAAGAACAGGAACATCACCGGGGTTCCCTGGAATATCCACAAATGTCGCTCAAGAACCCACAGCGTCGTAGGGTCGTACAGACAATGGAAAAGGAATGGCATGGCTCCCGTAATGGCACCGTGCGGGACGGCCGTCGCACTATGGAGGCCTGGTGGCAGTAACCCGTGACGTCCCTCCCCAGCTCGACGAGCTGGTCTCCACAGCCCACCGAATCCGGCAGGCCATCGAATCGGTGATCGAGGGAAAGAGCGACGCCGTCCGCCTCACGCTGACGGTCCTGCTCGCCGAGGGCCACCTTTTGATCGAGGACGTGCCTGGCGTCGGCAAGACGATGCTGGCCAAGGCGTTGGCGCGGTCCATCGACTGCCCGGTGCGGCGTGTGCAGTTCACGCCCGACCTGTTGCCCAGTGACATCACCGGGGTGAGCGCCTACAACCAGCAGACGCGTGAGTTCGAGTTCAAGCCCGGGCCGGTGTTCGCCAACATCGTCGTGGGCGACGAGATCAACCGCGCCTCGCCCAAGACTCAGTCGGCGTTGCTGGAGTGCATGGAGGAGCACCAGGTCACCGTGGACGGGGTGACGTACCCGCTGGACGCGCCCTTCATGGTGATCGCCACCCAGAACCCCATCGAGATGGAGGGCACCTATCCCCTCCCCGAGGCCCAGCGCGACCGGTTCACCGCCAGGGTCGCGATGGGCTACCCGGAGCCGACGGCCGAGCTGGAGATGCTCGACGTGCACGGCAGCACCTCGCCGCTGGACAAGCTGGAGCCGGTGGCCACGACCGCCGAGGTACGGGCGCTGATCGAGGCCGTGCGCGGCGTGTACGTCTCGCAGCCGGTCAAGAAGTACGCCATCGACCTCGTCGTGGCCACCCGCCACTCCCCCGACCTGCGGCTGGGCGCCTCCCCCCGGTCCACGCTGCAGCTCGTACGGGCGGCCAGGGCGCACGCGGCGCTGGCCGGGCGCGACTACGTCATCCCGGACGACCTTCAGGACCTGGCGGTGCCCGTGCTGGCGCACCGGCTGCTGCCCAGCGTCGAGGCCCAGGGCCAGCGCCGCCTGCCCGAGCAGGTGGTGACCGACCTTGTCCGGCGGGTGCCGGTGCCGGAGACGCGGGCGTCGTGAGAGCCGGACTGCGGGCGCTGACCTCCCGGGGCAGGTCGTTCCTGGCCTCGGGGGTCGCGGCGCTGCTGATGGCCCTGATCCTGGGCGAGAACGACCTGTTCAGGATCGGGGTGCTGGTCACGGCGCTGCCGCTGCTGGCCGCGCTGGTGGTGGCGCGTACCAGGTACCGGCTGAGCTGCGCGCGGCGGCTGGACCCGCCCAGGGCGGAGGTGGGCGGCGAGGCCACGGTGACGCTGCGCCTGGAGAACGTGACCAGGCTGCCGACCGGGCTGCTGCTGATCGAGGACACCGTGCCGTACGCGCTGGGCGTGCGGCCGCGGTTCGTGCTGGACCGGGTCGAGTCCAAGGGCGTACGCGAGATCGACTACCGGGTGCGGTCCGACCTGCGCGGCAGGTACACGATCGGGCCGCTGTCGGTGCGCATCGCCGACCCGTTCGGGCTGGTGGAGCTGACGCGTGCGTTCACGATCAGCGACACGCTCGTGGTGACGCCGCAGGTGGTGGCGTTACCGCACGTACGGCTGTCGGGCGAGTGGACGGGCGGCGGCGACAGCCGCACCCGGAGCGTGGCCGCGGCCGGCGACGACGACGTGGCGCCGCGCGAGTACCGGCAGGGCGACGACCTGCGCCGGGTGCACTGGCGCTCGACCGCCCGGTACGGCGAGCTGATGGTACGGCGCGAGGAGCAGCAGTGGCAGAGCCGCGGCGCGCTCCTGCTCGACACCCGCAGGCACGCCCACCGCGGCGAGGGCCCGCGTTCCTCCTTCGAGGTGGCGGTCTCGGCCGCCGCCTCGATCGGCGTGCACCTCGCCCATGAGGGTCTGGGCCTGCGGCTGGTGACCGACCAGGGCGCCGAGCACCTGACGGACCAGGGGCTGAGCTACTCGCTGCTCGACACGCTCGCCATGGTGCGGCACAGCTCGGCCCGTTCGCTGGAGATGGGCGTCTCGGCCCTGCGCCAGGGCGGCGGCGACGGCCTGATCGTGGCCGTGCTCGGTGCGCTCGACCCCGAGGAGGCCAGGGACCTGGCCCGGTTGCGGCACAGCGGCGTCACCGGCGTCGCGGTGCTGCTCGACGCGGGCACGTGGGAGGGCGCCGGCCGGGGCTCGCACGAGAACTTCGACGCCGTGCAGGGCGTCCTGGCCGGTTACGGCTGGCGCATCGTGCGCCTGCCCGCCGGCACCTCCATCGCCTCGGTCTGGCAGGACGCCGCCAACCGCGGCAGGTACGCGCTCGACTCCACGGGAGGTGCGGCATGAGACTGACGGCCGCCTCGGGGGTGGCCGCGTTCGCCGCGGCGATCCTGCTCTACCCGCTCTTCCAGGGCGGCGCCTGGTTCTGGACGTCGCTCGGCGCGGTGCTGGCCGTGATGGCCGCGGGCCTGCTCAGCTCCCGCCTGACGCTGCCCGCCTGGGCCGCGCCGCTGGTGGGGCTGGCCGCGCTGGGGATCTTCCTGACCGTGGTCTTCACCGCGGGCAAGGCGTGGGCGCTGGTGATCCCGACCAAGTCGTCGGTGTGGGAGCTGGGCAGGCTGCTGAGCGCCGGCTGGGCCGACATCCAGCGCTTCGCCGCGCCCGTGCCGTCCACGGACGGGATCACGTTGCTGACCGCGGGCGGCGTGGGCGTGATCGCCGTCGCCGTGGACCTGCTGGCCGCGCGGCTGCGGCGGGCGGCGCTGGCCGGGCTGCCGCTGCTGGCGCTGGCCACGGTCCCGGCGACGATCCTGGCCGAGCCGATCAGCTGGCCCGCGTTCATCATCGCCGCGCTCGGCTTCGTCAGCCTGCTCATCGCCGACGGACGCGAGCGGGTGGGCCACTGGGGCCGGGCGGTGCTCGTCCGCCGGACCCGCGTGGCGACCGGGCCGCGTCCGGAGACCGGCGTGGCCAGGGCCGACACGAGCGGCCTGCGGTTGTCGGGCAAGCGCATCGGGTTCGCCGCCATCGCGCTGGCCGTGCTGCTGCCCGCCGCGCTGCCGGTGATGGAGCCGGTCTCCTTCTTCCAGTTCGGCGTGGGCGGACGTGGGGGCGGCAAGGGCAACTCGATCAGCATCGCCAGCCCGATCGCGAGCCTGCGCGGGCAGCTCGAACTGCCCGAGCGGCGCACGATCCTCACCTACAGCAACAACGACAACAAGCCCAGATACCTGCGGATCTACGCGCTGGACACCTTCGACGGCCAGCAGTTCGGCATGACCGAGCCGAAGGGCTCGCCGGACAACAGGACGGAGAACGGCCCGCTGCCGGCCCCTCCCGGACTGAGCCCGAACACGAAGGTCCGCAACGTCGTCACCAGGATCCGGATCAGCGACGAGATCGAGCGGCTGCAGTTCCTGCCGCTGCCGTACCCGCCGCGGCAGATCCGGGTGGACGGCGACTGGCGGGCCGACGTCGGCACGCTGATGGTCTTCTCCATCCCCGACGAGGCCGCCGGCCTGGAGTACGAGGTCGCCACCAGCGAGCCGGACGCCACGCCGGAGCTGCTGGAGTCGCTGGAGGGCGTCCAGCCGAGCGTGGACCGGCGGTACCTGAAGCTGCCGGACAACCTGCCGCCGGACATCGTCAGGCTGGCCCGTTCGCTGACCGCGGAGACCAACTCCAACTTCGAGGCGGCGGTGAAGCTCCAGCAGTTCTTCACCAAGGACGGCGACTTCCGCTACGACCTCAGGACGCAGGGCCACGGCAACTCCGCGCTGCGGGACTTCCTGCTGCGCGACCGTACGGGCTACTGCGAGCAGTTCGCGGCCTCGATGGCGGTGCTGGCCAGGATCGTCGGCATCCCCTCGCGGGTGGCGATCGGCTACACCGGCGGCACGAAGGTCGGCGACAACTGGACGGTCACGACCGGCGACTCCCACTCCTGGCCCGAGCTGTACTTCGAGGGCGTGGGCTGGCTGCCGTTCGAGGCGACGCCGGCCGGGACGCTGGGCCAGGGCAGCGCGCGGGTGCCGGACTACACGATCCCGCGGGCGCCGGCGACGACGCCGTCCACGTCCCCGAGCACCGGCGCGTCCGACTCGGGCGCCGACGACCCGATCAACCCCTCGACCCGGCGCAACCCGCGCGAGCTCGACCGTGAGGGCCTGATCGCGACGGGCGGGCTGCCGCCGGACGACTCGATGCCGCTGATCGGCAAGATCGGCATCGGCGCGGGCGCGCTGCTGCTGCTCCTGCTGGTCCCGGCGGCCCTGCGCCTGCTCACCAGGAACCGGCGGGTACGCGCGCTGGGCTGGAAGGTCGCGCGACCGGGCGACGACATGACGGCCAGGATCGCGACCGCTCACCATCCGTCGGTCGCGGCCGTGTGGGCCGAGCTGGACGACGTGCTGTACGACTACGGCATGGGCCGCGACGCCAGCGAGACCCCGAGGGCCCTGGCCCGGCGGCTGACCCACCAGTACGAGTTCGACGCCGAGTCGGCGGCGGCCATGACGGCCATCGCGACGACGGTCGAGCGGGTGTTGTTCGCCAGGGACCCGGGCACGATCGCGCCCATGAGAAAGGACCTGCGCAAGGTGCGGCAGGCCCTGGCGGCGACGGTGTCGCGGGGACGGCGGATGCGGGCGGTGTTGCTGCCCCCGTCGACGCTGCGGCGGCTGCGGGGGTTGGGCGAGCGCCTGCTGGACGGGTTCGACCTGCTGGAGAACATCAGGCTGCGGCGGACGGCGGCCTCCAAGGGCGCCTGATCAGCCCGCCAGGACCGAGCGTGCGGTCGCTCCCCGCCAGGGGAACGGCCGCACGCTTCGTGTTCGGTGAAAAGCGGGTCAGCGCTCGTCGTGACGACGGCGCCAGCGCTCTTCCATGCGCTCCATGAAGGTGCCCCGGTTGGCGCGCCTGGCCTGCCGGCCCGTGCCACCGGCGCCCGGGGCCGGCGGGGAGTCGCCGAATCCGTTCATGCGCTTCCAGCTGGACAGACCCCACAGACACGCGGCGAGCATGACCACGAAACCGCCGACGCCGAGCGGGATCTGACTCATGACCACGCCGACCATCATGATGACGACGCCCAGGGCAAAGCCGATGGAGGCTTTGATCAGGCGACGCTTGTAATGGCTGCGCGGGTCACTGATCCTTACGGTGTTGGCCCACTTCGGGTCCTCGGCGTAGAGGGCCTGCTCGATCTGGTCGAGCAAGCGCTGCTCGTGCTCAGAGAGCGGCACGGCGCCTCCCAAGGACAGCCCCAGGACGGGGAAGACGGCAACGGACGACACGGGGTGTCCGAACCTCGCGGTCGGTTATCCCCAGAATACGAGGCTGTAGACGTAGGCGAAAGCAAACGTCCAACGCAGACCAAACCGGAGGTGACGTCATGGCTCCATTCTGGACCATCTCGCGCCCCTCTCCCCAAAATCGCGACATCCTTCTCCTACCCGACTGACCGATCAAGTAGGACATGGGCGTCATGTCTCTATTTCATCAAGCTTGCCACGTACCAGCGACGCTGGGAGCACCGCATCGGGACCAAATCTCCGGATCGCCTTGTCCATCGCCTGTTCGGCCTCGCGCCAGCCGGTCTCCCGCTCGCCCAGACTGAGCTGACGGGTGGCCTCACCTGCCGGGCGGAGATTCTCCATCCTGACCCCGACCAGGCGCAGACGTACGCGCTCGAGACCGGCGGCCTCGAACAGCTCGCAGGCGGTGGCGTAGATCACCTGGGCCACGTCGGTCGGCTCCCGCAGGGTGCGCGACCGGGTGATCGTGGTGAAATCGGCCCGGCGCAGCTTCACACTTACAGTTCTTCCCACGTGGCCGCCCTTACGCATCCTGGCCGCCACCCGCTCGGCCAGGCGCAGCAGCTCGCGCCGGATCACCTCGGGGTCGTCGATGTCGGCGGCGAAGGTCTCCTCGTTGCCGATGCTCTTGTCGGGCACGTGCGCGGTCACCGGACGCTCGTCGCGCCCCCAGGCCAGCGCCGCCAGATGGCCGCCGACGGCCTGCCCCAGCTCGCGCTGGAGCGTGTTCAGGGGGACTCTGGCCAGGTCGCCCACCGTGCGGATGCCGAGCCGTACGAGGGACTGCTCGGTACGCTCCCCCACCCCCCACAACGCCGAGACCGGCAGCGGATGGAGGAAGTCGACCACCTGCGTCTCGGGCACCACCAGCAGCCCGTCGGGCTTGCACTGCTTGGAGGCCAGCTTTGCCACGAATTTGCTGCTCGCCACCCCCACCGAGCACGTGATGCCGTAGCGGTCGAGCACCTGTTCCCTGATCATGGCGGCGATCGCCGCGGGCGGCCCCAGCCGGCGCCGGGCGCCGCCGACGTCGAGGAACGCCTCGTCGGAGGCGATCGGCTCGACCAGCGGGGTGATCGAATGGAAGATCTCCATGACGCCCCGGGAGACCTCGGAGTACTTGCCGTGGCTGGGCGGGATGATCGTCGCCTGCGGGCACACCCGGCGCGCACGGCTCATCGGCATCGCCGAGTGCACGCCGAAGGCCCTGGCCTCGTAGGTGGCACTCAGCACGACGCCGCGCCCGGCCGGCGAGCCGACGATCACCGGGCGGCCCCGCAGCTCCGGCCGATCCAGCAGCTCGACGCTGGCGAAGAAGGCGTCCATGTCGACGTGGAGAATCGGGCAGCCGCTGTCATCGGCCCCGGTCCGCGGCGCGGGGCCGATGCCTGTGATCTGCTTGCGGGACACTCTTCCGAGTCTATCCGAACAGGCGTTCCAGTCTAGGCGCGGTGGCCGAGGACATGGACCTGGGTGGCGACGTCCCGCAGCACGGGGTGGACGGCGGCGGCCTGCTCCAGCGCCACGAGCTCGTCGGCCGCGCCCGGCTCGCCGTCGACGAGCCTGCTGGGCACCAGGTCGGCGAAGACGCGTACGCCGTGGACGGCGCCGACGGCGAAGCCCGTGACGGTCAGCAGCTCCGACAGTGCCTCGGCGGTGAAGCGCCGGGGCGTGGGGTCGCGGTCGCCCCACGTGCCGCCCGGGTCGGCCAGCACGGCCCTGGCCTCGTCGAACTGCCCGGCCAGCGCCCGGTGGATCGCGCTGGCCACGGGGTTGGCGGCCAGCACGCTGACGGCCCCGCCCGGACGCAGGACCCGGGCCACGGCGGTCAGCGCGCCGATCGGGTCGTCGACGTACTCGAGGACGCTGTGGCACAGGACCAGGTCGGCGCAGTCGCGGTCGAGCAGGTCGCCGAGGTCGGCGGCGTCGCCCTGCAGGCCGCGCACGCCGACGCCCTTCTCCTTGGCCCGGCGTTCCAGCGCGGCCAGCGAGTCGGGACTGGGGTCGACGACGGTGACGGTGTGGCCGAGCTCGGCCAGCGGCACGGCGAACCCGCCGGTGCCCCCGCCGGCGTCGACGATGTCGAGCGCGTCACGGCCGGTGGCCCGCGCCCGCTCGGCCAGGACCGACCGCAACGCGTCCCAGACGACGGCGGTGCGCGCCGCCGGGGTCCTCGTGGTGACGCCTTCTGCTCGCAACGTCGGCTCGCCTCTCTCTCCTCCGCGGGCGGCCCTCGCCCTGTGCGGACGGGCCCAGCCTACGCGGTACGCGCGCCCGCCCGCAGGCCAGACCCTAACCGTCGAACGCCGCCACCACCCTCTTCGGCGCCCGCAGCCGCCAGGCGTCGGTCAGCAGCTCGGCCAGTTCGTCGGCCTCGACCGCCGCGAGGCGCACCAGGACCACGGCATGGCCGTCGTAGTGGGGCGTGGTGAAGAACGCGCCGGGGTCGGCGGCGATCAGCTCCTGCTTGTGCTCCTCGCCGCCCACCGGCACGACGAGCACGTCGCCCTCTTCGCGCATCCGGGCGAACCATCTGCCGCGGACGTAGAAGGCGGGCGTGCCGTACATGGGCTTCTCGGCGGTCTCGGGCAGCGCCAGGGCGGTGGCGCGCACCTCGTCTTCCGTCACCATGCGTCGATGCTCACACGGGGACGAGGGTCCGGAAAAGGGCGCGTCGCGGCTGGTGACGCGCCGCTTCCCCGGACTGGCCGGTGGCCCCGCGGCCGGGGCCTCGCCTCTCGCGAGGCGTACGGGCCGTATGACTGGAACGTACCCCGAAACGGCCTTCGCGACCTTTGTCTAAAGGGTGAGGCTTGGCTTGAGTTGCTTGAACCGGGCCAGCAGGCCGTTGATGAACTGCGGCGACTCGTCGGTGGACAGCTCGCCCGCCAGGTGCACCCACTCGCTGATGACCACGCCCTCGGGCACGCCGGGCATCCACAGCAGCTCGTACGTGCCGCCGCGCAGCAGGTTGCGGTCGACGGCGGGCATGCGGTCGAGCGTCCAGCCCTCGGAGTAGGTGGTGATCAGCTCGTCGATGCGGGCGTGGTGGCGGGCCACGCCCTCGACGATGGCCGAGGTGTACTCGTTGACCGGCGGCTCCTGCCGCTCGACGCGCTCGGCGAGGATCCTCAGCGGGTCCTCCGAGCGCAGCTCCGCCTCGAAGAGGATGTCAAGGGCGCGTCTGCGTGCTTTGCCGCGTGCAGACACCTCAGGCCCGGCCGAGGTATTCGCCGCTGCGGGTGTCGACCTTGACCCTCTCACCGGTGGTGATGAACAGCGGCACCTTGATCTCGGCGCCGGTCTCCAGCGTGGCGGGCTTGGTGCCGCCGGTGGAGCGGTCGCCCTGAAGGCCGGGCTCGGTGTTGGAGATGGTCAGCTCGACGGCCGCGGGCAGGTCGACGTAGAGCGCGGAGCCCTCGTTGAAGGCGATCGTGGCGAGGGTGTTCTCCAGCATGTAGTTGGCGGCGGTGCCGACGGTCCGGGAGGGCACGTTGACCATGTCGTAGGTCTCGGTGTCCATGAAGACGAAGTCGTCGCCGTCCTTGTAGGAGTACTGCATCTCGCGCTTGTCGACGTTGGCCACGTCGACCTTCACGCCGGCGTTGAAGGTCTTGTCGACGACCTTGCCGGAGAGGACGTTCTTGAGCTTGGTGCGCACGAACGCGCCGCCCTTGCCCGGCTTGACGTGCTGGAACTCGACAACGCTCCAGAGCTCACCGCCCTCGAGCTTCAGCACCATGCCGTTCTTGAGGTCGTTGGTCGTCGCCACTCGTTCTCTCCCGCGTGTGGCCGCTCTAAAGGACGAGCAGCTCCTTGGTGGTCTTGGTGAAAAGTTCCGGGCCGCCCTCACGGGTCACGAGAGTGTCCTCGATGCGAACCCCGCCCCGCTCCGGGAGGTAGATCCCGGGCTCGACAGTGATCGGAACTCGATCCTCTAGTCTAGCGGTCCTGGAGGGGCCCAGGAACGGGTCCTCGTGGATCTCCAGGCCGACGCCGTGTCCCAGGCCGTGCCTGAAGTGGCCGCCGCGGCCCGCGGCCTCGATCAGCCCGCGCGCGGCGGCGTCGACCTCCTTGGCCTCGGCTCCCGGGGCCAGGGCGTGCCGGCCGGCCCGCTGGGCGCGGGCCACCAGGTCGTAGAGGTCGCGCTGCCAGGCGGCGGGCGCGCCGAGGCAGACCGTCCTGGTCATGTCGGCGTGGTAGCCGTGGTAGCGGGCGCCGAAGTCCATCGTGACCAGGTCGCCGGCGCGCAGCTCACGGTCGGTGGGGGCGTGGTGCGGGATCGCGCCGTTCTCGCCGGCGGCGACGATCGTGTCGAACGCCGGCTTGTCGGCCCCCAGCTCGGTCATCCGGTTGTCGAGGAGCCGGGCCACGGCCCGCTCGGTGAGGCCGGGCGCGATCCTCGGCAGTACGTCGGCGAAGGCCTGGTCGGTGATGGCGCAGGCGGTGCGGATGAGGTCGAGCTCCGCCTCGTCCTTGACCGCGCGCAGCTCCTCGACCACCGGGCCCAGTGGCACCAGGCCCTCGCCCAGGCGGCGGAAGGTGGCCACGCTCATGGAGGCGGCCTCGATGCCCACGCTCGGCGCGGCCAGCCGGCCGACCACGTCGGGGGCCTCGACCGCGGGCAGACCGAGGGCGCGGGTCTTGTCGATGTAGCGGTTGTCGGTCGCCAGCAGGGCCGTGCCGTCGGCCCCGACCAGGACGGCGGCGTTCGAGCTGACCAGCCCGGTGAGGTAGCGGACGTTGACCGGGTTGGTGACGAGGAGCGCGGGCACCTGGTACGCCGGGAGCGCCGCGGCCAGCCGCGCCCGGCGCGCCGGGTAGTCGATGGTCATCCCGCCAATGTACGCGCGCCCGCGCCCCTCACCCACCCCCCGATCAGGCGAGCACGAAGTCGTCCAGGAACGAGGCGAGCGGGCCCGAGAGCGGGGCCTCGCCCTTCTGCTGGGCGTGGCGCAGGTCCTTGTAGACGCCGGCGATCTGGCCGCGGGCGGGCCCCAGACCGCCCTCCTGGAGCTTGCGGGCGGCCTTCCTGAGCTTGTCGTGGGCCTTCTCGGCCACCTTGGGGTGGATGTCGCCGATCTGCTCCTGGGCCGTCAGCGTCTTGTCGAACTCCACCAGCCAGTGGTCCCAGCCGCCGGGCGGGGCCTGCCCGGCGTCCAGGGTCGCCTTGGGAGCGACGGTGGCGACCAGGCTGGTGGCGGTGTCGCCCGGGGTGAGGTCGGTGGGGGTGGGGTCGGGCTGCTCGGGGGCCGGGCCGGCGGTAAAGGTGATGTCCGGGGACAGGACGGCGCTGGGGGTCGCGCTCGGGGACTGAACGGCCACCGGGGTCTCCTCGCGGGAGCCCGCCCACAACACCATCGCGATCGTCACCGCGGCGATGGCGGCCACGGCGACGCCCATCTGGAGGAGCAGCTTGTTGCGCGCGGGCGCGGGGGCGGGGGCGGGGTCCAGGTCGGCGGCCTCGTACAGGGCCGTGTCGCCGGCGCGGGGGGCGTTGGCGAAGGCGTACACCTCGGTGTCGCCGGGGCGGCCGCCGGGCGTCGCGGCGGGGTGGCCGCCCGTCGGGGGCGCGCCCGGGGCCGCGCCGGGCCGGGCGATGGCCGCCAGGGCGCGGCGGATCGTCTCGCCGCTGGTGGGACGCCTGGCGGGGTCGGGCGCGAGCATGGCGAGGACGAGCCGGTCCAGCTCGGCGGGCACCTCGGGCCGCAACGCGCTGGGCGGGACGATCCCCTGCGCGCCGCCACCGGGCGCCGGCTCCGGGCCCCCAGGTGCTTCCGCGGGGGCGGCGGGGGTGGCTCGCATGCCGGTCACCGGCAGGTCCGGGGTGGCGCCGGGTGGGCGGCCGGTGAGGAGTTCGTAGCAGACGGCGCCGAGGGCGTACAGGTCGGCGGCGGCGGAGGCGGGGCGGCCGGCGGACCGTTCGGGGGCGAGGTAGCGGCGTTCGGCCTGGGACGGCTCCTCGTCCGGGAGCCCGAACCCGACCACCTTCAGCACGCCGCTGGCCGCCCGGCGGAAGCTGCCGGAGTCGATCTGCCCGTGGAAGACCCCGGCGCGGTGCGCGGCCTCCAGCCCCGCCGCCGCCTGGCCCACCAGGTCGCACACCTCGACGATCTTCAAGGGCCCCTCGGCCGCCAGGTCCTCGCCCACGCTGGTCCCGGTGAGGAACTCGGTCACGAGGAAGGGCGTGCCGTCCTGGTCGCCCACGTCGAGGACCATGGCCACGTTGGGGTGGATCACCCTGGCCACCGTCTGGGCGTGCTGCTTGAGCGCCTCCCTGGCGGCCTCGCCGGCCGCCCCCGCGCCCAGGACCTTCACGGCCACGACCCAGTCGGCGCGCGTGTCGTAGGCCCGCCACACCTCACCCATCGGACCGCTGCCGATGAGCTCGTCAAGCCGGTACCGGTCGGCGACCATCGAAGGCGTAGCGTCGGACATATCCCCGCCAAAAACTCGAATATTGGGCTATTTCCGACCCACCATAGGCCCCTCCGACCCCTCGCCGCCCCATGATCCACACTTCGCGCGCCGCGCCACGCGTCGCCGCCCACCCCTCGACATAACGACTATCGTTATTTACGATTATCGTTATGGCAACGAAGTGGATCAACCGGCTCGAGATCGTGTTGAGCCTCGGCCTCGTACTCGGCTGTCTGGGCGCGCTCACCGCCCTGGGCGCCACCGTCATGATCGCCTTCTTCGGCACGGCCACCGGGATCGGTATCCCGCTGCACGTCCACGACGTGCCGGTGCCCGTGCTCCCGGTGCCGGGCGCGGAGATCGTCAGCGCCGCGGCGGAGGTGACCGTACGTCCCGTGGGGGCCTCGCCCGCGGCGGCGCTGTTCTACCTCCTGCAATGGGCGCCGCCCACGGCGACCGGGCTGCTCGCGCTGTTCACCGTGGTCCGCGCGCTGCGCAGGGCACGCTCGGGCGACCGGGCGCTGTTCTCCGCGACGACGGCCGGGCACCTGCGGCGGCTGGGCTGGATCCTGATCGCCGGTTCGCTCGTGTCGGCGGTGTCCGGCACGGTGGCGCAGGCGATACTCTCCGGCATGCTGCTGATGACCGGTCAGATGTTCGACCCGCCGCCGGGCGGGACGCTCGTGGCCCTCGTGGCGGGGCTGTGCGCGCTCGGGGTCTCGGAGATCGTCCGCCGGGGCGTGGTCATGCTCGACGAGGTCGAGGCCACGATCTGATGCCCGGACGCGCCATCCGGGTACGCCTGGACGAACTGCTCGCCCAGCGCGGCATGACGCTCACCGAGCTGTCGCAGAAGGTCGAGATCACCGTCGTGAACCTGTCGATACTCAAGAACGGCCACGCCAAGGCCATCCGCTTCTCCACGCTGACGCGCCTGTGCGAGGCGCTCGGCTGCCAGCCGGGTGACCTGCTGACCTACGACTGAGGGCGGGTGGCCGTACGGCCACCCGCCCTCAGCGGAAAAACACAGCGGAGAACTCTTGGCGGAGAACTCGCTCAGGCCGTCGCCGGCTCCGGCCCGCGCGGCGCGCGCACGGCGACGGGGGCGTCGTCGAGCGGCTGCGGCGGCGCGTTGAACACCGCCTCGTCCAGGCGGCCCTCCGAGCGGGCCACCAGGACCGGGACGACCATCTGGCCCGCGACGTTGGTCGCGGTACGGATCATGTCGAGGATCGGGTCGATCGCCAGCAGCAGGCCGACGCCCTCAAGCGGCAGGCCCAGCGTGCTCAGCGTGAGCGTCAGCATGACGATCGCGCCGGTCAGTCCGGCCGTGGCGGCCGAGCCGACGACCGAGACGAACGCGATCAGCAGGTAGTCCCCCACCCCGAGGTGCACGCCGAACACCTGGGCCACGAAGATCGCGGCGAGCGCCGGGTAGACCGAGGCGCAGCCGTCCATCTTGGTGGTGGCGCCGAAGGGCACCGCGAAGGAGGCGTAGTCGCGGTCCACGCCGTTGCGCTCGACGGTGACGCGCTGGGTCAGGGGCAGCGTGCCGACCGAGGAACGGGAGACGAAGGCCAGCTCGATGGCGGGCCAGGCGTTGCGGAAGAACGTGATCGGGTTGACCTTGCCCCAGACCGCGAGCAGGGTCGGGTAGACGGCCAGCAGGACGATGAAGCAGCCGACGTACACGCCGACGCTGAACTTGGCCAGCGGGGCCAGCAGGTCCCAGCCGTAGGTGGACACGGCCTTGCCGATGAGGCCGGCGGTGCCGATCGGGGCCAGGCGGATGACCCACCACAGGGCCTTCTGCACCAGCTCGAGGATCGAACGGCTGAGGTTGAGGAACGGCTCGGCCTTCTCCCCCACCGCCAGGGCGGCCGCGCCGAGCACGACTCCCAGGAAGACGATCTGGAGGACGTTGACCTCGGTGAAGGCCGTGACGATGTTGGTGGGCAGGATGCCGGTGACGAAGTCGAGCCAGGTGCCGGCGCCCTCGGTGTCCACTGCCTTGGCGGCGCCGGTGTCGAGGGTGACGCCCTGGCCGGGGTTGATGATCAGGCCGAGCCCGATCGCGAACGCGACCGAGACGAACGCGGTGATGAGGAACCACATCAGGGTCTTGGAGGCCAGCCGGGCGGCGCCGTTGACGTTGCGCAGGTTGGCCACGCTGACCAGTACGGCGGTGAACACCAGCGGCGGCACGGCCAGCTTGAGCAGCTGGACGAAGAGCTTGCCGACCTGGGTCAGCGTCTCGGCCAGCCAGGCCACGTCCCAGATCTTGGCGACGAACCCCAGGGCGATGCCGGCCACGAGACCGAGCAGAAGCTGAAGGGAGAAGGTGAATCTCTTCACGGGAGGAAGGCTCCGGAAGTCAGGCATGCCAAAGCGAAGGGGGCATGCGGGTGAGGAAGGGGGGTCTGGGGACGCGCTGGTCAGCGACAGAGGGATCCGTGCAGACGGCACAGATCCACGTGCAGACGCTCGACGAGCCGCACGATCACCACGGAGAACCTCACAGGGACGTACAACACCATGCGAATCGGGGCATATTCCCCTGCGCATTGTGACGTGCGTCACACCCTTCCGGAGCCGTCCGGCGTCAGCCCGCCAGCTCCTTGACCGTCTCCAGCAGCCGGACGCGCTCCTCATGGGTACGCCCCAGCGGCGCCACGTTGAGCGTCGTCACCCCCGACTCCTTCAGCGCCTGGATCCGGTCGCGGACGAACCCCTCGCTGCCGATCAGCGACATGTTCTCCAGCAGTTCGGCGGGCACCAGCGCGGCGGCCTCGTCCTTCTTGCCCTCCAGGTAGAGGTCCTGGATCTGCTCGGCCTCCTTCTCGTAGCCGTAGCGCCTGGCCAGGTCGTTGTAGAAGTTCTTGCCCTTGGCGCCCATGCCGCCGATGTAGAGGGCCGCCATCGCCCGGCCGAAGTCGCGCAGCCCGGCCACGTCGTCGCCGATCGCCAGCGTCGCCTGGGCGATCACGTCGAGCTCGCCCAGCTGGGGGTCGCGCCTGGCCTTGCCGGCGGCCAGCGCGGGCCCCCACACCTCGGCGGCCTTCTCCGGGTAGTAGAAGATCGGCTCCCAGCCCTCGGCCAGCTCGGCGGTCATCTCGACGTTCTTGGGGCCGATGGCGGCGACCACGATCGGGATGCGCGGTCGTACCGGGTGGTTGATGATCTTGAGCGGCTTGCCCAGGCCGGTGCCCTCGCCGGCGGGCAGCGGCACGGTGTAGTTGCGGCCGGCGTGCTCCAGCCGCTCACGCCGCCACACCTTGCGGCAGATCTCGATGACCTCGCGGGTACGCCCGATCGGCGCGGTGTACGGCACCCCGTGGAAGCCCTCGATGACCTGCGGCCCCGAGGTCCCGATGCCCAGCGTGAAACGCCCGTCGGAGACGAAGTCCATGCCCGCGGCGGTCATGGCCAGCAGCGTCGGCGTACGGGAGTAGATCGGCAGGATGCCCGAGGCGATCTGCACGCGTTCGGTCTTGGCCGCGATGTACCCCATCTGGCTGACGGCGTCGAAGCTGTACGCCTCGGCGACGAAGACGATGTCGAGGCCGGCCTTCTCGTAGTCGGCCAGCTCGGCGACCGTCTCCTTGAAGCCGCCCGAGTAGTTGAGTGCCATACCGATGCGCATGCCGGGCTCCCGATGAACCGAATGTTGTTCCGTTGCGACGTCAACAGGTTAGCGTGTCGGCGTGTCGCACGGCGAAGCACTAGCCTGGTTCGGGTGCTGAGCCGGGTCGTCGTCATCGTCTCCGCAGTGGTCGCCCTGACCCTGGCGGGACATCAGCTGATCCCGGCTCTCGGCGGGTTCACGCCGGTGCTGGAGAGCCTGCTGCCGTGGATGGGGCTGGCGGTGCCGCTGCTGCTGCTCCTCGCCGTCCTGGCCCGTTCCAGGGCGGCCGCGCTCGCGGCCGCCGTGCCCGGCCTGGTGTGGGCGGCGCTGTTCGGCTCGACGGTGCTGGCCACGCCGCCCGGCGGCCCCAGCGACCTGTCCGTCGGCACGGTCAACGTCGGCGTGCGCAACAGCGCCTCCGGCGAGGCGGTCAAGGCCATCGCCGAGGACCTCGGCCTGCTGGCCGCGCAGGAGCTGACGCCCGGCGGCCCCGCGGCCAAGCAGCTCAACAAGATGTTCCGCTACCACTACACCGTCAGCACGGTCGGCCTGTGGAGCCGCTACCCGGTCAGCGAGACCAGCCCGCTCGACGTCGGCATGGGCTGGCCGCGGGCGCTGCGCGCGGTGGTGAGCACCCCCAAGGGCAAGGTCACCGTCTACGTCATGCACCTGGCCTCGGCCAGGCCCGGCCACACCGCCTCCCGCGACGCCTCCCTGGCGCACGCCCGCAAGCTCGTCGACGCCGACCCCAGCAAGCGCGTCCTGCTGCTCGGCGACCTCAACACCGCCACCACCGACCGCGGCATGCACGGGCTGACCCCGCCGCTGACCGACGCCCAGAGCGCCGCCGGCGACGGGTTCGGGTTCACCTGGCCTTCGGAGTTCCCGATCACCCGGCCCGACCACATTCTGTTCAGGGGCATGACGGCGACCAGCGCGGGCGTGGCCCCGGCGACCGGCAGCGACCACCGCGCGGCCATCGCCTCCCTGCGCCTCTAGCGCGTCCCGGGCGGTTCCAGCGCTCCCGCGGCGGCTTCGAGGTCGCGTGGCGTGTCGATGTCGGCCGGGTCGCCGTGCTCGTCGCAGGCGACCTCGGTGACCAGCTCGGGATGCGCCTTCAGGTACGGCCGAGCCCCCACGTCGCCCGCCGCCAGTTCCGCCACCCCGGCGAAGTGCTCACGCCCGATCAGCACCGGGTTCCGCCGCCGGCCCCCGTACGTGGCCACCGCCAGCCGGGCGCCCGACTCCCTCAGGGCACGTACCGCGCCGGCCCGTACGAGGGGCTGGTCCACCAGCGCGACCACCACGGCCTCCGCCTCCGGCGGCAGCGCGGCGAGCCCGGCCCGCAGCGAGGAGCCCATGCCGGAGCGCCAGTCCGGGTTGCGCACGGTGACCGCCCCGCGCACCTGCACGGTCGCCGCGCCGAGCACGACCACCACGGGATGGCAGCCACCCTCCTCCAGCAGGCGCACGCCGCGGTCCACCAGCCGCTCGCCCCCGAGCTCCAGCAGCGCCTTGGGCCGGCCCAGCCGGGAGCCCTCCCCCGCGGCCAGCAGCAGGCCGGCGATCACGCGGACTCCCCGTGGATGCGCCCGCCCGTCCGCGACAGCGGCCGGCCCGAGCCGCCCCACCGGAGCTGGATCAGCTCGGCGGCGATCGACACGGCCGTCTCCTCCGGCGTACGGGCGCCGAGGTCGAGGCCGATGGGCGACCTCAGCCGGGCCAGCTCGTCCTCGGTGAGCCCCGACTCGCGCAGGCGGGCCAGCCGGTCCTCGTGCGTACGGCGCGAGCCCATGGCCCCGATGTAGCCCGCCCGCGTCCGCAGGGCCACCTCCAGCAGCGGCACGTCGAACTTGGGGTCGTGGGTCAGCACGCAGATCACCGTGCGCTCGTCCACCTGCACCGAGGCCAGGTAGTCGTGCGGCCACTTGACGACCACCTCGTCGGCCTCGGGGAAACGCTTGGCGGTGGCGAAGACCGGCCGGGCGTCGCAGACGGTGACGTGGTAGCCGAGGAACTTGCCCACCTTGGCCACGGCCGCGGCGAAGTCGATCGCCCCGAACACCAGCATGCGCGGCGGCGGCGCGAACGACTGGACGAACACCGACAGGTCGTCCAGCCGCCGCTCGCCGTGCCCGCCGTAGTGCCTGATGCCGGTCAGGCCCTGGGCGAGCATGCCGCGCGCGTCGTCGTCGACGGCCTCGTCGAGGCGGTCGAGCCCGAGCGTGCCCGAGGAGCGGTCGGGCCAGACGATCCGGCGGGCGCCGATCGTGCCGGGCCCGGCGACGACGGTGGCGACGGCGACCGGATGGTGGGCCTCGACGGACGCCCAGATCTCGCCCAGCTCGGGGAAGGTCTCGATGGAGACCGGCTCGACCAGGATGTCGATGATGCCGCCGCAGGTCAGGCCGACGGCGAAGGCGTCGTCGTCGCTGACCCCGTACCGCTGGAGGACGGGCGCGTCGGCCTCGGAGGCCAGCTCGAAGACCGCGCCCTCGACGCACCCGCCGGAGACGCTGCCGACCACCTCGTCGCCGCGTACGGCCATCGCCGCCCCGGGCGGGCGCGGCGCGCTGCTGAACGTGCTCACCACGGTCGCCAGCCCGAACCTGAGCCCCGACCTCCACCACCGCATGATCTCCGGGAGCACGTCACGCATGGGCGAGCCTTTCGCTGAGTTCCTCGTACGCGGCCAGGCTGTGCCCGGCCACCAGGTCGTCCAGGTACGGCAGGGCGGCCCGCATGCCCCCGGTCAGCGGCCGGTAGTCCTCATACCCCTTGTGTGGATTGACCCAGATGAGCCGGTGGGCCTGCCGGGACAGCCTGGCGAGCTGGGCGCCCAGGAGCGCGGGGTCACCCCGTTCCCAGCCGTCGGAGGCGATCACCACGATCGCGCCCCGGGCGCTGTGCCGGGCCAGGTACTCCTTGAACTCCTCGCCGAGCCGGGTGCCGCCGCTCCAGTCGGGGATGGCCTTGGACGCCTCGTTCAGCGCCGTGCCGGGGTCGCGGTGGCGCAGCTCGGCGGTGACCTCGGTGAGCCGGGTGCCCACGGAGTAGACCCTCGTGGCCCGCGGCTCGCTCCTGACCAGCGCGTGCGCGAAGCGCAGCAGGGTCTCGGCGTAGGGGGCCATCGACCCGCTGACGTCCACGAACAACACCACCCGCCGGGGCCTGGTGGTGTGCCGCCGGTGCCGGAGCCTGGCCACCTCGCCGCTGCGCAGCGCCTCACGTACGGTGCGGCGCTGGTCCAGCCCGCCCCGGTGGGCCGGCTCGAAACGGCGCGAGCGGCGCGCGGCCCGGCCGCTCCTGAGCATGGCCAGCATCCGGTGCACCTCGGCCCGCTCGGCCTCGGTGAGCCGGGCCACGTCCCGGTGCCGCAGCACCTCGGCGCGGCTGGCCGTGGCCGGCGCCGCGCTGTCCTCGCCGCCCTCGAGGTCGCCGCCGTCGCCCGCCGCCAGGTGCCTGGTGACGCTGGTGGTGCCGGTACGGGCCACCGCCGCCCGCCGCCCCCCGAAGTACGCGGCGAAGCAGCGGTCGTAGCGGGGCAGGTCGTCGGGCGTGGCGCACAGGGTGAGCCGGCCGGCCCAGTAGACCTCGTCCTGGTCGTTGACGTCGAGGTGGCCGAGGGCCTTGAGCAGGCTCTGCGTACGCTCGTGGTCGGCGCCCACGCCCGCCGCGCGCAACGTCCTGACGAAGCCCGTCACGGTCCGGACCAGCTCATCCATGCGACAGCAGCCCGTTGCCCAGGACGGCGGCGATGTCCTCGCGGTACTTCAGCGCCGCGCCCAGCGTGGCCGCGGCCAGGTCGGGATCGAGCTCCCTGGCGCCGAGCGTGAGCAGCGCCTCGGTCCAGTCGAGCGTCTCGGCCACGCCCGGCGGCTTGACCAGCCCGGCCTGCCGCAGCCGCTCGGCCGTCCGCGCCACCTGGGTGGCCAGCTCCTCGGTGCAGCCGGGCAGGCGGCGCAGCAGGATCGCGACCTCGCGGTCGAAGCTCGGGTGCTCCAGCCAGTGGTAGAGGCAGCGCCGCTTGAGCGCGTCGTGCACCTCGCGGGTCCTGTTGGAGGTCACCACGACCACCGGGGGCGTCCTGGCCCTGATCGTGCCCAGTTCGGGGATGGTGATGGTGAAGTCGGAGAGCACTTCGAGCAGGAACGCCTCGAACTCGTCGTCGGCGCGGTCGATCTCGTCCACCAGCAGCACGCTCGGCTGGGTCTCGACGGCCTTCAGCAGAGGGCGGGCGATCAGGAAGCGGCGGTCGTAGATCTCCCCCTCCAGCCGGGCGGCGTCGGTGATCCCGGCGGCCTCGGCGGCCTTGAGGTGGAGGAGCTGGCGGGCGAAGTCCCAGTCATACAGGGCCTGGGCCGCGTCGAGGCCCTCGTAGCACTGCAGCCGGATCAGCGGGGCCTTGAGCAGCGTTCCCAGGGTCTTGGCCAGCTCGGTCTTGCCGACGCCCGCCTCCCCCTCCAGGAACAGCGGCCGTCCCATCCGCAAGGCCAGGAAGGCGGCCGTGGCCAGCCCTCGGTCGGCCAGGTAGGCATGCCGGTCGAGGAGCTCGATGAGCTTGTCCGGCGACTCGATGTCCATTGCCCTGATTGTCCGCCGCAGCACGCCTTCAGGCTACGTCGCCACCCCGCTCCGGCGACATCGGCTCGCGCGGGCCGCGCGGGCCGCGCTAGCCGAAAAGGGGTCGGTCGCCGGATTCGGACGCCTCGCCGCGCTCGCGGATCAGCGCGGCCAGCTCGGCCGTGGCCCGCCGGGCACGGGCCTTCTCCGAGCCCTGGATGCCCATGGCGCCGATCGTCCGGCCGTCGGAGAAGTCGATCTTCGGCCACGGGTCGCCCACCAGGAGGGTCACGTCGATGACCTCCGGCCAGGTGTAGCGGTGGACGCGCAGCGCGTTGACGACGGTCAGGCCCTGTTCGTCGGCCTCGACGCGGACCCGGCCCAGCAGGTGGAGCACGTACGCCACCGCCAGGCCGAAGGCCACGATCGCGATCCGGTCGGGCAGCTTGAACGGGTCGGCGATGAAGATCGCCATGATGACCGCCCCTGCCACGACCAGCACGGCGAAGCCGTAGGGCACGATCCGGCCCCGGCTGGGACGCCAGGTCACGGGCAGGGGCGGTGAGGTCACGGGCTCGGGCACGAGGGAAACCTACCGCAGCTCAGTGGAGGTCCCTCAGGAGGAGTGCGGTCTCCAGGGCCGCCATGGCCGACTCGTAGCCCTTGTCCTCCTTGCTGCCGGGCAGTCCGGAACGGTCGAGCGCCTGGTCCATCGTCTCGCAGGTGAGCACGCCGTTGCCGACGGGCGTCTCCTCGTCGAGCGAGATGCGGGTCAGGCCGCTGGTGACCGAGTCGCAGACGTACTCGAAATGAGCGGTCTCGCCCTTGATGACCGCGCCGAGGGCGACCACCGCGTCGCAGCGCCGGGCCAGCGCCTGGGCCACGACGGGGATCTCCAGCGAGCCGGCCACGCGGACGACGGTGGCGGTGGCGCCGCTGTCGTCGCACGCCTGCACGGCCCGCGCCACGAGCTGGTCGGTGATCTCGGCGTGCCAGCTCGCCGCCACCACGCCCACGACCAGGCCCGCCGCGTCCACCGCGACCGCGCCGGGACGGCCTTCTCCACTCATGACGCCTCCGGAATCTCGCGCGGGATCTCGTGCGGGACGCTGGAGGAGATGTCGTGGCCGAGCCGGTCGCGCTTGGCCTCCAGGTACCGTTCGTTGTGCGGGTTCATGGCCACGGGCATGGGCTCGCGGCCGAGCACCTTGATGCCGTAGCCGTCCATGCCCTTGAGCTTGGCCGGGTTGTTGGTGAGCAGGCGCACCGAGCGCACGCCGAGGTCGGCGAGGATCTGCCCGGCGTTGGAGAACTCGCGGGCGTCCACCGGCAGCCCGAGCTCGACGTTGGCGTCGACGGTGTCGCTGCCGTTGTCCTGCAGACTGTACGCCTTGAGCTTGGCCAGCAGGCCGATGCCACGGCCCTCGTGGCCGCGCAGGTAGACGACGACGCCGCGGCCCTCCTCGGCGATCGCGCCCATCGCGTGGTCGAGCTGCACGCCGCAGTCGCAGCGCAGCGAGCCGAACACGTCGCCGGTCAGGCACTCGGAGTGGGCCCTGACCAGGATGTTGTCCCCGTCGCCGAGGTCGCCGTAGACGAGCGCGACGTGCTCGCCGCCGTCGAGGGCGCTGGCGTAGCCGTAGGCCCGCCACATGCCGTACGCGTTGGGCAGCCGGGTCTCGGCGACCCTGGTGACCATGCTCTCGGCCCGGCGGCGGTGGTCGACGAGCTGCTCGATGGAGACCAGCGCCAGGCCGTGCTCGTCGGCGAAGCGGCGGAGCTGGGGCAGCCTGGCCATCGTGCCGTCGTCGTTGACCACCTCGGCCAGCGCCCCCGCCCCCGACAACCCGGCGAGCCTGGCCAGGTCCACGGCCGCCTCGGTGTGGCCGCGCCGGGCCAGCACGCCGCCCTCCTGGTAGCGCAGCGGGAAGACGTGGCCGGGCCGTACCAGCTCGTTGGGCTCGGTGGCCGAGTCGGCGAGGGTGCGGATGGTCCTGGCGCGGTCGGCGGCGGAGATGCCGGTGGTGACGCCGTCGCGGGCGTCCACGGTGACCGTGTACGCGGTGCGCAGGCGTTCGCGGTTCTGGAACACCATGAGGGGCAGCCCGAGCCGGTCGAGCTCCTTGCCCTCCATGGCCACGCAGATCATGCCGCTGGTGTGCCGGATCAGGAACGTGCACAACTCCGGCGTGGCCTTCTGGGCGGCGAAGATCAGGTCGCCCTCGTTCTCGCGGTTGGCGTCGTCCACGACCACGACGGGCCGGCCGGCGCGGATGTCCTCGATCGCGCGCTCGATCGGGTCGAGCTGGATGTCGTTCATACGGCTGCCACCAGTTCGGGACGGGCGGCGCGGTACTCGCGCAGCCACTTGACGAAGCCCGCCAGGACCATGACGAAGAAGACGCCGTAGACGGCGCCGGAGACGTACAGACCGGACTTGAACGCGACCGGCACGCCCACCAGGTCGACCAGCACCCACACGATCCAGAAGTCGACCAGGGCCCGGCCCTGCGCCCACGTGGCGACCGCGCCGCCGACGAAGATGTAGGCGTCGGAGGCCACCACGCCCAGCGGCGCGCCCGGGTACCACGACAGGTCGAACGTCTTGAACAACACGGTCACGAGCACGGTGCCCACCGCGAGCGCCGCGATCATCGTCGTCCGCTCGCGGCTGGTCGCCGGCCGGACGGTCAGGGCGTGCTCCTGGGTGCCGCGCCGCCACCTCCACCACCCGTAGATCGCCAGCGCGGCGAACAGGGCCTGCTTGAGCGCGTTGCCGGTGACGTGCGCGCTGATCGAGGCCAGGAACAGCAACACCGAGCCGGTGAACTGCACCGGCCACGTCCACAGGGACTTGCGCATCGCGAACGCCACCGTGGCGAGGGCGAAGACGTTGCCGAGCAGGTCGGTCCACTTCACCGGCAGACCGAAGATGTCAATCGATGCGTCCACCCAGCTCATCGGGTGCCCACCAGCCTCTCCACATACTTGGCGATCACGTCGACCTCGATGTTCACCACGTCACCCACCTGGCGGTCGCCCATCGTGGTCAGCTTCAGCGTGGTCGGGATGAGACTCACGCCGAAGCTGTCGTCGTCAACCGTCGTGACGGTCAGGCTGATTCCGTCGATGGCGATCGAGCCCTTCTCGGCCACGTACCGGCTGAGCGGGCCGGGGAGGGAGAAGCGCAGGTCGTCCCAGTTCTCGCCGGGGGCGCGGGACAGCAGGCGGGCGGTGCCGTCCACGTGGCCCTGGACGATGTGCCCGCCGAGGCGCTGGTCGGCGCGTACGGACCGTTCGAGGTTGACCGCCGAGCCCGCGGTGAGGCCGCCGAGCGAGCTGCGGTCGAGCGACTCCCTGATGACGTCGACGGTGAACACCTCGTCCCTGACCTCCACGACCGTCAGGCACACGCCGTTGACGGCGATCGAGTCTCCGTGGGCGGCGTCGGAGGTGACGAGGGGGCCGCGTACGGACAGCAGGGCGCCGCCGCCCGCCGGCTCGATGGCGACGACTTCGCCCTTCTCCTCGATGATTCCGGTGAACATCACTTCTCCCTGCCTTGATGCGGAGCGGGCCGGGCGATCAACCGCAGATCCGGCCCGATGGGGGAAAACTCGTCGAAGGTGAGGTGGTGGATCCCGGTGATCGTCCGGACGCCCGCCGGGCCGAGCGCGGCCCTGCCCTCCCCGAGGAGGGCGGGGGCGAGATAGGCGACCACGCGGTCGATGAGGCCCTGCCGCAGGAACGCGCCGGCGAGGGTGGGGCCGCCCTCCAGGAACACGCTGACCACCTCGCGGGCGGCCAGCTCGCGCAGGAGTGCGGCCAGGTCGAGGCCGCCGTCGTGGCGGGGCAGGCGCAGCAGGCCGGCCTTGAGCCCGGTGGCGGCGTCGTCGGCGACGGCGACCAGCGTGGGCGCCTCGTCGTCGAGGACACGGGCCGCGGGCGGCGTCCGGCCCTCGGTGTCCACGACGACCCGCAGGGGCGGGCGGGCGCCCAGGGGACGGGCGGCGAGCGGCGGGCTCCCGGCCAGCAGCGCTCCCCCGTCACCCGACTCGGCTCCCGGCTCGGCACCGGACTCGGCGGGCGGCGCGGGTTCGGGGAGGCGGGCGGTGAGGTGGGGGTCGTCGGCGAGCACGGTGCCGATGCCGGCCACGATGGCGTCGGAGGCGGCGCGCAGGCGGTGGACGTCGGCCCGCGCCTGCGGCGAGGTGATCCACTGGCTGGTGCCGTCGGCGGCGGCCGACCGCCCGTCGAGGGTGGCGGCGAACTTCCAGGTCACGTGCGACCTGCCGAGCCGGGCGAAGGTCAGCCACTCCTCGTTGACCCGCTCGGCCGCCTCGGCCAGCACGCCGCGCGTCACGCTCACGCCGGCGGCCCGCAGGCGTGTCGCGCCGCCCGCGGCCTTGGGGTTGGGGTCGGCCACGGCGACCACCACGCGGGCCACGCCCGCCGCCAGCAGCGCCTGGCTGCACGGCCCGGTGCGGCCGGTGTGGTCGCAGGGCTCCAGCGTCACGTACGCCGTGCCGCCCCGTGCCCGCTCCCCCGCCTGCGCCAACGCCACGACCTCGGCGTGCGGCCCGCCCGCGTACGGGTGGAAGCCCTCGCCCACGACCTGCCCGGAGGGCGACAACACGACGCAGCCGACGACGGGGTTGGGGCTGGTGCTGCCATGTCCGCGCGCGGCCAGCTCGACGGCACGCGCCATGTGCGCGGCATCGGCGGCTGAAGTGTCCACCCGGGTCTCCTACTCGCCAGTAGCTTCAAGCCACGGCGGGCCCCGGGGGGTTGTACGGTGCCGTCACGGCACCACAACAGGCGCCCGGCTGGACGCCGGACACCTCGCGCGCTTCCTCCCATCCGGACTTTAACCGTCGGTCCCGGAATTTCACCGGGTCAACCGGCCGATGGCATCGGCCGGGTCGCGGACTGTAACCGCCGGTTCGGACTTTCACCGACCCCGGAGCACGCTAGCTCTCTTCTTGTACCAGTTTGCCATGCCGCGTACGGGAAATGCGACCGCCCCCGTGCTTTTGAGCAAGCGCTCGCTTTACGCGGCCATGAGCTTGCGCGCCCGGCGGGCCGAAGGCGCGTAGCGGACCTGGGCGGGGATCAGGCCGATGCCGGTGTGCAGGGCGCGCAGCGTGGTGGAGGCCCACAGGTCGCCGACGGGCGTGGCGGGCAGGCCGTACAGACGGCGGGCCCAGCGCGGCAGGGTGGCCAGCGCCAGCACGGTCAGCGCGGGCACCGCCGGGCGCAGCGCGGACAGCGCGCCGGGCAGCGGGGTGTGCAGCGACAACCGCAGCGGATGGGCGGCCTCGGGCACGAGGCGCAGCTCCGGGCGCCGGGCGGCGATGTAGTCGCGCAGCTCGGCCACCGAGCCGGGCACGCCGTCCGCGCTCAGGCCCACGACCTCGGCGGCCCGCCGCCACTCGGCCACGAACCTGTCGGCGTCGGCGTCGGACAGGCGCACACCCGCGCGGCGGGCGACCGTCAGGTAGGAGTCGACCTCGCCGACGTGCACCCAGCGCAGGGCTTCGGGGTCGTCGAGGTGATAGGTCTCGCCGGTGTCGGGGTCGCGGGCGGTCAGCGTGGCGTGGATTTTACGCACCCGGCGGCCGGCCCGTTCCACCTCGGCGTGTGTGCCGTACGTGCGCACCCGGACGAACTCGCTGGTACGCAGGAAGCGCGCCCACGCCTCGGCCGGGTCGAGCAGCGCCGAGTTCTGCAACACGCCGCGCATCGCCCTGGGATGCAGCCCCTGCATGAGCAGGGCGCGGAAGCCGCCGACGAGCTGGATCGGCTCCCCCATCACGCGCCAGGTCACCGACTCGGGGCCGAAGATCCCATAGTCGTCGTCCATAAGTGAACAGTTACCCACATGTGGGGCGAATCATGCCGAAAACCCCCGGCCGGAGCCCGGCCGGGGGTTTTCGCGCAGCTACGAGGATCAGCCGGTGAAGCCGACCGCCGTGTAGTCGCGGGCCTGGTACCCGAAGGAACCGTAGTTGGCCAGCGTCTTCTTGGTCGCCTGGATGTCAGGACGCTGGTACAGCGGGATGGTGTGCACCTGGTCCCAGATCAGCTTGTCGGCGGCGTTGGCCAGCTCATACGCCTTGGTCGGGTCCATCTCGCTGACCGCGGCGTCGATCGCGGCGTCCAGCGCCGGGTCGCTGCCCTTCGGGAAGTTGGACTCGGAGCCCGACTTGTAGATCTGCGGCAGGCCGCCGAGGGGCAGCGGCGTGCCGATCCAGGAGAACGGCACCAGGTCGAAGTCGCCCTTGATGATGAAGTCGGTGAAGAACTTGTCATCGGGGACCGGGCGGATCGTCAGCTTGATCCCGGCCTCCTTGAGCATGGCCTGGGTCAGCTCACCCTCGGTCTTGGCGTACGGCAGGCCCGCCGGGACGACGAAGTTCAGCGAGAACTCCTTGCCGTCCTTCTTGCGGACGTCGCCCTCGAGCTTCCAGCCGGCCGCGTCGAGCAGTTCCTTGGCCTTGGGCAGGTTGTACTTGCCCAGGTCGCCGGAGTTGTCGACGTACGCCTTGTGGTTGTTCATGAAGACGTGGTTGCCCAGCGTCTGCAGCGGCCAGTCCATGTCCTTGAGGTCGGACTGCGTGATCACGTCACGGTTGATCGCGTACGCGACGGCCTGGCGGACCGACTTGTCCTTCAGGAACTGGCTCTGGTTGTTGACGGTGATGTGCCGCCAGTTCGGGCTGAGCGCCTTGCGGACGTCCACGTTCGGGACTTCCTTGGCCCGCTTGAGGTCGGCGGGGCTGCCCGGCGGGATCTCCACCGCGTCGAGCTCGCCGTTGGCGAAGGCGTTCACCTGCGCGGCGGGCGTCTCGATGGTGCGGTAGATGACCTTGTCGAGCTTGGCCTTGCGGCCCCACCACTTGTCGTCGCGCACCACGGTCAGGGTCTTGGTGCCCTCGTCGATGCTCTCGACCTTGAAGGGCCCGGAGGTGACCGGGATCTTCTGCAGGTAGTCCTTCTCGTACTTCTCCGGAGTCTCCATGTGGGAGGCCGGGTAGAGGTGCGGCGAGCGGGAGAACTGCCCCTGCCACTCGGGGTAGTTCTTGCCGTACGTCACGATGGCGACCTTGTCGGTGTCACCCTTGGTGACCGACTCCATGCGGTCCCAGCCGTCGGTGGAGGCCGGCTTGAACTTCTTGTCCTTGCCGCTGTTGGCCTTCCACGCCGCCTCAAGGTCCTTCCAGGTGATCGGCGTACCGTCCGACCACTGGGCCTTGTCGTTCAGCGTGTAGGTGATGACCTGCTTGCCCGACGACAGGTCCATCTTGACGTCGGTGAGGTAGTCGGGGTTGGCCTTGAAGTTGGCCTCGGAGTCGGCGAGCATCAGCTGCGGCATCAGCGAGTCGAGCATGTCCGCCGTGTCGCGCTGGTTGCCGTCGACGTGGTTGCCGTTCCACTGGCTCGGCCACTGGCCGACCGAGAGGGTGAGCGTGCCGCCGTCCTTGACCTGCTCGTACGCGACGGGGTTGATCGAGATGCCCGGGGTCTCCGACATCTGCTGCTGAGCCTGCTGCGACTGCTCGGCGCTCGGCTTCTTGGCCTCGCCGCCACCACCGCCACAAGCCGCCGCGGCCATGGCGAGGACGGCGATTCCCGCCGCCGCCCGGTAACGAACCTTCACTTTTCCTCCTGATCGTCCGAGGCCGTGATGACCTCGACTTCCTCCGCGTAGTGGCAGGCGGCGCCGTGGTCGACGGCGTTCGCGAGCCGGGCAACCGAGGGCTCTTCGTCCACGCAGCGCCGGCGTTCGGCCTCGGTGAGCAGGGCGAACTTGGGGCAGCGCGTACGGAACCGGCAACCCGATGGCGGGTCGGCCGGACTGGGCAGGTCGCCTTCGAGCAGGATCCGCTTGCGCGTGCGCTCCATCTCGGGGTCGGGCAGCGGGATCGCTGACAGCAGCGCCTGCGTGTAGGGGTGCGCGGGGCGGTCGTAGACCTCCTCGACCGTGCCGATCTCGGCGATCCTGCCGAGGTACATGACCGCGACGCGGTCGGCCAGGTGCCGGACCACGGCCAGGTCGTGCGCCACGAACAGGTACGACAGCCCCAGCGTGTTCTTCAGCTCGTCCAGCAGGTTGATGACGCCGGCCTGGATGGACACGTCCAGCGCCGAGACCGGCTCGTCGAGGACGAGCAGCTTCGGCTCCAGGGCCAGCGCGCGGGCGATGCCGATGCGCTGGCGCTGGCCGCCGGAGAAGCTCTGCGGGTAGCGCTCGGCGTACTCCGGCGCCAGGCCCACCAGTTCGAGCAGCTCGGCGACCCGCTCCTTGACGTTCGTACGCCCGTGGGCGCGCAGCGGCTCGGCGATGATGTCGCCGACCGGCATGCGCGGGTCGAGCGCCGCCATCGGGTCCTGGAAGACGATCTGCAGGTCGCCACGGAGTGCCTTGCGCCCGGCCGGGCCGAGCTTGGCGCTGTCCTGGCCGAGCACGACGATCCGGCCGCTCTGCGGCGGCGCCAGCTGCATGATCTGCTGCAGCGTCGTGGTCTTGCCGCAGCCCGACTCGCCGACCAGGGCCAGCGTCTCGCCCTCGGCGATGTCGAAGCTGATGCCGTCCACGGCGTGCACGGTGCCGACGCGGCGCTTGAACACCGCGCCCTTCATCAGCGGGTAGTGCCGGATGAGGTTGTCGAGCTCCAGCACGGTCGCGCGCTGCTCGCGCGGCACGCGAACCACCTCGCTGACCGGGATGACCGGCACCGGGAACACGTCGGCCCCGGTCAGGCCCTTGTACTCGATCTCGCGGGAGCGGATGCAGGCCACGTGCCTGCCGCCGCCGACGTCGGTGAGCGGCGGCTCCTCGTCGTCGCACGAGTCGATCTTCATCGGGCAGCGCGGCGCGAACGGGCAGCCCGGCGGCAGCGAGGCCGGCGAGGGCGGGTTGCCCTCGATCGGCACCAGCGGCCCCTCCTCGCCGTCGATCCTGGGGATCGAGGCGAGCAGCCCCATCGTGTACGGCATCCGCGGCCGGTAGTAGATGTCGTCGACGTGCCCCTGCTCGACCGGCTTGCCGGCGTACATGACCAGCACCCTGTCGGCCATGCCCGCGACGACGCCCAGGTCGTGCGTGATCATGACGATGCCGGCGCCCGTCTCACGCTGGGCGGTCTTGAGCACCTCCAGCACCTGGGCCTGGATGGTCACGTCGAGCGCGGTGGTCGGCTCGTCGCAGATCAGCAGGTCGGGGTCGTTGGCGATGGCCATGGCGATCATCGCGCGCTGCCGCATGCCGCCGGAGAACTCGTGCGGGAACGCTTTGGCCCGTACGCCCGGGTGCGGGATGCCGACCAGGTCGAGCAGCTCCACGGCGCGCTTGGCGGCCTTGTCCTTGCCCAGCTTCTGGTGGATGCGCAGGGCCTCGGAGATCTGGTCGCCGATCGTGTAGACGGGCGTGAAGGCCGACAGCGGGTCCTGGAAGATCATGCTGATCGACTTGCCGCGGACCTTGACCAGGTCCTCTTCCTTCATCCCGATCAGTTCCTGGCCGTGCAGCTTGACCGAGCCGCTGATCTGGGCGTTGCGCGGCAGCAGGCCCATGATCGCCAGGGACGTCACGGACTTGCCCGAACCGGACTCGCCCACGATGCCGAGGACCTCGCCGCGGGCGACCTCGTAGCTGACGCCGCGTACGGCCTCGATGCCGCCCGGGAACGTCACGGTGAGGTCTTGGACCTCCAGGATGCTCATGAGTTGCTCCCCGGGTCGAGTGCGTCGCGCAGGCCGTCTCCGATCAGGTTGATGCTGAGGACCAGCAGCACCAGGAGCCCGGCGGGGAAGGCGAACAGCCAGGGGTAGCCGGTGGCGTTGCGGGAGCCTTCGGCGATCAGCGTGCCGAGAGAGACGTCGGGCGGCTGGATGCCGAAGCCGAAGAAGGACAGCGCGGCCTCGCCGATCACCGCGCCGCTGACGTTGAGCGTCGCGTCGATGATCAGCAAGGAGGACAGGTTCGGCACGATGTGCCGGAAAATGATCTTCCAGCGGGGGATGCCCATGTAGACGGCCGCCTGCACGTACTCGCGCTCACGGAGCGAGAGCGTCATGCTGCGCACCACCCTGGAGGTGATCATCCAGGCGAACGCCGCCAGCAGGACCACGAACCAGAGCCAGGAGGCGCCGCGCAGGCGCGGCGAGGCGATCGCGATGATCAGGAAGCTGGGCAGGACGAGGAGCAGGTCCACGCCCCACATGAGGACGCGGTCCACCCAGCCGCCGAAGTACCCCGCGAACGCGCCCACCACGGCCGCCAGGCCGGTGGAGATCAGCGCCACGAGGAGGCCGATGATGATCGACTTCTGCATGCCGCGCAGGGTGACGGCGTACATGTCCTGGCCGATCGTGGTGGTGCCCCACCAGTGGTCGGACGACGGGGCCGACAGGAAGGCGAGGAAGTCCTTGTCCGTCCAGTCGTAGGCGCCGAAGAAGGGGCCGATGTAGGCGAGGGCCACCAGCAGCAGGAGGGCGATGATGCCGTAGCGGGCCTGCCTGTTGCGCAGCATCCGCCCGAGAACAACCTTGGAACGCACTTAGCTCACCCGCACTCGAGGGTCGAGGGCCGCCACCAGCAGGTCCGACAGGAAGCCGGCGAACAGGACGCAGACGGAGGCGAACATGCTGACCGCGGCGACCGAGTTCACGTCGTTCTGGTTGATCGAGTCGACCAGCCAGGCGCCCATGCCGTTCCAGGCGAAGATCTTCTCGGTGAAGGTGGCGCCGGTGAGCATGGTCCCGAAGGCGAAGGCGAAGTACGTGGCCGAGGGGATCAGCGCGGTGCGCAGCGCGTGCTTGAACAGGGCGGTCCTGCGCCGCAGGCCCTTGGCCATCGCGGTGCGGACGAAGTCCTGGCCCAGTACGTCGAGCATCATGTTGCGCTGGATGCGGCTGTAGAAGGCGATCGAGCCCAGGCTGAGCGAGATGGTCGGCAGGATCAGGTGGTTCAGCCGGTTGGCGAACTGGTCCCAGCCCGACAGTTTGGGGTTGTACTCGCCGGTGAACTCGATCAGCGTGAAGCCGAGCCCGCGGTTGAGGTTGTAGGCGCCGATCGCGAGCAGGGTGGCCAGCACGAACACCGGAACCGCCATGATCACGAACGAGCCGACCCCGATCACCCGGTCGCTTATCCGGTACTGCTTGACCGCCGAGTAGGCGCCCAGCGCCACCCCCAGGACGAAGCCCAGGATCGTGCCGACCAGCAGCAGCCGGAGGCTGACGAAGATCCGGCGGCCCATCTCGTCGTTGACCGAACCGCCGTTCCAGGTCTTGCCGAAGTCCCCGGTGACGACACCCTTGGCCCAGGTCGCGTAGCGCTCCAGGACGGGCGTCTTGTCGTTGAGGTTGTAGGCGTCGAGCGTGGCGTCGATGACTTCCTCGGCGACAGGAGGTTGGCGGCCCTCGTACGCACCGCGAGGGTTCATGGTCGTCGCGGCGAGCATGTAGGCCAGGCTGGCCGCGATCGCGACCAGGATCAGATTGATCGCCAACCTGCGCAGCAGGTACTTGCCCATTACCCTCCGTTCGCACTGAACGAGGGCCCGGAAACCCCGGTAGGAGAAGACCCCCGCAATGGTAAAAGACCGTCTTACGCCGCGAAAAGTCATGACGCGGAACGGCGATCAAAAAGCAGGATATCTAGCGAAACATCACAGTCAGCAATAGTTCGACATAACGGTAAGGTCACTAAACGCCGGAGGGCCTCAGGTGGGGGTGGGCTTCGATATGGGTGCTGACCTGCGGAAACGCGCTCATTCAAGATCGGTAACGCGGGCTACCGGATCAGCTTGTGTCACAGAATCCTGACAAAAAATAACCCAATCCCTAAGTGACCCACGTCATACTGACCAATAGGTACGGGATTGATATTTCGCGATGTTGCGGGTTTTGATCTCAGGCGGGCGACCGACGTGGATCGGTCCGAGGGCACGCTGCCGCCCGCCCCCGTCGGCGTCCCCGTGCGACCACCCCTCGCTCACGCTCCGCTCACGGACACACGGCGAGACCGCACCCCGCGGAGATCCAGACGCCCCCGCCCCCACGTACGGATGAGCACGCGGTCAGAACGACACAGACCCGGCCAGAGCGATACGAAACCGGCCACAGCGGCGCAGAACCGGTCAGAGCGGCGCGGACGGGTGCCCGGCGAGAGCGCCGGGCACCGGGGAACCGGGCAGCGTCAGTGGGTGGCGGTCGCGGCGGCGGCCCGGAGGGCGTCGATGGCCGCCTTCGGGTCGGCGGCCCCGTAGACGGCGCTGCCGGCCACGAACACGTCGGCGCCCGCCTCCGCGCACCGCTCGATCGTCTCGGCCGTCACTCCCCCGTCGACCTGGAGCCAGACCGAGCCGCCGTGCCGCTCGATCATCGCCCGCGCCGCTCGCACCTTCGGCAACACCATGTCGAGGAACTTCTGCCCCCCGAAGCCCGGCTCCACCGTCATCAGCAGCAGCATGTCGATCTCACCGAACAGCCCCTCGAACGGCTCCACGGCCGTGGCCGGGTTGAGCGCCAGCCCCGCCCTGGCCCCGAGCGAGCGGATCTCCCGCAGGGTACGGACCGGCGCCTTGGACGCCTCCGCATGGATGGTCACGCTGCCCGCCCCGGCCTCGGCGTACTGGGGGGCCCAGCGGTCGGGGTCGGCGATCATGAGGTGGCAGTCGAGGGGGATCTGCGTGGCTTTGCGCAGGGACTCGACCACGGGCAGCCCGAGGGTGAGATTGGGCACGAAGTGGTAGTCCATGACATCCACGTGCAGCCAGTCGGCGTTGGGGACGGCTGCGGCCTCGTCGGCCAGCCGCGCGAAGTCGGCGGCGAGGATGCTGGGCGAGATCTGTACGGCCATGATGCGCCAGTCTATTGAATCGCCCGTTCCCCCCTCGACGCCCCCTCCCGCCCGATGGACGGCGGTCAGGGGCGTTTGCGCAGCAACGACAGGAACATGGCGTCCGTGCCGTGGCGGTGGGGCCAGAACTGCGCGTGCGGGCCGTCGCCGAGCCCGTCGACCTCCGGCAGGTAGTCGCGCGCGTCGAGCTCCTCCACGTCGTCCCTGCGGCCGACGACGTCGCCGACCACGACGCGCGTCTCGGCCAGGTGCGGCGAGCACGTCACGTACGCCACCACCCCGCCCGGGCGCACTGCGTCGAGGGCCGTGCCGAGCAGCCGCCGCTGGAGCGCGCCCAGCTCGGCGATGCCGGCCGGGTCGCGCCGCCACCGGGCCTCCGGACGCCGCCGCAGCGCGCCCAGCCCCGTGCAGGGGGCGTCGAGCATCACCCGGTCGAACACCCCGGGCCGCCAGGCGGGTTCGGTGCCGTCGGCGGTGACCACCGAGGCATTCCTGGTGGTCTGCCAGACCAGCCGGGCCCGGTGGTACTGCACGTCGGCGGCCAGCACCCGCGCCCCACCCGGGAACGCCACCCCGCCGCCCGCCTCCGGGCCGTCGTCCTTACGGCGCTCGCCGTCGAGGCCCTCCAGGTCGCCGTAGGAGGCGACGGCGTCGAGCAGGCCGGCCTTGCCGCCGGGGCCCGCGCACATGTCGAGCCAGAGCTCGTCCTCGCCCTCCAGCGGCACCCGGGTCAGCGCGAGCGCCACGAGCTGGCTGGCTTCGTCCTGGACGGCCGCGCGGGTCTCGGCCACGGCCTCGATCTGCCCGGGGTCGCCCTCACGCAGGTAGGCCGCGTACGGCGAGTAGCGGCCCGGCGTGGCGCCGAACTCGGCCAGCTCCGCCACCGAGCTGCGCCCCGGCCGGGCGACCAGGGTCACCAGCGGGCGGGCGTTGTCGGCGTCGAGCAGGTCGGCCAGCTCGCCGCCGCCGCCCAGCGCGTCGCGGAAGGCCGAGACGATCCAGCGGGGATGGCCGTAGGCGACGGCCAGATGGCCGCCGGGGTCGCGCTCGGCGTCGGGCGCGACGATCGGGATCCAGTCCTCCAGCTCGCGCGAGCCGATCTTGCGCAGGACCGCGTTGACGAACTTGGCCGCGCCCTGCCCGACACGCAGGCGTACGAGATCGACGGTGGTGCCGACGGCGGCGTGCGGCGGGACGCGCATGCGCAGGAGCTGGTGGGCCCCCAGCCGCAGGGCGTCACGGACGTCCGGATCGGGGGTGCGGTCGCTGCACATCTCGATGATCGCGTCGTAGGTGCCGAGGCCGCGCAGCGTGCCGTAGGCCAGCTCGGTGGCCAGGGCCGCGTCGCGCCCCCGGATGCCGCGCTCGCGCAGCATCCGCGGCAGCAGCAGGTTGGCGTAGGCGTCGCGCTCGTCGACGGCCCGCAGCAGGTCGAAGGCGGCGTTACGGGCGTGGTCGCGGGCCGGACGGCGGGGACCCCCCGCGCCGCGCGGCTTGGTGCCCGTGGGCCCGCCCCGGTCACGCGAAGGCATCGTCACCCTCGATCCGCACGCCGCGCGCCCACTCGCCCGCGCTCATCAGCCGCTTGCCCTGGGGCTGGACCTCGACCAGCTCGACGGGCGCGGTGGCGGTGCCGACGAGCACGTGGTTCTTGGTGGCCAGGATCCGGCCGGGCGCGAGCCGCTCGGCCTGGACGGCGACCTTGGCCGGCCCGAGCTTCACCCGCTGGCCCCTGAACTCGCTCCACGCCCCCGGGTTGGGGGTGCAGGCCCGGATGAGGCGGTCGACGTGCATGGCGGGCTTGGTCCAGTCGATACGCGCGTCGGCGACGCTGATCTTGGGAGCGGTCGTCACGCCGTCGAGCGGCTGGGGACGGGCCTCAAGGGTGCCGTCCTCGACGCCGTCGAGCGTGGCGGCCAGCAGCCCCGCGCCCGAGACGGACAGCCGTTCGAGGAGGGCGCCGCTGGTGTCGTGGGTCAGGACCTCCTCGGTCACGACCCCGTAGACCGGGCCCGCGTCGAGCTCCTTGACGATCCGGAACGTCGTCGCGCCGGTGATCTCGTCGCCGTGCAGCACCGAGTGCTGGACGGGGGCCGCGCCGCGCCAGGCGGGCAGGACCGAGAAGTGCAGGTTGATCCAGCCGTGGCGGGGCACGTCGAGCGCCGACTGCGGCAGCAGCGCGCCGTAGGCCACCACCGGGCAGCAGTCGGGCTCCAGCGCGCGCAGCGTGTCGAGGAAGGCGGGATCGCCGACCTTGGCCGGGCGCAGCACCTCGATGCCGGCATCCTCGGCGAGCTCGGCCACCGGCGAGGGGTGGACCTTGCGCCCCCGCCCCGCCTGGGCGTCGGGACGGGTGATGACGGCCACGACCTCGTGCCGCGGTGAGTCGATCAGCATGCGCAACGACGGCAGCGCCGTCTCGGGTGTGCCCGCGAAGACCAGCCGCATCGTCAGAGCGCCCTTCCGCCGGTGGCGTGGGGCGACATCCTGATCACGGGGGCGGACAGGCCGCTCCACTCGGCCTCGCGGATCGCCTTCATGGCCAGCTTGCGCTGCTTGGGGTCCATCCGGTCGATGAACAGGATGCCGTCGAGGTGGTCGGTCTCGTGCTGGAAGCAGCGGGCCATCAGGTCGGTGCCCTCCAGCGTGACCGGCTCGCCGTGCATGTCGAAGCCCTTGGCCACGGCCCGCACGGCGCGCGGCGTCGGGTAGGACAGGCCGGGGAAGGACAGGCAGCCCTCCTCGCCCTCCTCGTCGAGGTCGGCGGACAGGTCGAGGTCGGGGTTGATGAGGTGGCCGAGCCGGTCGTCGACGTAGTAGGTGAACACCCGCAGGCCGACGCCGATCTGCGGTGCGGCGAGACCCGCGCCCGGGGCGTCCATCATCGTGTCGGTGAGGTCCTTGACCAGCTTGCGAAGCTCCTTGTCGAAGTCGACGACCGGGGCCGCCGGGGTGCGCAGCACCGGATCTCCGAACAGCCGGATCGACTGGATCGCCAAGGGGCTCACTCCTGTTCTCGAACGTGGATCAGCCCAGTTTACCGGCGGTGGGCCGGCGGGCGGTCGTGCCGCAGGGTGCGCGCCTTCATCGCGGCCTTGCGCGCCGCCTTGGCCACCGCCTGGTCGTCGTGGGCGCCGGCGAGCATGTCGAGCACGGCCAGCGTGTCGGGGTGGCCGACCGCGGGCATCTCGCCGACGAGCTTGATCAGGTCTTCGCCGGGCTCGGGCATGTCGAGGCGGCCCGCGGCGGGCCCGGACAGGTGCATGAGCGCGGCGAGGTTGTCGACCGCGATCCAGGTGTGGTCCTCGGGGCTGAGCGGCGGGGCCTCCAGGTCGCGGATGTGCAGCCAGGAGGCGGCGTAGCGGCGCGTCAGCGGGTGGTCGAGCGCCCGCCGCACGGGCTCCTCGGCCTCCGGGCCCAGCTCCTCCAGGATGGCGCCGACCGCGCCGCGCTGCCCGGCGGTGCCGGAGGCGGCGATCTCGATCAGGTCGCGCGCGGCCGCCTCGGGCGGCCGGCGCTCCAGCCAGCCCGCCACGGCGCTCTGCGTGGCCGTGCCGCGCACCAGCGCCTCGACCAGCTCGGCCGCCGACAGGTCGGCGAAGACCTGCACCTCGGCGGCGGTGGGCGCGTCGTGGCCCTCGCGCAGCAGGTCGCGCCGCACGGCCCAGACCCCGAGCGGGGTGAGCGCCGTGCGCCCGGCCTCGGTCTGCTCGACCAGCCCGCAGTACGTCAGCAGCGACACCGCCTCCAGCAACTCGGCCGGCAGCGCGGCGGCCAGCCGGCGCATCTCGACCGGGCCCGGCGCGCAGGCCACCTCGTGGGACTGCAGGATGCCCCTGGCCAGGTTTCCCACGGCCACGCCGGAACGCACCGAGTAGATCGTGGCCAGCATCTCGGCCAGGTGGCCGTCGACCACGGCCGAGCCGGTCAGGCCGTCGTCGGCGCGGTCGAGGACGTCCATCACCACGCCGTCCCAGAACTCCAGCGTGGCCTCGACGGTGAGCTGCATCGACAGCGGCCCGCGCGAGGCCCGGCCGCCGAGGATGCGCAGCAGCCCGGTGTTGACCGCGACGATCCAGATCAGCCGCAGCCGGGACTCCTGGAGCCCCAGCTCTTCGGTGGCGGCCCTGGCGTCGGACTCACCGAGCATGCCGTCGGCGCCGACCTCGCGGCTGCCCGTCCAGGCGGTCAGGCGGATCGCGTCGGCGACGAGCGGCGCCGCGGGCACCGCCCGGGCCAGCTCGGCGTCGCTCGCCAGCAGGACGGGCGGGAAGGTCAGCGCCTCGTGCTCCACGGAGGTCTCCTCAGGTGGCCGTGGAGGCACGGCGGCCTGCTCATCGATCAGCTTGCGCAGCTCGGCGAGGTCGAAGACGTTGTTTGCCACCCAGGAAACTTACTGCACAGCAGTCACAAGGGCGTACTCAACGGATGGCCCGGGAGCGCGCCTTGAACGCCGCCTTGCGCGCCGCCTTGGCCGCCGTGTCGTCGGCCAGGGACCGTCCGAGCAGCTCCAGGACCTCGACCACGTCGGGGTGGTCGACCCGCCACATCTCCTCGATGAGATGGGCCGGCGGACCGGAGGCCGCCATGTTCTCGGCGAAGATCTCCGGATCCTCGCGCGCGGCCGGCATCGCCAGCGCGAGCATGTCGACGCTCACCCACAGCAGCTCGTCCTGGGTGAGCGGCGGCGCACCCAGACCACGTGCGGCAAGCCAGTGTATGGCGTGCGGGCGCAGCTCCTGGTCGTCGAGGTGGTCGAGGAGCTGCTGCTCGGCCTCCGCGCCGAGCCGGTCGACGACGGTGATCGCGATGCCGCGGGCCACCGCGGGCGCGCCGGAGGCCGCGCTCAGCAGCTCGGCCGCGGCCTCGCCCGGGGTGCGGCCGGACAACCAGCGGGCGATGTCCTGCTCGGCCAGCTCGGCGGGCAGCCCTTCGAGCAGCCCTTCGATGAGGCCGCGCGCGTCGGCCTCGCCCAGGTCGGGGGCCAGCGGGGCGTCGAGGCCGAGCGAGAGGTAGTGCTCGCGCAGCCCCCAGACCGCCAGGGGCGTCAGCTCGGCGGCCTCGCCCGTCAGGCGGACCATGCCCCACGCGGCCAGCCGGTCGAGCGCCCCCGCCACGTCGACGCCGCCCTCGCCCGAGACCTCCTCCAGGTAGTCGGCGACGACCTGGAGCGGCACCGGCGCCTGGAGGCGGTAGAGCATGTCGAACAGGTCGTAGAGGCCCTCGTCGATCTCGGCGTGGCCGGTGATCTCGCCGCCGGTGTCGTCCTCCAGGAGGCGGGCCACGGTCTCGGCCCAGGCGCTCAGCGGCTCGCCGTCGCCCGGCGGCGGGCCGCCGCCCAGCACGGGAACGCTCCGCAGCGCCTCGACCAGCTCCTCCTCCGAGGCCAGCCGTACGCCGGGCAGCGGGGTGCAGCCCGGACAGTCGCACGGCGCCTCGCCCAGGTCGGGCAGCTCCCCGGACGGGATCGGCACCGCCTGTTCGAGGGATTCGGGCCCGATCGAGCTGAACAGGCTCTTGGCCATGCCGAAGTTGGCCGTGTCGGCCAGGGCCTCGGGCATGCGGGGCGCGATGTCGTCGAGCCGGGCACGCATACCGGCCGCGGTGGCCGGGCTCGTGTGACCGGCGTCGCTGAGGTAGTCGACCAGCATGCGGGCCGCCGCCACGGTCTCGGACGCGCTCTCCGGCGGAGCGATCACCTTGCGCGGGTAGATGGACAGCAGCAGCTCGTCGAAGGTCTCCGGCGTGAAGTCGCGCAGTTGATTGACATCGAGATAGTCGCTGGCGTAGTCGCAGAGCAGGCGGACCTCGTCCGCGTCCACTTCGACTTCCCGCGCGCGCCCCCATGCGCGCAGGTCGTCGATGGCCTGGTTCACCCATTCGATCGACACAGAGGCACGCTAACGGCTGTCAAAGAGATGAGCGAATCGGGGAAACGGTCTAAATCAGGTCGAGTGGGTCGACACTCACCCTCACGACATCTGGTGTCTTACGCGCCGCACGCACCCCACTGGCCCCCTTGAGCGCGGCCGACAACGCCGCCCCGCCCCCGCGCCGTACGCGGATCATGGCCCGTTCCAGGCCCGACTCGTCCACGGGGACGGGGCCGAGCACCTGGGCGTCCGGCGGGAGGCGTACCTCGTCGAGCATCTGGCGTACGGCGCCGGGCGAGCCCGTCAGCGTCGCCATCCGTACGGCCGGCGGGAAGCCCAGCTCGGCGCGGTCGCCCAGTTCGCGCTCGGCGTGCGTGATCGGGTCCCACCGCAGCAGCGCCTGCACGGCGGGCAGCCCGGCGTCCCCGAGCACCACCAGCTCGGCGGACGGCCGCAGCAGCGCGGCGGCGTTCATCCACCTTCGCACCGTCTCCTCCCCCGCTCGCAGGTCGGCCCGGCCCAGCAGCGCCCACCCGTCGAGCAGCACGGCCGCCGCGTAACCGCCCTCGGCCACGGGTTCGGCGCCCGGCGTGGCGACCACCAGGGCGCGGGCGGCGGGCACGCGGGCCAGCACCCCGTCGCGGCCCGACGTGCGCACCTGCACCGAGGGGAAGGCCCGGCCCAGCTCCTCGGCGGTGCGCCTGGCGCCGGTCACGACGGCCCGCAACCTGGGGCTGCCGCACGACGGGCAGCGCCAGCCGGCGTCCACCCGGCCGCACCAGCGGCAGTAGGGGGCGGCGTGGCCGGCTCTGAGCGCGAGCGGGCCGTGACACAACGGCTCCCCCACCGCGTACGCGCCGGTCCCGGCCCCTTCCGGCGAACCGGCCGTCACGTCGTGACCGTACGACTGAACCCCGGCCCCTGCCCCTGCCATCACGCCCCCGGACGCCGGGCTCCCGGACATCGCGGTCCCGAGCATTGGCGTACCGGGCATCGGGGTGGCCGCCGCCACCGGCAGTCTGAGCGGGACCCCGCCGGCCGCCGTCATCCCGTTCAGCGCCTCGGCCCCGTCGCGGGTCTCAGGCATGCCGTGTGGGCCTGCACCGCCGTGTGCGCCCGGCCGGCTCTGGGGGGCCGCTCCCGGCACGGCGGGGGCCAGGGTCGCGGCGAGGTGGGGCGCGATCCGGGTGGGCGGCAGGACGCAGCGCGCCGGGGCGCGGCAGTGTCCGCAGGCCAGCGCGGGCAGGTAGCCGCGCCTGGGCACCTGCACCAGCACCGGCCCGCTCTCCAGCCCCTGCCGCAGCGCCCGCCAGGCCAGGCTGGGCAACCTCGCCTGCCGGGCCGCCTGGTCCTTGGCCAGCTCGGCGTCCTCGCCCGCGGGACGCACCCGCGGCGCCAGACCCCTGATCACGGTACGCGCGGCCACGATCGGCCGGGCCCAGCGCGTCGCGATGAGCTGGGTGGCCTCGGCGGTACGCGCGTAGCCGCCGATCAGCATGGCCGCATCCGTCCTGAGGGCACGCAGGCCGAGCACCTCGCGGGCGTGGGGGTAGGGGGCCAGGCGTTCGGCGTGCAGGTCGTCGCCGTCGTCCCAGATGGCCACCAGGCCGAGGTCGGCGACGGGGGCGAACATGGCGGCCCGCGTACCCACGACGGCGCGCACCTGGCCCCTGAGGACCTTCAGCCACCGCCTGTACCGCTCGGCGGGCCCGAGGTCGGCCGTCAGCGCGACGTGCCTGCCGGGGCCGAGCAGCCGCTCGAACTCGGCGTCGGCCAGCGCGACGTCCTTGCCGTCGGGCACCACGACGACCGCGCCCTTGCCGCCGTCCAGCGTGGCGAGGACGGCCTCGGCCATCGCCCCCGCCCAGCCCGTGGCGCCCGGCAGCGCCGACCAGACGGCCCGGGGCGTACGGCCGTGGCGCAGCGCGTCCAGGAAGGAGGCCCCGGTGGGATAGGCGTCCCACGCGCTCCTACGCCCCGCGCTGGCCGCCGCCTCCCGGCTCTCCCCGGGGGATCCGGCATCCTCGCCCGCGCCCGGCGCGACGACGGCGCTCTCCTCGTCGGTGGCGGGAGCCGGGCCCGACCGCTCGGACGGCGATGGCTCGGACGACGACGGCTCGGACGACGACGGCTCAGACGGCGGCAGCTCGGACGGCGGCAGCTCGGCCTCGGCCTTGGCATGGCGCGGTGGGACGGCCAGGCGGAGAACGTCGGTGAGTGTGCCCGCGTAACGGTCGGCCACCGCACGGGCCAGACCGGCGATCTCCGGCGTGAGCACCTGCTCGGGTGAGACCACCCGTTCCAGCGGGGTCAGCTTGCCCTCGTGGTCGCTCTCGTCCACCCGTTCCAGCAGGAACCCGTCGATCAGCTTGCCCGCGAACCGCACCCGTACCCGCACCCCCGGCCGGGCCGCCTCGTGCATGGCGGCGGGCACCAGGTAGTCGAAGGGACGGTCGAGGTGCGGCAGCGGGCTGTCCACGACCACCCTCGCCACCGCCCGCTCGGCCGCCGGGACCACCGCCCCCTTGGTGTCCTTCGACGACGCCGGGGGCCGCACGGCGTCGAGCGGCAGAAGGGCGTCGTCGGAGTGGGTCACGCCCTAACGTCTACCAGACCCCGACCCCCGCCATCCCCACGACCACCCCACCCCCACCGAGCCCCCCGCAGACGAACGCAGCGAAAATCCGGCACGAGAAAGCCGTCGTGAGACGAAACAAGCACAGGAACGATCCCAAGACGAAACGAGCCGAGGCAAAGACCGCCCAAGCAAACCCGTCGCCCGGCCGTACCCACCCCAGGAGCCAGCCCGTCGTCAGGCCGTACCCACGGCAACGACAAGTGCCGCATCCGCGCCCCTCAAGGGCCGGATGCGGCACTTCACGTCAACACTCGCCCCGGAGGGGTCAGAGACCGGCAGCCGTCCGAAGGGCCTCGGCGCGGTCCGTGGACTCCCAGGAGAAGCCCTCACGGCCGAAGTGCCCGTAAGCGGCGGTCTCGGAGTAGATCGGGCGCAGCAGGTCGAGGTCGCGGATGATCGCGGCCGGACGCAGGTCGAACACGCGCAGCACGGCCGCCTGGATCTGCTCGACCGGCAGCTTCTCGGTGCCGAAGCACTCCACGAACAGACCCACCGGCTGAGCCTTGCCGATCGCGTACGCGACCTGCACCTCGCACCGGTCGGCCAGCCCGGCCGCGACGACGTTCTTGGCCACCCAGCGCATGGCGTAGGCCGCCGAACGGTCGACCTTGGACGGGTCCTTGCCCGAGAAGGCCCCGCCGCCGTGGCGGGCCATGCCGCCGTAGGTGTCGATGATGATCTTGCGGCCGGTCAGGCCGGCGTCGCCCATCGGGCCGCCGATCTCGAAGCGGCCGGTCGGGTTGACCAGCAGGCGGTAGCCCTCGGTGTCGATCTCCAGCCCCGCGAGCACCGGGTCGACCACGTGCTCCTTGATGTCGGGGGCGAGCATCTCCTTGAGGTCGATCTCGGCCGCGTGCTGGGTGGAGACGACCACGGTGTCGAGGCGGACGGGCTTGTCGCCGTCGTACTCGATGGTGACCTGGGTCTTGCCGTCGGGGCGCAGGTAGGGCACGGTGCCGGTCTTGCGGACCTCGGACAGGCGCTGGGCGAGCCGGTGCGCGAGCGTGATCGGCAGCGGCATCAGCTCGGGGGTCTCGCGGCAGGCGTAGCCGAACATCAGGCCCTGGTCGCCCGCGCCCTGGCGGTCGAGCTCGTCGGCGTCGCCGCTCACGCGGTGCTCGTAGGCGTCGTCGACGCCCTGGGCGATGTCGGGCGACTGCGCGCCGATGGACACCGACACGCCGCAGGAGGCGCCGTCGAAGCCCTTGTGGGAGGCGTCGTAGCCGATCTCCAGGATCTTCTCCCGGATGACGCCGGGGATGTCGACGTAGGTCTCGGTCGTGACCTCGCCTGCGACATGGACCTGGCCGGTAGTGATCAGCGTCTCGACGGCGACCCGGCTCTTGGGGTCGTCCTTGAGCATGGCGTCGAGAATCGCGTCACTGATCTGGTCGGCGATCTTGTCCGGGTGGCCCTCGGTGACCGACTCGGAGGTGAACAGGCGACGTGACAACTCAGTGGCTCCTCATGCAGCGGCTGCTGACGGATGTTGGGCCCGGGACGGAAGAACACGCCAGGGCCTCGCCGAAGTCTAGCCCTACCGGGTGCCCGGTCGCGAAACCGTCCCGTGTCCGTGTCCGGTCACAGGTCGGGAAGGGGATCGGGCGGCAGGGTCTCCGGCGCGAAGACCTCGGCGTCGGCGGCGGACACCACCGCCGCGTACTCCTCGTCGAACTCGAACGCGGTGTGTCCGAGTTCGATGATCAGTCCGGGCAGGATCGGGCCGAGCCTGGTGTGCCGCGGGTACGTGGCGTACACCGCGACGGGCCGGTCGCTCCTGAGGGTTCTGGTGGTGAGCACGGATACGGATAAATCAGTGACGACGATGAGGAAGTGTCCCGTTCCCGTCGGCCCCACGGACAACGCGGGGAAGACGTAACGGATTCCTCCTTGGTCTTCCAGTAGTCTCCTGCAACGATCCCTGACAGCGGAACCCACCGGCATTCGTCCCCCTTTGCCTCAAGTATCCGTAGGCGTCCGGGGGTGTCGCAACTGGTGATCGGGTAATCGTTCGTGCGGATCGGCCGGGCTAGGACAGGCGGGGCGCGACGAGATCCCAGACGGCGTCGGCGACGTCGTCCTTGGGGCCGCGCGGCACCTCTACGGGCTCGCCGCCCGCGACGAGGACGGTGGCCGCGTTGTCGGGCGTGCCGAAGGCCAGCCCCTCCCCCACCTGGTTGACGACCAGCAGGTCGCAGCCCTTCCTGGCGAGCTTGGCCTGCCCGTTGGCGAGTACGTCGTCGGTCTCGGCCGCGAACCCGACGATCACGCGCGGGCCGGCGCCGGCCTCGCGGCGCAACTGCCCCAGCTCGGCGAGGATGTCCGGGTTCTTCGTCAGATGGATGGGATCGGGCTCGCCGTCGGTCTTCTTGATCTTCGTCTCGTGCCGGGACGCCGGGCGGAAGTCGGCCACCGCGGCGGCCATGACGACCGCGTCGGCCTTCTCCGAGGCGGCCAGCACCGCCTCGCGCAGTTCGGCCGTGGACCCCACCCGTACCACGGCGGCCCCCGCGGGGTCGGGCAGCGAGACGTTGGCGGCCACGAGGGTCACCTCGGCGCCGCGCGCGACCGCGGTGCGGGCCAGGGCGTAACCCTGCAGCCCGGACGAGCGGTTGCCGATGAAGCGCACCGGGTCGATCGCCTCGCGGGTGCCTCCGGCGGAGATCACGATCTTGTGCCCGGCCAGGTCGCGCGGCCGGCCGCGCAGCACGCGCAGGCAGACCCGGAAGATCTCGGCCGGGTCGGGCAGGCGCCCGGGGCCGGTGTCGGCGCCGGTGAGGCGCCCCACGGCCGGGTCGATCACGACGGCGCCGCGCTCGCGCAGCGTCGCGACGTTGGCGCGGGTGGCCGGGTGCTGCCACATCTCGGTGTGCATCGCCGGTGCGAACACGACCGGGCAGCGCGCGGTCAGCAGCGTGTTGGTCAGCAGGTCGTCGGCGAGCCCGTGGGCCGCCTTGGCCAGGGTGTTGGCGGTCGCCGGCGCCACCACGACGAGATCGGCCCGCTGGCCGATACGTACGTGGGGCACCTCGTGAACGTCGTCCCAGACGTCGGCGGTCACGGGGTTGCCCGACAGGGCGGCCCATGTGGGCTCGCCCACGAACCGGAGCACCTCGCGGGTCGGCACGACCCGCACCTCGTGACCGGACTCGGTGAACAGCCGCAGCAGCTCACACGCCTTGTACGCGGCGATGCCGCCGCTGACGCCGAGGACGACCTTCATCGAAGGGGTCAGACCGCGCCTTCGATGGGCTCGGCGTTGAGCAGGCCCTCGGAGACCTCGCGCAGCGCGATGGACAGCGGCTTCTCCTGAGCATGCGTCTCGACCAGCGGCCCGACGTATTCCAGCAGGCCTTCGCCGAGCTGGGAGTAGTAGGCGTTGATCTGGCGGGCGCGCTTGGCACCCATGATCACCAGGGAGTACTTGCTGTCGACGATGTCGAGCAGCGCGTCGATCGGCGGGTTGGTGATGCCCTCCGCGGCCGGGGTGGTGCCTGCCACGATTGTCAGACCTCTCGGTTGATGGTGGTGGTGACCCCCTGAGGGTCAGTCATCAAGGCTATCAGCCGGTGGCACACTTCTTGGACACTCGTGTTCACCAGTGTGAGGTCGAACTCCGATTCGGCGGCCATCTCGACCCGTCCGGCCCGCAGCCGGCGCTCGATGACGTCCTCGGGCTCGGTGCCGCGGCCACGCAGCCGCTTCTCCAGCTCCTCCCACGTCGGGGGGGCCAGGAAGACCAGCAGTGCGTCCGGCATGGTGGTGCGCACCTGCCTGGCGCCTTCCAGGTCTATCTCCAGGACGGTCGGCACACCCTTGGCGAGCTTGTCCAGCACCGGCTCGCGCGGGGTGCCGTAGCGGTTGCCCGCGAACTCCGCCCACTCCAGCAGCTCGCCGGCCTCGACCAGGCGGTCGAACTCCTCGCCGTCGACGAAGAAGTAGTGGACCCCGTTGACCTCGCCGGGACGGGGCCTCCTGGTGGTCACCGAGACCGACAGCCACACCTCGGGGTGTGCCCGCCGGAGCTCGGCGACGACCGTGGACTTGCCGACGCCCGACGGCCCTGACAGGACCGTCAGACGCCTCTTGCTCAAGGGCAGGAAGCCGACCTTCGCTCCCGATCCGACTGCCTCGTGGGCCCTTGCTTCGCCGGACCAAGACCTGTCGGTCACTTCCTACCCCCCGTTGAACCTGCGCTTTCTTGTGGAACAGAGATTAGCTCTCGTTGCCACCGAACTCGCGCTCGAGGGAAGCCCTCTGGTTCGCACCGAGACCCCGCACGCGGCGGGACTCGGCGATGGCAAGCCGCTCCATGAGCTGCTTGGCGCGGACCTTGCCCACGCCGGGGAGCGATTCCAACAGGGCCGACACCTTCATCTTGCCGATGACGTCGTCGGTCTGCCCATCCTTGAGCACCTCAGCCAGAGAAACCGCGCCATGCTTGAGCCGGTTCTTGACCTCGGCACGCTCTTTACGGGCCTTGGCAGCCTTCTCCAGGGCTGCGGCGCGCTGCTCAGGGGTCAGGGGAGGAAGAGCCACGCCGGGTCACCTCGAATTTCTGTCGATGTACTCGGACGGGAAGGGAAACTAGCTGGTCATCGCCCCCTAAGCAACGTCAAAGGCAGTTTCTCTCGTCACAAAATCCACTTCATCACTGTCCGTGATCGTAAAATTACACACTGCCGATCAAATCGCCCCCACTTCCCGCTTCGCGGCCCCTCCCGCGAGGGGGTCGCGGAACGCGGTGGTGATCATGTTCACATCGGCGGATCATGTCCGAAATCACGGCTGGACCAGGACCGAAACCCGGAACGGGAAGGGTGCGCGAGCGCCCGTGCGATGCATTACGATCTTGTGAAGCGAGGGCTCGCGGACGGCCCGGCGGCGTCTGCCGCCGTGCCCGCTCCGGGGTGGCCGCATCCGCGCACCGGGGAAGCCATGGGCGCGCGCGGACGGCGGGCACCCATGGGGTGGGTTCGCCCTTCGGGGCGGGTCAGGAGGCGGTCGTACGGCGCAGCGAGGCGGCGATGGCCGCGGCGGCCGCTCCCGGGTCCGCCGAGCCGGTGATCGGACGGCCGATCACCAGCAGGTCGGCCCCGTCGGCCAGCGCCTGCTCGGGCGTCGCCACCCGCGCCTGGTCCTGTACGTCGGCCCCCTGAGGCCGCACACCGGGCGTGATGAGGGTGATGTCCGGCCCCACCTCGGCCCGTACGGCCGCGACCTCGTGGGGCGAGCACACCAGCGCCGTTGCGCCGGCCTCGACCGACAGGGACGACAGTCGCCGCACGGCCTCGTCGGCGGGCCCGGCCAGGCCCATGCGGTCGAGGTCGGACTCGTTCAGCGAGGTGAGGATCGTCACAGCGGCGATCTTGGTGTGCGGGGCGGACTCGACCGCGGCCCGGATCATGGCGGCGCCCCCGGTCGCGTGCACGGTCAGGATCGCCGGGCGCAGCCGGGAGACGGCCTTGGCGGCACCGGCGACGGTGTTGGGGATGTCGTGCAGCTTGAGGTCGAGGAAGATCTGGACGCCGCTGGCGCCGCGCACGGAGGCGATCACGTCCGGGCCGTAGCGCAGGTACAGTTCGAGGCCCACTTTGATGGTGCTGACGTGCGGCGTCACCAGGCTCGCCCACTGGGCGGCGGTCTCCAGGTCGGGGGCGTCGAGGGCGACGGCGATGGGTGCGGGCGTCAAGGGGAGCTCTCCTCCGAGTCGACTAGAAGGTGCCGGGGAGCGCTCCCCGACGGGCGGTGGGCCAGGCCGACGGCGTCGGCCAGGCGCTGGAAGCCGCGGGCCCGCAGCAGGTCCTCAAGCTCACGCTCGATGCGCAGGCACGCGTAGGGGTCGTGGAACAGCGCGGTGCCCACCCCGACCAGGCAGGCGCCCGCCAGGATGAGCTGGAAGGCGTCCCTGCCGGTCATCACGCCGCCCATGCCGATCAGCGGCACCCCGGGCAGGGCCGCGTGCACCTGCCACACGCACCGTACGGCCAGCGGCAGGACGGCGGGCCCCGACAACCCTCCGGTGACCGCGGCCAGCGACGGGCGCAGCGCCTCGGTGTCGATGGCCATGCCGAGCGGGTTGTTGATCATGGACAGGGCGTCCGCCCCGGCGTCCACGCAGGCGCGCGCGACGGAGACGATGTCGGCCACGTCGGGCGCGAGCTTGGCCACCACGGGCACGTCGTAGCGCATGATGGACCGCACCGAGGCGATCACCTCGGCCGCGGCGCTGCCCTCGCGGGCGAAGACACGCCCTCTGTCCTCCATGTTGGGGCAAGAAAGGTTGACCTCCAGGGCGGTCACCCCGGGCGCGTCGGCGAGCCTGCGGGCCAGCTCCGAGTACTCGGCGACGGTGCCGCCGCCGATCGAGACGATGGTCTTGATGCCGCGCTGGGCCAGCCAGGGCAGCTCGCGCTCCAGGAACGCCTCGATGCCCGGCCCCTGGAGCCCGACGGCGTTGAGCATGCCGGAGGGCGTCTCGGCCATGCGCGGGGTCGGACGGCCCGCGCGCGGGGCCATGGTGATGGACCGGGTGGTCAGCGCGCCGAGCCGGTGGAGGTCGAAGAACTGGGCGAGCTCCCGGCCCGAACCCGCGCAGCCGGCGGCCGTGGTGATCGGGTTCGCCAGCTCCACGTGCGCCAGAAAAGTACGCATATCAACTGACATGTCGTGCACCGCCTCCGGGGGCGCCGAGTGCGTCGAACGGGATCGTTCCCACGTCCTCGAACCGCACCCGCTCTCCCCGGAACACCGGTCCCTCCGCGCACGCGCGGACCATCCTGGTCGCGCCGTCGTCGCCGATGACCGGGATGACGCACGTCATGCAGACCCCGATGCCGCAGGCCATCGACTCCTCGACGGCCACCTGCACCGGGATGTCGAACTCCATCGCCACCGCCGTCACCGCCCGCAGCGCCGACATGGGCGCGCAGGCGTAGACGGCGTCGGCCCGGGTGTCGGCGATCACCGAGGGCAGCGCGTCGGTGACCTTGCCGCGTACGCCGAGCGAGCCGTCCTCGGTGGTCAGGGTCGTCGTCTCGGCGATGCGGCGGGCCCGCATGGCGCCGAACACGCGGTCGGCCCCGGCGCCGCCGAGCACGAAGTCGACCCGGCAGCCGCGCGCCAGCAGCGCGTCGGCCAGCGGGAACAGCACGGCCGAGCCGTACTCGGCGCCGACCAGCACGCAGTTGACCGGGTCGCGCGGCAGCGGGAAGGGCCGGCCGAGCGGCCCGACCAGGTCGAGCGTGTCGCGGGCGCGCCGTTCGGCCAGCCAGGACGTGCCCGGCCCGGAGGCGGTGAAGACGAGCTCGACCGTGCCGCCGTAGTCGGACTTGACGTCATGGATGGACAGCGCGCGCCGCGTCACCATCGACGTGTGCGCCCCGCCGACCGCCACGGAGACGAAGTGGCCGGGGCGGTAACGCTCGGCGATGCCGGGCGCCACCACCGTCAGCGCATGGTAGGCGTCGACCCGGCGCGTCGTCAGCACCGTGCCCGTCACCTGCACAGGTGTGCCGGCCAGTCGTCTTCACCTCCCGCGCGGGTCAGCCGCGTAGTGCCTGTGCGTGCTCCTGGAGTGAACGCACGCCGACGTCGCCGCGGACGATCGCCTGGATGCCGGCCGCGGCCGCGGCCAGCCCCGAGATCGTGGTGATGCACGGGATGCCGCGCAGCACCGCCGCGGTGCGGATCTCGTAGCCGTCCAGGCGCGGCCCGGACTGGCCGGGGCTGCCGAACGGCGTGTTGACGATCAGGTCCACCTCGCCGTCGAGAATCGCCTGCACGCTCGTAGGCTCCCCTCCGGGCCCGGTCCCCTCGCTGTGCTTTCGCACGATCTTGGCATGGACACCGTTGCGGCGCAGCACCTCGGCCGTGCCCTCGGTGGCGAGGATCTCGAAGCCGAGGTCGGCCAGTGCCTTCACAGGGAAGATCATCGCACGCTTGTCCCTGTTGGCCACGGACACGAACGCGCGTCCCTTGGTCGGCAGTTCGCCATAGGCGCCCGCCTGGGACTTCGCGTACGCCACGCCGAAGAACGCGTCGATGCCCATGACCTCGCCCGTGGAGCGCATCTCGGGCCCGAGCACGATGTCGACGCCCAGGAAGCGGTTGAAGGGCAGCACGGCCTCCTTGACCGCGATGGACGCCTCCAGCGGCAGCGTGCCGCCGTCGCCGGTGGCCGGCAGCATGCCCTCCGCGCGCAGCGAGGCGATCGAGGAGCCGAGCATCACCCGGGCCGCCGCCTTGGCCAGCGGCATGGCCGTGGCCTTGGACACGAACGGCACGGTACGGCTGGCCCGCGGGTTGGCCTCCAGGACATACAGGACGCCGGCGGACATGGCGTACTGGACGTTCAGGAGCCCGCGTACGCCCACCCCGGCGGCGATGGCCTCGGTGGCGGCGCGGATGCGCTTGACGTCGTGGCTGCCGAGCGTGAGCGGCGGCAGCGCGCAGGCGGAGTCGCCGGAGTGGATGCCGGCCTCCTCGATGTGCTCCATGACGCCGCCGAGGAACAGCTCCTCGCCGTCGTAGAGCGCGTCCACGTCGATCTCGATGGCCTCGTCGAGGAACTTGTCCACCAGGACCGGGTGGCCGCCCTCCTGGGCCGCCATGTACGTCGTCAGCGTCTCGTCGTCGTAGACGATGGCCATGCCGGCCCCGCCGAGCACGTACGAGGGCCGGACGAGCACCGGGTAGCCGATCTCGCCGGCGATCTCCAGCGCCTCCGACACCGTCAGCGCGGTGCCGTGCTTGGGCGCGGGCAGCCCGGCCTCGGCCAGCACCCGTCCGAACGCGCCGCGCTCCTCGGCCAGGTGGATCGACTCCGGCGAGGTGCCGACCACGGGCACGCCCGCGTCCTTCAGCGCCTGCGCCAGGCCGAGCGGCGTCTGGCCGCCGAGCTGCACGATCACGCCCGCGACCGGGCCGGTCTGCTGCTCGGCGTGCACGACCTCCAGGACGTCCTCCAGCGTGAGCGGCTCGAAGTAGAGCCGGTCGGAGGTGTCGTAGTCGGTCGAGACGGTCTCGGGGTTGCAGTTGACCATGACGGTCTCGAACCCGGCCCGCGACAGCTCGAACGAGGCGTGCACGCAGGCGTAGTCGAACTCGATGCCCTGCCCGATGCGGTTGGGCCCGGAGCCGAGGATGATGACCTTCTGCCGGTCCCCGAGGGGGACCTCGGTCTCCTCGTCGTAGGTGGAGTACAGGTACGGCGTCCGGGCGGCGAACTCGGCGGCGCAGGTGTCGACGGTGTTGTAGACCGGCCGCACGCCGAGCGCGTGGCGCAGGTCGCGCACGCGGGCCTCGTCCACGCCGCGGATCTCGGCGATCTGCGCGTCGGAGAAGCCGTGGTGCTTGGCGCGGGCCAGCGCGTCGGCGCCCAGCTCGGCCGCGGCGGCGGTCTCCTGGGCCTCCTCCTCCAGCAGGAAGAGCTGGTCGAGGAACCAGGGGTCGATGCTGGTGGCCTCGTACAGCTCGGCCGCGCTCGCGCCCGCGCGGACGGCCTGCTGCATCGTGCGCAGCCGCCCGTCATGCGGGGTGCGGCACGCCTCCAGCAGCTCGTCCTTGTCCTGTACGGGGCCCGCCCAGGTGAAGGAGGAGTCCTTCTTCTCCAGCGAGCGCAGCGCCTTCTGCAGCGCCTCGGGGAAGGAGCGCCCGATGGCCATGGCCTCGCCCACGGACTTCATGTGCGTGGTCAGCGTACGGTCGGCCCCGCGGAACTTCTCGAAGGCGAAGCGCGGCACCTTGACCACGATGTAGTCGAGCGTCGGCTCGAAGGAGGCCGGGGTCTCCTTGGTGATGTCGTTGGGGATCTCGTCGAGGGTGTAGCCGATGGCCAGCTTGGCGGCGATCTTCGCGATCGGGAAGCCGGTGGCCTTGGAGGCCAGGGCGCTGGAACGGGAGACGCGCGGGTTCATCTCGATGACGATCATGCGTCCGGTGCGCGGGTCGACCGCGAACTGGATGTTGCAGCCGCCGGTGTCCACGCCGACCTCGCGGATGACCGCGATGGCGACGTCGCGCATGTTCTGGTACTCGCGGTCGGTCAGCGTCAGCGCGGGCGCGACGGTGACGCTGTCGCCGGTGTGCACGCCCATCGGGTCGATGTTCTCGATGGAGCACACGATCACGACGTTGTCCGCCTTGTCGCGCATGACCTCCAGCTCGTACTCCTTCCAGCCGAGGATGGACTCCTCAAGGAGCACTTCGGTGGTCGGCGAGGCGTCGAGGCCGGCCCGCGCGATGCGGCGCAGGTCGTCCTCGTCGTAGGCGAAGCCGGAGCCGACGCCGCCCATGGTGAAGCTGGGCCGCACGACCAGCGGGTAGCCCAGCTCGCCGGCGGCGGCCAGGCAGTCGCGCATCGTGTGGCAGATGACCGATTTGGCCGACTCGGCGTTGAGCCCGTGCTCGCGGGCGACCTTGGCGACGATCTCCTTGAACTTCTCGCGGTTCTCGCCCGCCTGGATCGCGTCGAAATCGGCGCCGATCAGCTCGACCTCGTACTTCTCCAGCACGCCCGACTCGTGCAGCGCGACCGCGGTGTTCAGCGCGGTCTGGCCGCCCAGGGTGGGCAGCAGCGCGTCGGGGCGCTCCTTGGCGATGATCTTCTCGACGTACTCGGGGGTGATCGGCTCGACGTACGTGGCGTCGGCGAACTCCGGGTCCGTCATGATCGTGGCGGGGTTGCTGTTGACGAGGATCACGCGGAAACCCTCGGCCCGCAACACGCGGCAGGCCTGGGTGCCCGAGTAGTCGAACTCGCACGCCTGGCCGATCACGATCGGCCCGGAGCCGATCACCATGACCGACCGGATGTCCTCACGCTTGGGCACGGCTCATGACCTCACAGAACTCGTCGAAGAGATAAGCGGCGTCGTGCGGCCCCGCGGCGGCCTCGGGGTGGTACTGGACGCTGAAGGCCCGCCCGTCGAGCAGGCGCAGGCCCTCCACGCAGCGGTCGTTGAGATTGACGTGGCTGACCTCGGCCGGCCCGTAGGGGGTCTCGAACGACTCGCCGATCGGCGCCTCGACCGCGAACCCGTGGTTGTGGGCCGAGATCTCGACCTTGCCCGTCCGTACGTCCTGGACCGGCTGGTTGACGCCGCGGTGGCCGTAACGCAGCTTGTACGTGGACAGCCCGAGCGCGCGGCCGAAGAGCTGGTTGCCGAAGCAGATGCCGAAGAAGGGCACCCGCGCCGCCAGGACGGCCTGGAGGGCCGACACGTCGGCCGTGGCCGGGTCGCCGGGGCCGTTGGAGAAGAACACGCCGTCGGGCTCGACCGCCATGATCTGCTCGTACGTGGCCGTGGCGGGCAGCACGTGCACCTCGCAGCCGCGCTCGGCCATCCGGTGCGGGGTCATGCCCTTGATGCCGAGGTCGACGGCGGCGACGGTGAAGCGCCGGGCGCCGACGGCGGGCACGACGTAGGGCTCGGCCGTGGCCACCTCACTGGCCAGGTCGGCGCCCTCCATGGCGGGCGCGCGCCGTACGCGCTCGACGAGCTCCTCGACCGTGGCCGAGGGCGCCGAGAAGATGCCGGCCCGCATCGCGCCCCGCTCGCGCAGGTGGCGGGTCAGGGCGCGGGTGCCGGTGATGGCGATGCCGACGACGCCCTGCTCCTTGAGGTAGTCGTCGAGCGAGCGGTTGGCCCGCCAGTTGGAGACGACCCTGGAGGGCTCGCGCACGACGTACCCGGCGACCCAGACGCGGCCCGACTCCGGGTCCTCGTCGTTGACGCCGGTGTTGCCGATGTGCGGGGCCGTCATGGCGACGATCTGCCGGTGGTAGGAGGGGTCGGTGAGGGTCTCCTGGTAGCCGGTCATGCCGGTGTTGAAGACCATCTCGCCGAACGTCTCGCCTTCGGCGCCGTAAGAGGTTCCGTGGAAGACGCGGCCGTCTTCCAGGACGAGCACCGCGGTGTTCAAACCAGCTTCCCTTCGAGAACGGTCGGCGTGCCGCGCAGGAACGTGGCCACCACCCGGCCGGGCAGCGTCATCCCCTCGTACGGGGTGTTCCTGCTCTTGGAGGCGTAGGCGGAGGGGTCAACCTTCGTGCGGGCCGACGGGTCGTACAGCGTGATGTTGGCGGGCGCGCCCGGCTCCAGCGGCCGTCCGTGTCCGGCCAGGCGGCCGATGCGGGCGGGGGTGACCGACATGCGCTGGGCGACCCCGGCCCAGTCGAGCAGGCCGGTCTCGACCATGGCCTCCTGGACGACGCTCAGCGCCGTCTCCAGGCCGATCATGCCCATGGCCGCGGCCGGCCACTCGGTCTCCTTGTCCTCGACCGGGTGGGGGGCGTGGTCGGTGGCGACGACGTCGATCGTGCCGTCGGCCAGCGCGGCCCGCAGCGCCTGGACGTCGGCGTCCGTGCGCAGCGGCGGGTTGACCTTGTAGATCGGGTTGTAGGCGCCGACCGGGGACTCCTCGACGAGGTCGTCGGTGAGGAGCAGGTGGTGAGGGGTGACCTCGGCGGTGATGTCCCAGCCCTTGGACTTGGCCCAGCGGATGATCTCGACCGAGCCGGCCGTGGAGACGTGGCAGACGTGCAGGCGGGAACCGACGTGCGCGGCCAGCAGGCAGTCGCGGGCGATGATCGCCTCTTCTGCCACGGCCGGCCAGCCGGTCAGGCCGAGCCTGCCGGAGACGACGCCCTCGTTCATCTGGGCGCCCTCGGTGAGCCTGGGCTCCTGGGCGTGCTGGGCGACGACGCCGTCGAACGCCTTGACGTACTCGAGGGCGCGGCGCATCAGCACGGCGTCGCTGACGCACTTGCCGTCGTCGGAGAAGACCCGTACGCGGGCCGCGGAATCGGCCATCGCGCCGAGCTCGGCGAGCTGCCTGCCCTCCAGGCCGACGGTCACGGCGCCGACCGGCTGCACGTCGCAGTGGGCGAACTCGCGGCCGAGCCGCCACACCTGCTCGACCACGCCGGCGGTGTCGGCGACGGGCGAGGTGTTGGCCATGGCGTGCACGGCGGTGTAGCCGCCGCGGGCCGCGGACTGGGTGCCGGTCTGGACGGTCTCGGCGTCCTCGCGGCCGGGCTCGCGCAGGTGGGTGTGCAGGTCGACCAGGCCGGGCAGCGCGATCGCGCCGCGGCCCTCGACGACATCTCCCCCGCCGTCGAGGCCGGCGCCGATCTCGGCGATCAGCCCGGCGGCGATCCGGATGTCCACCGGCTCCCCACCGAGAACCCGCACATTCTTGATGATCACTGGGTCTCTCCCCCGAGCAGCAGGTACAGGACGGCCATGCGGATGGTCACGCCGTTGGCGACCTGCTCCACGATCGTGGATCGCGGTGAGTCGGCCACCTCGGCGGCGATCTCCATACCCCGGTTCATCGGCCCGGGGTGCATGACGATCGCCTCGTCCGGCATCTTGGCGAAGCGGTCGCGGTCGAGGCCGTAGCGGCGGGAGTACTCGCGCTCGCTGGGGAAGTAGGCGGCGTTCATCCGCTCCTTCTGCACCCGCAGCATCATGACCACGTCGGACTTGGGCAGCACCGCGTCGAAGTCGTAGGAGACCTCGCACGGCCAGGTGGCGACCGAGACGGGCAGCAGCGTGGGCGGCGCGACGAGAGTCACCTCGGCGCCGAGGGTGTTGAGCAGCAGCACGTTGGAGCGGGCGACGCGGCTGTGCAGCACGTCGCCGACGATGGTGACCCGGCGGCCTTCGAGGCCGCCGAGGCGGCGGCGCATCGAGAAGGCGTCGAGCAGCGCCTGCGTGGGGTGCTCGTGGGTGCCGTCGCCGGCGTTGACGACGCTGCCGCGCACCCAGCCGGCCAGCCGGTGGGGCGCGCCGGAGGAGCCGTGGCGGATGACGACGGCGTCGGCGCCCATGGCCTCCAGGGTGAGCGCGGTGTCCTTGAGCGACTCGCCCTTGGACACGCTCGACCCCTTGGCCGAGAAGTTGATGACGTCGGCGGACAGCCGCTTGGCCGCCGCCTCGAAGGAGATCCTGGTGCGCGTGGAGTCCTCGAAGAACAGGTTGACCACCGTACGGCCGCGCAGCGTGGGCAGCTTCTTGATGGACCGTTCCGAGACCCTCGCCAGTTCCTCGGCGGTGTCGAGGATGAGCAGCGCGTCGTCCTTGGTGAGGTCGCCCGCCGAGATCAGATGCCGGTTCACCTGGCGTCCTCCTTCATGAGCAGGACGGCGTCGCGGCCGTCGATCTCCGAGAGGTAGACCTTGACCTTCTCGCTCTTGGCCGTGGGCAGGTTCTTGCCCACGTAGTCGGCGCGGATCGGCAGTTCGCGGTGGCCGCGGTCGACCAGCGTGGCGAGCTGTACGGCGGTGGGCCGGCCGAGGTCGTTGAGCGCGTCGAGCGCGGCCCGGACGGTACGGCCGGAGTAGAGCACGTCGTCGACGAGGACGACCACCTTGCCGTCGATGCCGTCGGGCGGCAGTTCGGTGCGCCCGAGCGGGCGGACGGGACCGCTGCGCAGGTCGTCGCGGTACATGGTGATGTCGATCGAGCCGACGGGGATCTTGAGCCCTTCGAACTGCTCGACGCGGTCGCCGAGCCGGCGGGCGAGCGTGGCGCCACGAGTGGGGATGCCGAGAAGGACGACGTCACCGGCGCCCTTGGTGCGTTCGAGGATCTCGTGCGCGATTCGGGTCAGCGCCCGGTGGATGTCCGGGCCTTCGAGTACGGCCCTGGAATCGGACATGGAGGGATCTCACCACCTTTCCCGCCTCACGGGACGGGTCTTAAAAGGGTGTTGGTCGGGACACACAGTACCAGGCGCTACCTGGTACAACGTGAGCGCCCCGCCCTGCCGGCCGGGCGTGGCGGACGTCCCGACCGGCCGTCCGTCCCGTGTGACAGGCGAATTTGGCAATTACCGACATACAGGTATAAAAACTCCTCTAGGTCTTCTCGGGGGAGGTTTCGTATGGCGCTGTCGGCACGCGATCGGTCGGTGCTCAAGGCCATCGCCCGGCAGGTCAGGGAAGAGGACCCCGCGCTGTTCGCGGCCATGTCCCGGCACGGCGCCCGGTCACCGCTGGCCTGGCCGGTGGCGCTGATGGCGTTGTGCCTCGCGGTGTTCGCCGTCGTGCTGCTGCTGTCGGGGTCACCCGACGCCCTGCCGCACACCGTGATCAGGTAATTTCCCCGCCAGGCCCCGTGTCGGCGTCCTCCGCGTAGGGCACGTCACCCAGGGCCGTACGCGCTCGGCGTCGGCCCTTCCTGGGGACTCGCGCGGGGGCACGCATGCAGGAACGACGTCCGCCCTCGAACGGGGTGACGACGGCGGCGCGCCGGACGCAGTCCCCCGCCGCGGGCGGCCTGGGCCTCGGCGCCGCCGTCGCCCTGGTCATGGGGAACGTCGTCGGCACCGGCATCTTCCTGCTGCCCGCCTCGCTGGCCGCGTTCGGCACGGTGAGCCTGGTCTCCATGGTCCTGGTCACCGCGGGCGCCATCGCGATGGCCATCGTCTTCGGCCGGCTGGGCGGGCGCGTCCCGGCGGCCGGCGGCCCCTACGCCTACGCGCGGGAGGCGTTCGGGGAGTTCGCCGGGTTCTGGATCGCCTGGTCGTTCTGGCTGACGGCGTGGATCGGCAACGCGGCCATCGCCGTGGCCTGGGTGGGCTACGTCCAGTACCTGGCCCACGGGCTGTTCGGGCTCCACTGGAGCGGCACGCTCGGCTCGATCCTGATCGGCCTGGCCGGGGTGTGGATCCCGGCCGTGGTGAACCTGGCGGGCGTGCGCAACGCGGCCGCCTTCCAGGTGGTCACCACGATCCTGAAGTTCGCGCCGCTGCTGTTCGTGTCGGTGGTGGGCCTGTTCTTCGTGCACAGCGGCAACTACCCCTCCTTCAACGCCACCGGCGGGAGCTGGGTCTCGGCCGTCTCCATGGCCGGCGCGGTGACCCTGTTCATCTACTCCGGCGTGGAGAGCGCGGCCATCGCCGCCGAACGGGTCAAGGACCCCGCCCGCACCATCGGCCGGGCCAGCGTCATCGGCGTGCTGGTCTGCGCCGTCATGTACATCCTCAGCACGGTCGCCGTCATGGGCACCGTGCCGCAGGAGGAACTGGTCGGCTCCACCGCGCCCTTCGCCGCCGCGCTCGACCACATGTTCGGCGGCACGGGCGGCGGGCTGCTCATGGCCGCCTGCGCGATCGTCTCCGGCATCGGCGCGCTGAACGGCTGGACCCTGCTGGTGGCCGAGATGCCGCTGGCCGCCTCCAAGGACGGCATGTTCCCGCCCGCCTTCGCCGTCGTCACGCGGCGCGGCGCGCCCCTGACCGGCATCCTGGCCGGGACCGTCCTCACCTCGCTCATGCTGCTGGTGGGCTACACCTCCGAGAACGCCTTCAACACGATCGTGTTGCTGGCCTCCTTCACCACCGTCATCCCCTACTTCTTCTCGGCCGCCGCCCAGCTGTTCTGGCTGGTGACCCGGGAGCGGCGGGTCGAGCGGGGGCGGCTGGCCCGCGACCTGGCCGTCGCGGTGCTCGCGCTGCTGTTCTCGTTCTGGATGGCGTACGGCTCCGGCCCCTCGGCCGTGCTCGGCGGGACGCTGATGTTGTTGGTCGGGGTGCCCGTCTACATCTGGCTGAAGGCCAGACACGGCGAGTACGGACCGCGTGATGTCCGTCGCCCTGAGGGGATATCTGAAAAATGACCTTTCATGTCGATTCAGAGGTGGGCCGGCTGCGTCAGGTCCTGCTGCACAAGCCGGAACTGGCCCTCAAGCGGCTGACGCCGAGCAACAAGGACGCGTTCCTGTTCGACGACGTGCTGTGGGTGCAGCGCGCGGTGGAGGAGCACGAGGAGTTCGAGCGGGTGCTGCGCGGGCGCGGCATCGTCGTCCACATGCTGGCCGACCTCCTGCGGGAGGTGGTCGACATCCCCGAGGCGCGCAAGCACATCCTCGACGCGGTCATCGACGAGCGCTGGCTCGGCCCGGTCGCCATCGACGACATCCGCAACACGCTCGACGGCATGGACGCCGCCACCCTCCAGGTGCACCTGACCGGCGGCATCACCAAGCGCGAGCTGGTCGAGATGGGCTGTGACCCCAAGTCGGTGGCCTTCCACACCACCGCCGAGGACGACTTCATCCTGCCGCCGCTGCCCAACCACCTGTTCACCCGCGACACCTCCTGCTGGATCTACGACGGCGTGTCGATCAACGCGATGCGCAAGAAGGCCCGCATGCGCGAGACGGTCAACCTGGAGGCCGTCTACATGTTCCACCCGATGTTCGCCGCCGGCTTCGACCGGCCCGGCGTGGGCGGCTTCCACTGCTGGCTGCCGGGCCAGGCGATGGCGCCGGCGACCATGGAGGGCGGCGACGTGCTGGTCATCGGGCGCGGCGCGGTGCTGATCGGGATGAGCGAGCGTACGCAGCCGCAGGCGGTCGAGATGCTGGCCCAGCGGCTGTTCAGCGCCGGCTCGGCGACCCGGATCGTGGCGCTGGACATGCCGAAGGCGCGCGCGTTCATGCATCTCGACACGGTCATGACCATGCTCGACGTGGGCGTGTTCACCAAGTACGCCGGTCTTGGGATGTTGCCGGCGTACACGATCGAGCCGGGCGAGACCCGTAAGGAGCTCAGGGTCGTCGACCACCCGCCCGAGGACATGCACAAGGCCATCGCCCGCGCCCTGGACATGGACGACATCACCGTCCTGACCCCGCACCAGGACGTGTACGCCGCCGAACGCGAACAGTGGGACGACGGCTGCAACGGCCTGGCCGTCGAGCCCGGCGTCGTCGTCGCCTACGAACGCAACACCACCACGAACAACCACCTGCGCGACAACGGCATCGAGGTCATCACGATCCGCGGCAGCGAGCTCGGCAGGGGCCGGGGCGGCCCGCGGTGCATGAGCTGCCCGCTGGAGCGTGACGGCGTCTAGAAGGGGCGACATGGCGTTCAACCTGCGTAACCGCAGTTTCCTGAAGGAACTGGACTTCACCCCGGAGGAGTTCGGCTTCCTGCTGCACCTGTCGGCTGAGCTGAAGGCCGCCAAGTACGCGGGGATCGAGCGACAGCGGCTCCGGGGCAAGAACATCGCGCTGATCTTCGAGAAGACCTCGACCCGCACACGCTGCGCGTTCGAGGTGGCCGCCCACGACCAGGGCGCGCACGTCACCTACCTCGACCCGGCCGGCTCGCACATCGGGCACAAGGAGTCGGTCAAGGACACCGCGCGGGTGCTGGGCCGGATGTTCGACGGCATCGAGTACCGGGGCAGCAAGCAGTCCTACGTCGAGGACCTGGCGGCGCTGTCCGGCGTGCCGGTGTGGAACGGCCTGACCGACGAGTGGCACCCCACGCAGATGCTGGCCGACATGCTCACCGTCCAGGAGCACACCGACAAGCCGCTGCGCGAGGTATCCCTCGCCTACCTGGGGGACGCGCGCAACAACACCGGCCACTCGCTGCTGGTCACCGGCGCGCTGCTCGGCCTGGACATCCGCCTCGTCTCCCCGCCGTCGCTGCGGCCCGACCGGGACCTCGCGGTCGGGCCGGCCGTGGAGCTGGCGAAGTCCACCGGCGCCCGGATCACCCTCACCGACGACGTGGCCGAGGGCGTCAGGGGCGCCGACTTCCTCTACACCGACGTGTGGGTGTCGATGGGCGAGCCGAAGGAGGTGTGGGACGAGCGGATCAAGTTGCTGCTGCCGTACCAGGTGAACGAGGCGGCGATCCGGGCCACCGGCAATCCGGACGTGAAGTTCATGCACTGCCTGCCCGCCTTCCACGACCGGGAGACGAGCGTCGGCGCCGACATCTACGCCAAGACCGGCCTGGAGGCCCTGGAGGTGACCGACGACGTCTTCGAGTCGCCGCGCTCCATCGTCTTCGACGAGGCCGAGAACCGGCTGCACACCATCAAAGCGGTCATGGTCGCAACCCTGGGGGACTGAATGCGGGTCATCGTCGCACTCGGCGGCAACGCGGTGCTCAAGCGCGGTCAGAAACCGGACGCCGACGTCCAGCGGGACAACATCGCCACCGCCGTCAGGACGCTGGCCCAGCTCGCCGACAAGCACGAGCTGGTCATCACCCACGGGAACGGCCCCCAGGTCGGCATGCTGGCGCTGGAGAGCGCCGCGGACCCCAGCCTGAGCCGCCCCTACCCGTTCGACACGCTGGGCGCGCAGACGCAGGGCATGATCGGCTACTGGATGCAGCAGGCGCTGCAGAACGCCCTGCCCGGCCGCCAGGTGCTGGCCATGGTCACCCAGACCCTGGTCACCGCCGTCGACCCGGCCTTCGCCGACCCCACCAAGTTCGTCGGCCAGGTCTACGAGGAGGACGAGGCCCGCAAGCTGGCCGCCGAGTACGGCTGGACGGTCAAACCCGACGGCCAGTACTGGCGCCGCGTCGTCCCCTCCCCCACCCCGCAGCGCATCGTGGAGACCCGGCTGATCCGCAAGATGATCCGCGAGGGCGTCGTGGTGATCTGCGCGGGCGGCGGCGGCATCCCGGTCGTACGCGACGAGCGCGGCCGGCTGACCGGCGTCGAGGCCGTCATCGACAAGGACCTCACCGCCTCGATGCTGGCCGAGGCGCTGGAGTGCGACGCCTTCCTCATCCTGACCGACGTCCCGCGGGTGATGCGCGACTTCGGCGCGCCCGGCCAGACCGAGATCGCCCACACCACCCCGCACGAACTGCGTGGCCTCAGCTTCCCGGCCGGCTCGATGGGGCCGAAGGTGGACGCGGTGTGCCGGTTCGTCGAGACCACCGGCGACATGGCCGCCATCGGCAGCCTCGACGACGCCGAGGACATACTCACCGGCTCCGCGGGCACCATCGTCACGCCCAACGGGATGTGGCCGCTGACGAGCACCCTCTAGGAGACCGATGTGACACTGGCCGCACGGCTGCTGCGCACCAAGCCGACCGAGCGCATCGTGACCGAGGGCGGGCAGGGCGAGGGCGGCGAGCTGCGGCGCACGATGACGTTGTGGCAGCTCACCCTGTTCAGCGTCGGCGCCACGCTGGGCACCGGCATCTTCGTCATCCTCGGGCAGGCGGTGCCCAAGGCCGGGCCCGCGGTGGTGCTGGCGTTCGTGCTGGCCGCGATCACGGCGCTGTTCTCCGCCCTGTCCTACGCCGAGCTGGCCGGGACGATCCCGGTGTCCGGGTCGTCCTACTCCTACGCGTACGCGACGCTGGGCGAGCTGGTGGCGTGGGTGTGCGGCTGGTGCCTCATGCTGGAGTACGCGGTGTCCGTCGCGGCCGTGGCGGTGGGGTGGGGCGAGTACCTCAACGCGTTCCTGCGCAGCCTGTTCGGCTGGACGCTGCCGGCGGCGATCACCCACTCCCCCGGCCAGGACGGCGGCGTCGTCAACGTCACCGCGATCCTCATCGTGCTGCTGGCCACCTGGCTGCTGCTCTACGGCGCCTCGGAGTCGGCCATGGCCAACGCCGTGTTCGTGCTCATCAAGATCGCGGTGCTGGTGTTCTTCTGCGCGGTGGCGTTCACGGCGTTCGAGGCCGGGAACTTCACCCCGTTCGCCCCCCTGGGCGTCGCCGGGATCACCGCGGCCGCCTCGCAGGTGTTCTTCTCCTACATCGGCTTCGACGCCGCCTCCACCGCCGGCGAGGAGGCCAGGAACCCCAAGCGCGACCTGCCGCTGGCCATCCTGCTGTCCCTGGCCATCGTCACCACCGTGTACGTCCTGGTCGCCGTGGCCGCCATCGGGGCCAAGCCGTGGACCGAGTTCGACCCCGAGAGCAGCGAGGCGAGCCTGTCGCAGATCGTCGACCAGGCCACCGGCGCGACCTGGCCCGGCCTGATCGTCTCCTTCGGCGCGGTGATCGCCATCGCCAGCGTCGTGCTCACGGTCATCTACGGCCAGACCCGCATCCTGTTCGCGATGTCCCGCGACGGGCTCATCCCCCGCGTCTTCCAGCGGGTGAACCCGCGCCACCAGGTGCCGGTCGCCAACACGCTGATCGTGGCCCTGTTCATCTCGGTCCTGGCCGGGCTGGTGCCGCGCGGGCAGCTCGCCGAGGCCACCAGCATCGGCACCCTGTTCGCCTTCTTCATCGTCAACGTCGGCGTGCTGGTCCTGCGCTACCGCAGCCCCGAGCTGCCCCGCAGCTTCCGTACGCCGCTCTTCCCCCTCACCCCGGTGCTCGGCGCGCTGTTCTGCGTCATCGTCATGGCCGGGCTGGCGGGCGTCACGTGGGCCGCCTTCGGCCTGTGGATGCTGCTCGGCCTGATCTGCTATTTCCTGTACGGCTACGGACATTCGCGGCTGAATGCCGAGGTGCGGTGACATGAAGTTCGACAAGGTGCTGGCCGGGTACATCGCCGAGCCGCGGGGCATGGACGGGCTCGCGCTCGCTGTCCTGCTGACCCGGCAGACCGCGGGCAGCCTGACGGTGGCGACCGTCCAGCCGCCGGTGGCGACCACGCCCGGCCCCGCCCGCGCCGACGAGGGCGCCTGGCGGGCGTACCTGCGCGAGCAGGCCGAGAACGACGTCGCCCAGGCCCGCGAGCTGGCCGGCGACCAGGCCGAGTACGTGCGCCACACCAACAAGGGCAGCGGCCGCGGGCTGGTGGAGGTCGCGCGCAGGCTCGGCGCGGACGTCGTGGTGATCGGCTCGGCGCCCGGCGGCGGCCGGTCCCGCATCACCGTCGGCAGCACCGCCGACCAGCTCCTGCACTCCTCGCCGGTGCCCGTGCTGCTGGCGCCGCGCGGCTACGGCGAGGAGCCGCCGGCCGCCTTCGAACGCATCACCGTCGCCTACCGCCGCGGCCCCGGCGCCGACGCCGCCGTCAAGGGCGCGGCCAAGGCGGCCGTCGCCCTGAACATCTCGCTGCGGCTGGTCACGCTGGTGCTCAGGACCGGCCGCCGCGCCAGGATCGAGGAGGAGATGCTCGTACGGCTGCGCGACCAGGCCGCGTCGGACCTGCGCGCGGCGGCACGGGGCCAGCGGCGCAGGCTCCAGGTCGAGGTGGAGCTCCTGGAGGGCCGGAACGTGGCACAGGCCCTCGGCACGACCACGTGGCTGCCCGGCGAGCTGATCGTGTGCGCCTCCAGCGAGGCCGGGCCGCTGCGGCGGGTGTTTCTGGGCGACACGTCCATCAAGATCGTCCAGGCCGCGACCTGCCCGGTCATGATTCTGACCCGCGAGACCTGACGTTCGATTTCACTCGTCAAACTATGACGAAGTAGTGTGGCCATCGGTACAAGAGGGGCGTTTGTTGCGTTCCCTCCCGGACCGGATTCGGCATCTTTTTTCCAATCAGCTTGACCTTAGGCTCCCACCCCTTTACCGTCACTGTGCGTAACCACACCGCGCGGCGTTCTGGGGTAAACCCAGGGCCACGGCTACCGATGGTGCCGAGCCTGGCACCGTACCCCCCGGTGGCTGGGGCATATGCCGCAAGGGAGCACAATCTACTGAGAGCGCTACATACGAGAGCCGGGGGGCCAACACGATGCCGTCTGAGTACGCAAAGTCGCTGGGTGCACGACTCCGCGCCATCCGCACCCAGCAGGGCCTGTCCCTGCACGGAGTCGAAGAGAAGTCGCGCGGCAGGTGGAAAGCCGTGGTCGTGGGCTCTTACGAGCGTGGCGACCGAGCTGTCACGGTGCAGAAGCTTGCCGAGCTTGCCGACTTCTACGGGGTGCCTGTCTCCGAGCTGCTGCCCGGAGGCGCCGCGCCGAGCCCGCTCGGGCCGACTCCCAAGCTTGTGATCGACCTGGAGCGCCTGGCGACACTGCCGAAGGAGAAGGCCGGAGCTCTTGCCCGTTACGCCGCCACCATCCAGAGCCAGCGTGGCGACTACAACGGCAAGGTCCTGTCGATCCGCCAGGAGGACCTGCGCTCGTTGGCCGTGATTTATGACAAGTCGCCCAGCGAGTTGACCGAGGAGCTCATCAGCTGGGGCGTGCTCGACGCCGAGGCCCGCCGGGCCGTCGAGTCGTTCTAGGTTTCACCGCTTCACCCCCGAAGGGCCCGTCAATTCCCCTGGCGGGCCCTCCGTCGTACCAGGGCGCCTTCGCAGGAGAACTCCCCGCACGGAGCAACGGCGATCATCACGACGCCACCTCGAAGGCGCCCACGTACGCCACCGACCCCGGCGTACGCCGGCAAGGACGCGGGCGTGCGTCAGCGCCGGCCGCCTTTCCTCGCGTCGTCGGCCTGCTGGACCCCGCCACCCACGCCCCTCCGCGCGGCGGCCTCGCCTGGAGAGCCGGGCGGCGGGGTCAGCCCGCCAGCGGGACCTCTGCGGGAAGCTGGGGCTGGACGGGCACGCCGAGCAGGTCTTCCACCGTGGACACGAACGTCTCGGCCTCGGCCAGGATCTCGTCGGCGTCGGCCGCGCTGATGCCACGGACCACGCCGGCCTCCGCGGCCGCGCGCTTGGCGGCGCTCACGGAGAAGTAGGCGGCCCACTCGGCGAGATGGGGCTCGGCCTCGGGCAGCAGCTCCCACGCGCTGCGCAGGCGGCGCCTGCGGCCTTCCATGGGACGTGGCCGGGCGGCCAGGATCGCCGCCGCCGCTCGAAGGGCCGCCAGGTGGGCGGCCACGTATCGGGATGCCGGGGTGCGGGCGGTGGTCGCCTCCACCAGGCAGGAACGTGAGTCGGTCAAGTGTGCCCGAACCGCAGGCGACAGCCGGGGCCCGGGGGTGTCTCTAGGCCGTGGTGCCATCTTGCGCGCCTCCTTGGAGTCGTGGGCGGCGGCCGGCGTCTCCGCCGGTGAGGCCAACAATCGCAGACGCCACCGACATTTCCGCCGAGCCGGCCGGACGAGGAGCTTCCCCTCTCCCCGTCCGGCCAGGACACGCCCAACTCGTCTCCGCCGACGACGAGGACGCGCCCTTCGCCCGTGGAGCCCGGCCGCGGGGATCGCTTGGGGAAGCGAACGGCCCGCGACCAGGTCCTGGGGTGACGTTGAGCCGCGAGCCTCACCGTCACTAGGTCGAACATAATTTCGATCACGCTCGGTGTCAACCTGTTCCACGAACACAGGTTCGATGACCATGGACGCCAAGCGCCGTTCCGTACCACAACCTCCCCCTGTTCGCGGCACGATCATCAGCAGGCGTCCCGGGCAAGAAGAAACCGCCGCCACCGGAGGACGGTGGCGGCGGCGGAACGGTCAGACCGGCACGGACGCCAGGCCAGGAGACGAGCCAGGCGCCAGGTCAGGAGGTTGGACAGAGCGCCAGGTCAGGAGACGGACAGGGCGCCGGACGGGCACAAGGACACCGCGCGCCGCACGGCCTCCTCCTGCCCCTCCGCGGGAACCTCCTGAAGCAGCACCACCGTGCCTTCGTCCTCACTCTGGTCGAACACCTCCGGCACGGTCAGGGCGCACATGCCCGCCCCGATGCACACCGACGTATCCGCTGTGATCTTCATCGTGACCTACCAAGTGACAGGGAGGCGGTGCACTCCATAGATGCTCATGTCCGAGCGCATCGGCACCTCCTCGGGTGTTACGGCCAAGCGTAGGCCAGGCAGGCGCCGCAGCAGCGCCGGGTACGCGATGCGCATCTCGGCCCGGGCGAGCTGCTGCCCGAGACACTGGTGGATGCCGTGGCCGAACGTCAGGTGCCCGCCGGCCGGCCGGTGGACGTCGAGGCGGTCGGCGTCCTGGAAGCGGGAGGGGTCGCGGTTCACCGCGGGCAGGTGGAAGGCGACCGAATCGCCCGCCCTGACCAGGTGGCCCTCGATCTCGACGTCCTCCAGGGCGCTGCGCACCGGGCCGAGGTGGATGATCGTGAGGTACCGCAGCAGTTCCTCGACGCCGTTGTCCACCACCGAGGGGTCGTCGCGCATGGCGGCCAGCTGGTCGGGGTTGGTGAGCAGCGCGTACGTCCCCAGCCCCAGCATGTTGGCGGTCGTCTCGTGCCCGGCCACCAGGAGCAGGAACGCGACCCCGGTCAGCTCCTCGTGCGTCAGCTCCCCGCTCTCGACGAGCCCGCTGAGCAGGTCGTCGGCCGGCTCCGCCCGCTTGCGCCCGATCAGCCCCGACAGGTACGCCCCGATCCGGGAGAACGCGGCCAGGGCGTCGTCGGCCTTGGTCTCCAGGTTGACCAGGACCTTGGTGTCCTCCTGGAACTCCGCGCGGTCCTCGTACGGCACCCCCAGCAGCTCGCAGATCACCAGCGACGGGATCGGCAGCGCGAAGGACTGCACCAGGTCGGCGGACGGTCCGGCGGCCTGCATGGCGTCCAGGCAGGAACCGGTGATCTCCTCGATCCTGGGTTCGAGCTCCTTCATCCTGCGGACGGTGAACTGTCCCATGAGCAGCTTGCGGAAGCGCGTGTGGTCGGGCGCGTCCATGCGCAGGAAGAACCCGGGCGGCACGTTCTGCAGAAGCCGCATGCGGGCGGGCACCACGGGGTGGTGGTTCTCGGGGCGGTTGCTGAAGCGGGGGTCGGCCAGTATCGAGCGGGCCGCCGAGTAGCCGGTGACCAGCCAGCCGAGGTGGCCGTCGGCGAAGGTCAGGCGATGCATCGCCCCCTGTTGTCGCAGCGCCGTGGCTTCGTCCGGCGGGTCGAACGGCCGCCGGCGGGCGGTGGGAAAGGTCAGTTCGGACATGCTGCGGCTCCTTTCCGAGCTCGCTCTCCAGAAAACCTCATCCGATGCAAAACTTCAATGCATGAAATTCGTTTACCGGTGTAGAGTTCCGTCATGGTGGGACTGCGGGAGCGCAAGAAGCAGCGCACGCGCCGAGCGCTGATCGAGGCCGCGCTCCGGCTGTTCGACGAGAAGGGCTACGAGGAGACCACGCTGGCGGAGATCGCCGCGGCGGCCGAGGTCTCCACGCGCACCTTCTTCAGCTACTTCGCCAGCAAGGAGGACGTGCTCTTCTACGACTCCGAGTACGGGATCGAGCGCGCGCTGGCGTTCCTGCGCGCGCCCGCGCCCGGTCAGGAGCCGGCCGCCCTGCTGCGCGACCTCATCGAGGACACGCTGTCGCCGTCGGGCGAGGGCCAGGAGGTCTGGTCCGAGCACGTCTCAATGCGCCTGCGGCTCATCATGAGCGAGCCGCCGCTGCAGGCGCGGGCGCTGCACCTGCTGTACGACAGCCAGCTCCGGCTCGCCCGGGTGCTGCGGGAGGCCTACCCCGACCGGCTCGACCCGGTCGAGGCCGCGGCGGTGGTGGGCGCGCTGATAGGCGCGGTGAAGCTGGCCGTGATGTCCACGCTGGCCGACGGCCTCCCGGTGGAGGAGGCCCGCGACGCCGCCCGCCGGGCCGCCGACGTCGCCCTGCGCGGCCTCTCCCGCTAGCTCGGCCCCGGTGGCGCGGCCCGGGTGGCGCGGGGTCGCGGCGGTCTGACAGGCTGGCCGCACGGTGAAGGCTGCGTGAGGGGAGATCGATGCGGGCACGGCCGGGCAGCCTCGCGCTGTTGCTGTCGGGACCGGTCCTGGTGGCGACGTACGCGGCCGTCAATCACGCGGCGATCAGCACGGCCTCGCGAGCCGCGGGCGGCCGGATCACGTCCGGCGGGCTGACCGCGCTGGGCGCGGACCTCTGGTGGGTGGTCAAGGGCGTCGCGCTGGTGGCCGGTCTCGCGGCGGCCGGGCTCGCCGTGGTGGGCGTGCTGCTGCGCCGCCGGGGCCGGGGCAGGAGCCCGCTGCTGGTCCTGTCGGGCGTCCTCGTCGTGCCTTACGCGCTCGGGGTCGCCGTCGCCCTCTACAACCCCGTGCCGAGGCTGGCGGCGTTCTACCGCAGTCCGGCCTTCGCGGACGCGCTGCCGCCGTGGCAGGCGGGCTCGGCCCTTCTCCTGCTCGCGGCGGCCCTGGCCCAGGTGGTCGGCGCGGTCCGTACGGCCGCCCGGGCGCACGGCGCGGCGTCACCGTCCGCGCGCTGACGTCCCGTCACCGGGGCAGCGGTCGTTCACCCAGGTGGTCCAGCCCTGGCGGACGCCGCCCGCGCCGGTCGCGGCCCACCCCTCCGGCGGCGGCCCCACGTCGGGCGGTACGACGGCCGTGCAGACGCCGGCCGGCGGCGTACGGTCGTAGTGCTCGACCTCGGTCCAGGAGACGCGGTAGGACAGCGGGACCCAGACGTTCCACCGCACCCGCCGGTCCACGGCCACGCGGCCGGAGGCCGTGAGCGCGGGCAGCCAGTCGGCCCCGGCGGCGGGCGCGGACTTCGGGGCCAGGTCGGCGGCGAAGGCGACGTTGATCATCGCGAGCACCGCCACGACCGCCGGCCAGGCCCGGCGGGCCGTCAGGAGGGCCGCTCCCGTCAGGGCCGCCAGCAGGGCGAGCGCCACGGCCGAGGCCGCGATCAGGTCGAACGAGTCCCGCACCCGGGTGAGGAAGATCACCTCGGGGAAGTCGAACGCGATGTAGGCCGAACCCCGCAGCCGGTCCCCCGCGTACCAGGCCACCACGCCGCCGGTCGCCGTGAGCAGCCCGGCCGCCGCGAGTGTGTGCCATACGACCGCCCGGCGACCGGTTCTGACCAGCACGAGCAGCCCGGCCAGCGTCCAGGCGAGCGCCACGCAGGCCAGGTACCGGCCGTAGGCGTGGTTGCCGACCCGGTGCTCGTCGGGCAGCGCGGCGGAGGAGGCGTACGCGATGCCCAGGGTGGTGGCCAGCAGGACGGCCGCGAGCAGGCGGTGCGGCCCGGGCGCGGACCGTCGCGCCACGAGGGCGGCGGCGCCCGCGAGCCCGACCCCGGCGAGCCCCCAGGTGGCCGCGATCAGGTACCAGAGCTGCCCGGCCGCCCCCGCCAGCGCCCACGCCTGCCCGGCGAGCCCGCCCACCCGTTCGGCCAGCAGTCCCGACAGGTCACGCGCCCCGCCCGGGTACAGCGCCCCGGACAACACCCGGTTCAGCAGCACCCCGGCCGCCGCCCCCACCCCGGCGACCGCCAGCCCGGCCACCGCGCCAGCGCGGCGGCGGGCGACGTACAGGCCCGCCAGCGTCAGCACGGTCACCGCCAGGACGACCGTCCCCCGCAGGTGCACCGCCATGGCGTACGCGCCGAGGCCGCCCGCCAGCGCGCCCGCCCATGCCGGCCCCCTGGCCGCCAGGTCGTGCAGCGCGACCAGCCACGCCAGGACGACGGTGGGCAGAATCGCGTCGGCCAGCGCCAGCCCCGAGAACACCAGCAGCGACGGCGCCAGCCCGCCCGCGAACGCCGCGACCGTCGCCGCCCGCCCGCCCGTCCCCAGCCGCCGCAGCAGCAGGTACGCCAGCGGGAACGCCCCCGCCGCCGCCATCGCCCCCACCACGACCACCAGCCGGTAGGCCACCACCGGATCCCGTACGAACCAGAACACCGGCACCAGCACCAGCGGATAACCGCCCTGGTAGAAGGTGGACCCGCTGAGATCGGCCCCCGGCCCCCCGGCCAGCCAACGGGCGGCGATCAAATAGCCGGTCTCGTCCGGGTTGGCCACGGGCCCGGCGTGTTGCCGGAACAACCAGAGCCGCAGCGCGACCTGCGCGGCCCACCCGGCCGCGAGCAGCCACCACGTACGCGACCGGCCCCCGCCCCGCCTCAGCGGGACAGGGGCCGGAACACGGACCATGGACATCGTCATCGAATCCCCCTTGAAGTCGGGGGAAGTCCAGCAAAAGGCGGATAACCCGGCCGTAACCGGATCCGGTTATGCGGACGTCACACGCGCCTGAACGCACCTCGCACGTGCACCGGAACACCCTTGCCGAGCAGTCCGGGCAGCACCTCGGCCACGTTCATCGGCATGCGCACGCAGCCGTGCGAGGCCGGGTAGAGCGGCACCGACAGCGCGCCGTGGAAGGCGATGCCGCCGTTGAAGAAGATCGGGTTGTACAACTGCCCCAGGTACGACTTGTGCCAGCCGCTCGCGCGCCACGTGGTGCGGAAGTCGCCGGTCGGCGTACGGGCCGAGCCGCAGAAGCGCTGCTCCTTGCCCTGCCAGGTGGTGGTCTCGCAGTAGGGGACGCCGCTGCCGGAGGAGACGTGGGTGATCAGCTTCACCTGGCCGCCGACGTAGAAGACCATGATCTGCTTGGTCAGGTCGACCTCGGCGCGGGTGGGCTTGCCGTTGCGCACCAGGACCTTGGGGGTCTTCGGCTGCTCCAGCGCCTCCCACGTCCCGCGGGCGATCGTACTGGTCGGCTTGATGCCGTTGACCTTCTGGAAGGCCCAGACGGCGGCCAGGGTGGTGCCGCCGTAGCGGCCGTCGGCCTTGCCGGGCAGGTAGCCGAGGGCGGCCAGGCGCCGCTGGAGCCAGGCGACGGAGGTGCCCTTGGCGCCCAGCTTCAGCGTCTTGCGCGGCGCCGCGACGGGCGCGGCGGCGGGTGTTGCGGCAGGCGCCGCGGCCGGGCCCGCCTGGGAGCCCGCCGTGCCGGTCGCCGTACCGGTCGTCGTACCGGTCGTCGCTGTGGAGAGGGGCGGCGTCGCGGCGGATGTGACCGGCTGCGCGCCGCAGCCCGTGAGTACGACGGCCCCAGCCGTCAACAGAGCAGCCATTCCGGGCAACCGTCGAGCCCCCACCCGTACCACCTCTCTTTATCACGAAAAATCCGGATCGAAGGACCCTACACCACCTACCATGAACAGGTAATAAGGCGGTCAATCTGTTTAGAGTGTCCTCATGTCTGAGAAGTTGCCGTCGAACGCCGTCGTCGTGGAGGCCGCCCTGCGCGCGCTGGGGGCCGCCGGGGAGATCGTCGTCCTGCCCGAGAAGGCGCCGACCGCGGCGACCGCCGCCGCCCAGCTCGGCTGCGAGGTGGGCGCGATCGCCAACAGCCTGATCTTCGACGCCGACGGCGCGCCGCTGCTGGTCCTGACCAGCGGCGCCCACCGCGTGGACGTCGAGCTGATCGCCCGCACGGCGGGGGTCGCCCGGGTACGCCGGGCCACGCCGGAGTTCGTCAGGGCCGCCACCGGCCAGCCGATCGGCGGTGTGGCCCCGGTCGGCCATCCGGCCCCGGTCCGCACCCTGGTGGACAACTGGCTCGGCAAGCACGAGGTGGTGTGGGCGGCCGGCGGACACCCGCTGACGGTGTTCCCGACGACGTTCGAGGAGTTGGTGACGATCACCGGCGGCGCCCCGGTGGACGTCGAGTAGTGTGCGACGGGTGATCGAGTTTCGCGGGGCGGGGCCCGCCGAGTTCACCGAACGGCTGGACACGGTGATCGACATTTACACGGCGGCGATGAACCCGCCCCCCGAGCAGATCGCCGGCCGCAAGACAATCATGCGAAATCACGGCACATATCCGCATTTCCAGTGCTATTTCGCAGAATTGCGAGACTCGTCCGGTGAAACGCCCCCGCAGACCGTCGGCTTCGCGTACGGCTTCCGCGGCACGACCGGGCAGTGGTGGCACGACGTGGTGATCAGGGCACTGGCCGACCACGAGGGCGAGCAGGCGGCGCACGCCTGGATGGGTCACGCCTTCGAGCTGGCCGAGATCCACGTGCACCCCGACCACCAGGGCAAGGGCGTCGGCCGGGCGATGATCAGGACGCTGTGCGCCGGCCGCGCCGAGCGTTCGGCCGTGTTGTCCACCCACGACCGTCCCACGGCGGCCCGCCACCTCTACGCGAGCATGGGATTCGCCGACCTGCTGACCCGCTTCGTCTTCCCCGGCGGCCACGAGGAGTACGCGATCGTGGGCCGCCCGCTCCCCCTCGGCTGACGCCGGCCCACATCGCCGCAGGTAAAGCCAGCACTTGCGGGGTTTGCCGGGCCATGCCCAAGGGCATCTTGATGACGGAAAGTGACGGACACGTTACCTAGTGGATACCGCCCCCTGCCCGTCACCCGCCCGGTCCCCCTGCGGGCGGGTGGCGGGACTCCGCTCGTGCCCGTCGTACCGGTCAGGCGGTCGCGGCGACCGGCGTCAGGCGCTGGAACACCTCGCGCGAGGCGCTGGAGCGGTTGAACGTGATGAAGTGGATGCCCGGGGCGCCCTCGTCGAGCAGCCGCTGGCACAACTCCGCGCCATGGTCGATGCCGAGCGCCCGCACCGCTGCGGGGTCGTCGGCCACCGCCTCGAAGCGGGCCGCCACGTCCGGCGGGAACGGCGCGCCCGACAACTGCTCGGAACGCGCGATCGTGCTCATCTGGGTGACCGGCATGATGCACGGGATGATCGGCGTCTCACAACCCTGGGCCGCCACCCGGTCGCGCAGGCGCAGGTAGTCGTCGGCCTGGAAGAACATCTGGGTGATCGCGTAGTCGGCCCCCGCGCGGCACTTGCGCACGAAGTACTCGGTGTCGGACTCGACGGAGGCCGAGCGCGGGTGCTTGTAGGGGAAGGCGGCCACACCGACGCAGAACTCGCCCGCCTGCCGGATGAGGCGTACCAGCTCCTCGGCGTAGAGCACGCCCTCGGGGTGCTGCACCCAGTCGGCGCCCGGGTCGCCGGGCGGGTCGCCGCGCACGGCCAGGATGTTGCGCACCCCGGCGTCGGCGAAGCGGCCGATCAGGTGACGCAGCTCACGCACCGAGTGGTTGACCGCCGTGAAGTGCGCCACAGGGGTGAGCGTGGTGTCGTGGGCCAGCCGCTCGACGATGTCGACCGTGCGGTCGCGGGTCGAGCCGCCGGCGCCGTAGGTCACCGAGACGAACGTGGGCCGCAGCGACTCCAGCTCCCTGATCGCCTTCCACAACTGCCGCTCGCCCTCGTCGGTCTTCGGCGGGAAGAACTCGAAGGAGAACGACCGGCCACCGGCGGCGAGCAGCTCGCGGACGGTGGGTACACGATCGGGCAGGATGGAGGGTCGACCAAGCGCCATGTGCCAAGCGTACAGGCCGGTGTCCGGATCGGCCGCCCCTAGACCGGGGACCCGACCCTTAGCCGGGGCCCACTAGTCTCAAGGCATGACCACTCACGCCGCGAGCATGGACACCCTGCGCACCCAGGTGGAGCGCGCACTCGGGGAGTTCGTCGAACGGCAGCTGCCCGCCTCCGGCGACGCCGAGCTCGAACCACTCCGGAGCGCCGCCGGCGACCTGCTGGCGGGCGGCAAGCGCCTGCGTCCCGCGTTCTGCTACTGGGGCTGGCGCGGCGCGGGCGGCGCCGACGTGCCGGGGATCTTCACCGCCGCCGCCTCGCTGGAGTTGTTGCAGGCCAGCGCGCTCGTGCACGACGACGTGATGGACAAGAGCGACCTGCGCAGGGGCATGCCGGCCGCCCACCGCCGCTTCCAGACCCTGCACGAGAAGGAGGGCTGGCACGGCTCGCCCGAGCAGTTCGGCGAAGGGGCCGCCATCCTGCTGGGCAACCTGCTGCTGGTCTGGTCGGGCGAGATGTGGCGCACCAGCGGCCTGCCGCCGGCGTCGCTGGCCGCCGCGCAGCCCGTCCACGACCACATGCGCACCGAGCTGATGTGCGGCCAGTACCTCGACCTGCTGGAGCAGGCCCACGGCGAGAACACCTTCGAGTCGGCCCTGCGGGTGGCGCTGTTCAAGAGCGGCAAGTACTCGGTGGAGCAGCCGCTCAGGCTCGGCCTGGTGCTGGCCGCCGGCGCGCTCCACCCCTGGATGGACGAGCTGTGCACCGGCTACGGCCGCCGCGTCGGCATCGCCTTCCAGCTCAGGGACGACATCCTCGGGGTGTTCGGCGACCCGGCCCAGACCGGCAAGCCGGCCGGTGACGACCTGCGGGAGGGCAAGCGCACGATGCTGGTGGCCCGTACCCTGGCCGGGGCCCAGCCGGAGGCGGCCGCGACGGTGCGCCGGCTGCTCGGCGACCCCGCGCTCGACGAGGACGGCGTGCGCGTGCTGCGCGAGATCATCGAGGACAGCGGCGCGCTCCAGGAGTGCGAGGACCTGATCGCCGGATACCTCGCCGAAGCCCTGGAGGCGCTCGACCAGGCGCCCGTCACGGCCGAGGCGCGCACGGCGCTGACCGGGCTGGCCATCGCCGCGACGTCCCGCAAGACCTGACGCGCCGGAGGCGGGCGCCCGCCTCCGGACGGACGTCCGGTGCCCTCCAGGGGCCGGTTCTAGGGGGTCAGGCGTTTGGCGAACTCGGCCGCCGCCGCCCCCGGGTCCTCCGCGTCGGTGATCGCGCGTACGACCACCACGCGGCTCACGCCGTGGGACATGACCGCGTCGAGGTTGCCGAGGTCGATGCCGCCGATCCCGAACCACGGCCGCGCCGTTCCCAGCGAGGCCGCGTGCCGCAGCAGATCGGGGCCGGGCGCGTGGCGGCCCGGCTTGGTCGGCGTCGGCCAGACAGGGCCGCAGCAGAAGTAGTCGACGCCCTCCTCCACGGCCGCGGCGGACGCCTCGGCGGCGGAGTGGGTGGACCGGGCGATGACGATGTCGTCGCCGAGTATCTCTCGCGCGACCGTCACGGGAAGGTCGTCCTGCCCCAGGTGGAGCACGTCGGACCGGGCGGCGTAGGCGATGTCCGCCCGGTCGTTGACGGCCAGCAGTTTGCCGTGCCGGTCGCAGGCGTCGCGGAAGACTTCCAGGAGCGCGAGTTCTTCGCGTGCCTCCAGGCCCTTCTCCCGCAGCTGGATGATGTCCACGCCGCCGGCCAGCACCGAATCGAGGAACTCTGCAAGGTCACCGCGGTCGCGGCGGCCGTCGGTGCAGAGATAGAGGCGGGCCTCAGAAACCGAGGGCCTGGGCACGCCGCTTGACCTCCGTGTGACGGCCGGCCTTGATCGCCTCGATGGGCGACCCCGGCAGGGACTCGTCTGGGGTGAAGAGCCAGCGCAGCGACTCGACATCGTCGAAGCCGGCGTCCTGCAACACGGTCAGTGTGCCGGGCAGGCCCTTCATCACGTCCTTCCCGTCGAGGAACACCGCGGGCACCTGCGGCCCGCCGCCGCCGCGGCGCACGCCGAGCAGCTTGTGGTCCTTGAGGAGTTGCTTGGCCCGCCCGATTGAGAGGTCGAGGCGCCGGGCCACTTCGGGGAGAGTGAGCCACTCGCTTACGAGCTGGTCGGTCTCCCGGTCGATCTGTGCAACAGAAAGCGTCACGAAACCACAACTACCACATGCCGTCCTTGCTCAAACAACACAATCCCGTAGGGGGACATCTGGATCTACCAGGCGTTCCGTGTCGAGGCGGTGTCCGCCCTCGATGATCCTACGGCCCTGCACGTAGTCCCGTGGCCGGTCGACGGCGAGCACCGCGGCGAGGGTGTCGCCGGGCGTCAGCCAGACGGCCGACCACTTGCCCTCGGGCCCGCCGCGGAAGAGCAGACGGTCGCCGGAGGGGTGGTGGCCGATGTACTGGACCATGTGGCCGAACTGCTCGGACCAGAAGTACGGCGCCGGGTCGTAGACGGCCTCCTCGCCGAGCAGGGTGGCGGCGGCGACCTCGGGCGAGCCGAGCGCGGTGTCCCAGTGCTCGACCCTGAGCCTGGTGCCGTAGCGGCGCGACCACCAGGCGGCGCAGTCGCCGGCGGCGACCACACCCGGCATGGACGTGCGCAGGTGCTCGTCGGTGACGACGCCGTTGTGCAGGTCGATGTCGGAGCCGGCCAGCCATTCGATCGCCGGGCGCACGCCGATGCCGGTGACGACCACGTGGGCCTCGACGAACTCGCCGCCCACCAGGCGTACGCCGCCTTCGTCCACCTCGTCGACCATGGTGTCCAGGCGCAGGTCGATGCCGTCGTACCAGCCTTGGGTGCGGGCGCCGATCTCCGGGCCCACGGCGTTCGCGAGCGGGGTGGGGCCGGCCTCGATCACGGTCACCGCGCAGCCGGCCTTGCGGGCGGCGGTGGCGACCTCGGCGCCGATCCAGCCCGCGCCGATGATCGCCACGCGGGCCCCTGGAACGAGCCTGGCGCGCAGTTCGTGGGCGTCGTCGAGGGTGCGCAGGACGTGTTGCGGGCCGTCGCCGGGCACGGTGATCGGTTCGGCTCCGGTGGCGATGACCAGGCCGTCGTAGCCGAGCTGCCCTTCGGTCGTCTCCAGGACGCCCTCGCGCAGCGCCTTGGCGGTGACGCCCGGCCAGAAGTCCACCTCCAGCGACTCCAGGTCGGCCTCCAGGAAGCTGGAGTCGGCGGCGCCGGACAGAACGGCCTTGGACAGGGGCGGGCGGTCGTACGGCCGATGGCGCTCCTGGCCGATCAGCGTGATCCGTCCGGCGAATCCGCGCCCGCGCAGGGCCTCGGCGCTGCGCAGCCCGGCCAGGCCCGCTCCCACCACTACGACATGGTTCACGTTCACGACCATAACGGGGGCCGTGCCGGCTCGTCGCGCCGAGGCCGTAGGCTGGAGGCGCAAGACGCGCGGGAGTCCGGCCGTGACCGGGCTGAGAGGAAGGCTTGACCGGGCCTTCGACCGCAAGACACCTGATCCGGATCATGCCGGCGAAGGGAGCGCGGATGAATGTGATCGTGGGCGGCGGGGTCATCGGGCTGTCGGTCGCCTGGCGGCTGGCCCGCGAGGGGCTGCCCGTCACGGTGGTCGACCCGGCCCCGGCGCGCGGGGCCTCCCACGCGGCGGCCGGGATGCTGGCCCCGGTGAGCGAGGTCTCCTACACCGAGGAGCCGCTGCTGCGGCTGGGGGCCGCCTCACTGGGCCGCTGGCCGGCGTTCGCCGACGAGCTGGCCGCCGACGCGGGCCTGGATGAGGAGTTCGGGGGGAGCGGGCCGGGGGAGGCCGCGCGGCGCGGGCTCGACCTGCGCGCCGACGGCACTCTCGACGTCGCCTTCGGGGCCGACGACCTGGCGGCGCTCGACGAGCTGGCGGCGTTCATGGACAAGCTGGGGCTGCGGGTGGAGCGGCTGACCGGGCGCGAGTGCCGCCGCCTGGAGCCCATGCTGGCCCCCTCGGTGCGCGGCGGGCTGCTGGCCCCCGGTGACGCCTGGGTCGACCCGCGCCGCGTCACGGCGGCGCTGCTGGCCGCGCTCGACCGGCTGGGCGTGCCCCTGGTGCGGGCGCGGGCGGCCGGGCTGCTGCGCGACGGCGAGACCGTCACCGGCGTACGCCTCGATCCCGCCCCCGGTGTCGCGGCGCGGGAGCTCGCGGCCGAGCGGGTGGTGCTGGCCGCCGGGGCGTGGAGCGGGGAGCTGGCCGGCGTGCCCGTACGGCCGGTCAAGGGGCAGATCATGCGCCTGCGCTCGCCGCAGCCGCTGCTCGGCCGGTGCGTACGCGGGACGGTGCACGGCGCCCCCGTCTACCTCGTCCCCCGGGGAGACGGTGAGCTGGTGCTCGGGGCCACGCAGGAGGAGCTGGGGTTCGACACCCGGGTGACCGCGGGCGGGCGGCACGAGCTGCTGCGCGACGCCAGGGAGCTGGTGCCGGGCGTCACCGAGCTGGAGGTGGCCGACGTGGTCGCCGGGCTGCGGCCGGGCACCCCCGACAACCTGCCGCTCATCGGGGCCGGCGAGGCTCCGGGGCTCGTGCTGGCGACCGGCCATCACCGGGGCGGGGTGCTGCTGGCCCCGCTCACGGCGGCCCTGGTGACGGCGGGCCTGTCGCCGGGCGCGGAGATTCTGACGAGTGAGGAGGGCGAGCTGGCCGCGCTGTGCTCGCCCGCGAGATTTCGGGAAATTTCATGATTGTGATGATCAACGGCGCCGCGCACGAGGTGGCCGACGGCACGACCGTGGCCCAGGCCGTACGGACGCTGACCACCGCCACCACCGGGGTGGCCGTGGCCGTGAACGACGAGGTGGTCACCCGCAGCACGTGGGAGACCACGGCGCTCGGCGACCGCGACCGCGTCGAGGTGCTGACGGCGGTGCAGGGTGGATGAGCTGATCATCGCCGGGGAGAAGTTCTCCTCCCGGCTCATCATGGGCACCGGCGGCGCGCCCTCCCTCGACGTGCTCGACCAGGCGCTGGCCGCCTCGGGCACCGAGCTGACCACCGTGGCCATGCGGCGGCTCGACCCCGGCGCGCGCGGCTCGGTCCTCGACGTGCTGCGCCGCCGCGACATCAAGGTGCTGCCCAACACCGCGGGCTGCTTCACCGCCGGCGAGGCCGTGCTGACGGCCCGGCTGGCCCGCGACGCCCTGGGGACCGACTGGGTCAAGCTGGAGGTCATCTCCGACGAGCGCACGCTGCTGCCCGATCCGATCGAGACGTTCGACGCGGCCGAGCGGCTGGTGGCCGACGGGTTCGTGGTGCTGCCCTACATCGGCGACGACCCGGCGCTGGCGCGGCGGCTGGAGCAGGCGGGCTGCGCGGCCGTGATGCCGCTGGGCGCGCCGATCGGGTCGGGGCTCGGCATCAGGAACCCGCACAACATCGAGCTCATCGTGGAGGCCGCCTCGGTCCCGGTGATCCTCGACGCCGGCATCGGCACGGCCAGCGACGCCGCCCTGGCGATGGAGCTGGGCTGCGACGCGGTGCTGCTGGCCACGGCCGTCACCCGGGCGCAGCGGCCCGACCTCATGGCCGCGGCGATGAGGTCGGCCGTGGTGGCGGGCCGGCCGGCGCGGCAGGCGGGCCGGATCCCGCGTCGGCGCTATGCGGAGGCATCCTCGCCGACTACCCCGTAAGATCCCCGGAGGGTCCCGGTGCGAGCCGGGCCCTTCCCCCCGGTCGGAGCCACTCGCATGGGCACGTCTCCGCATCGGTTTCGGGCGGTCGGGCCTTGCGGGTGGCAAAACGCCCGTAAACTCAGGGGGGTGGATAAGGTGACTGCGGACCCCTTGGTCGGCCGGCTCCTCGATGGGCGCTACCGCATCGAGAGCCTGATCGCCCGGGGCGGTATGGCGACCGTCTACCTGGCGCTCGACGTCCGGCTGGACCGCACCGTCGCGCTGAAGGTCATGCACCGCTCGCTCGCCGACGACCCGGCGTTCGTCCGGCGGTTCATCGGCGAGGCCAAGTCCGTCGCCAGTCTGTCCCACCCCAACGTGGTGCACGTCTTCGACCAGGGCACCGACAACGACGTCGTCTACCTGTCGATGGAGTACGTGCCGGGCCGGACGCTGCGCGACATCCTGCGCGAGCGCGGCAGGCTGCCCGCCCGCGAGGCGCTGGAGATCATGATCCCGGTGCTCGCCGCCCTCGGCGCGGCCCACCAGGCCGGCATGGTCCACCGCGACGTGAAGCCCGAGAACGTGCTGATGACCGACGACGGCCGGGTCAAGGTCGTCGACTTCGGTCTGGCCAGGGCCATCGAGGCGACCAACCAGACCCGTACCGGCGTGATGATCGGCACGATCGGTTACATGTCGCCCGAACAGGTCACCACCGGCGGCGCCGACGTGCGCAGCGACGTCTACGCCGCGGGCATCATGCTGTTCGAGCTCGTGACCGGGCAGCAGCCCTACGACGGCGAGACGCCGATGTCGGTGGCCTACCGGCACGTCCACGACACGGTGCCGCCGCCGTCGGCGCTGGTGCCCGAGGTGCCGCCGCTGATCGACACGCTGGTCGCGCACGCCACGGCCCGCGAGCCCCACGACCGCCCTGCCGACGCCACGGCGATGCTCGTCCAGGCGGTCGAGGCCCACCGGATGTTGCCGCGGCTGAGCACCCCTCCGGCGATGACGGCGGTGTTCAACCAGTCGATCCCGCCGCGCCCGAGCGGCGCGGGCGCGCCGTCGATGCCCATGGCCGCGCCGGCCCACACGCTGATCCAGCCGCGCGCCGAGGTGCCTTCGCCGCCCCCGCCGCCGTCGTCGTCCGCGCCCCAGCGTTCGTTCAAGCCCAACTGGTTCCTGGTCGTGCTCGCCGCCGTCATGGTCGTCGCGGTCGGGCTGACCGGCTGGTTCTTCTCCCAGACCAAGTACGTGCAGGTGCCCGACCTGGTCGGCCAGGACATGCTGGTCGCCGAGCGGGCCGCCACGGGCAAGGGCTTCAAGATCCGCAAGGTCCAGGGCGAGTACGACGAGAAGACGGCCGAGGGGCTGGTGCTGCGTACCGACCCCGAGGGCAAGAGCGAGCTGGAGAGCGGCGGGACGATCACGCTGGTGCCCTCGCTCGGCCCCAAGCGGGTGATCGTGCCCAGCGTGAAGGGCCTGACCAGCGACGAGGCCCGCGTCAAGATCGCCGAGGCCGGGCTCACCGTGGGCAGCGTCAGGCGGCTGCCCAACATGGAGGTCGAGCGCAACAAGGTGATCCGCACCTCCCCCGAGGCCGGCGAGAAGGTCAAGGAGGGAGCCAAGGTCGGCATCTTCGTGAGCGCCGGCCTGGTGATGCCCGACGTGACCGGCATGCCCAAGGACGAAGCCGCCGCCTACCTCGGCGGCCAGGGTTTCCAGGTGCAGGTCAACGAGGTCGACGACGACGCCGAGCCGTGCACGGTCATCGCCCAGACGCCGAAGGCCAAGTCCGAGGTGGACAAGGGCACCCCGGCGATGGTCACGGTGTCCCGCTGCCAGACCGACTTCTGGGACTGGTTCAAGGGCGACAACGAGGCCCGCGACGACCAGGAGTTCCGCCTGGTGCCCGCGGTCATCGGCAAGAACGTCAAGGACGCCCAGGCCGAGCTCCAGGCGCAGGGTTTCCGCGTCCGGGTCAACCGGCTGGGCAACGGCGGCGTGGTGCAGTACCAGCGGCCGCTGCCCAACAGCGAGCGGCCGCCCGGCACCACGGTCTGGCTCTGGCAGTAGCGCCGCGCGTTCAGGCCAGGTGCCCGTGCAGGCGCACCCTGGCCAGCCCGCCGTCCGGGTAGACGTCGACCCGTACGTGGGTGACCGGCTCGGTGTGGGCGAGGCGGAAGCGGTGGGGCGTGTCGGGTTGCAGGCGGGTCTTCGGCAGCAGCTCGACCTCGTGCTCGCCGGTCAGGCCGGTGAGCGCGACGTGGCCGGGGGCGTTGAAGATCAGGTTCGTGGTGTCGATCTCGGCCAGGCGTACCAGGCCGGGGCCCGCCAGGCGGATGAGCAGCCAGTCGTTGCCGGGGTCGCGGCGGCGCGCGGTCTCCCAGCCTTCGGCCTGGTGGCGGGCCATGCCGGGGGCGATGACGTTGTTGGGCGCGGAGTAGAACTCGTCGGAGCAGGCGGTGACCAGGCCGCCGTTCTGGAGGGCGGCCAGGTCGAGGCTCAGGCCGTCATAGACCGACAGGTCGGGGCGTACCTCGCCGTGCACGCGCAGGCGGGCGATGCCGCCGTCGGGGTACATGTTCAGCCGTACGTGGGTGTAGCGGGTGTCGTCGCCGGTGACCTCGACGTGGTGCTCGGCGTCGCCCTTGAGCGCGGTCCTCGGGACGATCTCCGTCCAGTCGGCGGCGGCCAGCTCGGCGGGTGAGGGATGGCCGGGCACGGCGGCGGCCTCGACCGAGGCGTACGGCGGGTAGTTGCCCTTGAACCAGGCCGTGTCGATCACCACCCCGCGGATCGCCCCCGGCAGGCCCAGCCGTACGAGGGCCCAGTCGTGCCCGGGGGTACGGCGGCGGCGGGTCTCCCAGCCGTCGTACACCTGGCCCTTGTTGCCGAACGTCTCGGCGCGGAAGCCGGGACGGCCCGGCCTGATCAGGCTCTCCTTCTCGGCGAAGGACTCGTCGCTGGCCGCCACGACCGAGCCGCCGAGGGTGCGCAGGGCCAGGTCGGGCAAGGTGGTGAAGCCGGGCATCTACTGCTCTCCCAGGATGAGTCGGCCGTGCGGCTCGCCGTCCACGGGACGTCCGCGCAGCCAGGTGGTCAGGACCACGCCCTTGAGCACCCGGCCGTGGTAGGGGGTGACCGGGTTGCGGTGGTGGAGGCGGGCGGCGTCCACCGGGTTGTCGGCGTCGGGGTCGAAGGCGACCAGGTCGGCGTCGTACCCGGGCCGGATCGCGCCCTTGCCGGGGATCCGGGCCATCGCGGCGGGGTTGGCCGACATCCAGCGGACGACGTCGGCGAGCCCGTGGCCGCGCCGGGCGGCCTCCGTCCAGACGGCGGACAGGCCGAGCTGGAGGGAGGCGACCCCGCCCCAGGCGGCGGCGAAGTCGGGCACCTTCAGGTCGGCGGGCGAGGGCGAGTGGTCGGAGACGACGCAGCTCAGCACGCCCTTGGCCAGGCCCTCCCACAGCAGCTCGCGGTTGGCCCGCGACCGGATCGGCGGGCAGCACTTGTACGCCGTGCCCCCCTCGGGCACCTGCTCGGCCTCCAGCGTCAGGTAGTGCGGGCAGGTCTCGGCGGTGACCGCCACCCCGTCCGCCTGGGCCGCCTCCAGCACGCCGAGGCATTCGGCGCTGGAGACGTGCAGGATGTGCACGCGCGCACCGGTCTCGGCGGCCAGCGCGACGACCCGCGCGACCGCGCTGCGCTCGGCGGCCCCCGGCCGCGACTCCAGGAACTCCCGGTACGTCGGCCCGCCCGGCTCGGCCAGCAGCTCCGGGTCCTCGGCGTGCACGACGACGAGCCCGTCGAACCCGGCGACCTCCGTCAGCACCGCCCGCAGCTCCGCCGTGCCGAGCGGCGGGAACTCCTCGACCCCGGACGGCGACAGGAAGCACTTGAAGCCGTGGACGCCGCGTTCGCGCAGCGGCCGCAGCTCCTTGAGGTTGCCGGGGACCGCGCCGCCCCAGAAGCCGACGTCGACGTGGCACTGCCCCCGGGCGGCCCGCAGCTTGGTCTCCAGCGCCTCCACGCTGACCGTGGGCGGCACCGAGTTGAGCGGCATGTCCACGATCGTGGTCACGCCGCCGGCCGCGGCCGCCCTGGTCGCCGAGGCGAACCCCTCCCAGTGCGTGCGGCCCGGCTCGTTGACGTGGACGTGCGTGTCCACCAGGCCGGGCAGCAGGGGCAGGTCGCGCAGGTCGATGTCCTCGGCGGCGTCGAGGGGGTCGGCGTAGTCGTACAGGGCCTCGACGCGCTCGCCCCGTACGGCCACGGCCACGGGCCGCTCCCCCTCGGGCGTGACGGCCCGGCGGGAACGGACGACGAGGTCGTAGTCGGTCATCTGCCCTCCAGATGGTCGGCCAGGTGTTCGGCCGCCACGCGGGCGGCCAGGCGTTCGAGGAGCGGGCCCGCCTCGGCCATGCAGCGGGCCGGGTCGGGCTCCAGGTCCGTCAGGGCGTACGCGGCCTCGATGCCGGCGTCCTTGAGCTGGGTGTCGCTGAGGGTGCGCCGGCCGCAGACCGCGACCACCGGCACGCCCGCCCTGGCCGCCGCCTGGGCCACGCCGACCGGCGCCTTGCCGCGCAGGGACTGCTCGTCGAGCGACCCCTCCCCCGTGATCACCAGCCGCGCGTCCCGGACGAGCTCGCCGAAGCCGAGCAGGTCGAGCAGGTACTCGATGCCGGGCCGCAGCTCGGCGTGCAGGAACGCCAGCGCCGCGAACCCGACGCCGCCCGCCGCGCCCGCGCCGGGGGCTCCGGCCACGCCCATGGCCCTCGGGGTGTCGTCGTGCTCGACGGCGCCGAGCAGGCCGTGGGTCTGCGTGGCGACGGCGGCCAGCCGGGACAGGCCGGCCTCCAGCGTGCGGACGTCCTCGGGGGTGGCGCCCTTCTGCGGGCCGTAGACGGCGGCGGCTCCGTGGGGGCCGAGGAGCGGGTTGTCCACGTCGCCGGCGACCACGAACTCCACGCCCTTGACGTCGGCGAACCCGGACAGGTCGATGCGGGCCAGGCCGCGCAGCGCGGCGCCCCCGTCCGGCAGCTCGACGCCGTCGCCGTCCAGCAGGCGCGCGCCGAGCGCCCGGACCATGCCCGCTCCCCCGTCGGTGCCGGCGCTGCCGCCGAGTCCCAGGACGATCCGCCGGGCGCCCCTGCGCAGGGCGTCGGCGATCAGCTCTCCGGTGCCGTACGAGGTGGCCGTCAGGGGCGCGGGCCCGGCGGACAACCGCCGCAGTCCGGACGCCTCGGCCAGCTCGATCACCGCCGTCGGCGTCCCGTCCGCCTGCCGCCAGGCGTACGAGGCGGCCACGCGCTCTCCCGTGGGCCCGGTGACCTCCACGGTCACCCGGTCGAACCCGCAGGCCACGGCCGCCTCGACGGTGCCGTCGCCGCCGTCGGCGACCGGCAGCTCGACCGCCGGCACCCCGAGCCCGGCCGCCACCCGCGCCGCGACCTCGGCGGCGGTGCGCGAGCCCTTGAACTTGTCGGGTGCCACCAGAACCTGCTTAACCACTACGAACTCCCACAAGATGCTGAACAATGGCCGGACACGCCTTCCTGCCCGGTGCGAGCGGGCAGGAAGGCGTGACTCATCATCACATCAGGCGACCTCCCGGTCCTGCCGCAGGGTGCACCCTTGCTGACCGGTTCTGAGGTGTCTGGTCCGCCGATTAGGCTCAGATCCCTTAAGGAGGCGTTTCATGCGCATTTCGGAGCGGGAGCGGCGGCGGCGGCTGGGTGTGCGCCACAGCCTGGCGGCCAAGGCGGCGACGCCGGAGGAGGCGACGGCGTCCGTGGTGGTGCTGCACGCCACCGACCCGGCGACCGTGTTCCTGTCGGCGGGCGCGCGGCTCACCGCGCCCGGCCCCGCGCCGGTCGAGCGGGCCCTGTACGAGGACCGCACCCTGGTACGCATGCACGGGATGCGGCGCACGGTGTTCGTGGTCCCGGCCGCGCTGGTCCCCGTCGTGCACCACTCCTCCACGCTGGCGGTCGCCACGAAGGTGCGCAAGGCGCTGGTCAAGGAGCTGACCGGGGCCGGCGGGTGGGACGAACCCTGGCTGGCGGAGGTGGAGTCGTCGGTGCTGCGCGTCCTGGCCGGCGAGGGCACGGCCACCGCGGCCCGGCTGGGCGTGCTGGAGCCGCGGCTGCGCGAGCAGTTCCGGGTGGCCGTGGGCAAGCCGTACGAGGCCGTGCACAGCGTCGGGCAGCGGCTGATCACGTTGATGGGCATGGAGGGCCGGCTCGTCCGCCGGGGCCGCCCGTCCGGCTCGTGGACCAGTACGCAGCACCTGTGGGCCGTCGCCCCGCCCATGGCCGAGCTGACCGTCCCGCAGGCCCAGGCCGAGCTGGTACGCCGCTGGCTGGCCGCGTTCGGCCCCGGCACGGAGGCCGACGTCAAGTGGTGGACCGGCTGGACGCTGCGCGAGGTACGCGCCGCGCTGGCCGCCGTCGGCGCGGCCGAGGTCGAGCTGGACGAGGGCCTGGCGTACGTGCTGCCGGACGACCTGGACGAGACGCCCGAGCCGGAGCCGTGGGCGGCGCTGCTGCCCGCCCTCGACCCGACGCCGATGGGCTGGCAGGGCCGCGACTGGTACCTGCCGAAGGAGCACCGGGCCGAGCTGTTCGACCGCAGCGGCAACGTCGGGCCGACCGTGTGGTGGAACGGGCAGGTCGTGGGCGGATGGGGGCAGCGGCCCGACGGCGAGGTCGTGTGGCGGGCGCTCACCGACGTGGGCTCCGACGCGGTGGCCGCCGTCGAGGCGGAGATCGCCGGGCTGGCCTCCTGGCTCGGCGGCGTCCGCGTCACGCCGCGCTTCCGTACGCCGCTGGAACGCGCGCTGGCGCAGTAGGCCGCCCGCGCGCGCCCGTCAGGACACCACGCGGATGAACTCCTCCAGGGAGTAACGCCCGTCCTGGTCGGTGTCGGCCTCCTGGCTCAGCGCGCCGAGTGCCTCGGCGGGCAGGGCCGGGAAGTGCCGCTTCAGCTCGGTCTCGCTGATGAAGCCGTCGCCGTCGGAGTCGATCTCGGCGAAGGTGCTCTTGAGCTGCGTCAGCCGCTCGTCGGGGAGTTCTGGCGACACGGGACCGCCTTTCGGTGCTGGCTACCACGTTTCCGGACATTCCCACCCTAGTGATGGATCTCCCTGGCCGCCGTGAACCCGTGCTCGGCCGCCAGCCGCGTCAGCCTGCGGTGCGCGTCGGCGCCCGCCCGGCCGGCGGCGTCGTGGGGCGTCGTCCGCAGCTCGCCGTCCTCGACCACCGTACGGCCGCCGACCAGCACGAGGGCCACGGGCGGCGGCGGCCCGAACACCAGCGCGCACACCGGGTCGGCCACGGCGGCGGCGAAGGGCCCGCCGGTCCGCCACAGGACGACGTCGGCCAGCTTGCCCGGCTCCAGCGAGCCGAGCTCGGCCTCGCGGCCCAGGTTGCGCGCGCCGCCGAGGGTGGCCAGCTCCAGCGCCTGGCGGGCCGACAACGCGCGGGGGCCGTACCTGGCCCGCTGGAACAGCAGCGCCTGGCGCATCTCCCCGGCGAGCGACGTCAGCTCGGAGGAGGCGCTGCCGTCCACGCCGAGCCCGACGTTCGCGCCCTGGCGCAACATCTCCGACACGCGGGCGATCCCGGCTCCCAGGCGGGCGTTGGAGGAGGGGCAGTGGGCCGAGCCCGTGCCGGTGCGGGCGAGCTTGACGATGTCGCCGTCGCTGAGGTGCACGGCGTGCGCGAGCCACACGTCCGGGCCCAGCCAGCCCAGCTTGTCCATGTAGTCGACGGGACGCATGCCGAACTGCTCCACGCAGTGCTCGTCCTCGTCGAGGGTCTCGGCCAGGTGGGTGTGCAGGCGTACGCCCCTGGCCCTGGCCAGGGCGGCCGACTCGGTCATCAGCCGGGCGCTGGCCGAGAACGACGAGCACGGCGCGACCGCCACCCGCACCATCGAGGACGGCGAGGGGTCGTGGTGGGCGTCGATCGCCTCGGCCGTCGCGGCCAGGACGTCGTCGAGCTCCTCGACCACCTCGTCCGGCGGCAGCCCGCCGTGCGACCTGCCCCGGTCCATCGAGCCGCGCGCCGGGTGGAAGCGTACGCCGATCTCCCGCGCCGCCTCGATCCCGGCCGCGAACAGGTCTCCCCTGCCCTTGGGGAAGACGTAGTGGTGGTCGCTGGAGGTGGTGCAGCCCGCCAGCGCCAGCCAGCCGAGCCCGGCCGTGGCGGCGCCCCTGACGACCTCGGCGTCCATGGCGGCCCACACGTCGTAGAGCGCCACCAGCCACTCGAACAGGGTGGCGTCCTGGGCCAGCCCCTGCGAGGCCCACTGGTAGAGGTGGTGGTGGGTGTTGACCAGGCCGGGGGTGGCCAGGCAGCCGGAGCCGTCCACGCGCCGGGCGCCAGGGGTCAGCGGCGCGGGGCCGGGGCCGAGCGCGGCGATGCGGTCGCCCTCGACGACGATGTGGCCGGAGGGGATCTCGGGCCCGGCGACGGGCACGATGTGCACGTTCTCGATCAACAGTGTCATCGGCGGGGTCATCGGGCCGCCTTCCGGGCCGCGGCCAGCCGTACGGCGTCGAGGATCTTCTCGTAGCCGGTGCAGCGGCACAGGTTGCCCGCCAGCGCCTCGCGGATCTCGGCGTCGGAGGGCCGGGGCACGCGGTCGATCAGGTCGTGGGCCTGGACGAGCAGGCCCGGGGTGCAGAAGCCGCACTGCACGGCCCCGCACTCGGCGAACGCCTCCTGCACCGGGTCGAGCCGGTCGCCGTCGGCCAGCCCCTCGACGGTACGCACCCGCCGCCCCTCGGCCTGCCCGGCGGCGACCAGGCACGGGCAGACCGGCAGGCCGTCCAGGTAGACCGTGCACGAGCCGCATTCGCCCTGCTCGCAGGCGTTCTTGGAGCCGGGGAGCCCGACGCGCTCGCGCAGGACGTACAGCAGGCTCTCGCCCTCCCAGACGTCGTCCACGGTCTCGTCGCGGTCGTTGACGGTGAAGGTGAGGCGCATCAGGCCGCCCTCCTCGTGAGGTGGTCGTTCCAGGCCCAGGTGAGTGTGCGCCGGGCCATCACGCCGACGGCGTGCAGCCGGTATTCGGCGGTGCCGCGCACGTCGTCGATCGGCGCGGCGGCGGCCGCGCACAGCTCGCCGAAGCGGGCCAGCAGCGCGGGGTCGAGCGGCGCGGTCCAGTCCAGCTCCCTGGCCAGCAGGTCCTCCGCCTCGGGGGGGGGGGGCGGTGTGGGCGCGGCGGAGCCGATCCCGGTGCCGACCCGCCGCTCGCCCGGGTGCAGGGCGACCGCGAACGAGCACACCGCGATCACCATGGCGTTGCGCGTGCCGACCTTGGAGAAGTACTGGGGGCCGGGGGCCGGATCGACGCGTACGGCCCTGATCAGCTCGTCCGGCTCCAGCGCGTTGCGCTTGACCCCGAGGTAGAACTCGCCCGCGGGGATCAGCCGGGTGCCCCGGTCGCGCGACTCGACCTCGACGACCGCACCCGCCGCCAGCAGCGGCGGGTGGCTGTCGCCCGCGGGCGAGGCCGCGCCGAGGTTCCCGGCGACCGTGCCGCGGTTGCGGATCTGCGGCGAGCCGACCGTACGCGCGGCCTGCGCGAGCCCCGGCAGCACGCCGCCCAGCTCGTTCACCACCGTCGTGTACGTCACCCCGGCCCCGATCCGGCAGCCCCCGTCGGTCATGTCCCATTCGCGCAGCTCGGCCACCTGGTTGAGGTCGAGCAGCGCCTCCGGCCTGCGCACGTCGAAGTTGATCTCGACCATCACGTCGGTCCCGCCCTGGACGGGCAGGGCACCGGGCCGGTCCGCCTTGGCGGCCAGCGCCTCAGCCCACGTGGTGGGCCGCAAGAAGTCCATCGTCCTCACTCCCAGGCGAATCCCGCGTCGGGGGCGTCCTCACGCAGCACACTGCCCTCGATCAGCCCGTACGGGCGGTCGGCGGCGTAGAAGACCTCGTTCTCGTTGTCCAGGCCGAACGGCGACAGGTCGACCAGGAAGTGGTGCTTGTTCGGCAGCGCGAACCTGACCTCGCAGACCTGCGGCCAGGTCGTCAGCACGCGCTCGCCCATGGTGTACAGCGTCTGCTGCAACGACAGGCTGTGCGTCTGGGCGAAGGCGTCCAGCAGGCATGCGCGCACCCGCGCGTACGGCGGGCGTTCCCCGTCCCCGGCGTGCCGCCACCGGGCCGTGACCGCGGTCGCCAGGATGCGGTCGGTCGTCGGCTGGAGGGTGGTGTACTCGTCCACGATGTAGCCGTGGAACTCCGAGCCGGTCGAGTTCAGCACGACCAGGTCCGTCAGCCCCGACACCACGGTGGTGCGGCCGTCCCCGTCGTGGTGCACGACGCAGGTGCGCACCTCGCCCCCGTCGCGTACGAACGAGTGCCGCGACCCGCCCGGGATGCGGTTCCAGGCGTACTCCTCGATCTCCACCCGCGCGTGGTGGATGGACGGGTACGCGGAGACGTAATGGCGGGCCAGTAAGAGGGCGAAGTCCTCGATCTCCTCGACGCCGTGTTTCCTGGCGAAGGCGTAGACGATGTTCTTCTGCGTGTCGGTGGGCAGGACCGCGGCGTTGCTGCCGGTCCGGTGCGCCTCTTCCATGTCGCCCGACAGGGAGGAGCTGACGTTGATGTCCTTGATGTGGTGGGTCGTTCCGTCGCGTACCACGCGGACGAGCCGGGTCTCCGCCTTGCCGTAGCGGTTGGGGCCGAGCTTGACGGTCATCTAGCTCCCTCGGTAGGTGGAGTACGCGTACGGGCTGAGCAGCAGCGGCACGTGGTGGTGCGCCTCCGGGTCGGACACGGTGAAGGCGATGACGACCTCGGGGTAGAAGGTGTCGGCCAGGTAGGCGCCGGTGTCGAAGACCACGCGGTGCACGCCTTCCCCGGTCTCCCAGCCCCCGATCCGGCCGTCGTCGTCGGTGCTGCCCCGCGCGAGCACGCGGCCCCCGTGCTCCAGCCGTACGCCGACGCCGGCGGCCGGCCTGCCGGTGACCGCGTCCAGGACGTGCGTCGAGAAGCTCATCTCCCCTCCTCCTCCATGAGCTTCCCCAGCCGGAGCCGGGTGATCTTCGCCAGTTCGTCGCGGACGACGCCGCGTTCGGTCTCCTCGTCGTTGCCCAGGCGCGCGCGCAGCCGGGCCAGCAGCTCGGCCCCGCTCAGCCCGGTGGCGCACACCAGGTAGACATGCCCGAACCGCTCCTCGTAGGCGCGGTTCCCGTCGGCCAGCGCCTCCCGCAGCCCGGCACCGCCCTCACCCGCGCCCGCCTGTTCCTGGCGGGACCAGCGCGACTCCCTGGCGTCCCCGGGCGCGCGTTCCCCGATCCTCGGGTGGGCGGCCAGCGCCTCCAGCACGTCGGGCCACTCCAGCGCGCGCACGGCCGCCTCGGCGGTCTCGGCCAGCCGTTCGCGGCCGGTGTACGGCCTGCGGACGGCCACGGCCGCGGCGAAGGCGCGGGAGGCGCAGCAGGCCAGCAGCTCCGCCTCCGCCTCCGCCCGCGGCCGCCGGTTGAACCCGGCCAACGAGTTGGGCATGTCAGCAGTACACACAGGGGCCTGCTCCCCGGTCCATCCGTGAGAACTCCCAAGTACGCAACGGGATGGCCAGGACTTTTCGTGTCATGCTCCAACCACGCCCCGGCCGGGCCGCCCTGAGCTGCGCCTACACTGGGAGCCATCATGAGCCCCACATCCCTGATCGGCGGACACGTGTCCGTCACCGGCGGCCTGGCGACCGGCGGTCTGAAGTACATGGCCGAGATCGGCGCCGAGATGGTCCAGGTGTTCGTCACCAACCCGCGCGGCTGGGCGCTCAACGACGGCAAGCCCGCCGAGGACGCCAAGCTGGCCGAGTCCGGCGTCGACGCCTTCATCCACGTGCCCTACCTGGTCAACTTCGGCTCACCCAGCCCCGAGACGCTGGCCAACTCCATCGCGGTCGTCCGCCACACGCTGCGGCGCGGCGTCGAGACCGGCGCCAAGGGGGTCGTGGTCCACACCGGCTCGGCCGTCACCCAGTCGCGCGACGACGCGCTGCGGCAGGTGCGCGAGACGCTGCTGCCGCTGCTGGAGGAGATCCCCGACGGCGGCCCCGACCTGCTGCTGGAGCCGATGGCGGGCCAGGGTGCGATGCTCTGCGCGACCGTCCAGGATCTGGAGCCCTATCTCGCCGCGCTCGACTGGCACCCGCGGGCCTGCGTCTGCCTCGACACCTGCCACGCCTTCGCCGCCGGTCACGACCTGGCCGCCGAGGGCGGGGTGCGGGAGACGTTCGACGCGCTCCACGCCATCGCGCCCGGCCGGCTCAAGCTCATCCACGCCAACGACTCCAAAGACGTGTGCGGGGCCAAGAAGGACCGCCACGAGAACATCGGCGCGGGCCACATCGGCGCCCGGCCGTTCGCCGAGCTCATGCGTCATCCGGCGGTGGCGGGTGTGCCGATCTGCATCGAGACGCCAGGCAAGGCCGACAAGCACCGCGAGGACATCGAGCTGCTGAAGAAGCTCCGCGACGAGGACTGACCCGGCTTTTCCCCCGTAACGGGGATGAAGAGCAAGCCCGGTCGTCAATCGTGATAGGGGCGCCTGCTCTCGCGATCCGGCCGCCCCCGAAGGCCGGATCGCGGGGCCGGGGTCCGTGGCCTCCGCAGGCGCCCCCTCACCTGATCGGCAGGCGGGCCCCACCCCCCGGTCAAGGGCCCGACAGCCGAGGTGACCTGCGCGGTCACCGGTGAAGCCGGCGCATCAGGCCCTTACTTGGGCCTTGCGGCCCGTCCCCCCCGATGCGCCGGGTGGCTTCTGATGCGGAAACACTACGGTCGCGATCTTGTGCGCGAAACCCTGTTTACGGTCAGCGCGTCGAACGGTCTGTAGTCATCGCCATACGGAGAGCGGTCATCCGGCGAGCGGTCTTCCGTGAGCGACGAGCGGTAGCTTCGTGGGTCCTCCCGGGGCCCGGCGGCTGCCTGCCGGCCGTCGTCCGCCCGGCCCATGGCGGGTCCGTACCCGCGTGACCTGGGAAATCTTTACCATAGCGACACCGCTACCAGACCCGGCGCCCCGCCGGGCACGACGTCGGCACGCCCAGCTTCACGCCCGCCCGAACGCACCAGCCCCCGCGTCCTGGGGGCGCAGGGGGCCGTACAGGGCCGTCAGGGGGCCGTTGGTCGGGGACGGGCGGGTGAGGTCAGGAGAAGACGCCGCGGTGCTGGCGGACGAGTTGCTCGCGGACCTGGCGGCTGTGCCGGCGGCTGACCTGGAGGGTCTCGGTGCCGACGGTGAGCGTCACCCGGCCGCCCTCGAAGCGCAGCTCGCTGACGTGCCGCGCCGAGACCAGCGTGCTGCGGTGGACGCGGATGAACCCGGCCTCCGACCAGCGGCGTTCGAGCGCGGCCAGCGACATGCGCACGAGGTAGCTGCCGTCGACGGTGTGCAGGCGTACGTAGTCGCCCTTGGCCTCGGCGAACCAGACGGCCTGCTGCGGCACGAACCTGGTGCGCCCGCCCAGCTCTACCGGGATCACGTCGTCCTGGGCCGGTTCGGCGGGCGGCGCCGAGGCCGCCTCCAGCCTCCTGACCGCCTCCGACAGGCGCTCGGCCCGGACCGGCTTGAGCAGGTAGTCGACGGCCTCCAGCTCGAACGCCTGCACCGCGCACTCCTCGTGCGCCGTGACGAACACCAGCTTCGGCGGACTGGGGAAGCCGCCGACCAGCCGGGCGAGGTCGAGCCCGCCCAGGCCCGGCATCCTGATGTCGAGGAAGATCCCGTCGAGCCGCTCGCCGCCGCCGATCATCTGGACCATGTCCTGCAGCGCGGTGACGCCGTCGGCCGCGGTCGCGACGTGTTCGATTCTCGAGTCCTGGCGCAACAGATAGGCCAGCTCCTCAAGAGCGGGCACTTCGTCGTCGACCGCCAGGACCCTCAGCATGGCCTCCACGCTGGCCTATGAAAGCAAAGGTCACAAGCGACACGCCAGCCCTGCGTAAAGAAACGACTACAATGCGCTAATTTGTGTCTTCGGTACGCGCAGCCGCACCTTGGTGCCCTCGCCGAGCGCGGTCTCCACGACCAGGCCGTAGCCGTCGCCGTAGATCTGGCGCATGCGCAGGTCCACGTTGGCCAGGCCGATGCCGCCGCCCTCGCGGGCCGGCTCACCGTCGAGCATGCGCCTGGCGCACTCGGGGTCCATGCCGGTGCCGTCGTCCTCGACGGTGATGTGGGCCTCGGGGCCGGCGTCGCGGATCACGACCCGTACCTCGCCGCCGCCGCGCCGGCCGCGCATGCCGTGCTTGATCGCGTTCTCCACGAGGGGTTGCAGGCACAGGAACGGCACCGGCACCGGCAGCACCTCGGGCGCGACCTGCATGCTGAAGCGCAGTTTGTCGCCGAAGCGGGCCCGTTCCAGCAGCAGGTACCGGTCGACGCAGGTCAGCTCGTCGGCCAGGGTGGTGAAGTCGTGGGCCCTGCGCAGGGCGTAGCGGGAGAAGTCGGCGAAGTCGAGCAGCAGGTCGCGGGCCCGTTTGGGGTTCGTACGGACGAACGAGGCGATCGTGGTCAGGGCGTTGTAGACGAAGTGGGGCGAGATCTGGGCGCGCAGCGCGCGCATCTCGGCCTCAAGCGCCCGGCGGCGGGAGGCGGCCAGGGCGGCGAGCTCCAGCTGCCCCGACACCCAGCGGCCCAGCTCGGTCACCGTACGCACGAGCGTCGCGCTGACTTCCTCGTCGAAGGCGGCCAGCGTGCCCACGACCGTGCCGTCGACGGTCAGCGGCACGACGACGGCCCCGTACGGCTCCCCGGCGAACACCTGCGCGCGCCCGGCGGCCAGCGTCGTGCGGGCGTAGGTGAGCACGTCGTCGGTGCAGGGGCCGTCCCAGGCCAGCGCGGCGTCGGTGGAGGTGATCGCGACGGCGCGGGTGCCGAGCAGCGTGCGCAGATGGCGTACGGCCTTGCGCGCCGACTCGCGGTCGAGCCCGGCTCTCAGGGCGGGGGCGGCCATCGCCGCGACGTGCAACGCGGTGAAGGCCGCTTTGTCCTTCCTGTCGCCTTCGGGGAGCGCATGGCGGCGCGTCCTGGCGCAGGCGTAGCCGAGGGCGAAAAGCAGAAGGGAGAGCGCCACGCAAGCGGTGGTCTGCATGCGGGAAACCGTAGCCAATAACCCACCGTGTTCGGGTGAAAACCCTGAGTGAAGTCTACGGCGGGCCCTCGCCGGGTTCCTCCTGGTAGGAGTAACGCTGTTCGCGCCAGGGATCGGCCAGGTTGTGGTAGCCGCGCTCCTCCCAGAAACCGCGCCGGTCCTCCAGGAGGTATTCGATGCCGCGCACCCATTTGACGCTCTTCCAGGCGTACAGGTGGGGGACCACGATGCGCAGCGGGTAGCCGCGGTCGGCGCTGAGCGGCTTCTCGTCCAGTTCGGTGGCGAACAGGGTGTCGGGGGCGGCGAAGTCGGACATGCGGAGGTTGGCGCTGTAGCCGTACTCGGCCCAGATCATGACGTGGCGCACACCGGGGTCGGGCGGCGCCAGCTCCATGATCGTGGCCGGGGTGACGCCCCGCCATTCGTTGGCCATGAGGGAGAACTTGGTGACGCAGTGGAAGTCGGCCAGGCGCGTGACTCTGGGCAGCAGCTCGAAGTCCGTCCAGGTCAGGCAGTGCTCCTCGCCGGAGGCCGTGGCGCCGAAGACGCGGAAGTCCCAGCTCTCCGGCTTGAACGAGGGCACCCTGCCGTAGTGGATCACGGGTCGGCCGCGCGGGACGTACTGGCCTGGAGGCAGGCGCGACTCCTCCACGATCACTCCCCTCACCGATCTCGCGTCTTGGGCCATCCTGCCATCGGCCCGCCCACGCCCCGCGCCCGGGGCTGGGGCGGGGCCTTGCGTACTCAGGAGTAACTTGAGTACGGCACCCCATGCGGCGGCCTGGCCTGCGGAGTCACGATTGGCCCATGAGCAAGCCCATCCGCCCCACGCAGACCACCGCGTTCTACGTCCAGGCGATCCTGTCGTTCGCCGTCTCCGTGTCGTCCGTGGTGATCGCCCTGATCTACCTGCCGGCCTCCGGCTGGATCAGGGCGTTCCTCGCACTCGGCCTGCTGTACGTGGTCACCTCCACGGTCAACCTGTGCAAGGTCGTACGCGACCGGCAGGAGTTGTCGGAGGTGACCAACCGCGTGGACCAGGCCAGGCTGGACAAGCTGCTGGCCGAGCACGACCCGTTCAGGGTCGACGCGGCCTGAGCTACAGCTTGTACTCCTGGATCGAGTCGGCGAGCTGGACGCACAGCTCCTCGGCGTCGAGCCGCTTCTCGATCTGCTTGAGGTCCTCGATCTTGGCCCGGGTCTCGGCACGCTTGGGAGCCAGCAGGGAGCAGCAGTCCTCGTCGGGCAGCTCCGAGATCTCCAGCGTGCCGATGCGCCGGGCCTCGGCCATGATCTCGGTCTTGTCCCAGCCCACCAGCGGGCGCAGGATCGGCAGCTCGACCGCATTGTCCTGGGCGGTGATGTTGGCGAGGGTCTGGGAGGAGACCTGGCCGAGCGCGTCGCCGGTGATCAGCGCGCCGGCGCGGATGCGGTGGGCGACCTCTTCGGCCGTCTTCAGCATGAGCCGCCGCTGGGCGATCACGGCCAGGCGGTCCTGGCCGGAGGTGCGGATCGACTGCTGCGCCTTGCCGAACGGCACCACCCACAGGCGCGACCGCCCCTGGAACCGGTCGAGCTTCCTGACCAGCGCGTACGCCTTGTAGATCGACTCGGAGGTGGTGAACGGGATGCCGGAGAAGTGCAGGAAGTCGACGTGCAGGCCGCGCTTCATCATCCGGTAGGCCGCCACCGGCGAGTCGATGCCGCCCGACATGAGCACCAGCGCCCGGCCGCTGCTGCCGACCGGCAGGCCGCCCTGGCCGGGGATGCCGCCGGTGAAGATGAACACCTCGTCCCTGTCGACCTCGATGAAGACGGTCAGCTCGGGGTTCTTCAGGTCGACGGGCAGGTTGTACTCGTCGTTGATCGCGCCGCCGACAAGCCGGTCGAGCTCGTTGGAACGCAGCGGGAAACGTTTGTCGCGGCGGCGGGAGCGCACCGCGAAGCGCGCGCCGCGCCGGACCTCCTCACTGTCGCGGATCAGTTCGAGACCGGCCTTGACCACGGTGTCCGGGTCTTTGGCCACCTGCCAGGCGCGGTGAATCCACACCAGGCCGGGCACGTCGGCGACCCGCTGAGCCACGGCGTCGGCCCGCTCGACACCCGACCCCTGGGGCAGGAAGATCGCGATGACGCCGTGGCGGCGGCGTACGTCCGTCTTGAGGTCGAGATCCTTGAGCGCGAAGCGGATGTTGTCGATCAGGCGGCGTTCGAACAGCTCGCGGTTCTTGCCCTTGAGAACGATCTCGCCCAGCTTGAGCAGAACGCATGGCTCGCCCAGGGCGGACATCGTCATGGTGGAACCTCCGGGAAGACGGGGAAAGCGCGGCCGTAGGAAGGCAACGCCGCGACCCATCGAGTTTAGTCCGCGTCGAGGCCCTGCTCGATCGCATATCGGACCAGTTCCACCCGGTTGTGCAGCTGGAGCTTGCTCAGAGTGTTCTGCACGTGGTTCTGGACCGTGCGGTGCGAGAGCACCAGGCGGTCGGCGACCTGGCGGTAGGTCAGGCCCTTGGCGACCAGCCTGAGCACCTCCGTCTCGCGCTCGGTCAGCCGGGGGCCGCCGTCGGCCGCCGCCGCCGGGCGTGCGGCCAGCCGCCGGTACTCCCCCAGGACGAGCCCGGCCAGGCCCGGCGTGAAGACCGCGTCGCCGTCGGCGGTGCGCCGGACGGCGTCGAGGAACTCCTCCCTGCTCGCCGACTTCACCAGATATCCGCACGCGCCGGCCTTGACCGCCTCCAGCACGTCGTCCTGCTCGGCGCTGGCCGACAACACCAGGACCTTCGGCGCGGGCTCGGCTCCGGCCAGCCCCGCGGCGACCTCCGCGCCGGACATGTCGGGCAGGTGGAGATCCAGCACCACGACCTGGGGGCGTACGGCCGCGGCCGCGCGGATCGCCTGCCGCCCCTCCCCCACCACCGCCACGACCTCGTAGCCGGCCTCGGACAGATCCCTGGCCACGCCGTCGCGCCACATGGGGTGGTCGTCCACGACCATGACCCGCACCATGACGCCACTCTAACCGCGCCCACCGGCCCCCGGTCCGCGTCCCTATCCGCGCCCACCCGCCCCTCGTTCGCGTCCCTGATCCGCCCTATTCGCATGGGAGGCTGATCTCGATCTCCGTCCCGGACGGCGCGGAGGTGACGGTGACCGTTCCGCCCAGGTCGGCGACGCGCCCGCGGATGGACTGGGCGACGCCGAGCCGGCCCTCGGCGGCGGCCCGTTCCAGGCGGCCCTCGGGGATGCCGGGCCCCTCGTCCCGTACGGTCACCATGACGACGTCGTCGCACGACTCGGCGAACACCCAGGCCCGCGCGTCCGCGCCGCAGTGCTCCCGTACGTTGTCCAGGGCGGCCCGGACGGCGGCCGCGGCGCCCTCGGCGGCCGGCGTGGGCAGGACGAGCGGCGTGGCCGGGGTGGAGACCGTCACCAGCGGCGAGCCGTGCCGCATGAGCAGGGAGCGCAGGTCCGTGGAGCCGGTCGGGGCGGGCCGGGAGGCGATCAGCTCGCGCAGGGCGGCCTCCTGCTCACCGGCCAGGCGGCCCAGCTCGGCCGCCTCGCCGCCGATCTGCCGGCCGCGCCGCTGGACCAGGGCGAGCACCTGGAGCACCGAGTCGTGGATGTCGCGGGCCAGCCGGTCGCGTTCGCGCTGGGCGGCCTCCATCTCGGCCGCGCGCTGCATACGTTCCTCGGCCTCCTTGGCCAGCCGGGCCACGTGCCCGACCACCACGCCCGCCAGGAACAGCAGGACGGCTCCGTTGAGCATCACGGGCGCGTCCGGGGAACGCGCGCGCAACCACAGGTCCGCGGCGGCGACCACGCCCGCGGCCACCGCGCCCGCGCGCCGGCCGCCGTGGACGGCCCAGGCCAGGACCGGCGCGGCCACCCAGGTGGCGGGCACCGGCATGGTGCCGGCCGCGCCCTGCCGGACGCCCTCCACGTACGGCGAGGCCAGCAGGCAGGCCAGGGCCACCAGCAGGTCGATCGTCAGCAGCGGCCACCGGCGCAGCCCCTCGGCCGCGTACGCGTACGTGGCCCCGGCCGTCCACAACGCCATCACGGCGATCACCAGCCAGCCGATGACCGGCTCCTCGTAGCCCCGGTACTGGGCCATCAGCACGGCGGCGTACACGAGCGACGCGACGCGGAAGACCGCGATCGCGCGCCAGAACGGGCCCTCGATACCCATGAGTCCTTTTCATGTTTTCCGACATCGCGGTTGACAGATAGTTGCGGTATCCATGCGAAAGGGACAGGGCGGATGCCACAATCCGTGAACCCCTAATCACAAGGAATGTCGATATATGACCGCTGTTAATCATTTCACCCACGGACCGCTCACCCCGGTGCTCGCGTACCTGATGTCGTGCCTGGGTTCGATGCTCGGACTGCGGCTCACAGCTCAGGCCCACGCGAGCCGCGGCGGTGCGCGGATGCGCTGGCTGATCGGCGCGGCGATCTCCATCGGCGGCACCGGCATCTGGGTCATGCACTTCGTCGCGATGATGGGCTTCGAGGTGGAGGGCACGCAGATCAAGTACGACGTGCCGCTCACCATCGCCTCGGCCGCCGTGGCCATCGTGGTGGTCGGCACCGGCCTGTTCCTGGTCTCCTACGGCCGCGGCCGGGCCCTGGCGCTGCTCGGCGGCGGCCTGCTCACCAGGCTCGGCGTGGCCAGCATGCACTACCTCGGCATGTACGCCATGAACATGAGCGCCCACGTCTCCTACGAGCGCACGATCGTGGCCGCCTCCGTGGGCATCGCCGTCGTGGCCGCGACCGTCGCGCTCTGGTTCACGCTGCGGGTCAGGAAGCCGGTCTGGATCACCGGCGCCGCGATGGTCATGGGCGTGGCCGTCTCGGGCATGCACTACACCGGCATGTACTCCATGCACGTCACCGTCGACGCCGAGCCCGGCATGGTCACCGGCGCCGACGCCCTCGACTTCCTCGTCCCCCTGATGACCGTGATCAGCCTGATCACGCTGACCATGTTGCTCATGGTGATCCTCGCGCCCTCGGCGGAGGAGTTGCACGAGGACGCCGAGCTGGTCGCCCGCCTGGAGCTGCGCCGGCGCACCGCCCAGCAGCAGCCCTTGGCCTACCCCGCGCCGCCGGCCGCCGCGCGTGCCCGGCAGCAGCAGCAGCAGATGATGCGGGCGCCCCGGAGATAGGCGGCGCTGCAGGTTCCTGCAGCCGTGGACGCGGCTGTTGCGGCCCGTCAGAGGCTTTGCCCATACTCCCTATCAGTGAGCGAGGGATGGATGGTGACATGTCGCCGATCGACCACTTCTCCTTGGGGCTCCTGACCCCTGTCCTCGCGTACGCCATGTCCGGCGTCGGCTCGATGCTGGGGCTGCTGCTGACCGACCGCGCCCGGCTGACCGACGGCGGCGAGAGCCGGTTCTGGCTGGTGGGAGCGGCCTTCGCGATCGGCGGCACGGGCATCTGGACGATGCACTTCATCGGCATGCTCGGCTTCTCGGTGCGCGGCTCGGTGATCCGGTACGACGTCCCGCTCACCGCCGCCTCGGCGGTCGTCGCCGTCGCGGTCGTCGGGATGGGACTGTTCCTGGCCGCGTACGGCGGCGCGCGGCGCGGGAGCCGCCTGCTGGGCGGCGGCGTGCTCACCGGACTCGGCATCGCGGGCATGCACTACCTGGGCATGGCCGCCATGAACCTGTCGGGCCACGTCCGCTACGACGCCGCCATGGTGACGCTCTCCGTGCTGATCGCCGTGGCCGCCGCGACGGTGGCGCTGTGGTTCGCGCTGCGGGTCGAGGGCGTGCTCAGGATCGGCGGCGCGGCGCTGGTCATGGGCGTGGCCGTCTCGGGCATGTACTACACCGGCATGTACGCGATGTCCGTCGAGCTGAACGCCGGCATGGTCCAGGTGCCGGGCGCCAAGGCCATCGACTTCCTGCTGCCGCTGATCGTCGGGATCAGCGTGATCACCGTGGGCCTGCTGCTCACCTTCATCCTGTCGCCGTCGGAGAAGGAGTTGCGCCACGAGGCCGAGTTCCGGGCCCGTCTGGCCGCACGCGACGGGGGCGCGCCGGAGGTGGATCTCTTCGGCACGCCCCGCGGTTGATCTATGTCCTAGGTACGGCTTGCGGCACCAAGTGGGCCGCCGACTCGCTGCGCCGCAAGCCGTACCCTGAGGGGGGTTTCGTAGCGGTAACCCCGCTGCCCAGAAAGTACGGCCGGGCGCTTGCAAGCCGCTTTCAGCCAGCCGAAAGACACCTCAGCCGAAGAACACCTCGGCCTCCGAATACCTGGACGCCGGCACGGTCTTCAGCTCGGCCGTCGCCTCGTCGAGGCCGACCCGTACGATGTCGGTGCCGCGCAGCGCGACCATCGTGCCGAAGTCGCCCTCGTGCGCGGCGTCGATCGCCTGGAGCCCGAACCTGGTGGCCAGCACCCGGTCGTAGGCCGTCGGGGTGCCGCCGCGCTGGATGTGGCCGAGCACGGTCGTACGGGCCTCCTTGCCGGTGCGCTTCTCGATCTCCTTGGCCAGCATCTCGCCGATGCCGCCGAGCCGTACGTGCCCGAACGCGTCGAGGGTGCCGGTCTGCAGCTCCATCTGGCCCTCGACGGGGTGGGCGCCCTCGGCCACGACGATGATCGGCGAGTAGCGGGTGCGGAAGCGGGACTCGACGTACTCGCAGACCCGGTCGATGTCGAAGGGCTTCTCGGGGATGAGGATCACGTTCGCGCCGCCCGCCATGCCCGCGTGCAGCGCGATCCAGCCCGCGTGGCGGCCCATGACCTCGCAGATCAGCGCGCGGTGGTGGGACTCGGCGGTGGTGTGCAGCCGGTCGATGGCCTCCATCGCGATGTTGACCGCGGTGTCGAAGCCGAAGGTGTAGTCGGTGCCGGACAGGTCGTTGTCGATGGTCTTCGGCACGCCCACGACCTTGACGCCGCGGTCGTAGAGCTGCTTGGCGACGCCGAGCGTGTCCTCGCCGCCGATGGCGATCAGCGCGTCGACGCCGGTGGTGGCGAGGTTCTCCTTGATGCGGTCGACGCCGCCCTCGATCTTGATCGGGTTGGTACGGGAGGAACCGAGTATGGTGCCCCCCCGCGGCAGGATGCCCCGTACGGCCCGGATGTCCAGCGGCATGGTGTCGCCCTCCAGGGGACCGCGCCACCCGTCGCGGAACCCCACGAACTCATGGCCGTACGTGCTCACCCCCTTACGCACCACGGCCCTGATGACGGCGTTGAGACCCGGACAGTCTCCGCCTCCGGTGAGCACTCCTATACGCATGGCGGGTTCCTCCCGATGGGGTTCACGAACCATTGCTCGGTGACAGCTCGCATTGTGCCCGGAGGGGCGCTCAGTGGTCTAGACCAAACGCGAGCCGCGGAGGATTTCGTCGGACGGGCGATCATGCGGCTCCTGGAAATGCCTGTCACCGGGCATCGGCCGGGGCCGTCGACGCCGCCGCTGGAGGTCGCTGACCTGCGCCGCCTTCTCAAGCTGCCGACCCACCTCCTGGACTTGATCTAACCCGGGCGATAGGCGCTGAAACCCCACTAATTCGATCTTGGCGGATCAGATCGGCCCGCCTGGCCGGCTTCGAGAACGAAGAACAAGAAGCACAGGAACCTCGTACGGGTGGGCTCGATCCCGCGGAGCTCCTCGGAGAACAGTTCCCGGGCCTCCGGCACGAACGGCGGTTCGCTGATGACGCTGATGCGAAAGCCCGCCACGGTGAAGGCGTCGGTCATCGCGTGCAGCGGCCGGTTCCAGAACTTCAACTGGGCGGTCTGCCCACCCATGGTCCATTCTTCGGTCCGGCTGCGGGTCTCGAAGTAGTTGGGCTTTTCCCCGGCCATGTGCTGAAAGAGGACGCCGGAGAAGGGATGGTCGACCGAGACGAGGAGTCGGCCGCCAGGCTTCAGCACGCGTCGCAGCTCGGCCAGTGTCGGCCCCCAGTCCTCCAGGTAGTGCAGCACCAGGGACGCGGTGACGTCGTCGAACGCCTCGTCGGGGAAGGGCAGCGGGCCGGCCAGGTCGGCGACCAGCAGCTCCGCGTCGGCGCCCAGCCGGCGTCGGGCCTGCTCCAGCATCCCGGCGCTCGCGTCGATGCCGGTGACGATGGCGCCTCGATCGCGCAGCGCGGCGAACAGCGGCCCCGAGCCGCAGCCGGCGTCGAGAATCCGCCTTCCGGTCACGTCCCCGGCCAGCTCCAGCATCGCGGGCCGCTCGTAGTACGCGTTCGCGAGGCTCGTCTCGTTCTCGGCCGTGTACCCCTCGGCGATCATGTCATAGGCGTTGAGTGCGGAGGGGTTCGCGGTCTCAACGTGATCTTCGGGCATCGTAGGCATGCGGGCCATTCTGGCCCGGCGGTCTCGGCGGCACAGACATACGGCAGATCTGGATTAAGCATGAAACGGCCTGACATCCCCCTCTCAGGCGCTCAGTCAGACGCGCCTGGCGGAAACGCGGGGCCGACCAGTCCCCAGCGTCGACCGTCAACCAAGGGTTGACGCTGGAGAATCGTCAACCTATGGTTGACGCATGGATGCAACCGTACGTCTCGACGACCTCATCGCCGCCATCAAGAGCCGTCACCCCGACGGCGACCCCCTCGGGCAGCTCTCCGACGCCGTCACGCTGGGCGAGCACCTGGGGGACGTGGCCGATCACCTGATCGGCCACTTCGTGGACCACGCCCGCCACTCCGGCGCCTCCTGGACGGAGATCGGGCGCAGCATGGGCGTCACCAAGCAGGCCGCGCAGAAGCGGTTCGTGGCCAAGGAGAGCGGCTCGCTCGCCGACGACCTGCGCAACTACGCCCGGTACACCGACAAGGCGCGGGTCGCGGTGGTCAAGGCGCAGGAGGAGGCGCGGCTCTCGGGACACGACCACATCGAGGTCGGGCACCTGGTGCTCGGGCTGCTGCACGTGCCGGAGGCGCTGGCCGCCGCCACCATGGCGACGCTCGGCGCCTCCCCCGAGGCGGTCAGGGAGGCCGTCACGGCCGCCATGGGCCCCGGGGGCGGACAGTCGCCGGTCACCCTGCCGTTCGCCGCACAGAGCGCCAAGGCGCTGGAGCTGACCCTGCGCGAGGCCCTGCGCCTCGGGCACAACTACGTCGGCACCGAGCACCTGCTGCTCGGCGTGCTCTCCCTGGAGGAGGGCCCGGTGGTGCAGGCCCTCGCCGACCTCGGCGTACGCAAGGAGCCGGCCGAGCGGGAGATCAAGAAGCGGCTGGAGGAGATCCTGCGCGAGCGGCACCCCTAGGCGGTCCCGCGTGATCCCGGGCAGCGCGATGGGGAGCCGGCGCGGGGTGTTCGGCGGGCGGGTGTTCGGCGGCCGGGTGTTCTCCGGCGGAGTGTTCGGCGGCCGGGCCGGCGGCGAAGCGGGTCAGCACGTTCGTGGTCGCGCGGCGGGTGAAGGCGGCCGCCGACTCGGGGACGCCGTGGCCGCACTTCTTGCCGCGCATCGCGCACACCCAGCGCATCGTGCCCGACGCGAACACCCCGGCCCCGCTCGGCGCCGTGTAGTACGTGCTCTGCGACGTCGTCGTCCGTCCCGAGCACGAGAAGGGCGAGTCGGCCAGCACCTCGACGCCCTTCGGCGAGCCCCGCGAGACCTTGTCGGTCTCCGGGCCGACCATGCCGGGGAAACGCCGCCCCCGGGTGCCCGCGAAGATCCAGTGGCCGGGCCTGCTGACCGTGTAGGCGCCCTGGGCCGGGAAGCAGTCGTACATCTGACCCACCAGGGCGCTCTCCGGGCGGGAGTCCCGCCACAGCGGGCACAGCCGTTCCTTGTCGCAGGCGACCGTCCTGCCCTGGATCGCGATGCGCCAGTAGATGGCGTTCGCGCCGAGGAAGGCGAGGTTCGTCCCGCTGTCCCGGGCGCGGGTGACGGCCGTGCGCATGGCGGGCGACCAGTACTCGTCGTGGCCGAGCGAGACCACCGCCTTGGCGCCGTCGAGCACGCCGGGGCCGAGGTCGAGGCTCGTGAGGTAGGCCAGGGGCACCTTGCTGCGTTCGGCCACGGCCAGCGCCGACTGCTCGAAGTCGAGGAACAGGCGGGCGCCGCCCCCGTCGTACGGGCGGTCGAAGGTGACCGCGCGCGAGCGGTCGGCGAAGCCGCCCGGCCCCAGGTACAGGCTGCGTCCGCCCCACAGGTTGTACGCCTGCCAGGTGGTGACCGCGTTCACCAGCACCACGCGGCCCCGGGTGGAGGCCGAGCGCACCGTGACGGGCACGTACCGCTGGGCGCCGGTGGAGGCGTCGAGCCTGATCAGGTACGCGCCCTCCGCCCAGCCGCCGGTGTCCACGGTGAGCGAGGGTTTCCAGTGGGCGGCGGTCACCGTGCCGTGCACGGTTCTGGCCGGGGGCTGGCGTACCCCCTTGACCTGGGACGACTCCCACACCTTGACCGGGTGCGCGCCCATCCTGAAGGCGCTGGCGGTGAAGCGCGGCGCGGTGGTGGAGACGCGCAGGCCGAAACGCTCGCCGGGCAGCACGCTGACGTGGTCGGCGTAGCCCTCGATCTCGTGGTCGGCCCCGCGGGTGGTGATCCGCCACGACTGCGCGGCGTCCACCGCCGTCGGCTCCGGGCTGGGCTCCAGGCTGGGCTCCGGGGGCCGGGGCGCGGACGGCGCGGGCGGCGCGGGCGGCGCGGGGCGTACGGGTGGACCGCCGCAGGCCGCGGCCGGCAGGACGGCGATCAGCAGGGCGAGAAGCAACAGGATCTTGCGCACCCCGCCATCGTCCACGGCCCGGCGCCGGACCGGGCCGTGACTTGGCCAACTTCTTACACGACCGGCGACTCCCGCCGACCCCCCGTACGACCTGCGGCTCCGGGCCCGGCTGCGCCACCGGGCCCGGCCTGTCACACGGGCAGCACGCAGGCCGGGCTGGGCACCTCGTACGCCTGCCCGGCGGGTTCCGGCACGCCGTCCTTGAGCGTGAACACGATGACCTCGCCGGAGTTCTGGTTGGCGACGTACAGGCGGTCGCCGGTGATGGCGAAGTGCCGGGGCCAGTCGCCGCCGGAGGGCACCTCGGCCACCGGGGACAGGTCGGCGGCGCGCAGCACCGAGACCGTGTTGGGCCCGCGGTTGGCGACGTAGACGAAGTCGCCGTCGAGCTGGAGGTGGGAGGGGAAGTTCTGGCCGCTGTCGCGGGAGGCGGGGACGACGGTGCGGCGCTCGCCCTCGACGAGGGTCACGGTGCCGTCCAGCTCGCCGGCCACGTACAGGCGGTCGCCGTCGAAGGCGAGGTGGCGCGGGCCGCTGCCCGGGGCCAGGGTGATCGGGTCGAGCGGGGCGCCGTCCAGGCGGTAGCGGCGGATCTCGTCGGTGCCGAGGTCGGCGACGTGCAGCACGTCGTCGTGGAAGACGCACTGGTGGGCGTGCGGGCCGGCCTGGCGGTCGATGTCCGGGCCCGAGCCCACGTGCCGCAGGACGATCGGGTCGCCGGTGAAGGCGCCCCGCTCGTCCAGGCGGTGCAGGCTGGCGGTGCCGTCGCCGTAGTTGGCCGCGGCCAGCAGGCTGCCCGAGGGGTGCACGGCGACGTGGCACGGGCTGTCGCCCTCGCTGGGCCGTTCGTCCAGCGGGGAAAGGGCGCCCTGGGTGGTGTAGGCGGTGAGCCAGCCGCGCTCCAGCTCGCCGGCGGCGTACAGCACCGGCAGGGTGGGGTGCGCGGCCAGGAACGACGGCGAGGCCACGCGGGTCAGCTCGCCGCCGACCGTGAAGATGCCGGGACCGTAACCGCCTATGTACAGCTTCACAATGGGATCCTTCTTATGGTTGACTGTGGCAATGAGTTCGTTGACGGAGGCAAGGGTTTCTGAGATCAGAGCCTTCAACCGGTTCTATACGAAAGTGATCGGCGTCCTCCAGGCGGGCATGCTCGACTCGCCCTACTCGCTGACCGAGGTGCGGGTGTTGTTCGAGCTCGCGCACGCCGAGAGCATGGAGACCGGGGAGCTGCGCGGCCTGCTCGACCTGGACGCGGGCTACCTGAGCCGGATCCTGACCCGATTCGAGGGCGACCGGCTGATCACCCGCGAGCGGTCGGCCGCCGACGCCCGCAAACAGCTCGTACGGCTGACCGCGGCCGGCGCCGCCACCTTCGCCGGCCTCGACCGCCGCTCGGCCGAGGAGATCGAGCGCCTGCTCGGCGGCCTGCCCGAGGAGGACCGGGCGCTGCTGGTCGGCAGCATGGCCACGATCAGGCGGCTGCTCGGGGAGGGCTCTGACCGTTCGTACGTGATCAGGCCCCCGCGCACCGGCGACCTGGGCTGGGTCGCCTACCGCCACGGCGCGCTCTACAGCGCCGAGTACGGATGGGGCACCGACTTCGAGCAGCTCGTGGCCCGGATCGTGGGCGCCTACGACCCCGCCCGCGACGCCGGCTGGATCGCCGAGGCGGACGGCGAACGCGCCGGCTGCGTGTTCTGCGTGCACCAGGACGACACGACGGCCAAGCTGCGCATGCTGCTGGTCGAGCCGTCGGCGCGGGGGCTGGGGATCGGGCGGCGCCTGGTGGCCGAGTGCCTGCGCCACGCCAGGGACAGGGGCTACGGGCGGATCACGCTGTGGACGCGCGACTGCCTGGTGAGCGCGCGGCGCATCTACCAGGCGGCCGGGTTCGAGCTGGAGTCGGCGCAGAAGGGCACGGAGAACGGCGCCGAGGTCACCGAGGAGATGTGGTCGCTCGACCTCGCGGCCACCAGTTGAGCGGCCCGGCCAGGCGCATCAGGCTCGGCACCAGCACCGCCCTGATCACGGTGGCGTCCGCCAGCACCGCCACCGCCATGCCGACCCCCAGCATCTGCACGAACACCACGCGCGCGGTGGCGTAGGCGGCGAACGTGAGCGCCAGGATGCCGCCCGCCGCGGCGATCAGGGGCGCGCCGCGTTGCAGGCCGGTGGCGACGGCCCGCGCGGTGTCGCCCGTCCGGTCGTACTCCTCCTTGATCCGGGACAGCAGGAAGACCTCGTAGTCCATCGACAGGCCGTAGGCGACGCAGAGCATGAGGATCGGGATGCTCGGGTCGAGCGTGCCGGTCGGGGTGAAACCGAGCAGGCCGGACAGGTGGCCCTCCTGGAAGATCCATACGACGGCGCCGAACATGACGCCGAGGCTGAGGACGTTCAGCAGGGTCGCCTTGAGCGGGAGCACCAGGCTGCGGGTCATCAGGAACAACACCGCGAACGTGACGCCCAGCATGAGCGCGAGCACCAGCGGCAGGCGGTCCACGACGGAGGCGCGGTAGTCGGCCAGCTCGGCCGGGTAGCCGCCGACCAGCACCTCGAACGGCGGCGGCACGGCCCGTACGGCCGCCACGAGCCGCACCGGGTCGCCCGCCAGCGCCTCGGCGGACGGCACGACCGACAACCACGCGCCCTCGCCGCGGAAGCGGACCGGGTCGCCGTCGCCGACGCGCCGGCCCGCCGCGTACGAGCCGGCCGCGGAGTCGACCTGGGCGACGCCCGGCACCCGCGAGAGCCGCACCGCGTACGCCGGGACGTCGCCCGGTGTCGCCCCCTTCGAGATGATCTGGATGGCGTCGGTCTCCTCCGCCGGGAAGGCCCGCCTGATGACCTCCTGGGTCTGCCGGGAGGACGCCTCCGGCGGCAGGATGCGGTCGTCGGCCGTACCGAAGCGCAGGCCGAGGAACGGCGAGGCGAGCACCAGCAGCAGCGCCGCGGCCAGGCCGCCGGACACCAGCGGGCGGCGCATGACCCGGGTGGCCAGGCCGTGCCAGAAGCCGGTGTGCCGCTCGGGCGGCTGCCGCCTGGGCACCATCGTGCCGCCCGCGACGGCCAGCACGGCGGGCAGCACGATCACCGCCGCGAACAGGCCGCCGGCGACGACCGCGATGCCCGCGTAGGCGAAGGAGCGCAGGAAGTCGAAGGGCAGCGCGAACAGCACGGCCAGCGAGGTGGCCACGGTGAGGCCGCTGAACAACACGGTCCTTCCGGCGTGCTCGACGGCCCCGGCGACGGCCGCCGCGCGGTCGCGCCCGGCGCGGATCTCCTCGCGGAAACGCTGGACGACGAACAGGCAGTAGTCGATGCCGAGCCCGAGGCCCATGGCCAGGGTGAGGTTGAGGGCGAACGTCGAGATCCCGGTGAACGGCAGCACGCCCCGCAACAGGGCCAGGCCGACCACCATGGCCAGCACCCCGGCCAGGATCGGCACCAGGGCGGCCATCGCGCGCCGCTGGTAGAGCCAGAGCAGCACGAACGCCAGCGGGAAGATCACCAGCTCGGCCCGGACGAAGTCCTGCCTGGCCAGCGGCACGGTCTCGCGGAACACCTCCTCCCCTCCCCCGGCCCTGACCTGGAACGGGCCCTGCTCGCCGACGATCCGCGGGACCAGGCCGGGCAACACCCGCGTCCGCACGTGGTCGGCGTCGCCGGGGATCCGTACGACGACGAGCGCGTGCCTGCCGTCCGCACTGCGCAGGGTGGCGGGCCTGCCCCTGGTCCAGTACGAGGACGCCTCCCCGACGCCCTCGGCCCGGCCGATCCGCGCGGTGAGCTCCCTGCCCGCCGCCTCGGCCGCGGGGTCGTCGACGGTCCCGGACGTGACGGCGCCCGATCTGACGGTGGCCAGGAAGACCAGGTCGGGGCTGCCGGTGGCGAACCGGCGTACGAGCTCGGCCTGCGCCTGGTCGGACTCCGAGCCCGGCGCCTCGAAGCGGGCCAGCGACAGGCGGGACACCGTCCCGGCGGCCAGTGTGCCCGCGACGACCAGGACGAACGCGGCCAGGGCCAGCACGAGCCGGCGGCGGCGGACCAGGAGGTGGCCCAGCCGGCGCAGCGGCGGCCCGCCGGCCGTGGCGCGCGGGCTCCGGGCGGCGACGTTCACGGCCACGCCCGCACCGCCCGCGCCGGGCCTGACGGGTCTAATGGGCCTGATGGGCAGGTTCTCATGGGATCTCCCGATGGAAACTCGGTAAACTACTCGTGTTTCGCTGTCGGACCCAGAAATACAAGTAAATGCTCGCATTTGTCAACGAGGTGGCCCATGCCTGAACGCACGGTCCGCAGGCAGGCACGCGGCCTGAAGCGGATGGCCGAGATCCTCGACGCCGCGGAGTCGGTGATCGCCGAGGTCGGCTACCCGGAGCTGACGACCAACCAGGTCGCGGCGCGGGCCGGGCTCTCCCCCGGCTCGCTGTACCAGTTCTTCCGGAACAAGGAGGAGATCCTCGACGGCCTGGTGGCCCGGTACACCGACGACCGGGAGGAGTTCTGGGCGGCCCGGCTGTCGGCGGTGACCCCGGACGTCCCGCTGGAGGTGCTGGTGGGCGCGTTCGTGGACGAGAGCGTGGCGTTCAAGGCCGAGTCGCCGGCGTACTGGTCGCTGCTGTACGGGTCGGCGACGGGCGACCGGCTCGCGGCGGCCTCGCAGCGCATGCACGCGGCGCTCGCGGAGCAGATCGCGGCGCTGCTGCGGCGGCGTTCGCCCGGCCTGCCGGAGGAGCGGGCACGGCTCAACGCGACGATGGCGCTGGCCATGGTGAAGGCGGTGCTGCCCATGCTGGGCCCGGCCACGCCGGAGCACGGCGCGGAGCTCGTGGCCGAGCTGAAGCTCATGCTGGTGCGCTACCTGGCCTGACCCCGGGGGCTGCCCCCGGGATCAGGGCCGGAAGGGGCCGCTCACCTCGAACGTGTGCCCCTCGGTACGGCCGCGCCTGGCCGAGAAGTAGAGCCGGTCGCCCCTCGGCGAGAACGCCAGCCCCGTGAGCTCGAGCCCGCCGAGCCCGCCGAGCCGCAGGAACGGCGTGACCGCCCGGTCGGGCGCGATGACGTCGATCTCCGTGGTCTCCCTGGCCACGTAGAGGTCGCCCGAGGGCGCGGCGGTGATCGCGCGCACGCCCTCGCACAGCCGCTCAAGCGTGGAGGTCTGGGCGTCGTAGGCCCACAGGCCGGTGTCGCCCTTGGTGGTGAAGTAGCAGACGCCGCCCGCGTAGTGGCAACCGTCGCCGCCGTCGAAGTGGCGGGCGTCCTCGACCTGGTGGCGGGCCGCGGTGAGCAGCGCGGCCGGGGACGGCACCGGACGCCAGCCGCCCGACGCGCACAACACCTCCAGCGCGCCCTCCGTCAGGTCGCCCCAGTCGCTGGGACGGAAGCGGTAGAAGCAGCCGTCGGGCTCGTCCTCGGTCATGTAGACCACGCGCCGCTCGGGGTCGCAGGCGGCGGCCTCGTGCCGGAAGCGGCCCATGGCCAGGCGGGGGCGGGCGGCGCGGGCGCCGTAGGGGTCGCACTCGAAGACGCGGCCGCGGTCGCCGAGCTCGCACGACAGCCAGGTGTGCCACGGCGTGGCACCGCCCGCGCAGTTGAGGTCGGTGCCGGACAGGATGCGGTAGGCGTCGGCGACCGTGCCGTCGGGGCGGAAGCGCAGCGCGGAGGCGCCGCCGAGCAGCGGCAGCTCGGAGTTGGACACGTAGATCCAGCCGGCGCCGTCGGGGAAACAGGCGCCGCCGTCGGGCGCCGCGTGCCAGGTGAGCCCGGCCACCTTGTCACCGGAGCGGGCCACGACCCGGCCGGTGAAACCCGGCGGCAGCGCGAGCCCGTCGGCGGACGCCGGCGCGAGCGGCCCGTACGGGCTGATGCCGCCCTGCAAGAGCGGGCCCGTGCGGAGGAGAGTCTTGTGGGACATCGTGGGGCCTCCCTCTAGGTGCCACGCTAGTCGACCGCACCGACATGAATGGCAAGGACTCGCGACGTCAAACTCTGCGCAAACCCCTCGCTCCCAGAGCAGGATCGTCGACGCTTCCCGGACGATGCGTGACAGTCCGTACCCACTGCGCGGAAGATCGCCCATCTTTCTTCCCGGGAGCGGGCACACGAAGGCCCGGACGCCGTGGTGGCGCCCGGGCCTTTCGTATGCCGTCGCGTCAGCGCCGGCGCCCTCGCGTCAGCGCTGGGCCTGGAACATCCAGTGCTGCTTGTCGATGTCCTGGGTCACCGCGATGAGCAGGTCCTGGCTGACCGGGTCGGGCTCGTCGGTGGCCTGGATGCGCTCGTACATGCGCTTGCTGATGCCGTCGAGGATGTCGGTGATCGTCGCCACGACCTTGCCGTCCTCAAGCCAGCCGCGTTCGGGCTGCTGGAGTCGCGTGGACTTGGCGACGGTCGCCGAGCGCCCGTCGGGGTTCACACCGAGCGCGACCGCCCGCTCGGCGATGGTGTCCATGTGGGTACGGGCCAGGTCCGTCAGCTCGTCGAGCTGAAGGTGGATCGGGCGGAAATGGGCGCCGACGAGGTTCCAGTGCGCCTGCTTGGCGATCAGCGAGAGATCGATCAGATCGACCAGGGCACCCTGGAGGGCTTCGGCGACGGTGTTCTTGGCATCACCCGAGAGCGGACCGGTGATCGTAGCCATGTCGTATTTCCTCCCCTTCAAGTCCTGCTTTTCCCCTTTTGTAACGCTATTCGGGGCTGGATTCTTCCGATCTTCACGTCATTGACAGTGCAATAGTGACAGTGTCATTGTGAAGGCATGAGCGACACCTGGACCATCGGCGAGCTGGCCGAGCGCGCGGCGCGGGCGCTGCGCGCCGGGGCTCAGCCGGTCAACGGCCGGGTCCGCGATGTGCCCGGAGAGCGCCTGATCAGGTGGTACACCACCATCGGCCTCGTGGACCCGCCCCTGACCCGACGCGGCAGGATCGCCCGGTACGGCCGGCGGCACCTGCTGCAACTGGTGGCCGTCAAACGCATGCAGGCGGCCGGCCACTCGATCGCCCAGATCCAGACGGCGCTGGCCGGGGCGACGGACACGACGCTGGAGGCCGCCGCCGGCGTCGACGGCGCCCACGTCCCGCACCGGCCGGGCGAGGGTGACGCGCCCCGGGCGCGCTTCTGGGCCGAGCGGCCGGGCCGCCCCGCTCCCACCACAAGCGAAGGGCCGCTGGGCGACGGCCACGTGGAGGGCGGGCCGGCGGGCGGTGGTGTGGTCGCGGGGGTCGTGCTCCAGAACGGGGTGCGGGTTCTGTGGGACGGGGGGCGCCCTCCGTCCGAGGAGGACGTCCAGGCGGTGCTGGCGGCGGCGGGACCGCTGCTCGCGGTGCTCGTAGAGAGGAGACTGCTGTGAAGATCACTTCGCTGGAGCCCGCACGGTGCCTGCCGGTGCCGGACTCCGGGTTCGGCGCGCTGCTGACCGAGCGCGGCAACCTGCCGCTGGAGAGCGTGGACGTCCACGCCGACATCTCGGGCCTCGTCGCGGGGGTCGAGGTCGAGCAGGGGTTCCGCAACCCGTTCGACGTCACGCTGGAGGCCACGTACGTCTTCCCGCTGCCCGAACGGGCGGCGGTGACGGGGTTCAGGATGGAGGCCGACGACCGGGTCGTCGAGGGGGTGCTGAAGGAGCGCGCCCAGGCCAGGGCCGACTACGACCAGGCGTTGCGCGAGGGCAGGCGGGCGGCGATCGCCGAGGAGGACCGGCCCGACGTGTTCACGATCAGGGTGGGCAACATCCTGCCCGGTGAACGGGTCTCGGTCAGGCTGACGATGAGCCAGCCGCTCCCCTACGAGGACGGCGCGGCGACGTTCCGGTTCCCGCTGGTGGTGGCCCCCCGCTACATCCCGGGCACCCCGCTCGACGGCGCCCCGGCCGGGTCGGGCGTCGCGCCGGACACCGACGCCGTGCCCGACGCCTCGCGGATCACGCCGCCGGTGCTGCTGCCGGGCTTCCCCAATCCCGTACGCCTCTCGCTCACGGCCCGCGTCGACGCCTCCGGCCTCGACCTGCGTGAGCTGGCCTCCAGCCTGCACGTGGTCGAGGAGGAGGGCCACACCGTACGCCTGCGTCCCGGCGAACGCCTCGACCGCGACTTCATCCTGCGCCTGTCGTTCGAGGCGTCCTCGTCGTTGCAGTTCGACGGGCGGGGCACGTTCGCGCTCACCGTCGTGCCCCCGGCGCTCCAGGCCGCCCGCACGCCGCGGGACGTGGTGCTGGTGCTCGACCGTTCGGGCAGCATGGGCGGCTGGAAGATGGTCGCGGCGCGGCGGGCGGCGGCGCGCATCGTCGACACGCTCACCGCGCACGACCGCTTCAACGTGCTGACCTTCGACTCGGTGGTCGAGGCGGCGTTCGAGGGGCTGGTGGAGGCCTCGGACCGCAACCGGTACCGCGCCGTCGAGCACCTCGCGCGGGTCGACGCGCGCGGCGGCACCGAACTGCTCGAACCGCTGCGCCGCGCCATCACGCTGCTCGGCGCGCCGGACGGCAGGGAGCGGGTGGTGGTACTGGTCACCGACGGCCAGGTGGGCAACGAGGACCAGATCCTGGAGCAGACCGGCGGCGCGCTGTCGGCGATGCGGGTGCACACGGTCGGGATCGACAGGGCGATGAACGCCGGGTTCCTCGGCAGGCTCGCCGGGCTGGGGGCGGGCCGGTGCGAGCTGGTCGAGTCCGAGGACCGGCTCGACGCGGCCATGGAGCAGATCCACCGCAGGATCGGCGCACCGCTGGTCACGGACCTGTCCCTGAAGGGGCTGGAGACCGAGCCGGACACGGTCACCCATCTCGGCTCGATCTTCCCCGGGGTGCCCCTCCGTGTGTACGGGCGGTGCCGCGAGGGCGCCGAGGCCGTCACCGTACGCGGGATGTCGGCCGAGGGGCCGTGGGAGGAGCGGGTGGCCGGCGTGACCGCGGACAGTCCCGCCGTACGGGCGGTCTGGGCCCGTGCCCACCTGCGCGAGCTGGAGGACCGGTACGCCATGGGCGAGCACGGTCTGGAGTCGCGGATCGTGCGTACCTCGCTGGAGAACGGCGTTCTGTGCAGGTTCACGGCGTACGTGGCGATCGACACCCGGCAGGTCGCGGAGGGCGGGCCGGAGCACCGGGTCATCCAGCCGGTCGAGCCGCCGAGCGGGTGGGAGTTGCCGCCGAGCCCGTCCATGACCGGGGGGTTCGTGGCGCAGGCGATGACGATGGGACGTCCGGCGAGCGCCCCGCGGATCGCGCCCCCGGCGCCCACGGCGTTCGACCAGGGCCTCGACCAGGGCTTCGGCGGGGCGGGCGGGCCGTCAGGGCCGGCTCCCGAGTCGGCCTTCCCGGCGCCGCCGTTCGACCCGGGACCGGCCGGCGGCCCGCCGCCCGCGCCGGGTTCCGCCGGTCCGCCGGCCGCGCCCGGTCGCGGGTTCCGGCGGGGAGGCTCGCCGAAGTTCGCGCCTCCGGCGGCGCCGCGTCCGGCCGTCGGGCTGGAGACGGTCAGGCCGCAGCTGACGGTCGAGCTGGAACGGCTCAAGGCGATGCGCGTGCCCGACGCCCTTCACCTGGCCGACCTGGGCTCGCGGCTGGCGGCGCTGGCGGCGTACCTGGGCGGGAACGAGGCGCTGGCGGCGCTGGCCCGCGACCTGGAAGCGGCCGAACGCCCCGGCACGGACATCCGGTCCCTGCACGCCCACGCCATCGAGGTTCTCACCACCCTCACCGGCACACCCGCCGACGGGCCGGTCGCGCCCGGCGATCCCACCCTGGGCGCTCCGGCCGGTGACCCCGCTCCCGAGAAGCGCCGCGGCCCGTTCTGGAAGCGCACCTGACGGCCGTACGGGGTGGTGCGGCAGTGCGACGTGGATGACCGCGTCGCACTGCCGTCCACCTCCCGGCCACCCACGGGCGAATGGCGAATACGCGGCCGGTCAGGGCGCCCCCATCGCCCCCTTTCCTTCAAATGCTGAAATCCTGGATTCTCCACCGATTTCGACCGCACAATCGCCGCGACAATGCGGGACACCGACGAATGAGCGCATGTCCCGACAGCCTGCCTGGAGGCGGGTCGGCTGGGGAATGCGTCGCGAGGCGAAACCTGTGCTGGACGCGTCGCACCCACCCGTGAACATTTTGAATTCCTCGCCCGGCGATATCCTTGTCGCGATATTCATGCGCCCCACGGAAAAGGTGCGCCATTCCCCTGCGCCATCATCCCCCGCGGCCTCCTATTCTGGACGGGTGAGCACACTCGTCCTGGACGGCGGCCTGTCCACCCATCTGGAGTCGCTCGGCGCGGACCTTCGCGACGAGCTCTGGTCGGCGCGCCTGCTGCTGGAGCAGCCCGAGCTGATCAGGCGGGTGCACGCCGACTACTACGCCGCGGGCGCCGACGTGGCCACCACCGCGAGCTACCAGGCCACCATCCCCGGCTTCCAGCGGCGCGGGCTCGACCGGGCCGAGGCCGAGCGGCTGATCAGCCTGTCGGTCGAGCTGGCCGGGCAGGCCCGCGACGAGGCGGGCCGCGGCCTGGGGGCGGCCTCGGTCGGCCCATATGGCGCCTATCTGGCCAACGGCGCCGAGTACACCGGCGACTACGACCTCGACGAGGACGGCCTGCTGGCCTGGCACCGCCCGCGCTGGGAGATCCTGGCCGCGGCCGGCGCCGACCTGCTGGCCTGCGAGACCATCCCGTCCTACGCCGAGGCGCGCGCGCTGGCCGGGCTGCTGGCGTCCACGCCGGAGGTCAAGGCGTGGGTGAGCTTCTCCTGTCGCGACGCCGAGCGGATCAGCGACGGCACCCCGATCGACCGGGCCGCCGCGTTGTTCTCCGGCAATCCGCAGGTGGTGGCGGTGGGCGTCAACTGCACGGCGCCGCGGCACATCCCCGGGCTGATCGGCCGCCTGTCCGGCGGCCTGCCCGTGGTGGTCTACCCGAACTCGGGCGAGACGTGGGACGCGGAGCGGCGGCGCTGGCTGGGGTTGTCCGACCCGGTGGAGTACGGCCTGGCCGCCAAGGAGTGGGAACGCGCCGGGGCGTCGCTGATCGGCGGCTGCTGCCGTACGACCCCCGACCACATCCGGCAGATCCGCGCCCACCTGACCTGACCCCGGCGCGAGCCACCCCCGCGCAAGACCCGCGCGCGGGCCTGGGCAGGGGTGGCGGCCGGGACGGGTTCTAGGCGGTGGCCGTGGCCGTGTCGCGGCTCCGGTTGAGGACGCGGTCGAGGGACAGGGCGCCGCCGCCGGTGAATCCGACGGCCAGGCTCGCCGCCGCCAGCGCCAGCACGAACTCGTAGCCCCCCTCCCCCGCGCCGAACCCGTTGGAGGCGTGGACGAACACCACCGCGCCAATCATGTCGAGGGCCAGCAGCGTGCCCGCGATCGGCAGGGCCACGCCGAGGATCAGCGCGAGCCCGCCGACCACCTCCAGCACCGCCACGGCGGGCGCGGCCAGCCCGGCCAGCGGGATGCCCGCGGACTCGAAGAACTTGACGGTGCCCGCGATGCCCATGTCGGCGAACTTCTGGTAGCCGTGCACCAGGAAGATCGCCCCGATGGCGATCCTGGCGAGCAGCAGGGCGAAGGGACGCGCCCGGTCGATCATGGAACCCCCCAAGGAGTTGTTCAGATTTAAACAACCACTCTACCGGTAGTTCAAAACTGAACAACAAGTACACTTGGGACGTGACGGACACCCGCTGGCTCGACGAGACGGAGATGGCCGCCTGGCGCGCCTTCCTGTCGGCCTCCCACCTCCTCGAACGGCGCATCGAGGAGCAGCTCAAGACCGCCGCGGGGCTGACACACCCGCAGTACGAGATCCTGGCGCGCCTGTCGGAGGCCCCCGGCCGTCAGATGCGCATGACCGAGCTGGCCAGGGGCGTGGTGGTGTCGAAGAGCGCGCTGACGTACCAGATCACGCAGTTGGAGAAGGCGGGGCTGGTGGAGCGGGCCACCTGCCCGTCCGACGAGCGCGGGGTGCTGGCCGTGCTCACCGAGGCGGGCACGCGCTGCCTGGAACGGATCGCGCCGGGGCACGTGGCGGTCGTGCGCGACTACCTGATCGACCGGCTCAGCCGGGCGGAGCTGGCCTCACTGACCAGCGCGATGACGAAGAGCGAGCAGGCCCTCAGGAGCTAGCCTTGGCCGCGGCCCGCGCGGCACGTTCCATCTCGACCCTGGCGCTGGCGGCGTACTTGTCGACGTACTCCTGGCCGGACAGCTCCATCAGGGCGTACATGATCTCGTCGGTGACCGCGCGCAGGACCAGCCGGTCTTCCTCCATGCCGTAGTAGCGGGAGAAGTCGAGCGGCTTGCCGAACCGGACGCCAGGACGGATGCCCAGCTTGGGGAAGATCCGGCCGGGCGGCATCATCTCGTACGTGTTGACCATGGCCCATGGGATGACCGGCACCCGCGACTCCAGCGCGAGCCGGGCCACGCCCGTCTTGCCCTTGTAGAGGCGGCCGTCGGGCGAACGGGTGCCCTCGGGGTAGATGCCGAGGATGTTGCCCTCGCGCAGGACGCGCAGGCCGGTGCGGAGCGCGGCCTCGCTGGCCTTGCCGCCGGAGCGGTCGATCGGCACGGTGCCGACGCCGCTGAAGAACAGCCGGGTGAAGAAGCCCTTGATGCCGGTGCCGGTGAAGTAGTCGGCCTTGCCGAGCGAGATCACCTTGCGGCGGATCTGCAGCGGCCCGAAGAAGTGGTCGGCGAAGGAGAGGTGGTTGCCGGCCAGGATCGCGGGCCCCTCCTTGGGCACGTTGTCCCCGCCTTCCGTCCAGGGACGGAAGATCGTCAGGAGGAACGGCGTCAAGATGGCCTTGACCACCCAGTAGAACACCCGGCCACCTCTTCCTCAGGACATCATGATGGAGCAGAGTCATCTTCCCATCCCTGGCGAGATGCAACTACACCAGCTCTCGCACAATCACCCCGGATCGTGCGACGATCGGGCAGTTCCGGGATGAAATTGCGTGGAGGAGCTGTTATGCCGCTCATGCCAGGCGCGGAGCCCTACCACCACCAAGCGGGTCAGGTCGGTGTGCTGCTGTGCCACGGGTTCACCGGCACGCCGCAGTCCCTGCGGCCGTGGGCCGAGTATCTGGCCGGCCACGGGGTCAGCGTGTCGCTGCCCCGCCAGCCCGGCCACGGCACCACGTGGCAGGAGATGAACCGCACCCGCTGGGAGGACTGGTACGCCGAGGTGGAGAAGGCGTTCGCCGACCTCCAGGGCCGCTGCGCGGAGATGTTCGTGGCGGGCCTGTCGCTGGGCGGCTGCCTGGCCCTGCGGCTGGCCGAGGTGCACGGGGACGCGGTCAGAGGCGTGATGGTGGTCAATCCCTCCATCGCCAGCGACGTGCCGCTGATGAGGCTGGCTCCGCTGCTGAAGTGGTTCCTGCCGTCGGTGCCCGGCGTCGCCAACGACGTCAAGAAGCCCGGCGTGACCGAGCTGGCCTACGACCGTACGCCGGTCAAGGCGGCCGCGTCGCTGCCGGGGCTGTGGTCGCTGGTGCAGGCCGACCTGGCGAAGGTCACCCAGCCGCTGCTGGTCTTCCACAGCCGCGACGACCACGTGGTGAAACCGACGAGTGTGGCGATCATTCGCCAGAAGGTCCCGCAGGCCACGATCGAGGAGCTTACCGATAGCTACCATGTTGCGACGCTTGACAACGATGCCGACAGGATCTTTGCCGGTAGCCTCGACTTCATCCGGACACATGCCTCGGTACCCTTGCAGAGGGACTGATCGCACCCAGGGGGAAGTCGCGATCGCTGCGGAGAGGCCCATCTAGGTGACGCCCCAGAGTGACGAGGACGAGGTCTGGCGGCAGATCGTCGCGTCCTTCAACGACACAGCCGAGCGTGACTCGGCCGACCAGCCATGGCCGGACAGCGAGAACGTGCCCGCCGAGCCCACCCGCAGGGTGGTCAAACCCTCCGAGGAGGCCGAGCTCGACCAGGACGAGCCCGAGCGCGACCAGGACGACGAAGACGAGGACGAGGGGCACTTCGAGCCGCCGCCCCCGCCTCCGCTGCCCAAGCTCGACCTGCCGACCAAGCTCGCGTGGGTGGCCCTGTTCGGCGGGCCGGCCTATCTGCTGGTGGCGGCGATGGCGAGCTGGCAGATGGAGGGCTGGGCGCTGTTCACCGCGGTGGCGGCGTTCATCGGGGGGTTCGTGGCGCTGGTCGTGCGCATGGGCGACGGCCCGCCCAACGACTCGGGCTGGGACGACGGCGCGGTCCTGTAGAGCGGCCCAGTAGAGCGGCGCCGTCCCGTGGGGCGGCGCGCTACGACTTGGCCGTGGTGGTCCTCGGCGCGAAGGACTCCACGACGTCGGTGTACCGGTCGGCCGTGTCGACCGCGTGGCCGACCGCCCAGAGCGTGCCCTTGCCGGCCAGGTAGGCCGCCGCCTGGAGGCGTACGCTGCTGCGGCCCTTCTCGGCGGCGCCGCGGATGATCTGGCAGGCGTCCTTCTCGCAGCGCATCACGAACGGCTGGGCCGCCTGCGCCGGGTCGTAGCCGGTCATCCAGTAGCGGCCCTTGCCGTCGCCGGTGACGCCGTAGAGGCGGGCGCCGGTGGCGGGGATCGTCAGCCGCTGCCAGCGCTTGCCGTTCCAGGTGAGGACGAGCGGCGAGATCTCGCCGGGGCCGTGGTAGACGCCGCCGACGGCCACCGCCCGCTTGGAGCTGTCGACCTGGATGTCGCGCAGGTAGCCGCCGGGGACGGCGGGCACGGACATCGACTTCCACGTGCCGGACGTGTAGTGCATGATCAGCGGCGCGCCGCCGGTGTCGCCGACGGCGAAGCCGGAGGAGACCGCGTAGAGCGCGCCCTTCTCCTTGGTCTCCTGAACGGTCCAGGTGTTGCCCTGGCCGGTGAGGATGAGCCCGTTCTTCTCCCGACTGCCGACCGCGACCACCCGGCCGGGCTTGGCGTCGATGCCGCCCAGCCAGTCGCCGGCGTGCAGCCCCTGGGGGCGGACCCGGTCGAAGCGGGTGACGTCGCCGTTGGCCAGGTAGGGCAGGCCGTCGTGGCCGTCGCCGACCGCCCACACGTCGGAGGCGCCGGCGGCGGCCAGGCCGCGCAGGTTGCCCGAGGCGGTGGCGTCGCGCACGCTCACCTCGCTCCAGGCGGAGCCGTTCCAGTGGCGGATCGTGCCGCGGTTCTTCCAGACGTCCCAGATCTCCTGCTGGCCGACGGCCCACACGTCTCCTGGCGAGACGGCGAGCACGTCGGAGAGCGAGCCGTCCGCGTCGAGGCGCGCGCTCGTCGACTTCTGCCACGCCTCTGCGGCGGGGCGGGGCTCGGCATGCGCGGCGGGCGTGACCTGCGGCAAGGCCACGGACGTCGCCAGAAGGATAGAGAGCGCACGCCGCTGAGAGCGACGGGTCATGAACAAATGCTACGGGTTGGCCCGCGCGACTCGCCCGTCAGAGTCCAACCTGCAACTCCGCGAGCACCGGCAGATGGTCGCTGGCCCCGGCCAGATCGGCGTTCCCGGCCACCACTCCCCCGCAGGACACGACGTGTGCCTCGCGCGCGGCGAAGACCGCGTCGATGCGCTCGGCCAGCCGCGCGGCGGGGAAGGTCAGGCCGTCGCCGGCGGGCGCGGCGGCGTGGCAGTCGGACAGCCGGGCGGCCAGGAAACGCCAGGCCGGCTGGTGCCGCCCCTCGTTGACATCGGCGCCGACCACGATCGCGGCGCCGTGCGCGGCGGCCGTACGTTCCAGGTGGGACATGGCCTCGCCCGCGTGCCGCAGCCGGGCGGCGTGATGGAGATCGAGGTGGAGCGAGCCGACGGCCAGCCGCGTGCCGCCGATCTCGACGACGGCGACGGCGAGCACCCGGCGTTCCAGCCCGGGGAACGCCTTGAGCCGATGGAGCCGCGCCTCCAGCACGCGGGCGCGCGGCCCGGCCAGCACGCACACGCCACCCGCCCGGCCAGGGGTGATCACCCGCAGCCCGCCGGCCTCGGCCAGGGCCCGGCGCCTGGCCCGCCACCGGGCGAACCTGGGCGCCTCCTGGACGCACACCAGGTCGGCCCGCATCGCGGCGACCACCCGGCGCAGCGCGGGCACGTCGTCCCGCATGCTCCGCACGTTGTACGAGGCGACCCTGACCAGCACGCGCTAACGCCGTCTGGCCAGGTCGGCGGCCCCCACGACACCCGCGGACGCGCCCAGCTCGGCCAGCCGGATCTCGGCGAGCGGCCGGTGGCCGTGGCCGGTGAGCTGCCTGGCGAACACCTCGCGGGCCTCGTCGAGGAACAGGTCGGCGGCCCGCGAGACGCCGCCGCCGACGATGAAGCAGCCGGGGTCGAGCACGGCGGCCAGGTCGGCCATGCCCTGCCCGAGCCAGTCGGCCAGGCTGCGGAAGGCGGCCAGCGAGACCTTGTCACCCAGCCGGGCGGCCTCGGTGACCTCTTCGCCCTCGATCCGGCCGCCGGCCAGGCCGAGCAGGATCTCGGCGCGTTCGGGCTGCCTGGCCGCGATCTCCCTGGCCTCCTTGACCAGGGCCTGGCCGCTGGCGTACTGCTCCCAGCAGCCGATGTTGCCGCAGCCGCACACCCGGCCCTCGGGCACGACCTGCATGTGGCCGAGCTCGGCGCCCATGCCCCAGCGGCCGCGGTAGAGGGCGCCGTCGATGACGATGCCGCCGCCGATGCCGGTGCCGAGGGTCAGGCACACCACGTGGGACTGGCCGCGTCCGGCGCCGAACCTGGTCTCGCCCCAGGCCATGGCGTTGGCGTCGTTCTCGATCACGACGGGCAACCCGGCCGGGTCGCTGATCTTCTTCTGCAGCGGCTCCTCGCGCCAGGCGAGGTTGGGGGCGAAGCGCACGACCGAGCGGGTCTCGTCGACGAACCCGGCCGCGCCGACGCCGACCGCCTCGACGTCCCTGCCCCTGGACAGCTCACGGACGACGTCCGCCACCGTCTCGGCGACCACGTCGGGCTGGTCGGCCGCGGTCGGCCTCAGGGTGTGTTCGACGATCTCTCCGTTGTCGTCGACCACGCCCGCGGCGACCTTGGTACCGCCGATGTCGACACCGATCGTGAGCATGCCGCGTGTCTCCCTATCCCAGATCTATGTGTTCCACGTCGCCGCGATCGCGGTCGCGGGTGTCGCGCGGCCCGCGGGGGGCGGGCTTGCTCAGCGCGTCGAACGCCCCGCGTACCGCGGCGAACAGCTCGCCGCCCGCGGCCACCAGGTGTCCGGTCACGTCGGAGCCCGACTCACGCTGGGCCGCGATCGCCCGGCACACCGGACAGGCGCGGCAGATGTACTCGTCGTGGGGCTCGGACACCGCCTCGCTCCACACGTCCTTCTCCTTGCGGGCGCCGCCGCCCGTGAAGGAGTTGTAGACGGTCTTGCCGACCTGGCGCGTGGCGCGCCCCTGGATCGTCTCGAACAGCTTGCGCGCCTCGTCGGCGACGGTGCCGATCGGATCCCTGTCGTTGTTCTCGGTCATCTTGGCCCTCCCTGCGTATGGGTCGCTCATCCTGCTCAACTCATTCGGCGGCGGATTCGCTCCCCACACTGAACCGTATTCTCAGCACGCCGTCGCGGAGCGCGGCGGAGCCGATCTTCCTGCGGGCCAGCGCCGCGGGCAGCGCCAGGATCCTGCGGTACGGGCCGGCGGTGATGATGAGTTCGTCGCCCTTGCGGGCCAGGTCGATGTCGTCGCGGTCGGCGCCCGGCAGCGAGAGCGTCAGCTCGTCGGCGCTCAGCCGCAGCGGCGGCTCGACGGCCGGGGCCGCGAACGGGTCGGCCGCGCCGTAGAGGGCGGCGCCGACCTCGGCCAGCGCGTGCCGGCCGTCCAGCTCGGCGGGCAGGTAGGGGATGGTGTGCACGGGCAGCGGCGCGAACGACTCCTCGGCCTCGGCCAGCAACCTCGACTGGGCCTCCACCCAGGTGGCCCGCCACTCGTCGGCGCCCTCGGCGGGGAAGACACGGTTGGCGACGACCGCGTCGACGCGGTAGCCGTAGAGGTTGAGCGAGGTGAGGGTGCGCCTGGCCTCGGCGAGCACCACGGCCTCGGGGGTGAGCACGAGCCGCACGGACGCGCTGTCGCCGGTGAGCAGCTCGCGCACCTCCATCAGCCCGCGGTGGAAACGTTCGGCGGCGCTCATGACGTCCTCGCCCGGCGCGCTGACCCGGGCGACGCTGCGCACGAACGGGGAGACGACCTTGACCAGTTTGCGGCCGACCGGCATGAGCCGGGTGACGTGCCAGTCGAGCGCCTCGGGCAGCGCGAGCAGGCGCAGCGTCTCGGCCGTGGGGGCGCAGTCGATCACGATGACGTCCCAGCCGCCTTGGCGGGCGTGCTCGCGCAGCTCCAGCAGGGCGATGACCTCCTCCGCGCCGGGCAGCACGGTGATCTCCTCGGAGGTGATCTCGTCGAGGCCCAGCTCGGTCAGCACGCCCCTGGCGTAGTGCTGCAGCTCACCCCAGTGGCGTTCCAGGGTCTTCTGCGTGTCGACCTGGTGGAGGTGGAGGCCCGGCGCGATCTCGCCCGGCTCGACGGCGAGCGCGTCGGCCAGCGAGTGGGCGGTGTCGGTGGAGACGATCAGCGTCTTGAGCCCGCGCTCGGCGGCCAGCGTGGCGGTCGCGGCGGCGGCGGTGGTCTTGCCCACGCCGCCCTTGCCGGTGAAGAGCAGGACCCGCGGGCTCACCGGGGACGGCCCTCGACGCGCTTCTTCAGTCCCTTCAGCGCGGTGTCCACGATCACCTTCTCGGCCTTGCGCTTGATCATGCCGATCATGGGCACCGTGAGGTCGACGGTGAGCTCGTACGTCACGTCGGTGCCTCTGCCCGTCTCGGCGAGCTGGTAACTTCCGCGCAGGTCGCCCACCATCCGGCCCGGCTCGACCACCTGCCAGCGCACGCCCTCGTCGCCCTCCCAGGTGTAGGCGAGGGTGTAGGTGTCGTTGATCACGCCCGCGTCGAGGACGAACCGCACCTGCTCGGCCCGGCCGTCGGCGCCCGTGGTGACGACCTCGGCGCTCTTGATCGAACCTGCCCATTCCGGATAGGCGGGGAAGTCGGCGATGACCGCCATGACCTCGGCGCGACCGGCGCCGATGGTGGTGCTCGAAGTGGTGCGATCAGCCATGCGACCACCGTAATGCAGAAACCGCCCGTTGCGGCGGAGCGCCGGTCACCGGCCGCCCTGCTCACCATTCCAGGACGAACGGCTCACCCCTGCCGCGGAAGTGGCCGACGTTCACGCACTCGGTGCGGCCGACGCGGGCACGGCGGTGGAGGGGCTGGTGCACGTGGCCGAACAGGGCGTAACGCGGCTGGGTACGCCGGATCGCCGCCAGCGTGGCCTCGCTGCCGCGCTCGAACCGCCGGGCCACGACGTCGTAGAGCAACTCGGGCAGGGCGGGCGGGATGTGGCAGCACAGCACGTCGACCTCGCCGACCGCCTCGACCTTGGCGGCGTATTCCTCGTCGCCGATCTCGTACGGGGTGCGGTAGGGGGTCTTGAGGCCGCCGCCGACGAACCCGAAGCGCAGGCCGCCGATCTCCACCACCTGCCCGTCGAGCACCTGGTGGCCGGGCCTGAGGTAGTCGGGCCACAGGCGGGGCAGGTCGACGTTGCCGTAGGTGAGGTAGGCGGGGGTGGGCATGGCGGCGAAGAGGGCGGCGTACTGGGCGCGGACGTTGCGTTCGACGTGCTCGCGGGGGTCGCCGTCGAGCGTGGCCCACAGGCGGGCCGACATGGCCCTGGCCTCCTCGAAGCGCTTGGCCGTGCGCAGGGCGATGAACTCGGCGGCCCGCTCCTCGCCGAACAGGTCGGCGAAGATGCCGTTGGCGTGGTCGTCGTAGTCGATGAAGAGGATCAGGTCGCCCAGGCAGATCAGCGCGTCGGCGCCGTCACCCGCCCTGGCCAGCGCGTCGGCCCTGCCGTGAACGTCACTCACCACGTGGACCCTCATGGGGAAATCCTAGGTGGGGCGGCTGCTAGCGTGATGAATGCCCTTCATAACGCTCCCATGACGAAGCTACCGGTGCGTAACTTAAGGCGGTAACGTCCAGGCCGTCCCCGAAGAGGAGTTGAAAGTTCGTGCGCGAGTACAGCGTCCCCGTCCTGGTCGATGTGCCTGCCTCAGCGAGCCTGCCCGACACGGTCTTCGACCGGGCCGAGCGGGAGCCCGGCACCGTGATCATGCGCCGCAAGACCGACGGCGGCTGGCCCGTCGTGACCGCGGGCGAGTTCCGCGACCAGGTGGTCGAGGTGGCCAGGGGGCTCATCGCGGCCGGGATCGAGCACGGCGACCGGGTCGCGCTGATGTCGCGCACGCGCTACGAGTGGACGCTGGTCGACTACGCCATCTGGACCGTGGGCGGGGTCACCGTGCCCATCTACGAGACCTCCTCGGTGGAGCAGGTCCGCTGGATCCTGGCCGACAGCGAGGCCAAGGCCGCCTTCGTCGAGCTCGACGCGCACGAGGAGACCGTACGCGAGGCGGCGCCGGAGCTGAAGGCGATCTGGCGGGTCGAGGGGCGGCTGGAGGCCGACGGCGTGCCCGACTCGGCCGTGGAGGAGCGCAGGAAGAAGGTCGTCTCCGCCGACCTGGCCACCGTCGTCTACACCTCGGGCACCACCGGCCGTCCCAAGGGCTGCCGGATCACGCACGACAACCTGCTGTTCACCGCGCTCAACGTGCTGCGCGGCCCGCTGGACCGGCTGTTCAGCTCGAAGGACCCGGCGGCGCTGCTGTTCCTGCCGCTCGCGCACATCTTCGCGCGGATGATCCAGGTGGTGCTGGTCGAGTCGGGCGCGATCATGGCCCACACCCCGAACATGAAGAACGTCGCCCCGGATCTCCAGGACTTCAAGCCCACGTTCCTGCTGGGCGTGCCGCGCGTGTTCGAGAAGGTCTACAACGGCGCCGAGCAGAAGGCCCTCGCGGGCGGCAAGGGCAAGATCTTCGCCCGTGCCGCCGACGTGGCGGTGGCCTGGAGCAAGGCCGAGAGCTCGGGCGGCGCGCCGCTCGGGCTGCGGCTGCGCCACGCGCTGTTCGACCGGCTGGTCTACGGCAAACTGCGCGCGGCCACCGGCGGCCGGCTGTCGGCCGCGGTCTCCGGCGGCTCGGCGCTCGGCGAGCGGCTCGGCCACTTCTTCAAGGGCGTCGGCATCGAGGTCTTCGAGGGCTACGGCCTGACCGAGACCTCCGCCCCGGTCTCGGTCAACATGCCGGGCGCCAACAAGATCGGCACGGTCGGCAAGCCGCTGCCCGGCGTCACGATCCGCATCGGCGACGACGGCGAGATCCTGGCCAAGGGCCGCAACGTCTTCCAGGGCTACTGGAAGAACGACGCGGCCACCGCCGAGGCGGTCGACGCCGAAGGCTGGTACCACACGGGCGACGTGGGCGAGCTCGACGCCGACGGCTACCTGCGCATCACCGGCCGCAAGAAGGAGATCCTGGTGACGGCCGCGGGCAAGAACGTGGCCCCCGGCCCGCTGGAGGACGCGCTGCGCGCCCACCCGCTGATCTCCCAGGCCATGATCGTCGGTGAGGGGCGTCCGTTCGTCGGCGCGCTGATCACGCTCGACCCCGAGGCGACGCCCGCCGGCCGGAGCACGGCCGAGCTGCGTACCGATCCGGCGGTCCTGGCGCAGATCCAGCAGGCGGTCGACCGGGCCAACGGCACGGTGTCGAAGGCCGAGCAGATCAAGAAGTTCACGATCCTCGACGGCGACCTCACCGAGGAGAGCGGCCACCTGACGCCGACGCTCAAGGTCAAGCGCAACCTGGTGATGCGCGACTACGCCAAGGAGATCGAAGAGCTCTACGGCCACTGACCCGCCGGGTGGCGGCTCGGCCGGTCCGCCGTGCTCACGGTGGGGGGCCGAGCCTGGCGCGCAGGCTCCTGACGCCCGCGTGCAGCACGGGAGGCACGGTGACGAGGGTGACCACCGCGTCGGCCGGGCTGTTCCGCGCGGCCTCCAGCACCACCCAGGCCAGCAGCAGCGTCAGAGGGGTCCACGTACGCAGCTCCGAGCGCAGGATCCAGCACAGGACCCTGCGGCCGGTGGCCCGGAGCTGCGCGATCGGCAGCGGGGCGGGCGCCGTACCGGAGGGTGGGCGGCGCAGGGTCAGTGACAGCGCGGGCAGGGCGCGTACCAGCCCGAACGCGAAGCGGGCGCGGGCCCGGCGGTCCCGCAGCACGTCGAGCTCGCCCAGCCATTCGTCCAGGTGGCTGTCCCTGTGGGCCCTGGGCAGGAGCAACGAGCCGAGGGCGAGCACGCGACAGGCCGTGTCCCCGGGCAGGTTGCGGCGGGCGATCGATTCGAGCTCGGCCGCGACGGCCCGCAGGCCGAGCCGCGCGGCGACCGGGGCGACGACGGCGAGGGTCTGCCGGCTCTTCAGCTCCCGCCTCGCCTGGTCGAGGGGCTGGAGGGTACGCATGTTGTGCAGCCGGTCGAACACCTTCAGCGCGAGGACGCGGTCGTCGGCCACGTCGAGAACCGCCTGCTCGGGCCCGCGTTCCAGCGCGGTCATGCCCTCCACCAGGGCCGTCACCTCGTCGCCGAACTCCGCGCGGATCAGCCCGGCCGCGCATCCGGTGTCCTCGATCACGTCGTGCAGCAGGGCGGCGCAGACGACGTCGCAGTCGAGGCCGGCGTCGAGGGCGATCTCCGCCACGGCGACCGGGTGGGTGATGTACGGCTCGCCGCTCTTGCGTACCTGACCGGCGTGGCGGCGGGCGGCGAACTCGTGGGCACGCCGGATCCTGTCACGCTCGCCGGGGGTGAATCCGGCCATGAGCCCGGCGCGGAGCCAGGGCGGCGGGGTGGGCGGGCCGGTCATGTCGTCGCCGTCCGGAGGCTGGGGACCGTACGGGAGCGCTCGGCCTCGTCGAGGGCGGCGCGGGCGCGTACGGCGCCTTCCTCGGTCAGCACGTAGTAGTGGCGGGCGCGGCGTCCTTCGGGCAGGTGCTCGGCCGGGGACTCCACGCGGCGTTCGAGCCAGCCGAACTCGCGCTCCAGCCGGGCCAGGATCGGGTAGACGGTGCCGGAGTGCTGGCGTGTGAGCTCGCACAGTTCCAGCCCGTAGCGGCGTTCGGCCGGGTCGGCCAGCAGCACGCGCAGCACCAGCATCGTCGGCAGGGTCATCCGGGGGCGGTCCGCCATGTGTCGAACTCTAGACATCAGGCACGGAGCGTGACATCACCCCTCAAGGTGACAGTCGTCTGCCCCGGCCCCGGATGCGCCCCGGATGTCAGGCGGCGGCTCCGGCCAGGGTGCCGGCGCGCTCGCCGGCGGTCAGGATCGCGGACAGGGCCTGGCGGGTGGCCGTGAGCTCGGCGAGCTGCTCGTCCAGGCCGGTGAGCCGGCCGCGGAGCTGGTCGAGCGTGCACGCGTCCAGCACCTCGCCGGAGCCGGAGGCGCACGGGAGCACGTCCTTGATCACTCTGGTCGGCAGGCCGGCGGCGAGCAGCGTGCGGATGCGCCGGACCACGACGGGCGCGTCCAGGTCGTAGCGCCGATGGCCGCCCTCGGCCCGGTACGAGGTCAGCAGCCCCTGCTCCTCGTAGTAGCGCAGCAGCCGGGGGCTGACCCCGGTCTCCGCGGAGAGCGTGCCGATCTTCACGTGATGCTCCTCACACCTGCTTGCATCTCACATCTATGTGAGCTTCTAGCGTGACGTCCATGAGAGAAATTCCTCGCGAAACTGTACAGACGTTCACCATTGGCGGAGACCTGGAGGTACGCCGCATCGGCTACGGGGCCATGCGGCTGGCCGACGCCCCCGACCCGGCGCGTTCGGCCCTGGAGGCGCCCATCTGGCGGGCCCCGGCGGACCGGGCGGGGGCCGTGGCCCTGTTGCGCAGGGCGGTCGAGGTGGGCGTGAACCTCTTCGACACCGCCGACTCCTACGCGCTCGGCGCCGGCGAGGAGCTGATCGCCGAGGCGCTGCACCCGTACGGGGACGGGGTGGCGGTGGCCACCAAGATCGGCGTGCTGCGGCCCTCGCCCGCCGAGTGGGTACCGCTCGGCCACCCGGCCTACCTGCGCCAGCAGGCCGAGCTGAGCCTGCGGCGGCTGCGGGTGGAACGCATCGACCTGCTGCAGCTCCACCGCCTCGACCCCGCCTACCCGCTCGCCGACCAGATCGGCGCGCTCAAGCAGCTCAGGGACGAGGGCAAGGTCCGCCACATCGGCCTGTCGGAGGTGAGCGCCGAGGAACTGCGCCAGGCGGCGGAGATCACGCCGATCGCGGCCGTGCAGAACCTGTACAACCTGGCCGCCCGGCAGCACGAGGACGTCGTGGAGCACGCCACCGCGCACGGCATCGCGTTCCTGCCGTTCTTCCCGATCGCGGCGGGCTCCCACGCCGGGCCCGGCACGCCGCTGGCGGCGGTGGCGGCCGAGATCGGCGTCACCCCGGCCCAGGCGTCGCTGGCCTGGCTGCTGCGCCGCTCCCCCACGGTGATCCCGATCCCGGGCACGTCCTCGATCGGGCACCTGGAGGAGAACGTGGCCGCCCTGTCGGTCAAGCTCTCCGACGAGCAGTACGACCGGCTCTCGGCGGCTGCCGCGTGAGGCCGACGGCCCCGCCGCCGAAGCCCACGGCGCGGCCCGTCATCTGGTGACGGGCCGCGTGTCCGCCAGGACGAGCCGGCCCGCACGCTCCGACAGCGCGTCCCTGGCCGGCCCCGGCAGGCCGGTGTCGGAGATGACCACGTCGGCCTCGCCGAGTTCGGCGATCGTGCTGATGCCCACCGTGCCCCACTTGGTGTGGTCGGCCAGCACCACCAGCCGGGAGGCCGCCTCGACCAGGGCCCGGTCGGTCTCGGCCTCCATCATGTTCGGGGTGGTGAAGCCCGCCCGGACGGTCATGCCGTGCACGCCCAGGAAGAGCAGGTCCACGTTGAGCTGCCGGATCGCGGCCACGGCGACCGGGCCGACGAGCGCGTCCGAGGGGGTGCGTACGCCGCCGGTGAGCACGACCGTCTGGTCGGGCCGGCCGGCGTGCTGGAAGACGTCGGCGATCCGGACGGAGTTCGTCACGATGGTCAGGCCGGCGACCGAGCCCAGGTGGTGGGCGAGCGTCCAGGTGGTGGTGCCGGCCGACAGGGCCACGGCCGTCCCCGGGCGTACCAGTGTGGCCGCGTGCCCGGCGATGGCCCGCTTCTCCTCCTCCTGCTGGACGGACTTCGCGGCGAAGCCGGGCTCGTTCGTGGAGCCGATGGTGGTGGCGCCGCCGTGCACCTTGGCCAGCAGGCCCCGGTCGGCCAGCGTCTCCAGGTCGCGCCGGATCGTGATGTCGGAGACGCCGAACGTGCGCACCAGGTCCACGACCCGGACGCCGCCGTTCTGCCGGACGAGGTCCAGGATCGCCTGCTGACGCTGTGGGGCGAGCATCGCATCACCAGATCCCAACAGGTTCCGACACCATCCCGTTCGCATCATGACATGGCACCGACCCGGTGAATGCGTCGAAACCGTCATGAAATCGTGCGTTGACAGTCGTGGATGTTCGTTTTTCGATGAATGGGTGTGAGCGAACTCGGGGGAATCTGAAGGGTCCGGCAAGGAGGAACCATCATGGACCAACGCATGCCGATCTCCCGCCGCCATCTACTTCTCGGAGCCGCCGCGTTCGGCGTGCCCGCCGTTCTCGTCGGCTGCGGGTCCGACAGCACCTCCACCGCGCCCGGCAGGTCCTCGAACGGCCTGGGCACGGTCACGATCGGATCCAACGCCTCGGACGAGATCCCCAAGAAGTCCCTGGAGACCGTGCTCAAGGGCTTCGCCCAGGCCACCACGAAGATCAACACGGTGGACCACAACACGTTCCAGGAGAACATCAACCGCTATCTCAAGGGCACGCCCGACGACGTGTTCACCTGGTTCGCCGGCTACCGGATGCAGTTCTTCGCCGAGCAGGGGCTCGCGACCGACATCTCCGACGTGTGGCAGGAGATCGGGGGCGACTACACGCAGGCGTTCAAGGACCAGTCGACCGGCGTCGACGGCAAGCAGTACTTCGTGCCGTTCACCTACTACCCGTGGGCGGTCTTCTACCGCAAGAGCGTGTGGCAGGCCAAGGGGTACGAGCCCCCCAAGACCCTGGACGAGCTCACCGCGCTGGCCAGGAAGATGAAGGCCGACGGGCTGATCCCGTTCGCGTTCGCCGACAAGGACGGCTGGCCGGCGATGGGCACGTTCGACATCCTGAACATGCGTACGAACGGCTACGACTTCCACATCTCGCTCATGGCGGGCAAGGAGTCGTGGACCGACCCTCGGGTCAAGCAGGTCTTCGACACCTGGCGGGGACTGATGGAGTACCACCAGCCGGCCGCGCTCGGGCGTACGTGGCAGGAGGCCGGGCAGTCGCTCGCGCAGAAGAAGACCGGCATGATGCTGCTCGGCATGTTCGTCGCCCAGCAGTTCCCCGAGGCCGACCGCGACGACATCGACTTCTTCACCTTCCCCGAGATCAACCCCGCCTACGGCACCGACTCGATCGACGCCCCCATCGACGGCTACATGATCTCGGCCAAGGCCAGGAACGTGGACGGCGCCAAGGCGCTGCTCAAGCACCTGGCCAAGGGCTCCTCCCAGAACGAGGCCACCAAGCTCGACCCCGGCACGCTCGCGTCCAGCTCCAAGGCCGACACCAGCGGCTACAGCGCCCTGCAGAAGCGCGGCGCCGAGCTGGTCTCCCAGGCCACCCACCTGGCCCAGTTCCTCGACCGCGACACCCGCCCCGACTTCGCCTCCACCGTGATGATCCCGTCCCTGCAGTCGTTCGTCGGCAAGCCGGACGAGATCGACTCCCTGCTGGTGAGCATCGAGAAGCAGAAGGCCAACATCTTCCGCTGATGACCGTCAAAACCCGTCGCTACTCCGCCCGCGACGTGACCATCCTGGTCATCGGGCTGGGGATGGCCGTCATCGTCAACGTGGGTCTCATCTGGGGGCCCACGCTGGCCTCCGCCGCGCTGTCCGGCACCGACTGGAACGGCATCGGGCCGATCGAGTGGGTGGGCGGGCGCAACTACCACGACCTGGCCACCGAGTATCCGCCGTTCTGGTCGGCCGTGCGCAACAACGTGTTGTGGCTGGGCTTCCTGGGGCTGGTCGCCACGCCGTTCGGGCTGTTCTGCGCGGTGCTGCTGGACCGGCGGCTGCGCCTGTCGCGGGTCTACCAGAGCGCCCTGTACCTGCCGGTCGTGTTGTCGCTGGCCGTGGTCGGCTTCATCGCCCAGCTCGTCTACTCCTCCGACTACGGCGTGCTGAACGCGGTGACCGGGCTGACCGTGGACTGGCTGGGCGACCGGTCGATCAACATCTGGGTCGTGATGGTCGCGGCCGGCTGGCGGCACGTCGGCTACGTCATGATCATCTATCTGGCCGGGCTGAAGGCCGTGGACCCGGCGCTGAAGGAGGCCGCCGCCATCGACGGGGCCAACGAGTCGCAGACGTTCTTCCGCGTGGTGTTCCCGACGCTGCGGCCGGTCAACGTGATCGTGCTGGTCATCACCGTGATCGAGGCGCTGCGCGCGTTCGACATCGTCTACGCCATCAACAAGGGCAGGAACGGCCTGGAGCTGCTGTCGGTGCTGGTCACCGAGAACATCGTGGGCGAGGCCAGCCGCATCGGCTTCGGCTCGGCCATCGCCGTGATCCTGCTGGTGATCTCGCTCGGGTTCATCGTCACGTACCTGTCGCAGCTGTTCAAGGAGGAGCGATGACGCTCACCGCGCCCGCCCCCGCTCCCCCGGCCCAGGACCGGCGGGCGCCCGCGCGCCGGCCCGTGCGGCCGCTGCGGATCCTGCTGCACGCCTTCCTGACGCTGGTGGCGCTGGGCTGGCTCCTGCCGCTGGCCCTGTCGGTCTACGCCTCGCTGCGGCCGTACGAGGAGACGGCGAGGCTCGGCTACTTCTCGCTGCCCGAGCACCTCACGTTCGACTACTACGCCAAGGCGTGGGGCCAGGCCGAACTGCCGCACTACTACCTGAACACGCTGATCATCGTCGTCCCGGGCGTGCTGGTCACGCTGTTCCTGGCCTCGTTCACGGCGTTCGCCATCGCGCGGCTGCGCATTCCCGGGCGCAAGGTGCTGCTGATCGTGTTCACCGCCGGGAACCTGCTGCCGCCGCAGGTGCTCATCACCCCGCTCTACACCCTGTACACGCTGGTCCCGCTGCCCGCCTGGCTGTCGGACTCCCAGTCGCTCTACGACTCCTACCTCGGGCTGATCCTCATCCACGTCGCGTTCCAGTTCGGCTTCTGCGTCTTCGTGATGGCGAACTTCATGCGCACGATCCCGGAGGAGATCACCGAGGCGGCACTCGTGGACGGGGCGAGCGTGTGGAAACGCTACTGGCGGCTCACGCTGCCGCTGTGCCGGCCGGTGCTGGCGGCGCTGTCCACCCTGCAGTTCACCTGGATGTACAACGACTTCCTGTGGGCGCTGGTGCTGATGTCCTCGGGCGACAAGCTGCCGGTGACCTCCGCGCTGAACAACCTGCGCGGCCAGTTCTTCACCGACTACAACCTGCTGGCGGCCGGGTCCGTGCTGGTGGCGCTGCCCACGCTGATCGTCTTCCAGCTCCTGCACAAGCAGTTCGTCGCCGGGCTCACGCTGGGGTCGACCAAGGGGTAGGAGCGGGCTCAGAGGAGGGCGTGGAAGCGGGCGGCGGCCTGGTCCCACGTCCACTCGCGGGTGATCCAGTCGCGGCCGCAGGTGCCCATCTTGCGGGCGCGTCCGGGGTCGCCGAGCAGGTCGACGAGTGCCTGCGCCACGTCCGCGACGACCTCGCCGTCCACGACGAGCCCGGTCTCCCCCGGCCGTACGGCGTCCGGCGCGCCGCCGGAGTTGCCCGCGACCACCGGCAGGCCGGTCGCCGACGCCTCCAGGAACACGATCCCGAGGCCCTCCACGTCCACGCCGTTCCAGCGGGTACGGCAGGGCATCGCGAAGACGTCGGCCGCCGCGTAGTAGCCGGGCAGGCTCGCGGCGGGGACCGTACCGGTGAACCTGATGGACTCGTGCCCGCCCGCCAAGCGCTCCAGCCGCGCCCGGTACGGCCCGCCGCCGACGAGCAGCAGCACCGCGCCCGGCACCGCGCGCAGCACCCGGGGCCAGGCCCTGATGAGCTGGTCCTGGCCCTTGCGCGGGACCAGCCTGGACACGCAGGCCACCACCGGCCGGCCGTCGAGGCCGAGCGCCGCCTTGGCCGCGTCCGGGTGGAACTGGCCGGTGTCCACTCCGGGCGCGAGCCGTACGAGCTTGTGCGGGGGGATGGCCGCCGCCAGGCGCTCGCGTGTGTAGTCGCCGAGGTAGGTCACCACGTCGGCGTGCGCGCCGATCCGGCGCAGCACCGAGCGGAAGCCGGGCGCGCCCGCCCATGACGCCTCGTGGCCGTGGGTGAGCATCACGACGCGCCGCGCGCCCGCCGCCCGCAGGCGGGGGGCGAGCAGGCCGAGCGGCGCGGCCGCGCCGAAGACCACGGTCGTGGCGCGATGCTCGGCCACCAGCCCGGCCGCCGCGCGGGCGACGGCCGGGGTGGGCAACATCAGCCGCGTCGGGTGCCGCACGACCCGGTACGGCTGACGCCGGTCGAACTCCTCGCAGCCCGGCCAGGTGGGGGCGTAGACGGCCACACCCGGCGTGCGGAGCGCGAGTCCGTGCACGAACGACTGGATGCCGCCCGGTCTGGGCGGGAAGTCGTTCGTCACGATGACCACGTCGGTCACGGTTCGGGGACGCCGTTCAGTCTCGCCCACGAGCGGGCCATGGCGATGCGCTCGGGGCTGGATGGATGGGAGGCATAGAGCACATATTCCACCGCATCCGGCGACAAGTCGGAAATGTTGGTTATCGCCAGGCGCTTCTGCATCGCGACGAACGTGGCCGGATCCCTGGTCAGGTCGAGGGCGTGCACGTCGGCCCGGGCCTCCACGTGGCGCGTGATCAGGTTCTGGGCCGGGTCGGAGACCAGCGAGGCCAGGGTCATCACGCCCATGAGCACGCCGACCGCGCGCGGGTCGGCCACCGACGCGATCCCCGTACGCCGCCGCAGCGGGCCGACCAGCAGGAACAGGCCGATCGCCCCGAACCCGGCCAGCAGGCCGCCGAGCAGCGTGCCGTCGAGCACGTCGGCGTGCTTGGCGTGGCCCAGCTCGTGCGCCACCACCAGCTCGACCTCCGACTCCGGCGCCTTGAGCAGCGTGTCGTAGACGACGATGCGGCGCGTGGCGCCGAAGCCCGACACGTACGCGTTGAGCGCCGTGGTACGCCGAGAGGCGTCGGCGACCAGCACGTCCTCGACCGGGACGCCGTCCCGTTCGGCCATGGCCAGCAGCTCCGTCCGGAGCGTGCCCTGCGGCATGGAGGTGAAGTCGTTGAACAGCGGCTCGAACACCACCGGGTAGACGTACGACACGCCCACGGTGAGCGCGAACGCGCCCACGGCGGCCGGGATCCACCAGCGCCGCACCTTGCGCGCCAGCGCCACGAGGGCGAGCAACATGATCGCCAGCAGCACCACGCTGACGCCGGTGTTCTTGAGCCGGTCGGCGGTCCAGCCCGCCCAGTCCTGGGTGGACAGGCCGTAGTCGCGCATGATCGTCTCGAACCACATGCCGAGCGGCCACCTGAGCGCTTCGGTGATCGCGGTGAGCACCACCACGCCGAGCACCACCCGCAGCCACCACGGGCCCCTCAGCACACCCAGCACCTTCGCCGAGAACGGCGTCAGCACCAGCAGCCCGGCGAACAGGACCGTCAGGCCGAGCGAGAGGTAGCCAGGCAGGCTGGTGGCCGCGTCGAACGCCTGCGACCTGGCGATCTGGGCGGCGCTGAAGTCGCGGGCGGGGTCGGGGGCCACGGCGGGTGCGGGGGCGGCCAGGACCCGCCAGGGGGTGGTGAACCCGGCCACGGCCAGGATCACGCCGCCGACCAGGGCCAGGGCGGCGCCGGCCGCCCGCCTGGAGCGGGACTCGGCGCGTCGGCGCTCACGCTCCACCAGATGCTCCGCCGCCCCCACCAACTTCCCGTCCCCGACCGGCCCCTCAGCGTCCTTCCCCTGGGCGCCCTTCCCCGAGGTGTCCTTCCCTGAGGCGCCCTTTTCCGGGGCGTCCTTTCCTGGGGTGGCCGCCGCGTGGGGGCGGTCGTCAGGAGTGGGGGGCGGGAGGTGGCGCGGGTCCTCGGCGTCCGGGTCGGCGTCCGCGTCGGCGTCCGGGGCCGCGGCCGGGTGGGTGTCGGGGTCCTCCGCGTCGTCGGGGTGACCGGACGGCTCACCAGGACCGGAGCTTGCCGAGCCCACCGAACCCGCCGAACCCACCGCGCCCACCGAGGCCGCCTGGGCCGATGAGGCCGGGGTGCCGTTTGCAGAGCTTGGTGGGCCGGTGGGGCTGTTGTCGCCGGTGGTGGCGCCGTCGTCGTCTCTGATGGCCACACCTCCGCCGTGCCCCGCCTCGACCGCCGTACCGGGCTCGTCGGCCACTCTGGCGACCGCCGCGGCGGGCTCGTCCGCCTCCCTGGGCGGGTCGTTCCGCTCGCTCATCTGCCTCCCCTTCACGCGAGCTGCTCTCGTACGTACTCGCGCCACCGTGCCGCCAGTGTCGCGGCGGTGAGCCCCACGGATGCGAGCGCCTGATCGACGCCGGCCACGCGGGCATCACGGTAGAGCCGTACCAGGGTCCCGTCACCGAACCGGTCCGCGAGGAATCGACACGCCAGCCACGCCTCCTGGTACGCCCGCGCGAGCCGTCCGGGATCCGCGGCGGTCGGAGCGAAAGCCGCAGGTCCGGGCAACTCGCTCGGCAGTCGTCCGGCCCGCACCTCGGCGGCCAGTTCGGCGGCGGCGGTCCTGACGGGGAGCCCGGCGTCGCGGTAGGCCACGTAGTCGGCGAAGCCCTCGTAGAGCCAGACGGGCAGGCGGTCGGTGCCCGCGGCGACGTGGGTGAGCTCGTGGGTGAGCACGACGTCGCGTCCGGTGGGGGTGAGCCGCGCGAAGGAGCCGGGCACGACGATCGCCGGGCCGCCGTCGGCGACCGCGGCCAGCCCGTCGAGCCGTCCCGTGCCGGCCAGCCCGGCCGCCTCGGCGTCGGAGTCCGGTACGACGACCAGGGGGCGTACCGGCCGGCCGAGCACCGCCGAGACCCGGCGGCCGGCGAGGTCGGCACGGCGGGCCAGGTCGGCGAGCAGTCCGGGCGCGGCGTGCCGCCCGACGACCACGGAACGCCCGGCTCGGGCCACCTGACCTCCCTCGCCCCACAACCCGCGCGCCCCGGCGGGCAGGACGGCGGCGTACGGCACGTCGGCGGCCGTCAGCAGCGCCGCCAGCAACAGGACGGGCAGGAGCAGCCGCGCGCCGCGAGGGGACGGACGCACCTGCGAGGACACGGCCCGATGCTAGCCGCCCCCACCGACCGCACGCCCCGGCCTTCGCGGACGCCGGGCACACGAGTCCTCCAGGAGGCCGGACACGCGACAGGCCCCCGCCCGGACCGGGGAGGGTCCGGGCAGGAGCCTGTGGTCACGCGCCGGGTCGCACCGCGCCGACGAACGACGACTTCCGCCATCCGCCCAGTTTGTCGATGCGCACCCGCTGGCCGGTACGCGGCGAGTGGATCATCTTGCCGTGGCCGACGTACATGCCGACGTGGCCCAGCCCGTTGAAGAACATCAGGTCGCCCGGCTTGAGGTTGCGCCAGGAGACCTTGTGCCTGATGCGGGCGAACTGGCTGCTCGTCACGCGAGGGAGTCTCACCCCGGCCTTCTTCCAGGCGTACTGGACGAGACCGGAGCAGTCGAACGCACCAGGACCCGTGGCCCCGTACCGGTACGGGTCGCCGATCTGGTGCTTGGCGGCGGAGACTGCCCTGCGGGCCTTCGACGCCTGCCGGGCGGCTCGTGCCGCCTTGGCCGACCTGGCGGACCTGGTGGTCTTCGCCGACTTGGCGGTGGCCGCCCTTGCGGTGGTGGACACCGCCGTGAGCGCCGATTCGCTCGCCGTCTGCGCCCCGGCCGGTACGGCATGGAGAACCGCACCTCCGGCCGTCACGGTCATCGTGAGTGCGACGCCCTTCAGGGCGAGACGGGACAGACGGGGGTTATGCAGGGAGGTAGACAGGATTTCTCCTCGTGTCTTCCACGAACGCCTACCGGGTTAGCTGACGGATTCGGGCCTGGAAGTCGCCCTACGGCGCGATGAAGCGCCGATTCACCCCTGATCCCGGGGGATAACGGGATCTTTGGGTCCCCGGCTCCGTGCCTCCTGGCTGCACGGACTCGGCAGGTCGCCGCCTGATGGGTTTGTCTGAATGGGGATATCGGTGGCGACCGACGGATTTTTGTTGATCACAGCGACCATGGCGTGTTCGCCGCGACGCCAGAAGCTACGCGGAAGGGTCAAGGTTGGGCAAAGTCCCAGTCAGGTTGTAAAGATCAGATAAAGGGGTGAGTAAAGAACGGAAGTCCTGCTGGAGAAGAGGTTCCGTTATTCAAATGTGACCCTTCTCACACTTCCTGGAGCACCCGGTTGTCAGGACCCGTTCGTCCCGTTCGCACCTTTCGTCCCGTACTGACCGACAGCGCTGTCAGCCGCCCCGAAGGGCACGCCCGAGGACGGCCCCAGGGGCGGCCTCAGGGGCGGATGGCGCCGACGAGCGGGCGGCCGTAGTCGGCGAGGCGGACGACCTTGACGACGTCGCCCGTCTGCGGCGCGTGCACGATCTTGCCGCCGCCCGCGTAGATGCTGACGTGACCGAGGCCCTCGCTGAAGATGAGGTCCCCCGGCTGGAGGTCCTTGATGTCGACCTTCCGGCCGGCGCCCCACGCCCACTGCTGCCACGTCGTACGCGGCAGGGAGACGCCCGCCGCGTGCCAGGCGGCCTGGGTCAGGCCCGAGCAGTCGTACCCGCGCGGGCCCGTGCCGCCGTAGATGTAGGGCTTGCCGACCTGGGCGAAGGCGAAGCGCAGGACGGCGGCCGCGCTGCCCGAGGCGGGCCCGGTGTACTTGATGCCCGTGCTGTTGGGGTTGCCGGGGTTGTACGCGTCCAGCTTGTCCAGGAGCTTCTTCTGCTCGCCGATCAGCTTCAGCACCTCGGCCCGTTCCTTCTGGACCGAGTCCCGTTCCTCGTCCGCCTCCGCCAGCGCGGTCTGGGCGTTGTCGCGCTCGTCCTTGAGGCCCTTGTTCTCGCGGTCGAAGGCGGCCAGCTTCTCCAGCCGCTCGCGCGAGATCTGCCCTGCCATCGCCAGCCCGGACAGCAGGTGGTCGGGGTTGTCGGCGCCGACCATGCCGGGCCAGGACGTGACGTCCCCGCCCATCTTGTACGCGTCCACCGCCACCCTGATGACCTCGGCGCGCAGCTCGGCGACCGTCTGGAGCTTCTGCTTGTAGCGGTCGTTCAGCTTGGTGTAGGCGTTCTTGGCCTTCTTGTACTGCTCCGTCGCCGTGTTGTACCGGTCGACGACCTTGTCGGCCTTGTCGTTGAGCTTGTCGAGCTTCGCCTTGACCTGCTTGACCGTGGGCTTGGGATCAGCGAGTGCCGTACCCGCCGGAACCGTCATCAGTCCGATCGCGAGACCCGCGGCCACCGCCACCCGGCCAACCCTCACAGCGTCGCCTCCCAGGGGATTCCACCTGGGGCGAAATAGTACAGAAGTGGCGAGTGGGGTCTCACCAAAGGTGCTAATTCGTAACTTATGCGCGGCCCAACCGGCGCAGCAGCAAACCAGACGGAACCGGTCTGGCGCCCATCCGGCGTACGGACTCGGCCACCTCACGGTCGGAGGAGACGACCGCGATGGCCCGTCCGGGCGGCTCGGCCCGGACGAGCTGGCGGATGAGGTCGTCGGCGATCTCGCCCGGCGCGCTGAACAACACCCGCACCCCGCGCGGCGCCACCACCTGCACCGGCGCGTTGAGCTCGGCGCCGTCGAAGACCACCGTCACCTCGACCCTGGTCTGCGCGACCAGCCCGCCGAGGCCGGTCATCAGCCGGTTGCGCTGGTCGGCGAGGGTGAGCGTGCCGTAGCCGGTCTTGGTGACGTTGTAGCCGTCGATGATCAGGTGAACCTGCGGCAGCGCGAGCAGCTGGTCGAGGAGCTGCGGGTCGTCGTCGGCCAGCGCCCGCGCGGGCACGCCGCGCACCCCGGGCCGCTCGCCGGTGCTGGCGGCGACCGAGTCGGCGGGCCTGCTGATCGTGGTGGGCAGGGCCAGCTCCCTGCGCAGCCCGGCCGAGGCGTCCTGGAGCGCGTCGAGCAGCACCCTGATGCGGGCGTCCTCGATGCTGCGGCCCTCGCGGGCGGCCCGGCGCGAGGCTTCGAGCTGTTTCTCCACGTCGGCCACCCGCCCGACCAGCCGCCGCAGCTCGGCCTCGCCCGCGTTGCCGGCGGTGGAGGCGGCGTGGCGGGCGTCGTCGGCGGCCTGCTCCATCTCCTCGGACCTGCGGGTGGCCGCCTTGGCGCGCTCGCGGGCCTCGTGGAGCTTGCGTCTCAGGTCGGAGTTCTCGGCGCGGGCCGCCTTGATCTGCTCGCGCAGCCGGTCGGCCTCCTCCTTGGCGGCGGTCTTCTGCGCGGCCAGCTGCTCGCGCAGCCGCGTCACCGCCTCCTCGCGCTCGGAGCCCTCGGCGGCCACGGCGGACTGCTCAAGGTCGGCGCGGGCGGCCTCGATCATCTCCGCCCAGCCCGGCGGCCTGGTCAGATAGGCCGCCGCCGCCACCAGCACGGGATCGGCGGCGGGCGGCACGTTTCCCTCGGCCAGGGAGGCGACCAGCTCGGGCCAGCCTGCGGCCACGGACTCGGCGACCAGCTCACGGAACTTCTTGTCGTTCTCCAGCTGCGCGGCGATCGGCGCGCTGCCGAGCTTGGCGCGTTTGCGGGGGTCGAACTTGGCGATCCCGCGCAGCGGCGCCGGCACGGAGACGGCGGGCATCGTCCCGAGCACCTGCGCCGCCAGGTCGACGACGTTGAGGCGCACCTGCTCAGGAAGCGGGCGAGACAGGCCTTCACCCGCTGAACTCATCCCACTTGTCCCTTCGTGACATGCCCTTTCAGACAAGGGTACGGCTCTCCCGTACCTGACCGTAACGGTCCCTTGAACCTAGACAAGCGCTTGGTAGGGGGTATACGACTGAGCCGGGGCAGCGGCCGGGCGTGGAGGTGAGTGGTGACGGAACAGATGCGTACATCAACCCGTGACCTGGACGAACTGCGCGAGCGCGCGTCCCGCTGGCTGCGCGGCCGGGTGGGCGGTGACGCCACGGTCTCGGAGTTGTCCCGGCCCTCCGGCAACGGGATGTCCAGCGAGACGCTCTTCTTCACCGCCACGTGGGACGGCGCCGGCAGGCGGTGCGTGGCCAGGCTCGCACCTGCGCGGGAAGCCGTTCCGGTGTTCCCCTCCTACGATCTGCGGGCCCAGTTCGAGGTCATGCGGCTGGCCAGGGAGAAAGCTGGGATCCCAGCGCCCAGGCCGCTCTGGTTCGAGCCCGACCCCGGGCCGCTCGGGACGCCGTTCTTCGTCATGGAACGGGCCGAGGGCGAGGTGCCGCCCGATGTCATGCCGTACACGTTCGGGGGGTGGCTGCACGACGCCGCACCCGGGGACCGGCGGCGGCTCCAGGACGCGAGTGTCGGGCTCGTGGCGGCCCTGCACGAGACGCCGTTCACGGCGGAGGACGTCGGGGTGCTCGGCCCGGTCGTCCCCGGCGGCGCGGACGGCCTGCGCGCCCACGTCGAGGCCCAGCGTGCCTACTACCGGTGGGCGCACGGGGAGCGGCCGATCCCCGTGCTGGAGCGGGCCTTCGACTGGCTGGGCTCACACTGGCCGGACGACCCCGGTCCCGACGTACTGACCTGGGGCGACGCCCGGATCGGCAACGTGATGTACCAGGATTTCCGTCCAGTGGCGGTGCTCGACTGGGAGATGGCCGCCGTGGGCCCGCGCGAGCTGGACGTCTCCTGGATGATCTTCCTGCACCGCTTCTTCCAGGACCTCGCCGTCACGCTGGGCGTGCCAGGCATGCCGGACTTCATGCGCCGCGACGACGTTTGCCAGAAATATCGCGAAATAACGGGCTACGAGCCCCGCGACATGGACTTCTATGAAATGTACGCCGCCCTCCGGCACGGCATCATCATGGCCAGGGTGTGGCAGCGCAGGATCCACTTCGGCGAGCAGCCCATGCCGGACGACCCCGACGACCTGGTGCTGCACCGGGCCGCCATCGAGGAACTGCTCACCCGCTAGCGTCGTAGACCAGCAACGCGATCTGCACCCGGTTGTTCAGGTCGAGCTTGGTCAGGATGCGCGAGACGTGCGCCTTGACCGTGGGCACGCTCATGAACAACTCGCGCCCGATCTCGGCGTTCGACCTGCCCTGGCCCACCGCCAGCGCCACCTCGCGCTCCCGCTCGCTGAGCCGTCCGAGCAACCCCCGCGCCCGCTCGGTACGGTCGCGCCCGCCCCCGTCGGACACGTGCGAGATGAGCTGCCGCGTCACCGCCGGCGACAGGATCGGCTCCCCCGCGGCCACCCGCCTGATCGCGTCGACCAGGTCGCCGGGCGCGATGTCCTTCAGCAGGAACCCGGCCGCCCCCGCGCGCAGCGCCCGTACGACCTGGGCGTCGGCGTGGAACGTGGTCAGCACCACGACCTCGGGCGGCGAGGCGGTGCGGCGCAGCGCCTCGGTCGCGGCGAGCCCGTCGACGCCCGGCATGCGGATGTCCATCAGGACCACGTCGGGCCGGTGCTCGGCCACCCGCGGCGGCACCTCGGCCCCGTCGCCCGCCTCGCCCACGATCTCGATGTCGGCGGCCCCGCCGAGGATCATCGACAACCCGGCCCGCACCATCGCGTCGTCGTCCACGATCAGCACCTTGATCGGCGCGTCCATCCGCCCTCCGTCGCTCAACTGTCGTCCCCGTCCGTCTCCCGCGGCCACGGCAGCCAGGCGCTGACCCGGAACTCGCCGCCCCGCACACCGTGCTCCAGCCGTCCGCCGGCCAGGCCGGCCCGCTCGGTCAGCCCGATGAGCCCGGCCCCAGCGCCCGGCATGCGCGGCGCGTGCCGCGTCCACACGGGGTTGCGCACCTCGGCCGAGACGCCCTCGCCCCGCTCCCCCGCCACGGTCACGCTCACCGGCGCGCCGTCCGCGTGCTTGCGCGCGTTGGTGAGCGCCTCCTGCACGATGCGGTAGACGTTGCGGCCGAGCGCCGCCGGGGCGCCGTCACCGGCGCTCAGGTCGAGGCGTACGTCCATGCCCGCCTGGCGGCACTCCTCGACCAGCGTGGGCAGGTCGGCGAGCGTGGGCTGCGGCCGGTCGGGCACCGGGTCGCCGGCGCCCGGCGGGGTGTGGCGCAGCACCCCGATCACCTCGCGCAGGTCCTGGAGCGCCAGGTGGGCGTTGCTCCTGATCGCCCCCGCCGCCCTGGCGACCTCCGCGGCGGGCGCGTCCGGCCGGAACTCCAGCGCGCCGGCGTGCAGGCTCAGCATCGAGATGCGGTGGGCCAGCACGTCGTGCATCTCGCGGGCGATGCGCTCGCGTTCGAGCCGTTTGGCGTCCTCGGCGGCGGTCTCGGCCCGCTGCCGCAGCGACCAGACGAGCTGCCGCCTGGCCCGGATGACGATCCCCCAGCCGTACACGGCCACCACGATCGTCACCCCGAACGCCGCCCCCCACTGCGGCTCCAGGTCCTCCTGGGGCCGCAGCAGCACGTACGGAGCCAGCGTGCCGAGGCCGAGCAGCGCGACCGGCCCCGACACCTTGAACGGCCGGTGCACCGCCACGGTGAACAGCGCCACCAGCGAGGCCCCGCCGACCAGCTCCAGATAGGACGACAGCAGGATCGTCACCAGCGCGAACCCCACCGGCCAGCGCCTCCGCAGCCACACGCCCGCGCACGCCAGCGCCCCCACGATCTGCTCGATGGCCATCAGCGGCTCGGGCGTGTTCCTGAGCTCCTCCATGCTGATGAACGTCAGGCCGCTGGCCAGCAGGAACAGCATGATGTCGGACACCCAGTCGAGGGTCGAACGCCGCACCCGGCCCCCGCGGCCGTCGCCGAGCAGCGTCGACGGCAACGCCCACCGGTATTCCAGGGCCGGATCGCCCTCCCCCCGCAGCTCCCTCACATTCGTCGAGGTTATGCCCTGGGCAGGACCGGGCGACAGCGACCAAAGTCGGTGTCGCCGCAGACCGATGGCCGAGGCGGGGCCGCCGCCCGCGGGACGAGGGTTGTGGCATGAAAGCGATCGCGGAGGTGTTCGGCTGGCTGCTGGTCCTGCAGGGGATCGGCGGCCTGATGAACACCCTGTTCGGATGGTGGCAATGGGCGCACGGCCTGCTCGTGGTCAACCTGCTGCCGTTCCTCGACGGTTACGAGGTCTTCGCGGCCGTCGTCATGGGGGTGCTGGGGTTCGCGTTGCTCGCGGTGGCCGGCTCGGCGGGCCGGGCGAAGGAAGGGCGATGAGCACGACCTCGCTGCGTCCGCCCCGGAACCGGCCCGACCGCCGGGCGGTGGCCTGGTGGACGGTGCAATGGCTGCTCCTCCTGGTGCCGGTGGCGGTGGCGGCCATGGGGGCGTACCTGCTGTTCACGGAGCGTCCGGTGGGGTTGGGGGTGGCGGCGGGGGCGTTCGCCGCGCTGTGCCTGCTGGTGGCGCTGGCCGAGCCGCGGGCGGCCTACCGGATGCAGCGGTGGGAGGTCACCGACGAGGCGGTCTACACCCGCCAGGGGTGGCTCACGCACACGTGGAGGGTGGCGCCGATGTCGCGGATCCAGCGGGTCGACACCGCGCGGGGGCCGGTGCAGCGGCTGTTCGGGCTGGCCGACGTCACGGTGACCACCGCCTCCTCCGCCGGGGCGATCAAGATCACGGCGCTGGACCACCACCTGGCCGCCGACCTGGCCGAACGGCTCACCGCGCGGACCCAGGCGACGCCCGGGGACGCGACGTGACCGGCTGGCGGCGGTTGTCCCGCCGGAGCCTGTGGAACGCGGGCGCCAGGTCGCTGGCGCTCGTGGCGGGCGCGGGGGCCGGGCTGGCGCGTTTCCTGACCGGCCGCGACTGGGAGCTCGGCGGCATCGTCGCCGTCTGCGCGGGCGCGGCCGTGCTGATCGTGGCCGCGGCGCTGGCCTACGAGACGGCCCGGCTGCGTACGACCGCCTGGCGGCTCACCGACGACCGGCTGGAGCTGCGCTCGGGCGTGACCGTACGGCAACACCGCTCGATCCCCCTGGATCGGGTGCGCAGCGTGGACCTGCGGGCCGATCCGGTACGCCGGGCGTTCGGCCTGACCGTGGTCAAGGTGGGCACCGGCGAGCACGCGGCCGAGGGCTCGGAGCTGGTGCTGGACGCCCTGGACCGGCACGCGGCCGAGACGCTGCGCCGTACGCTGCTGCGCCAGGACGCGCCCGCGCCCGAGGACGGCCCCCTGGCCGAGCTGCGCTGGTCGTGGATCCGGTACGCGCCGTTGTCGGTCTGGACGTTCACGGGAGCCGCGGTGGTCCTGGGCGCGGCCTACAAGGCGCTGGACGCCATCGGGCTCAAGGACGTCACCACGCGGACGGCGTCCGGCCTGTGGGACTGGGTGAGCGGGCAACCCTGGCTCGCGGTCCCGCTGCTGCTGGCGCTCAACGCGGCCGTGGGCGCGCTCGGGGCGTTCCTGCTGTTCGCCGAGTCCTGGGGCCGTTACCGGCTGGAACGCGAGCCCGGCCGGCTCAGGCTGCGCCGCGGGCTGCTCACCACGCGCTCGCTGACGCTGGAGGAACGCCGGCTGCGCGGCGTCGAGATCAGCGAGCCGCTGCTGCTCCGGCTGGGCGGCGGCGCGCGCGTCAAGGCCGTCGCGACCGGCCTGGCCAAGAAGGAGGACGAGACCGAGGACGTCGCCGCGCTCACGCCGCCGCTCCCCCGTGCCGAGGCGGCTCGCGTCGCCGCCTCGATCGCGGGCGCGGGCGTCCCGCCGCTGACGGCGCACCCGCCGGCCGCGCGGCGGCGGCGGGTCGTGCGGGCGCTGGTGACGGCGGTCGTGCTGGCGGCGTGCGCCGGGCTCGGCTGGTGGCTGCTGCCCGCGTCGTGGCCCCGCGCGTGGGTCTGGACGGTGCCCGTCCTGGCGCTGCCCGTGGGGTTGTGGCTGGCCGCCGAGGGGCATCGGGGTCTCGGGCACGCGCTCGGCGGGCGGCACCTGGTCGTGCGCGCCGGCGCGGTCGTCCGTCGTACGGTGGCGCTCGACCGGGCCGGTGTCACCGGCTGGACGTTCAGGCAGTCGTACTTCCAGCGGCGTTCCGGCCTGCTGACCGTCTCGGCCTGCACGGCGGCGGGCGGGGGCCACTACGAGGTGCTGGACGTGGGCCGCGGCGACGGGCTCGACCTGGCGGCGCACACGGTCCCGGGGCTCCTGGAGCCGTTCCTGACCGGCGCCCCGGACAACGGCCCGCACGGCGGCCCGGCAAGCGGCTCGAACGGCTACCCGGCAGGCGGCCCGCGCGGCAAGCGGCAGGCCGCGTGATCTTCCACGGTCTTGCCCATGCCCCTGCGGTGGGCAAGCGTGATCGCGCGGCCCGGCGGCTTGCTTACCGATAACGCTATTTGTCGCGCTTGCAGCCGGGTTGCAGCCTTATTAACCACACGTTGTCAGAACCGGGGCCCCGCCCGGCCGGTCAGCTGCCGACGGGCTGCTTGGCCAGTTCGGCCACGTAGGCCCTGGCCAGGGCGAGGGCGCCCGCCTGCGCCTCCTTCTCCGGCATGAGCTGGGCCTTGGGCGAGTTGGCCGGCTCTTCCTTGGGCCGCTCGGCGCCGGAGTAGTCGACCCTGACGACCAGCGCGCCCGTACGGACCATGACCGTGCCGCTGGAGGCCGACACCTCGCCCTGCCTGGTCTGCACGTACTGGCCGTAGGCCTGGTCGCCCACTCCTTCGACGTCGAGCAGCTTGCCCCACGTGATGCCGCCGATGACCGACCCGGCGCTGTTCTTGTCGCCGCCGTACTCGCCCGCGTAGTACGCCTTGGCCCCACCCGGGTCCACCGCACCCGCCCGGTTGGTGAAGCGGTGGGTGGTGATCAGCACACTGCGGATCTTGACGTTCCCGGCCGCGCCGGGCAGGGCGAGGTTGAGCCACCGGCACTCGGTCTGGTCGTCGTTGCCCGCCTCGGTGCCGCGTGCCCGCGTGGTCGGCTCCGGGACCAGGCGGGTGGCCGCCTCCGCGACGGCCTGGCAGGCGGGCGGGAAGGCGGCCAGCTCCGTGGGCGAGGGCGTCGGGCGGGCGGTCGGCGTCCGGGTGGCGGCGGGCTGGTCGGGCTTGGCCAGCACGCCGGGGTGCTGGGCCTGCCAGGCGGCCACGCCCTTGGCGAAGTGCGCGGCCAGGCCGCTGACCTCGCGCAGCGCGTTCTCCTCGGTGATGGACCTGGTGCTCTCGTTGGACAGGATCTGGGCGTCCTTGCGCTGCTGCCCGGCCTGGAACTTGACCTCGATCGTCATGTCGCCGACCCGGGCCTGGGCCTGGCCGTAGGAGTACCAGAGCAGCTTGCCGGCGCGCCGCCAGGTGTACTGCGCGAACGCGCCCTCGCCCGCGCCGGTCACGTCCTTGACCGGGGAGACGTACTCCTTCTCGTCGGGGTCGAGCGAGGGCTTGGCGGTCGCGCCGTACTTGGCGCCGCGGTAGTCGATCTCGTACGCGTTCTGGGCCATCGAACGCCCGGTCTTGGCGCCCTCGCCCTTGTGCTGCTCGATCCTGACGTCGATCTCCCTGGTACGCCAGAACTCCCCGTACGAGATGCGCTGGTTCTGCCAGTTGCAGGTGAAGCTGACCGTGTAGTCGGAGTCGCGGGACGACTTGGCCACGGTCGCGCCGGGCACCAGCCGTTCGGCCTCCTCCTTGGGCAACATCGAGCACACGTCCGGACCCGCCGCGGCAGCTGCCGGAACGGCCGACCAGGCGGCCGACGACGTCGGCCCGGTCGCCGTACCGGCGGGGCTCTTGCCGGAGAGCAGCAGGTACGCCCCGACGCCGCCCGCGGCCACGACCACGACGAGGGCCGCGGCGAGCACGGGCATCACCCACGACGGCCGCCCCCGCGACGGCCCGGCAGGCGGCCCGGACGGCGGGCCCCACTGCTGGGCGGGCGGCCCGTAGGGGACCGTGGGCGGCGTTCCCTGCGGCTCGAACCGCCTGCCCGGCACCGGATGGGGGGTGGTAGGCGGCTCGTACTCGCTACCGGGATTCACTGGGACTCCTGAGGTTGCCCTGACTTGCGGGGAAACATGGTAGTGACGCCCCTTGCAAAACGCTTGCCGGACGTCATCTCGGCAACGCCCCGGACACCATCCGGGCGGCCTTCAGTACCGTCTCCTTGTCGGCCGCCCCCTTGACCGGCACGTCCTCGCGGTTCCAGGTCACCTCGCCGAGCAGGTTGCTGGAGCGGAAGAGCACGACGCTGTCGGACCGGCCGACCTCGTTGGAGCCCATGGCCAGCTGGAACCGGCTCTGCACGAACGCCGCCTCCCCCACCCCCGTCACGTCGCCCACCTTGCCGACGGCGGCGCGTGCCTGCGTGCCCTCCGCCGCGCTCCTGGTGTCCTTCTCGCTGGTGAACCGGCGCAGCGCCACCTGCGGCCCGCCGAGGTCCCCGTCGGGCTTCTCGATCCACATGCGGACGGTGATGCGCCGCGGCCGCCGTTCGTCCTGACCGGCGAACCACTGGCACTCGCCCGCCCGCGTGGCGCTCCGCACGGGGGTGCCCTTGACGAGTTCGGCGGCCTGGGCGTCGCCGAGCAGGGCGCAGGGGTCGGGGGCGGTGGCGTACCGGCCGGTCTCCGGTGTGCCGGCCAGGGCTCCGACGGCGTACCAGCCGCCCGCGGCCAGCACCGCGACGCCCGCCGCGACCGCCACGGGCAGGAACCACCGGCGGCGGCGTCCGGGAACCGGGCCGGAGCGCACCGGCGCGCCGCTGAGCACCTGCCGGACCTGCGCCGGCGTGGGACGGGCTGCGGGGTCCTTGGCCAGCATGGCCATGAGCAGGCCGCCGAACTCGCGGCCCGCCCGCTCGGGGAACGGCGGGTCGTGCAGCAGCACCGCCGCCGCCACCGCCGCCGGAAGCTGCCGCTCGAACGGCGCCCGTCCCTCCACGGCGGTGTAGAGGCTCGCGCCGAGCGACCACAGGTCGGCCGACGGGTCCGAGGGCTGCTCGTTGAGCCGCTCGGGGGCCATGTAGCCGGGCGAGCCGGCGCTGCCGTAGCGGTCGCCGTGGCCGCCCATGGGGGCGGCGATGCCGAAGTCGGTCAGCATGGCCGAGCCGTCGGCGTCGAGCAGGATGTTGGCCGGCTTGACGTCCTGGTGCAGCATGCCGTGGGCGTGCGCGACCTCCAGCGCCGACAACACCTGGAGCCCGATGCGGGCCGCGTACGGGGGCGGCAGCGGGCCGTTCTCCTTGATCACCTTGTCGAGGGAACGGCCGGTGACCAGGTCCATGATGATCCACGGCTGGTCGCCCTCCAGCACCACGTCGTGCACGAGCACGATGGCCGGGTCGCGCAGGCGTCCGGCCGACCTGGCCTCGTGGATGGCGCGGTCGGCGAACTCGGCCCGCTCGTGGGGGCTCAGGCCCGGCGGCACGCGTACCTGCTTGACCGCGACCTCGCGGCTGAGCGTCTCGTCGACCGCCCGCCACACGGTGCCCGCGCCGCCCTGCCCGAGCTGCTCGACCAGGCGGTAGCGCCCGGCCAGCAGGTAGTGGTCACCCCGCACGGCGCAACGCCTGTTCGGTCGCCCGCGCGGCCTTCAGGGCCGACTGCCTGACGTCGTCGTCGGTCGGCTTGTCGGCCAGGGTGGCGTACTCGACGGCCACCACCAGGTTGGCGATCCGGTAGTAGACGTGGGCGGAGTGGACGCGGCCGGTCGTGCCCTTCAGCTCGAACGCGAACGCCTCCTCGCCGAGGCCCGGCAGGTCGCGCAGCGGGGTGCGCTTGGAACGCATGCTGGACTTGACGCCGATCTCGGGCCACGTCCAGTCGATGTCGTCGTACTTGGCCCAGTAGCGCTTCTGGTTCTGGAACAGGGTGGCGGCGGTGGCGGCGGTCATGGACCACGGGTCGACGGTGTCGGAGTCCTTCTGCACCTGAAGGCCCACGCCGGTGCCGGCGGCCGGCCAGCCGCACTCGGGGCCCACCTCGTCGGAGTCGGGCCGGGCCTTGGGCGGGCTCTGGGTGCGCAGCAGGCCGCCGACGTCCTGCGGGGTGAGCAGGGTGCACACGTCCATCGGCACAGTGAAGGCGGCCGGCGTCCCGTCGTCGTCGCGCAGCAGGTAGAAGCCGGTGGCCGCGGCGGCGACGACGAGCACGAGGCCCGCGGCGGCCCACAGCAGCGGCTTCCGGCCGCGCCGCCCGATCCGGCGGGGCTCGGTCGCGTGCTCGCCGGTCGGCAGGACCGGCGGCGGGCCGCCCGCGGCCACCTGCCGCAGCGCGTGCACGACGGTACGCAGGGCGGGACGGGCCGTTGGATGGCGGGCCATCATGGCGGCCAGCAGCGGCCCGAGCGGCCCCGGCGCGACCGGCACCGGCTGTGTGACGGTCGCCCTGACCCGTTCGGCGACCGAGCCCTGGTAGGCGTTCCCACCGGTCACGGCGACGAACAGGGTCGCGCCGAGCGACCACAGGTCGCTGGCCGGGCCGCCGGGCTCGCCCTCCAGCCGCTCGGGCGCGATGAACCCGGGCGAGCCGATCATGAGCCCCTGCTCGGTGAGCGTGGACTGCCCCTCCTGCCGGGCGATGCCGAAGTCGGTCAGCACCACCCTGCCGCCGTCGGTCAGGAACACGTTGCCCGGCTTCACGTCCCGATGCTGCAACCCCTGGACGTGGGCGGCCTCCAGCGCCTCCAGCACGTCGGCGCCGACGCGGGCCGCGTACTCGGGGGGCATGGGGCCGAACTCGCGTACGGTGTCGGCCAGCGTACGGCCCCGCAGCAGCTCCATGACCAGCCACGGCCGGTCGTGCTCGACGATGACGTCATGCAGCGCCACGATGCCGGGATGGCGCAGCCGCGCGGTGGCCTGCGCCTCGCGTACGGCCCTGGTGACCGAGTCGGCGCGGTCCTTGGGCGGCATGCCCTCGGGCAGGGTGAGCTCCTTGACCGCGACCTCGCGGTCAAGCATCTCGTCCTTGGCCAGCCACACCTTGCCCATGCCGCCGGCGCCGAGAGGGCGCAGCAGGGCGTAGCGGCCGGCGAGTCTTCCCGCGGACATAAAGGGAAGGGTAACTAAGGATCAAGAAAGATGGTTATTCGAGCGTTGTTCCCGTTCTGCCCCTCCTGCCGTTCCCCGCCGTCGGCGTGGTCCGCCGGAGTAACTGTCGGTCCCCCTCTCTATGGTCTTGGAACGTGGACGCGGTTCAAGGCACCCTCGACGAGCTCGGCACCCCGCTGAGCGACGTCACGTTCGTCGTGTTCGACCTGGAGACCACCGGCGGCTCGCCGGCCGAGGACTCGATCACCGAGATCGGCGCGGTCAAGGTGCGGGCGGGTGAGGTGCTGGGCGAGTTCTCCACGCTGGTCGACCCGGGCGGGCCGATCCCGCCGTTCATCTCGGTGCTGACCGGCATCACCGACGCCATGGTGGTGGCCGCTCCCCGCATCGAGGCGGTGCTGCCGAGCTTCCTCGAGTTCATCAAGGGCGCCACGCTGGTGGCCCACAACGCGAGCTTCGACACCCGCTTCGTCAAGGCCGCCTGCGCCGCCCACGGCTATCCCCCGCCGCCCAACCCGGTCGTCGACACCGTCGACCTGGCCCGGCGGGTGCTGACCCGCGACGAGACGCCCAACGCCAAGCTGTCCACGCTGGCCAGGTTCTTCCGCAGCCCGACCGAGCCGTGCCACCGCGCCCTCCAGGACGCCAGGGCCACCGTTGACGTGCTCCACGGGCTGATCGAGCGGGCCGGCTCCTTCCAGGTGCACACCCTGGAGGAGCTGAAGTCGTTCGTCCGCGCCCCGACGCCCGAGCAGCAGCGCAAGCGCCACCTGGCCGAGTCCGTCCCGCACGCCCCGGGCGTCTACTTCTTCGAGGACGACCGCGGCGAGGTGCTCTACATCGGCAAGAGCACCAACCTGCGCAACCGGGTGCGCTCCTACTTCACGGCCGGCGAGACCCGTCCGCGCATCCGCGAGATGATCGGCATCGCCGAGCGCGTCCGCCACATCGTCTGCGCGACGGGGCTGGAGGCCGAGGTCAGGGAGCTGCGGCTGATCGGCGGTGCCAAACCCCGCTACAACCGCCGGTCGCGTTTCCCGGAGAAGGTCGTCTGGCTCAAGCTCACCGCCGGTCCCTTCCCCCGCCTGTCGATCGTGCGCGAGCTGAAGGACGACGACGCCACCTACCTCGGCCCGTTCGGCAGCGCCCGCCTGGCCGACGAGGCCCGCATCGCCCTGCACGAGGCGGTGCCGCTGCGCCAGTGCACCCAGCCGATCAGCCTGCGGACCCGCCGGGCGGCCTGCGTCCTGCACGAGATGGGCCGCTGCGGCGCGCCCTGCGCGGGCCAGGAGAGCCCGGAGGAATACTCCGTGCACGTCGAGAGCGCGCGCCGGGCCATGACCTCCGACGCCTCCCTCGTCTACACCGCGGTGTCGGCCCGGATGGAGCGCCTGTCGGTCGAGCAGCGTTACGAGGAGGCCTCCGTCGACCGCGACCGGCTGGCCGCGTTCGTCCGGGCGGCGGCCCGCATGCAGCGCCTGAGCGCCATCACCCGCATCCCGGAGCTGGTGGCCGCGAGCCCGGCCTTCGACGGCGGCTGGGACATCCACGTGGTCCGCTACGGCCGCCTGGCCGCGGCCGGTGTCATGCCCAAGGGCGCCCATCCGACGCCGTTCGTCGCCTCGCTCAAGGCCATGGCCGAGGCCGTCATCCCGGGCCCCGGCCCGGTCCACGCGGCCAGCGCCGAGGAGACCGAGTGCATCCTGCGCTGGCTGGAGTCGCCGGGCGTGCGGCTGGTCGAGGTCGACGGCGTGTGGTCGCTGCCCGCGGGCGGCGCCGCCCGCCACAAGGCCCGCATCGATCTGGCCTACCGCGGCCTTGATCAGCGGCGCGACCGAGAGGGGCGACCTTTGCGGTGACCCGATACAGTTAATGCATGGTCACGGCAATTGTCCACATCAAGGCCGAGGTAGACCGGATCCCGGAGGTCGCCCAGACGATCGCCGAGATCGACGGGGTCAGCGAGGTCTACTCCATCACCGGCGAATGGGATCTGCTCGCCATGGTCAGGGTCGCCCGTTACGAGGAGGTGGCCGAGGTCATCCCCGGGCGGGTCAACAAGGTCGACGGCGTCGAGCACACCGAGACCCACATCGCCTTCCGCACCTACTCCAGGCACGACCTCGACGCCGCCTTCTCCATCGGCTTCCCCGAGAGCGACTGACCCCTTCCCCGCACCACCCACGCGCGTCCGTACCCGGGCCCGGCCGTCCCTCGGCCGGGCCCGCGGCGTTTCCACGGCTTTGCTCGAACAAGGGACCCCGGAACGCGGATCGGCCCGGACGGGGCGAACCCCGTCCGGGCCGATCTCACGAAGCATCCCTAGTGGGTGAGGCTCCGGTCGTCGCCGGAACCGATGGCGGCGTGCTCGCCGTGCTCCTCGTGGTGCCCGTCGTCGATCGGGATCTTCTCCCCGCCGTACGCCTTGGACATCCGTCCGCGCAGCTTGCCGAGCGGGCCGCGCATGCCCTTGGGCGGGATGCCGGCGGCGTCCTCGTCCACGGGCAGGGCCGGCACCGGCTCCTTGCCGCGCATGTGGGCCTCGGTGTCCTCGGACGGCGGCGTGTGCACCTCGATGAACTCACCGTGCGGCAGCCGCTTGATGACACCCGACTCGACACCGTGCCCGATGACCGCGGCGTCGCTGCGCTGCAGGCCGAGGCACATGCGGTAGGTGATCAGGTAGGCCAGCGCCGGTGCGACGAAGATCAGCACGCGTCCCATGTACGTCGTCCAGTTGAGGCTGACGTGGAAGTTGGCGGAGATCTCGTCGTTCGCGCCGAGCAGCCACAGCACCCCGTAGAACGTCATCGCCGAGATGCCGATGGAGGTGCGGTGGGGGTTGTTGCGCGGCCGGTCGGCCACGTGGTGCTCGCGGTGGTCGCCGGTCACCCACCGTTCCAGGAACGGGTAGAGCGCGAGACCGGTCATGATGATGCCCATCGGCACCAGCGCCGGGATGATCACGCTCATCGGCAGCGTGCCCGCGTGGGCCGTGCCGAACAGGTTCCACTCCCACGGCGGCATGATGCGCAGCGAGCCTTCGAGGAAGCCCATGTACCAGTCGGGCTGCGAACCCGCCGACACGTCCGCCGGTGTGTACGGCCCGAACAGCCAGATCGGGTTGATCTGCGCGAACGTCGCGAGCCCTGACACCACACCGAGCGTGAACAGGAAGTACGCGCCCGCCTTGGCCATGAAGGCCGGGTAGAACGGCGCGCCCACCACGTTCTTGTTGGTACGCCCCTTGCCCGGCATCTGCGTGTGCTTCTGCACCCACATGAGCACCATGTGGGCCGAGACCAGCGCCAGCAGGATGCCCGGGATGAGCAGGATGTGCAGCGAGTAGAACCGGGCGACGACGTCCCCGCCGGGATACTCCCCGCCGAACAGGAAGAACGTGATGTACGTGCCCACCAGCGGCAGCGAGATCGCCACGCCCTCGGTGATCCGCAGACCGGCGCCGGAGAGCAGGTCGTCGGGGAGGGAGTAGCCGGTCAGGCCCTCGTCCACGGCCAGGGTCAGCAGCAGGACGCCGATGATCCAGTTGAGCTCGCGCGGCTTGCGGTAGGCGCCGGTGAAGAACACCCGCAGCATGTGGACCGTCATGCCGGCCACGAAGAGGAGGGCAGCCCAGTGGTGCATCTGCCTCATCAGCAGACCACCCCGGACGTCGAAGCTGATCTCCAGCGACGACGCGTAGGCCTCCGACATCATGACGCCCTTGAGCGGCGCGTACGAGCCGTCGTAGATGACCTCGCCCATGCTCGGCTTGAACCACAGCGTCAGGAACGTACCGGTCAGCAGCAGGATGATGAACGAGTAGAGCGCGATCTCGCCCAGCAGGAACGACCAGTGGTCCGGGAAGATCTTGCGCAGGTTGCGCTTGAGGAAGTTGGCCCCGCCCAGGCGGTCGTCGAGGAAGGTCGACGGCCCGGAGATGGCCTTCGGTACGGCGTTCAGGTCGCTCATGCCTGGGCCCCCTTCTCCCTGGCCTCGGCCTCGGCGTCGCCGCGCTCCCAGTAGCTGGGACCGACGGGCACGTTGAAGTCACCCTGGGCGATCAGATAGCCCTCGCTGTCGACGGTGATGGGCAGCTGCGGCAGCGGCCGGGCGGCCGGACCGAAGATGACCTTCGCGCCGTCGGCCGCGTCGAACGTCGACTGGTGGCACGGGCACAGGATGTGGTGGGTGGTCTGCTCGTAGAGCGCCGCCGGGCAGCCGACGTGCGTGCAGATCTTGGAGTACGCGACGATGCCGTCGTGCGTCCAGTTCTGCTTGACGCCGCCCTTGAGCTCCTCCGGACGGAACTTGATCAGGATCAGCGTGGCCTTGGCGAGCGCGTTGAGGTCGTGCTGGTAACCCTCGGGCACGACCGACAGGATGCCGCCGGGCGAGTTGAAGTCGGCGGCGCGGATCGGCTGGCCGGTGCCCTCGACGACGAGGCGCAGCGGCTTGCCGTCCTTGGTCTTCTCACCCCAGACGGTGTGGCGCAGCAGCTTGTTGAACTTCGCGCCGGGCATCTTGGAGTTGTCGAGGTCGCGCAGCAGCACCACCGGCACCAGGCCGAGCGGCGCGGCGGCCAGCAGCAGCGTGCGGCGCAACATCTTGCGCTTGACGAAGCCGCTCTCGTTGGCGCCCTCCAGGAAGGTCTCGGCGACGACCTCGCGGTCATCCTCGTCCGAGGCCATCGAGTGGCGCTCCTGGACCAGCGCGTACTTCGGCATGATCTGGCGGACCCAGATCACGATGCCGACCGCGAGGCCGAGGATCGCCAGCGTCAGCGTGCCGCCGAGCGCGAGGTTGGAGGTCCCCGTCGCCTCTGGGCTGCCGACCTGGAACACCACGTAGGAGATGATGAAGGCGATCGCGGCGAGGAACGTGATCGTGAAGCAGAGCGCCACGATCTTCTCGGCCTTGCGGGCCTTGGTCTCGTCCTGCAGCGTCACGCCGGGGACGTCGCGGTCGGCGGCTTCTTCCACCTCCGCGGCGCCGAGCATCGAGGTGCCCGGCGCGGGAGTGCCGATGACGCGCTTGGGCACGCGTTCGTCCGGCTGCTCGATCTCGTGCTCGTTGTCTGTCATGACTTCTGTCGCTTCTTCGCGGTGATCCAGATGGCGGCGAGGGCAAGGGCGGCGATGCCCGCCACGAACGCTACGAGACCTTCGGTAACCGGGCCGATGCGGCCGAGACCGAACCCTCCGGGGTCCTTCTGCTCACGGACCTGGGTGATGTACGCGATCATGCTGCGCTTCTCTTCAGGCGTGATCGTCGAGTCGTTGAAGACCGGCATCGCCTGGGGGCCGGTCACCATCGCCTCGTAGATCTGCGTCGGTGACGACTCGTTCAGGTTGGGCGCGTACTTGCCCTGCGTCAAGGCGCCGCCCGCGCCGGCCCAGTTGTGGCACTGGATGCAGTTGGCCCGGAACAGCTCGCCACCCTTGCCGGCGTCGCCGAGCTTCGGGTCGACCTGCTCCTTGCCCGGCACCTGCGGGCCGCCGCCGAGCGACTGCACGAACGCGGCGACCTGACGGGTGCTCTCCTCGTTGACCCAGTGGGCCAGAGGCTTGCGGGGCGCCTGCGGACCGGGGTTGCCGGCGGGCATGCGGCCGGTGCTCATCTGGAAGTCGACCGCCGCGGCGCCTACACCCACGAGCGTGGGGGCGACGTTGGTGCCCTCCGCGTTCATGCCGTGGCAGCTGGAGCAGTGGGCCACGAACAGGCTCTTGCCCTGGGCCACGTCGTCGACCTTGCCTGCAGCCAGCGCCGCGTCAGCAGGCTTGCTCGCCTGGACAAAGGCGGCGTATACCATCCCGACCAGCGCCAACGCCAAAATCAGGACGGCGTATCTCGCGAGGGGATGCCGCCGCCAAGCGGTGCTCCTAGTCACAGAGATCCCGTTCCTTAACGAATGATGTAGATAGTCGCGAAAAGACCGATCCAGACGACGTCTACGAAGTGCCAGTAGTAGGACACGACGATCGCGCTGGTGGCCTGCTCATGCGTAAAGCGCTTCGCGGCGTACGTGCGTCCCAGCATGAACAGGAACGCGATCAGGCCACCGGTCACGTGCAGGCCGTGGAAGCCCGTCGTCAGGTAGAACACCGAGGTGTAGGCGTTAGCGGACAGGGTCGCGCCCTCTGACGCCAGCTCGCCGTACTCGTACAGCTGACCGGCGACGAAGATCGCGCCCATCAGGAAGCTGACGATGTACCAGAAGCGGAGCTTGCCGACCTGCCCCTTCTCTGCGGCCCACACGCCCAGCTGGCACGTCACACTCGACAGGACCAGGATGATCGTGTTGACCGTCGCGAACGGGATGTTCAGGTGAGCGCCTTCTGCCTCAACGCCTGCAGGAAGGAAGGCAGGGCCCCACTCGATGCCCTTCCCCTCACTCACCGACCGGATGGTGAAGTACATCGCGAACAGCGCCGCGAAGAACATGAGCTCAGAGGACAGCCACACGATCGTCCCGACACTGACCAGGTTCGGCCGTCGGTACGACTGGGCTGTCGTCGTCGAAGTTATTGCGGATGCTGTCGCCACGGGCAGCATTATTGCGGCTCCGGTGTTCGGTCCGGCCAACGACCCCCCGTTAGGAGGAACAAACCGGCCATCAACCTGGGATAATTGGGACAAAACGCCTGTCAGACCTGGTGGCCTGGGATTGCATGCCGGGGCACCGGTACGATCCAGGTGACCATACAGCTTCGAGCGATAGTGAGCGCGAAAGTGACGTCCTCCGGGAGCACCGACGACACGATGAGGGTCCTCGTCTACAGCGACGACGCCACCACCCGGGCCGAGGTCCGCCAGGCCATCGGCCGGCGACCGGCGGCCGATCTGCCCCTCGTCGAGATCGTCGAGTGCGCCACCGAGCCCAAGGTGCACCAGTGGCTCGGCTCCGGCGAGATCGACGTGGCGATCCTCGACGGCGAGACCCAGCCCGCCGGCGGCATGGGCATCTCCCGTCAGGCCAAGGACGAGGTCTACGACTGCCCGCCCATCTGCCTGATCATCGCCAGGCGCGACGACCGGTGGCTGGCCGACTGGTCCAAGGCCGACGCCGTCGTCCCGCAGCCCCTGGAGCCCATGGTCCTGGCCGACACCGTGGCCGACCTGATGCGCCGCCGTTCCGCCACCCGACTCAACGCGAAGTAGGTGCCCATGGACTCCCGAACGACCTGGCCAGCCTTGTTCTCCGCTCTCCTTTCTGGCGAGAATCTCACGGCCGACGAGACGGCCTGGGCGATGCGGGAGATCTTCTCGGGCAACGCCACCTCCGCCCAGATCGCGGGCTTCGGGCTGGCCCTGCGGGCCAAGGGCGAGACGGTGGCCGAGGTGGTGGGCCTGGCCCGGACGATGCTGGAGTTCTCCACCCCCCTGACCGTCGAGGGGCCCGTCCTCGACGTCGTCGGCACGGGCGGCGACCGCGCCCACACCGTCAACGTCTCCACGATGGCCGCCATCGTGGCCGCCGCCGCGGGCGCCAGGGTCGTCAAGCACGGCAACCGCTCGGCCTCCTCGCTGTGCGGGGCCGCCGACGTCCTGGAGCACATGGGGATCAGGCTCGACCTGACGCCGCAGCAGACCGCGCGGGTGGCGCGCGAGGCGGGCATCGCCTTCTGCTTCGCCCCCGTCTACCACCCCGCGCTGCGGTTCGCCGGGCCCGCGCGCAAGGAGATCGGCGTCCCCACGGTCTTCAACTTCCTGGGCCCGCTGACCAACCCGGCCCGGCCGAGCGCCCAGGCCATCGGCGTCTTCGACGCCCGCATGCTGCCCGTCATCGCCGGCGTCTTCGCCGAGCGCGGCGTCTCGGCCCTGGTGTTCCGCGGCGACGACGGCCTCGACGAGCTGACCATCACCGGCACCTCCACGGTCTGGGTGGTCAGGGACGGCACGGCCACCGAGACCACGTTCGACCCCGCGATCCTGGGCATCCCCCGGGCCGACGCGAGCGCGCTGCGCGGCGGCGACGTGCAGTTCAACGCCCAGGCCGTCCACGACCTGCTGGGCGGCAAGAAGGGGCCGGTGCGCGACGCGGTGCTGCTCAACACCGCCGCCGCCCTGGTCGCCCTCGACGGCGCCGGCGACGACCTCGACACGGCGATGATCAAGGGTTACGAGCGCGCCACGCAGGCCGTCGACTCGGGCCTGGCCTCCGACACGCTCCGCCGCTGGATCGAGGTCAGCAGCTCCTACCGCCCGTCGTGACCGTGAGCGCGCCCGTGAGGCGCGCTCACGTCTTTCATGGGTACGAGGTGCCCCCAGGGCCCCTCAGGGTGTCCAGGGGCAGCTCAGGGCCGTGTACGCGGTGACCTGTGCTCGGATCGCTCAGAAGGTGATGCTCGGGCCCGCCTTCAGCGAGCTCCACTTGAGCCATTCCTTCCAGTTCTCCTGCCAGTGACCCCACCCGTTGGTGGGCTCCAGCTTCCGCGGCGATCCGGTGATGATGATCGGGTCGCCGATCAGCGTGTTCTTGATGAACCAGGCCGCGTTCTCCGGGCTGACGTTCACGCAGCCGTGGCTGACGTTGGAGTTGCCCTGCGAGCCCACCGACCAGGGCGCGCTGTGCACGTACTCGCCGCTGTTGGAGATGCGCACGGTGTTGTAGACGGTCAGCTGGTAGTAGCCGGACTGGCCGGGGCCGATGCCGGGCGAGGTCATGACGGTCACCGGCTCCCGCGACATCGCCAGGTGCACGCCCGAGGTCGTGTAGTACTTCCACTGGCCGCCCTGCCCGGCGCTCATCGGCATGGTGCGGATGCGCTTGCCGTCCCTGCGGACCGTCAGGACGTGCTCGTCGGTGGTCCCCTTGGTGATCTGGGAACGGCCGATCTTGAAGTCGAGGGTGACGTCGCGCTTGCCGTACAGGCCCTGGCCGCCGCGTACGCCGGCCAGCTTCGCCTCCAGCCGGACCTTGGTGTACGCCGGCCAGTACTCCTGCGGCCGGAAGTCCACGTGGCTGTCGTCGAACCAGTGCCAGGCCCCCTCCACCGGCTTGGAGCTGCGGATGGTGAGGTTGCGCTCGACGGCGATCCGGTCGCTCACCGGCTTGTCGAAGGCGATCATGACGGGCATGCCGATGCCGACCGTCAGCCCGGTGTCGTCCCGGTTCGGGGTGATCGACTGGATGTCGAACGTCTTGTCGCCCTTGACCGTGGTGAACGTGCTGGTGGTCTCGCTCTGCTTGCCCGCCGTGTCCACGGTGACGGCGGTGACGGTGTAGCCGGCGCCGGGCCGGGCGGTGGACGTGCTGCGCGCGCGGGTGCCGTCGCCGCTCAGGACGCCGCGCAGCCGGCCCGCCTTGCCGCCGTCCACCCGTACGCTCTTGAGCGTGGCGCCCTGGGCGGAGACCACCACGGGCTGGTCGGTGGCCACGTTCGCGGCCTTGTCCACCGGCGTGACCGCCACCGGGGGCTGCCGCTGCACCGCGCCGGGCAGTTCCTTCGACTCGTTCGCCGCGCCGCTCAGCGAGCACGCCGTGAGCAGCGCCAGGGCCAGCAGGCCGGCCGATCCATTCGCAACGCGCCCCACGAGTGACTCCCTCGCCCAAGATCCAACCTTCTCCCCCCTTATTACCCTGAGTGATCGATTCACCACATCCGTGACCTGGTAAAGAACGCGAAAAAGCGGGCGTCCTCCCGTATGGGAAGGACGCCCGCTTCGAGCCGCTTGTCAGTGCGAGAAGTTGCCCCGGTAGTACTGGAACACGAACCCGATCATGGCCATGATGATCAGGAACACGCCGATCAGGAACATCCAGAAGCCGATCACGAACCCGGCGAAGGCGAAGGCCGCCGCGAGGCACAGGAACAGCGGCCACCAGCTGCTCGGGCTGAAGAACCCGATCTCGCCGGCGCCGTCGCTGATGTCGGCCTGCTTGTCGTCCTCCGGCTGGGCCCCGATGCGCCGCGCGGTGAACATCAGGTAGTAGCCCACCATGAACGCGAACCCGACCGAGATCGCCATGGCGGTGGTGCCCACGGGCTCACCGTGGCCGGTCGCCGACTTGGTCCAGAACCAGTAGCCGACGTCGACCCCGGCGAAGAACAGGCCGCACAGCAGGAACAGCCAACCCTGGACCTTCATCAGGCCTCCACCTCCTGGGCGGACTTGGCGGACAGGTGCGGGTAGTGCAGGTCGAACGCCGGACGCTCGGACCGGATGCGCGGCAGCGAGGTGAAGTTGTGCCGCGGCGGCGGGCAGGAGGTCGCCCATTCGAGCGAGCCGCCGTAACCCCACGGGTCGTCCACGGTGACCCTCGGCGCCGAACGCCAGGTCTTCCAGACGTTGTAGAAGAACGGCAGCGTCGAGGCGCCCAGGATGAACGCGCCCACCGACGAGATCATGTTCAGGTCGGTGAAGCCGTCGGCCGCGCTGTAGTCGGCGTAGCGGCGCGGGAAGCCGACCATGCCGAGCCAGTGCTGCACGAGGAACGTGGTGTGGAAGCCGATGAACAGCAGCCAGAAGTGCAGCTTGCCGAGCTTGTCGTCGAGCATCTTGCCGGTGAACTTGGGCCACCAGAAGTAGAAGCCGGCGAACATGGCGAACACGACCGTGCCGAAGACCACGTAGTGGAAGTGGGCGACGACGAAGTAGGTGTCACTGATGTGGAAGTCGAGCGGCGGCGAGGCCAGGATGACACCGGTCAGGCCACCGAGCAGGAACGTGATCAGGAAGCCGACGGAGAACAACATCGGCGACTCGAACGACAGATGCCCGCGCCACATCGTGCCGATCCAGTTGAAGAACTTCACGCCAGTCGGAACCGCGATGAGGAACGTCATGAACGAGAAGAACGGCAACAACACCTGCCCGGTCGGGAACATGTGGTGCGCCCAGACCGTGATGGACAGACCGGCGATGGCGATGGTCGCGCCCACCAGGCCGATGTAGCCGAAGATCGGCTTGCGGCTGAAGACCGGCAGGATCTCCGTCACGATGCCGAAGAACGGCAGCGCGATGATGTAGACCTCCGGATGGCCGAAGAACCAGAACAGGTGCTGCCACAGGATCGGCCCGCCGTTGGCGGGGTCGAAGATGTGGGTGCCGAGCTTGCGGTCGGCCTCCAGGGCCAGCAGCGCCGCGGCCAGCACGGGGAAGGCCATCAGCACGAGCATGCTGGTCAGCAGGATGTTCCAGGTGAAGATCGGCATGCGGAACATGGTCATGCCGGGGGCGCGCATGCAGATGATCGTCGTGATGAAGTTCACCGAGCCGAGGATCGTGCCGAGACCCGACAGGGCCAGGCCCATGATCCACAGGTCGCCGCCGATGCCGGGCGAGGCGATCGCGCTCGACAGCGGCGTGTAGGCGAACCAGCCGAAGGAGGCCGCGCCGCCCGGCGTGAGGAAGCCGGACACGGCGATGATGCTGCCGAACAGGTAGAGCCAGTAGCTCACCATGTTCAGTCGCGGGAAGGCCACGTCGGGGGCGCCGATCTGCAGCGGCATCAGCTCGTTGGCGAAGCCGGCGAACAGCGGCGTCGCGAACATCAGCAGCATGATCGTGCCGTGCATGGTGAACAGCTGGTTGAACTGCTCGTTGCTGGTGATCTGCAGCCCGGGCTGCGCCAGCTCGGCCCTCATGATCAGCGCCATGACGCCGCCGATCAGGAAGAAGGCGAACGACGTGATCAGGTACATGTGCCCGATGATCTTGTGATCAGTCGAGGACAGCCACTTGGCGATGATCTGGCCCTTGGTGACGGGCCGGACCGCTGCGCGAAGTGGTTCTTGGATGGCGGTCACTGGGCACTCCCAGCCTGGGTCGCGATGTACTGGTCGAACTCAGCCTGCTTGACGAGCTTCACCTTGAACAACATCCGGCTGTGATCGACGCCGCACAGCTCGGCGCACCGGCCCGCGTAGATGCCCACACGGTCGTCGCCGAGGGTCTTGATCTCGAACTTGCGTCCGGGGTTGCCCTCCGGGATGCCGGGGATGATGTCCCGCTTGAACAGGAACTCAGGCACCCAGAACGAGTGGATCACGTCGTCCGTCGACAGGTCGAACTCGACCTTGGTGTTCGTCGGCAGGACCAACTGCGGGCCCTCCCGGTAGTCGCTCACCGGCATGCCGGGCACGGGCTGCGTCGTCTTGCCGTTGTAGGTCGTGGTGAAGCGCCAGCTCCACTGGTACGCCTCGACCTTGACCTTGACGGGGGCGTCACCCGCGACGTCCGTGAGGGCCTTGCTGTCGCGGGCGGTGAAGAAGAAGAACACCGACACCATGACGAGCGGGATCACCGTGTAGAGGATCTCGATCGGCAGGTTGTAGCGCACCTGGGGAGGCAGTTCCGCCTTCGACCTGCGCTTGCGGTGGAAGATCGCGGCCCACACGATCAGAACGATGACGACGAGGCCCGTGGCCAGTGCGGCGATCCAGGCCCCGTTCCACAAATGCTGAACGACCTCGGCCTGCTCGGTGACGCCCTCGGGCAGCAGGCCGTTGGACCAGTCGAACTTGGGAACGTCATTAGCACACGCCGTAGCAGTGGCCAGCAGCAACGCCAAAGCGGCGGCGCGCGGCACCCTGCGCCGGGCCAACGAACGCCGCGTCGTACGGCGAGTCGGACTCACGGATCGCCTACCCCACAGATGAAGCCCAAGAGTCTTTCCCTTGGGTGCTCGTATTTCCAAATGCACAGCTGATTGCAGACACATTAGCGTGCAGGTGTCCCGCCCTACCGCGCGACCCCTCGATGGTGCCGCAAGTGGGACGATAGGTCTCGTGGCGTATTTCGACGCGGCCTCGAGCGAGCCGCTCCACCCTCAGGCACGCGAGGCGCTGCTGGCGGCGATCGACGTCGGCTGGGCCGACCCCGCGAGACTGTACGGCCAGGCCCGCCGTGCTCACCTGCTGTTGGAGCAGGCCCGCACGGAGGTGGCCGAGGCGCTCGGCGCGCGACCCGACGAGGTGTCGTTCACCTCGTCCGGCACGCAGGCCGTGCATCTCGGCGTCCTCGGCACCCTACACGGCAGGCGGAGGGTCGGGCGTCATCTGGTCACCAGCGCGGTCGAGCACTCCAGCGTCCTGCACGCGGCCGGCGTGCACGAACGCGACGGCGGCACGGTCGAGACCGTGGGCGTCGACCTGCGCGGACGGGTCGATCTCGACGCGTTCGCCGCGGCGGTGGCGCGGCCCGGCACCGCGCTGGCCTGCCTGCAGACCGCCAACCACGAGGTCGGCACCGCGCAGCCGGTGGCCGAGGCGGCCGCCGCGTGCCGGGCCAACGGGGTGCCGCTGCTGGTGGACGCGGCCCAGACGGCCGGCCGGATGCCGGTCCCGCCCGGCTGGTCGGTGCTGACGGCCAGTGCCCACAAGTGGGGCGGCCCGGCCGGGGTGGGCGTGCTGGCGGTGCGCAAGGGCACCCGTTTCCGCTCGTTCCTGCCCGAGGACGAGCGCGAACGGCGTCGGGTGCCGGGTTTCGAGAACGTGCCCGGCATCGTGGCCGCGGCGGCGGCGCTGCGCGCGATGAGCGCCGAGGCGGCCCAGGAGCAGGCGCGGTTGTCCGAGCTCGTCACCCGGATCAGGGAGACCGTCCCCGCGATCGTGCCGGACGTCGAGGTGATCGGCGACCCGGTCGGCCGGGCGCCCCACATCGTCACCTTCTCCTGCCTCTACGTCGACGGCGAGGTGCTGCTCACCGAACTGGACAAGGCGGGATTCGCCGTATCGTCCGGAAGTTCATGCACCGCTAGTACGCTTCGTCCATCGCACGTTCTCGAAGCGATGGGCGTACTGACGCATGGGAATGTCCGGGTGTCGCTGCCCAGGGGCACCTCCGCGGCCGAGGTCGACAGGTTCCTGGCCGTGCTGCCCGACCTGGTTCACCGCATCCGGCACGACGCAGGAGTCGCATGACCGAGGTAACTCAGCCGGCATTGACGATCGACGCGCTCGGCAAGAAGTGCCCGATCCCGATCATCATGCTCGCCGAGCAGATCAATCACGTGCCGCTCAACGCCGTGGTGGCGGTGCTGGCCGACGATCCGGCCGCCTACACCGACGTACCGGCCTGGTGCCGGCTGAAGTCCCACCGCCACGTGGCCTCCTACGAGCTGCCCTCGGGCGGCTGGGCCATCCACGTGATGCGCAACTACTGACGGTTTGTGGGTAGGGCCCTCCCCTGAGGGGACATCGACCTTTCGGGGGAAACCATGGCCAAGGGGAACGAGACCGCCCGCGACGTGATGAGCACCGGCACGGAGTGCATCGCCGCGCACGAGACGCTCGACCGGGCGGCGCAGATGATGCGCAACAGCGACGTGGGGGCACTGCCCGTGTGCGGGCCCGACGACCGCGTGACGGGCATCATCACCGACCGCGACATCGTGGTGAAGTGCGTCGCGGCCGGTCACGACCCCGCGCAGGTGACGGCGGGCGAACTGGCGACCGGCCTGGTCTGGGTGCCGGCGGACGCCGCCGTGCAGGAGGCGCTCACGCGCATGGAGCAGAACCAGATCAAGCGGCTGCCCGTACTGGAGGGCGAGCGCATCGTCGGCATGATCAGCGAGGCCGACCTCGCCCAGCACCTGCCCGACGACCAGCTCGCCGAGTTCGTGCACCGGGTGTACGCCAAGCACTGACCGTGAGGGAGATCGCCCCGCCACGCCTTCCGGCCGGCGGGGCGTTCGGCTGTCAGGGGTGGTAGCAGCGCACGTGGTCGGCGATCTCGGCGGCGGCCTCGGCGCCGTACGCGGCCGTGAAGCGCTCCAGGAAGACCTTCTGCCCCAGTTCGTACTCCTGGCCGCCGACGCGCTCCAGCACGTGCGTGGCCGTCAGGTTGCCGATCTGGCCGCAACGCTCCAGCGGCAGCCCCCACGCCAGCCCGGACAGGAACCCGGCGCGGAAGGCGTCGCCGACGCCCGTGGGGTCGGCCTTGCCCCGCTCGGGAGCCGGTGCGACCTGCACGGACGGCTCGCCCTTGCGGTCGATGACCGCGCCCTTGGGGCCGAGCGTGGTGATCCGGACGCCGACCCGGTCGAGGATCTCCTCGTCGGACCAGCCGGTCTTCTGCTCGATGAGCCCCTTCTCGTAGTCGTTGGAGAACAGGTACGCGGCGCCGTCGACGAGCTGCCTGATCTGCTCGTCCTCCATACGGGCGAGCTGCTGGGAGATGTCGGCGGCGAACGGGATGTCGCGCTGGCGGCACTCGTCGGTGTGGCGCAACATCGCGTCGGGGTCGTTGGGGCTGATCAGCACCAGGTCGAGCCCGCCGATCCGGGCGGAGACCGGCTGCAGCTCGATCAGCCGCGCCTCGGCCATCGCCCCGGTGTAGAAGGAGGCGATCTGGTTGTGGTGCTCGTCGGTGGTGCACAGGAAACGCGCGGTGTGCTGCGTCTCGGAGACGTGCACGGATTCGCAGTCGACGCCGTGGCGCTCCAGCCAGGAGCGGTAGTCGGCGAAGTCGTTGCCGACGGCGCCCACCAGGATCGGCTTGAGGCCGAGGCAGCCCATGCCGAAGGCGATGTTGGCCGCGCAGCCGCCGCGACGGATCTGAAGGTCGTCGACCAGGAACGAGAGCGACACCCGGTCGAGCTGCTCGGCGATGAGCTGATCGCCGAAGCTTCCTGGGAACGTCATCAAGTGGTCTGTCGCGATGGAGCCGGTTACGGCGATGCGCACGGGATTCTTCTTCCTCGTTGTCAGCAGGCCAATGAGCCCCACGAGAATACGCGAAGGTCCCGCTCGCACAAAGGCGGGCGGGACCCCACAGGCCGAAGCCGTGACCCCTTAGTTGAACGAGTCGCCACAGGCGCACGAGCCGGTGGCGTTGGGGTTGTCGATGGTGAAGCCCTGCTTCTCGATCGTGTCGACGAAGTCGATGCTGGCGCCCAGCAGGTAGGGGGCGCTCATGCGGTCGGTGACCACGCTCACACCACCGAAGTCCGTCACCACGTCACCGTCCATGGAACGGTCGTCGAAGAAGAGCTGGTAGCGCAGGCCGGAGCAACCACCCGGCTGCACGGCGACCCTCAGCTGCAGACCTTCCTCGCCCTGCTGCTCCAGCAGGCTCTTGACCTTCGCGGCGGCCGCGTCAGTCAGGATCAGGCCCTGCGTCGTGGTCTCGCTGCTCTCAACCGTCATCTGCTGACTCCCTAACCCGGCTGTCTGATTCCGACGTCCTACTGATGACGCTACCAACACATGGCCCATGCCACACATTCCCGGGTCCCCAACCTCCGGAATAACCACATTCGTCCGTGTGTCATAGTGAGTATCGTCAAAACGACGATAAGGGGGTATGGCGATGGCCACCCAGACTGGGCTGCCGCTCTTCGTCCTCGGGCAGGGCGCCGATCCGCACAGCGAGAAGGGCGTCGAGTGCCCCGGCGAGCTGCCGCCGGCGTCCGACCCGGACCTGGTCGAGCGGGCCCGCAAGGCCAAGGAGGCGCTGGGCGACCGCCTGTTCGTGCTGGGCCACCACTACCAGCGCGACGAGGTCATCCAGTTCGCCGACGTGACGGGCGACTCCTTCAAGCTCGCCCAGCAGGCCGCGGCGCGTCCCGAGGCGGAGTTCATCGTCTTCTGCGGCGTGCACTTCATGGCCGAGTCCGCCGACATCCTGACCGGCGACGGGCAGAAGGTTGTGCTGCCCGACCTGGCCGCCGGGTGCTCGATGGCCGACATGGCCACGTTCGACCAGGTGGAGGAGTGCTGGGAGGCCCTTGAGGACGCCGGTCTGGCCGGTGAGGTGGTCCCGGTCACGTACATGAACTCCAGCGCCGACATCAAGGCGTTCTGCGGCCGCAACGGCGGCGTGGTGTGCACCTCCTCCAACGCCAAGAGGGCGCTGGACTGGGCGTTCGAGCAGGGCCGCAAGGTGCTGTTCCTGCCCGACCAGCACCTCGGGCGCAACACGGCGGTCCTGGAGATGGGCATGTCGCTGGAGGACTGCGTGGTCTGGAACCCGCACCGTCCCGGTGGCGGCCTGACCCGCGAGCAGCTCGACCGGGCGCGGATGATCCTGTGGAAGGGCCACTGCTCGGTGCACGGCCGCTTCACGGCCGAGTCCGTCGACGACGTACGCGCCCGCATCCCCGGCGTGAACGTGCTCGTGCACCCCGAGTGCCGGCACGAGGTGGTGCTCAAGGCCGACCACGTGGGCTCGACCGAGCACATCATCAAAACCCTCCAGGCCGCTCCCGCCGGTTCGAGCTGGGCCATCGGCACCGAGCTGAACCTGGTCAAGCGGCTGGCCACCATGTTCCCCGACAAGAACGTCTCGTTCCTGGACCGGACGGTCTGCTACTGCTCCACCATGAACCGCATCGACCTGCCCCACCTGGTGTGGGCGCTGGAGTCGCTCGTCCTGGGCGACGTCGTCAACCGGATCACGGTGGACGACGACACCGCCCACTGGGCCAGGGTCGCCCTCGACCGCATGCTGGCCCTCCCGTAGCCGGCCGAGCCTGGCCGCGGCGAGGAGCGCCCGCCCTCGCCGCGGCTAGGCGAAGTCGTAGCCGACGCGGACGGTGACCGTGAGGGTCTGGCGGCCCGGGCTGACCGAGGGGGCGCTGTCGGCCGCCGCGAAGGCCATGGTGGTCAGCGGCTGGGCGCCGCCCCTGACCTCCTCGGCGATCGAGACGACCGGGCCGAGCGGGCGGCCGGCCAGCCCGGCGTACTGGGATGCCTTGGCCGCGGCGTCCGCGAACGCCCTCGACCTGGCCTCGCCGAGCACCGACGCCGGGTCGGACAGCTCGAAGGCCACGCCGTTGAGCCGGGCCTCCTCGCCCACGCCCGCCACCGTGTCGATGACGGCGTCGGCCCGCGACAGGTCCCTGACGACGACCTCGACGCCCTGCGCCGCGCGGTAGGCCGACACCTTCGGGAAGACCTCGTACTCGGGCCCCAGGGAGAGCTCGACCGTACGCACGTCGTGGGCCGCGACGCCGGCCTGGCGCAGCGCGTCGGCCAGCCGGGCCGCGGCGGCCCTGACGGCCGTGAACGCCTCGGAGGCCGACGGCCTGCGCACCTCGACGCCCGCCAGCAACCGCAGGACGTCGGGAGCGGCCTGCACGCTGCCCTCACCGACGACGGAGATGTCCACGCCTGCCCCCTCGACTGGGTTCGCCTCGATCCTACGGGCGTGTCCTGCCCCCGCCTACGGGAAGCTCACACGGCGCCGGCGATCGCGCCCGGATCGTCCAGCTCGACCTGGTGCCCGGAGGCGGGTAGGAGGACGAGTTCGGCGTCGACGGCGACGGCCAGCCGCTCCTGGCGGGCGTCCCGGGCGCCGGCGGCGATCACGGTGACCGGGATGTCGGGGAAGGGGTGCCCGTACCGGATGCGGCGCAGGTCGGCGGCCATGTCGCGGCGGGCCAGCCACTCCCCCGCCACCGCCACGGGCACCTTGCCCATGCGATACACGCCGAAGGGGTCGCCCGTACCCGTGACCAGGCGGTGCGTCAGGGGCCCGGCCAGGCGGGCCAGCGCGTTGGCGCCCCACGTGCCGCCCAGGGCGGGCAGCCACGCGCCCAGGGCGGTCGCGAGCGCGAGCGGGCGGCGCAGGGGCGGTGGGCACGGGTCCACCAGGACGAGCTTGGCCACGCACAACGGGTGCAGCCGGGCGAACGCCTCGGCGTGCCAGCAGGACGCGCCGTGCGCGACCAGGGTGACCTGGGACGGGTGCGAGGGGGCCAGCGCGGCCAGCCGGGCGACCTCGCCGTACAGGGTGGGCCGGTCGGGGGCGGGCGGGCTGAGGCCGAGCCCTGGACGGTCGAAGCGGACGACCCGGTGACCGGCGGCCAGCGCCGCGGCCACGGCGTCCCAGTGGAACCAGGCGCCGCCGAGCCCCGCCGTGATGAGCACGCCGGGGCCGGCGCCCTGGTCGACGACGTGCGGAGGGCCGCAGGAGCTCTCGTGGCCGTCGTGGACGAGCAGCCTGAGCGCCACGTACACCAGCCAGACGGCGATCATCGTCAGCTGGACGCGGTGCGCGAGGCCGGCCCACCGTCCGGCGGCCAGGGCGGCCAGCATGACCAGGGTGGCCGCCACGTTCAGGCCGGTGAGCGTCCATGACACCACCGAGCGCCAGCGTGCGGCGAGCAGCGCCATCGCGGCCAGCAGGGCCACCACGCCCAGCGCCCCGACGACCAGATGGAACAGTTGGGAGGCCCCGTCGCCACGGCAGGACGGATCGCTGAGCACGGCGCAGTCGAGCGGGAACAGGCCGGACAGGACCGTCAGCAGCCCGAACGCGGTCAGCGCCAGCCAGCCGGCCCACTCGCGCGCCACCCGCGGCACCACGGCCACGGCGGCGAGGCAGGCCAGCCCCGACAGCACGTCGCTGACCCGGAACAACCGCGTCCAGGGCTGGTCGCGGGCGGCCAGCTCGCTGACGTAACCGTCGGTCCTGTCCACGGCGGGCGTGGTGAACTGCCCGGTGATCCACGCGCTGTACAACACCGCCGCCACGATGAGCACCGAGGCGGCAGCGACGAACAACCTTCGCTCCACGTGACGATTACACCACTATGGGTGTTCAGAGGCCCGGAGCACCCCATACCGGGAACCATCGGCTGAGGTCGGACTCCAGCGGCAGCTCGCCCTCCAGAGCGCCCCTGGCCTGCAGTTCGAGCGCGTTGTCGCGCCGCTGCCCGGGCAGCGGCGCGAACGGGTAGAACGTGCCGCGCTTGTACAGGTAGACGACGGCCAGCCGCCTGCCGTCCGGATCGGCGAACGACACCAGCGAGCACAACAACGACGGCCCGAACCCGGCCGACTCCAGCGAGGAGTTGACCGCGTGCAGCTCGGTGACCAGGTCACTGACGTCGTCGGGCGAGCGCCGGACCAGCAGCCAGGTGTAGCCGTAGCCGTCGTCGGACTCCTCGACGCGCTCGCCGAGCAGCGCCTTGACGTCGCGTTCCAGCGTGGCGAACGCGCCGCCCTCCGCCGCCCGGAACGACACCGAGCCGAGACCGGTGGGGACGAGACCGGTCGCGGCCTGGAGCGTCACGGCGGCGGACGGCAGCGCGAACAGCGCGTCGAGATTGGGCTTGGCCGGCTTGGACCGGCCCAGCAGCGCGTCGAGCCAGCCCATACGGTCTCAGCCCCTTCCGAGCTGCTTGGAGATGGACGCGAGGAGTTCGAGCCGCCGTTCCAGCGGCGGATGCGTGGAGAACAGGTTCGCCAGCGTCTCCCCCTTGGCCAGCGCCGGGGCGAAGTAGAAGGCGTTGAACGGCTCCGCCTCGCGCAGATCCCTGGTCGGGATCCTCGCCATGTCGCCGGTGACCTTGGTCAGCGCGCTGGCCAGGGCCGAGGGACGCTGCGTGAGCAGGGCTCCGGCCCGGTCGGCGGCCAGCTCGCGGTAACGCGACAGGGCCCGGGTGAGCAGGAAGCTGACGGCGTACACGATGATCGAGACCAGCATGATGATCAGCCCGACCGGGATGCCGCCCTGGCCGTTGTCCCTGCGCCCGCCGAAGCCGGCGTAGAGGGCGAACCGGGTCATGAGCCCCGCGACGATCCCCAGGAACGAGGCGATCGTCATGACGGCGACGTCGCGGTGGGCGACGTGCGACAACTCGTGGGCCAGGACGCCTTCGAGCTCCTGCGGCTCCAGGCGGCGCAGGATGCCCGTCGTCACGCAGACGACGGCGCGCTTCTGGTTGCGGCCGGTGGCGAAGGCGTTGGGGACGTCGGAGTCGGCGATCGCCACCCGCGGCTTGGGCATGTCGGCCAGCGCGCACAGCCGGTCGATCAGGCCGTGGAGCTCGGGGGCCTCCTGTGGGGAGACCTCCCGCCCGTGCATCGCGAACAACGCGATGTGGTCGGACAGGAAGTACTGCACCAGCAGCAGCCCCCCGGCGAGCACCAGCACGGTCAGCGCGCGCACGCCGAGAGCGATCAGCCCGCCGACGAACACCACGTAGAGCAGCCCCAGCAGGAACATCGTCACGACCATGCGGCGGGTCAGGCCGCTGTCGGACGCGAACCGCGTACCCACGGGACTCAGCCCGGAATGAGGCCTTGGTCGCCCAGCATCTCCCGGACCTCCTCGATCGAGGCGTCCGCGGGGGGAAGGATCAGCTCTGACGGCTCAAGGCTGTCGTCGGGAAGCGCCTTGCCCACATGGCGCACCTTGTCGAGCAACGCGTGCAGCTTGACGCGGAAGGCACTCTCGTCGCCGGTCTCGATGGCGGCCTCGAGCTCGCTGTCGAGCTCGTTGAGCACCGCGATGTCGTCCGCCGAGATCTCCACCTGGCCCTCGCCCATGATTCTGACGATCATGCGCCCTCCCCGGGCTGACGCAGCTGCTGGGTGTGACCCTGCTGCGGCTGGGCCTGCTGCTGCGGCTGCCCCTGCTCGATGGCGCTCTTGGGCGCCGGGCCCTGGCCCAGCTCGGACTTCATCCGGGCCAGCTCCAGCTCGACGTCCATGCCGCCGCCCATGCGGTCGAGCTCGGCCTGGATGTCGTCGCCGCGGGTGCCGCTGAAGTCGTCGAGTGCGCCGCTGGCCAGCAGCTCGTCGATCGCCCCCGCGCGGGCCTGCATCTGCGCCGTCTTGTCCTCGGCGCGCTGGATCGCCAGGCCGACGTCGCCCATCTCCTCGGAGATGCCGGAGAACGCCTCGTTGATGCGCGTCTGCGCCTCGGCGGCGGTGTAGGTCGCCTTGATCGTCTCCTTCTTCGTACGGAAGGAGTCGACCTTGGCCTGCAGCCGCTGGGAAGCCGTGGTCAGCTTCTCCTCCTCGGCCTGCAGGTTGTCGTGCTGGACCTTGAGGTCGGCCATCTGCCCCTGCAGATTGGACCGCCGCTGCAGGGCCTCACGCGCGAGGTCCTCGCGCCCGACGGACAGCGCCTTGCGGCCCTGGTCCTCGTAGCGCCTGGCCTGTGCCTCCAGGCCGTTGATCTGCAGTTCTACCCGCTTGCGCGAGGTGGCCACGTCGGCCACCCCTCGACGCACCTTCTGCAGCAACTCGAGCTGCCGCTGATAGGAGTAGTCAAGCGTCTCGCGCGGATCCTCCATCTTGTCCAGGGCCTTGTTGGCCTTGGACTTGAAGATCATCGAAAGTCTCTTCATCACGCTCATGCGCGTCGGCCGTCCCCTTCTAGGTCGTGCTGGTGTTCACCCAATGCAGCGCAGCCGCCTTGGGATTACCCTACGCATAACGCACGGGGGCGTCACTAAGTTGCAGTCCAGGTAGGGTTGACGTGTGTTGCGACGCCGATCCCAAACCTCCGTGGACGACACCCCCGTCCCCGTTGACGATCCTAAGCCCCAGGGTAAAGGTCGTCCCACACCCAAGCGCCGGGATGCCGAGGGCAGACGACGCCAGCCGGTCTCCGCGCCGAAGGACCGCAAGGAGGCCTATCGGCAGATGCGGGCCAAGCAGGCCTCCGAGCGCGACCGGGCCCGCAAGGGCATGCTCGCAGGTGACGAGCGTTATCTTCCTGTTCGCGACAAGGGTCCGGCGCGCAAGTTCGCGCGCGACTGGGTCGACTCGCGGCGCCTGCCGAGCCAGTACTTCCTGCCGTTCTCGCTACTGATCCTGCTGGCGACCTGGGTGCCGTGGCCCATCGAGATCCGGGCCAAGGTGCTCAACATCGTGATCGCGGTCGGCTGGCCCATCATGATGGTCGGCGTCCTGTTCACCTCCGTCTACGTGGCGTGGAAGGTGAAGAAGGAGGTCGCGGCCAAGCTGCCCAACGAGAGCGTGAAGGGCGTCGGCTTCTACGCGGCCATGCGGGCCCTGCAGATCCGCAAGCTGCGTTTCCCGCCGCCCACGGTGCTGCCGGGCGGACGGCCCGCGCCGCCCAAGAAGTAGTCCAGGTTTCCCGATTTTTCGGGAAACCACCTAATCGGCGACGCTCCGCGTGCCCATCACCGTTCCCGGTGGTGGGCACGTGCGCGTCCCGGCGTGGCCCCGCGACGTGCGTCCCGGGTCAGCCCGCCGGCTTCCAGCGCAGGAGGCCGCCGCTGACCGCCGGGCGCCGGCCGTCGATCGTCCCGCCCCGTTCGAGGGCGTCGGCGACGGTCCGCAGCAGCGTGTACGACGACTTCAGCCGCCTGCCCGTCGCCCCGGTGACCGTCCCGTCGGCCGAGCTCACGACGGCGTACGCGACGTCGCCGTCGGGGCCGGTGTAGGACAGGAACGGGATCAGCAGGCCGTCCCAGGAGCCGGGCTGGTCGCGGGCGCACATCTCGCGCCAGGCGTCCCTCATGCCGCGGACCGTGAGGTGGGCGCGCGCTCCCGGGCGGAAGCCGAAGACGCCGGCCCCGCGCGAGCCGTTGTGGCGCAGCAGGGAGGCGCGCAGGGCGTCGGGGAAGTCCAGGCCCGTCTGCGATTCCGCCACCGCGATCGTGCGCGCCCTGACCGGGGCGCCCAGCGTGCGGTAGGTGCGGGGGGCGTGCGTCCTGAGCCAGCGTTCGATGCGCCGCCATTGGGCGTCCACGGCCCGCTTGACCTCGGGGGCGACCCTGCGGGGGTCGATCGGGCGGGGGCTGGGCGCGCAGTTGGGCGGGGTGGCCGTGGCCTGGGTGGCCGTGGCAGCGTCGGTGCGCGTGGCCTGGGCGGTCGTGGCCGTGGCCTGGGCGGTGGCGCGTGCCGTTTCCAGGGGCTCGGTCTTCGTCGTGGCCGCCTGCTGCTGCTCGGTGGCGGCGCGCGCGAGGGCCTGGGCGTCGCGCTGCTCCGTCGTACGGGTCAGGGCGAGCACCAGCGCGACGACCGCGACCGCGGCGACGACCAGCCACAGCAGGGCCGCCCTCCCGCCGCGGGCCCGCCGGACGGGCACGGGTACGGACGGCGGCGGCTCGGCCCTGGGCAGGCGGGCACGGCGGCGTAACCGCACCGCGAGGGCGATCAGGACGGCCGCGGTGAGAGCCTGGCGGACGAGCTTGAGCACGTCGCGCACCCTATCCCGAAACCAATCGGTTCATGTGACGCCTTAAGGTCGGACGTATGGAATTCCGACACCTCGGTCGTAGCGGTCTCAAGGTCAGCGAGATCAGCTACGGCAACTGGCTCACCCACGGCTCCCAGGTCGAGGAGGACGCCGCCAAGCTGTGCGTGCAGGCGGCGCTCGACGAGGGCATCACCACCTTCGACACCGCCGACGTCTACGCGGGGACGAAAGCCGAAGAGGTGCTCGGCCGGGCGCTGAAGGGCGTCCGCAGGGAGTCGCTGGAGATCTTCACCAAGGTCTACTGGCCCACCGGCCCCGGCCAGAACGACCGCGGCCTGTCCCGCAAGCACGTCACCGAGTCGATCAACAGCTCGCTGCGCCGCCTCCAGACCGACTACGTCGACCTCTACCAGGCCCACCGCTTCGACAACGAGACGCCGCTGGAGGAGACGCTCAAGACGTTCGACGACCTCGTACGCCAGGGCAAGGTGCTCTACGTCGGCGTCAGCGAGTGGACGGCCGACCAGATCGCCAGGGCGCTCAAGATCGCCGACGAGATGGGCTTCGACCGGATCGTGTCGAACCAGCCCCAGTACTCGATGCTCTGGCGGGTCATCGAGGCCGAGATCGTGCCGCTGAGCGAGCGCGAGGGCGTCGGCCAGATCGTCTGGTCGCCGATCGCGCAGGGCGTGCTCACCGGCAAGTACCTGCCCGGGCAGCAGCCCCCGCAGGGCTCGCGGGCGACCGACGCGAGCGGCAGCGCCATGATCGCGCGTTACATGAACGACGACGTGCTCGCCCGCGTCCAGGAACTCAAGCCGATCGCCGCCGACCTCGGCCTGACCATGGCCCAGCTCGCCGTGGCGTGGGTGCTGCAGAACCCGAACGTCTCCAGCGCCATCGTCGGCGCCACCCGCCCAGAGCAGGTGCGCGACAACGTCAAGGCCGCCGGCGTCAAGCTGGAGGACGAGGTGCTGAAGCGCATCGACGACGTCCTCGGCACGGTCGTGGAGCGCGACCCCGCCAAGACGATCAGCCCGAGCACCCGTCCGTAGCGCGGGCCGCGAAAAGCCCCTTGAGCCACAATGCGCTCAAGGGGTTCTTTCTTTTCCCGGAATCACTCGGGGCGCAATGACAATCCCGTGTATTCGACGCGGTCCTCGTCGAGCAGCGCCACCCGCTCGACTCCGGCTTCGAGCAGGTCACGCCAGTTCTCCCCGATCCAGGATTCCGCGTCGGCCTGGCTCGGGAACACCTCTCGCGGCAAAGGGCGTTCGGTCACCTCACCACCATTTGCATTTTCATAACGCCACCGCCATGTCATGCCATACGCTCCTTTTCCGCGGGTTCGCCGGCGCGTTCCCTCCGACCGCACTGGAACCCTACTCCCGAGCTCGGAGGTCCATCGATGCTGCGCGCGTGCCGTGTTGCGGCCGGGGTCGTCGTGGGGGCGCCCGTCTCACTTCTTCTCCCCCTCTCCGGTGCTCGCCTCACCCTTGCATCGGATGGTGGCGGCTTGTCGGGTGGGTTGCCGGTGCTGTTGGTGGGAGGTGGTGCGGGTGCGCTTCTGCTGTTCGGCGCCGCCGCCTGGGCGACCGCCGGGCGCCGCACCGGCACCCCTCGCAGAGAACGCCCCCCGACCATCGCTCGCTGAGGCCCCTCCAGCTCAGAGACCTCCACCCGGCAAGCCCTCGCGCCCGGCAAGCCGTCTGCTCCCGACCCAAGCGCCCCCGTGCGCCTGCATTCGATGCCTCTCCCTCCGGTGGGGAGGGGCTGGGCCCGTTCAGGCGTTTCTGGGGGCGAGCGGCTCATGGCTGAGCGGCCCCGGGCTCTGGTGGTCGGTAGCCTCTGGGCGGTGAAGCTTCTTTTCTCCGGGACCGCTGGTGAGGCCGGGTGGCCGGTGCCGGGGTGCCCGTGTGCCTCGTGCGTACGGCTTTCCCCTGGGTATCGCCGTCCCTTCGAGCTGGTCGTGGACGACGTCGCGCGGTTCCCGTTCAGCGGTGCCGGCGCGTTCGGCGGTGGGCTGGGGATGGTGTGTCCCGACGGCCGGGCGGTGTTGTGCCTGCCCCCTGGCCGCGAGCCCCCGGCCGGCGGCCCGGCCCGGTACGACGCGGTCGTGCTCGACCTGCTCGACCGCCCGCAGCGGCTCGGCGAGCTGCGCCGGGCGGGGCTGGTCGACGACCGGACCGTGGTGGTGGCCGCCTGGCTGGATCACCGCGTCCGGTCGGAGGAGGAGTTGGCCAGACGGCTACGGCTCTGGGGAGCGGTGACCGTACCGGACGGGACGGTGCTGGAGGGCGGTAGGGCGGAGGCCGTACCGGACGGGACGGTGCTGGAGGGCCGCAGGGCGGCAGCCGTACCGCATGGGACGGCTGCCGGGGGTGGTGGGCGGGAGGTGCCGGCGCGGCGGGTGTTGTTGCTCGGTGGGGCGAGGTCGGGCAAGTCGGCCGAGGCCGAGCTGCGGCTGGTGGCCGAGCCGTACGTCACCTATGTCGCCACCGGCGGCGACGGCGCGGCGGACGGCGAGTGGTCGGCGCGGGTACGGGCGCACCGGGAACGGCGGCCCGCCCATTGGGACACGCTCGAGACGACGGACCTGGCGGCGGTCATCGGGGCGGCCAGGACGCCGCTGCTGATCGACGGGCTGGGCACGTGGGTGGCGGCGGTGTTCGACGAGTGCGGGGCATGGGAGGGCGACCGTGCGCCCGTGGCGGCACGCTGCGCGGAGCTGGTCGCGGCCTGGCGTGCCACGCCGGTGCCGCTCGTGGCGGTCTCGGACGAGGTGGGGATGGGCGTGGTGCCCGCCACGTCCGCCGGACGGGCCTTCAGGGACGTCCTCGGCCGCCTCAACGAGCAACTGGCCGCCGAGTCCGAGTACGTCGCGCTGGTGGTCGCGGGACGCCCGCTGGAGCTCTGACCGAAGCCCCCGAAGCCCAAAGCTCGAAGCCAGAAACCCCGGAGCCGGAGCCGCAGGGGCTACGGGCGTACGGCTCGGGCGTACCAGCGGCCGTCGAGGCGGTCGACGGCCAGCGGGCGGCCGAAGCAGTCGGACAGGTTGTCAGGGGTGAGCACCTCCGACACCGGCCCGGCGGCCAGCACCCGGGCGTCGCGCATGAGCAGCGCGTGCGTGGTGGTCGCGGGCACCTCCTCCAGGTGGTGGGTCACCGTCACCGTGGTCAGGACCGGCCGGGTCTCGGCCAGGTGCTCGACGGCGGTGATGAGGTCCTCGCGCGCCGGCAGGTCGAGCCCGGCGAACGGCTCGTCGAGCAGCAGCACGGCCGGTTCGGCCATGAGCGCCCTGGCCACCCTGACCCGGGCCCGCTCCCCTTGGGAGCACACCCGGAACGGGCGTTCGGCCAGGTCCTTGCAGCCCAGGTCGGCCAGCAGGCGGGTGGCGCGCTCGCGTTCGGCGTCGCCGTACTTGTCCCACAGCGGGACGCTGGTGCCTGTGTGGCCGGTGAGGACGACGGTGTGGGCGGTGGCGCCCTCCTGCTCCATCAGCTCCTCGTCGATCAGCCGCTGGCTGGCCGCGACCAGGCCGATGTGGCGGCGCAGCTCCCGCAGATCGATCCGGCCGAGCCGGTGGCCGAGCACGCTGACCGTGCCCTCACTCGGGTGCCGCACCGCCCCCGCCAGCGAGAGCAGGGTGGTCTTGCCCGCGCCGTTGGGGCCGAGGATCACCCAGTGGTCGCCGTACGCCACCTGCCAGTCGATGCCGTCGAGCAGCGTTTTGCCGACAACCCGGACACCTACACCTTCGAGTTCAAGCACGTGCATTCCCGTCACATTAGTCGGCCCTAGGATCGGTCGTTATGCGGCTTGCTGAGCTGACCCATGGGTTGCGCTTCGCGATCGGCACGCTCAGCGCCGTTCCCGTACGGGTCGAACGGGTGGACCGGGAGGTCGCCGGGCGGGCCATGGTGGCGGCTCCCGCGGTGGGGCTGGCGCTCGGCGCGGCGGCCGGTCTGCCCCTGCTGCTCCCGGGACCGCCGCTGCTGGGCGCGGCGCTCGCGCTCGGGCTGCTGGCCGTGCTCACCCGCGGGCTGCACCTGGACGGGCTCGCCGATCTCGCCGACGGGCTGGGCAGCGGCAAGCCCGCCGCCGCGGCCCTCGACATCATGAAAAAGTCGGACATCGGGCCGTTCGGGGTGATGACGCTGGTCATCACGCTGCTCGTCCAGGCGGCGGCGCTGACCGGGACGGGCTACGCCGCCCTGGTGACCGCCTGCGTGGCCGGGCGACTGGCGCTCACCTGGGCCTGCCGGGCGAGCGTGCCCGCCGCGCGTCCCGGAGGGCTGGGGGCGATGGTCGCGGGCACCGTGAGCGATCTCGCGGCCTGGCTCACCACGCTGGCCGCCCTCGTGGTGACGGCCGGGGTGGGGCTGGCGACCGGGACGTGGGTCCCGCCGTTCGCGCTGGCGGCCGGGCTGGTGGCGGCGCTGCTGCTGCTCCGGCACGCCCGGCGGCGGCTCGGCGGCATCACCGGCGACGTGCTCGGCGCGCTGGTGGAGACCGGTACGGCGACCGCCCTCGCGGTGTCCGCGCTGGCGGCCTGACCCGTACGCGGGACGTTCAGCCGACCGGCTCCGGGGTGCGGGCCGGCAGGCGCCGGAGGAGGAACACGCAGAGCAGGGTGAGCGGGACCCAGCCGATCAGCCCGGTGAGCCCGGCCAGCGTGGTGTCGGGCGGGGCCGCGGCGTCGCCGAGCAGCAGCACCGCGGGCAGGACGGCGTTCAGCGACCCGTGCGCGACGACGCAGGGCCACACGCTGCCCGTACGCAGCCTGAGCCAGCCGATCGCGATGCCGGCCAGCACGCAGAAGCCGATGAACTGCAACGCCGCCCACGACCCGATGCTCGGGTAGTTGTAGCCGAGCAGGGTGAGCGGGGCGTGCCACAGGCCCCAGATCGCCCCGGACAGCGCCAGGCCGCCGAACGCGCCGTACGTCGAGGACAGCCGGGGCAGCAGCCAGCCACGCCAGCCCCACTCCTCGCCGAGCGAGGGCACGGCGTTCAGCACCGGGCCCACCAGCACGGCAATGGCGATCTGCAGGTAGAGGGCCGGGCCGGGGTTCGCGGGCGGCTGCACGCCCTGCGCCTCCAGCGCCGCGGCGAACAGGCTGAACCGGTCGAGGTCGAGCGGGAACAGCCCGACGGCGGTGCTGAGCCCGGCGCTGACGGCGATCAGCAGCGGCACGCCCAGCCAGGCGGCGAGGACGTACCGGCCGGTGCGTCCCTTGCGCTCGCCCAGCGTGAGGCCGGTCTCGGTGGCCCACCGCCGCCAGGGCGCGCGCGACAGCGCCCACACCCCGAGCACCCCGGCGGTGGGGGTGAACATCATGACCGCGGCCAGCCCCTTCGCCGCCGGCGAGCCGAGCCCGGCGCCGAGCCAGATGGGCAGCGCCACCAGCCAGGACAGGCCGAAGGCGAGGACGAGGTAGACGGCAAGTTGTCTTCTCATGACCGGGCACGCTCCGCGACGAGGGCATTGATGAGGGACGCGCCGCGCTCGGCGTCGTCGATGCTGATGGTCAGCCGGCCGCCGGACCGGTAGGCGAGGACCAGGCACTCGCCGCCGCGCAGCATGATGGTGGCCGCGCCGGGCAGGCCGCGGAAGCCCCATCCGCCGACCTCGCTCGGCCGGCGGTCCTCCGTCCAGGCCCGGTCGATCCTCGACAGCGGGATCCGGCGGGCCAGGACGCCGCGCGGGCCGAAGCCGATGACGACCGTGTCGTCGCCGGCCCGTACGGACAGTGTCGAGGTCGCCACCCCCGCGACCAGCACGATGACGGCACCGGGCAGGACCGACGCCATCGTCCCCGCCTCGACGACCCCGGCCAGGCGCAGCCCGCACAGCACGACGATCACCGCCGCGGCCGTAACCGCCAGCGCGACCAGCCACGGGTTGACCAGGTGGCTGACCCAGACCGTACGCCGGCCGGGACGCAGCCGCATGGCCGGGGGCGCCTGCACGCCCTCGACCGGGTCGGGCCCGCCCCTGCCGAGGTAGCCCGCGAGCACACCCGCGCCGGCGGAGGCGAGGACGACCAGCGCGACGTGGCCGCCGGGCAGGCCGGCGGCGCTCCAGTGGGGCACGTCGAGGTTGGCCGACACCGTGGACACCTCGGTGCCGAGCACCAGCGTGCCGCCGCCGAACAGCGCGCCCCACCAGAACATCCGGCCGTTCCTGCGGCGCATCGACCAGCCGCGCGCGGTGGCGGCCAGCATCGCGACCCACACCACGGTCCACACCGCCGCGACGGTGAGCACGTGGGTGTTGAAGGACGCCATGCCGTCGGGCCCCGACCCGTTCCAGTGGGTGGCCAGCGGATCGGGCAGCCGGTCGCGCAGCCCCATCGGGACCAGGACCAGGGCCGCGGTGACGACCGCGCCCCACATCGCGGCGACGATTCTGGGGTTCATGGCAGATCCTCCAAAATGGTGATGAGGTCCTCACGGCGGTAGCCGTGCTTCTTGGCCTCCTCCAGCAGCTCCCGGGCCCGCTGTACGAGCAGCGCGCGCCCGTCGGCCCGGCCCGCGACGCTGACCCCGCGCCCCCGCCGGAACTCCAGCAGCCCCTCGTCGCGCAGGTCGCGCAGCGCGCGCAGCACGGTGTTGGGGTTGATGCCGAGCGCCCTGGCCAGGTCGCGGGCAGGGGGGAGGCGTTCTCCAGGGGCGTAGGAGCCCTCTCCGATGGCGCGGCGGATGGCGCCGGCCACCTGTTCATGGAGGGGACGTGCGTCGTTGAGGTCGAGAGCGAGCAGCATGATGCTAATGACACTAGCACCATGTCGCATAACGGGCCCGACCTGCGATTTGTAGGATGAACCCCTGTTTGTGAGTACGCAGAAACCGTGGATAGCATCGGTTTACGTGACCACTGTGCGGTTGAACTCAGCAGACCCAGTCTCCGTCGACACCGACGCGTTGATCGTCGGCTTCCGGCCCGGCCAGAACGGCCCCCGCCTCACGGGCGCTGAGTCCCTTGACGCGGCCTTCGGCGGCAACCTCGCCGCCTCCCTCAGCTCCGTCGGCTTCTCCGGCAACCCCGGAGAGCTGGCCAAGCTCCCCACGTTCGGCGCCATCGCGGCCCCGGTGCTCGTCGCCGTCGGCCTGGGCGACTCGCCGGATCTCGAGTCCCTCCGCCGCGCCGCGGGCGCCGCCGTCCGGTCGCTCGCCGGCACCGGCCGCGCCGCGCTGGCCCTGCCCGCCGACGACGCCGCGCAGGCCGAGGCCGTCGCGCTGGGCGCGCTGCTCGGCGCCTACGGCTTCGCCCGCTACCGTACGGGTGAGGACCAGAAGGCCCCGGTCTCCGAGATCACGGTCCTGTCGGGGCAGTCCGACTCCGTGGCCGAGCGGGCCGGTGTGCTGGCCGAGTCCGTCGCGCTGGTCCGCGACCTGGTCAACACTCCGCCGTCCGACCTGTGGCCGGCCAAGTTCGCCGAGATCGCCGAGCAGGAGGGCGCCAAGACCGGGCTGACCGTCGAGGTGCTCGACGAGAAGCAGCTCAAGGACGGCGGCTACGGCGGCCTCATCGGCGTCGGCCAGGGCTCGGTCAACCCGCCGCGCCTGGTCCGCGTCTCCTACAACCACCCCGACGCCGCCAAGACGCTGGCGTTCGTGGGCAAGGGCATCACCTTCGACTCCGGCGGCCTGTCGCTCAAGCCGTCCGCCTCAATGGACTGGATGAAGTCCGACATGGGCGGCGCGGGCGCGGTGCTCGGCGCGCTGATCGGCATCGCCAGGCTCAGCCTGCCGGTCAACGTCGTCGGCTACCTCTGCCTGGCCGAGAACCTGCCGAGCGGCACCGCCCAGCGTCCCTCCGACGTCATCCACAGCTACAGCGGCAAGACGGTCGAGGTGCTCGACACCGACGCCGAGGGCCGCCTGGTGCTCATGGACGGCATCGCGCGCGCCGCCGAGGACTCCCCCGACCTGATCGTGGACATCGCCACGCTGACCGGCGCGCAGATCGTCGCGCTCGGCTGGCGCACGTCCGGGGTCATGTCCAACGACGACGCCGTCAGGGAGCTGGTCGTCGAGGCCGTGGCCGCCGCGGGCGAGGGCGCCTGGGGCATGCCGCTGCCCGAGGAGCTGCGCAAGGGCCTCGACTCGCCGGTCGCCGACATCGCGAACCTCCACCCCGAGCGCTTCGGCGGCATGCTGACCGCGGCCATCTTCCTCAAGGAGTTCGTGCCCGACGGGGTGCGCTGGGCCCACATCGACATGGCCGGACCGGCGTTCAACAAGGGCGAGCCGTACGGCTACACCCCCAAGGGGGGCACCGGCGCGATCACCCGCACCCTCATCGGACTCGCAGAGCGGCACGCGAGCATCTGAAACAAATGAAAAGATGACGGCATCACGAACACCCCGACAAGGAGCTTTCCTGTGGCCTATGACATCGTCGTCCTAGGTGGCGGCAGCGGCGGTTACGCCTGTGCGCTCCGGGCGGCCGAGCTGGGCAAGTCGGTCGTCCTGATCGAGAAGGACAAGATCGGCGGCACCTGCCTCCACAGGGGATGCATCCCCACGAAGGCCCTGCTGCACTCGGCGGAGGTCGCCGACGAGACCCGCGAGAGCGCGTCCTTCGGCGTCAAGGCGAGTTTCGAGGGCATCGACGTCCAGGGCGTGCACGCGTTCAAGGACAAGATCGTCACGCGGGCCTGGAAGGGCGTCCAGGGCCTGCTCAAGGGCGCGGGCGTGACGATCGTCGAGGGCGAGGGCCGGCTGGTGGGCCCGCGCAGCGTGCAGGTGGGCCAGGAGGTCTACGAGGGCGCCAACCTCGTGCTGGCCACCGGCTCGGCCCCGCGCACGCTGCCCGGTCTGGAGATCGACGGCGAGCGGGTCATCACCAGCGAGCACACGCTGCGGATGGACCGCGTGCCGTCGTCGGTGATCGTCCTGGGCGGCGGGGTGATCGGCGTCGAGCTGGCCAGCGTCTACCGCTCCTTCGGCGCCGAGGTCACCATCGTCGAGGCGCTGCCGCACCTGCTGCCGACCGAGGAGGAGTCCAGCTCCAAGCTTCTGGAGCGGGCCTTCCGCCGCCGCGGCATCAAGTACGAGCTGGGCGTCTTCTTCGACTCGGCCAAGACCACCGAGACCGGTGTCGTCGTCACCCTGGCCAACGGCAAGACCCTCGACGCCGAGATCCTGCTCGTCGCGGTCGGCCGGGGCGCGGTGTCGTCCGGCATGGGCTTCGAGGAGCAGGGCGTGGCCGTCGAGCGCGGCGCGGTCGTGTTCGACGACCACTGCCGCACCTCGGTCCCGGGCGTCTACGCCATCGGCGACCTGATCCCCACGCTGCAGCTCGCGCACGCCGGGTTCGCCGAGGGCATCCTGGTGGCCGAGCACATCGCCGGCCTCAACCCGCCGCCGATCGACTACGCCGGCGTGCCCCGCATCACCTACTCCGACCCCGAGGTCGCCTCGGTCGGCATCACGTCGGCGCAGGCGGCCGAGCGCGGCATCGAGATCGTCGAGCAGGTCTACGACCTCGCGGGCAACCCCAAGAGCCAGATCCTCGGCACCTCCGGGGCGGTGAAGGTGATCGCCCAGAAGGACGGCCCGGTCGTCGGTGTCCACATGGTGGGCCGACGCATCGGCGAGCTCGTCACGGAGGGCCAGCTGATCTACAACTGGGAGGCGCTGCCCGCAGAGGTCGCCCAGCTCATCCACGCACATCCGACCCAGTCCGAGGCAGTCGGTGAGGCGATGCTGGCCCTGGCCGGCAAGCCGTTGCACGTACACAACTAGTCCAGCCCTCGAGATCAGAACGCGAGAGAAGAATAACGATGCCGGTCTCCGTACAGATGCCCCAGCTCGGCGAGAGCGTGACCGAGGGCACGGTAACCCGTTGGCTGAAGAAGGAGGGCGAGCGCGTCGAGGCCGACGAGCCGCTCCTCGAGGTCTCGACCGACAAGGTCGACACCGAGATCCCGTCGCCTTCCGCGGGTGTCCTCACCAAGATCGTCGTGGCTGAGGACGAGACGGTCGAGGTCGGCGCCGAGCTCGCCATCATCGACGAGAACGCCGACACCGGCGCCGCCGCCCCGGCCCCGCAGGCCGCTCCGGAGCCCGAGCCGCAGCCCGAGCCCGCCCCGGCTCCGGCGCCCCCGGTCTCCTCCATCCCGCAGCCGGCACCGGCCCAGGCCGCGCCGCCGCAGCCCGCGCCCCAGCAGGCCGCTCCGGCTCCGGCCCCGCAGCCGTCGCCGGTCGCGACCACGCCAGCCGCCGAGCCCACGCCGCTGCCGTCCTCGGGCGACAGCCCCTACGTGACGCCGCTGGTGCGCAAGCTCGCCAACGAGCACGGCGTCGACCTCGACGCGATCAACGGCACCGGCGTCGGCGGCCGCATCCGCAAGCAGGACGTGCTGGAGGCCGCCAAGTCCCAGCGCGAGCAGGCCGCGCCGGCCGCCGCCGCGCCCGCCGCCCAGCCCGCCGCCGCGCCGGCTCCGGCCGCCGCCCAGGCGCCGGTCGCCGCCGCTCCCGAGCCGGTCGAGGTCGACACCACGCTGCGCGGCCGTACGGAGAAGATGACGCGGCTGCGTCAGACCATCGCCAAGCGCATGGTCGAGTCGCTGCAGACCGCTGCGCAGCTCACGTCGGTCGTCGAGGTCGACGTCACGAAGATCGCCCAGCTCCGGGCGCGGGCCAAGGACGACTTCTTCCGCCGCGAGGGCGTGAAGCTGACCTTCACCCCGTTCTTCGCGATGGCCACCGTCGAGGCGCTCAAGCAGCACCCGAAGCTCAACGCCACGATCAACAACGAGACCAACGAGGTCACGTACTTCGACGTGGAGAACCTGGGCATCGCGGTCGACACCGAGCGCGGCCTGCTCGCGGCGGTCGTCAAGAACGCCGGCGACCTCAACCTCGCCGGCATCGCCCGCAAGGTCACCGATCTGGCCGAGCGCACCCGTAACAACCAGGTGACGCCCGACGAGATCACCGGCGGCACGTTCACGCTGACCAACACCGGCAGCCGTGGCGCGCTGTTCGACACGCCGATCCTCAACCAGCCGCAGGTGGGCATGCTCGGCACCGGCGCGGTCGTCAAGCGGCCCGTCGTGCTCGACACGCCCGAGGGCGAGGTCATCGCGGTGCGGTCGATGGTCTACCTGGCGCTGACCTACGACCACCGCCTGGTCGACGGCGCCGACGCCGCCCGCTTCCTGACGACGATCAAGCGTCGCCTGGAGGAGGGCCGCTTCGAGGCCCAGCTCGGGCTCGCGTAGTCATCGCGGACAAAGGCCGGGCGGCTCCTTCCGGGGGCCGCCCGGCCTTTGGCGTACTGTGGGGCCATGGCGATCATCGTGACCGGGGCCTCCGGCCTGCTCGGCACGGCGCTGGTCGGGGCGCTGCTGGACGAGGGGCGCGAGGTCGTCCGTCTGGTCCGGCGGCAGCCCGCGGGGCCGGGAGAGGCGTTCTGGGACCCGGCGGCGGGGGCGATCGACCGGGCCGCGCTCGAAGGGGCCGAAGGCGTGGTCCACCTGGCCGGGGCCTCGGTCGGCGACCGGCGCTGGACTGCGGCCTACAAGACCGAGCTGGTGCGCAGCCGGGTGGAGGGCACCCGGCTGCTCGTCGACGCGCTGCGCGCCCTCGACGCCCTGCCCGCGGTGCTGCTGTCGGCCTCCGGGGTCGACTTCTACGGCGACACGGGCAGCCGGGAGATCGACGAGGGCCAGGGCAGGGGCAAGGGTTTCCTGGCCGAGTTGTGCGAGCGCTGGGAGCGGGAGGCCGAGCGGGCCGGGGAGGCCGGGATCCGGGTCGCGCGCCTGCGTACGGCGATGGTGCTGAGCCGGCACGGCGGGGCGCTCGGCCGCATGTTGCCGATCTTCCGCATCGGGCTCGGCGCGCCTTTGGGGACGGGCCGGCAGTACTGGTCGTGGATCTCCCAGGACGATTGGGTGGCCGCCGCCCTACATATCCTGAAAAATCGGGAAATCTCAGGGCCGGTGAATCTCGGCTCGCCTTCTCCGGTCACCAATGAGGAATTCACCCGAACTCTCGGTAAATGCCTGCGTAAAGGCACTGTGCCCATGCCGGTTCCGGCGTTCGCCCTGTCCATGGGCGTGGGGGAATTCGCCCGCGCGGGCCTGCTGCCGAGCCATCGGATGATTCCGCGGAAGCTGCTTGACAGCGGTTACGGCTTCACGCATACGCGTCTCGACGAGGCGCTGAGGGCCGTACTGTAGGGTGCCGTTCGTCCTTCAGCACGCAGGAGATCCGACATGAGCAGGTCAGGACAGTCACACATTCTGGCGATCGGGGGCGGGTCGTTCCGTCAGAGCGAGCGCCACAACTTCATCGAGGCGAGCGGCCTGCTGCGGTACGGCCTCGACCTGACCGGCCAGGACCGCCCCAAGCTCGGTCTGGTGGCCACGGCCCTCGGCGACTCCTCCGACTGGCTGCTGAAGATGTACGGCGCGTTCTCCAGCTGGGACGTCGAGTTGAGCCATTTGACCGTGTTCCCCATGCCCAACGTTGAGGATCCGCGGTCCTGGGCGCTGGAACAGGACATGATCTACGTCAGCGGCGGCAGTGTGGCCAACCTGATGGCGTTGTGGCGGCTGCACGGCCTCGACGAGGTCTTCGAGGAGGCCTGGCGGGCGGGTGTGGTGCTGGCCGGGCAGAGCGCGGGCGCCCTGTGCTGGCACGTGGGCGGCAACACCGACTCCTTCGGCCCCGGGCTGCGGCCGTGGGCCGACGGGCTGGGCCTGCTGCCGTACTCGTGCGGGGTCCACTACAACGCCGAGCCGCAGCGCCGCCCGCTGTTGCAGGAGTCGGTGGCCTCGGGCGAGCTGCCCGGCGGTTACGCCGCCGACGAGGGCGTCGCCCTCCACTACGTGGGCACCGAGTTCATCCAGGCGGTCACGGTCGACCCCGCCGCATACGCGTACAAGCTGGAGTACGACGGCGCCACGGGCGTCAAGGAGTTCAGGATCGAGCCACGCCTGTTGACCCCCTGATTACCCTGACTGGGTGAGGGAACGGCACAATAGGCTCATGCGCCCCACCCACGGGGACGATCCCCACGCGCTCGCCGTCGTCCGCCTCGGTGTCGACGTCCCCTACGAGCAGGCCTGGTCGCTGCAGCGCTGGATGCACGCCAAGCGGATCGCCGGCGAGCTGGGCGACGCGGTCCTGATCCTTGAGCACGCGCCCGTCTACACCGCGGGCAGGCGCACCCTGCCCGCCGACCGCCCCGCAGACGGCACGCCCGTCGTCGACGTCGACCGGGGCGGCCGGGTCTCCTGGCACGGCCCCGGCCAGCTCGTCGCGTACCCGATCGTCGGCGTGGCCGACGTGACCCGGTACATCTGCGCCCTGGAGGAGACGATGATCCAGGTGTGCGCCGACTTCGGCGTCACCGGCCGGCGGGTGCCGGGGCGTCCGGGGGTGTGGGCGGCGGGCGACGTCAGCCTGGGGCTGCCCGACCGGCAACTCGGCGCGGTCGGCATCCGCGTCGCGCGCGGCGTGACGATGCACGGCTTCGCCCTCAACTGCGCCAACGACCCCAGGTGGTTCAACCGGATCGCGCCGTGCGGGCTGACCGACGCGGGGGTCTCCTCGCTGTCGGCGGAGACCGGCCGCCGGATCGTGGTCGAGGAGGTCGTGCCGATCGCCGAGAAGCGGCTGGCCGAGGCGCTGGGCATGGAGCCGTACGACCTGCATGAGGAGGACCTGCTGCGCAGGTGACCGAATCGGCATCGGACAGCGGTCAAACCTGGATCTTTCCGGCCTACCATCGCGAGTGTGAAGCGTTTAGCCGCTCTTGTTCTCGCGCTGCTGGTTCACCTGCTCACGCTGGCCTTCCTCGCGCTCGGGGCCTGGGCCGTGCTGGCGCATCTCGACTCCCTGATCGGGTGGCTGCTCGGCGACCTGAGCCTGGCCGTGGGCTGGGCGCTGCGGCCGCGCCTGGCCCGCCTGCCCGCCGACGCCGAGGTGCTCGACCGCGCCGCCGCCGGTGAGCTGTACACCCTGGCCGACCGCGTGGCCGACCGGGCCCGCGTCAAGAGGCCGCGCAAGGTCGCGGTCAGGGACCTGGCCACCGAGACGGTCTACGACCATGTGGGCGTGCTGCGGACCCCGGTGCTGGTCATCGGGCTGCCGCTGTGGCTGGCCCTGCCGCCGCGGCAGCGGGTGGCGCTGCTGGCCACCGCGTACGCCCGGAAGCCGGCCGGCGAGGAGCTGGTCGTGGATGGCGCCCTGTTCACGCTGGCCGCCTGGCACGACGCGCTGCTCGGGTCGAACGTGCCGCTGAAGGTCAGGGAGGAGGCCCAGACCACGATCGCCAGGTCGTCCCTGAGCGCGCTCGACCATCCGGGCACGACGTACGAGGCGATGGGGATCTTCGGCCGGTTGATCGCCCGAGTGCTGGGCGGGCCCGTGCTGCTCGCCGAGTACGCGCTGACCGGGCTGGCCCGCGCCGGGCGGCCCCGTACCGAGGAGCGGCGGGAGGCGATCGCGCGGCGGGTCGTGTCCGAGGCCGAGCTGACCGAGCTGCGGGACGTTGCCGCAGGCGGCTACCTGGCGCCCATCCAGGCGGCGGCGCTGCGCGGCGAGAGCGTCACCGCGATCCGGCAGGGCGCGCTGGCCCGCCACCGGCTCACCGCCGACGGCGTGCTCACCTCCGCGCCCCACTCCGAGCTGCTGGGCACGGCCGCGTCCGCGCTGATCGACGAGGAGCTGCTGCGCCACTACACCCGGGCGATCCGCGGGTTCGGCCTCATCACCTGACCCTCGAACGGTCCGGCTCGCGGGCGGACGTAAGCTGGACGGGTGACCGTTGCTCCTGAAGGCCGAAAGCTCCTCCGCCTGGAGGTGCGTAACGCCGAAACCCCTATCGAGCGCAAGCCCCCGTGGATCAAGACCAAGCTGAAGACGGGCCCCGAATACACCGAGCTGAAATCGCTCGTGCGCCGGGAGGGCCTGCACACGGTCTGTGAAGAGGCGGGCTGTCCCAACATCTACGAGTGCTGGGAAGACCGCGAGGCGACCTTCCTCATCGGCGGCGACCAGTGCACCCGCCGGTGCGACTTCTGCCAGATCGACACGGGCAAGCCCAAGGAATACGACCGTGACGAGCCGCGCCGGGTCGCCGAGTCCGTCCAGCAGATGGGCCTGCGCTACGCGACCGTGACCGGCGTGGCCCGCGACGACCTGCCCGACGGCGGCGCCTGGCTCTACGCCGAGACCGCGCGCCAGATCCACTCCCTGCTGCCGGGCTGCGGCGTCGAGCTGCTGGTGCCCGACTTCAACGGCAACCGCGAGCAGCTGGAGGAGGTCTTCTCCAGCAAGCCCGAGGTGTTCGCCCACAACGTGGAGACCGTGCCGCGCATCTTCAAGCGCATCCGCCCGGCCTTCCGCTACGAACGCTCGCTCGGTGTGATCACGACGGCCCGCGAGGCCGGTCTGGTCACCAAGTCCAACCTGATCCTGGGCATGGGCGAGACGCGCGAGGAGATCGTCGAGGCGATGCGCGACCTCCACGCCGCGGGCACCGACCTGCTGACGATCACCCAATACCTGCGGCCGACGCCGCGCCACCACCCGGTGGAGCGCTGGGTCAAGCCGGAGGAGTTCGTCGAGCTGCAGGCCGAAGCCGAGGCGATCGGGTTCGCCGGGGTGCTGTCCGGCCCGCTGGTGCGCTCGTCCTACCGCGCGGGCAGGCTCTACCAGCAGGCCATCGAGGCCCGCCAGAGCGCCTGACCCCCGCGTCAGCAGGAGCCCCGGGCCTGGATTGCCCGGGGCTTCTCGCGTCCCTACCATGGCCGCAGCGGCCGAGGGAGGGACGAGGGGCGATGGCGACCGTGATCCGCACGAGCGACCTGCCCGCCCGCAGCCGGCACGACGCCTGGCGCGACGTCGTCTGCGACACGCTCGGCCCGCCCGACCTGCGCATCGACCTCGACGCGCCGCTGCGGGGCGAGATCGAGCTCGGGCAGCTCGGCCCGGTGGGCGTGGGCCGGGTCGCCACCACCACGCCGCACAGCGTCCACCGTACGGCGCGGCTGATCCACCGCGACAACCCCGAGCTCTACCGGGCCGTGCTGGCCGTCTCGGGCGAGCCGGTGCTGCGCCAGGACGGCCGTGAGATCCGCCTGGCCAAGGGCGAGTTCGCGATCTACGACTTCACCCGGCCCTACGAGGTGGCCTACGACGCGGCCGTGCGGCTGGCGGTGTTCAGCTTCCCGCACGAGCTGCTGCCCCTGCCCCACCGCGACGTCGCCCGGCTGACCGCGGTCCCCGTCTCGGCGAGTTCCGGCGCCGGGGCCCTGGCCGTGCCGCTGTTGCGCCGGGTCGCCACGGACCACGACGAGTACACCCCGGCCAGCGCGGCCCGGCTGGCGACGGTGGTGATGGACCTGGTCACCACGGCCCTGGCCGAACGCGCCGAGCAGGGTGAGGCGGTGCCGGAGGACGCCCGCCGCCGTACGCTGCTGCTGCGCGTACGCGCCTTCATCGACCAGCGTCTGGGGTGGGGCGACCTCGATCCCGTCATGGTGGCCGCCGCCCATCACGTATCGGTGCGTTACCTGCATCGGCTGTTCGAGTCCGAGAACACGACGGTGGCCGCCTGGATCAGGCACCGGCGTCTTGAGCGCTGCCGCGCCGACCCGCTCGCCGCCCGTCACCTGACGGTGAGCGAGGTGGGTGCCCGGTGGGGGCTGCCCGACGCGGCCCACTTCAGCAGGCTGTTCAAGCGCGCGTACGGGTTGCCGCCCGCCGAGTTCCGCCGTGCCCATCCCGTGCGCTGAACGTCAACTCCCCTGGCGCTGTGATCCAAGACGCGCGGGGCGGCCCGCAGCAGACTGAGGGTGTCGCAAATCCCCTCTGAAGCGAAGGACCAGGACATGCAGCTCTTCGTCAACCTCCCGATCAAGGACCTCGACCGGTCGGAGAAGTTCTTCACCGAGCTCGGCTTCACGATGTTCGGCATGGCCGAGGGCATGGCCTCGGTGATCATCAGCGAGCAGACGCAGGTGATGCTGCTCACCGAGCCCACGTTCGCCACGTACGTGAGCAAGGAGATCTCCGACGCCACCACCAGCACCGAGGCGATCCTGGTGCTCGGCATGGAGAACCCGGCCCAGCTGGACGAGCTGGTCGACAAGGCGCTCGCGCTGGGCGCCACCCCGGCCGGCACGCCGCAGGAGGGCGGGTTCCGCTACCAGCGCGGCTTCGCCGACCTCGACGGCCACCACTGGGAGGCGCTCTGCCTGGTCCAGCCCGCGTGAGCGGCCCGATCAGCGGCGCCGTCACCTCGGCGGACGGCACCGTGCTGGCCTTCGACTCCTGCGGGGCCGGGCCGGCGGTCGTGCTGGTCAACGGCGCGTTCGGCGACCGGGCGCACCCGGCGCTGGCAGGCGTGGCCGCCGCCCTGTCGCCCTGGTTCACGGTGGTCAACTACGACCGCCGGGGCCGGGGCGGCAGCGGCGACACCCTCCCGTACGCGGTCGAGCGGGAGGTCGAGGACCTGGCGGCGGTGATCGGCGCGGCGGGCGGTACGGCCATGGTGTTCGGCGGCTCGTCCGGGGCGGCGCTGGCGCTGGAGGCCGCCGCGAGCGGTCTCGGCATCACCCGGCTGGCGGTGTGGGAGCCGCCGTACCACGTGGACGACAGCGCTCCCCCGCTGCCGGACGACTTCGCCGAGCGGCTCGCGGCGCTGGTCGACGCGGGCGAGTGGGAGGAGGCGGTCGAGCGGTTCATGGTGGCGGCGGCGCAGGTGCCGGTCGAGGCCGTGGCGGCGATGCGGGCGGATCCGTCCTGGCCGTACCTCAAGGGCGTGGCGCGCACGCTGGCCTACGAGGCGGCCGTGCTCGGGCCGGGCAACCGGCTGCCGGGCGCGCGGCTGGCCGCGATCACGCGGCCGGTGCTCGTGCTCAGCGGGGAGCGCAGCCCCGGGTGGATGGCGGCGGCGGCCCTGGCGGTCGCGGCGGCCGTGCCGGGGGCGCGGCACCGGGTGCTGGAGGAGCAGGCCCACGCCGTGACGGCGGAGGCGCTGGTGCCCGAGTTGCTGGAGTTCTTCGCCCGCTGACAGGTTTTGTGCAACGTAAAGGTCACAAACCTATCGAGTACTCGGTTTTCTGATGAACACTGTTGCCGTGGAACTCGACGAACTGATCAACCGGCTCGACCTCGCCACCAAGATCCGTCTGCTCACCGGGGCCGACATGTGGTCCCTCCCGCCGGTCCCCGAGATCGGCCTCGACCGGCTCGTGATGAGCGACGGCCCGATCGGCGTACGCGGCGAGCAGTGGACCTCCGCCGACCCGTCGATCGCGCTGCCCAGCGCGACCGCGCTCGCCGCGACCTGGGACGTGGACCTCGTCCGGCGGGCCGGGGCGCTGCTGGCCCAGGAGGCCCGGCGCAAGGGCGTGCACGTGCTGCTCGCGCCCACGATCAACCTGCACCGCTCCCCGCTCGGCGGCCGGCACTTCGAGTGCTTCTCGGAGGACCCGTACCTGACGGGCGAGATCGGCGCGGCGTACGTGGAGGGCGTGCAGGAGGGCGGCGTGGCCACCACGCCCAAGCACTTCGTGGCCAACGACTTCGAGACCGACCGCTTCACCGTCGACGTCGAGGTCGGCGAGAAGGCGCTGCGCGAGGTCTACCTGCGGCCCTTCGAACGGGTGGTACGGGCCGGCGCCTGGGGCCTGATGACGGCCTACAACTCGGTGAACGGCACCACCATGACCGAGCACTCCGGCCTGGTCAACGACGTGCTGAAGGGCGAGTGGGGGTTCGACGGGTTCGTCGTGTCCGACTGGACGGCCGTGCGCAGCACCGAGGCCGCCGCCATGGGCGGCACCGACGTGGCCATGCCCGGCCCGTTCGGACCGTGGGGGGACAAGCTGGAGGCCGCCGTACGGGAGGGGCGGGTGCCCGAGTCGGTGATCGACGACCGGGTTCGGCGCATCCTGCGGCTCGCCCGGCGCACGGGCGCGCTCGGCGGCGGCGACCGGCCCGAGCCCGGCGTGATCGACGGCGTCGCGCTGGCCCGCGAGGTGGCCGTACGCGGGTTCACGCTGCTCGCCAACGACGGCGTGCTGCCCCTGCGGGACGTGCGCACGCTGGCGCTCATCGGCTCGGCCGCCGGCGAGGCTCGGGTCATGGGCGGCGGCAGCGCCCAGGTCTTCCCCGACCGGGTGGTCTCCCCACTGGACGGGCTGCGCGGGCTGGAGGGCGTCGAGGTGCGCCACGCCCTCGGCACCGACCCGCGGGTCCGCCTGTCCCCGCTGGCCTGCCCGGCCGTGGCGCAGTTCCTCGACGAGGACGGCGGCCTGCTGGCCGAGCACCCGCTGGCGGCGGCCGAGGCCCGGTGGGTCGGGCAGCTCCCGCCGGACGTGGACGGCGAACGCCTCAAGGCCGTACGGCTGCGGGCGTCGTACACGCCGGGCAAGGGGGGCCGGCACGAGCTGTCGGTGGCCGGGGTGGGGCCGTTCACGGTCACGGTGAACGGCGAGACCGTCTTCGACCAGGCGATCGAGCTGGAGGGCGGCGACCCGGCGGCCGCGTTCCTGTCGCCGCCGGAGCGGCGGTTCGCGGTGGAGATGGCCGCGGGCGAGCCGTACGAGCTGAGCGTGACGCATCCGGCGGGGGCCTTCGGCGGCATGGCGTTCGTGGCGTACACGCTGGGGCACGCCGATCCGATGCCGGGGCCGGACGAGCTGATCGCCGAGGCCGTACGGCTGGCGGCGGACAGCGACGTGGCCGTGGTCGTGGCCTCGACCACGCCGGAGGTGGAGAGCGAGGGCTTCGACCGCGCGAACCTCCGGCTGCCCGGCCGCCAGGACGAGCTGATCCGCGCCGTGGCCGCGGCCAACCCGCGCACGGTGGTCGTCGTCAACGCGGGCTCGCCGGTCGAGATGCCGTGGGCGGAGGAGGTCGCGGCCGTGCTGCTGACCTGGTTCCCCGGGCAGGAGGCCGGGACGGGGATCGCCGCCGTGCTGTCCGGCCGGGCCGAGCCCGGCGGCCGCCTGCCCACCACCTGGCCCACGACCCTCCAGGACGCGCCCGTCGTGAACGTGACGCCCGTGGACGGCGTGGTGGCCTACGACGAGGGCGTGCACATCGGTTACCGGGCCTGGGAGCGTTCGGGGCGGGCTCCGGCGTTCTGGTTCGGCCACGGGCTCGGCTACACGACCTGGAGCTACGACTCGATCGCCGCCGAGGGCGACACCGTGACCGTGGCGCTGACCAACACCGGCGACCGCTTCGGCCGCGAGGTCGTGCAGATCTACGCCTGCCGGGGCGGCGAGCGCTGGCTGGCCGGGTTCGACGTGGTCGAGGCCGAGCCGGGGCAGACCGTGATCACGACCGTCTTCCTGCCCGAACGCGCCTTCCAGGTGTGGGAGGACGGCTGGCGTACGGTCGAGGGCGAGTACACGCTGCGGGCATCGCACCACGTCGCGGACCCGAGGCTGTCGATCACGGTGAAGATCTAGCGAAAAGGCCAGGCGCATTTTCCATAGTGCACCAGTTGGTTTGTATCCTTCTGAGCATGGCAAAGTCCGAGGATCCAGAGAAGCCGGGGCGCATCAAGCAGCTCCGCATGATCGCGCAGATCATCAAGCAGGCCAATCCCAAGGGGATGCCGATCGTCTTCCTCTCGGCGGTGGGCACGCTGGCTGTGGTCGTCGTGATCGGCCTGGTCACGGACTACCTGTGGTATTCGGTGTTCATCGGCGTCCTGGCCGCGCTCACCGTCGGGCTGGTCGTCTTCGGCCAGCTCGCCCAGAAGGCCCAGTACTCGATCCTGCACGGCCAGACCGGCGCCGCCGCCGCGGTGTTGCAGGGCATGCGGGGCAACTGGCAGGTCACCCCGGCCATCGCCGTCAACCGTGACCAGGACCTGATCCACCTCGTCGTCGGCTTCCCGGGGGTCGTGCTGGTCTCCGAGGGGCCCGGCAACCGGGTGGCCAAGATGCTCGCGGCCGAGAAGAAGCGGGTCGCGCGCGTGGTGCTGGGCGTCGAGATCTACGACATCCAGTGCGGCGACGGCGAGGGCCAGGTCCCGATCAGCAAGCTCCAGCGGCACATCATGAAGCTGCCGCGCAACCTGAAGAAGCCCTCGGTCAACGAGGTCAAGGACCGGCTGCGCTCGCTGCCGAAGAACCTGCCGATGCCCAAGGGCCCGATGCCCAAGGGCGCCCGCATGCCGCGCGGCCCGAAGATGCGCTAGTGCTGTCGGTCTCCTCGCGGGCCAACCGCCACTGGTGGGACGGCAACGCCGACGACTACCAGGTCGAGCACGGCGAGTTCCTGCGGGACACCGGGTTCGTCTGGTGTCCCGAGGGCGTCGACGACGCCGACGCGCACCTCCTGGGCGAGGTGCGCGGCCGGCGTGTGCTGGAGATCGGCTGCGGCGCGGCGCAGTGCGCGCGGTGGCTGGTCACGCAGGGCGCGCGGGTGACCGCGTTCGACATCTCCCACCGGCAGCTGCGCCACTCCCGGCGCATCGACCTCGACACCGGCCTGCACGTGCCCGTGGCGCAGGCCGACGCCGAGTCGCTGCCGTACGCGAGCGGGGCCTTCGACCTGGCGTGCTCGGCGTACGGGGCGCTGCCGTTCGTGGCCGATCCGCTGGCGGTCTTCCGCGAGGTGCGCAGGGTGCTCAGGCCCGGCGGCCGGTTCGTGTTCTCGGTGAGCCACCCGATCCGGTGGGCCTTCCCCGACGACCCGGGCCCGCGCGGGCTCACCTCCGACCGGTCCTACTTCGACCGTTCGCCGTACGTCGAGCACGACGACGACGGCGTCCCCGCCTACGTCGAGCACCACCGCACGATGGGCGACTGGATCGGCCTGCTGGCCGCCTCAGGGCTGACCCTGACCGGCCTGCTGGAGCCGGAGTGGCCGCAGGGGCACGAGCGGGCGTGGGGCGGCTGGAGCCCGCTGCGCGGCCGGCACATCCCCGGCACGGCCATCTTCACCTGCGCGAATACCTAGCCGCCAGCGCGGCGAAGACCTCCTTGGGCTCCCAGCGGGTCTCGTCGAGCATCCTGACCACGCCGTAGGAGCCGAGGTCGGCCGCGCCGCGCCGGTTGTATCCGGCGAAGGTGAACCAGAACGCCGCGTCCAGGCCCTCGGCCTCGAAGACGTCGAGCAGTTCGTCCAGGTAGCGGACCTGCTCGCCCTCGTCGGGCACGGCCCCCTCGGGCACGACGTACGCCGACCCGCCCCGCTCCCCCGCGCCCTTGTAGGCGCACGTGCCGAACTCGGTGGCGGCGACCGGCTTGCCGTGGGCGAAGTGGGCGCGCAGTTCCTCGGCGAAGCCGCCGGCGTTGTAGGCGGCCCGGTAGGCGTCGACGCCCACGATGTCGAAGGGCGTCCAGTCGATCAGCTCCCAAGGGCCCGACGCGTACGTGAGCCGGCCGCCGAACTTGGGCCTGACCACCGCGGCGGCCTCACCCAGGAAGGCGTTGAAACGCGGCACGATCTCGGCCAGCGACTGCCACCACGCCAGGTCGGCCGTCATCATGGCCTCCAGGCGCTCGCCATAGGTGGCGCCGGGGATGAAACCGTGGCAGAAGGCGCTGGACTCGCAGCCGATGACGAGCACGACCTCCGCGCCGGTCCGGCGCAGGGCCTCGGCGCGATCGGCGCAGTCGGCGTAGAGGGCGACGGCCTCCTCGGGGGTGGCGTCCACGGGGAAGGGCGCGAACCACACCTCCAGCCCGGCCGCCGCCGCCCGTTCGGCCGCGACGGTCAGCCGTCCGGGGTCGCCGCCGGAGACGCGGACGGCCGTGCAGTGGAGCTCGTCGGCGATCACCCGCATCTCGCGGGCGACGACGTCGGGGTCGAACACCGGCCGGGTGAGCTGGGGGCCGTTCAGGAAACCCGTATCGTAATTGATCCCTTTTTTCACGATTTTTCCTTTTTTATGGATGAGAAGCCGTATTCGAGGAGGTCGAAGGCTGTTTCGACGTCCCTGGCCAGGAGCCGTCCCGCCTCCTCCAGCGGGACCCCGGCGGCGAGCCGCTGGAAGAACGACTCCTGGAGCGTGGTGATCGCGGCGGTGATCTGGCCGGCCATGAGCTGGGCCGTCACGTCCTCGGCGGGCACGCCCGCCGCCTCGGCCAGCGCGGCGGCCAGCTCGTGGCGCGCCCCCGCGTGGGTCTGGTGGACGGCGGCCAGCAGCGCCGGGTTGGCCGCGATCACCCGGACCCTGGTCAGCAACTCCTCGACGTCCACCTCCCGCGCGCCGGCCATCGACCGGTAGTGCTCGCGCAGCGCGCCGAGCGGCGAGCGCCCTTCCCCGCGCCCCGCCACGATCGCGGCCGTGTCGTCCTTGACGCCGTCGAGGGCCAGGCACTCCTTGCTGGGGAAGTACGCGAACAACGTGACCTTCGCGACCCCGGCCGCCTCGGCGATCTCGTTGACCGTCACCGCGTCGTAGCCGCGCTCGGCGAACAGCCGCATCGCCGTCTCCGCGATGCGCCGCCGGGTCTGCTCCTTCTTGCGCTCCCTGAGCCCCGCCATCATGCGACCCACAATAACCGTACCGAGTATGTTTTCAAACCCGGTACGGGTTTTTTCACTCCGCAGTGCTCATCGGCGCGCGGGCGGGGAGCCCGGCGGTGGCGGCGAGCATGGCGGCGCTGAGCGAGAAGACCCCGAGCACGCCGGTCGCGCCGGCCACCACGCCGGCCAGGGCCGGGACCAGCACCTGGCCCAGCCGGTTGCCGGTCAGGCGCAGCGCGAGCGCCGTGCCGCGCTCCCCCGCCCTGGCCCGGCCGGCCACCCACGACAACGTCAGCGGCTGGCCCAGCCCCAGCGCGAACCCCATCAGCGCCACCACCGGCACGGCGGCGGCCGGCCCGCACAGGGGCAGGGCGGCGACGGTGACCGCGGCGACGACGGTGCTGGTCACGAGGACGGCGCGGCGGCCGTACCGGAGGACCAGGCGTTCCATGGCGAGCCTGCTCGCCATGGTGGTGGCGGCCCGCAGCGCGAGCAGCGCGCCGACCGCGACCACCCCGGCGCCGCGGCTCTCCCCCCAGGCCGGCAGGTACGCCAGCACCAGGTCGATCGTGGAGACGGTGGCCAGGCTGGTGAGCAGGGCCTGCCACATGCCCTCCTGGCCGAGCGTGCCCCGCAGCGGGAAACGCCGGCCCGCGGCCCGCTCCCGTACGGCGCCCCCGCCCGCGGACGGCAGGCTCGCCAGCCCCGCCACCAGCCCGAACCCGGCCGCCACGACCAGCGCGGGCCCGACGCCTGCCGCCTCCCCCCGAGAGGCGAGCGTGCCGCCCGCCACCAGGGCCGCCGCGGCCGGTCCGGCGAGCTGGCCGAGCGAGGTGAACACCGTGAAACGCGCGTAGGCGCGGTCGTGACCGCCCGCGGCCACCCGGTTGGCGATGACGGCCTGCTGGGCCACGACGGACAGCAGGTGCCCGAGCCCGAACAGCGCGTTGAGCAGCACCAGCGCCCACAGGGAACGGGCCACGGCCAGCGCCAGGGCGCTGCCGGTGATCAGCGCGGCGCCCAGCAGCGCGGCCCCGCGCTCGCCGGAGGCGTCCACCCAGCGGCCGACGGAGACGGCCGCGAAGAGCGGCAACAACGAGAACCCGGCGGTGATGAGCCCGATGCCGAGGTTGCCCGCGCCGATCTCGATGGCCCGGTAGCTCACCATCGGCCGGGCCGCGAACGTGGCCGCCTGCACGCACACCGCCGCCACCATGAGCGGCCCGAACCACCGGCCCGAACCGGCCCGGGGGTTCGTCACATCCGGACGACCACGGTGTTGGACACCCGGTCGTGCACGCCGCGGTGGTCGCGGTCCCAGATCAGCGCCGGCAGGGCCAGGCCCAGCAGCACGGTACGCACCAGCACGGGCAGCAGGCGCGGGGCGCCGCCGTCCATGGCGGCGACGCGGATGCCGGCCAGGCGGTGGCCGAACGTCTGGCCCATGAAGCCGACGAGCAGCAGGTATTGGAGCGCGAAGACCAGGACGGGCGCCCACGGGGACTCGGCCGGGTTCATCCTGAGCAGCAGTTGCACGACGACCCAGGTGCAGATCATCCAGTCGATCACCAGGGCGGCGATCCTGCGCCCCCATCCGGCGACCGATCCGCTGCCCTCCTCGGGCAGTCCGAGGCGCTCCCCCGGGTAGCCGAGATCGATCCCGGCCGAGCGGAGGCCGCCCAGCCAGGTCTGCGTCCACCGGGGCTCGTTGCTGCTCATGCCTTCAACGGTATCCGGCCCCCGGGCCGGTCGGCATCGTGACCCAACCGCGCTCTGCCGTCGCCATCATGGTCGCCATGCCACACGGGGATGACCTTGACGCGCGCTTCAACGAGGTGGTCGCGCAGATAGGAGAGGACGAGCGCCGCAGGATGCGGTCCGCCGCCGCCAAGGCGGCCAAGGAGGGCGCGACCAGGCAACGCGCGCCAGGCGGACCGGGCGGACCAGGCCCGCGCGGGTCACGTCCGGGGCGCCCGCCCGCCGACCGCGCGCCGCGCCGGCTCGGCCGGTCGTCGGTCGTCCTGATCATGTTGTGCGCGCTCGTGGGCGCCGCCGGGATCATGATCACGTACCGGCCCGACCTGCTCGGCGCGAACCCGGGCCTGGAGGGCGTGCCGGTCCTCGCCGACCCCGTGCCGGCGGCCGACCCCTTCGCCGGCTCGCCCGCCGAGAAGTACGCCGACGGCGCAGCGGGTTTCGTGATGCCCGAGGCGAAGGCGCTGGGCGGCCTGTCGAAGGCGGACGTGGCGGGCGGCCTGAAGCGTACCCGCGCGCTGCTGGCGGCGGCCCTCCTCGACCGCAAGACGCTTCTGGGGGGCCGCCCCACGGCCTTCGCCCGGCTGCTCGACCCCGGGCAGCGCGAGAGGTTCTACGAGGAGCTGGGCGGCAAGCCCTACGACAGCCGCTACATGGTCACCAGCTTCGCCCCGCGCAGCGCCGACCTGGCCACCGACGTGATCAAGGTCAACGGCGCCGCCCGCCTGGACACCTTCCGCGAGGGCGGGCGGCACGGCGTCAAGATCGACGTGAACTACCTGGTCGCCTACGCGGTACGCCGCCCCGGCGCGCCGTCCACCACCATGCGCCTGGTCGCGCACCTCTCCGGCGAGGTGCAGCTCTACCGCTCCGGCGGCAGGACGGCCCTGTTCGTGAACTGGTCGATGAGCCCGACCCCGGCCAGTTGCGACACCCACGACGGTTTCATCCACCCCGTCTACGCCGACGACCCGCCCGGCACCGTCACGGCGACGGGCCCGCCCATCGACCCCTACGACCTGGCGGACCGGCCGCGCTCCGGCGAGGGCTGCGACACGGCCCAGGGGACGTGACCTTGCGTAACACATGCGAAACAATCGAGACACCGTATGGAAACGGCCTCGGCCTAGCGTCGGCATGATGGCCAGTCCCTCAGGGAGGTTCGAGAGTGTTCAACTCCGCCGACGACGTCCTGAAGTTCATCAGTGACGAAGGGGTGCAGTTCGTCGATGTCAGGTTCACCGACCTGCCGGGGACGACCCACCACTTCACCTTCCCGGTAGAGAACTTCGGCGCGAACGTCTTCACCGACGGGCTCATGTTCGACGGTTCGTCCATCCGCGGTTTCCAGGCGATCCACGAGTCGGACATGCTGCTGCTGCCTGACCCGTCCAGCGCGGTGGTCGACCCGTTCCGCCAGCACAAGACGCTCAACCTCAACTTCTTCGTGCACGACCCGCTGACCGGCGAGGCCTACAGCCGCGACCCGCGCAACGTGGCGCGCAAGGCCGAGGAGTACCTCAAGGGCACCGGCATCGCCGACACGGCCTACTTCGGCCCCGAGGCCGAGTTCTACATCTTCGACGACGTACGCTTCGAGACCCGCCAGAACGCCGGCTACTACTACATCGACTCCATCGAGGGCGCCTGGAACACCGGCAAGGCGACCGAGGGCGGCAACCTGGGCTACAAGCCGCGCTACAAGGGCGGCTACTTCCCGGTCCCGCCGATGGACCACTTCACCGACCTGCGCTCGGAGATGGTGCGCAACCTCATCGAGTGCGGCATCGACGTCGAGATGCAGCACCACGAGGTCGGCACGGCGGGCCAGGCCGAGATCGACTTCAAGTTCGGCACGCTGCTCAAGACGGCCGACAACCTGATGCTCTACAAGTACGTCATCAAGAGCACCGCCCTGGAGTACGGCCACACCGTCACGTTCATGCCCAAGCCGCTGTTCGGCGACAACGGCTCCGGCATGCACTGCCACCAGTCGTTGTGGAAGGACGGCTCGCCGCTGTTCTACGACGAGGTGGGCTACGCGGGCCTGTCCGACACCGCCCGCCACTACATCGGCGGCCTGCTGCGCCACGCGCCGTCGCTGCTGGCCTTCACCAACCCGACGGTCAACTCCTACCACCGCCTGGTCCCGGGCTACGAGGCCCCGGTCAACCTGGTCTACTCCCAGCGCAACCGCTCGGCCTGCGTGCGCATCCCGATCACGGGCTCCAACCCGAAGGCCAAGCGCATCGAGTTCCGTGTGCCCGACCCGTCGTGCAACCCGTACTTCGCGTTCTCGGCGATGCTGATGGCCGGCATCGACGGCATCCGCAACAAGATCGAGCCGCCGGAGCCGGTCGACAAGGACCTCTACGAGCTGCCGCCGGAGGAGGCCCGCTCGGTGCCGCAGGTGCCGGGCTCGCTGCCCGAGGTGCTCGCCGCGCTGGAGGCCGACCACGACTACCTGCTCGAAGGCGGCGTGTTCACGCCCGACCTGATCGAGACGTGGGTGGCGTACAAGCGGGAGAACGAGGTCGACCCGATCCGCCTGCGCCCGCACCCGCACGAGTTCGAACTGTATTATGATGTGTGACGTCGTGATTCCGTAGCGTAACGATCGCGACCCGACCGGCAACCACGCGGGGGCGCCACCGATCATCTCGGCGGCGCCCCCAGCCGTGCGTGACCACCACCGGGCCTGGTCGAGGCCGGCCCCGATGGCGACGGCGCGCGCATCGTGCCGGCCAGGAGATCGACTGCCTCGGCGTCACCGCCGAACTGTGGGACGCAGCCCCGCGGGACAAGCCCGTCATCGCCAGGTCCACCAGCGAGATCGCGGCCACGTGGAGAGCGCACTGAAGCCGGGTTCCCGGACGTCCTCGCCGGACACCGGCGGTCCCCCGCACGAAGCAGAAGGATGATCTGGCGGGCTTGGCCGAACGCGGTTACGGTGATCCCAGATCGCGCGGCCGGCCTTCCGCCGATCGCGCCCGACGGATCCGGAGGACCTTCATGAAGATCAGGCGAGGGGTCTTAGCCGCGGTGCTGGCCGCCGGCGTGCTCAGTCTAGGTGCGACCCCCGCTCACGCCATCCCCCCGCCGCCGCCCGGCGGCGATCTCCTCGTCGTCTTCGCCTACTTCAACGGCGACCAGCTCGTCGGACAACGCTGGTTCGGCTGCGGCCAGCCCGCCGGTGAGTGGGGCACGTTGTCGGGCACCCAGAAGGTCTACTTCACGCCCTGCTGAGCCGAGGGCATAGACCACCCTGTGGCCAGGAGCCGGGTCAGAAGTCGAAGCGGGGCGCCGACGCGGCGAGGATCTCCGACTTCGGCGACACCGGCCACAGGGCGGTCAGCTCGTCGTAGAGGGCCGTGGCGAGGCGTTCGACGTCCGCGCGGGCGCTCTCGTGCAGCGCCTCGGCCACGATGAGCACGTCGGCGGTCGTGTCGCGGACCGCCGACAGGCCGCTCTGGCGGTTCGTCCAGCGGCGCGCGTGCGCCCGGCCCTCCGCGTCGGCGAAGATCACCTCTTCGGCGGCCGGGTGCTCGGTCTCGCCGGAGAAGGTCAGATACGTCTCCTCGCCCGTCGCGTACCGCACCTCCAGGGGCCCCGAGACGTACGCGACGTCGAACACCGCCACCGGGACGGCGAAGGCGATCGAGACCGCGTTGCACAGGTCGATCAGCGGGTGCAGCCGCGGCAGCGCGCCCTCCTTCCTGAAGCGGCGCAGCAGCGACTCCGACGCGCACCGGTACTGCGTCGGCTTGAGCCCCATCCGGGTGAACGCCCGCCGCCACGCCTGGATCTCGGGCAGCTCGCTCTCGGGGGCGGCCCGCCGCGCGGCCAGGTCGCAGTAGCGGGCCACCTGGTCGTCGACGGACACGCCGGGGCCGACGCCCTCCACGTGGAGCGCGAAGGGGACGAGGGCGGGGAAGTCCCGCCAGATGTCGTCGGAATGCTGGAAACGCACTGTCACCTCGCCGGTCGTCTCGCTGGTGCCGATCACGATACTGCGGCGGCCTGGCCACCGCTCGCGCCATGCCGGGCGCGGGCGGCGGCCAGGCCGTAGCAGACGAACGTCAGCGCGGTCAGGACGGCCGCGACCAGCAGGGGCCGCCCGGCGACGCCCAGCACGGCCACGCCGAGGGTGGCGCCGACCTGGCGCGCGGCGCTCAGCACGCCGCCCGCGGTGCCGGCCGTACCGGCGGGGGCGGCGTTCACCATGCCCGCCATCAGGGCCGGCAACACGAACGACAACCCGAACCCCATGACCACCAGCCACGGCGCGAGCACGTCGGTGAGGGCGACCCCCGCCAGGCCGGTCGCGATGAGGGCCAGGCCGCCCAGGATCGGCGGGCGGGGGCCGTAGCGGGCGACCAGCCGGCCGGTGAGCAGCGGGTTCACCGTCATCGGCAGGGTGAGCGGCAGGAAGGCGAGCCCGGCGGCGACCGGGGACAGGTGGCGGGTGTCCTGGAGGAGGAGGGTGAGCACGAACAGGGCGCCGGAGAAGGCGAAGTTGGCCACCGTGCCGGCCAGGAGTTCGGGCCAGGTGGCGGTGAGCAGGCCGCCGGGCAGGGCCGGGGCGTGGCTGCGGCGCTCCACCAGGACCAGGGCCACCAGGACGGCCGCGGCCAGCGCCCCGGCGAGTACGGAGGAGTCGATCAGGGCCTCGGCGACCAGGCCGAGCAGTACGCAGGCCAGGGCCTGGACCTGCCAGTCGATCCGCCGGGAGCCGCGCGGCGAGGAGACGCGGCGCATGATCAGCAGGCTGGCCAGGGCGACGGGCACGTTGATCAGGAAGACCGCGCGCCAGCCGTACGAGCCGACCAGGAGGCCGCCGAGCAGGGGGCCGGCGGCGAGCGCTGAGCCGGTGATCGCCGCCCACAGGCCGGTGGCGCGGGCGCGGGCGGCGGGCGCCGGGAACATCTCGGCGAGCAGGCCGAGCGAGCCGCCCGTGCACAGCGCCGCGGCGACGCCGAGCAGGGCGCGCAGCGCGACCAGTACGCCGAGGCCCGGCGCCGCCGCGCTGAGCAGCGAGAGCACGCCGAACGCCGCCACCCCGGCCTTGAACACCCGGGCCGCGCCGAACCGGTCGGCCACCGCGCCGCCGGTGAGCAGCGCCGCGGCGAAGGCGACCGTGTAGGCGTTGACCGCCCACTGCTGCCCGGCCAGCGAGCCGCCGAGCGAGGCGCGCAGGTCCGGCAGCGCGATCGTCAGCACGGTCGTGTCGAGGATCACCAGGAAGTAGGCGAGGGAGAAGCCGAACATTCGCATGCCCACAGCCTGCTGAAACCCGACATTCCCCCTCAACAGGCGCCGCCGCATGGGGCATTCGGCAAAACCGTATGCTGCTTTATATGGACTTGCGGCAATTGCGGGGCTTCGTCGCCGTGGCGGGGACGGGCACCGTCACCGGCGCGGCGAACGCGCTCGGCCTGGCTCCCGCGTCGGTGTCGGAGCAGGTGCGCAGGCTGGAGGGCAGCCTCGGTGTGGCGCTGTTCGAGCGTACGCCCCAGGGCATGCGGCTGACCGACTCCGGCGCCGCCCTGTTCACCCGCGCGCAGGGGCTGCTCGACCACGCCGAGGAGGTGCGCCGCGCGGTCACCGGCCGCCGTCGCCGGGTACGCCTCGGCGCGCTGGAGATGCTGGCCGCCGTCCGGCTGCCCGCCGTCGTCCGCCGCCTGTCCGAACGCCGCCCCGACCTCGACGTGGACGTACGCTCCCTGATGCGGCAGGACCTGCTGGCCCAGGTGTCCCGCGGCGATCTGGACGCGGCGCTGCTGCTGGACCTCGGCCCGCGCATCGGCGGCCTCGGCTTCACACCGCCCGCCGGCATGGACTTCCTGGACGTCGGCGAGGTCGCGCTGCTGCTGGTCGCGGCGCTGGGCGGCGAACGGGAGCCGCTGCTGGTGAGCCCGTCCGGCTGCTCGATCCGGCTGGCGAGCGACCAGGCGTTCGGCCCGGGGGTGCCGCGCAGGGAGCTGACCAGCATCGCCACCGCCCGCGAGTGGGCCAGGCAGGGCCTCGGTCAGGCCCTGCTCCCGGACTTCGCCCTGGGCTCCGACCTGGACTCCGGCGCGCTGGTCGCACTCGACCACCCGGCGCCCGCGCTGGCCCTGCGCCTGGTCTGGCTGCGCGGCCGCGAGGAGTCCCTGCGCGACGTCCTGTACGCCATGAGCGCCTGAGCCGCCGCGCTCACTGGTCCTTGCGCCGGGACCTGATGCCGGTGATGCGGCGGAGCACGTCCCACCAGAACGACGCGCCGAACAGCAGGGCCACGTACGTCAGCAGGAACCCGGGCCAATGGCTGGGCGTGGTGAGCCGGTCCCACCAGGTGGCGCCGTTCCAGTGGAGGGTCGGGTCGCCCTCGGCCGGGATCTCGATGCTGACCAGCGCGTGCTGGAGCATCTGGACCATGGCGGGCTCGCTGAGCGTCTCGGTGATGCACGGCACGGGGTCGGACCCGGCGCACCGGGCCTTGAGCTCGTCGTACGCCTCGGTGCCCGCCCCGGCCACGGCGGTCACCGAGGCGCGGAAGGCGTTGTCGCGCAGCAGCGTCTTGCCGTACTCCAGGCCGTCCATGGTGAACAGCAGCGTCACCAGGATGCCGAGCACGGCCACGACCCACTTGACGTAGCGCTTGTACAACATGGACAGGCGCTGCATCTCGCCGTCGAACCAGGTCTCGACGCCCGCCCTGAACCGGTCGAGGTCGCGCTGCGCGGTCTCCCACACGCCGCGCAGGTGGCCGTACAGGGGGCTGCCCATCTCCTTGAGCTTGGCCAGGAAGCCCTCGACGCCCTCGGGCTCGGCCGCCGCCATCTCCATCAGGGCGACCGCGAAGCGCCCGGGCGGGATGTTCGCGATGCTCGTACGGCCCTTCGTCGGATGGTCGATCTCCTGGACGCGCTCGTAGAGCAGCTTGACCATGGCGTCCTGCGCCTTGGTCTCGCCGATCGGCAGCGTCCCGGGCTCGGCGGGCGAGGGCTGGTCGCTGTGGGCCGGCCGGGGATCGCGGGCGAACGGCAGTGCGGCGAACACGTCGCGCACCTTGGCGGGCAACCACGACCTGCCCTGCGCGTCGGCGCCGTCGAGGGTGTCCCTGAGGTAGGCCCACAGGAACTTGCTGCGGATGGCGAGCAGGCGTACGAACGCCTCGTTGATCCCGCTCACCAGCAGTGAGAGCAGCAGGAACGACACCACCAGGCCGAGGGCCAGGTCCACGTAGACGGATAACACCTGCGCCTTGATACACCCGGGCGGGTGCCCGGATCAACCCCCGTAGAAGACGCGGTCCACGACCTGCCTGGCGCGGCGGGTGACGCGGCGGTAGTCGTCGAGGAAGTCCTCCGAGCCGTCGGGCGGGTAGCCGAGCGTACGGGCGATGAGCCCGCGTTCGCCCGCGTCGGCGGGCACGCTGTCCCCGGGCCGCCCTCTGACCAGCATGATCGCGTCACGGACGCGGGAGGCGTAGCGCCACGCCTCGGCCAGCACGACCTCGTCGGCCGGGTCGAGCAACCCCTCGGCCGCCGCCGCCCGCAACGCCCCGACGGTACGGGTGGTGCGCAGGGCCGGTACGCCGCCCGCGTGGCGGAGCTGGAGGAGCTGGGCCACCCACTCCACGTCGGACAGCCCGCCGGGCCCGAGCTTGGTGTGCAGCGCGGGGTCGGCGCCGCGCGGCAGCCGCTCGGCCTCCATACGCGCCTTGAGCCGCCTGATCTCCCTGACCGCGTCGTCGCGCAGCCCGCCGGCCGGGTAACGCAACTCGTCGATCATGGACGTGAACGCGCCGCCGAGCGAGGGGTCACCGGCGGAGAAGCGGGCGCGCAACAACGCCTGCGACTCCCACGGCGCGGACCAGCGGGCGTAGTAGGCGCGGTAGGAGGCCAGCGTGCGCACCAGCGGCCCCTGGCGGCCCTCGGGACGCAGGTCGGGGTCGATGACCAGGGGCGGGTCGGGCGCGGGCAGCGAGAGCAGCCGGCGCAGCTCGTTGGCCACCGCGAAGGCGGCGTCGGTGGCCTCCCGCTCCTCGACGCCGGGCAGCGGCGAGTGCACGAACATCACGTCGGCGTCGCTGGCGTAGGAGCACTCCATGCCGCCGAGCCGGCCCATGGCGATGACCGCGAACCTGGTCACGTCGGGCGCCTTGCCGAGCGCGGCGTCGAGCGCGGCCTGGAGGGTCACGTCCGTGAGCGCCGACAGGGCCGTGCCGACGGTCTCGATGTCGATGAGCCCCGAGATGTCGGCGACGGCCGTGCGGAACAGCTCCCTGCGGCGCAGCGCCCGCACGGCCGCCACCGCCGTCTCCGGGTCGCCCGCGTGCCTGGACACCGCGGCCGACGCCTCGCCGCGCAGCGACTCGGGCGGGCGTACGGCCAGCTCCTCGTCGGAGCCGAGCATGGCGACCGCGTCGGGGGCGTGCATGAGCAGGCCGGTGGCGTAGCGGCCGGTGCCGAGCACGCGCGCCATCCGCGCGGCCACGGCGGTCTCGTCGCGCAGCAGCCGCAGGTACCACGGGGTGCTGCCGAGCTTGTCGCTGACCTGGCGGAAGCCGAGCAGCGCCGCGTCGGGGTCGGGCGTGTCGGCGAACCAGCCGAGCATGACCGGCAGCAGCGTGCGCTGGATGGCCGCGCGCCTGGACACGCCCGTGGACAGCGCCGCGATGTGCCGCAGCGCGCCGTTGGGGTCGAGGTAGCCGAGCGCCTCCAGCCGGGCCGCCGCCGCGGCCGTGGACAGCCGCGCCTCCGACTCCGGCAGCCGGGCCACGGCCTGGAGCAGCGGCCGGTAGAACAGCTTCTCGTGCAGCCGCCGCGCCTCCATGGCGTGCCGCCGCCACCTGGCGGTGAACTCCCCCACCGGGTCGGGCTGCATGCCGAGCGCGCGGCCGAGCCTGCGCAGGTCGGCCTCGTCGGTGGGCAGCACGTGCGTACGCCGCAGCCGGTGGAGCTGCAGCAGGTGCTCGACCTGTCGCAGGAACGTGTACGCCTCGGCGAGCCCGCGCGAGTCGTCGCGGCCCACGTAGCCCCCGCGGGAGAGCGCGGCCAGGGCGTCGAGGATGGCCCTGCGGCGCAGCAGCGGGTCGAGCCGGCCGTGCACGAGCTGGAGGAGCTGGACGGCGAACTCGATGTCGCGCAGCCCGCCGGGCCCGAGCTTGAGCTGCCGCTCCCCCTCGGCGCGTACGTGCGACTCGACGCGGCGGCGCATGGCCTGCACGTCCTCCACGAAGTGCTCGCGGGTGGCGGCCGTCCAGACCAGGTCGTTGACCGCCTCGACGTACGCCGCGCCGAGCTCCAGGTCGCCCGCCACCGGCCGGGCCTTGAGCAGCGCCTGGAACTCCCAGGTCTTGGCCCAGCGGCGGTAGTAGGCCAGATGGCTGGCCAGGGTGCGGACCAGCGGGCCGGAGCGGCCCTCGGGACGCAGGCCGGCGTCGACCTCCCACAACGAGCCTTCCTGGGTGGCCGTCGTGCAGGCCCGCATCATGGCCTGGGCCAGCCGGGTCGCCGCGCGCAGCGCCTTGGTCTCGTCGGCGCCCTCGCGCGGCTCGGCGACGAAGATCACGTCGACGTCGCTGATGTAGTTGAGCTCCCTGGCGCCGCACTTGCCCATGCCGATGACGGCCAGGCGTACCTCGGAGTCGTCGACCTCCGCGCGGGCGACGGCCAGAGCGGCCTCCAGCGCCGCGCCCGCCAGGTCGGACAGCTCGGCCATGACCTCCGACAGCGTGGCCTGGCCGGTGAGGTCGCGGGCGGCCAGGTGCATCAGGCGGCCCCGGTAGGCCACCCGCAGCGCCACCAGCGCGTCGGGCCCGGCGGCCCGGGGCTCGGGCTCGTCCGGCTCTGCGCCGACGGCGCGCAGCAGCCCCGCCCGCGCCTCGCCCGGCTCGGCCTCGGCCAGCAGGGCCGCCTGGCCGGGGTGGCGCACCAGGTGCTCGCCGAGCGCGGCGCTGACGCCGAGCACGGCGAACAGGCGGGTCCTGAGCCGTTCGTCGGCGCGCAGGGCGCCGAGCACCGCGGGCTCGCGCTCGGCCAGGCGGGTCAGCGAGACGAGGGCCAGGTCGGGATCGGCCACGTCGACCAGGAACTCCAGGAGGTCGCCGAGATCGGCCGGGGAACGGTCGAGCAACTGGGCGGCCCTGGCCCCGTCGGCGAAGCCGAGCTTGGCGAGCCGGGCGGCGGTCGATTCGATCCTGGGCACCTGCCCATCTTGACAGGTGACATCTCGGAAGCCGTAGAGTACAACGCGACGTTGCGTTGCGTTTCGCGGGAGGGGATGGACATGAGCCGGGTGTCGGCGGCGGTGACCTGGGGGTTGCTGGGGGCGTGGGTCGTGCACGACGCGGAGGAGCTGGCGACGATGGCCGGATGGGTGCGCCGGGCCCGGCCGCGGCTGGAGCGGCTGTACCCGGGGGTGCCCTGGGAGCGGTTCGAGTTGTCGCAGGCGCAGGTGAACGTGGCGATCGGGCTGATGGGCGGGGTGATGGCCGGGGTGTCGGCACTGGGGGCGCGGACCGGCGGGCGCAGCCCGGTCTTCCAGTCGGTGCTGGCCGGGTTCGGCCTGCACGGGGTCGTGCATCTGGCGCAGGCCGCGGCCACGCGGGGGTACACGCCGGGGGTGGCGACGGCGCCCGTGGTGGTGATCCCGTTCTCGGTGTGGGCGTGGCGGCGGCTGCGGCAGGCGGGGGTGGTCGCGGCGCCGGGGCGGGCGGGCGTGGCCGGGCTGGCGGCGCTGCCGCTGGTGGTGGGCGGGGTGCACGCCGCGGCCCACCTGCTCACCCGCCGCCGTACGAAGGCCCCGCGCGTCCACGACCGCTGGTTCTGACCCCGTACGGACGGGGTGGGGGCTCAGCCCGCCCTGACCACCTCGGCGAACGCCTGGACGACCGGCCGCCACGTGGAGACGAGGGCGTCCCTGGCGGCCTCGACACCGGCGTTCAGCTCCTCGGCCGCCGCCAGGCCGGACTCGGCCGTCCACTCCGTGAAGATCTCCGGCGTGGCCTCGGGGTGGAACTGCACCGCCCAGGCGCGTTCGCCGACCCGGTAGGCCTGGTTCGGGTACCGGGCGCCGGTCATCAGCGGCACCGCGCCCTCGGGCAGCCGCGTCATGGCGTCCTGGTGGTACTGGACGGCGGTGGCCGTGTCCGGCACGCCGGACAGCAGGCGGTCGGAGGCGGCGGCGGGCAGCGCGACGACCTCGCACGCCCCGACCTCCAGGCCGGCGCCGCCGCGTTCGACGGCGCCGCCGAGCGCCAGGGTGAGCAACTGCGCGCCGAGGCAGATGCCGAGCGTGGGGGTGCCCTCCTCCACGGCGCGGCGCAGCAGGGCGCGGGTGGCGGGCTGCCAGGGGTTGCGCTCGTCCTCCCAGGCGGCCGCCGCGCCGCCGAGCACGATCAGGCCGTCGGCGGCCGGCTCGGGGATCTCCTCGCCCAGGTACGGGCGCACGACGTCGCAGGTCAGCTCCAGCCAGTCCGCGAGGTACCCGAGCCCGGCGCCGGCCTCGTGCTCGACCACGGTAATGCGCATAGCGGGTAATTTATCCGTCTTTTTGACTGAACGTACCAACCTGTCCGCGTCACGTGGGTGGTGGCCCCGATCGCCCATGGGCCGTGTCCCTAGGATCCGGTTATGAGAATCGATGAAGTGGGCGGGCTGCGGATCGCCACGTTCGGCGACGGGCCGCGGACGGTCATCGCCGTCCACGGCATCAGCGCCTCGCTGATGGCCTGGGGAGCGGTCGGGCGGCGGCTGCCCGAAGGGTGGTCGCTGGTCGCCATGGACCTGCACGGCCGGGGGCACAGCGCCTCGCTGCCCGGCCCGTACGGGCTGCCCAGGCACGCCGAGGACGTGCTGCGCGTCGCCGAGCACGTCGGCGCGGGCCCGGACGCGGTGCTGGCCGGGCACTCGATGGGCGCGTACGTGTCCGTGCTGGCCGCGGCGCGGCACGACTTCGCCCGGGTCGTGCTGGTCGACGGCGGACTCCCGCTCCCGCTGCCCGAGGGCGTGGACCCGGACGCCGCCCTGGAGGCCACGCTGGGGCCCGCGCTGGCCCGGCTCCGGCGCACGTTCGCCACGCCGGAGGAGTACGTGGACTTCTTCAAGGCCCACCCCGCCTTCGTCGGCCGCTGGAGCCCGGACGTCGAGGCGTACGTGCGCTACGACCTGGCCGGCCCCGAGGGCGCGATGCACTCGCGGGCCGTCGGCGAGGCCGTGATGGAGGACGGCCGCTGGATGCGGCTCAGGACCGCCGAGATCGAGGCCGCGCTGACCGCGATCAAGGCCCCGACGTACCTGCTCAGGGCGCCGCGCGGCCTGCTCGACCAGGACACCGGCATGCTCCCCGACGAGATCGCCCGGCCCTGGGCGGACCGCCTGCCCGGCCTGCGGGACGAGGTCGTGCCGGACTGCAACCACTACACGATCCTGTTCGACGAGGACCCGGTGACGACCGTACTGGCCCGTATCACGGAGTCCTGACGGGCCCCCGCGGACATGCGAACGGCCCCCGGAGCGGCTGCTCAGGGGGCCGTTCGGCAGTGGGTCAGCGTGGAGCGATCCACGTGGCTCGGGCGGCGGCGACCAGCGTGCCGTCGCCCTCGTAGATGCCGCTCTCGCCGTACATCTTGCGGCCCTCGCGGCCGGTCGGACGGGCCACGACCGAGTAGCGCCCGCCGGGCAGCACCGGGCCGTTGATCTGCACGACCAGGCGGCCGAGCAGGGCCGACTCGCCGGGGCCGAAGTGCGCCCAGCCGGTGATGCAGTCGAGCACCGCGCCCACGATCGAGGCGGGCACGCCGTCCTCGCCGCTCACCGTGAACGGCACCCGCCAGCCGGCGGCCACCAGGTCGGAGCCCTCCACCGGGCCGGGGAAGATGCGCAGGCCGTCGCCGGGCTCACGCAGGCCGCAGGCGAAGCACTCGGCGAACGGGTGGGCCTTCAGGCCGACGAACCCGGCCTCGGCGCGCTCGGCGTCGGTGAACGGGACGAACCCGGGCCCGGCCAGCGTCTCGGCCACGGGGATGGCCTCGACCAGCACCTTCTCGGCGTCGGACAGCGAGACGCTGTTGGCGACGTGCTCCAGGCGCAGTTCGGTCTCCAGGGGCGTGGGCGCGTGCAGCGTGACCTCGACCGCTGATCGGCCACCGTTCAGCGCCTCCGCCATGGTTCCCGCGATCCAGCCGCCGTTGGCGACTCCCACCGGGCCCCGGAAACGCTCGGGAACGGTCAACACGGTCTGCAGGGCAGCCGTCGTCATGCCACACCCTCCAATATCGCCACACAAGGCGAGAAGTCCGGAAATATCGTAAAGAGCAGGCCGATTTTACTGGACTCCCGGTTTAGCACGATGGCGGGGGTCCCTGAGCGCCGACCGACTCCCCCATAACGCCACAGGCGGGGCCGAAACTTCCCCGACCGCCCCCGGCCGTCCCTCTCCCAGGGTCGATGCCGTCGATGGCACGGGGGTGACTCGGGGGTGAGGAACAACGAAAATCGGCCTCAACCCAGAGCGGTGTCCGGGGTGAGGCCGATCAAGGCGTCGGCAGTACTTTATCCCGTGATTTCCCCGTCCCGGGCCCATTCCCGGTGAATCCCATGGGACCGTTCCGCGCACCGGCCGTGCGCCGGCCGTGCGCCCGCGCGCCCTATGCTGGCGCGACAGGGGTCGAAGCGAATCCTGATCGGGCGGGGTGGGGCTGTGCAGCGGGCGACGTTACGCTATCCGCCCGGGTCGCTGGTCGTGCTGACCGGGCTGCCCGGCGCCGGCAAGACCACGCTGCTGCGCCGCCTGTACGGCCTCCACGGCGCCGAGAGCGCGCCCGTCGCCGCCGGCGCGGTCGTGGTGATCGACTCCGGCCAGTCCCGCCTGCGCTGGGACGGCCGCATCGCCTGGGCCCCGAGGCCCGTCCGCCGCGCCGTGGTGTTCGCCACCCATCTGAGCCGCATCCGCCGGGCGCTGATCCGGGGGCAGTCGGTCCTCGCGCACAACCGGGGCTGCGCCACGTACGTGCTGAAGGGGTTCGCGTGGCTGGCCCGCAGGCAGCGGGCGAGCTTCCACCTGCTGCTGCTCGACGCGCCCGCGGAGGCGGCGATCGCCGGGCAGCACGCCAGGGGCAGGGTGGTCGCGCCCCGCACGTTCGCCCGCCACCGCCGCCGCTGGGAGAGCCTGCTGGCCCGGGTCGCGGACGGCGACCCGGCGCCGGCCGCCACCGCGCGCGTGGTCACCCGCGCCGAGGCCGACCTGCTGGAGCACATCGTCTTCGACAGCGTCGCAGGGAGCGTCGCGGGGAGCGCCGTCGACAGCCGCGCGCACGGGACATGAGGGAGGACCCGCGATGAACCAGTACCTGCTCACCCTGTTCGAGCCCGACGGCCCCTACACCGAGGGCAAGGAGCACGTCGGCGGGTTCACCGTCATCCGGGCGCCCGACCTGGACGGCGCGCTGGAGTGGGGGCGCCGGCTCGCGCGCGCGGTGGGCGTGCTGCCGGTCGAGGTGCGCGAGTTCAAGGGCTGAAGCGGGCGGGTCTCCCCGCCCGGCCTCACAACACCGGCAGGTAGCGGCCCAGCTCGAACTCGGTGACCGTACGGCGGTATTCGCGCCACTCGGCCCGCTTGTTGCGCAGGAAGAAGTCGAAGACGTGCTCGCCTAGCGTCTCGGCGACCAGTTCGCTGCGTTCCATGACCGCGATGGCCTCGTCGAGCGAGCCGGGCAGCGGCTGGATGCCGAGCGCGCGGCGTTCGGCGCTGGTCAGCGTCCAGACGTTGTCCTCGGCGGCCGGGGGCAGCTCGTAGCTCTCCTCGATGCCCTTGAGCCCGGCGGCCAGCACCAGCGCGAAGGCCAGGTACGGGTTGCACGCCGAGTCGAGCGAGCGGAACTCGATGCGCGTCGAGCCGCCCTTGTGCGGCTTGTACATCGGCACCCGGACCAGCGCCGAGCGGTTGTTGTGGCCCCAGCACACGTACGAGGGCGCCTCGCCGCCCTGACCCGCGATGGCCTCTGCGCCGCCCCACAGCCGCTTGTAGGAGTTGACCCACTGGTTGGTGATGGCGGTGATCTCGGCGGCGTGCCGGAGCAGGCCCGCGATGAACGAGCGCCCGATCTTCGACAGCCGGTAGTCGGACCCCGCCTCGTGGAAGGCGTTGCGGTCGCCCTCGAACAGCGACATGTGCGTGTGCATGCCCGAGCCCGGGTGCTCGGTGAACGGCTTGGGCATGAACGAGGCCCAGATGCCCTGCTCCAGGGCGACCTCCTTCATGATCAGCCGGAACGTCATGATGTTGTCGGCGGTGGTGAGCGCGTCGGCGTAGCGCAGGTCGATCTCCTGCTGGCCGGGCGCGCCCTCGTGGTGGCTGAACTCGACGGAGATGCCCATCGACTCCAGCATCATGATCGCCTGGCGCCGGAAGTCGTGGCCCGAGCTGTGGGGCGTGTGGTCGAAGTAGCCGCCGGAGTCGATCGGCTCGGGCCGCTGACCGGCCTCGGGACGGTTCTTCAGCAGGAAGAACTCGATCTCGGGGTGGGTGTAGAAGGTGAAGCCCATGTCGGCGCACTTGGCGAGCGTGCGCTTGAGCACCCAGCGTGGGTCGGCGTGCGACGGGGTGCCGTCGGGCATGAGGATGTCGCAGAAGATGCGCGCCGCGCCCGGCGTCTCGCTGCGCCAGGGCAGGATCTGGAACGTCGAGGGATCGGGCTTGGCCAGCATGTCGGACTCGTAGACGCGGGCGAAGCCCTCGATGGCCGAGCCGTCGAACCCGATGCCCTCGGCGAAGGCGCCCTCCAGCTCGGCGGGGGCGATGGCGACGGACTTGAGGAAGCCGAGAACGTCGGTGAACCAGAGCCGGATGAACCGGATGTCGCGTTCCTCGAGCGTGCGGAGCACGAACTCCTGCTGGCGGTCCAAGGCATCCCCTCGTTGAAGACAGTGCGGGTCTTCTATCAGGATGCCGTGCCCGTGTTTCGCACACGTTACGGGGGGTGCCGGTGCGAGCCTCACTGACAAAGGGGCCGCCCAGATCTACTGTGATCACGCAGTGAGTCTCGGGGGAGGCATTGGTGGCTATCGACCTGCTCAATCACAAGCTCGATCGGGCGTTCGACCACATCGACGCGAACGGCAACGGTGTCGTGGAGAGGGAGGACCTGCTGGGGCTGGGCGCCCGTCTGCTGGTGGGCTTCGGGGAGTCCCCCACCTCGGTCACCGGCAGCCGGCTCGTCGGCAGCTTCGACGGCATCTGGTCGACGCTGGCCGGCACGCTCGAACGCGACGGCGACGCGGGCATCGCGCGGGCGGACTTCCGCGACGGCATGGCGGCCGCGTTCGTCATCGGCGAGCACTACGAGCCGGTGTTCCGGCCCGCGACGGTGGCGGTGGCCCAGCTCTGCGACGGCGACGGCGACGGGCTGATCCGGCCGGGCGAGTTCCGTACGATGCTGAGCGCGTTCGGCACCGCCTACGACGACGTGGACGAGGCGTTCGACCGGCTCGACAGGGAGGGCAGAGGAACGCTCACCGTCGAGGAGCTGATCATCGCGGCCGAGGACTTCTACCGCAGCTCAGACCCGAACGCCGCGGGCAACTGGCTCTACGGGCCGCTGTGAACACCGCCGTGAGCACCACCGTGTTCGCCACGGTGCGCACCGCGCTCCGCTCGGTCCTGCACTGGAAGCCGATGTTGCCGCTGCCGCGCAAGGGCGGCTCGCCCGCGCTGGCGCTGCTGCCGCTGGTCGAGCGGGTGCCGGCGATGGCGGCGCCGTGCCGGATGCACCCGGCCGTGTACGCGATCGAGGCCGCGGTCATCGATTGGGCCAGGCGCACGGGGCTGCGCGCCGACGCCGGGGTGGGCTTCCACCGGATGGCCGGGCGCGCCTTCGCCGAGTTCGACGCCGCCGCCGCCGCGCTGTTCGCGCAGTGGCTGACCTGGCTGTTCCACCTCGACGACGAGCTCGACGAGGGGTCGTGCCCGCTGGACATCTTCCACGGCATGCTCAAGGGCGCGGCCCGGCATCCGCTGGAGGCGGCCTTCGCCGACCTGTGGCGGGTGACCAGCGCGCGCATGAGCGACCAGTGGCGGGCCCGCTTCGCGGTCAACCTGCGTCGCCAGGCCGACGCGTGCCGTACCGAGGCCGACAACCGGGCGGCCGGGCGCATGCCGACGCTGGAGGAGTACCCGGCGCTGCGCAGGGGCACGGTGGGGCCGTACCTGTACGACCTGGTGGAGCCGTGCCTGCGGGTCGAGGTGCCGGCCTGGATGGTCGAGTGCCAGCCGTGGCGGGAGCTGGTGGACGCCTGCAACGACGTCACCGCCTGGTGCAACGACGTGGCCTCGCGGCCCAAGGAGCGCGGCGACGTGCACAACCTGGTCGTTCTGGCGATCCGTCAGCTCGGGCTGGGCGAGCGCGAGGCCGTGGCGTGGGTGCTCGACCGGATCGCCGACCGCTGCCAGGACATGAACCGGGCGGCCAGGCTGCTGCCGCTCGACGACCTGCCGCCCAAGGCGGCCCGGGACGTCAGCAAGGTCGCCTGCGCCTACCTGGCCGCACCTCGGGCCCACCTGGACTGGCTTCTGGAGACGTCCCGCTACACCTGACACGGCGGACCCCGGACGCGGCGCGGGCCCCAGCTCCAACAGGGGCCCGGCCGGAAAGGGGAGTGGTCAGGCGGCGGTGGCGGCGAGCATGTCGCCCGCGGCCGTACGCCGGTAGACGACCTGCTTGCCGAGCCGCAGGCCCACCGTCAGCCCGCCGTCGCTGAGCACCCCGAGGTGCTGGCTGACCGCGCCCGGGGTGAGTGACATCCGGGTGGCCAGCGCCGAGGTGGTGCTCGGCTCGGCCAGCGCGAGCAGGATCTGCGCCCGGCTGCGCCCGATGAGCGCGGCCAGCAGCCCGGCCGCGGGCGGCGGCCCCTGCTCCCACAGCGTGCCGACGCCGAGCACCGGGTAGACGAGCATCGACTGGTACGGCGCCGTCATCACGGCCACCGACGGCCAGTAGAACGCGCTCGGGACCAGCACCAGCCCGTCGCCGTGCAGCCCGCCCGCGTCGCACCAGGGCCGGTCGATGAGCAGCCGCTCCCCTGTCCACTCGACGGCGGGGCCGAGCCCGGCGAACAGTTCGCTGGCCCCGCCCTGGGTGAGCTGGCGCGACCGGCGCAGCACGTCGCGTTCGAGCAGCCCGTAGACGCGGGGCCAGAACTCGGCGAAGCACTCCCGCCAGTACGTCTCCAGCGCGTCGGCGACCCGGGCCACCCCCGCCGCCGGATCGGCCGTGAACCGGTCGAGCACCGTCCGGTCGGTGCCCGCGATCTTCGCGGCCTCCTCGGCCGCGCGCTCGGGCGGCGTGCACCGGACCTGGTCCAGCTCGGCGGCGAAGTCGGGCAGCGGCGTGCGCGGCGGCGGCGTGATGAAGTCGGCCAGGTAGCCGCTCGCCGGCACCAGCGCGAACAGCTCGTCCAGGTCGAGGCCACGCAGCCGGGGCCGGACGGCCTTGATCCACGGCAGGTGGAGCGACTGCCTGGCGGGGTCCTGGAGGGTGCGCAGGCTCGCGACCAGCTCCCACAGAGGCGAGAACGCGAACCGGATCCGCGCCATGTCCTCCGGCTTCAGCACCCACGTGACGGCCATGGTTTAGTGTGCGCTAAATCGTTGGCGACTCCAAAACGGAAGCCCGACTCTGTATCCGTGTCGAGCACCACTGTTGAGAAGCCCTCTTTCCTCCGCTCACAGATCGGCGGCCTGCCGCGCCCCTTCTGGGCCCTGTGGAGCGGCAGCCTCGTCAACCGGCTGGGCACCATGGTGATGCCGTTCACCGGCGTCTACCTGACCCAGGCCCGCGGCATGTCGGTGACCACCGTGGGCCTGATCATGGGCGTCTACGGCGCCGGCTCGCTGGTGTCGCAGCTGCTCGCGGGCGTGCTGACCGACCGCGTGGGCCGCCGGGTGACGCTGTCGGGCGGCATGCTCGCCACCGCCGCCACCATGCTGGCGCTCGGCTACAGCACCTCGCTGCCGGCGATCGTCGCCTCCATGTTCGTGCTCGGCCTGGTGATCGACATCTACCGGCCGGCGTCCAACGCCCTGGTGGCCGACCTGGTGTCCCCGTCGGAGCGGCCCCGCGCGTACGGGTTGCTGTTCTGGGCGATCAACCTCGGGTACGCGGTCGGCATGACGAGCGGCGGCTGGCTGGCCGGGGTCGGGTTCGTCTGGCTGTTCTGGATCGACGCGGTCTCCTGTGTGATCTTCGCCGTACTGGTGTGGCGGGCGGTGCCCGAGACCAGGCCGCCGGCGCGCGAGTCGGGCGGCGGGTTCGGCGTGGTGCTGCGCGACCGGCTGATGGTGGCCTTCACGCTGGTCGTGCTCGGCAACGCGCTGGTCTACCTGCAGACCATGACCATGCTGCCGGTCGCGATGACCGCGGTGGTGAAGCTGACGCCCGCCCAGTTCGGCCTGGCCATGGCGCTGAACGGGGTGCTGATCGTCATCGTGCAGCCCCTGGTCTCCGGCTGGCTCGGCCGCCGGGACGCCTCCCGCACGTTCGCGCTCGGCCTGGCGATCATGGGGGCCGGGTTCGCGATGACGGCCTTCGTCACGAACACGTTCTGGCTGGCCGTCACGATCGCCGTGTGGACCGTGGGCGAGATCATCGTCGCGGGCTTCTCCGGCACGATCGTCGCCGCGCTGGCTCCCGAGCACCTGCGGGGGCGGTACTCGGGGTTGTTCGGGTTCGCCTGGTCGCTGGCCGCGATGCTGGCGCCGCTGCTGGGCGGGCCGCTGCTCGAACGCGGGTCGCACGTGTTGTGGTTCACCGTGGGCGGCGTGGCGCTGGTGTCGGCCGCGGGCATGCTGGCACTCGGCCCGGCGATCAGACGGCGGTGACCCGGGCGCGTTGACGCGGGCCGGGTTGGGGGCGGGCCCGGCGAGCCTGGGCAGACCGGGGCAGACCGGGGCGGACCACGGAATCCGCCGCCGTTGAGAGAATTTTGATCCGATGTTGGCATTTTCCCGATAATTTCCTGCCGATCACGGAAGGAATCGGTGGGATGCGCCACGCAGGCTGGGCGCGCCGGGCGGTGACGAGACTGGCCACGCCCCGCGTCGCGATCGGGATCGCCACGTTCGCCGTCGTGCTGGAGCTGGCCGACATCTGGGTGACCGCGCAGCTGCCGCCGTCGCCGTACACGCCGCTGCCGTTCGCGCCCGAGGACATGGCGGGCACGGCCTTCCCCGTCTTCGGCGCGATCCTGGTCCACAGCAGGCCGCGGCTGGTCATCGGCTGGCTGCTGTGCCTGGGCGGGGTGAGCGCGGCGGCCAACATCCTGTCGGCCAACCTCCATCAGTTGCTCGACGGCTCGCCCGGCCCGCGCTGGCCGGTCGTCAACCTGACCTGGAACGTCTGCGAGCTCACCCTCGGCGTCCTGCTGCCCCTGCTGTACCCGGTGGGCCGGCTCCTGTCGCGGCGCTGGCGGACGGTGGTGGCGCTGGCCGTGGCCGGGCAGGCGCTGGACTGGGCCGGGCTGCTGGCCGACCGGCCGGAGCTGCGGGAGGCCGGGCACGGCACGCTGTCGGCGAGCATGGTGCTGGCCTTCGCCTCGCTCGTCGTCCGTTTCAAGCGCGGCGACGCGGTCGAACGGCGGCAGCTCCTGTGGCTGCTGGTGGCGCTGCCCGGCCTGCTGGTGCCCTGGATGCTCGGCGCGGACGTCTGGTGGGTGGCCTCGCTGGCCATCCCACTGATCCCGGCGGCCATCGCCGTGGCGGTGCTGCGCTACCGGCTGTTCGGCATCGACACGCTGATCAGCCGGGCGCTGGTCGGCACCGGCCTGGCCATCGTGATCACCCTCGTGTACGTGGCCGTCAGCGCCGCGCTCAGCGTGTTCCTGTCGGAGGTGGACCGGATCGCCGGGATCCCGGCGGCCCTGTTCGCCGGGGCGTTCTTCCAGCCGATGCGCCGCGGGCTGCAACGCGGCGTGGACCGCCTGCTGTACGGCAGCACCGGCGTGCCCGGCACGCTGGCCCGGCGGCTGCGGCACCGGCTCCAGCACACCGACCCCGTGCACGGCCTGCTGGCCACACTCGACGTACTGCGCGAGGGCCTGTCGGTGACCGGCGTGGCGGTCGAGGCCGACGGCGCGGTGACCACGTCCGGCGTGCTCGGCACGGCGGCCAGGACGGTCCCCCTGATCTGGCACGGCGAGCCGGTCGGGCTGCTGCTGATCGGGCCGACGGACCGGCGCAGGTTCCCCGCGGCCCACGACGAGCGGGTGATCGCCACGCTGACGCCGTACATCGCCGACGCCGCGCACGCCGTACGGCTGACGGCCGCGGTGCAGCGCTCGCGCGAGCGCATCCTGACCGCGCGGGAGGAGGAACGGCGGCGGCTGCGCCGGGACCTGCACGACGGGCTCGGCCAGTCGCTGAGCGGCATGGCCATGTCGATCAACGCCGCCCGCCTGACCATGCACAGCGCTCCCGACCAGGCCGACCGGCTGCTCGCCGGGCTGCGCGCCGGCATGGACGCCGTGACCGGCGACATCAGGCAACTCGTCTACGGCCTGCGCCCGCCCGCGCTGGACGAGCTGGGCCTGGCCGGCGCGATCGAGGAGCTGGCCGGCGCGCCGGTAGAGGCGTCGGGCGAGCTGACCGGCCTGCCCGCGGCGGTCGAGGTCGCGGCGTACCGCATCGTGCAGGAGGCGCTCACGAACGCGCGCAAGCACGCCGCCGCCACGCGGATCTCGGTGACGCTGCGCCGCGACGACCGCCTGTACGTCACGGTCGCCGACGACGGGATCGGCCTGCCGCCGGACGTACGGCCCGGCGTCGGGCTGGGCTCGATGCGCGAACGGGCCGCCGAACTCGGGGGCACCTGCGCCGTACGAACGGGACCGGGAGGTGGCACGGTTGTCCACGCCGAGCTTCCGCTGTGACAATTCGCCATATACCCTGACGTGTTCTCCCTCTACGCTTACCCCTGACATGCTGACATTCACCGCACTGGGACCGTTCCACGCCTGGAGCGAAGGCGTCCCCCTCGACCTCGGCGGCCAACGGCAGCGGGCGGTGCTCGCCCGTCTGCTCGTGGCGGGCGGCCGGGCCGTGCCCGTGCACACCCTCATCGACGAGTTGTGGCCGGGCGATCCGCCCGCGCAGGCCCTGTCCACCATCCAGGGCTACGTCTCCCGGCTGCGCCGCGCGCTGGAGCCGGGGCGGGCGCCGCGCGAGGAGGCCGAGGTGCTGGTCTCGGCCGCCCCCGGCTACGCGCTGCGGGCCGCGACCGAGCAGGTCGACTCGTGGCGGTTCGAGAGCCTGGTGAAGTCGGAGGGCCCGCCGGAGCAGGTGTGGGCGTCCATGGAGAGCGCGCTCGGGTTGTGGCGCGGGCCGGCGCTGGCCGAGTTCGCCGAGCTGACCTGGGCGGCGACCGAGGCGGGCAGGCTGGAGGAGCTGCGGCTGATCGCGGTCGAGCGGCGCGCCGGCGCGGGTCTCGTGCTCGGCCGGGCCACCTCGCTGGTGGCCGACCTGGAGGCGCACGCCTCGGCCCACCCCCTGCGCGAGGAGGGCTGGCGGCTGCTGGCCCTCGGCCTGTACCGGATGGGCCGCCAGGGCGACGCGCTGGCCGCGCTGCGCCGGGCCCGCGCCGTGTGGCGGGACGAGCTGGGGCTCGACCTGTCGGCCGGGCTGCGCCGGCTGGAGGCCGACATGCTGGCCCAGCGGCTGGAGGAGCCGCCGCCCCCGCCGTCCGCCACCACCACGACCGGCGTCACGACCGGCGCCACGGCCGGCGCCGCCGGGGAGAAGGTGCTGCGGGTGCTGGTGGCCGACGACCAGGCGCTCGTACGGGCCGGGCTGCGGGCCATGCTGGGCGCCGAGGAGGGCGTGACGCTGGCCGGCGAGGCGGCCAACGGCGAGGAGGCCATCGCGGGCGTCCGCGAGCACCGGCCGGACGTCGTCCTGCTCGACATCCAGATGCCACACCTGGACGGCCTGGCCGCCGCCCGCCGGATCCTGGCCGGGGAACGCCCGCCCAAGGTCGTCATGATGACCACGTTCGGCAGCGACGAGAACCTGTACGCGGCGCTGCGCGCGGGCGTGAGCGGCTTCGTACTGAAGACCTCGGCCCCAGAGCAGTTCCTGGCCGCGATCAGGGCCGCCGCCGCCGGTGACGCGCTCATCGACCCGGCGGTCACCACGCGGCTGATCTCGGCGTTCGCCGGCCGTACCGACCCGGCCTCGCCGCCGGCGCTGGCCGGGCTCTCCGACGCCCGGCTCGACGTGCTCAAACTCGTCGCGCGCGGGCTGACGAACCGGCAGATCGGCCAGACGCTCGCGCTGCCCGAGGAGGAGGTGGCGGTGCTGGTGAAGTCGCTGCTCGACCACCTCGGGCTGTTCGACCGGGCGCAGCTCGTCATGGCGGCCTACGAGTCCGGACTGGTGACTCCCGGGGACAAGGGACACTTTTCGTCGCTTTGACGATAAAAATCAGGTCGTACTAGGCTAATGACGTGGCACAACTGCGCATTGCCCTCGCACAGACCAATCCGACCGTCGGCGATCTGGCCGCCAACGCCGAACGGCTGGTCGTGTGGACCCGCGACGCCGCGGAGCGGGACGCCCACCTGGTCGTCTTCACCGAGATGTTCCTCACCGGCTACCCCGTCGAGGACCTGGTGCTGCGCACGTCCTTCGTGGACGCCAGCATCAGGACCCTGGAGGAGGTGGCGCGCCGGCTCGACCGCGAAGGGCTGGGCGACCTGCCGGTGGTCGTCGGCTACGTCGACCGCGCCGGGCTGGCGCCCAGGGTCGGCCGGCCCAAGGGCGCGCCGCTGGACGCCGCCGCGCTGCTGCACAAGGGCGAGGTCGTCATCCGCACGGCCAAGCACCACCTGCCCAATTACGGCGTATTCGACGAGTACCGCTACTTCGTGCGCGGCGACCGGCTGCCGATCGTCCGGCTGCACGGGGTGGACGTGGCGATCGCGGTCTGCGAGGACCTCTGGCAGGACGGGGGCCCCGTCGCCGTCGTCGGCCAGGCGGGCGCCGGGCTGCTGGTCGTGCCGAACGCCTCGCCGTACGAGAAGGAGAAGGACGACGTACGGCTGGAGTTGTGCGCCCGCAGGGCGCGCGAGGCCGGCTGCGCGCTCGTCTACGTCAACCAGGTCGGCGGCCAGGACGAGCTGGTCTTCGACGGCGACTCGATCGTCGTGGACGCCTCGGGTGAGCTGGTCGCGCGGGCCGGCCAGTTCCGCGAGGAGCTGCTGGTCGTGGACCTGGACCTGCCGGTCTCCGAGGCCGAGCCCGGGACGTTCCCCTACGACGCGGGCGACGGCACCACGATCACCGTCGAACGCCGGGTGTTGTCGCAGGCCCCCGTGGAGCCCTATCAGGCGGTGCCCGCCGGCATCGCCGAGCGCCTGGACCCGCACGCCGAGATCTACTCGGCCCTCGTGCTGGCCGTACGCGACTACGTGGCCAAGAACGGCTTCCGGTCGGTCATCCTGGGCCTGTCGGGCGGCATCGACTCGGCCCTGACCGCGGCCATCGCCTCCGACGCGATCGGCCCCTCCCGGGTGAACGTCGTGCTCATGCCCTCGCGCTACTCCTCCGAGCACTCCCTGGCCGACGCCGAGGACCTGGTGGCCCGGCAGGGCATCAACTCCGGCATCGTGCCGATCACCGAGATCGTCACGGCGTTCGAGAAGGAGATCAGGCTGTCCGGCCTGGCCGCCGAGAACCTCCAGGCCAGGGTGCGCGGCATGATCCTCATGGGCCTGTCGAACGAGCACGGCCACCTGGTGCTGACCACCGGCAACAAGAGCGAGCTGGCGACCGGCTACTCCACCCTCTACGGCGACTCCGCCGGCGGCTTCGCGCCGATCAAGGACGTGCCGAAGACGATGGTGTGGGCGCTGTCCGAGTGGCGCAACGCGCACACCCGCGAGGACTTCCTGATGACCGCCGAGCGGCCGATCCCGGAGAACTCGATCACCAAGGAGCCCAGCGCCGAGCTCCGTCCCGACCAGCGCGACACCGACTCGCTGCCGCCGTACGAGGTGCTGGACCGGCTGCTGGACGACTATGTGGAGAAGGACATGGGCTCGCAGGAGCTCATCGCGGCCGGGCACGACCCCGCGCTGGTCACGCGCGTGATCAGGCTGGTCGACCTGGCCGAGTACAAGCGCCGTCTGTACCCGCCGGGCCCCAAGATCACGCCGAAGAACTTCGGCCGGGACCGCCGCCTCCCGATCACCAACCGCTGGCGGGAGACGACGGGCTGACCCACCCGTCCCCAAGGCAACGGCCGAGGCCGAGCCGCCCGTCCCCAAGGCACGGGCCAGGCCGAGCCACCCGGCCCCTTCCCCGAGGAGCGGGCCGGGCGGATTGTCGGTGGCGGCTGGCAGGGTGGTGGCCGTGGCACAACCGCTCAAAGACATGATCAACGCCCGGTCCGTGTCGGTGCTGGCCCACGGCCTGGCCGCCGTCCGGCCCGCGTTCCCGCGCGCCCGCTTCGCCGAGCGGGCGGTGGCCGGGCTCGGCCCGCTGGAGCTGAAGGACCGGGTCAGGCACGTCTCCGCCGCCCTCCACGACGCCCTCCCGCTGCCCTACCCGCGGGCCGCCGAGCTGGCCCGCGCCTGCGCCGCGCGCGGGGAGCTCGACCTGTGGAGCGGCTGGCCGCTCACCGACCACACCGCCGTCCACGGTCTCGGTCATCTGGAGGAGGCGATGTCGGGGTTGGCGGCGATCACGCCGTACTCGACGGGTGAGTTCGCCGTGCGCCCCTACCTCGACCGCCACCGCGACGACGCCCTCAAGATCATGTACGGCTGGGCGGAGTCGCCCGACGAGCACCTGCGCCGCCTGGCCTCCGAGGGCTCGCGGCCCCGGCTGCCCTGGGCCACCCGGGTCGGCTGGCTGATGGCGCCCGGCCCCACTCTGCCCCTGCTCGACCTGCTGCGCGACGACCCGAGCGAATACGTCCGCCGCTCGGTCGCCAACCACGTCAACGACCTGGCCAAAGACCATCCCGACGCCGCGCTCGCCCTGCTGGCCCGCTGGGTCGGGAGCGGCGGCTCGCACGTCGAGCGCGTCGTACGCCACGCGGCGCGCGGGCTGCTGCGCGCAGGGCACCCCGAGGCGCTCGAACTGCTGGGCGCCACGCCGGGCAGCGGCTCGGCCGACGCCCTCACCCTCGACTCGGCCGCGGTCCCCGTCGGGGGCAGCCTGGCCTTCACCGTCACGGTCACGGCGGGCGCGCCCGGCCCGCTGCTGCTCAAGTACGCCGTGCGCCGGGCGGGCTCGCGCCGCGTGTTCCACCTGGGCCGGCGCGAGGCCGCCGCCGGGGGGGCGGCGTTCACGGTGCGCAAGAGCCATTCCTTCCGCCCGGTCACCACCCGCAACGAGCCGCCGGGGCCGCGTGAGCTCGACGTCATCGTCAACGGCCGGGTGGCCGCCACCGTGCCCTTCACCCTGGTCGAGGCCGCTCCCGCCGGTCAGGCGGCGAACAGCAGCGTCAGCCCGCCGACCGTGTAGCAGATCATCAGCACGAACAACGGGAGCTGGCCCGCGACCGCCCGCGCGGGCGGCAGCAGCCGTACCGAGCGGTCGTGGGCGGCCACCACGCCGACGACGTGCCCGATCACGATGGCCGCCACCTGCACGACGGCGACGGTCGCCGGGGAGACGGCGTTCTGGTCCACCCGGGCGTCCAGGCCCAGCGCCAGGACGACCGCATGCCGGCCCTCGACGACCAGCAACGAGAAGTAGTGGGCGACCAGGTAGCCGACCGCGATCGGCACCAGCGAGTGGGCGAAGCGGGGGGCCAGACCGCGGGTGCCGCCGATCAGCCCGGCCGCGCCCAGGCAGGCGGCGTACAACAGCGCCACGCCGGTGACTGCGGCCAGCAGGCCGATCGTGCCCAGGCCGGTGCGGCCCAGCGGGCCCGACTGGAGGGCGTCCACCCAGGCGGGGGCCGAGGAGAAGCCGTCGTAGCCGGTGCTGCCCAGCAGCACGCACACGGTCGCGACCAGGCCTGGGGCGGGCACGACGGCGTCCAGGCCGTCGAAGGGGTTGCGCAGCACGCGGGTGCCGTCGGCGCGCCTGCCGACGGGTGAGAGCTGGCCGATCAGGGTCGAGTACACCTCGAACGGGTCGCCGCGTTCCAGCCAGGCGTGGCCGTACACGGTGGTGCCGGCGAGCTGGGCGGCGCCGTACAGGGCGAAGAAGAGCAGCAGCGTGGCGGGGGCGGCGGGCTCGGGCGCGACCAGCTCCATCCAGGTGAAGGCGAGCAGGCCCGCCGCGGCGGGCCGGTAGCCGAGCCACGCCGGGAGCGGCCGGCGCGGCCGGTCGGGCAGCAGCCGGAACGGGTTCAGCCCCCGCCACACCGGCCCGAACAGCAGTGAGGCGGGCACCAGCCCCACCCAGAACAGCACATAGACCAGGTACGGCCCGGCGTTGCCCTCCTCGGGGCCGACCGCGAGCAGGCCCAGTGTGTAGCCCGCGACCAGCAGCGTCAGCACCCGCGCCGGCCGCGCGGGCAGGCGCAGCGCGATCACCGTCCCGGCCCGGTCCCCCCGGAAACGCGAGTCCGCCCAGAGCAGTCCGAGCGCCAGGAACGACGCCACCAGCGCCGCGAACGCCCCGGCGTAGGCGTAGAACAGCGGGATCGGCAGGTCGCTCCGGCCGCCGACCCCGTGCGCGAGCAGGTACGTCATCGCACCGCCACCTGGGTCAGCACGAGCCGGCTCCGGTGCGTCTCCACCTCGAACACGCCGGTCAGGTCCGCCGTGAAGCGCACGGTCTCCGGCACGCCGGGCCGCAGTTCGGCCTCGATGTCGTAGCCGTGCACGTGCAGTTCGTCGGCCACGTCGCTGGTGACCGTGATGCTGACGGGCCGCCCTTGGGCGACCTCCAGCCAGCCGGACGGCGGGCTCACCCGGCCGCCCGCGACGGTGATGACGGCGACGGCCTGCCCGTCCGGCGCGGACGTGGCCACCTGGTGGCTGTCGCCCGGCACGTGATGGGTGGCCGACAGCGGCCCGCAGCCCGCCAGGAGCACGGCCGCCGCCGCCCAGGCCGCCCTCCTCACGCCCGTGCCCCGGCGGCGGGCGCGTCCTCCGTACGGCCGCGCCGCGGCGCCAGCACGACCACCGCGCACAACACCCACACCCCGGTCAGCAGCCCGCGCACCCACCCCGGCCCCACCGGGACGAACGGCACCGGGTACACCACCCGGTCGAAGGCGTCCACGCAGGCCAGCAGCCCGAGCACGATCGTGAGCCAGCCGCAGCCCGGCCGCCTCGGCCGCAGCGCCACGCCCAGGCACAACCACCAGTCGGCCATGAGCAGCAGTGCGAGGGCCGCGAGCAGCGTGCTGTCCTCGGCCGCGGCCACCACGTCCATCGTCAGCCCCGCCAGCCCGCCGAGCGCCCCGGCCACGATGAGCGCGTGCCTGCGGGCGCTGACGTACGTCACCGCCGGGGCCACCCCGTTGGCCGACGGCCCGGCCTCGCGTCCGCCCTTGTGGAGCCGTACGGTCGCGCCCGACCGCCGCCAGAACAGCACCGCGAACAGCGCGAGCACCACCGAACCGCCCAGGGCGAGCTGGGCCTCCACCTTGCCGAGCCCGGACGCGCCGAACCAGTCGCAACCGGCGGGCAGCCGCGCCTCTGCCGCGCTGAAGTCGGCGCACAGGTAGAGCTTGGCCAGCTTGACGGGCTCGGCCAGCACGCGGCTCGTCCCGGCGGACAACTCCGGCGCGCGGGCGGCGCAGACGGGCAGCGCGGCAGGCGTCGAGCGGCCCGCGTCGCCCTGCCAGCAGTTGCCCGTGCCCTGGCCGTCCCACCACACGTCCAGGCCGTTAGGCCGCCGCTCCCCCGCCGGGCCGACGCCGAACACGTTGCCCTCGTAGCGGTTGTGGTTCGAGGTGTCGGCCTGCTTGGCCAGGTCGTTCTCGCCCCTGATGAACGCGGGCACCCCGAAGAGCTGGAACGCCGCCCGCCGGTGCCCCCAGACGCGGTTGTTCCTGAAGACGTTGTAGTTGCCGCCCGCGACCAGGATGCCCGTGCCCGGCGGCACGCCCACCTGGGAGCAGACCACGCCGTGCTCGTAACCGCGCTCGGCCGGGGGGCGGGCGCAGGTGCCGTCCCGGGTGTAGCGGTAGTAGTCGCGGTTGTTGTCGTAGATCTTGTTGTTCTCGAACTTGGCGTGGTTCTGCGGCAGGCCGGGGTGGCCGGGCCAGAGGCTGTCCATCGTGGCGCCGACCATGTTGTCGTAGAACTCGTTGTCGTGCACCCACATGGAGTCGCCCGCGGTGCCCGAGTAGCCGAGCGCGTTGTCGTGGCTCTTGCAGCGGCGGATCTCGATGGCATACCTGGGCACGTCGTGGCCGCGGCCGTCGTTGAGGTTGGAGGCGCTGCCGGGGTACAGGCCGCCGTCGCCGTTCCCGTACGCCTCGCAGTCGGTGTAGAGGCCGTGGTCACTGGCGAAGGTGAGGAAGCCGTACTCGTCGTTCCAGCGGGTGAGCACGCGGTCGATGACGAAGCCGTCGGTCTCCAGCACGTACAGGGAGTTGAACGTGGTGCGCTGGGCGGTGAAGTTGCGGAAGTAGACGCCGTCGGTGCGGTCGGCGCGGATGGCGTTGAGCTTGCGGTACTCGGCGTCGACGATGACGTCCAGCGGGCCGGCGCCGGTGCCCTCGATCTGGAGGTCCTTCTTGCCGAGGACGGCGACCAGGTTCTGGTTGTGCGGGCACTGCTGTTGCTGCTCGAAGGTGAGGATCTGGTAGCCCCAGCTCGACCAGCGGGCGGGCAGCCTGGCGCAGGCGCCGGTGGGGGCGGCCTGGCTGGGCTCCTCCCGGTAGAGTCCGGGCAGGATGGCGATCGTCATCCCCGGCCGCTGAACGCGATCGACCGCGTCCTGTAAGTTCCTAACCCCTTGCTGCTGACATTTCGCGAAAAGGTCGAGATTGCGCTGTCGCAGCCCCGCCGGAAAATTCGCGATTCGACGCTCGAAGTCGACCTTGTCGGTCTTGCAGACGAGCAGGTCGGGTTCGCCCGTCCGCAGCGCCGGCACCGTCCCGGTCCCGTCCGGCAGCGTCACCGGACGTTCCTCGTGGGCCAGCGCGGCGCCGCCGGGTAACAGCAGGCCGAAGGTGAGCACGCCGAGGATCGCGATTCTTCGCATGGGGGGCATGGCGCGAGATTAGAACAAGGCTCACCTTCTGAACAGGCCGCCTGAGGCTCGTACGGACGGCCCCTGCGCCGCGGGGCCGACGACTCACGGAGGCGCCTCGGTGCGCGCCTCCGTGGGAGTCAGGACGTCTCAGGACGTGGCGCGCTCTCCGGCCAGCCCGAGCAGGATCGTGTCGACCACCCGTTCGGCCAGGTCGAGCGGCAGGTCGCCGGCCGGGCCCCACTTCGTGTGCCACATCATGGCGCCCGAGAACAGCGCCATCGCCAGGTCGACGTCCAGGTCGGACCTGAGCTCGCCGTTGGCGACACCGCGCTCGATCACCGAGCGCAGCGCCTGCCTGCGCGGCTCGACGGCCCGCTTCACGAAGCGTTCCATCAGCCGCGGGTAACGATCGGCCTCGCCCAGCGCGATGTTCATCACGCACCGAGTACGGGCCTGCCCCGCCTCCTTGCGCATCGCGTCGAGCAGGGAGATCAGGTCGTCGCGTACGGAGATGCCGGACAGCGGCGGAAGCGGCGCCTTCAACGTGGAGAGCGCGTCGACGACCAGATCCTCCTTGTTGGACCAGCGCCGGTAGATCGTGGTCTTGCCGACGCCCGCCCGCGACGCGATGGCCTCGATCGACAGCTCCGACACCCCCATGCCCTCGCCGATCAGGTCGAGGGTCGCGTCGATGATCGCCTTCTCGGCCTTCTCGCTGCGCGGGCGGCCCGCCGGGCGGGCAGTCCCTGAATCCTGGATCGTCATCGCGGCCTCACACTACCGCTGGTTCCTTCTGTTCCGCCTGCTGGACCGGACGCGCCTTCCCCGGCATCCACTTGGCCACCACCGCGACGCCCACCAGGGCGATCACGGCCGACACGATCGCCGTGACGTGCATGCCGTCGACGAAGGCGGTGAAGGCGGACTTGACCAGCGCCTGGCCCTGCTCGCCGAGCCTCCCGGCGAAGCCCATCGTCGCCATGATCGACTCACCGGCGGCGTGCGGCGCGCCCGCCGGCAGCGCCGAGGCGATCTCGCCGCGGTAGCTGCTCGACAACACCGAGCCGAGCACGGCCACGCCCAGCGCGCCGGAGACCTGGCGGACGGTGTTGCTCATGGCAGAGCCCACACCGGCCTTCTCCCTGGGCAGCGCCTCCATGATGGCGGTGGTCGCGGGCGGCATGATGTTGGCCATCGCCGCACCCTGGACGAAGAAGATGATCTCGATCAGCACCACGGGCGTGTCCACGTCCATCAGGGCGTAGCTGCCCAGGGCCGCCGTCACCACGAGCATGCTGACCGTGGCCGACAGCTTGGCGCCGAAGATCTGGTGCACCCGCTGGCTGAGCGGCGCGAAGATGAGCTGCGCGGCGGCGAACGGGATCATCAGGGCCCCCGCCTGGATCGGGCTGAAGCCCAGCACGATCTGCAGGTAGAAGGTCAGGAAGAACATCCCGCCCATCATCGCGAAGAAGACGATGCCCATCATGCCGATGGCCGAGCTGAACCGTACGTTGCTGAAGTTGCGCACGTCGAACACCGGGTTGTCGATGCGGCGCTCCCACCACACGAACACGCCCAGCACCAGCACGCCGACCACCGTCGGGACGATCACTTCGGCGTCGGCCAGGGTGGCCAGGTCGCCACCGCGGATGATGCCGTAGACCAGGGCCACCAGGCCGATGATCGACAGCAGCACGCCCACCGGGTCGAGCTTGGACGGCTTCGGGTCCCGCGACTCGGGCACGAAGACGCCGATGAGCACCATGCTGATCACCACGATCGGCACGTTGACCAGGAAGACCGAGCCCCACCAGAAGTGCTCGATCAGCAGGCCGCCGGTGATCGGGCCGATCGCCACCGCGAGCCCCACGCCACCGGCCCAGATGCCGATCGCCTTGCCGCGCTCGCCGGGCGGGAACACGTTGGAGATGATCGCCAGCGTGGCCGGCATGATCGCCGCGCCGCCGATGCCCATCGCCGCCCTGGCGAAGATCAGCTGCGTCGGGTCCTGGGAGTAGGCGCTGGCCAGCGAGGCCAGGCCGAACAGCGCCATGCCGATGAACAACATGCGCTTGCGACCCGTACGGTCACCGATCACGCCGAAGGTGAACAACAAACCGGCGAACACCAGCGTGTAGGAATTGATCGCCCATTCGAGCTGGCTCTGCGTCGCGCCCAATCCGACATGGGGGTCGGAGATGGTCTTCATCGCCACGTTGAGGATCGTGTTGTCCAGCACGACCGCCAGGAGGCTGAACACCAGCACTCCGAGGATCCCCCAGCGCCGTGGATGCCCTTCGTTCGGGTCCATGGAAACATCCTTAATTTCGATACGTCTGAGTTTCGCAACGACACCGTATCGCAAGACATTCCGATACGCAACGGTCCCGTTTCGTAACTTCCACCTGACGGGAGAAGTGCGCACGAGGAAACAACCGGCAAACCGATCCGCCGCCCGCACGGGCCCTCACGGACACACGCCGGCCCCTCAGCCGGCAGTCAGAAACCGCCCCCGGCTCAGCCCGCCGTGGCCGCCGAAGGCGCGGACTGCTCCTCGGCCGGGACGGGCACGGCCACCGCCGCCGGGCGTCTGCGCCAGAACGGGAGCGCGACCACCACCATGGCCACCCCGGTCAGCCCCGCCACCACGAACGCCCACGTCGGCCCGCCGCCGTCGATGATGGCCCCCGCGATGGGCGAGGACGCCGCGCCGCCGATGAGCAATGCGGTGCCGTGCAGGCCCATCGCCTCTCCCCTGGCCCCGGTCGGCACCCAGCGGCTGAGCACGTCGACCGTCGAGGACAGCGCCGGGGCGCACAGCAGGCCCGCCGGCAGCAGCGCCAGGATCAGCCAGCGCCAGTCGGCCCCGGCCAGCCCCAAGGGGATGGTCAGCAGGCCCATGCCCGCGATGAGGGCCAGCGGCGAGAAACCGCGCGACAGGCCGCCGTAGACGAAGCCGCCGACCAGCGAGTAGAGGCACCAGATGCCCACGGCGACGCCGACCCACCCGGTCTCGCCCGCGGAGTTGATGGTGGCGACCAGCCCGAGCTCGGTCGCGGTGAGGATGAACGTGGCCGCCGCCGTCGTGCCGAGCAGCGCGACGAACCCCGGGGTGAGCCACTGCCGCCGCGGCACCTTCACCACCGGCTCCTCCAGCTCGACCGCCGAACGGACGGGCGGGTTGAAGGCGATCAGGCCGATGCCCGCCGCCGTGATGCCGACGCCGATGACGATCAGCGTCGTCGTGCTGCCCAGCGTGGTGATGCCGGCGGCGGCGAGGGCGGGACCGGTCATGTACGACAGCTCGACCAGCATCGAGTCGAGGGTGAACCCGGTACGCCGCTGCTCCGGCGGCACCAGCGCGGCCAGCGACTGCCGGGTCACGCTGAACACCGGCAGGTTGAGCAGGCCCGCGACCGCCGCCGCGACCGCCAGGGCGGGCATCGGCAGCGCCCACGCGCACGACCAGAACACCGCCTGGGCCAGCGTGGTGACGACGAGCACGGGACGCACGCCGTGGCGGTCGACGAACCGGCCCGACAGCGGCGAGCCGATCGCCATGCCGACCGTGCTGGCCATCGTGACCACGCCGGCCTCGACGTAGCCCAGGCGCAGTCCGAAGACCACGTGCAGGGTCAGCGCCATCCCCATCGCGGTGGCGGGGACGCGTGCGAGCATCCCCACCAGGAGCAGGGTGCGGACGCCTGGGAGCCGGAAGAGCCGGCGATATTGGTCGAGAGCCATGGTGTGTCGTTTACCTCCGCGTCGATTGTGTCAAGAGGCACCGACAGTTTCGCCACTGGATTTCCCTCCATGACATCATCGAAGGAGTCCGGGGACGTCACTGGGACGCCTCGAGACGTTTCTGGAGGTTGTCCATGTCTTCGACCACGCTGTACGGCGGTGTTTCAGGGCGCAGGGTCACCGTCCGCGACCTCGCGGCGGCCAAGGAGCGCGGGGAGCGGTGGCCCATGCTCACCGCCTACGACGCGATGACGGCCGGGGTGTTCGACCAGGCGGGCGTGCCCGTCCTGCTGGTCGGCGACTCCGCGGCCATGGTCGTCTACGGCTTCGACTCCACCCTGCCCGTCACCCTCGACCACCTCGTCCCGCTCACCGCGGCCGTCGTCCGGGGTTCCTCGCGGGCGATGGTGGTGGCCGACCTGCCGTTCGGGTCGTACCAGGGGTCGCCGCAGCAGGCGCTGGAGTCGGCGGCCAGGTTCATGAAGGAGGCGGGCGCTCACGCGGTCAAGCTGGAGGGCGGCCGGCGGGTGCTGCCGCAGGTCGAGGCGCTGGTCTCGGCGGGCGTGCCGGTCATGGCCCACCTCGGGCTCACCCCGCAGTCGGTCAACGCGCTCGGCGGCTACCGGGTGCAGGGGCGCGGGCAGTCGGGTGACGAGCTGATGGCCGACGCCAAGGATCTGGAGCGGGCGGGGGCGTTCGCGGTGGTGCTGGAGTGCGTACCGGCCGACCTGGCGCAGCGGGTGACCACGTCGCTGGCGATCCCCACGGTCGGCATCGGCGCCGGGCCCGCGACGGACGCGCAGGTCCTGGTGTGGCAGGACATGATGGGGCTGACGCCGCGCCCGGCCAAGTTCGTCAAGCGCTACTTCGACCTGGCCTCGGAGATGGACCGCGCGGTGCGCGCCTTCGCCGCCGAGGTCAGCTCGGGCGCCTTCCCGGCGCCCGAGCACACCTACAGCTGAGCACGCCTACGGCTGGTCACCCCGCCGCGCCGGACAGCGTGGCGGGGTCGGTGTTGGAGCCGCACACGACGACGGCCACCCGCTCCCCGTCGGCCGGCCGGTAGACGCCGGACAACAGCGCCGCGTACGCCGCCGCGCCGGCGGGCTCGGCCACCAGGCGGTGCCGCTCCCACAGCGCGCGCCGGGCCGCGACGATCGCCTTGTCCTCCACCAGTACGCTCTCCACCCCCACACCCGACAGCACCTCGAACGCCAGCGCGCCGAGCTGCGTGGCCCCGAGCGCGTCGGCGGCCACGCCGCCCACCTGCACCGGCACCGGACGGCCCGCGCGCAGCGCCTCGTCCAGCGTGGGGATGGCGTGGGGCTCCACCGCCACGATCCGCGGGGCGTCGCCCCCGGCCCGCGCCCCGAGAGTGGTGCCGGCCGCGAGGCCGCCGCCGCCCACGGCCACCACGATCGTGTCCACGCCCCCGGTCTGCTCCATGATCTCCAGGCCGGTCGTGCCCTGCCCGGCCAGCACCTCGGCCTGGTCGTAGGCGTGCACGGCCAGCGCCCCCGTCTCGGCGGCGCGCTTGGCGGCGGCCTCGGCGGCCTCGGAGTAGATGGCCCCGACCTGGGTGGTGTGCGCGCCGAGCGCCCTGAGCCCGGCCACCTTCACCGGGCTCGTCACCTCCGGTACGAAGATCTCGGCCCGCACCCCGAGCGACCTGGCGGCGTGGGCGACGGCCAGGCCGTGGTTGCCGCCGCTGGCCGCGATGACCCCGGCGGCGGGCAGCGTGCCGGCCGACAGGATGCGGTTGAAGGCACCGCGCACCTTGAAGGAGCCCGAGTGTTGCAGCAGTTCGAGCTTCAGGAACAGGCCGGGCGAGATCTCCAGGACGGGCGTGCGCAGCACGTGTCCCGAGATCCGTACGGCCGCGTCGAGGACATCGTCGTAGGTGACGGCGGTCACGGCTCTCCCTTGGTCATGGCTCGGAGCCCCTTGGTGAAGGCTCCGGAGGGGTGGTCACGGCTCGGAGACGGCGAGCACACGCCGAGGCTATCCGAGCGCCTGGGCCACGTCGGCCCACAGGTCCTCGGGATGCTCGATGCCGGCGGCGATGCGTACCATGCCCTCGCCGACGCCGTGCCTGGCCAGTTCCTCGGCGTCGAGCGTGCGGTGCGAGGTGGTGGCGGGGTGCATGACGCGGGTCTCCACTCCGCCGAGCGAGGGGGCCAGCAGCGCCAGCCGTACGGACTTCATGAACGCCTCCCCCGCCGCCCGCCCGCCGGCCAGGTCGAAGGAGAACACGCCGCCGAAGGCGGGCAGCAGCTTGGCCGCCAGCTCGTACGAGGGGTGCGAGGGCAGCCCCGGCCAGTGCACGGCCGACACGGCGGGCGGCCCGGCGAGCCGGGTGGCCAGGAAGTCGGCGTTGGCGCAGTGGCGTTCCATGCGCAGCGGCAACGTCTGCAGCCCGCGCAGCGTCAGCCACGACGTGAACGGCTCGGCCGCCGACCCCAGCTCGGTGGCGAAGTGCCAGACCTTGCCGTGCAGCTCCGGGTCGGCGAAGACGGCGATGCCGCCGATCACGTCGCTGTGCCCGGACAGGTACTTGGTGGTGGAGTGCACGACGACGTCGGCCCCGTGTTCCAGGGGGCGGCACAGCACGGGGGTGGCGAAGGTGTTGTCCACCACCGACAGCACGCCCAGCTCGCGGGCCGTGGCGCACATGGCCGGCAGGTCGGCGACCAGCGCCATCGGGTTGCTGATGGTCTCCAGGTAGACGATCCGGGTCTCGGGCCGTACGGCGGCGCGCAGCGCGTCGGGGTCGTTCTCGGGCACGTGGGTGACGGTCATGCCGAACCTGCCGGCCAGCTCGTTGATCATCGCGGCGGTCCCGCCGTACAGGGAACGCTGGGCGATCAGGTGGTCGCCGGGCTTGAGCAGGGCGAGCAGGACGGTGTTGATCGCGCCCATGCCGGAGGCGGCGGCCAGCGCGGCGGCGCCGCCCTCCAGCCCGGAGACCGCCGTCTCCAGGGCGCGGACGGTGGGGTTGGTGTAGCGGCCGTAGACGAAGGCGCCGTCGGGGTCGCCCATCGCCGCGCCCATCATCTCCGGGTCGTCGAAGGCGAACCCGGCGCTCTGGTAGATGGGCATGCCGAGCGGGCGGCTGCCCTCGACGGCGGGCTGAGGCAGGTGTACGGCACGCGTCTCAGGGCGAAACTCAGTCATGTCATCAAATATCCCCCGCTTTGGCATCTTCTTGCAGAGCCAATACGCCAGAATTGGTCCATGAACAGGGCCAATCCCGACGACCTCGTCGACCTGCTGGGCCGGTGGGCCTCTGGCCGCGGCCCGCTCTACCTGCTGCTCGCCGCCCGCCTCCGGACGCTCGTGGACGACGGCGTGCTGCCGCCGGGCAGTCAGTTGCCGCCCGACCGGGTCCTGGCCGCCCGGCTCGCGGTGGGCCGCGGCACCGTGGTGGCCGCGTACGAGCTGCTCCAGCAGGAGGGCCGGGTGGTGCGCCGCCAGGGCAGCGGCACCCGCGTCGCGCCGTCCGACCTGCCCGCCACCAGGACCGCCGACGGCGTCGCGGCCAATCCGCTGATGTTGCACCTCCTGCACGCCCCCGACGGCGTGCGCCTGCTGACCTGCGCGGCGCCCGACGACCCGCCGCAGGCGCTGTTCGAGGCGTACCAGGAGGCGGGGGCGCGGGTGGCGGAGCTGCGCGACCTGGGTTACCAGCCGGCGGGCGAGCCCTCGCTGCGGGAGGCGCTGGCCCGCTACTACAGCGCGCGCGGCGTGCCCACGACGGCCGGACAGATCATGGTGACGACGGGCGCGCAGCAGGCCCTCACGCTGCTGGCCGGGCTGCTGGTCACGCCGGGCGACACCGTGCTGACCGAGTCGCCGACCTATCCGGGGGCGCTGGAGGTGTTCCGGCACGCGGCGGCCGTCGTCAAGCCCGTGGACCTCACGCACGACCAGGCGCGGCCGGCGGTGCGCGAGCGGCCGGCGCTGGTCTACTGCGTGCCCACCGCGCGCAACCCCGACGGCGCGATCATGGACGACGCGGCCCGCAGGCGGCTGGCCGCCCTGGCCGCCGAGCACGACGTGCCGCTGATCGACGACGAGGTCCGCGCCGAGCTGTGCTTCTCCGGCGGGACGCCCGCGCCGGTGGCCGCGTTCGGCGCTGGCGAGCAGGTCGTCACCGTCGGCTCGCTGAGCAAGCTGGTGTGGGGCGGGCTGCGGGTGGGCTGGATCCGCGCGGCGGCGCCGCTGGTCTCGAGGCTGGCCAGGCTGCGGGCCGTGCACGATCTCGGCGGCGAGGTCTTCAGCCAGCTCGCCGCCGTCGCGCTGCTGCGCCGCCTTGACGAGGTGCGCGACGCCCGCGTACGGGTCCTGCGGCGGCGGCACGACCATCTGTGCGCCGAACTGCGCGCGCGACTGCCGTCCTGGACGTTCGAGCCGGCCCGCGGCGGCCAGACCATCTGGGTACGCCTCCCGCGCGGCGACGCCGACTCCTTCGCCCAGGTCGCGCTCCGGCACGGCGTCGCGGTGCCGCCGGGCCGCTCCTTCGATCCCCTGGGCGGCCAGGCCGACCGCCTGCGCCTGCATTTCCTGTTCCCCGAGGAGGAGCTGTCGCGGGCGGTGCGCGACCTGGCGGCGGCCTGGGCGGCCTACGACGGCGGCCGGAAACCCGTCTCCCGGCACGCGCTCGTCGTCTGACAGGGTGGGGGCCATGGAAACGACCTTCGTGCTGGTGCACAGCCCATCCGTCGGGCCCTCGACGTGGGCTCCGGTGGCCGAGTCGCTGGAGCGGCGCGGCCGGGCGGCCGTCGTCCCCGACCTGACCGGCGTGGCCGCGGGCGGGGCGCCGTACTGGCCGCGCGTGGTCGCGGCCGTGCGCGAGGCCGCCCCCGCCGAGGGGCCGCTGGTGCTGGTGGCCCACAGCAACGCCGGGTTCTTCATGCCGGTGATCAAGGAGGGGCTGGGCGACCGGGTGGTGGCCTGCGTGTTCGCCGACGCGCACGTGCCGCCGGCCCGGGGGCTGGTCAGGATCGCCGAGGAGGACTTCCTGCCGTTCCTGCGCGGCCTGGCCGGCCCCGACGGCTTGCTGCCGCGCTGGACCGACTGGTGGGACGAGGAGGACGTGGTGGCCATGCTGCCCGACCCCGCCGTCCGCGTACGGGTGACGGTCGAGCAGCCGCGGTTGCCGCTCGACTACTACACGCAGTCCGTGCCCGTCCCGGCGGGCTGGGACGCGGTCAGGTGCTCGTGCCTGTGGTTCGGGCCCCCGTACGAGCAGGCGGCCCAGGACGCGGCCGGCCGCGGCTGGCCGGTCACCCGGCTGCCCGGCCTCCACCTGCACCAGGTCATCGACCCGGAAGGCGTCGCGGACGCGTTGCTGAAGCTCTCCAGGAAGTCGTGAATTCTTCACTGTCGAGCCCCTGACCTGTCCGGTCATAGTCGGACACATGATTGAGGTGAACGAGCTCAGGAAGAGCTACGGGAGTTACCCGGCGGTGAAGGGCGTCTCGTTCGAGGTGGCGCAGGGCGACATCTTCGCCCTCCTCGGCAGGAACGGCGCGGGCAAGACGACCACGGTCGAGGTGCTGGCCGGCTTCCAGCGGCCGGACGGCGGGACCGTCCGGGTGGCCGGCCTCGACCCCTGGTCCGACCGGGCGGCCGTACGGCAGCGGGTCGGGATCATGCTCCAGGAGGCCGGGTTCTTCCCCGACCTGACCGTCGCCCGGACCGTCGCGGTCTGGCGCGACTTCACCGCCGCCCCGCGCCCGGTCGGCGAGGCCCTCGACCTGGCCGGCCTGTCGGACAAGGCGCTGACCAGGGTGCGCCAGCTCTCCGGCGGCGAGAAGCGCCGGCTCGACCTGGCGCTCGCCCTGCTCGGCCGCCCCGACGTGCTGTTCCTCGACGAGCCCACCGCGGGCATGGACCCCGAGGCCCGCGCGAACACCTGGGAGGTCGTCTCGGCCCTGGCCGCCAGGGGCACCACGATCCTGCTGACCACGCACTACCTGGAGGAGGCCCAGCGCCTGGCCTCGTCCATGGCGATCATGGACGAGGGCGAGATCGTGGCGGTGGGCGGGATCGCCGAGACGCTGGCCGCGCGCGGCGGGCGGGTGGCGTTCCGGCTGCCCGCCGGGGTGGGCGCGGACGACCTGCCGCTGCCGGTCACGGTGGAGGGCGGCACCGCCGTCTGCCGCGCCGAGGACCCCGACCTGGCCGCGCAGACGCTGCTTACCTGGGCGGCCGGGCGCGGGCTGCGGCTGTCCGGCCTGGAGGTCCGCGCCGCGACCCTCGAAGACCTCTTCCTCGACCTGCCCAGGAGCGCCCGATGAGCCTGACCGCCACCTACCGTCTCGGCACCCGCCTGTTCTGGCGCGACAGGGCCATGCTGGTCGCCTCGGTGATCACCCCGGTCGGCCTGGCCGTGGGCATGCCCGCGCTCATGCGGCACGTCACCTCCGGCGGCGTGCCCTTCGCCACCACGATGTTCCAGAGCGCGCTGGCGATCCTGCTGGCGCTCACCGCGTTCATGAACATCGCGGTGGCCCTGACCACCCGCCGCGACCAGCTCGTGCTCAAGCGGCTGCGGGCCGGGCTGCTGACCGATGCGCAGATCCTCGTCGGCCAGATCGCCAGCACGGCCACGCAGACCTTCGTCGTGATCGTGTTGTGCGCGGTGGCCGTGCGGTTCGCGGCCGGGGTGCCGCTGCCGGACGACCCGCTGCTGTTCGCGGCCATGACCGCCGCGGGCTCGGCCGTGCTGGCGCTGCTCGGGGCCGCGTACACGGCGGCGATCCCGCGCAGCGAGCTGGCCGGCGCGTACACCATGCCGCTCTTCCTGGCCGCCGGGGTGTCGGCGGGCGCGATGGGACCGATCCCGCTGCCCTCGTGGCTGAGTACGGCGCTGGACCTGCTGCCCACCTCGGCCGTGGTGCACGCGGTGAAGACCGGGGAGGCGGTCGTGCCCGCGCTCGTCCTGGCCGGGTGGGCGGTCGTCGGCGTCGTCGCGATCAGGTTGTGGTTCCGCTGGGAACCGCGCCGGTCGTGACTCGGCGATAATCGCTGCTGTGGTGGTCTCGTCCTCGGCCCAGAGGCTCGCGCGGGTGCTCATCACGGGCGTCTCGGTCGTCTACTCGCTCATCGGGCTGCTCTACTTCATGGGAGGCCCGGGCGTCGGCCTGCTCGCGACGGCCGTGATGGTCGCCGTCGTCTCCACCCACTACGTCAACATGCGGGCCGCCCTGCGCGGCGGGCGTCCGCCGCTGTTCCCCGCCACGCTGCCGCTCCAGGCGGTCGTCACCTACGCGGGCGACTACCTGCTGCCGAGCGGCTGGTCCGCGATCGCCGCGCCGCTGCTGGCCGGGACCCTGCTGGTGTTCCTCTCCCTCCGCTGGGCCGTGCCGCTGATCGTCCTCATGATGTTGTACGAGGGCGCCAACACGTGGATCGGCTTCCCCCTGGCCGTGGTCACCCTGTTCTACGTGATCACCATCCCCATCACGGGCTCGATGATCTACGTCCTGGTCCGGCTCGTCCGCGTCGCCGCCGAGCTGGAGGAGGCAAGGGCCGACCTGGCCGACGCGGCCGTGCTCAAGGAACGCCTGCGCATCTCCCGCGACCTGCACGACGGCCTCGGCCGCAGCCTCACCGCCATCGCGCTCAAGGGCGACCTGGCCGGACGTCTCATGGACCGCGACCCCGCCTCCGCCCGCGGCGAGGTGGGCGACCTGGTACGCGTCGCCAGAGAGGCCGCCCAGGACGTGCGCCAGGTGGCCCGCGGCTACCGCGCGATGTCGCTGACCGGCGAGACCGACCGCGCGGCGGCGCTGCTGGAGTCGTCGGGCGTGAGCTGCCAGGCACACCTGGCCGAGGTGACCCTGTCCCGGCGGGCGGAGGAGGCGCTGGCCTGGGGCGTACGCGAGGCGGTCACCAACGTCCTGCGCCACAGCAGGGCCACCACCTGCACGATCACCACGTCGCTGCGGGAGGGCCGGGTCCGCCTGGAGGTGGCCAACGACGGCGTGGGGAGCGGGTCCGGCGAGCCGGGCGGAGGCCTGACCGGGCTGGCCGAACGGGCCTCGCAGGCGGGCGGCACCTGCTCGGCCGCCCCGGCCGGCGGCGGCTTCCTGCTGACCATGGAGGTGCCGGCGTGATCCGGGTGCTGCTGGCCGAGGACATGCACATGATCCGCGCCGCGCTCACCGCCCTGCTCCGGCTGGAGACCGACATCGAGGTCGTGGCGGAGGTCACCCGCGGCGACGAGATCGTGCCGGTGGCGCTCGACGTCCGGCCCGACGTGGCGGTCGTGGACATCGACCTGCCGGTCACCGACGGCATCACCGCCGCCGCCGAGCTGCGCGAACGGCTCCCGTCCTGCCGGATCCTGGTGCTCACGGCCATGGGGCAGCCCGGCCACCTGCGCCGGGCGCTGGCCGCGGGCATCGAGGCGTTCCTGGTCAAGGACGCGCCCGGCGACCGCCTGGCCGACGCCATCAGGCGTACCGCGGCCGGACTGCGCGTGCTGGAGAGCGAGCTCGTCTCCTCGGCCATGGAGTACGGCGAGAGCCCGCTCACCCCGCGCGAGTCCACGGTGCTCAGGCAGGCGGCCAGGGGCGCGACGGCCGAGGAGATCGCCGCCCGCCTGCACCTGTCCCCCGGCACGGTGCGCAACTACCTCACGGCGGCGATCACCAAGACCGGCGCCCGGAACAAGATCGACGCAATCCGCGTCGCCGAGGACGCGGGCTGGCTCTAGACGCTCCGGACGCTCTAGACGTCGGTGACGCGCAGGCCGGCGTGCGCCTTGTAGCGGCGGTTGATCGAGATGAGGTTCGCGGTCAGCGCCTCGACCTGGTGGGCGTTGCGCAACCGGCCGCCGTAGACGCCGCGTACGCCCGGGATCAGCTCGGCCAGCGCCTGCACGGTGTCGGTGGCCTCGCGGTCGTCACCGAGCACCAGCACGTCGAGGTCCACCTTCTCCACGGCCGGGTCCATCAGCAACACGGCCGACACGTGGTGGAAGGCCGCCACGACCCGGCTCTCGGTCAGCACCGCGGCCGCCTGCTGGGCGGCGCTGCCCTCCTCCACCGGCAGCGCGTAGGCGCCCTGCTTGTCGAAGCCGAGCGGGTTGACGCAGTCGACCACGATCTTCCCGGCCAGCTCGGCGCGCAACGACTCCAGCAGCGCCTTGTGCCCCTCGTACGGCACCGCCACGATCACGACGTCGGCCTCGGCCGCCACGTCGGCGTTGGCCCCGCCCCGCGCGCCCGAGCCGATCGACCCGGCCGCCTCCTGCGCCCGCTCCGCGCTGCGCGACCCGATCAGCACCGTGTGCCCGGCCAGCGCGAACCGTCGCGCCAGCCCCTTCCCCTGGTCGCCGGTGCCGCCGAGGATCGCGATGGAAAGCCCGTTCACATCTGTCATAGCCCCGATCATGCCAGCCCCGCCGGTGCGTACGGCAGGCCGGGGCGGCCCGGGCGCCGGACGTCCGAATCGGCCTCCTTCGTTCCCGTTCCTCGTGCACCATGGAGGCATGGACTCAGGTTCGGTGGCATTCCTGCGCGAGATCCTGGCCCCGACGGGCTGGCTCGACCGCACCCGCGAGCTGGGCCTGGCCCTGCGGGCCACCCGTTCGCCCGGCGGCCTGCTGCTCGTGGGCCCGCCGGACGACGAACCCTGGCACGTCACCGCCCACCTAAGCGACGAGGCGAAGTTCTCCGGCCTGCCGCAGCTCACCCCCACGCTGGTCCGCTGGTCGCCGCCCGCCGACGCCCCGGCCCACCTGCGCGTCGGCCTCGACCGACTGGAGCAGGCCGGGCGCGGCGAGACCCTGTTCGTGTTGTCGGAGCAGGCGGCGCCGGTCCCGCTGCTGGAGCGCGTCGACGACGCCCGCCGTACGGGGGCGACCATCCTGGCGATCGGGGGCGCCGACTCCGAGCTGAGCGGGCTGGCCCACGACGCCATCGCCGTGCCGGCGAGCGGGCTGATCACCTTCGACGGCGCCCAACACCTGGTCAGCGCGGCGGCGGGCGAGGTCGAGCAGCGTCCGGGCCTGCGCGAACGCCTGGCCCGCCTGCTGGAGAAGGTCAGCGGCCCCCACCTGACCGAATGACCGCCCCCCGAGTGGCCGAACGTCCGGAGGTCAGGGCTGGGTGGCGAGGCGGGGGCCGAGTGCCGCCCGCAGGCCCTCGGTGGCCTCCTCGATCGCGCCGATCACCACCGCCTGCACCGGGTCCGGCTCGCCCGACCGCGTCCTGCTCACCCGCGTGACCGCGTCCAGCCGGCGCGCCCCCACCTCCCGTACGTCGCTCACCCGCACCTCGCCCTCCGGCACGTCGAGCAGCGCCAGCGACGGCACGATCGCCACCCCGTGCCCGGCGGCCACCAGCGCGAGCACCGGCGAGAAGTCGGTGACGACGTGCGTCCTGCGGGGCTCGACCCCGTGGATCCCGGCGAGCCGGTCGAGCGCCTGCCCGCACGCCTGGTCCGGCTCGGCGGCCACCCACGGCAGGCGCATCAGGTCCGCGGTCGACTCCGGCTCGGGCCAGTCCGGCGGCAGCACGACGCGGAACTCGTCCACGTGCAGCGGCCGTACGGTCAGCGAGGGCTGCGCGGGGACCGGCAGGCTCATGTCCTGCTCGGTGATGAGCAGGTCCACGGCGCCGAGGCGCAACTCCTGCAGCGCGGGCTGCCCGTAGACCTCGTGGATGACCGGCGTGATCCTCGGATGGCGTTCGGCCAGGGCGCGCATCGCGGGCACCAGCATGTGCTTGATGGCTGTGGGGAAGGCGGCGATCCGCACCGGTCCGGCCAGGCGTTCGGTGAACCTGGTCAGCTCTTTCCTGGCCTCGGTCAGCTCCTCCTCGACCCGCTCGGCGTACCCGGCGAGCACGCGGCCCGCCGGGGCGAGCGAGACGCGGCGCTGCGAGCGGTCGATGAGCGCCAGGCCGACCTCCCGTTCGAGCTGGGCGAGCTGCTGGGAGACCGCTGAGGGGGTCAGGTACAGCGCCTCGGCCGCGCGCATCACGCCGCCGCGGCGGGCGACCTCGTGCAGGACACGCAGACGACGAGGGTCGATATCCATGCAGGTCAGCTTACGTCCACCTTTAGCTTTCTTTATTTGTGCTTTAAGCCCAAAAATCCAGAGAATATCGGCCATGGATCTCCTCCTCGACGCCGTCGGCTGGGCCGGAGCCGCCCTGCTGCTGACCGGGTACGCCCTGGTCTCGTCCGCGCGGTTGTCCGGCGACGGCGTGGCGTACCAGCTCATCAACCTGTTCGGCGCCCTCGGCCTCATGGTCAACAGCGCCTACAACGCCGCCTGGCCCTCCACCGGGCTGAACCTCGTATGGGCCGCCATCGGAGGGATCGCCCTCGTCAAACTCGCCCGGGTGGGAGCCGCCAAATGATCGTCGAACTCAGCCACCGCATCACCGACGGCATGATCACCTATCCCGGCGTCCCGGGCCCGGTCCTCGGCACGCACCTGAGCAGGGAGGACTCGCGCGAGGTCTACGCCCCGGGCACCGAGTTCGAGATCGGCACGATCACGATGGCCGCCAACACCGGCACCTACCTGGACACGCCCCACCACCGCTACGCCGACGGCCCGGACCTGTCGCAGGTGCCGGTGAGCAGGCTGGCCGACCTGCCCGGCCTGCGCGTACCCGCCTCAGGAGGGCGGGAGGTGGTGCTCGACGCCACGCTGGACGTACGCGGCCGGGCCGTGCTGATCCACACGGGCTGGGACCGCCATTTCGGCACCGACGCCTATCTGCGCGACCATCCGTACCTGGCGGCGGAGTCGGCGAAGTGGCTGGCCGAGCAGGGCGCGGCGCTGGTCGGGATCGACTCGCTCAACATCGACGACACCCCGCCGCACGGCGAACGCCCCGCCCACACGATCCTGCTGAGGGCGGGGATCCCGCTGGTCGAGCACCTGACGGGGCTCGCGGCACTGCCGAGTGAGGGCTTCAGGTTCCATGCCGCGCCCCCGATGATCGCGGGCATGGGCACCTTCCCCGTACGCGCCTACGCCGTCGTGCCGTAGGCGGGACGGGGCGTCACTCGTCCTCCTGATCGGCCTCGTCCCACGCCTTGTTGCGGTCGGCGGCGCGCTGCAGTGCGCCCGCCGCCTCCTCCTCCGAGGTGTAGGGACCCATCCGGTCCTTGTTGGGGCAGCCCTGCTCGGGCTCGACCCGCATGTGCTTGAGACAGAACCACCACTGGCCTTCGCTCACGAGGTCAATTCTGCCCCGTAGACTCGTGTTTCATGACGACACTGCTCCAGCCCGGGCGAGTCTCGCCCATGCGAAAGGTCCCCGCCCACATCGAGCGGCCGGAGTACGTCGGCAAGAAGCGCCCCAGGACCGGCGAGTCCGACGTGAAGACCCCCGAGATCATCGAGCGCATGCGGGTGGCCGGCCGCATCGCCGCCCAGGCCCTCGAAGAGGTCGGCAAGCACTCCGTCCCCGGGGTCACCACCGACGAGCTCGACCGCATCGGCCACGAGTTCCTCCTCGACCACGGCGCCTACCCCAGCACGCTCGGCTACAAGGGTTATCCCAAGTCGTTGTGCACGTCGATCAACGAGGTCATCTGCCACGGCATCCCCGACGACACCGTGCTGCGCGACGGCGACATCGTCAACGTCGACATCACCGCCTACATCGGCGGCGTCCACGGCGACACCGACGCCACCTACCTGGTGGGCGAGGTCGACGAGGAGTCGCGCCTGCTGGTCGAGCGCACCCGCGAGGCCATGATGCGGGCCATCAGGGCGGTCGCGCCCGGCCGCCAGCTCAACGTGGTCGGCCGCGTCATCGAGGCGTACGCCAAGCGCTTCGGCTACGGCGTCGTACGCGACTTCACCGGCCACGGCATCGGCACGACCTTCCACTCCGGCCTCATGGTGCCCCACTACGACGACCCGTCGCTGCGGGTGGAGCTGGTGCCGGGCATGACGTTCACCATCGAGCCGATGCTCACGCTGGGCACGATCGACTACGACATCTGGCCCGACAAGTGGACGGCCGTCACGAAGGACCGCAAGCGCACGGCCCAGTTCGAGCACACGATCATGGTCACCGAGACCGGCAGCGAGATCCTGACCCTCCCCTGAGCCTCACCTCAGGGCACCCCGGGCGCGGCGGGCCCTGGACGGTCATCGTCGCCTGGGGATCACTCCGCTCACCGTGGTGCCCTCGCCGGGCGCACCCTTGACCGACAGGCTGCCGCCGAGCTCGGCGAAGGCGGCCCGCATCCGGGCGATCCCGCGCCCCGTGCGCCCGTCGGGCAAGCCCTGGCCGTCGTCGCTGACCGTCAGCCGCAGGCCGCTCGGGCCCGTGGTCACGGCGACCGATACGGTCTTGGCCCGGCTGTGCCGCTCGACGTTGGACAGCGCCTCGCGCATCGTCTCCATGACGCCGCCCGACACCCTCGACGGCACGTCGGTCCCGGGCAGCGCCCACGTCTCGACCGCGATCCCCGTCTGCTCCGACCACTGCGCCAGAAGGCTTTCGAGCGCCTCGGCCAGGCTCTGCCCCCCGCGCATGCGTGTCTCTTCCGACAATGGTTCTCGCCTTCCTCGGCACCCCGGGGCCTGCGCCGGTCCCCACGCCGGCGCCCCGCACCGCGTCGCGCGATCCCCCCTCAAGGTTCGCCGACGCTGCTGATGAGGTTATGCCCTTCTCCCCTGTGAGACAGGCTACCCGGCGCTTCTGAAACCTGGAGTCGGAAGATAGGGTGCCCTGGCCGAACCGCTACTCGCCCTTGTCAGCGCGGTTGAGACGGGCGAGATAGGCGTTGTAGGAGTCGAGTTCGGTGTCGCCGGCGGCGCGTTCGGCCTTGCGGTCGGTGCGCCTGGCCTGCCGTTCGTCGTCGCGGTACCACTGGAACGCGATGGCCAGCAGCACGAGCAGCGTGGGGATCTCACCGAAGCCCCACGCGATGGCCCCGCCGTCCTGCTGGGTCTGCAGCAGGTTGTCGCCCCACGTACGGCCGAGCTGTTCGTACCAGCCGGAGGCGATCACCGAGCCGGTCATCATCAGCGCGATGCCGAAGAAGGCGTGGAAGGGCATGGTGACGAAGAGCATCAGCAGCCGCCCGACGTACGGGAGCCTGCTCGGCCCCGGGTCGACGCCGATGATCACCCAGAAGAACAGGGAGCCGCTGAGCAGGAAGTGCAGCGTCATCCAGATGTGCCCGAGGTGCTCCTGCATGGCCGACTCGAACAGCGGCGTGAAGTACAGGGCGTACGTCGAGGCGATGAAGATGGCCGTCGCCACGACCGGGTGGGACAGGACCTTGACCGCCCGGCTGTGCAGGATCGTCGTGATCCACTCCCGCGCGCCCCGGTCACCGCGCCGGGCCGCCGGCTTGAGCGCCCGCAGCGCCAGCGTTACCGGGCCGCCGAGGACCAGGAAGATCGGCACGATCATGGAGAGCGTCATGTGCTCGATCATGTGCACGTCGAACATGACCTTGGCGTAGCGGGCCAGGCCGCTCTGGGTGGAGAACACCAGCAGCGCGATCCCGATGAACCAGGCGGCGGTGCGCCCCCACGGCCAGGCGTCGCCGCGCCGCATCAGCCGGTAGACGCCGGCGCCGTAGAGCCCGGCGAGCACGGCGGCCACCGCGCCGAAGAACAGGTCGAACCACCACAGGGAGAACACGTTCGCGATCGTGAGCTCCGGCGGGACGGGGAAGCCGAGCAGCTCGAACGCCCGGTCGGCGGGCACGCTGAACTCGGGCGGCGGTGTACGCGACAGCGCGACGGCCAGCCCGACGGTGGCCAGCATGAGCAGCGTCTCACCGCCGGCCAGCCGGGTGAACGCCCTGGGCTTGCCCGCCTCCAGGTCGACCAGCGTGCGCTGGCGGTGCCAGTAGCCGACGTAGCCGAGCAGCACGAAGGCGACGATCTTGGCCAGGGCCAGCAGGCCGTACTGGGTGGTCCAGAGGTCGGACAGCGCGCCGAGGCGGGCGACCAGGCTGAACACGCCGGACAGGCCGACGGCGACGAAGCACCACACCGCCATCGTGGAGAACCGGGCGGCGGCCACGTTGAGCTGCGGTTGCCCGCGCATCGCGTGCACCGCCAGCACCACCAGGCCGCCCACCCACAGGGCGAGCGCGAGCAGGTGCAGCGACACCGCCGAGGTGGCCAGGTCGTGGTTGGGCGAGGAGGAGGTGTGGCCGGTCAGCGGCGGCGGCAACATCGTCACCAGCGCGAACACCAGCAGGCCGGCCGCGGCCCCGGCGGTGATGGCCCCGCGCGAGAACAGCGCGATGGCCACTCCGAACAGCACCACGAGCGTGAGCGCCACACCCTGGGTGGTCTGGGTGGCGGTGCTGGTCAGGTATTCCCGGTTGAGGATCTGGGGCACAGTGCGGCCCCAGGAGTCGGCCGTGGTGAACACGATGGCCAGGAACGCAGATCCGGCCCACCCGAGCGCGGTCCATGAGGCGGACCTGACGTAGAGCAGGCCCGCCTTGCCGAGCATGCCCTTGTCGTTGGGCAGCAGCAGCGCCGCCGCCAGCAGCAGGCCGACGGTGAGCACACCCGTGACGTCCATGAGCAGCTTGGACACCGGCAGGCCCCACCTGACGACCGCTCCGGCGTCGGGCAGCCCGGGGATGATCCGGGGGAAGGCCCTGCCGCCGGCGATCATGCCGATCACCAGGGCGACGACCGCGGCCGCCCCACCCGCGAGCGCGAGACGCGCCGTTCTGCTCATGGCTTCTTCTTCCGCGCGCTGAACAGGAACCCGATGCCGATGCCGACCAGCGCCCCGATCCCGATGATCAGCCACGTGGGAAAGCCGACCCGCGCCGCCGACGCCAGGTCGGCCTCGGCCGCGGCGGGAGTGGCCGCAGGATCGGACGAGGCGGCCGTCGCCGGGGCGGCCGAAGCCGGGTCGGTGGCCGACGCGCTCGGCGAGGGCGCCGCGGCCGCCTTCACCGTGAAGGGGATCTCCCCCTCGAGCGGGTGGCCGTCGGAGGAGACGACCCGGTAGGCGATGGTGTACTTCCCGCCCGGCAGCGGCCCCTTGACCGCCTGCCGCACGACCGCGCCGTCGACCTCGGGCTTGCCCTCCTGAAAGACGGCCTCGCCCGCGCCCCGGACGATGACGAACGGCATGCGCACCTTGGCGGTGAACTCCAGCCTGACCTCGTCGAGAGCCTCGACCTCGGCGCCCTTGGCCGGGTCGCTGCTCTTGAGTGAGTCGTGGGCCAGCGCCGGGGTGGCGGTGCCGAGCACGAACAGGGCGGCGAGAATCGCGGTGAGTGCCGCGAGCGGGGAACTCTTCATGGCACCACCAAGGCTACCGACGCCACCGCCCGGTCCTGACCTCGCTACAGCCCCGCGCAGGCGAGAGCCCGCTGGTAGGCGTCCACGGCGCCGTCGGAATCGCCCAGCTGGTCCATCGTCTCGGCGGTGGCGTACCAGGTGGACGCCGAACGCCGGGAGTCGGGCAGCGGCGCCAGCCAGTCGCGCACGGGGCCCACATGGGCGCGGGCCTCCTCCATCCGGCCGACCCCGCCGTAGACCCTGCTGAGCAGCAGGTCGGCCTCGGCGCCGAGGGCCGATCCCGGGTAGGGCAGCAGGTCCTTGCCCGCCTGGGCCTGCTTGACGGCCTCGTCCAGGTTGCCGGTCATGGCCTCGGCGACGCCGAGCTCGATCCGGACGCGGGCGCGCTCGATGGGGCTGGTCGAGGTCTGCTCGTGCTCGACGACGGCCTGGCGCAGCACGTCACGGGCGGCGGCCGCCTCGTGCGGGCGGGCCTTGAGCCGCTTCTGCGTGAGCGCGAGGCGCATGATCGCGATGCTGCGCGGCTGCCCGTGCTCCAGCTGCACGGCCATGGCCCGCTCGGAGAAGGACAGCGCCTCCTCGGTGTGGCCGGTCATGGCCGCCGTGTTCGAGGCCATCCAGTTGGCGGCCACGATCGAGCGCGGCGTGCCGAGGGCGTCGGCGGCGTTCAGCAGCTCGGCCGCGAACTGGCGGGCGCGCAGCAGGTCGCCGCGCTCCATGTACGCCGCCAGCAGGCTGCCGCCGAGCTCCACGAGCAGGTCGTTCCAGACGGGTCGCGTCGTGGCGTTGAGTATCCGCTCGGCGACCTCGACCGCCTCCGTGAGCCGCTCGCTCTCCCGGTAGCTGCGGCACAGGTTGATGGCGATCTCGATCCGGCGCTCGGTCGACAGCTCCTCCTCGCGCAGCCGCAGCAGGATGGCGATGGCGCCGTCGAGGTCGCCGCTGGCCTGAGTGGCGAGCGCGAGGCCGAATTCGGTGTCTTGACGAAGAGCCGTCAAGCCTGTCAGGTTGTTGTTCGCCAGCAGCTCGGTGTAGCGCGTGCGGGCCTCGGCGACCTCACCGTTCTCGAGCGCCAGACGCGCGTAGCCGAGCGCCAGCTCGATGTCCTCCATCTGCTCGGCGGTCACGCCGTTGATCAGATAGGACAGCGAACAGTCGAGTTTCTGCGCCAGCAGCTCCAGGACCGCAGGTGTCGGGGTACGCTTGCCACTCTCGATCAAGGAGACGTAGCTGTCCGACAACTCGGGGTGCGCCAGCTGTGCCTGTGACAGGCCACGCTGCCGACGAACGGTCTTGATACGGAGTCCGACCAGGTCAGATGTGGTCACAGTCGTTGCTCCCTGAGATGATGAAGTCCGAGCAACCCCACACAGGCGAGGGAGAACCCCCATGCGCATGCGTATTGCCCTGTCTGCGCTAGCCACCGTGCTCATCGCAGCGGTGACTCTCGCAGGCAATGTTACGGCGGCGAACGCCGACACGTCTGCACTCTATTCAGGCCAGGACATGGCGCACTGCTGCTGACCGGCTGACTTCACCAAGAGGGGGTGCATCGCGCACCTCTGAGACTTGAACCGCACCAAGCCATCAAAGGTATAAGTCACATAACGAGGACATGACGTCCTCACCCCGTCGATGTGCCCCCTCTTCCGACATCTGGCCAGAGCCTACCTGACGCCGTCTACATTCGATCTACAGTCGTCTGACCGCTTTACCGCCACAAGATTCTGATTACGCTGCCTTCGTGAGGGGGACGTAGGGCCGTACCGGGGAGGACGCGTGAGCGACGACATCTACATTCGCCTTCTCGGCGACGTTCACGCCGAACGCGGCTTCCAGCCCCTCGATCTCGGCCCGGCCCGGCAGCGGGCCACTCTCGCCATCCTCGCCTCGGCCGCCGCCCTGGCCGTACCCATGAGCCAGCTCGTCGACGGGATGTGGGGCGACGAGCCGCCGCGCAACGCCGAGCAGAGCGTCTACACCTACGTCGCCGGCCTGCGCCGCGCCTTCGAGCCCGACCGCGGGCGGCGCGCCCCGTCGCGGTGGTTATCCGGCACGGGCGCCGGATACGTCTTACATGTCGGGCCCGCGCAGGTCGACTCCCTGTGCTTCGCCACGCGGCTCGACGAAGCCCGGGAGCGCCGGGGCGACGGCGACGACCGCCGGGCCGTACGCCTGCTGGACGAGGCCCTGGCGCTGTGGCGCGGCCCCGCGCTGAGCGGCCTGACCGGCCCGTTCGCCGAGCGGGAACGCTCCCGTCTTGAGCTGTTACGGCTGACGGCCCTGGAGCAGCGTTCGGAGAGCCTGCTGCACCTGGGCCGTCACCACGAGATCACCGAGGACCTGCGTGACCTGGCCGCCCGCCACCCGCTGCGCGAGCGCACCCGCGAACTGCTGATGCTGGCCCTCTACCGGTCGGGCCGCCAGGCCGAGGCGCTGGAGGTCTACGAGGAGGGCCGGCTGCTGCTCCTGGAGGAGCTGGGCCTGGCGCCGGGCGAGGGCCTGCGCAGGTGCCACGAGCTGGTGCTGCGCGGCGAGCCTGCGCCGTGGCGGGGGGACGGGGTGCCCCACCAGCTCCCGCGCCACCTGGCGGGGTTCGTCGGCCGGTCGTGCGAGCTGGACGAGCTGGCCAGGCGGCTGGCCCCGGACGACGGAAGCCCGCCGACCCCGCTGGTGATCGTCTCAGGGCCGCCGGGCGTCGGGAAGTCCACGCTGGCCGCCCAGGTCGCCCACCTGGTCCAGGACCGTTTCCCCGACGGCCAGCTCTTCGTCAACTGCCGCGGCGCGACGCCTGAGCTGCCCGCGCTGACCGCGCTCGACGTGCTCGGCCGGTTCCTGCGCGGGCTGGGCGTGGCGGCCGACGCCGTACCCGCCGACCCGGACGAGGCCGCGGCGATGTGGCGCAGCCTCCTGCACGGCCGCAAGGTCCTCGTCCTGCTGGACGACGCCGCCGACCTGACCCAGATCCGCCCGCTGCTGTCCACGCCCTTCGGCACCGCGCTGCTGGTCACCAGCCGCGAGACCATGACCTGGGGGGAGGACTCCTACCAGCTCGAACTCGGCCGGATGTCCCCCGCCGAGTCGGCCGCGATGCTGGCCGGGCTGGCCGGGGAGGAGCGCGTACGGGCCGGCGCCGGCGACACCGCCGAGCTCGTACGGCTCTGCGAGGGCCTGCCCCTGGCGCTGCGCATCGCGGGGGCCCGCCTGGCCGGCCGCCCCGACTGGAGCGTCGCCACCATGGCCGGCCGGCTGGGCGACGAACGGCGGCGCCTGCACGAGCTCGTGGCCGGGGACCTGGCCGTACGCTCCAGCCTGGCGGCCGGTTTCACCGCACTCGAACGCAGCTCCCGCCCCCTCGACCGGCTGGCCGCCCGCACGCTGTCCCTGCTGGGCCTGCTGCACGTGCCCGAGATCACCGCCGAGGCGGCCGCGGCGCTGCTCGCCGCCGACCCCGCGGACGCCGACCTGGCCCTCGAACGGCTGACCGACGCGCACCTGCTCGACCGCCCCCGGCCGGGCCGCTACCAGCTCCACGACCTCGTCCGGCTGTTCGCGGGCGAGCAGCGGCCCGGCGACGCCAAGAAGCCGGTGCTGCGCGCGCTCGCGTACTTCGCGGCCTCCACGCGCCTGGCCAGCGGCGTGCTCGATCCGCACCGCGCCCAGCGCGGCACCGCTCCCGAGTCGGCCGTGCACATGGTGGCCGGACAGGAGGAGGCGACGGCCTGGCTGCTGGAGGAGGAGGGCGTCCTGACGGCCGCGGCCCGCCAGGCGCTCGCCGCCGAGGACGACGACGTCGCGGCGATGGGCGTGGCGCTCACGCTCGCCCTGGAATGGCCCTACCAGCGCAGCTACCGGACGCTGGAGATGATCGAGCTCAGCTCGATGGCCCTGGCCGTGTGCGAACGGCTCGGCGACGTGGAGAACACGATGCACGCCCAAGGTCTGCTCGCCAACGCCCTGCGCATGCGGGGGCGGATCGAGGAGGCCGTCGAGCACCTGCGGGCGGGGCTGGCCATCGCCAGGCGGCTCGGCGACACCTTCTCCGAGCAGCGCGCGCTGGGCAACCTCGCCAACGCGTACTTCAACGGCGACCAGTACGAGCAGGCGATCGTCTTCGCCGAACAGCAGCTCGCGATCGCCGACCTGATCGGCGCCCGGGTCGGCGCCCGGTACGCCATGCTCATCATCGGCGAGGCCCACCAGGCACTCGGCCGGCCGCAGGAGGCCCGCAAGATCCTGGCCCTGGGCCTGGCCGAGGCCGAGGAGGCGGACGACAGGACGCACCAGGCGCAGCTGCGCGCGGTTCTCGGCCGGGTGCACCTGGATCTGGGCGAGCCGGAGCACGCCCTGCCCCACTACCTCATCGCCCTGGAGCTGATCGAGCGGGCCGGCTACCGGGTGGGACGGCTGCGCGACCTGGTCGGGCTGTCGCGCACGTACCGGGCCATGGGCAAGCTCGATCTGGCGCTCGCCCACGTCACCGAGGCGGTGGCCGGCGCGGACGGGCTGGCGGAGTGGGAGACGGAGGCCAGGGAAGAGCAGGCCGCCGTGCACGAGGCCCGTGCGAGGCGCGGGTGATCGACGGCATCGGCATCCGCCTGCTCGGCCCGGTGACCGGCGTGCTCGGCGACGCGGAGATCGACCTCGGCGCCGCCCGGCAGCGCGCGGTCGTCGCGATGCTCGCCTCTCCCCCGGGCCGCGTCGTGACCAAGGGCCGGCTCGTGGAAGGGCTGTGGGGGGACGACGCGCCGCCCAGCGCCGAGCAGAGCGTCTACACGTACGTGGCCGGGCTGCGGCGCGCGCTGGAACCGGGTCGCGAGCCCGGCCGGCGTTCGACGGTCCTCGTCGGGGAGGCGGGCGGGTACCGGCTGCTGCTCGCGCCCCGCCAGGTGGACTCCTGCCTGTTCACGGAGCTGGTGGAGGAGGCGCGCCTCCTCGATCCCGGCCGTGGCGACGACGCCCTGCGCGTGCTGGAGCAGGCACTGTCCCTGTGGCGCGGCGTGGCCCTGAGCGGCCTGGCCGGCCCGTTCGCCGAGGCCGAGCGCTCCCGGCTGGAGCAGCTGTTCCTGAGCGCCACCGAGGCCCGCGCCGAGACCCTGCTCCGTCTCGGCCGGCAGCGCGAGGCCATCACCGCCCTGCAGGACCTCGTCGGACGCCATCCACTGCGGGAGCACCTTCACGAACTGCTCGTCCTGGCCCTGCACGGCGCCGACCGCCAGGCGGAGGCGCTGCTGGCCTACGAGAGAGCCAGACGCACCCTGGACGAAGAGCTCGGTGTCCTGCCCGGCGAGGGCCTGCGCGCGGCGCACAGGGTGGTCCTGTCCGGCGGCGCCGAGGAGCCCCCATCCGCCACCACCTCCGTGCCCCGGCAGTTGCCGCGCGATCTCATCGGATTCGTCGGCCGGTCCGAGGAGGTCGCCCGGCTGAGATCGTTGCTGGCGCCGGAGGCGGGGCCACCTCACCCGGTCGTCGCCGTATCGGGGCCGCCGGGTGTGGGCAAGTCGGCGCTCGCCGTGCACGTGGGGCACGCGGTCGAGGACCGCTTCCCGGACGGGCAGCTCGCCATCGCCCTGCGCGGCGGCACTCCGGGCGTCGCGCCGCTGCCGGCTCACGAGATCGCCGGACGGCTGCTGCGCGGCATCGGCACCTCGAACGAGGACATCCCCGTCGACGTGGACGAGGCGGCGGCGATGTGGCGGAGCAGACTGCACGGCAGAAGGCTGCTGGTGCTTCTGGACGACGCGGCCGGCCTGACGCAGATCAGGCCGTTCCTCGGCACGCCGCTGGGCGTGAGCGTGCTCGTGACCAGCAGGGAGTCCTTCACGGCGGGCGACGACTGCGTGCAACCGCCTGGCCGACCGCCCGGACTGGACCGTCGGCGAACTGGCCGGAAGGCTCGCCGACGAACGGACCCGGTTGCACGAGCTGGAGGCGGGCGATCTCGCGGTCCGGTCGGGACTGGCGGCGAGCTGGAGCCATCTCACGCACAGCGACCACGCCGTCGAGCGGGAGGCCGGGTGCGCGCTGGACCGCCTCAGCGACGCCCACCTTCTCGAACGGGACGTTCGTGGTCGCTTCCAGCTGCACGACCTCGTCCGGGTGTTCGCCGGGGAGCTGGTCCCCGCCGAGGGCCGCAAGGCCCCGCTGCTGCGGCTGTTCGGCTACTACGCGGCCGGCTTGCGGTCGGCCGCCCGCACCGCGGACCCCAACCGGGTTCACCCGACGCACCTCCCGGTGGCCGAGCCGGGCCGGGCCTTCCGGGACGCCGACGAGGCGAACGCCTGGATCGAGCAGGAGGAGCCCACCTTGCTGGCCGCCGCGGCGCAGGCCATGGCCGACCCGGACGACGACCTCGCGCGTACGGGGGCCGCCCTCGGCCTGGCGATGCTCTGGCCCCAGCAGAAGGCCTACCGGGTCGCCGACCTGATCTCCATCGGGAACCGGGCGCTGTCGGTGGCCGAGCGCCTCGCCGATGACGAGACCGCCATGCACGCCCACAGCCAGGCCGGGGTCGGCGAGTACTTCAAGGGCGACCTCACCGCGGCGCTGGAGCACGTCGACCGGCACCTGACCCTGGCCAGACGGCTGAACGACCGCTTCGACGAGCAGCGGGCCCACGGCAACCTGGCCGCCACGTACGCCAAGGCGCAGAGGTACGACCGGGCCCTCGAACACGCGCTGGCCCAGCGGGAGATCGCCAGGGAGATCTCCTCCGAGGTCGGCGAGCGGTACGCCCTTCTGCAGATCGGCAACGCCCACCGGCAGATGGGACGTCTCGGTGAGGCGGCGGCCGCTCTGGAGGAGGCCGCGGCGATGGCCGGGCGGGCCGGTGACGCCGCGCTCGAAGGGCACATGCGTCACGCGCTCGGCGCCCTCCAGCTCGACCGCGGTGACCTGGAGGCCGGCCTCGCCCAGCTCGAACGGGCGCTGGGCCGCGCCGTGGCGGGCGGCACGAAGCTCATGCAGGTGCAGTGCCTGATCCAGCTCGCCCGGGCCAACCGGCTGCTGGCGCGGCGGACGGCGGCGGCGGAACGCCTGGCCGAGGCGGAGTCGCTGGCGCGGGCCCTGGACAGCGCGTCCTGGCTGGAGCGTGTCGCAGAGGAGCGGGAGGCGATGGGGGCGGCGGGGCCGGAGGGGTGAGGTCAGGCGGGTGGGGTGGTGTCGCGCAGGGCGAGGAAGAAGTCGACGCGGTCGGCCATCGCCGACAGGTCGCGGCCGGTCAGCTCCTCGATCCGGCGGATGCGGTAGCGGACGGTGTTGACGTGCACGTGGAGCCGTTCGGCGCAGGCGTGCCAGGAGCCTGAGCAGTCGAGGAAGACGTCGAGGGTGCGGACCAGGTCGGACTGGTGGCCGCGGTCGTAGGACAGCAGGGGGGACAGCAGGCGGTCGGTGAAGGAGCGGCGTACGTCGCCCGGGACCGTGGCCAGCAGCAGGGCGTGGGTGTAGATCTCGTCGCTGGTGACCACGCCGCCGTCGCGGGCCTCGGCCAGCCTCCTGGCGTGCCCGGCCTCCTCCACGCCGCCCTTGAGCGCGGCGGCGCCGGTCAGCGCGCCGCTCAGGCCGACGGCCACGCGGGTACCGGGCAGCGCGGCCAGTACGGCGGCCCCGGCGCGCAGCCGCGCGGCCAGCTCGCCGGCGGTACGCCCGCGCAGCGGGACCACGGCCACCGCGCCCTCGCCGCGGACGGCCGCGACCGTCTCCCGCCCGAGCAGCTCCTCCACGACCTGCCCCCCGAGCACCCCGGCCCCACCGGGGGAGGTGCCGTGGGATGCGGCGGTGGCGTCGAGCACCGCGTACGGCTCGGCGGCGTCGAGGCCGCACGTGCGGAGCCGGGCGTTGAGCTCGGCCGCGTCGGCCCCGGCGAGGGCGGCGGCGACGAGCTGCCCGGCCAGGCGGCGCTCGACCCGGCGGCCCTCCTCCAGGCGGCCTCGTTCGAGTGCCACGCAGGCGGCCAGCTCGTAGCCGAGGTCGGCGCGGCCGAGCAGGTCGCCGTCGCAGGCGAGGACCCAGCCGGCCGCCCGGTGCCCGCGGCCGACGGCGAAGAGCGTGACGCCCTCGGCGAGCACGGGCAGCCGGGACGCGGTCAGGTACGCCTCGGCCAGCCGCGCCGGTCGGGCGGCCGTACCGACGATGACCTCGCCGGACGCGGACAGGACGGCGCCCGTGACGCCCAGCTCGGCGGCGGTCAGCTCGAACAGCTCGCGCAGGTCGGCGCCCTCGGCCAGGGCCGCCACGAGCCTGCGGTGCCGCCCGAGCGCGTCGCGCGCGTCACCGGACAGCCGGGGCGCGACCAGCTCGGCCAGCGTACGGAAGGAGACCTCGACCGGCACCTCGACCAGCGGCAGCCCGGCCCGGCGGCAGGCCGCGACGAGGTCGCCCGGCACGTGCCCGAGTCGGGCCTCGCCGGCGCCGAGCGCGGAGACCCCGGCCTCGACCAGGGCGGTCACGAAGCGGGCGGAGTCGGCGGCGGTGTGGCGCCACATCAGCCCGGTCAGCACCAGCTCGCCGCCGGACAGGTAGCGCCCCGGCTCGGGCAGGTCGGTGACGCAGACGCTGCCGAACTCGCGATCGGGGTCGCCGGCCAGCAGCCTGAGACCCAGCTCCTCGATCGCCAGCAGGTCACTGATACGCACTTGGAGGAATATACAAGGCCGGTGTGTCAAGGTATGACCGGGATTTCACGTCACGGGCATAGGAGGCCGGGCCCGGCCGGTGCTCTACTCGGAGGATGACGGAGACCGCCCATTCCACCAGGTCCGCGGGGGTCGGCGCGAGCGCGCGGCGACCGGACGCGACGCTGAAGGTGACCGGCGAGTTCGCCTACGCCTCCGACCTGTGGCTCGACGGCATGGTGTGGGGCGTGACGCTGCGCAGCCCGCACCCGTCGGCCTGGATCCGTTCGATCGACGTGGGCCCGGCGCTGCGGATGCCCGGCGTGCTGGCCGTGCTGACGCACGAGGACGTGCCCGGCGAGAAGTTCTACGGGCTCGACCACAAGGACCAGCCCGTGCTGGCCATCGACCAGGTCCGCCACCAGGGCGGCCAGGTGGCGCTGGTGGCCGCCGACCATCCGGAGACCGCGCGCCGGGCGGCGGCGGCCGTCGTGGTCGAGTACGAGCCGCGCCCGGCGGTGACCGATCCGCGCGAGTCGCGGGAGTTCGTCAGGCGCCAGCCGGTGCGCAAGGGGGACACCTTCGAGGCGGAGGTCGTCGTCACCGGCGAGTACGAGGTCGGCATGCAGGACCAGGCGTTCCTCGGCCCGGAGTCGGGCCTCGCGGTGCCGGCCGAGGACGGCGGCGTGGACCTGTTCATCGCCACCCAATGGCTGCACGTGGACCGCGACCAGCTCGCCCCCTGCCTGGGCCTGCCGCCGGAGAAGGTACGGCTGACGCTGTCGGGCGTGGGCGGCGCGTTCGGCGCCCGCGAGGACCTGTCGATGCAGGTGCACGCGTGCATGCTGGCGTTGCGCCTGAACCGCCCCGTCAAGATCGTGTACGGGCGGGAGGAGTCGTTCTTCGGGCACGTGCACCGCCATCCGGCCAGGATGCGCTACGAGCACGGCGCGACGCGCGACGGCCGCCTGGTCTACGTCAAGGCCGACATCCTGCTGGACGGCGGCGCGTACTGCTCCTCCTCCCCCGCCGTGGTGGGCAACGCGGCCTCGCTGGGGGCGGGGCCGTACGAGGTGCCGAACGTGCGGATCGACGCCGTGGGCGTCTACACCAACAATCCGCCGTGCGGTGCGATGCGCGGGTTCGGGGCGGTGCAGGCGTGTTACGCCTACGAGTCGCAGATGGACCGGCTGGCCGAGGCGTGCGGGTTGTCGCCGGTCGAGATCCGGGTGCGCAACGCGGTCTCGCAGGGCTCCGCGCTGGCCACCGGCCAGGTGATCGACTCCCCCGCGCCGCTGGCGGACATGCTGCGCGACCTGGAGGCCATGCCGCTGCCCGGCCCTCGTACGGAGGCGGACCTGCGGGCGCTGCCGGGCGGCGTCTCCCAGACCACGCACGGCGAGTCGGTGCGGCGCGGCGTCGGCTACGGCGTCGGCCTCAAGAACATCTGCTTCTCCGAGGGCTTCGACGACTACTCGACGGCCAGGGTGCGGGCCGAGCTGGTGGGCGACGAGCCGCACGTCACCGTGCACACCGCCGCGGCCGAGATGGGCCAGGGGCTGATCACCGTCCAGGGCCAGATCGCGCGTACCGAGCTGGGCATCGAGGACGTGACCGTGGCGACCGCCGACACCTCCGTCGGCTCGGCGGGCTCGTCGTCGGCCTCGCGGCAGTCCTACGTGACGGGCGGCGCGGTGAAGGCGGCCTGCGAGGCGGTGCGCGAGCGGTTCAAGGGGTTGCCGCCTCGGGAGGCGCTGGCCAGGTTCGGGCCGATCGAGGAGACCCGCGAGTACCGGCACCGGCCGACGTTTCCGATGGATCCCGTGAGCGGGCAGGGCGACTCGCACACGCAGCTCGCGCTGTGCGTGCACCGCGCGGTGGTGGACGTGGACACCGAGCTGGGGCTGGTCAAGGTCGTGGAACTCGCGGCGGTGCAGGACGTGGGCCGGATCCTGAACCCGCAGGCGCTGGAGGGCCAGATCCACGGCGGCTCGGCGCAGGGGCTCGGCCTGGCGCTCATGGAGGAGATCCAGGTACGCGACGGCCGGGTGCTGAACCCGTCGTTCACCGACTACCTGATTCCCACCATGCTCGACATGCCGCCCATGCAGCTGAAAATCCTGGAAAATCCGGATCCGTTCGCGCCGTACGGCCTCCGCGGCGCCGGCGAGCCTCCCACGCTCTCCTCCACGCCCGCCGTCGCCGCCGCCGTACGCGCCGCCACGGGTCTCCGGTTGACTCGCGTTCCGATCAGGCCGGAAGATATCGCCTTGTCCAATCACGGGGAGGTATCCGATGGCAAGCGGTCGTGAAGCCGCCGAGGCGGAGTTCAGTCGCTTCGACACCGACGGCGACGGTCTGCTGACCGCGGCCGAGATCAGGCAGGCCAACGAGGCTCTGGGGGTGCACGGCGCCTCGGAGGACGAGATCGAGGCGTTCATCACATCCGCCGACACCGACGGCGACGGCCGGATCGGCCTGGAGGAGTTCGTCGGCCTGCTCGGCCACGGGCGGCACGAGAAGGCGTGATCTTGTCCCCCGCCGGGTAGGTGACCCGCACTCCCCTCGGTCATGACGAGGGGGATCGTGTGGTGCTCGACAGACTCTTCGAGCTGACCGGGCGGGGGACGACCGTCGGACGCGAGGTCCGCGGCGGCCTGACCACTTTCATGGCGATGGCCTACATCATCCTGCTCAACCCGATCATCCTGGCCGGCGCGAAGGACGTCACCGGCGCCCGGCTGTCGATCTCCGAGCTGACCACCTCGACCGCGCTGGCGGCCGCGATCTCCACGCTGCTCATGGCGTTCATCGGCAACGCGCCCTTCGCCCTGGCCGCCGGGCTCGGCCTGAACGCGGTGGTCGCCTACCAGGCCGCGCCGCACATGACCTGGGCCCAGGCGATGGGCCTGGTCGTGCTGGAGGGCGCGGTCATCATCATCCTGGCCGTGACCGGCCTGCGCACCCTGATCATGAACGCGATCCCGCTGGCGCTCAAGCACGCGATCAGCGTCGGGATCGGCCTGTTCATCGCCCTGATCGGCCTGGTCGACGCCGGGTTCGTCGCCTCGGGCACCGGCACGCCCGTACAGCTCGGCGCGACCGGCCACCTCACGGGCTGGCCGGTCACGCTCTTCTGCTTCGGCCTGCTCCTGATGATCGTCCTGTACGTGCGCAGGACCCCGGCCGCCATCCTCATCAGCATCGCGGTCACCGCCGTCCTGGCCGTCGTGGTCAACTCGCTGGTGCCCATCAAGCCCGAGTCGTGGGGCGTGGTCGCGCCGCGTATGCCCGAGTCGCTGATCTCGGCGCCGAGGTTCGGGCTGGTGGGGCAGTTCGACCTGTTCGGCGGGTTCGTCACGGCGGGCGCGCTGACCGCGACCGTGGTGCTGTTCACGCTGGTGTTGTCGGGGTTCTTCGACGCCATGGGCACGATCATCGGCGTCAGCGACGAGGCCGGCCTGGTGGACCGGCTGGGACGGGTGCCGCGGCTGGGCCGCATCCTGACCGTCGACGGCGTGGCGGGCATGGTCGGTGGCTCGGTCAGCGCCTCGGCCAACACCGTGTTCGTCGAGTCGGCCGCCGGTGTCGGCGAGGGGGCGCGTACCGGTCTGGCCAGTGTCGTGACCGGGGCGCTGCTCGGGCTGACGCTGCTGTTCACGCCGATCGCCGCGGTGGTGCCGGCGGCGGCCGCGCTGCCCGCGCTGGTGCTGGTCGGGGCGCTGATGATGACCCAGTCCAAGAACGTGCCCTGGGCCGACATCGACCTGGCCATCCCGGCGTTCCTGACGATCGCGCTGATGCCGTTCACGTACTCGATCACGAACGGGGTGGGGGCCGGGGTGATCGCCTACACGCTGATCAAGGCGGCCCGGGGGCAGTTCGCCGAGATCCCCTGGCTGCTGTGGATCGTGTCGTTGATCTTCCTGGCGTACTTCGGGATCAACGCGCTCGAGAGCTTGTTCGGTTAGCGGATGTCACCGCTGTTGCAGGCCACGCCGTTCTGGTCGAGGTCGGGATACCAGGAGTACTCCTCATGCCGTCCGCGTGTGTAGGGGCCGTCGCCGGCGGCCTGGGCCTCCTTGCAGCTCGCGTAGCGCTTGTCGGGCACGCGCGCGACCCCGTTGGTGGTCCCGGTGGTCCCGGTGGTCCCGGTCGTGCCGGTGGTCCCGGTCGTGCCGGTGGTCCCGGTCGTGCCCGTCGTGCCGGTGGTGCCCGTTGTCGTGCCGTCCGGCTGGGTCGTGGTGGCGGGCGGCTGCTGCTGCTGGGTCGGCGGCTGGGCGGGATCGGACTGGGCGGGGTCGGACTGGGCGGGACCGGTCGGGGCGGGCTGCGACGGGGACGCGCCGAGCATGCGGGTCACCAGCGCGTCGGCCTCCTCCTTGGTGAAGCCCGCGATGCTCATGCTGTCGCCGTCCATGCCCTGCGTGACGACCGGCGCGGCCAGGACCGTCTTGGGCGTCTGCTCGCCCTCGGGCGCCAGTACGACCGCGACCTGCCGCTGCGCGGGCTGCAACTCGTCGATGAGCCGGACGAGCCGGTCCTTGAAGGCGGGCGCGACGGCGACGCGTACCGAGTACGACCCGTCGCTCTCCCGTACCGGCTCGATCCGCTGCACGGCACCGACCGTGACGCCGTCCTCCAGGAGGTAACAGGTGGTCTGCCCCTCGTCGAGCACGGCCGGGTCGCCCGGACAGGGCGCGGTCTTGGTCTCCTTGACCGGCGCGAAGTGGATGGGCACGGCCAGGCGCGTCGGCGGCGCGCCGCCGAGCAGCGGGCTGTCCGGGCTCTTGGTCATCAGGACGGCGACCGTGCCGAGCACGCCCGCCACGGCGACGACGAGCACGAGCGAGACGGTGAGCACGACGGTGGTGAGGCGGCTGGCCTTCGGCTCCTCCGGCTCTCCCGGCTCCGCGGGCGGCGCCTCTACCGGCTTGTCCATCGTCGAGACCCCATCCTCACGTTCGGGCTGCCGGTGAGCCTATCGAGGACGGACGGAACCGGGGTAATCAGCCGAAGAATCATCACCTTTCCGTGAGATCGGAGGAAGAATGGAAATGAGAAGGCAGGTTGTCGGCAACTTTCCACGCGAACGAGGGATGACCCCATGAAGGTCGGAGTTCCCCGCGAGGTCAAGAACAGCGAATACCGTGTCGCACTCACCCCGGCGGGCGTGCACGAACTGGTACGCCACGGGCACCAGGTCCACGTCGAACGGGAGGCGGGCCTCGGCTCGGCCATCCCCGACGACGACTACGCGGCGGCGGGCGCCGTCATCGTGCCGCACGCCGACGAGGTGTGGGCCGCGGGCGACCTGATCATGAAGGTGAAGGAGCCGGTGGCCGAGGAGTACCACCGGATGCGCAAGGGCCAGGTCCTGTTCACCTATCTCCACCTGGCCGCCTCGAACGCCCTGACCAGGGCCCTGCTCGACTCGGGCGTCACGGCCATCGCGTACGAGACCGTGCAGAACAGGGACGGCTCGCTGCCCCTGCTCGCCCCCATGTCGGAGGTCGCCGGACGGCTGGCGCCGCAGGTGGGCGCCTACCACCTGATGCGTTCACAGGGCGGCAGGGGCGTGCTCATGGGCGGCGTGTCCGGGGTGCGCGCGGCGAACGTCGTCGTGATCGGCGCCGGGGTGTCCGGCATGAACGCCGCCGCCATCGCGCTCGGCATGCAGGCCGAGGTGCTGCTGCTCGACCGCAACATCGACAAGCTCCGCCAGGCCGACATGATCTACCAGGGCCACTGCCAGACGGTCGCGTCGAACACCCTGGAGATCGAGAAGGCCGTGCTGGAGGCCGACCTGGTGATCGGCGCGGTCCTGGTGCCGGGGGCCAAGGCGCCCAGGCTGGTCACCGACGACCTGATCCGGCGGATGAAGCCGGGGTCGGTGCTGGTGGACATCTCGATCGACCAGGGCGGCTGCTTCGAGGGCTCCCGGCCGACCACGCACGCCGCGCCGACGTACCGGGTGCACGAGTCGGTCTTCTACTGCGTGGCCAACATGCCGGGGGCGGTGCCGCACACCTCGACGTTCGCGCTGACCAACGTGACGCTGCCGTACGCGCTGGCCGTCGCCGCCAAGGGGTGGCGGGAGGCGGTCCGTACGGACCCGGCGCTCGCGGCGGGCGTGAGCACCCACGAGGGACGCCTGACCAGCCGTCCGGTGGCCGAGGCGCACGACCTGGAGTGGACGCCGCTGGAGGAGGTGCTCGCCTGAGCCCGGAACACGACGTGAACGCCGAAGGGCCCGGCCGGAGCCGGGCCCTTCGGACGTGCTACGGGATCACTTGGACTGGGTGGGCGAGGGAGCGAGCGTCTCCATCGGCGTGTTGCCCGTCGGCTCGGGCGGCAACGGGGCCTGGTCGGCCGTGGTGGTGATCGCGTCCGGGCCGCCGCAGATGGCGCCCGGCTCAGGGGTGTCGGAGCCGTTCTGGTACTTCTTGATGAAGGCCGGCAGCTTCGGGTCGGACGGGTCCTGCAGCTTGAGCTGGTGGCCCCACGCGGAGGCGACCACCGGCGCGGGCAGCCCGGGGTAGGGGCTGACCAGCATGTAGTCCTGCTGGCCCGTGGAGGTCGCCACTTCCTTCAGCGCGTCGACCTGCGCCTTGGGCAGGTCGGCGCGGTAGGTGATCCAGACCGCGCCGTGCTCCAGCGAGTGGACGGCGTGCTCGTTGTGGATCGGCTTGTCGTAGACCGCGCACTGCTGCCAGTAGTTGTTGTGCTCGCCGCCCACGGGCGGGCTCTCCTTGTACGCCACCGTCTTGGCGACATGCTGGCCGGCCTCGTACTTGTAGCTGGTCACGGCGTCGAGAGAGGTCACGCGGGCCTGGTTGACCAGGTAGACGCCGACCACGCCGACGAGGACCACGACGATGAGACCGCCCGTCCCCCACATGAGCAGTGCGGCGCGGCGCGCTTTGCGCTGTTGCTCGGCCCGCATCTTCTGCAGATGCTCGCGCCTCGCCTGCGCCTTCTCCTTCGTCATCGTCCCTCCATCGGCGTACTGACTCCGGTCACCCTATGCCCTCCGGGCGTATGCGGAGAATAAGTGGCGCATAAGCGTCGGATCACAGCTTGCGCGGGGGGTGGGTACGCTGGACTGGCCATGGAAAAGTCCGCCAGAAAACCCGTTCTGATCGTCTGCGCCGTGCTGGTGCTCGTCGCGGCGGCGTTCCTGCTGTTCGGCAGGGACGGCACCCCCGGCGACTCCTCGCCCGAGGCCGGGTTCGCCCGCGACATGGCCACGCATCACGCGCAGGCCGTGGAGATGGCGTTCGTCGTCCGCGACAAGAACCCGGCGAGAGAGATCAGGAACCTCGCCTTCGACATCATCACCACGCAGTCCAACCAGCGCGGCATGTTCCAGGGCTGGTTGCAGCAGTGGGACCTCGACCAGGCCACCGACCAGCGGCCGATGGCGTGGATGGCGGGCCACGGCCACGGCGCCACGCCCACGGCGCCGGGCGCGATGCCGGGCATGGCCTCGCCGCAGGAGCTGGCCAAGCTCAAGGAGCTGCAGGGAGCCCAGGCCGAGGTGCTGTTCCTCCAGCTCATGATCCGCCACCACGAAGGCGGCGTGGAGATGGCCGAGGGGCTGCTGAAGCTGTCCAAGCGGGACGAGGTGGTCAGCATGGCCCAGAAGATCGTCCAGGGGCAGAGCGGCGAGATCAAGCTGATGACCGACCTGCTCAAGCAGCGCGGCGCGCAGCCCTACCCGTCGATCCTGGCCTCCTGACCCGCGCGACGCCGTGATCACCGCAAGGGCCGAGACCGTCGTCGTGGGATCGGGCCCCAACGGGCTCATGGCCGCGGTCATGCTGGCCCGCGCCGGGCGCGAGGTGCTGCTGCTGGAGGCGGGCGCCGGGTTCGGCGGCGGGCTGCGTTCCGCCGAGCTGACGCTCCCCGGCCGGGTGCACGACCTCGGGGCGACCGTGATGGCGATGACGCTGGCCTCTCCGGCGTTCCGGGCGCTCCGCCTCGAAGGGGTGGAGTTCGTCCATCCGCCGGTGGCCCTGGCCCATCCGCTCGACGACCGTCCGGCCGTGCTGCTGCACCGCGACGCCGCCCGTACGGCCGAGGGGCTGGGCAGGGACGGCCGGGTGTGGCAGGCGACGGTCGGGGCGGCGGCGCGGGCCGGGTTCCCGCTCATGGAACTGCTGCTCAGCCCGCTCGGGCCGTGGCGGGCCACGCCGCGCGAGTTCGCGCGGGCCGCCAGGTTCGGGGCCTGGCCCGTGCTGCCGGCCACGGTGCTGGCCCGGGGCGCGCTGCGTACGGTGGAGGGCCGGGCGCTGCTCGCCGGGCTGGCCGCGCACTCGATGCTCGACCTGCGCTCCCCCACCAGCGCCGGCTACGGGCTGGCGCTCGGGGCGCTGGCGCACCTGGTCGGCTGGCCGCTGGTACGAGGCGGCTCCCAGGTGCTGGCCGACGCCCTGGTGGCCGAGCTCCGGTCGCTGGGCGGCCAGGCGGTCACCGGTCACCGGGTGGAGCGGCTCGACGAGCTCGACGCCCGTACGGTGGTGCTCGACGTGACTCCCCGGCAGTTCCTGGCGATGGCCGACCTGCCTCCCCGGTACCGCCGCGCGCTGAGCCGCTACCGCTACGGGCCCGGCGTCTTCAAGATGGACTGGGCGCTCGACGGGCCGGTGCCGTGGCGTGACCCGGAGGTCGGCCGGGCCGCGACCGTGCACCTCGGCGGCACGCTGGAGGAGATCGCCGTGGCCGAGGCCGAGGTCGCCGCCGGACGGCACTCGATGCGCCCGTACGTGCTGGCCGTGCAGCCGTACGCGGCCGATCCGACCAGGGGCGGGCACACGCTGTGGGCCTACTGCCACGTACCCAACGGCTCGACCGCGGACATGACGGACGCCGTCGAGGACCAGATCGAGCGCCACGCCCCGGGTTTCCGTGACCGGGTGCTGGCCAGGCACACGATGACCACCGCCGACCTGGAGGCGGTCAACCCCAACCTGGTCGGCGGTGACATCGGCGGCGGGCTCAACAGTCTGGCCCAGTTCCTGAGGCGGCCGGTCTGGTCACCCGCGCCGTGGCGCACCCCGTTGCCGGGGGTGTTCCTCTGCTCGGCCTCGACGCCGCCCGGGCCCGCCGTGCACGGGATGGGCGGCTGGCAGGCCGCCCGCCTGGCCACCCAGGCGGAGCGGCACGCCCGCTGACCTGGGGTCAGGCCCGCATCTCCTCGGCGACCGCCGCCGCGAACGCGTCCACGTCCGCCTCGGTGGTGTCGAAGGCGCACATCCAGCGCACCTCGCCGGTCGCCTCGTTCCAGGTGTAGAAGCGGAAGCGTTTCTGCAGCCGCTCGGTCACGTCCTTGGGCAGGATCGCGAAGACCGCGTTGGCCTCCACGGGCCGGGGCAGCGTGACGCCGGGGATGCGCGACACGGCCTCGGCCAGCCGCCGTCCCATGGCGTTGGCCTGCCGCGCGTTGCGCAACCACAGGTCGCCCGACAGCAGCGCCTCGAACTGGGCCGAGACGAACCGCATCTTGGACGACAACTGCATGAACGTCTTGCGGATGTAGTCGACGCCGGTGGCCGCCGACGGGTTGAGCACCACGACGGCCTCTCCGTACAGCAGGCCGATCTTGGTGCCGCCGAAGGAGAGCACGTCGACCCCCGCGTCGGTGGTCAGCGCCCGCATGGGGACGTCCAGCGCGGCGGCCGCGTTGGTCAGGCGCGAACCGTCGAGGTGGACGAGCAGGCCGAGATCGTGCGCGTGGGCGCAGATCGCCGCGATCTCCTCGGGCGTGTAGAGGGTGCCCCACTCGGTGGTGTTGGAGATGGACACCACCTTGGGCTGGGCCCGGTGCACGTCCCCGAAGCCCCACGCCTGGCGGTCGATCAGCTCGGGGGTGAGCTTGCCGTCGGGCGTGGGCACGGTGAGCAGCTTGATGCCGCCCGCCACCTCGGGGGCGCCGCCCTCGTCGGTGTGGATGTGGGCGCTCTCCGCGCAGATGACCGCCTCCCAGTGGGCGGTCATCGAGCGCAGCGAGACGACGTTCGCCGCCGTGCCGTTGAAGACCGGCCAGACCTGCGCCGAGTCGCCGAAGTGCCGCTGGAAGACCTGGCTCAGCGCCTCGGTGTAGACGTCGTCGCCATAGGCGATCTGGTGACCGCCGTTGGCCTGGACGATGGCCTGGAGGATCTCGGGGTGCACGCCGGCGTAGTTGTCGCTGGCGAACGCCTTGAGCTGGGGGTCGTGCCGGGGGATCAAGAAGTGAGGTCCAATCGGGTGCCGTTGATGTCTGCGGCGGGACGGTCGTAGAGACCGGCGATCGCCTCGGCCAGGTCGCCGACGTCGGTGAAACCGGCGAACCTCGCCTCGGGCTTCGCGGCCCGCATCGCGTCGTTGACCAGGGCCTTCACCACCAGGATGACCGCCGCCGCGTCGGTGTCCGACAGCGCGTCGGCCAGGGAGAGCGTCCACGCCTCCGAGGCCGCCTTGGCCGCCGCGTAGGCCGCGCCGCCCGCGGTGGGGCGCTCGGCGGCCTTGGCCGAGACGATCACGAACCGGCCGTTGTCGCTCTTGCGCAGCAGCGGCTCGAAGGCCAGCGACACGTGCTGGAGCGTACGGATCAGCAGGTCGTGCAGGTCGTCCCAGTCCTCCAGGCGGGTCTCGGCGAAGGTGCGCGAGCCGCGCCAGCCGCCGACCAGGTGGACCACACCGTCCACACGGCCGTGCTCGGCGTCGATCCGCGCGGCCAGGTCCTGTACGGCCGCCCGGTCGAGCAGATCGACGTCCTGCTTGTCGACACCGATCACGGTGTGCCCCTGCTTGCGGAAGTGCTCGGAGACGGCCTCTCCGGTGGGGCCGCCGGCCCCCGTCACCAGGATGATCATGCGCGGATCCCCTTAGTCGAATCGACCACGTCCGTCAGCTTACGGCGCAGGGCCTCGTAGAACATGCTGAGCGGGAACTCGTCCGGCAGCACCGCGTCCACCTTGGCCTTCTGCTCCTCCGGCAGCGCCTGGACGCCCTTGGCCCACACCGAGCCGGGGGCCGGCGGGACGTACGCGCCGACCAGCTCGTGCGCGGCCAGCCAGTGGGCCAGCTTGGACCGGTCGATGCTGTCGCGGTACAACTTCTCGACCTCGCCCCGCAGGTCGGCCACGCCGTCGGCGACGCGCTGCCAGTCGATCGTGAGGCGGTTGTCGGTCCAGCGCACGATGTCGTTGCGGTGCAGGTAGGCGAAGAGCAGCTGGCCGCCGAGCCCGTCGTAGTTGCGCACCCGGTCACCGGTGACCGGGAACCGGAACAGCCGGTCGAACAGGATCGCGAGCTGCACGTACCGGGCGTGCGGGACGCCCTTGCCCTCCAGCTCAACGGCCTCGCCGAACGCGGTCAGGTCGCAGCGCAGCTCCTCCAGCGAGTACAGCCAGTACGGCATCCGCTGCTTGATCATGAACGGGTCGAACGGCAGGTCGCCGTGGCTGTGCGTACGGTCGTGGATCAGGTCCCACAACACGAACGTGTCCTGGGCGAGCTGCTGGGAGTCCAGCAGCCGGGCGGCGTCCGGCGGCAGGTCGAGGCGCAGCGTGGCGGCGGCGGCCGCCGAGACCCGGCGGAACCTGGCCGACTCGCGGTCGGCGAAGATGCCGCCCCAGGTGAAGCGCTCGGGCGTCGTCCGGACGGCGACCGTCTCGGGGAACAGCACGGCCGAGTGGGTCTCGTAGCCGGAGGTGAAGTCCTCGAACGCGATCGGCACGAACATCGGGTTGTCGTAGCCGCCCGCCTCCAGCCGGGCCAGCCAGTCGGGCCAGATCGTCCGGATCCAGACGGCCTCGATGTTGCGGGTGAGGTTGCCGTTCTGGGTGTACATGGGGAACACGACGACGTGCTCCAGGCCGTCCACGCGCTGGGTGTCGGGGTGGAAGAGGTTCAGGGCGTCCAGGAAGTCGGGCACGCCGAGGTCCTGCTCGACCCACGCGGCCAGGTCGTCCTGGACGGCCTGGAGGTACGCGGCGTCGTGGGCGAAATAGGGCGAAATCTCGCCCACGCAGCGGCCGATCTCGGCCACCAGCGCCTTGGCCCGCTCCTTCTCCTCCGGCACCGAGCCGTCCTTGACCTGCAGCGGCCGCAGCTCCTCCACGGCCGCCTTGAGCCGGGCGAACAGGGCGGCCTTGGCCTCGTCCCGGGTTCCGGCGGCCTCGTCGCCGCCGGGGACGCGGGCGGCCCAGGTGACCACGTTGCCCCACAGGGTGCGGTGGTCGTAGTCCTCGATCGAGTCGTCGCCGAACAGGTCGGAGTCGGCGAACACGACGACCCGGCCCTTGCCGCGCCGCAGCACGACGGCCAGCGGCGCGCCCGCCGGGTCGGCGGTGGCCGAGGTGGCGAACAGGACCGTTCCATGCTCGGGCGCGGTCAGCACGCCGGAGCGGTAGAAGCAGGCCCGCTGCACTCCGGCCAGCACGCCGTCGCCCGTGGCGCGCTCGGCGAGCACCCAGGTGGCGACCTCGCGATGGGCGTTCCTCGGGTCGCGCACGGTGGTGTGGCCGACGCCGACGCCGAAGCGGGCGAGCAGGTCGGCGAGGTTGTTGCCGTACTTGTCCTGCTCCTCCTCGGCCAGCACCACGAGCCCGCCGCCCTCGGCCACGAACGACTCGACCGCGTCCAGCTCGGCGTCGGCGAAGACCGGGCTGCCCTGGCCGGTGGTGCGCTCCCACCGGTCGCCCGACGGGTGGGCGATCACCAGGACGTCATGAGCGGACAGCGTCTCGCGCGTGAGAGCGCCCTCGGTGTGGGCGAGCACCTCGTGCCCCAGATGGCGCAGCGCGCCGGCGGCGCGCGCGTAGCTGTTGTCGTCGGGATGGGCGGGATTGATGGTCTCGGCGACCTCGCGGCGGATGGTCCACGACTCGCTGTGGGCCTCGTCGAACAGCACCCGGGGGAACGATGGCATGAAATATCTCCTGTTACTGCCGCCTTTTCACGGAAAATATACACATAGGTACCCCCCTATCCGTCAAACCTCAGGCGGCTCCTGGACGCACAACCCCTGATTCGTAGGCGAAGACGACCGCCTGGGCCCGGTCGCGCAGGCACAGTTTCATCAGCACTCTGGCCACGTGCGTCTTGACCGTGGCCTCGCCGACGTACAGGTCCCTGGCGATCTCGGCGTTCGTCAGGCCCCGGGCCAGCAGCCGCAGCACCTCCAGCTCGCGCGGCGTCAGCTCGGCCAGCATGGGCGAGGGCGTGGGGTCGGCGCGCCCGGCGAAGGTGGCGATGACCCGGCTGGTCACGGCCGGGTCGAGCAGCGCGTCACCGGCGTGCACCACCCTGATCGCCTCCAGGAGCTGCTCGGGCGGCGACACCTTCAGCAGGAACCCGCTGGTGCCGGCGCGCAGCGCGGCGTAGAGGTTCTCGTCGGTGTCGAACGTGGTCAGCGTGATGACCTTGGGCGGCGACGGCGTGTCGAGCAGTTCCTTGGCCGCCGCCAGCCCGTCGAGCCGGGGCATGGAGATGTCCATGAGGACGATGTCCGGTCTCGTGCGCCGGGCCACCGCGATGGCCTCGCGCCCGTCGCCGGCCTCGCCGACGACCTCCATGCCGGGGTCGCTCTCGACGACCATGCGCAGCCCGGCCCTGACCATCGCCTGGTCGTCGGCGATGACGATTCGAATGCCCACACGCGGAGGGTAGACGCCGGATGCCCGGCTTGAACACCCAGGTCAAGCTGGGCACAAGTCAGTTACAAGTCTACGAGGGCCGCACGCTCTGCCGCACGCGCGTCTGGACGGCGTCGTCGCAGGTGTTCTTGGCGCAGAAGTACATCACGAGCATGGTCTTGGGCTGCCGGTCGATCACGTAGCTGACGAAACCGAGGCGGGTGCCGCTCGCCGGGTCGTGCAGCGCGCCGTCGAAGCGGGTGGCCGGGCTGTTGCCCGCCTGGTCCTGGACCGGCTTGCCCAGGTCCACCTGGCCGGGCAGCAGGTTGTCCATCTTGCTCTTCATCTGCTCGGAGTCGCCGCCCGCGTCCAGGGTGTCGGAGACCTGGACGTACACGCCCGTGGCGCTGTCGGGGTCGTCGGCGACGATCTGGGAGACCGCCGACCAGTCGGCGCCGGGACCGGCCACGAACAGGGACTCGAACTCGGTGGCGTGTGGCGAGGCCAGCGCGAACAGGTCCTGGTGGGTGCGCGCGGTCCAGTCGCCCGGGTACTCGAAGGTGAGCGGCGCGGCGGCGCTGGCGGCGTAGCGGGACCAGGTGTCGCCGCGGTGGTTGAAGATGATCATCGCGACCAGGGCCAGCGCGGCCACGGCGGCCACGAGCGTGACGGCCACGATCGGCAGCCGTCCGGGGCGTCTGGCCGGCGCCGAGGGCTGGGTGGGCGCCCCCTGCGGATGCCGGCCCAGTGCCGCGTGCGGCCCCGAGGGCTGTCCCAGGCCGCGCGGGCCCGTCTGGGGCACTCCGTACGGGATCTGCCGCGCTCCCGTCTGAGGGACCGCCTGAGGCCCGGTGCGGGGCCCTGTGGGCGGGCCTGTGTGCGGGCCCGTGGGCGGGACGGCGTGCGGGATCAGGTGGGGGCCGGAGGAAGGCCCGCCGCCGGGCCCGGCCTCCTGGTCGCTGATCGCGTCGCGCAGCGCGGTCACGAACTCGGTGCAGGTGGCGTAGCGCTCCTCGGGCGCCTTGGCCAGCGCCCGCGTCATCACGACGTCCACCTGCGGCGGCAGTTCCGGTCGTAGCTGCGACAGCGGCGCGGGGTGCTCGGCCAGGTGCGCCCACAGCAGCGCGATGTCGTTCTCCCGCTGGAACGGCAGCCGCGCGCTCAGCGCCTCGTAGACCACGCAGGCCAGCGCGTACTGGTCGCACCGGCCGTCGATGTGCTCCTTGTTGATCTGCTCGGGCGACATGTACCTCGGCGTGCCGATGAACTGGTCGGTCTGGGTCAGCCCGGAGATCGACGAGCGGTGCTTGGTGATGCCGAAGTCGGTGAGGTAGACGTGGTCGCCGGCCAGCAGGATGTTGGCCGGTTTCACGTCGCGGTGGATCAGGTCGTGGGCGTGCGCGGCGTCGAGCGCGGCGGCCGTCTGGGCGAAGATCTGGTTGGCCTGGGCGAGCGGCAGCGGCCCCCGGTCGTAGATGAGCCGGCGCAGGTCGAGGCCGTCGACGTAGCGCATGGCGATGTACAGGACGCCGTCGGCGTCGGCGTTGGCCTCGTAGATCGGGATGATGTTGGGGTGCTCGATGCTGGCGACGGTCCTCGACTCCAGGATGAACCGCTGCCGGAACCTGTCGTCGACGGAGAGCACCGGGTTGAGGATCTTCAACGCCACGCGGCGGCTGAGCCGGGGGTCGAGCGCCAGGTAGACGACGGCCATGCCGCCCTTGCCGACGATGTCCTCGATGTAGTACCCGGCCACCTCCTGGCCGATGAGCGATCTGTCGTTCAATTGCATCACGTCTCGATGGGATGGCCGCAGTAGCCGCAGAAACGATGGGCCGGGCCGAGCCTCATCCCGCACGAGGTGCAGTACTTGACCGGCGGGGAGTCGGGGGCGGTCATCACCTGCTGCTGCTGGGCGGCCACCTGGAACGGCTGCGAGCGCCGTACGACGACGGTCTGGCTCGCGCCCTCGTCGAACGGCCCGGCCGCCGGAAGGGGTTGTGGCAGCTCGATCGGTTTCTCCGGCGCGCGCCGCCGCCACAACAGGTACGCCCCGCCGCCCGCGGCGAGGAACAACACCCCGGCCGCCAGCAGGAACGGCCACAACGGCGTGGACCGCGACGGGGGCGCCGCCACCTGTTTGGTGCCCTGGTCCTCGGGCCCGCCGCGCTTGGCCAGCGACGTCTTCAGCAGGTTGGCGGCCACCACGTTGCCGGGATAGAGCTCCAGCACACGCTGGAAGCCCGGCGCCGCCTCCGTGTAGTACTTGGTGTGGTAGCGGGTCAGCGCCGCCTCGAAGGCGGTGTCGATCGCGCCCCTGCGCGGCGCGACCTTGGCCGCGGCCAGGGTGGCGGTGATCTCCCTGACTCCCAGCATGGTGGCTTCCTTGCCGCCGCCGATGAGCATGCCGATGACGTGCCCGTCCTTGTCGCCGATCACCGGCGCCCCGGCCAGCACGTCGTCGGCCAGCGCGCCCAGCTTGACCGGCTCGTCGACCTTCTTCTCCGGGTCGGCGAACGGCCTGCCGGTCGCGCCGGCCTGGCCGCCCTTGGACAGGTGGGCGATCTGCACGCTCTCCTGGACGTTCGGGCCCGGCCGGCCGAGGAAGCCGGCCACGTTGGTCGGCGAGCCCTCCTGATCGGGCACCTTGTCGGCGAGCGGCGCGGTGGGCATGCCGACGCCGCCGGAGGCGGGGGTGAGCGGGATCAGCACGGCGGGGGTGTCGGGGGTCTTGCCGGCCTTGATGCACTTGTACTTCAGGCCGGTCTCGCTGGCCGGCGAGACGTTGGGGAACACCGTGATGTCGGTGGTGACGTCGATGATGCAGGTGGCGGTGCTGGTCTTCGGCGGGTAGCACTCCTGGAGGTGGTGGTTGAGCTGGTCGTCCTTGAGCGTGTGCTTCTCGTAGTCCAGCGGGATCTTGACCTTGTGGTGCTCGGCGAAGATCTTGTTGGCGGCGTACACGGCGACGTCGTTGGGGTTGACCGCGTTGCGTCTGAGCGTGACGACGTCACCCTCGGGGTTGACGACCGTCCCGGTGCCCGACGCGAACGGGATGTCGTAGGAGCGCTCCACGTGTTTGAGCTCGCCGATGTGGTCGAGCAGGGTGATCTCGACGTGGGACACCGCCTCCACGCGCACCACGGCGGGCGTCACCAGGTCGGTGATGCCGCTGGGATGGTTGTGCGCCGCGGCGGGGATCGAGGGGATCGCGAGCAGCACGAGCAGCGCCGCCACGCCGCCCGCCAGAGCTGTGATGCGCGCCATCTTTGCTCCAAACACTGAATAGGTCCAGGTTCCCAATCAGATGCGGTAAGTCAAGAGATCGATACATAGACAAGCGCTTGCTCGGGGCCTTAACGTACCGGGATGGGGTACGCGATCGGCGTCGATGTCGGCGGCACCTTCACTGACGTGGTCCTGAGCGGCCCGGACGGCGTCGCCGCCGTGGCGAAGTGTTTGAGCACCCACGACGACCCCATCGCCGGCATAGTCACCGGCGTTACTCGCGTGCTCGGATCCGTGGACCCCGCGCGGGTCACCCGCGTCGTGCACGCCACCACGCTGGCCACCAACGCGGTGCTCGAACGTACGGGCGCGCGGGTGGCGTTCGTGACCACCCGGGGCTTTCGCGCCGTCGTACCGCTCGGCCGCTACGCCCGCGTGGAGGAGGACCGGTACGACCTGCGCTTCACGCCGCCCCCTCCCCCGGTCGCGCCCGGCGACTGCTTCGAGGTGGACGAGCGCGTCTCGGCCCGAGGCGACGTCCTGACCCCCCTCGACCCCGCCTCGGTACGTCGGGCCGCGGCGGAGATCGCCCGGCGCGGCATCACCTCGGCGGCCGTCTGCCTGCTGCACTCCTACGCCGAGCCCGCCCACGAACGGCAGGCGGCGGCGATCCTGCGCGAACGCGTGCCGCACGTGGTGGCCTCCTGCGAGATCTGGCCGGAGATCCGCGAGTACGAGCGCGCCACCACGACCATCATGTCGGCCTACATCGGCCCGCTGATGGCCTCCTACCTGTCGCGCCTGCGCGAATGCCTGGCCGCGATGGGGATCGACGCCCCCGTCCACGTCATGGAGTCGGGCGGCGGGGTGATCTCGGCCGAGCTGGCCGCCGGACGCGCCGTGGCCGCCATCGAGTCGGGACCGGCCGCCGGGGTGCTGGCGGCGGCGGGCACCGGGCTGCCGGACGTGATCTCCTTCGACATGGGCGGCACGACGGCCAAGGCGTGCGTGGTGCGCGGAGGCCGTCCGGAGATCACCCACGAGTTCCACGTGGGCGGCAAGGGCAGCTTCGGCGGGCGGCGCGCGGGCACCGGCGTGCCGATCAAGACGCCGGCCATCGACCTGGCCGAGGTCGGCGCGGGCGGGGGCAGCATCGCGTGGCTGGACCCGGCGGGCGCGCTGCGCGTGGGCCCGCGCTCGGCGGGCTCCTCCCCCGGCCCCGCCTGCTACGGGCTCGGCGGCGGCGACCCCACCGTCACGGACGCGAACCTCGTGCTCGGCTACCTCTCCTCGGCCTCGATCCCGCTCTCCGCGCCGCTCGCGGCCAAGGCCCTGGACCGGCTCGCCGGGCCGCTCGGGGTGTCGCGGGAGGCGGCGGCGCACGCCGTGCACGAGATCGTGAGCGCCGCCATGGCCTCGGCGGTGCACGTGGTGACGGTCCAGCGCGGGATCGACCCGCGCGGGTTCGCGCTGGTGGCGTTCGGGGGCGCGGGGCCGATGCACGCGGCCGGGGTGGCGCGGCGGTTCGGGATCACGACGGTGGTGGTGCCGGCGTACTGCGGGGTGGCCTCGGCGGCGGGGCTGCTGGCGGGGGCGCTGTCGACGGACCGGGTGTTGTCGCGGCTGGACGCGGGCGACCCGGAGGGGATCTTCGCCGGGCTGGCCGCCGAGGCCGCCGCCGACCTGGGGGTCCCGGAGGTGCGGGTGGCGCGGTCGGTGGACGTGCGGTTCAGGGGCCAGTCGCACGAGCTGACGGTGGAGTGGTCGGAGTCACGGGAAGAGCTTGAGTCCCGATTCTTCGCGAAATATGCGCAGGTGTACGGGATCGCGCAGCAAGGGGAGATCGAGCTGGTCAGCTACCGCGTCCGCGTCACCGACCCCCCCGCGACCGGCGTCCCCGCCACCCCGCCGCCCGCCACGGGCGCGCGGGCAGGGACACCCGGGCGGAGGAGGGCGTACTTCCCCGAGGCCGGGGGGTACGCCGACGTCCCCGTGCACACCCGGGCCACGCTGGATCGTGTGGGCGGCCCGGCGATCGTCGAGGACGCCGAGTCCACGATCGTGGTCCCGCCCGGCTGGCACGCCGCGCCCGGCGCCGCCGGAGCCGTGCTCCTGACCGGGGACGGCGCCGCGTGAACGACTCGCTGACCGCCGAGGTGCTCAGGAACGCGCTGGTCGTGGCCGCCGAGGAGGCCGGCATCGTGGTGGTGCGCTCGGCCTGGTCGACGTTCGTCGTGGAGGGCTCCGACGCCTCGGCGGCCGTCCTGGACTCCGGGGGCCGCCTGATCGCGCAGTCCATGGCCACCACGCTGATGAACAGCATGGCCCTGAAGGTGGCCCTGCCCGAGCTGCTGAAGGACTTCCCGCCGCACACCATGCGGCCCGGCGAGGCGTACGCGCTCAACGACGCCTACCGGGGCGGCGTGCACACCAACGACCTGCTGGTCTACCGGCCGGTGTTCGCGGGCGGCGTCCCGGTGTACTTCACCGCGACCATGATCCACGTCTCCGACCTGGGCGGGCTGTCGGCCGGCGGCATGGCCCCGCTGGCCACCGACGTCTTCCTCGAAGGGCTCCAGCTCCCGCCCGTCCGCCTGGCAACCCGGGACGGACTCGAACCGGCCGTCGAGGCCATCCTGCGGGCCAACAGCCGTACACCCGACAAGGTGATGGGCGACGTACGGGCGCTGGTGGCCGGGACGGCGGTGGCCGCCGCCCGCCTGGAGTCCCTGATGGCCGAGCACGGCGAGGACGGGCTGGCCGCGGGCGTCGAGGACTACCTCGACCACACCGAGACCCGGACCCGCGCGGCGCTGGCCGAGCTGCCCCGGGGGCGGTTCGAGGCGTCGTACCCGATCGACGACGACGGCGTGCGTCCCGGCGTGGCCCACCACGTCCGCGTCGCCGTGACGCTCGGCGGCGACGCGGCCGTGCTCGACTTCACCGGCACCGGGCCGCAGGTGCCCGCCGCGATCAACGCCTCGGCGTCGCAGTCGCTCGCCGCGGCCGTCTTCGCGGTCCGCTGCTTCCTCGATCCCACGATCCCGATGAACGACGGCTGTCTGCGCGCGATCGAGGTCGTCCTGCCGGAGGGCTCCCTGCTGAACGCCCGCTCCCCCCACCCCTGCGGCGGCCGGTACGTCCCCATCTACGCCGCCATGGAGGCCGTGTTCCAGGCGCTGGGTGACGCGGTGCCGGAACGGGCGATCGCGGCGAGCGGGATCCTGCAGCCGTTCTCGATCGCGGCGGTGGGGGCGCCGTACTGGATCCATCTGTCCTACGACTTCGGCGGGGTAGGCGCCCGGCCGGGCCTGGACGGTCCCGACGCGACGGGCGTGCACTTCGGCATCGGCCGCAACTCGGTGCCGCAGGCCGAGCCGGTGGAGAGCCGCTGCCCGCTGATCGTGGAGTCCATCGGCACGATCCCCGACTCCGGCGGCCCCGGCCGCTTCAGGGGCGGGCTCGGCTCGCGTACGGTCTACCGCTTCCTGGCCGACTGCCACGTCACCACCCGCGGCGACCGCCTCCGCCTGCCGCCCCCGGGCCGGGACGGCGGCCTGCCCGGCCGGGTGGGCGGCTTCCACCGGCGTCATCTGGACGGGCAGATGGAACGCCTGGCCTCGAAGGTGAACAACGTACGGTTCGCGGCGGGCGAGGCGTTCGTCGTGGAGACGACGGGCGGAGGCGGCCTCGGCCCCCCGTCCGAACGGGACCCGGCGGCGATCCTGGCCGACCTGGAGTCGGGCCACGTCACCCCGCGCGGCGCGTACGAGGACTACGGCTTCGAGGCCGCGGGGCCGGTCAGTCCGGCCGGATGAGCCCGTCGGGGCCGTCCCCGCCGGAGGGACGGGCGCCCGGGTAGTCGCCGGGACGCCACGCCTCGGCGCCGCGGCGGACGGCGGCGTGGACGGCGCGGGCCGCGCGGGCTCCCCACTCCGAGCGCGGGCCGCCGAAGAGCTCCTCGGGCCCGTGGTCCGGGACCACCGCGCAGACGGCGTCCGAGGCCGTGCCCGTGCCGGGGAAACCGGCCTCCAGCAGCGCCTGGGTCTTGGCCTCCGTGACGGTCATGACCAGGTTCACCAGGGCGGCGTCGGTCATGGCCACGGGCAGGACGGTCACGATGTTGACGGTGCCGACCTTCATGGGGGCGAGCTCGGGGTCGGCGGCGCCCTCCGGGGCGGCGGCCCAGGTGGGGACGAGCAGCCCGACGGTGGCCACGGCCTCGGCTCCCCCGTCGGCGGCCCGGACGTACCGGTCGACCGAGGCGGCGGTCAGCATGCCGACGCCGGGTCCGGACGGGCCCAGCGAGATCAGGTGGTCGACCGGGTCCATCCGCGCGTAACCGGCGACCACCTGGGCGTTCAGCACCCACTCGCGGGGGCCGATGCCGCCGCCGAGCATGGCCGAGGAGATCATGCGGAAGCCCGGACCGAACTCCCACAGCAGGGAGCCCAACCGGGTGCCCTCCTCCACGCGATAGGTCAGTTTCACGTTCCCCCTCGTACCAGGTGGACCACGGGCCGGCCGTCCGGGCCCGGCTCGATCTTGACACGGGCGTCGAAGTGCCGTCCGATCAGGGACTCGGTGAGCACCTGGTCGGGACGGCCCGCGGCGGCGGCGCGGCCGTCGGCCAGCAGCATGAGGGAGTCGGCGTACAGGCCGGCGACGGTCAGGTCGTGCAGGGTGGTGACGACGGTCAGGCCGTCGGCGCGCCTGAGCCGGTCGACGAGTTCGAGCACCTGCTGCTGGTGGCCGAGGTCGAGCGCGGTGGTGGGCTCGTCGAGCAGCAGCACGGGGGCCTGCTGGGCCAGCGCCCTGGCCAGCACGACGCGCTGGCGCTCGCCGCCGGACAGCTCGCCGACGCGGCGTCCGGCGAAGGAGGTCAGGTCCAGCCGGTCGAGCACGGACGCGGTCACCTCGCGATCGTGCCGGCTCTCCCGTCCCAGATAGGGGATGTACGGCGTGCGCCCCAGCAGCGCGTAGTCGAAGACCGTCATGTCGGGCGGCAGGGCGGGCGCCTGCGGGGCGTAGGCCAGCAGCCTGGCGCGCTCGCGGGGCTTGAGCCCGGCGGCGGGCCGCTCGTCCACGACGACGTCGCCCCGGTGCGGGGTGACGGCGCCGACGACGGTCTTGAGCAGCGTGGACTTGCCCGCGCCGTTGGGCCCGATGATCGCCAGCCATTCGCCGCGCCGTACGCGCAGGTCGACGCCGGTCAGCACGTCGCGCTCGCCGAGGCGCACCGACAGGGCCCGCACGCCGATCACGTGGCGACCCGCCGGGTCATGCGCAGCACGCCGACGAAGAACGGCGCCCCGACGAACATCGTCACGACGCCGATGGGCAACTCCGCCGGCGCGATCACGGTACGGGCGATGAGGTCGGCCAGCACGAGGAACGCCGCGCCGCCGATCAACGACAGCGGCAGCACGATCCGGTACGAACCGCCCGCCAGCCGCCGGACCACGTGCGGCACGACCACGCCGACGAACCCGATCAGCCCGCTCACCGCGACCGCCGAAGCGGTGGCCAGGGAGGCGGCCACGAGCACGGTCAGGCGTACCCGGCCGGCGCGTACGCCGAGGCTGCCGGCCTCCTCTTCGCCGACGCTGAGCACGTCCAGCATCCGGCCGTGCAGGAGGAGCAGCGTGGCCGAGACCACGGCGTACGGCAGGACCAGCGTGAGCTGGTCCCACCCGCCGCCGACGTCGCCGAGTATCCAGGAGTAGATGCGCTCCAGCTGCTCGACCTTGAGCTGCTGGACGAACGTCTGGATCGCGGTCAGGAACGACGTGACCGCGACCCCGGCCAGCACCAGCGTCGCGGTGCCGCCGCCGGAGCGGCCGGCCGCGTTGCCCAGCGTGTACGCCAGGAACACCCCGCCCACCGCCCCCGCGAAGGCGGCGACGGGGATGCTCGCGCTCGTCCCCGGCAGCAGCACGATGGCCAGCGTCGTGGCCAGCCCGGCGCCGGAGGCGGCCCCCAGCAGGTACGGGTCGGCCAGCGGGTTGCGGAACACGCCCTGGTACCCGGCCCCGGCCATGGCCAGCAGCCCGCCCACGACCGCGGCGACGAGCACTCTGGGCAGGCGCAGCTCGTACAGCAGGCCCTGCTCGACCGGCGCGAGGCCCGAGTCGGCCGAGACGAACGGCAGCCAGTCCACCACCTGGAGGACCACCTGCCACGGCGAGATGTCCGCCGCGCCGCCGAGCAGCCCGGCGACCATCGTGACGGCGAGCAGGACGAGGGCGCCCGCCACCCAGACCGGCCGCGCCCGCGACGGCTGCGCCTTGCCCGTCACGTCAGCCCGCGCCGCCGGCCTTGGCCACGGCCGCGCCGATCGCCTGGGCCAGGTCGACGACGCGCGGCCCCCAGCGGGAGGCGAGGTCGTCGTCGAGCTGGATCACCTGGTCGTTCTTGACGGCCGAGAGGTTCTTCCAGCCGGGCCGCTTGGCCAGCGTCTCCTTGCTCTGCTGACAACACTTGACGTCGGCCAGGAAGATCAGCCCGGGGTCGGACTGGGCGACGAACTCGGCCGACAGCTTGGGGTAGCCGCCCGCCGCGTCCGGGGCCTTGTCGGCGATGTTGGTCAGGCCGAACATGGCGTAGACCTGGCCGATGAACGTCCCGGACGTGGCGGCGTACGGCGTCTGGTCGAGCTCGTGGTAGTAGGTGAGCTTCTTGTCCTTGGGGGCGTCGGCGGCCAGTTTGTCCAGGGCCGACTTCATGCCGGAGACGACCTCGTCGGCCTTGGCCTTGTTGCCGGTGGCCGCGCCGATCTCGGCGATCTCCTCGTACGCCTCGTCCAGCTTGGTCGCGGCCGGTTCGAGCAGGACGGGGACGTTCACCTTGGCCAGCTCGGCCACGATCTTGTCCTGGTCGTTGGAGAGGATGACCAGGTCGGGCTTCTTGGCGACGATGGCCTCGACGTTCGGCTTGAAGCCGGACAGGTCGCTCTTGGGGGCCTCGGGCGGGTAGTTCGACTGGTCGTCCACCGCGACGACCTGGGGGCCCGCGCCGATCGCGAACAGCGTCTCGGTGTGGGTGGCCGAGAGCGAGATGATGCGCTCCGGCTTCTTGGCCAGGGTGACCTGGCCGTTCCCGGCCTCGACGGTGACCGGGAAGTCCCCGGTGCTCGCCGCCGCGGCGGTCTGGGTGGGGGATTCGGAGGGGGCGACATTGGCGCCGGTCTGGCCACATCCGGCCAGGACGAGCGTTCCCAGCAGCGCGCCCGCGAAGGCCGTGCGTACGGGCCTCACGAGTAGTCCTTTCACACTGTCGGAACCGAGAGACCCGCGATGAGCGACGGATCACCCTTTTCCACGAGGGTTGATGACGTCGGCGCAGCGGCAGGCGACCTGGCTATGACAGTTGCGGGACAGCGCCGGATTCGCACCGGACTTCGCTGCAGCACTGCGCGTCGGACAAACGTTATCAATCCCCCGGAAATCCTCAACGTCAAGGGGGCCAGACCTCAGAAAGCGAGTTGGGCCTCAGGAGGCGAGCTGGGCTTCCGCCTCGGCGAGGATCTCCTGGAGCCGCAGGCCGTGCGCCGCGTCGAGCGGATGGCCGCCGCCGCGCCGGACGGTCCTCGCGAACTCCTCCGCCACCGTCTCCAGGGGGTCCTCATCGCCGGGCAGCAGGACGGCGTTGCCGGTCCGGCCGTACACCTCGACGGTCGAGGGCGGCAGGTCGCCGACGGCCGCCATGCACAGGGACGCCTCACTGACCGCGCCGCCCTCGTGGTCCAGCAGCAGCCCGGTCCAGCCGAGCGGGTGGCCGTGCGCGCGCACGCCGGTGATCCGGCCGAGCGCGGCGTCCAGCAGGTCGATCACGTGCGGGCCCACGTCGAGCAGCGCGCCGCGTTCCAGCCGCCAGGGGGTGGCGAACGGGTTGTCGCCGAGCAGCGCGCCGGAGATGTTGGCGGCGTGGCCGCCGAACGGCTGGATCTCGGCGCAGCGGGCCAGGAAGGTGCGGGTGGGGGTGGCGTAGCGCAGGGTGAGCATCATCTGCGAGGGCACGCCCGACTCCGCGACGGCCTCGGCCACCCGCATGGCGCCCGCCACCGAGTCGGCGAGCGGCTTCTCCAGCAGCAGCGCCTTGCCGGCATGGGCGGCGCGGACGGCCAGTTCGGCCTGTACGCCGGGCGGCACACAGAAGGCGACGGCCTCGCAGGCGTCGAACAGCTCCTCGACGCGCTCGTACACGGGGGCGCCGAGCCTGGCGGCCTGCTCGGGGCGGCCGGCCCAGACACCGGCGAGCCTGGTGTGGGGGCCTCTGGCCAGCATCGGCGCGTGCGCCATCTCCGCCCAGGGCCCCGCCCCGATCAGACCGACAGCGACAGGCTCCATACATCCCCCTTGGTCCGCTTGCTGCCACCGACCCTAAATCCCCCCTCCCACCCGCGCCCCACCGCCCCACACCCAGACGTACGCAAGGGCCGCGCGGCGCCGTCAGGGGCGGGAGCGGTGGATGGCGTGTTCGGGGCGGTGGGTCAGGGTGCCGCTGTCGAGGGCGATGGTCTGGCCGGTGATGCAGCGGGACTCGGACGAGGCCAGGAAGGCCACCAGGTCGGCCACGTCGCCGGGGACGCACGGCCAGGGCAGGAGGCGTTCGGCGGCCTTGTCGGCGAGTTGCCGCGGGCCGAGGGCGCGCTCGGCGGCGGCGGTCATGACGAGGGCGGGGGCGACGGCGTTGCAGCGGATGCCGCGCGCGCCGTACATCGTGGCGACGTAGCGGGTGAAGCCGATCAGGGCCGCCTTCGAGGTGCCGTACGCGGCGTGGTCCACGTCCCCGGTCAGGCCCGACACCGAGGACGTCAGGACGATCGCGCCCCCGTCCGGCATCACCGGGATCACGTGCTTGACCAGGAGCATCGCGCCGCGCAGGTTGACCTCCATCGTACGGTCCCAGACGGCCGCGTCCATGGCGGCCAGGTCGCGGTCGCGGCCGTAGACGTCGCGGTCGAGGCAGGCGGCGTTGGAGTGCAGCACGTCCACGCGCCCGAAGGAGGCGACCAGCTCGGCCACCGACTCCTCCACCTGCTTCTCGTCCGATACGTCGCAGGTCAGTGCCATGGCGGTGCCGCCGTGGGCCCGGACGGCGGCGGCCGTGGCACGGGCGCTCGCCGCCCGCAGGTCGAGCACGCCCACGCAGGCGCCCTCGGCGGCCAGCCGGGCCGCGCAGGCAGCGCCGATCCCGGACCCCGCCCCCGTCACCAGCGCCACCCGCCCGTCGAACCGCCCCTCGGGCCGTCCCTCGAACCGCCCGTCGGACCGCCCGGACGCGGCCGTGCCGTACGTCACCACTCCACCTCCAGCGCGCTCAGCCCGCGTCCCACGAGCGACCGGCGGTAGGCGACGGGCGCGTCCGGGACGAGCCGCAGCCCCGGCAGGCGCCGGCCGAGTACGTCGAGCGCGGTGCGCAACTGCAGGCGGCCGAGCGCGGCGCCGACGCAGAAGTGGATGCCGTACCCGAAGACCAGGTGGTCGGCGGCGTTGGGACGGTCGATGCGGAAACGTTCGGGATCGGGGAAGACGGTCTCGTCGTGCCCGGCGGAGTCGGTGGACAGCAGGACGAGCGAGCCCGCCGGGATCGTCACGCCGTGCAGGGACACGTCCGTGACGGCGTGCCGGAACGAGCCCAGCGAGGCGCCGTCGATGCGCATGCACTCCTCGACCGCGCCCGGGACCAGCGCGGGCGGCACCGGCCAGGCGTCCTCGCGCAGCAGCCGCAGGACGCTGTTGCCGAGCTGGTTCGGGACGGTGTCGTTGCCGCCGAGCAGGATCGTGGAGATCAGCTCGACGACCTCCCGGTGGGTCAGCTCGTCGCCGATCAGCGAGGTCATCAGGGACGTGAAGTCGTCCTGGGGATCCTTGGCGCGGGCGGCCACCAGGCGGTCGACGTAGTCGAGGTAGGCCAGGAAGCTGTCGGCCAGCTCAAGCTGGCGGGCGGGCGGCTGCGGCGACAGGAACAACATGAACCAGTCCTTGACGTGCGCCCGCACGAACGCCTCGTCGGCCTCGGGCACGCCGATGAAGCGCGCGGTCAGCTTGATCGACGGCTCGTGCCCGATCTCGCCGACGAAGTCGGCCCGGCCCCGGGGGGCGACCCGGTCGAGGACGTCCTCGTTCAGCCGCCTGAAGCGTTCCTCCATGGCGGCGACCGCCCGGGGCGTGAAGGCCCTGGAGACCGAGCGGCGCAGGCGGGTGTGGTCGGGCGGGTCCACGTTGGCCACGAAGCTGGACAGGAACGAGCCGTGCTCGCCCAGCTTGGCGCGGGTCTCCGGGGTGAGGCTGCGGGAGATCGTCAGGGAGCCCTCCGAGGAGAGGCGTCCCGGGTCGCCGTACGCGGCGCGCACGTCGGCGTGGCGGGTCAGCCCGTACGCGCCCAGGTGCTCGCTGCGGAACACCGGCCGCTCGGCGCGCAGCCGGCGCAGGAAGTCGTACGGCGCGGCGACGTGCCAGTCGGAGTCGACGTCGAAGTCCTCGGTCATCGGAAGATCCTCCGGGGGTTGCCGACGAGCATCTGGTGGAGCTGGTCGCCGGTGACGCCGCGCCTGCGCAGTTCGGGCACGACGTCGCGGGAGATGTGGAGGAGGTGGTAGTTCGGGTGCCGCCGCCGTACGACGTCGGAGTCAAATCGATCGTTAAAACAGTAAGAATCGTGACCTAACACCATTTTTCCGGCGTGACCGCGTTCGCACATCGCGGCCACCACCGCCACCCGATCCTCGAACGGGCTGATCGTCTCGATGCCGAACCGGTCCATGCCCAGGTACGAGCCGTTCGCCACCAGTTCCTCCAGGTAGGCGAGATCCGTCGAGTCGCCCGCGTGCCCGATGACCACCCGTTCCAGGTCCACGCCGAGCGAGCCGAGCAGCCGCTGCTGCTCCAGCCCACCCCTGGACGCGCTGTGCGAGTGCGTGGTGATCGGCACGCCGGTGGCCAGGTGGGCCTCGGCCACGGCCCGGAACACCCGCTCGCAGCCCTTGGTCATCCCCAGGTGGTCGGAGGCGCACTTGAGCATGGCCGCCTTCACGCCGGTCCGCCCGATCCCCTCGGCGATGTCGCGGACGAAGAACTCGGCCAGCCGGTCCGGCCCGCCGAACAGCGACCCCGGCCCCCGGTTGCCGAAGTACGGCGGCAGCGCGTCGTAGGTGTAGAGCCCGGTGGCGGCCACGATGTTCACGCCGGTCAGCTCGGCCACCCGCTGGACGGCGGGGACGTACCGGCCGAGACCCACGACGGTGAGATCGACGACGGTGTCCACGCCCTCGGCCTTGAGCGCGTCGAGCTTGGCCGCCGCCTCCCGCGCCCGCCTGTCCAGGTCCCAGCCCTCCGGCACGTCCGGCCAGTTCCACAGGATCTCCGGGCTGAGCCCGAACACGTGCTCGTGCATCAGCGTCGCCCCGAGGTCGGCGACCGGTCCCCTCACGGTCTCAGGCACGGGAACCTCTCGTGCTCGAAGGGCCGGTTGACCTCCAGCCCGAGCCCGTCGGTCTGCCGGTACGGCAGCCCGGTGTAGAGGGCGTCGGCGTCGAAGTAGGTGACGGTGAACGACAGGCGGTCGCCGTCGCGGCGGTTGGCGGGCGCGCCGTGCACGGTGAGCGCGTGGTGCACGGTCGCGTCCCCGGCCTTGAGGTCCAGGGGCGGCGACAACTCCAGCCGTTCGATCCAGGGATGCTGGCTGAGCTGGTCGTCCCCGGCGCGGGTGAAGCTGCGCCCGAGCAGGCCGCAGCGGTGGGAGCCGCTGTAGAAGCGCAGCGCCCCCATGTCGGCGGGCACGTCGGCCAGCGCCAGCCACACGGTCAGCATGGCCGAGCGGTCCATGGGCATCCACGGGAAGTCCTGGTGGAACTCGGTGGCGCCGTGCTCGCCCGGCTCCTTGACCAGCAGGTTGGTGACCTGCACGCGCACGGCCCGCACCCCGCCCAGCAGCCGTACGGCGTTGCGGCCCATGGCCGGGCTGGTGCTGAGCGCGCCGAACAGCGCGTCCTCGGCGGCGATGTCGCGTGACTGGCCGAACGCCTGGTCGACCAGTGTCTCCCTGGCCCGGCTCCGGGCCCGCAGGCGCTCGCGCGCCCGTTCGCGCAGCGCGGCCACCGCGCCGGGATCGACCAGCCGGTCCAGGCGGACCCAGCCGTGCTCGCCGAAGAACGCCACCTCGTCGTCCGTCGCCTGGCGTACCGGGATCTCCATGGCGACCAGTCTGCCACTCCAAGCAAGCGCTTGGTAAGATGCCGGGCGAGGAGGATGCCGTGCGGCGGTTCAGGTTCGGCGCGGTCATACGCGAGGCGGAGTCCGGCAAGGCGTGGGCCGAGAAGGCCAGGCGGCTGGAGGGGGCCGGCTTCGACGTGCTGCTGGTCCCCGACCACCTGGTCGGCCCCAGGTTCGCGCCGATCGCGGCGCTAACGGCGGCGGCGTGCGCCACCACCCGGCTGCGCGTCGGCACGCTGGTGTTCGCCAACGACTTCCGGCACCCGGCCGTGCTGGCCAAGGAGGCCGCCACCCTGGACGTCCTGTCCGGCGGACGACTGGAGCTCGGCCTCGGCACCGGCTGGATGGCCGGCGAGTACGCGGGCGCCGGGCTGCGCCTGGACCCGCCCGGGACCCGCCTCGACCGGCTGCGCGAGGCCCTGGAGGTGATCAAGGGCCTGTGGCGCGGCGGCCCGCTGACGTACGACGGCGCGCACTACCGGCTCGCCGGGCTGGAGCAGCAGCCACGACCGGTCCAGCGCCCCCACCCGCCGATCCTGCTGGGCGGCGGCGGCCCCCGCATGTTGCGCCTGGCCGCCGAGCACGCCGACATCGTCAACCTCGGCACCCGCGTCAGGGCCGACGGCAGCGGCCCCGACCCGCTCGACGCCGGGCCGGCGGCGTTCCTCGCCAAGCTGGCGCTGCTGCGCGACAGCCCCCGCCACGACCGGCTGGAGGTCGGCACGAGCGTGGTCCAGGTGGGCGAACGCAAGCCGGAGGAGTCGTGGAGCGCCGCCGACAGCTCCGGGCTGGGCGGCACACCGCAGGTGCTGCTCGGCACCCGCCGCGACATCGCCGACAAGTTGCGCCACTGGCGCGACGAGCACGGCGTCACCTACTTCGTGCTGCACCACGAGCGTGACCTGCCCGCCTTCACCCCCGTCGTCGAGGAGCTGGCGGACCTGCCGGATGATGGGGCACATGGATGAGTTGTTGTTGTTGAGGCACGGAGCCACCGAATGGAGCACGGCCGGCAAGCACACCGGCCGTACCGACCTGCCGTTGACGTCGGAGGGGGAGGATCAGGCGAGGGCGCTGGCGCCGCTGGTCAAGGGCAATACGTTCGGGTTGACGCTGGTCTCCCCCGCGCAGCGGGCCCGCCGTACGGCGGAGCTGGCCGGATTGACGGACTACGAGGTCGACCCGGATCTGTGGGAGTGGGACTACGGCGGCTACGAGGGCATCACCACGCCGGAGATCAGGAAGACCCGGCCCGGCTGGTACCTGTGGCGTGACGGCGTGATCCCCGGTGACGCCGAGCATCCCGGCGAGAGCGCCGCGCAGGTGGCCGCGCGGGCCGACCGGGTGATCGAACGGGCCAGGCGGGCCGAGGGCCGGGTCGTGCTGGTGGCGCACGGCCATTTCCTGCGTGTGCTGGCCGCCCGCTGGCTGCGCCTGGACGCGCGGGACGGCCGCCTGCTGAAGCTCGACACCGGCACCTACTCGCGGCTCGGGTTCGAGCACTCCGAGCCGGTGCTGGTGAGCTGGAACTCGCCGGTCAGCTGACCCTGGCGCGCATCGCCGACTCGTGCAGGGCCCGGCTGACCAGCCAGCCCCGCAGGGAGCCGAGGGCGGGGTCGTAGGACTGCGGTCGCGCCCACAGGTCGGCGAACAGGTTCTGGGTGATCTCCTCGGCGGTCGCCCGGCTCCCGGTCACCCGTACGGCGACCCCGTAGACGTACGCGCCGTGGCGGTCGTACGCGTCGGCGAGCGCCCCGATCTCCCCCGCGACCAGCCGGGCGCGGATCTCCCCGTCGGTGTTCATCGGCGGCACTCCCTCGCCGGGCCCATCAGTCGCAGCCCAGGGTGGCGGCGGCGTGGATGAGGTCGCGGGCGAGGGCGGGGTCGCCTTCGGCCGCGTACGGGAAGGTGTCCGGCGGTCTTCGGCCGGCCAGCAGACGGCAGAAGCCGACCGCGTCGGCCGAGACGAGCGTGGCGACCCGGCCGGCGGCGCGCGAGAGCGGGACGGTCCACGTGCCGCCCCCGGGCCCGGTCAGCACGACGGTGACCGAGACGTCCCGGCGCGCCCCCTTCAGCGCCCGCGGCAGCAGTGCCAGGCCGAACTCGGCGATCAGGTGCACGTGCTCGTCGCGCGGCGGCGCGGGCGGGCGGCCGGTGGCGGCCCTGATGTCGTCGGCGTGCGTCCAGGTCTCGAAGGTGCGCTGGATCATGGCCTGGCGCAGCGGCGCGCGGGCCGGACGCACCCCGGCCAGCGCCACCTCGACGCCGAGCAGCACCTCGCCGGCCCGCGAGACCCGTTCGAGCAGCGAGCCGGCCTGGTCGCGCCAGCGCCGGTGCTCCCTGGCCGTCCCCGCGCCGGGCAGGCCCATGAACGCCGCCACGGTGGCGTCGTTGGCCGCCAGGTGCCCGACCAGGTCGCGGACGGTTCCGTGCCGGGCGATCGGCGCGTCCCACTGGGGCAGGCTCAGCTCGGCGAGCAGGTCGTCCATGAGCGCGACCTGCTCGGCGTACGGCACCGTCACGGACGCCACGCCGAGCGCCGCGGGCGCGCGCCGGCGGCGGGCTCCCGACAACACCGCTTCGCGCAGCGTCGGCGGCGGCTCGGCCGCCGTCTCCGGCAGGCCCACCAGCGCGAGGGCCGCGCTGCACTCCGGGCACGCGGCGAGGTGGTCGGCCTCGCCCGGCCCGTCGTAGAGGTACGAGTCCGTCATGGCTGCCTCCGCAGCCGACGCTAACCCGGCGGGGGCCCGTACGCCAGACGGCTGCCGGGAAACGGCGCGAGCAGCGTCTCGCGCCAGGGGCCTTCGAGGTAGCGGCGGGCCCGTTTGCCCCAGTCGAGCAGGCGGGGGTCGGGCCGGACCTCGTCGTCGAGCCCGAGGGCGGCGTCGCGGGCCCGCTGGGTGGCGAGGTGGTCGTCCAGGGAGACGGCCCACATGGTGACGGCCTCGGTGTCGCAGAACAGCACCTCGTACAGGCCGGTCAGGGTGTGGCCGTGCTCGGCCAGCAGGGGGGCGCGCTCGGTGCGTACGGCCTCCAGGTAGTCGAGCGCGGCGCCGGGGCGTACGCGGGCGCTCTCGAAGAGGTAGAACTCGGCGGCGGGCGCCCGGCCGAGCGGCGGGCAGCCCGGCGCGGCGCCGAGCGGCCTGGAGAAGGCGGAGAAGCGCAGGTCGTCGATGTCGGACAGGAACAGGCGCTCGTCGACGCCCTGGTAGATGCCCATCATCTGCCGCCAGCCGCCGTCCCACCCGCCGTGGCAGTCCCACAGCGTGACGGCCTTGAACTGGGGATGTCCGGTGATGCCGACGGCGTAGAAGGCGCCGACGAGGTCGATCTCGCGGGACCTGATGGACATGCCGGAGGTCAGGGCGGGGGCGTCGCGGCTCTCGTCCTCGCGTTTGTAGCGGGTCAGCCAGGTCAGGTACTCCAGCGGGCGTCTGGAGTTCATCGGCCGGAAGTCGACCTCTTCGAGCAGGTGGATCGCGCGCCGCACCACGCCTCCTCTACCAAGCATTTGCTTGGCACGAGGATAGCGATCAGGCCACCGCCTGGGAAGGCTGCGGCCCCCTGCCGGTGAGCCATTCCAGCACCCGGCGGTGCCCCGAGGCGGCGTCCTCGAAGTGGCCCCAGTGCCAGTAGCGCGGCTGGTCGCGCAGGCCGGTCACCCAGGTGCGGTAGGAGACGGAGGCGCCCGCGGGCGCGACGCCGTACGTGCGGATCACGACCTTGCCGCCCGGCGCGAACAGCACGTCGTCGGCGATCGGGTACAGAGTCATCTGGTCGAGCATGTGCCACATCCTGACCGGCGGAAGGACCACGCCGGTTACGCCTCCGGCGCGCCCCCGTTAAGGAAGCGCGCCGGAGGTGAACGGGCTGTTACACGAGAAGGCCGTCGAACTCGCCGTCCTTGGCCCCGAGCACCAGGGCCCGGATCTCGTCCCGGGTATAGATGAGAGCAGGGCCGTCGGGGAAACGCGAGTTGCGGACCGCGATCCCACCGTCGGGAAGCTTCGCGAGCTCCACGCAGTTGCCCTGCGAGTTGCTGTAGCGGCTCTTGCGCCAGGCGACCTGGGTCAGGCCGGCCGCGGGCATGCCGTTGTAGGTGTGGTTCATCTACATCTTTCTGAGAAGACCGCCGATGAGCTCGACGGTGCCCCCTGGCGTGGTGCTTTCCACGCACAGTTGCTCCATGGCCGTGAGGTACGGGTCGACGTCCTCACGCTTGTCCAGGTACAGGGCACCCCAGAGCTGCTCGACGTAGACAACGTCCGACAAGTCGGACTCGGGAAACCGCAAGATGCTGAACGCGCCCCCCTCGGCGGCGTGCTTGCCGAACCTGAAGGGCATCACCTGGAGGGTGATGTTGGGAAGGGCGGCGACTTCCAGCAGATGCTGAAGCTGCTCGGACATGACCTCTCGCCCGCCGATGGTCCGCTTGAGCGCCGCCTCGTCGATGACGGCCCACAGCTTGGGGCCGTCCTTCTGGGTGAAGCGCTCCTGGCGCTGCATGCGCATGTGCACGCGGCGCTCGATCTTGTCCGGACTCGCGTCGGGGTTGCCGAGCTGGAAGACCGATCGCGCGTACGAGGCCGTCTGCAGCAGGCCGGGTACGAACTGCACCTCATAAGTGCGGATCACGCTCGCGGCCTCCTCCAGGCCCACGTACGTCGTGAACCACGAGGGCAGCTCGGCGGAGTACTTGTGCCACCACCCGGGGGTGTTGGCCTCGCGGACCATCTCCAGCAGGGCACGGCGTTCGGCATCGTCGACGACGCCGTACAGGGTGAGCAGGTCTTCCACGTCCCGTGTCTTGAATCCGACACGCCCGAGCTCCATGCGGCTGATCTTGGATTCGGACGCCCGGATGTGGAATCCGGCCTGGCCGCGGTCGAGTCCACAGGCCTCGCGCAGACGCCTGAGGCTCGCACCCAGCATGATGCGCCGAACGGTCGAGCCGGAGCCGGGCGGATCAATGGACACGTGCTGCTCCTTGTGTCGTTTCCTTGAAGACACAGTCTGTCACTTAGCGGCCGAAAGATCATGGGCCGCGGACAAGATCCCCTTTCCCCCATATTGACCACTTGGGGAGAACCGTAGCGCCTGCACGACATGTCTGCACGTGCATTCGCTCTTGCACCTGCACGAGAGATTGCCGCAGAATGATCACGTGCAATTCACCACGGCGCCCGGCCAGTGGACCACGTTCGACTGGTGGCCGCCCGTCGGCTGGTGGCCGGAGGCGGCTCGCGATCTCCTGGTCACCGGACCGTCCGCGAGCGCCACGTACGTGCTCCCGCCCACCGCGTCCTCGGTCCATTCCGCGCGCAGCTTCACCACCGGCACCCTTTCGGGCTGGGGCCTGGGCGAGCTGGTCGAGAACATGGAACTCGTGGTCTCCGAGCTCGCGACCAACGCCCTGCGCCACGGCCTGCGCCTCGACGAGCCCCGCTGCCAGCGCCCGGTCCACATGTCACTCGTACGCCGGGGGTCGCTCGTCACCAGCGCGTTCACCGATCCAGGCACCTCGGTGCCCGTGCTGCGATACCCTGGCCCCCTTGACACCGGCGGCCTGGGTCTCCACATCGTCGAATCGCTCAGCCTCCGCTGGGGGTGGTCGGCACTCGCGCCCCACGGAAAGATCGTCTGGGCAGTCCTCTCCTGACGAGGGGTGCTCTGCATTACCGTGGATGGTCATGGCTCACGGTGAGTCCCAAGCGACCCCATGAGAGTGCTGACAGATGGAAGATCACCTGCTCGGCTGGCTGCGAACAGTAGACGAAAACAGGCTTGCCCGCATCCTGGCCAACAGGCCCGACGCCATCGCGCCGCCCTGGCCGCGGCGGCTGGACACGCTGGCCCAGCGCCTGGGCAACGGCTTCGCCGTCATGGAGGCCATGCGCGGGTTGCCGCTGCCCGCCCTGCAACTGGCCGAGGCGGGCCTGACCATGAGCCGGCCGACGGCCGAGGGGCTGGCCGCCTTCCTCGGCGTACCGGGCGAGGCGCTGGCCCCCTGGCTCGACCATCTGTGCGACCATGCGCTGGCCTGGCCCGACGACGACGGCGTGATCCATCTGGCCGAGGGCGTGGCGCGGTGGTGGGCGGCCCCGCTCGGCCTGGGCGAGCCGCTTGAGCACTACCTCAACTCCTGGACGATCAGCAACGACGCCCTGCGCGCCCTGGCCGCCTCGCTCGGCCTGCCCTCCCACGGCAACAAACGGCGAACGATCGCCCGCGTCATCGAGGTGCTGTCCGACCCCGTACGCCTCGACCGGCTGACGGCCACCGCCCCCGAGGGCACGCTCGCGCTGCTGGGCCGCTTCGCCTGGGACGGCCCCTCGCGCGACGTCGACGGCGGCCGGTTCGTCATGCACGGCACACCCGAGAAGTGGTGCGCCGACCACGGCCTGCTGTTCCGCCCGAGCTGGCACGTCGCCGAGGTCTCCCGCGAGGTCGCGCTGTGCCTGCGCGGCCCCGGCTACCATCCGCCGTTCCAGCCCGAGGCGCCCGAGATGGCGGCGATCCCGGTCGACCCCGAGGAGGTCGACCACCTGATGACGCTGGCCGCGCCGCACGTCGTGGAGCGCTGCGCGGCCCTGCTCGACAACACCTCCAAGACGCCGCTGCCGCTGCTCAAGACCGGCGGCGTGGGCGTACGCGAGGTCCGCAGGGTGGCCAAGGAGACCGGCTGCGACGAGGACGAGACCCGCCTGCTGCTGGAGGTCTGCGCCGTGGCCAGGCTGCTGGCCTGGGACGAGAAGTCGGCCGGCATGATCCCCACCGAGCGGTTCGACCGCTGGCGCCTCGACGAGGGCTCGGCCCGGCTGCGCGTGTTGCTGTCGGCCTGGTGGCGCATGGAACGTTCGTCCCTGCGCAAGATCGACGGCAAGTACGCCACCGTGCTCGGCGACGACCCCTCGGGCAGCGCGGTGGCCAGGGTGCGCAGGGCGGTGCTGGCGGCGCTCGCCGACCTGCCCGCGGGCACCGCCGTGGCCGGCCGCGACAGCCTGGTGCGCAACGTCCACTGGCACGCGCCGCTGCTCGACCAGGCGCTGCTGGCCGAGTGCGCGCCGGCCGTGCTGGACGAGGCCACGCTGCTCGGCCTGCTGGCCAACGGCGCGCTCACCGACCTCGGGCGTGCCCTGGCCGGGCTGGGCGCGAGCCCCGGCGACGAGAACGACGACGCCGTGCCGCAGGTCGAGCACGATCCGGTGCTGGCCGAGGCGTCCACGAGGGCGCTGGCCAGCGTACGCAGGAGCGCCCTGTTCGGCCCCGACCTGACCGCGGTCGTCACCGGGCCGCCGTCGGCCGAGCTGGCGGCGCTGCTCGACCGGGTGGCCGAGCGGGAGTCGCGCGGCGCGGCCTCGGTGTGGCGGTTCACCACCGAGAGCCTGCGCGGCGCGCTCGACCACGGCTACGACGCCGACGAACTCCTCGACGAGCTGGCCGCGGTCGGCACGATCCCGCAGCCGCTGGAGTACCTGGTCCGCGACACCGCGCGCCGCCACGGCGAGGTGACGGTCACCACGGTCGGCTGCGTCGTGCAGGCCGGCGACACCGGGCTGCTCGCCGAGATCGCCGGTCACCGGCGGCTGGCCCGGCTGGGCCTGCGGCTGCTGGCGCCCACGGTGCTGGTCAGCGCGGCCCCGGCCGAACGCACGCTGGCCGCGCTGCGCGAGCACGGCTACTCCCCCGTGCCCGTCTCCGACACCGGCGAGATCACCATCCACCGGGCCAGGGCCGAGGAGCCGCACCACGGCAAGCTGATCCTGCTGCCCGGCGGGCAGGTGGCCGAGTTGTCGGAGTTCGCGGCCGGCGCCGATCCGCAGGCGCCGTACGTGCTCGCCGAGCCCGCGCCCGACCCGCACGAGCACGCCCGCCGCCTGGTCGCGGCCGGCCGGGAGGAGACCGACAAGCACGGCCGTACCTGGGCGGTCATCGGCCGGATGGCGACCAGGCTGCCGACCGCCCAGCAGTCGCTGCTCGGCTTCGTCGTCGACCGCGGGGTACGGGCGGCCATCACGCTGGCCGACGGCCTGACGGCCACGATCAGCCACGGCGAGCTGCGGTCCGGCACCCTCGACGCCTGGTGCGAGGAGGCGGGCGACTACCTGGAGTTCCCCCTCGCCGAGATCACCGAGGTGCGCGGGGCCTACTGAAGCGGCTTCGCCTTCTTCAGGTTCGACACCAGCTCCTCCAGGAACGTCGCGTAGCCCTGGTAGCTGAAGGGGGCCTCGGCGCGCCACGGGTAGAGCTGGCCCGCCTTGACCGCGGGGAGCTTGGCGAAGGTGGGCTTCTTCAGCATCTCCTCGGGCTTGAGCGACTGGGTGCGTGTGTCGTAGAGGATCACGTCGGCGTCGTAGGTGTCGGCGTTCTCCCAGCTCAGGGTCTGGAAGAAGCCGCCGTCGTCCACCTTCGAGGGCTTGACGACGTTGAGGCCGTTCTCCGTCAGGTGCACGATGTCGGGGTACTCGGGCGGGTTGACGACCCACATGGCGTCGGCGCCGCCGGACATCATGAGGATCTTCAGGTCCTTGAAGGCGGCCAGCTCCTTGGTCGCGGCCTCCATGCGGGCCTTGGCCTCCGGCACACCCTGGAGGTCGGCGCCGAGCGACTTGGCCAGCTCCTCGTACTTGCCGATCACCTGGGTGGCGCTGCGGCCGGTGAGCATGACGCCGGCGGTGGGGGCGACCTGTTCGATGGTCTCCTTCGACTTCTCCGGCACGTACCAGAGGGCGCCCTTGACGTACATGCTGCTGACCAGCAGCTCGGGCTGGAGGGAGATGTACTTCTCGACGTTGAACTCGTCCCAGACGTTGCCGAGGCCCTCGACCTTGGTGATGTCGACATTGCCGACCTGCGGGTCGCTGGATCCGTCGGCGAGCTTGTGGGGGCCGAAGACGGCGACCGGGCGCACGCCGAAGTCCCACAGCGCGGCAGCGGCGCCGACCTGGGCGACGATCCTGGACGGGGCCTTGGGCAGGTCGATCTTCTTGTCCCGGTCGTCGGTGAACGTCCAGCTCTGGGCGGCCGCGGCGGAGGCGGCGGGCGCGGTGGACGTACCGCTGCCCGCCGCCTCGGTGCCGCCGCCGCAGGCCGACAGCGTCAGGGCCGCCGCGAGCCCTGCCGTGGCGGCCAGGAAGCCTCTGCGCGCGAGTGCCGGTCCCGACATGTCCATCTCCTAAGGTTAGGCTTGCCTTCGTACAAGGCCATTAGATTAGCCTTACCTAAGTTTGACCACGACGAGAGGGGGGTCGGGTGCGCCCGGCTGAGCAGACGGCTGATCCATCGGCTGGGCGGACGGCCGGGCGACCCGCCGCGCCCGCGGAGGGGCCGCGACCGCGCCGGCCGATCTCCCTGCTGGTGACCGGCCTGGTCGTGACCGCGGGGGTGCTGGCGTTGGTGGCGATGGCCAGCGTGGCGCTCGGCGCGCGGTCGGTGCCGTTCTCCACGGTGATCGACGCGCTGTCGGCCCCCGACGGCTCCAGCGACCACGTCGTCATCCGCGAGCTGCGCGTCCCGCGTACGCTGCTCGGCATCGGCGTCGGCGCGACGCTGGGCCTGGCGGGGGCGCTCATCCAGAGCCTGACCAGGAACCCGCTGGCCGACCCCGGGCTGCTCGGCATCAACGAGGGCGCCGCGCTCGGCGTCACGCTCGCGCTGGGCCTGTTCGGCCTCTCCGACCCCGCCGTGTACGTCTGGTTCGCCTTCGGCGGCGCCGCGCTGGCCTCCGTCGTCGTCTACGCGCTGGCCTCCGAGAGCCGCTCGGGCGCCGGCCCGGTACGCCTCGCGCTGGCCGGTGTCGCGCTCGGCATGGTCTTCACGGCGGTGGCCTCGGCGATCCTGCGCATGGACGCGCAGACCTTCGACCGGATGCGGTTCTGGCTGACCGGCTCGCTGGCCGGGCAGAGCTCGGACACGCTGGCGCGGCTGGCGCCGTTCATGGTGGCGGGGCTGGTGCTCGGGTTGTCGCTGGCCAGGCCGCTCAACATGCTCTCGCTCGGCGACGACGCCGGGCGCTCGCTGGGGGTCGCGGTCGGCAGGACGCGCGTCCTGACGGGCGTGGCCGTCACGCTGCTGTGCGGGGCCGCGACCGCCGCCGCCGGGCCGCTGTGGTTCGTCGGGCTGGTCGTGCCGCATGCCGTGCGCGCGCTGGTGGGCGGCGACCAGCGGTGGGTGCTGCCGTACTCGGCGCTGGCCGCGCCGGTGCTGCTGCTGGGAGCCGACGTGATCGGACGGCTGATCGCACGTCCGGGAGAGGTGCAGGTGGGCATCGTGTGGGCGGTGATCGGCGCGCCGATCTTCATCCTGCTGGCCCGGCGCAGGCGGGTGGCGGCGCTGTGACCGTACGTCTCGGCCCCTGGTCCGTACGGCTCGCGCCCAGGTCCCTGCTCGTCTGCGCCACCCTCCTGGCGGTCGGCTGCGGGGTGGGCGTGGCGGCCGTCGCGACCGGCGAGTTCACCGTGTCCGTACCCGACATCCTGGACGCCCTGTTCGGCCAGGGCACGCCGGTCGCCGAGCTGATCGTGAACAGGCTGCGGGCTCCGCGGGTGGTCACCGGGCTGCTGGTCGGGGCGGCGTTCGGGGCGGGTGGCGCGATCTTCCAGAGCCTCACCAAGAACCCCCTGGGCAGTCCCGACTTCATCGGCTTCACCGCCGGGGCCTCGACCGGCGGCATCGTCGCGGTGGTCGCGGGCGGGTCGGCCATGACGATCGCGGGCGGCGCGCTGGCCGGCTGCGTGGTCACCGCCGTCCTGGTCTACGCGCTGGCCTTCCGGCGCGGCGTGCAGGGCTACCGGCTGGTGCTGGTCGGCATCGGCGCCAACACGCTGCTGCTGGCGGTCAACAACTACCTGCTGACCAGGGCGAACATCAACGACGCGGCCACCGCTGGCGCCTGGCTGACCGGCAGTCTCAGCGGGCGCGGATGGGACCACGCGATCCCGGTCGCGGTGGCGCTGGCCGTGCTGCTGCCGGTGTGCGCGGCGGTGGCCCGGCCGATGCGGATGATCGAGATGGGCGACGACGCGGCCAAGGCCATGGGCGTCAGGGTCGAGGCCGTACGGGCCGCCGCGATCACCGCCGGGGTGCTGCTGACCGGCGTGGCCACAGCGGCGGCCGGGCCCGTCGTCTTCGTCGCGCTGGCCGCCCCGCAGATCGCCCGCCGCCTGACCCGCTCCCCCGGCGTCACGATGGGCGCCTCGGCGCTCATGGGGGCCGTACTGCTGACCGCCTCCGACCTGGTCGCCCAGCGGCTGCTCGCGCCGACGCAGCTTCCCGTCGGCGTCGTGACCGCCGCCGACGGCGGCACGTACCTCGCCCTGCTCCTGCGAAAGGACCGCCACTGATGGCCGCGTCACCCGGGGCTGCCCGCCTCACCGGAACCGACCTGACCCTCGCCTACGACCAGCGCGTCGTGGCCACCGGCCTCGGCGTGGCGATCCCGGACGAGTCCTTCACCGTGATCATCGGCCCGAACGCGTGCGGCAAGTCCACCCTGCTGCGCGCGCTGGCCAGGATGCTCAAGCCCAGGAAGGGCGCCGTGCACCTGGACGGGAGCGTGATCACCTCGCTGCCGTCCAAGGAGGTCGCGCGGCGGCTCGGCCTGCTGCCGCAGAGCTCGATCGTGCCCGACGGGATCAGCGTGGCCGACCTGGTGGCCCGCGGCCGGTACCCGCATCAGCGGCTCATGCGGCAGTGGTCGAAGGCCGACGAGGCGGCCGTGGCCGAGGCCATGCGCGCGACCGACGTCGCCGAACTGGCCGACCGGATCGTGGACGAGCTGTCCGGCGGGCAGCGGCAGCGGGTGTGGCTGGCCATGGCGCTGGCGCAGGAGACGCCGATCCTGCTCCTGGACGAGCCCACCACGTTCCTGGACATCTCCCACCAGATCGAGGTGCTCGACCTCTGCGCCGACCTGCACGAGGCCGGACGGACCATGGTGGCCGTGCTGCACGACCTCAACCAGGCCTGCCGGTACGCCACGCACCTGATCGTCATGCGGGCCGGCGAGGTCGTCGCCGAGGGCGTGCCGGCCGAGATCGTCACCCCCGAGCTGGTCCTGCGGGTGTTCGACCTGCGCTGCGAGATCATCCAGGACCCGCAGACGGGCACGCCGATGATCGTGCCGGAGGCACGCCGGCGGGTGTCGGCCCCGGCCTGAGCCGGGCTCGTGACGACCCCGGCCCGGGTCAGGCCGGGTGCGCGAGGGCGGCGGCCAGGGCGGTGATGCCCGCGGCGGCGCGCTCGCGGCCGTACTGCTCGCGCAGCACGCCGGCCGCCTCCGCGCCCATCGCGGCCAGCAGGGTGTGGGCGAGCACGTCGGCGTCGGCGTCCGGACGGGCCTCGGCCAGCAGGATCGCCACGTGGCGGTGCCAGAAACGGTAGGCGCCGATGCGGTAGCGGGCGCCGGGGCTGGCCGTCTCGGACATGCGTACCAGGTCGAGGTGGGCGAAGAGGTAGTCGAGATAGGCGGCCGTGAACGCGGTCAGGCGCTCGGCGGCGGGGGCGCCGGGCCCGACGGGCGGCGGCCCGGACAACACGCGCTGTTGCAGGTCACGTTCGCGGGCGTCGAGCAGCGCCACCGCCAGGCCCGACTTGTCGCCGAACCGGCGGAACAGCGTGCCCTTGCCGACCCCGGCCTCGGCGGCGACCGCGTCCATCGACACGGCCTCCACGCCCTCCTCGGCCAGCAGCCGCGCGGCGGCCGCGAGCACCTTCTCCCTGTTGCGCGCCGCGTCGGCACGTTCGCGCACCGGTTTGCCGGTCAGCAGCTCCAGCGGCTCACTTGACGAACCGGACCGTGGTCCGTTAACTTCCTGGCCATCCACACATCCGGACTTTAGTCCATTTCGTACGGAGGCCACAATGACCATCACCCGCGAGGAGCTGCACGCCAACCTGGGCGGCCTGACCGTGCTCGACACGCTCGGCGGCTCCTACTACGCCCAGCAGCACCTGCCCGGCGCCGTCGCCCTGGTCGAGAGCGAGGTCGCCGAGCGCGCCGCCGAGCTGCTGCCCGACAAGGACGCGCCCATCGTCACCTACTGCTCCAACCCGGCCTGCGGCAACAGCAAGGCCGTCGCCAACCGGCTGACCGCGCTCGGCTACACCGACGTCCGCCGGTACGTCGAGGGCATCGAGGACTGGGTCGGGGCCGGGCTGCCGGTCGAGTCGTCCCTGTGACGGACGCCGCTCAGAGGGCGCCGCAGCGGCGTACCGCGAGCAGCGCCAGCGCGCGGGTGACCTCGCGCAGCTCGGCCAGCTCCACCTGTTCCCTGGGGGCGTGCGCGAACCGCACGTCGCCGGGGCCGTAGTGCAGGGTCGGGATGCCGCCGGCCGCGTACAGGCGCAGGTCGCTCCCGTACGGCGCGGCGGCCTCGGCCGGACGCCGGCCCGCGACGTCGCCGACGGCCCGGTTCACCTCGTCGAGCAGCTCGTGCCCGGCGGGCAGCCGGCCGCTGGCGAACTGCCCGCCCGGCCAGGTCACCACGGGCGGGTTGTCCCGCAGCCACGGGTGCGCGGCCGAGGCGACGGCCTCCTCGAACGCCGCCCGCGCCGCGGCCGGGTCCTCCTCCAGCCGCACGCCGAGGCGTCCCTCGGCGACCAGCAGGTCGGGCACGGTGCTGGCCCAGTCGCCCGCCCGTACGGTGCCGACCTCGATCGGGTACGGCATCGGGTTGCCGCCGAAGACCTCGGGCACGTCGCGGTTGCGCTCGGCCTCCAGGCGCCTGACAGCCTCGAACACCGGCCAGAAGACCTCGATCGCGTTGACGCCCTCGTACCGGGTGGCGCCGTGGGCGGCCCCGCCGGCCAGCTCCACGCGGAAGGTCAGCGCCCCGGCGTTGGCCGTGATCACCGTGCCGCCGGTGGGCTCGGTGATCACCGCGGCCTCCGCCGTGTGCCCCCTGGCCAGCGTGGCGAACGCGCCGAGGCCGCCGTCCTCCTCGCTGATCACGCAGTGCACGGCGAGGGGCCTGGCCAGGCGCACCCCCGCCCGCTTCAGCGCCCGTACGACGGCCAGGTTGGCCACCAGGCCGGCCTTCATGTCGCAGGCGCCCCGGCCGTGCAGCACGTCGCCGGTGATCCGGGCGGCGAACGGGTCGCTGCCCTCCCACTTGGCCAGGTCGCCCGTCGGGACGACGTCCACGTGGCCTTGAAGGGCGAGCGCGGGCACACCCTCCCCCTCGGTCACGGCCGCGACGCCGTAACCCTCCTGCCTGGGGGCCTCGGTGCCGGGGAAGCCCGCACGGGCGGTGAGGCCGGCCAGGTCGAGCTTCCAGACGTCCACGTCGAGGCCGGCCTCGGTGAGCAGGCGGGCGAAGCGGTGCTGGAGGTCGGACATCGCGTCGGTGCCCGTGACGCTGGGGACCCGTACGGTCTCGGCCAGCAGGGCGACCGTCTCGGCCTCGTCGATGGCGTTGAGGACTCTGGCTTCCACGTCGCGCATGGAGCACACTTTCTCACGCGGATTCCTGGGCCGTGAACGCGAATCCCGACATATGGCGATACAGGGCGTGCGTACCTGGATGAGCTGGATCGTGGTGACGCCGTTCGCCTTGTGGGCGGCGGTGCGGGTCAGCGGGTTCGAGCCGGACTGGCCGTGGGTGCCGGTGGTCGCGTTCACGCCGTACGCGGCGGTGGGCGCGGCGCTCAGCCTGGCGCTCGCCGCGCTGTTGCGGCGGCGGGCTGCCGGCGCGGTCGCGCTGGTCACGGTGCTGGCGCTCGGGGCCGCGGTGCTGCCGCGCGCCCTCCCCGACTCCGGGCCCGACTCTGGGCCCGACTCCGGGCCCGGCGCGCGCGGCCCGGCGCTGCGGGTGCTGGCGGCCAACCTGCTGGTGGGCACGGCCGACGCGGCGCGGCTGGTCGGCCTGGTCCGGTCGCTGCGGCCGGACGTGCTCACGCTCCAGGAGTTCACGCCCGCCGCGCGGCGGCGCCTGGAGGCGGCGGGACTGCGCGAACTGCTGCCGCACGCGGTGACCAGGCCCGCCCGGGGGGTGGGCGGCTCGGCCGTCTACGCCCGATACCCGCTGGCCGCCGGCGAGCTGATCGAGCTGGGCGGGTTCGGGCAGGCGACGGCCGTGCTCACACATCCCGGCGGGGCCCAGGTGGAGATCGTCTCGGTGCATCCGTGCGCGCCGAAGCGGGTGGGCCGGCAACCGTGCTGGCTGGCGGGGCTGGAACGGCTGCCGCGCGGCGGCGGGCGGCTGCGGGTGCTGGCCGGCGACTTCAACGCCACCCTCGACCACCTCCCGTTACGCGACCTGCTGGCCGCGGGCTACCGGGACGCGGCCGACGTCATGGGCCGGGGCCTGTCGCCGACCTGGGGCGGATGGGGCCCGCTGCCCGGCGTGACGATCGACCACGTGCTGGCCGGCGAGCGCATGGCGGTACGGGACTTCCAGGTGCTCCCGCCGGTCGGCAGCGACCACCGGCCGGTGTTCGCCGAGCTCCTGCTGCCGTGAGCCGCCTGCCGCGCCGGGCGGGACCTGGGGCGATCGTGGGCCGGCGGGGGTTCGGCGGCTCGTAAACTGTCCCCGTGGAAGCGCCCAAGTTCGAGATTCAGATGCTGCACGACCGAGTGATGATCCGGCTGGAGCAGGAGGCCGAGGAGCGGCGCAGCGGCTCCGGCATCGTCATCCCCGCGACGGTCAAGATGGCCAACCGGCTGGCATGGGGCGAGGTCTGCGGCGTCGGCACGAACGTGCGCTCGGTCAAGGTGGGCGACAAGGTGCTGTTCAACCCCGAGGAGCAGTTCGAGGTGGAGGTGCACGCGCGCGTCTACCTGGTCATGCGCGAGCGCGACCTGCACGCGGTGGCCACCCAGGAGACCGACCACGGCACGGGCCTCTACCTATGACACGCGGGTCCTGGCGAAGCTGACCCACAACTCGGCGGCCCAGGTGGCGGCGGGCACGTCCGCGAGCACCCGGGTCGTCCGGCCCGTCAGGTCGAGCACCGACAGGCGGTAGCCGCCCTTGACCGGCATGACGGCGATCAGATGGCCGTCGTCCCACCATCCGAACAGGGCCTCGGGCTTGACGGCCACGCGCTGGGCGATCGCGCCGGTGGCGAGGTCCACCAGGCAGACCTGCTCCTTGAAGCGCGACGGGCACCACGTCGTCAGGCGTTTGCCCGAGGGCGCGTAGGAGTCCTCGGGGCCGGTCGGCAGGCCCACGTTCGTGTACGTGCGCGACACCGTGCCGTCCGAGGGGCGGTAGACGCGCAGGCCGGTGCCGAACATGGTGACGAGGTTGCCGTCAGGGCTCCACCAGAAGCCGGCCCGCCGGGGCAGGCCCGCGACCCGGATCGTGCTCGCGGTGCCCGCGCGCACGTCAACGACGGTGAAGCCGAGCACCTGCCAGGTCCCGCCCGTCTTCTGCTCGACGGTGAGCGCGACCTTCTTGCCGTCCCTGGACCAGGAGGCGTAGGAGGCCGTCATGGGCTTCTTGACGGTACGGATCCGGGCGGTCTTGCCGGTCGTGCGGTCGGTGACGATCAGGGAGTCGAAGCCCGCCCGGTACGAGGACGGCACCCCGGCGGTCAGGCGGCCGTCGGGCGAGACCGACGCCTCGGACAGGCTTTTCTGCCAGGTGAAGGCGTCGCCGGTGGCGGGACGGAGATAGGTGTGCTTGGTGCCGAGGCCGTAGGCGGTGAGCCGTACGGGATCGCCCGATTTTTCGTGATATTTCATGCCACCGGTGCCCGGCAATACGAGGTCCGCCTGAGCGGCGGCCGGGGCGAGAAACGTCAACGACAACGCGACGGCGATTTGAGCGATCACGCCCGCAGAATAGGCGGGGAAATCCCCCGATCCCGGGAACGATAACGACCCGGTCTGAAAGCGTTCAGCGCTGGACGAACCGCTGGGCGATCTCCAGCAGGTCGACGCCGAGCGTCCGCATGCCGAAGTAGACGATCACCGCGGCGGCGGCCACGGTCACCAGCAGCACGAGGATGCGCACCGTCCAGCCCTGCCGCTTGTACCACTGCGTCCAGGCGTGCAACGTCTGCTTGCCGAACTCCAGCACCTTGTGGGCCCAGTGGAACTCGGTGGCCAGCACCGCCAGCCCGGCGAACACCACCAGCCAGCCCGGCCCCGGGAACGGCACCATGATCAGGCCGCCGGCCACCACCAGCGCGCCGATGACGCCGACCACGATCTTCAGCGTGAGCGCGCCCGCGCGGGTGGACCTGACGCCGTCGAGCCAGCCTTTGAGGCCGCCGCGGCGGGCGGGCATGGCGGATCGCGCGGCGGCGTCGTCCTTCATCACGTCGGCGTCGCCTGTCTCGGAGTTCTGGATCGGCACGTCTCCCCCGTGTCGGTCGGATGCTCCCAAGGATACGACTCAGACCCATAGGAACAGTTGCAAGGCGCTAGCAGTTCACCAAACCGGATAAATGGTAAAATTTCGGGACACGGGGGACGGGATTCAGGCAACTATCGGTTAATGTCTGCTATGCCCGAGGTCATCCTTCGCACCGTCACCGGCCCCATCCGCGCGGCCGCAGTGAACGGTGCCGTACTCCCCCACGAGCACCTGCGTACCGACATGCGCTGGGCGGTCGGCATCGACTCCGACCCGCACCGCTGGCTCGACGAGGAGACCACAGTCACCGCGGAGCTCCGCGAGCTGCGCCAGTCCGACGAGCTCAACCTGGTGGTCGACCTGACCTGTCTCGGTATGGGCCGCGACGCCGCCGCCCTGGCCCGCCTGGCGGCGGGCAGCCGGGTGCCGGTGATCGCCTCGACCGGGTTCTTCGCCGAGCCGTTCACCGACGCCGGCGACGACGACGTCGAGCAGCTCACCCGGCGCCTGATGACCGAGATCTCCAGCGGCGTGGACGGCACCGGCGTCTTCCCCGGCGTGATCGGCGAGGTCGGGAGCTGGGGCCCCGAGCCCACCGCCCGCGAGGAACGCTGCCTGCGCGCCGCCGCCCGCGCCTCCCGGCAGTCGCGCCTGCCCGTCGCCACCCACGGCCAGAACGCTCTCGCGCTGCTGGAGATCCTGCTCGGCGAGAACCTGCCCGGCTCCCGCGTGGCCGTCGGCTACGCCGGCGACCTGGGCGGCGCGCGCAAGATCGCCGAGGCGGGCGCGTACGTCAGCCTGAGCGCCCTGGCGCTCGGCCCCGACCAGGCGGCCAGGATCGCGCTCGGCCTGATCGAGGACGGCCACGCCGGACGCCTGCTCCTCAGCACCGGCCTGAGCCGCGTGGCCCAGGTCCAGCGCTACGGCGGCTGCGGCTACGCCCACCTGTTCCACAGCCTGCTCCCCCGCCTGCGCGAGGCCGGCACCGGCGAGGACGTCATCCGCCTGATCACCCGCGACAACCCGGTGCGCTGGCTGACCGACGGAATGAGCTGATCCCGCACCTCCGGCCGTGATCGTCCCGCATGGCGTAGAAGTCGCTAGGATCAGGGCGATACGAGCTTGGCCGGGTGGGGGATGGTGAGCGAGCACGAGCGACGCGGCGGGCGCCTGCGCGGGTCGCTCGCCACGCTGTCACGCCTGAACCGGCTGGGTGACATCCCGGTCGTGGTCATGCTGGCCTGGGCCGGGTGGCTGGCCGTCCCGTGGTCGTTCAACGGCCTGGCCCAGGCCAGGGCCGCCGCCGCGGCCGCCGCCGACACCGAGCCCCCGCCGTCGGCGCACGCCGCCGACACCGGGTCGTTGCTGGGGGCGGCGGCGGGGGGCATCCCGGCGCCCGCCGCGCCGCAGCCCGCCGCCACCGTCCGCCCCGCCGCCGTTCATCCCGCCGCAGTTCATCCCGCAGGCGTTCATCCCGCAGCCGTTCATCCCGCAGGCGTTCATCCTGCTGCCACCGTCCGTCCCGTCCACCCGCTCGCCGCGGCCCCCTGCGCGCCCTCCGGGGACCCGGAGGGCGGGATGGCCGAGCTGGCGCGGGCCGCGGAGCGGGCGCGGATCGCCGGGGAGGTGCACGACGCCGCCGGTCACGGCCTGGCGGCCATCGCCATGCAGGCGGGCCTCGCGCTCGTCGCCCTCGACGACGACCCCGAGCAGGCGCGCGCCTCGCTCCGGGCGATCAGGGAGACCAGCACCGCCGCCCTCGCCCACCTGCGCGCCGCGCTCGACGGCATCGACCCGCCCGCCGCCGACCTGCCCGCTCTCATCGCCGGCGTACGGGCCGCCGGCCTGCCCGTGGACGTCGAGCCCGCCGACCCCGCGGTGCCCGCCCACCTCAGGACCGCCGTCTACCGGGTGGTCCGCGAGTCCCTCACCAACGTGCTCCGGCACGCCGGCCCCACCCGGGCCTCGGTACGCCTGGCGCACGATCCGTACGGGTTCGTCCTGGAGGTCGCCGACCGGGGCGCGGGCTGGGACGGCGCGGCCGAGGGACGCGGGCTGGCCGGGATGCGCGCCCACGTCACCCAGGCGGGCGGCCGGTTCGCCGCCGGGCCGCGCGAGGGCGGCGGCTTCCGGGTGACCGCCCGGTTCCCCGAGGTCCGGGCATGACCACGCACGATCCGGGCCCGGAGGCGGCCCTCCACGCCCCGGGGCGGCCGATCAGGGTGGCGGTCGCCGACGACCAGGCCGTCGTACGGATGGGGCTGCGGGCGTTGCTGGAGCGGGAGCCCGGCATGGAGTGCGTGGGCGAGGCGTCCGACGGCGCGGCGGCGCTCGACCTGATCCGCCGTACCCACCCCGACGTGCTGCTGCTCGACATCCGCATGCCCGGCACCGACGGCCTGGCCACGTTGCGGGCCGTCGCCGCCGATCCCGGGCTGGGCGGCACCCGGATCGTGGTGGTGACCACGTTCGCCGTCGACGAGTACGTCTTCGCCGCCCTCCAGGCCGGGGCCAGCGGTTTCCTGCTCAAGGACAGCGCGCCCGACGAGCTGGTCAACGCCGTGCGCGTGGTGGCCGCGGGCGAGGCGCTGCTGTCGCCGTCGATCACCAGGAAGGTCATCGGCCTGTTCGGCCGCAGCGGCGCCGAGCCGGTCGAGGGCCTCGACACGCTCACCCCGCGCGAGCGCGAACTGGTGGCCTGGGTGGCGACGGGCCGCTCCAACGACGAGATCGCCGCCGAGCTGGTGATCAGCCCCGACACCGTGCGCACGCACGTCAGCCGCGCCATGGTCAAGCTGCGTGCCCGCGACCGGGCCCAGCTCGTGGTGTTCGCCATGCGGGCCGGGCTCGCGCTGCCTACCTGAGGAAGCCCTCGTAGTTGCGCTGCTGGAGCTGGGACTCGATCTGCTTGACGGTGTCCAGGCCCACCCCGACCATGATGAGCACGCTGGTCCCGCCGAACGGGAAGTTCTGCTGGGTGCCGGGGTCGCGCAGGATCGCGAACGCCACCAGCGGCAGCAGCGCCAGCACGCCGAGGTAGACGGCTCCGGGGGCGGTCAGCCGCGACAACACGTACGCCAGGTAGCGGGCCGTCGGCGCGCCCGGCCGGATCCCCGGCACGAACCCGCCGAACCGCCGCATGTTGTCGGCCACCTCGACGGGATTGAAGGTGATCGCGACGTAGAAGTAGGCGAAGGAGACGATCAGCAGCACGTACGCGCTCATGTAGAGCGGGTGCGTCCCGGCGGTCAGGTTGCGTGAGACCCACGCGCCCGCCTCCGCGCCGAGCAGCGGCGCGGCCAGCGACGGCAGGTAGAGCAGCGACGAGGTGAAGATCACCGGCACGATGCCCGCCTGGTTCACCTTGAGCGGGATGTACGTGCTGCTCCCCCCGTACATCCGCCGGCCCACCATGCGCTTGGCGTACTGGACGGGCACCCGGCGCTGGGCCTGCTCCACGAACACCACAGCCGCGACCAGGCACAGCCCGGAGGCCAGCATCACCGCGAACCCGAACGGCGTGAGTACGAAGATCTTCGCCATGTACCCCGGGAACACCGCCACGACCTGCGTGAACATCAGGATCGACATGCCGTTCCCGATCCCCCGGTCGGTGACGAGCTCGCCCATCCACATGACCACGCAGGTGCCCGCGACCATCGTCAGCACGATCACGGACACCGTGAGCAGCCCCTGGTCGCGCAGCAGCGGACGGGCGCAGCCGGGCAGCAGGTTGCCCGAGCGGGCCATGGCGACGATGGTGGTGGCGTTCAGCAGCGCGAGGCCGACGGTCAGGTAGCGGGTGTACTGGGTGATGCGTGCCTGCCCGTTGTGTCCCTCCTTCCTGAGCGCGTCGAGGCGCGGCACCAGGACGGCGAAGAGCTGCATGATGATGCTGGCCGTGATGTAGGGCATGACGCCCAGCGCGAACACCGAGAGCTGGAGCATCGCGCCGCCGCTGAGCATCTGCATCATGTCGAAGAGGCCGCCGCTGGCCGAGCCCACGCACTGCCGCACCGCCACGACGTCCACACCGGGTGCCGGCATGATCTGGCCGAGGCGGAACAACACGATCAGTCCCAGCGTGAACAGCAGTTTCTTACGCAGTTCCGGCACCCGGAACGCCCTGGCGAAGACGGTCAGCATGACCACGAAGTCTGTCCGCGGGCGCGCGTGGCGTCGTCCGTCCAGGCGAGGCACCCGTGTACGCAGATCCGCGTAGGTTGATCGCATGACGACGGTGTGGGTGGTCAGCGGGCCGCCGGGGGCGGGCAAGTCCACGGTGGCCGCCGAGCTGCTGGCCCGCCTGTCGCCGGTGCCCTCCCTGCTCGACAAGGACACCGTCTACGGCGACCTCGTCGCGGAGGTCCTGCGGGCCCACGGCCGCGACCACGGCGAACGTGAGGGCCCCTGGTACGACCGGCACGTCAAGCGGCACGAGTACGCCGGCCTGACCAGGATCGCCGCGCAGATCCGCGGCCACGGCTGCCCGGTGCTGCTCGATGGCCCGTTCACCACGCAGGTGCACGACGCGGCGGTGTGGGCGCGGTGGGTGGCCGAGCTGGGCGGGCCGCCGGTGCGCCTGCTGTGGGTGCGCTCGGACGGGCCGACGCTGCGCGCGCGGCTGGAGACACGCGGCCTGGCCAGGGACGCGGGCAAGCTGGCGGCCTTCGCGGACTACCTGCGCGACATCCGGGTGGACGAGCCGCCCGCCGTGCCGTACCTGGAGATCGACAACCGGCGGGGCGCGCCGCCGGTCGGCGGCCAGCTCACGGCGGCGGGTATACCGCCGCGAACACGGCCGGCAGCCGGGGGACGAGCCGGGTGAACCGCCCCTCCTCGTAGGAGGCCCCGGGCTCGTTGCTGAGCTGCTGGGAGAGGGGTCCGGCGATCAGGCTCGCGGCCAGGGCCAGCCCCTCCTCCCCCGCCGCGTCGGGATGCAGCTCGCCGCGCGCGACGGCGGCCCTGATCAGGGCGGCGAAGTGCTCGTGGACGGCCAGCGCGGGCGCGTACGACTCGGGCGAGGGCGCGAACCCCGGCACCGGCCGCCAGAACATGAGCTGGGCCAGCACCTGGTGGTCCATCACCCACCGGGCCCCGCCCTCCAGGGACGCCCCCATGGCCGCCAGGCCCGGCTCGTGCGCCCCGGCGCCGCGCCGCACGGCCTCCAGGTAGCCCTCCTGCCCGCGCCTGAACAGCGCGTCGTAGACCGCGTGCCGGGACGGGAAGTACTTGTACAGCGAGGGCGGCTGGATGCCGAGCCGCCTGGCCACGGTCGCCAGGCTCAGCCCCGCGACGCCCTCCTCCGCCATCACGTCGAGCGCGATGCCGAGGATCTCGGCCTGCGTCTCGGCTCGCCGTCGTGCCCGCCGGTCGGGAATGTCTGCCACAGGAACTAGCTTAGGCTATAGGTAGTAGCCAAAGCTAATAGGGGTGTGGAACGTGTCGCGTGACATCGAACTGACCGGCCTGCGGCAGAACAATCTCAAGGACGTCTCGCTGCGGCTGCCCAAGGAGCGGCTCACGGTGTTCACCGGGGTGTCGGGGTCGGGCAAGTCGTCGATCGTGTTCGGCACGATCGCCACGGAGTCGCAGCGCCAGCTCAACGAGACCTTCAGCGCGTTCGTCAGGAACCGGCTGCCCAAGCACGAACGCCCGCGCGCCACGCGCATGTCCGGCCTGACCGCCGCCGTGATCGTGGACCAGAAGCCGGTCGGCGGCGGCGTGCGCTCGACCGTGGGCACGATGACCGAGGTGCACGCGATCCTGCGGGTGTTGTTCTCGCGGCGCGGCGAGCCGTCGGCGGGGCCAGCGACGGCGTACTCGTTCAACGATCCACAGGGCATGTGCCCGGTCTGCGATGGTCTGGGGAAGAAGGTGGAGGCCGACGTCGGCAAGATGCTCGACGAGGACCTGTCCCTGAACGAGGGCGCGATCCGCATCGCGGCGCCCGGCTCGTACGTGTGGCAGCTCTACGCCAGGTCGGGGCTGTTCGACCCGGACAAGCCGTTGAGCGACTTCACGCCCGAAGAGCGCGACCTGCTGCTGCACGGCAGCGGCTTCAAGGTCAGCCGGGGCAAGTACACCAACACCTACGAGGGCCTGGTCACCCGTTTCGAGCGCGTCCACCTCAAACGCGACCTCGACCAGCTCGACCGGGCGGCAGCGCCGTACGTGCGCCAGGCGACGTGCCCGGAGTGCGGCGGCCGGCGGCTCAACGCGGCCGCGCTGGCCTCGCTCATCGACGGGCGGTCCATCGCCGACCACAGCGCGATGGAGGTGACCGACCTCATCGGCGTGCTGGAGGAGCTCGGCGACCCGGTGGCGGAGGCCGCGGTGGAGTCGTTGCGCAGGATCGACGCCATCGGGCTCGGCTACCTCAGCCTCGACCGGGTGACGCCGACGTTGTCCGGCGGCGAGGCACAGCGGCTCAAGACCGTGCGGAACCTGGGCAGCAGCCTCACCGGCGTGACGTACATCTTCGACGAGCCCAGCGTGGGACTGCACCCGCGCGACGTGCACCGCCTCGGCGACCTGCTGGTGGAGCTGCGCGACAAGGGCAACACGGTGCTGGTCGTCGAGCACGACCGCGACCTGATCGAGCTGGCCGACCACGTGGTGGACATGGGGCCGGGCGCGGGCACGCACGGCGGCCGGGTGGTGTTCGAGGGCACGGTGGCCGGGCTGACGGCCGGCGGCACGCTGACCGGCCGCCTGCTGCGGCGCGTGACCGGGCTCAAGGACGCCGTGCGGGCGCCGTCCGGCTGGCTGACGGTCGCGGGCGCGAACTCCCACAACCTCAAGGACGTCACCGTACGGGTGCCGCTCGGCGTGCTGACGGCGGTCACCGGCGTGGCCGGGTCGGGCATGAGCACGCTGATGCGGCAGGAGCTGGTCGCCCGGCACCCGCACGTGGTGCTCATCGACCAGTCGGCCATCGGCGGCTCGCCGCGTTCGACCCCGGCGACCTACCTCGACGTCATGGACCCGCTGCGGAAGCTGTTCGCCGAGGCGAGCGGGGTGCGGCCGGGCATGTTCAGCTTCAACTCGACCGGGGCGTGCCCGCTGTGCAAGGGACGCGGCGAGATCAAGACGGACCTGGCGTTCATGGACCCGGTGACCCGGGTGTGCGACGCGTGCGGGGGCAGCCGGTACAGCGAGGAGGCGCTGTCGTACACGGTGGAGGGCCGGACGATCGCGGACGTGCTGGCGATGACGGCCGAGGAGGCCGCGGGCCGGTTCGAGCTGCCGGGCATCGGCGGGCTCGGCGCGCTGGGGCTCGGCTACCTGACGCTCGGGCAGCCGCTCAGCACGCTGTCGGGCGGCGAGCGGCAGCGGCTCAAGCTGGCGCACCGGATGCGCGAGCGCGGCCAGGTGTACGTGTTCGACGAGCCCACGACCGGGCTGCACATGGCCGACGTGGACACGCTGCTGGCCCTGCTCGACCGGCTCGTGGACGAGGGCGACACCGTCATCGTCGTCGAGCACGACCTGGACGTGGTCAAGCACGCCGACTGGGTGATCGACCTCGGGCCCGAGGCGGGCCGGCACGGCGGCGAGGTGATCTTCGAGGGCACGCCGGCCGAGCTGACCGAAGCGTCCACCTACACCGCGAAATATCTCGTTAAGTCGCTCGGAAGTCGTTAAGTCGCCCGATAGCCGTTAAGTCACTCGATAGTCGTCGTCCCTGACGTCCAGGACGGCCATGTGGCCGGGCAGGTGGCCGATCGCGTACTCCACGCCGCTCGCCATGATCGCCGCCTGCGGCGTCACCCCGCAGGCCCAGAACAGCGGCACGTCGCCCGGCCGCAGCTCCACCGGGTCGCCGAAGTCGGGCCGGTCCAGGTCGAGCACGCCGATCGCGGCCGGATCGCCCACGTGCACGGGCGCGCCGTGCACCCGCGGATACCTGCCGCTCACCTCGACGGCGGTGCTCACCAGCTCCTCCGGGACCGGCCGCATCGAGACGACCAGCGGGCCCGACAACGAGGCGGTGGACTCGCACGGCACGTTCGTGCGGTACATCGGCACGTTCCTGCCCTGTTCCAGGTGCCGCACCGGCACTCCGGCGGCCAGCAGCGCCCCCTCGAAGGTGAAGCTGCACCCGATGAGGAACGGCACCAGGTCCGCCCGCCATTGCCCGGTCACCTCGTCCAGGTCGGCCACCGGCTCGCCGCCGTGGTAGAGGCGGTAGCCGGGCAGGTCGGTCCGCAGGTCACCGCGGAACAGGGTGGTCGACCAGGCCCCCGGCTCGCCCACGTCCAGCACGGGGCAGGCCCGCGGGTTGCGGTGGGCGAACAGCAGCAGTTCGTACCGCAGCGGGGCGGGCACGGCGATCAGGTTGGCCTGCGTCCAGCCCCGGCACCAGCCCGCCGTGGGCACCCGCTCACCGGCACGGAAGCGCGCCCGCGCCTGCGCGGGGCTCAATGCGGCGACGTCCACCCTTCGACACTATGGCGGCCGGCGTACGGCGGTCCACAACGCGGCTATCGCGGTGTTTTCCGGGTAGCGGGCCGGACGTGCGATTAGACGTCAACCTCCTCGACTACCTCCTCATCGCGATCTACTTCGCCACCGTGCTCGCGATCGGGTTCGCCGCCCGCCGCAAGATCAGCTCCAGCCTCGACTTCTTCCTGGCCGGACGGGGGTTGCCCGCCTGGGTCACCGGGCTGGCGTTCGTGTCGGCCAACCTGGGCGCGATCGAGATCCTCGGCATGGCGGCCAACGGCGCCCAGTACGGCGCGATGACCGTCCACTACTACTGGATCGGCGCGGTCCCGGCGATGGTGTTCCTCGGCGTCGTGATGATGCCGTTCTACTACCGCTCGAAGGTGCGCAGCGTCCCGGAGTTCCTGCGCCGCCGTTTCAACGGCGCCACCCAGCTGCTGAACGCGATCATGTTCGCGGTCGCGCAGATCCTCATCGCCGGGGTGAACCTGTACGCGCTCGCCCTGGTCATGGAGGCCCTGCTGGGCTGGCCGCTGCCGGTGTCCGTGGTGGTCTCGGCACTGATCGTGTTGTCCTACATCACGCTCGGCGGCCTGTCGTCGGCCATCTACAACGAGGTCCTGCAGTTCTTCGTGATCCTCGCGGGGCTGATCCCCCTGACCGTGCTCGGGCTGATCAAGGTCGGCGGCGTCTCCGGACTGTTCGACCGCGTACGCCGCAGCGCGCTCGGCGAGGGCGGCCTGCACACCTGGGCCGGGACCGCCGGCGCCAACCCGATGCAGGCGCACTGGATCGGGATCGTGTTCGGGCTGGGGTTCGTGTTGTCGTTCGGCTACTGGACGACGAACTTCGCCGAGGTGCAGCGCGCCCTTTCGGCCCGGAACACCAACGCGGCCCGGATGACGCCGATCATCGCCGCCTTCCCCAAGCTGTTCATCCCGCTGGTGACCGTACTGCCGGGCATGATCGCGCTGGTGCTCTTCGGCGACCTGGGCAAGGGACAGGACTACAACGACGCGATCCCGCTGCTGATGCGCGACCTGCTGCCGAACGGCGTGCTCGGCGTCGCGGTGACCGGGCTGCTGGCCTCGTTCATGGCGGGGATGGCGGCCAACATCAGCGGGTTCAACACGGTGTTCACCAACGACATCTGGCAGGCGCACGTACGGCCCGACCGGCCGGACGGCCACTACCTGAACGTGGGGCGCGCCGCCACCGTCGCCGGGGTGGCGCTCGGCGTGGGCACGGCGTTCATCGCGGCCGGCTACTCCAACATCATGAACTACCTCCAGGCGTTGTTCAGCTTCTTCAACGCGCCGCTGTTCGCGACGTTCGTCGTCGGGCTGTTCTGGCGGCGGATGACGCCGTGGGCCGGGTTCTGGGGGCTGCTGGCGGGGACGGGGAGCGCGTTCGCGTCGTACTTCGCGTACAAGGCCGGGGTGGTGGACTTCGGCACCGAGCTGAACGCCAGCTTCTGGGGCGCGGGCCTGGCCTTCGCGGTGGACGTACTGGTGTCGGTGATCGTCACGCTGGTCACCACGCCCAAGCCCGAGGAGGAACTGCGCGGCCTGGTGTACGGGCTGAGCGACGTCGACCTCGAGGACGACGCCCTCGCGGGCGACAGACGCTGGTACCGCTCGCCGGTGCTGCTCGGCAGCGGCGCCGTGATCCTCGCCGCCCTTCTGTACGGAGTGATCCTGTGAGCGACATCCGAATGGTGATCGGCGCCCTGTTCCTGGTGTACGGCGTGATCCTGGTGGTGGCGGGGCTGCTGGGTGACGCGGTCAACCTGTGGACAGGCATCCCCATGGCCGTCTTCGGCACCACCTTCATCCTCTGGTCCCACACCCACCCCACCTAACCCCGACCCCTCAGCGCCGACCGGAGGCTCACCAGAGACCGACCGAGCCCAGCACTCCCTCCGGACCGTCCAACCACCCACCCCAACCGAACCGAGCCACCTGCCCCGAACCGGGCCACGCGGGGTGGGCCTGGCCACGTGGGGCGGGCCGAGTGGGGGTGGGCCGGGCGGAGCGGGCTTTCCGGGCCGAGCGGGCCTTGCGGGACTTGCGGGCTTGCGGGCTTGCGGGCTTGCGGGCTTGCGGGCCGAGCCGAGCCGAGCCCGTCCAGGCTGAGCCGTTCGGGCCGAGCCACGCGGGCAGGGGCGGGTCTTTTGCGCCGGGCTGGGCCGATGGCTCGGCATCTGCCCCGGGTCAGGGGAACGCGATTCGAGGACCCCAGGGGCAGGGGGCTCGGCGGCATGGGCCGCCATGACGCGGACGCCCGGTTCATCGTTCGACGGGCGCCCGTTCAGCCGACGAGCGCCCGTTCAGCGTTCGACGGGCGCCCGTTCAGCGTTCGACGGGCGTCCGTTCAGTATTCGACCTCGAAGGTGTGCGGCCCCAGCCCGTACCCGTCGTCCCCCTGCGGGACGACGTACCCCCGGCTCGCGAGGACGGCCAGGCTGTCACGCACCTCGTCCCCCTCCAGACCGGTCGCCCGGACCACCGCCTCCAGGCCCGCGGCGCCCCCGGACTCGACCACCTGCGAGGCCACCGCCTCGTACACGTGGATGTCGACGTCCGACAGCTCCTGCACATCGTGTCCTTCGGACATCACCGTTGCCTCGCCCCCTCCCTGAGCCTGGCCGGATCGACCTCGCGATCGGGGAACCTCCGGAGGTATTCGGCCTCCAGCTCATTGGTCCGGGAAGTGTGACGTGCCAAAGCATCGTCTGATCCGTGGAAGAATGTGTCACTACGAGTGGCATGGAGTTGCCGCAGCTCGCGTACCACATCTTCGTCGCTGAGCTGGGCCGGATCGATTCCCATCGTCGTCATGGGTTCCCCCTACCCCAGACACCCCCGACAATATCTGTCACAATTCCTGACATATAGCCATTGTTTGGGAGCGGATCGTCGCCTTACCTTCCCGTTATGGACCTCGAGCTCAGGCACCTCAGGATCGTCCGCGCAGTAGCGGACGCGGGAAGTGTGAGCAAGGCCGCGTCCCTGCTCGGGCTGGCGCAGCCGGCCCTCACCGCCCAGCTCAAACGTATCGAGAGGGTGCTCGGCGGCGCCCTGTTCGAACGTGACCGCCACGGGGCGCGGCCCACGCGGCTTGGCGAGCTGGTGCTCGCCAGGGCGCGCGTGCTGCTTCCCGCGGCAAAGGAACTGCAGGACGAAGCCGTACGATTCGCCCACACCCCCTCCCCCGGTTTCCGCATCGGCGCCACCAACGGCCCGATACTCGGCGGCCTGGTCGACCGGCTGGACGCGGAGCGCACGGTCACCACGTTCACGTCGTGGTCGACGCACGAGCTGATCAACATGGTCGAGCTCGGCCGCCTCGATTACGTGCTGACCGGCGCCTGCGGCGACTCCGGCACCCCCACGGGAACGCTCCTGTGGGAGACGATCAGCCTCGACCCGGTCTTCTGCCTCGTCGGCGAGGATCATCCGCTCGCCAAGGAGAAGGAGGTGGAGCTGGCCGACCTGGCCGGCGAGCAATGGGCGGTGACACCGGGCGACGGCTGCTTCGCCGACTGCTTCGCCATGGCGTGCGCGCGAGCCGGCTTCACCCCCGGAACGATCTACGAGACGGACGTGCCGACCTGCACCCATCTCGCCCAGGTGGGCCGCGCCGTGGTGCTCTGCCAGGCGACCCACCAGGCCCTGCCGGGGCTGGCCATGGTCCCGCTCTCCGGCGCGCCACTGCGCTGGCGGCAACTCCTCGGCCGGCACCCCACCGCCCCCGACGCCACCTGGGTGGTGGCACAGGCCAAACAGGCACACACCGAGGCCGTACGCCGCAGTCCCGTCTATTCCGACTGGCTTGTACGTAACCCGGCGTACGGCACCGCGCCATAACACGCTGATAGGAGTGAACTAATACTCCTCCGCTCCTGGGCACGCCGTTACCGTGACGGCACCCCCAGCAGCCAGGAGACAACCATGCTGCGTACCCCGGCGCTGATCGCGACCGCGATCGGCGCATCAGTCATGTCAGCCCTCAGCCGGAACCCCACCCGCAAACCGGGCTAAACCACCTCGTACTCCCACCCGGGCCGCCAGTCGAACGGCGCGTCCACCAGTTCCTCCAGAGGAGTCCCCTCCAGCAGGTTCTGCAACGCCCACCGGTTGGCCGAATGGGACACCACCAAAACCGTGGCCCCCTGCCACTCCTCCCGCAGCTCCCCGAGGAACCCGGCCGTCTCCGCCACGACCTGCCGATAGCTCTGCCCACCGGGCCACGGCGTGTCGACGTACCGACTCCGCAAGGCCGCGACCTCGCTCACCGGCCGCCCGTTGTAGATGCCGTAGTCACACTCCCGGAGCCGAGCGTCGAGCCGGACCTCCTTCGCGCCCTCGAACGCCACCTCCACCGTCTCGACCGCCCGGCGCAGATCCGAGCAGTAGACGACGTCCACCCCCCGCCTCCGTACACCGAGTTCGGCGGCCAGCTCCCGCCCCCGCTCGGACAGCTCCCCAGGAAACCACCCGGTGGCGACCCCGGTCTCGTTGTCCACAGTGATGGAGTGCGTCTCGTACACCACGTTGACAGCCATGATTCGCACCGTACCTCCCGCCATCCCGCCCTCCCCCTCCCATTCCGCCCACAGCAAACACAACCCCCCGTACCTCCGCCTCTGCGTACAAGCCCCCAACCGAGACCCGAATATGATCGACACAGACTCCATCCACCTTGCCGGGCATGGAATGATGTCCGCGGGACCTCGTCCCCATCCGGCCGTACGGCACACCGGGATCCGATGCTCTAGCCTTGACATGCGCGAGCCTCACCAAGATCCCCTCGCCGCACACCGCATGTCACAACTGAATCCAGGGGCGGTAGCTCAGCCGGTCAGAGCATCGGACTCATAATCCGTGGGTCGTGGGTTCAAGTCCCACCCGCCCTACTCTCACACCTCAGTCTCCACCTGCGGTTCCCTTGATCCCGCCGAATCCGTAGGTCGGCGAGACTCCAGACGGGAGACCGAAGGGAGACCGCCAGTTTCGGACGCCTCTCCCATCGACACCCTTCGAGGCACCAGCGCGACCGACGCTTCCGCCGCCGAACGCGCCATCTCCGGCAACACCGCCGTATAGATGTCAGACGTGATCGAGAGCGACGAATGCCGCAGCATCGCGGACACGTTGCGGGTGCCGATTAATCATCCGGCCAGGTCAGACGGCATGCCGGTACTCCTTCAGCACACCATCAAGTCGATCATGTCGGCCGATGTTGAGCAGCGCGATTCCACCGGGGCCAGTGTCGGGATCCGGAAGTGATCGAAGCGGAGCCGCCTGCATGAGAGCACGGTGCGGCCGGTGCTCGTTGTAGAAGGCCTCGAACTCACACAGCGCATGGCGGAGATGGTGTTCGTTCCAGATCAAAGTCCGGTCCAGCAGCTCGCGCCGGCAGGTCTGGATCCAGCGCTCCATGATGGAGTTCATCCGCGGCATCCGGACCCCGCTCTTGACGATGCGTACTCCGGCATCGGCCAGCACCGCGTCGAAAGCCGCGGTGAACTTGGCGTCTCGGTCCCATATCAGGAACTTGGCGGTGCTGCCGACCTCCTGCAGGTCCATGGCGAGGTTGCGGCCGAGTTGGGTCACCCACTGTCCGGTGGGGTGGGCGGTGACGCCGAGGATACGGATACGCCGGGTGGCGTGCTCGATGACAGCCAGAACGTACAGACGAGCGCCGATGAGGGTACGAACTTCGAAGAAATCGCACGCCAACAGGGCGCTTGCCTGACTACGCAGGAACGCGGCCCAGGTCATGGCGGTCCGCCCGTCCGACGGGTCGATGCCGTGCGCCTTGAGGATCTCCCATACCGTGGAGGCGGCGACCTTGATACCGAGTGCGGCCAGCTCACCGTGAATGCGCCGATACCCCCACGAGGCGTTCTCCCGGGCCAGCCGCAGTACCAGGGCGCGGATGGATCGGACAGTGCGCGGGCGTCCTCGCTGTCGGGGTGCACTGACCGCCGCGTGACGGCGTCTCAGCAGGTTGCGATGCCAGCGCAGGACGGTGTCCGGGCGGACCAGCAATACCAGCTGCCGCAGCTTGTCCACAGGCAAACGGTGGAGGAGACCCGAGAGGAGAAATCGGCCCTCCGGGGTGAACACGGGCCTGGCCACCTGCCGCTGCAGCACCGTCAGTTGGTGCCGTAGCACCAGGATCTCGATCTCCTTGTCACGATCGCCCATCGGCAGCAGCCGCATGAACGAGAAGGTGTTTGTGACGGCGAGGTAGGCCAGACGCAGCAGCACAAGAGCTCATCATGCCGATTCGGTCCAACCCGCGCCCATGATTGCAAGCGCATGATCGCCCATCCAGCCTGCGACCTGCATGGATGAATTTTCGGCACCCACACTGTCCACATCCCAGCAGCACCAGCCAGCCGAACAGCCGAATCAGGGTCAGATAGAGCAACCGAACGGACACAAGCCTCGATCTTGCCGGACTGCCTTCGCTGGTCAAAACCGCAGATCATGGACCCCGCGACGAGTTATGACACGGTACACGATGATTTCCACGGCGCCGAGGTTGGCCGAGATGAAGGCCAGCCCGGTGATCCAGGCGGGCAGCGACCGCCCGGACAGGAAGAAGTCGAGACTGCTGGAGACCCTCCGGCGCGCGGCCACTCAGAATCAGCAGGACCACGGCGAAGTAGACGAGGATCAGCGCGTAGTCGACGACCCCGGCACCGATCCTGCACGGGTTGTCTACCGGGACTCCCCTGGCTGATCCGCGGTGCACACGGCCTTGAGGACGTCGATGGCCTGGGCGATGGCAGCGCCGGCCGCTGCGGTTGGGCGGACGGGGTTGAGCATCATGAAGTCGTGCAGCGTGCCGTTGTAGCGGACAGTGGTGGTGGGCACTCCTGCCGCGATCAGCTTGCGGGCGTACGCTTCGCCCTCGTCGCGCAGCACGTCGTTCTCGTCGACGATGACGAACGCCGGCGGCAGGCCCTCGAGGTCCTCGAGAGTGGCGCGCAGGGGTGAGGCGGTGATCTCGGCGCGCTGGACAGGGTCGGTAGTGTAGGCGTCCCAGAACCAGGCCATGGCCTTGGCCGTCAGGTACGGGCCGTCGGCGAACTCCCGGTAGCTGTCGGTGTCCTGGGCGGCGTCGGTGACCGGATAGTACAGCGACTGGTGAACGAACCGCACGTCACCGCGCCGCTTGGCCAGGATGGTCAGCGCGGCGGTCATGTTTCCCCCGACCGAATCGCCGGCCACCGCTATCCGGGAGCCATCCAGTCCCTCCTCGGAGCCGTACTGGGTGATCCACTGGGCGGTGGCGTAGGCCTGTTCGATAGCCACCGGGTAGCGGGCTTCGGGCGATCGGCCGTACTCGACGAAGACGACAGCCGCGTTCGCGCCGACGGCCAGCTCACGCACGAGCCGATCGTGGGTGCCGGCGTTGCCGAGGACCCAGCCGCCGCCGTGCACGTACAGAACAGCCGGCAGCGGGCCGGACGACGCGGCGGGCTTGACGATCCGGACCCGCACGTTGCCGACTTCGGCCGGCACGACGATCCACTTCTCCTCCACGTCCGGCTTGGAGACCGGCGCGGCCTGGAGATCGTCCAGTACCTTGCGGGCACCGTCCGGGCCCAGTTCGTACAGGAACGGCGGCTTTGACGTCGCCTCGGCCAGCTCCGACGCCGCCGGTTCCAGAATGTGACTGCTCATGATGTGCCCCCGTTGTTCGTGACGTCTCTTATCGGCGTGACTCGCGTGGTACGTATTCGAAGGTGGGGCCGCCGTCGGGCATTTTCATCAGTGCCTGGACCTGACCCTTCAGCGTGAACATCGTGCGGGTAGCGTCCGCGAGCTGCTTCGGGCTGCCGTTGAACGCCTGCTCCAGCAGTTGCAGGAGATCGCAGTACGTGCGGTTGAACTCCTCCTGCGCGGTTCGGATCGCGCTCCCCGGCACTGCGGGGCGCGGGTTGCGGCCTATCGGGCGCACATCCGCCAGATCCACGGAGATCTTCTCTCCGGTGGGTCCGGACTCCGGGGTGTCGCCGCGCTGGTAGCGGTGGCCGAGCTTGAGTTCCTGGAAGCGGTAGTAGTGGGCGACCTCGTCCCGTTCGGGGTGGAAGACGTCCTGGTCACCGTCCCAGACCGAGCCGCTGGCCGTGCCTTCACCCTGCTCGACGATCTCCTCCAGCGCGGCCAGCGCGGAGGCCAGGCCGTCCACGGCGATCAGCCGTCCGGCGGTGTGCCGGAAGTGAGCGCCGCTGACCTGCCGGGCCGGATCGCCGCAGAAGACGGCCTGCTCGCCAAGCTGATCACATAGGTGGCGCAGCCCCTGCTCGATCGCGGCGTAGAACTGCCCGATCGTCTCGTAGCCGTCGTCCTCTGGCGGCGCGCCGGGCGGGGCGGGCTGTTCGAGGCGCAGGAACATCTCCAGCGCCTCCGCACCAAACGGGACCAGCGACACCTCAAAGGAGGGGTCACCGTGCGGCAGCCTCCGCGGATACGGCGGGAGCATCCTCGGCGTGTCCAGCAGCGGCCGGCCGCCCACGGCGTTGAGCAGGTTCGCAGCCAGCGCCAGGTGCAACATCTCCTCCACGAAGACACCGCCCACCACCTCGACCGCCTCAGGATTCCGCTCGGGATCCAGCGAGTACAGCGCGGTCAGGTACGGCGGCAGCGTCGCGTGCTCCAGCTCAATCGCCCACTGCAAATGCTCACGAAGGCTGTCGAGCGTGCCGATCCGTGGCGACACGGCGGCCTTCTGTGGTTTCGCGTGCTTCATCAGCGTTATGCCTCGGTGTTCCGGCGCGGGGCGCGGCGGTTCTCGCGCCGGAGAAGCTCTTCCTCATCTACCAGGGTGAGCATCGGCTTGCCGGGCTCGCACAGCATCGTGACGGTGAATTTCAGCGGGACGTCGTCACGGTTGTTGCCGTCCTGGTAATGGATGACGTCACCGCCCTGCTCCCAGAACGCCTCCCCGGAACGGACCACGCGCTCCGGCTCGCCCTCGACCTCCAGCAGCATCTCGCCCTCCAGCACGACGCCGAAGGCAGGACCGGAGTGCCGGTGCGGCGGTGCCCCCGGGTCCCCAGGCGGGTACTCGATCACCACGGTCATCGCGTGCGCGCCCTTCGGGATGAACGGCGGATGCGCCTCCTGCAGCACGGTCAGCGCGTTCTGCCACGCGGTCGATCGCGGCTTGGATTCGTTGCCAGTCATGCCAATCCCTCTCGTTTACTTACTTCGCGGTGTCGAGCCACTCGCGGTAGGTGATCTTGCCGAGCATGGCGCCCTCCCCCGGCACCAGCGTCCGCTCACCCGGCACGCTGCCGAAGTAACGCGCCAGCGGGTCAGTGACCACCTCACGCGAATCACCCCAGGCGACCAACGCCTTACGGAAGAACTCATCCATCTGATACTGCTGAGGCCCGGCCACCTCAGTCCGACCGTTCAGCGGCGAACCCACCGCAATCCGCCCGACCGCCTGCGCCACCTCATCACCCGCGATGGGCTGGAACCGCACCGGAGCGATCCGCACCCTGCCACCATCAGTCGCCTCGTCGGCGATGCTCCGCACGAACTCGAAGAACTGCGTCGCGTGAACCAGCGAGAACGGGACCCCCGACTTCTCGATGAGCTTCTCCTGAGCAATCTTCGCCGCGAAATAGCCGTTCTCCGGCATCCGCTCCGTCCCCACCACCGACACCGCGACATGATGACCGACACCCGCCTTCGCCTCCGCAGCCAGCACGTTCCGCGTGGAGGCCACGAAGAACTCCATCACCGCAGCGGGCTCGAACGACGGCGAATTCGACACATCAACCACAACCTGAGCACCCTTCAGCGCCTCAGCCAGACCCTCACCCGTGAGCGTGTTCACCCCGGTATTCGGCGAGGCCGCCACCGCCTCATGACCATGCTCCGTCAGCATGCTCACCAGCTTCGACCCGATCAGACCCGTCCCACCGACAACCACGACCTTCACCACGAACCCCCTCCTGACTGCCGGGCGACCCCATCTGCCGCCCGAACACCAGCTAAGACAAGACAGCCCTCCGTACTTGTGACAGCCCCCGGAAAGTTCCTAGCGAGGGATCTGGATGATCGCCACGGGCAGGTGGCGTGGTGCATGACCGCCTGGCTGACCGAACCGTGCAGAAGAGCGCGGAGCCCGTGGCGGTGGTGAGAGCCGACCACGAGCAGGGATGCCTGGGACGCGGGGTTCGTCAGTGCCCTGCCTGGGTGGCCGGTGAGGGTCTCCTCGTCGATCGTGACCGGGGAAGCGCTCCCGCCACCGGCCCAGGTCGTTTTCGGGCAGGGCCGGTCCAGCGTCGGCATGCGCCAGCGTCAGGGCATTCGCGGTCCCTACGGCATGGGCGAAGGCGAACGTGAGCGGGGCCTCGCTCTCGTCAGCGTCGGCGATGCCCACCACGACGGGCCCCTGCGGCGTGACGGACCCGCGCATGACCATGACCGGGCAGGCGGCCTCGGCCCTGAGCCCGGCGCCCACAGAGCTCAGCAGCAGGCCACCGACCTCGCCGAGGCTGCGGCTGCCCACGACGAGAAGCCCCGCTTGGTGAGACCGGCGCAGCAGCGCGTTGACCGGCACGGCCTCCAGCAGGCCGGTGGTCACCTCGACGTCGGGCGCGACCTCGCGCACGCGCCATGGCCGTTTCCAGGATGCGTTCGGCGGCGTGCCGGAGGCCGCCCTCGGGTGGCGCTCCCGGCGCAGGCCCGAGGGGCACTCCGAGCAGGGGCCAGATGAAGGCGTGGAGGATCTCCAGCGGCTGCGGCCCACTCAACGGCCCGCAGGCCGTCCTCGGAGTCGTCCACACCTACGACTACCGTGCTCATCGATGTCCTTTCGCGTTCGTTGCCGGTCGCCGGTTACTCGACGAGCTTTCCGGTGGTCGAGACCTCGCGCATGAGCGCCGCGATCTCGGCGGGGATCGGCGGGATGGCCTCCCGCCGCACCGATCCGGGACCGGACCACACGAGGTTGACCTGCAGTGCGGGGTCGAGCTCGGGGTAGTCGGAGCGGTTGTGGCAGCCGCGGGTCTCGCGACGCTCGAGTGCGGCCTCAATGGTCGCGCGGGCGGCGAGCGCCGAAGATTTCAGGTCGAAGGCGTGCGCCAGGTCCTGGAAGCCGGCGATGTCCGGGTGCACTCCGACGTCGTCGATGCGTGCCTCCACCTCGGCGAGTTGGGCGAGGCCCTTCCGCAGGCCGTCCGCGTCACGCACCACACCGGCGTGCTCCGTCATGATGTCGCGGAGGGCTCGCTGCAGCGCCCGCACGTTCTCCGGGCCCTCGTCGGCGAGGAGCTCGTCCACCTCCGACCGTGCGTTGCCGAGCGCCTCGGCCGAGCGACGCTGGGCGTCCAGGCCCGCGGAATACTCGGCCGCCGCCCGTCCCACGATGCGGCCGAAGACGAGCAGTTCGATGAGGGAGTTGCCGCCGAGGCGGTTGGCGCCGTGCAGGCCGCTGGCCGCCTCCCCGATCGCGTACAGGCCGTCAACCCCGGTGCTGTGGTCCTCAGGCCGTACCCAGACGCCGCCCATCGAGTAGTGGGCGGTCGGTGCGATCTCGATCGGGTCCTTGGTGATGTCGAGCATCTGCAGTTCCAGGAGCGTCTGGTAGACGCGCGGCAGCCGCGTCATGATCGTCTCGCGTGGCAGGTGCGACACGTCCAGCCAGACGCCGCCGTTCGGGGTACCGCGGCCCTCCTTGATCTCCGTGTAGGCGGCCAGCGCGACGCGGTCGCGTGTCGACAACTCCATCCGCTCGGCGTCGTAGCGCGCCATGAACCGCTCGCCGAGCTGGTTGCGCAGGATCCCGCCCTCTCCCCGTGCCGCTTCTGAGACGAGGGTGCCGGCCGCGTTCTCGGGTGCGATGAGGCCGGACGGGTGGAACTGCACCAGCTCGGGGTCGCGGATGCGACAACCCGCGAGTACGGCGAGGCGGAAGGAGTCGCCGGTGTTCTCGTCGCGCCGGGAGGAGGTACGCCGCCAGATCCTGGTGTGGCCTCCAGCGGCCAGGATCACCGCATCGGCATGGATGACGTAGCGGCTGCCATCGGTGAGGTCGAACCCGTAGGCGCCGAAGACCACGTTGTCGCGGACGAGGAGGCGGGTGATGTACACCGTGTCGAGGATGGGGACATCGAGCTGCGCCGCCCTGTTGATCAGCGTGCGCTGGATCTCGAGCCCGGTGTAGTCGCCGGCGTAGGCGGTGCGCCGGTAGGTGTGAGCGCCGAAGAAGCGCTGCGAGATGCGGCCGTCCTGCTCGCGGTCGAACGGCATGCCGTACCGCTGGAGGTCTTCGATGCCCCGCGCGGCCCCCGCGGTGACGATCCGCACCGTCTCGGGGTTGGCCAGCAGGTAGCTCTCCTTCAGGGTGTCCGCCGCGTGCTGCTGCCAGCTGTCCTCGGGGTCCATCGTGGCGAGCGCCGCATTGATGCCGCCCGCCGCGAGCGAGGTGTGCGCGTCGGCCTTCGGCCGTTTGCCGACCGCGAGGACGTCGACCCCATGCTCGGCGAGTTCGATGGCAGCCCGCAGCCCGGCCCCACCCGTGCCGATGACGAGGACGGAGGTGGCGATCCGGTTCTCCGGCGTGTGCATGGTGCTCCTTGTGTAAGGACTGCGTCGACGGGAAGCAATCGGGAGTCAAGACCGAATGACGGCGTGATTTGTGACATCTATGCCGACATGTACGCACCATGACGACGTGCTTCGGCTGCAGGTTCCTGGCCTTGGGCCAGTCCCCTTCTTGAACCGCCTTGAAGATTCTGCTCCGCAGCCGTCGTACCTGCTCCTCCTGGTTGCGCCAGTCGATGCGTTCCCATCGATCGGCGTCCATGTCCAGGGGCAGGCCCTCGGGTCCGTTCACCATGCGGCGTCCAACTTGTCCCTCGGTGCCGGCGGATCCGGCGCTTGGTCGTCAAAGGCTCACCTGCCCACGTCAGCTCCCTTTCGGGCCGGGCACCAGGCCCGGTATCCGGCCGGTTATCCGAGACCATCCGCTGGAGGAGCGGCTCTAACCGTCTCGGTTTCCCGCTGCCTTTCGGCCACCGGCGTTCGCTTCTTGGGCATCCTGTTCTCGCCGGGGAGTTCAGCTCTCCTTGCGGTCGGCCTACCACGCCCGACCATCCGGGCGCGGACCCCGACGGGGTTTCCATGTTCCGCGCGCGCGAGACACGGCTGGGGCCGGGCGTCCTCTGCACCCCGGGGACGGCGGTGTTCCCACGGCCGGAGACCCTCTCCGACCGCCGCCTGCCGTCTCTCAACGGCTGGTCCCTGGCACTCCGGTCTGGCCTTCCGTCCCGGAGCGTTGACATAACGAGGCATCAGCGAGGATTCACGATCATTCGCCCCTCCCAGCCTTCCTCTCGCCTGTGGCCACCGGACGGACGGCGGCCCTCGGGCTTTCCCCTGAGCTCCGCACCCCGCAGTTACCCGCGACGCACGTCAGGGTGAGGACAGGTCTCGAACACTGACCTGGACTACGTTCCCGACATGATCGATCCTCCTTCAACGCAGTCACTCGCCACGCGCGACCTCATGTCGCAAGGGTCCGTGTCACCAGCCGCAAAGTAACGCTCAGTGAGGACACACCTCACGCTGGGTGTAGCGGCCGGGCACGCCCTGACCGGCGGCGGCCCAGAACGGCTCAGAGTTGCGGAAGTGACCGCCGAGGGTGTGCCAGGACAGGTGCTTGAGACCGCAGGCACTCTGATCGGTGATCCTTGGCCTGGCCGGGGTTTACCCGGCGACCAGCTGCGTAGAGCCACTCGGCACAGCGACCGGCAGGCCGGGAAGCAGCCGGAAGATCCGGTCCAGGCCGGTGCGGTGCAGCAGCCGTGCGCACCCGCCGCGGGCCCCGGCCAGCACCAGCCGGCCGCCGAGCTCGCGCGTTCGCCGCTCCGCGCCGATCAGCGCGCCCACACCTTCGAAATCGCAGAACGCCAGCCTCGACAGATCCACCACCACCGCGGCGGGCCGGCTCGCCAGCACGCGGTCCGCCTCCCGGATGAAGCCGGCGGCCGTCGCGGCGCGCAGCTCACCCCGCAAGCCGATCACCGGGCACACCGCCGAATGCCACACCACGATCGCCAGCCCGTCTCCTGCGCCCCTGATCGTCGCCCTTGCCCCGTCGTGGTCCTGGTCGTGCTCGCCCATCGCCATCACCTCACCCCGGCTCTGCCCGCTTCTCGCGTCGATCATGTGGCGAGAGGGCAACTTCTTGCCTGACGCGCGCAAGGAAATCTGTAGTCGCAACAGTAGACATTCGCGCGGAGGGCGACTAGAGTTCCTGACATCGCAAGGGACGGATCCACGCGGGCAGCGCAGGACGAGCAGCACGACGAACTGCCCGGACGGACGTGGACAGCAGCAGTACAGAACGAAGTGAAGGCAGAGGGTCGGACTGTCGCGGCCAGTGGTTGAGCAAGAGGGCCGGGGCGGTGGACGCGCTGCCGTATGCAGGAAGCTGGCACCAGCGGTCAGGGTGCCGAGGCACGGATAACTGGAAGGGAGTGTTGAACGCCATCAGGATCGCCCGTCGCCGGCCGCATGTCGCCGCACGGGTACCGCAGCTCCACGAACAGGACGGTGGTCTACGGTCACGCTTACGCGATCCCCGCACCCCCGCATCGGGCAGCTGGTGCGGCATAAGTGAACCGCCCCTGCAGCACGCAGGCAGGGCCGGTCGATGGTGTTAAACCTCTGGGCCCCGGCGCATCATGGCGCCGGGGCCCCTGTTCGCATTTGGGAAGGTTGAATGGATCAAACACCTCAGGCAACGGTCACCGCCTCAAGGCGGGAGCAGCCCCGCCCCACTGGCGCTCACCCGGCCGATGATCTGGCCCAGGCGGTCGAAGCAGCCGGCAGTCCCGGGCATCGGCTCGATGACGAGGACTATCCCGCCTACAGCATGGGCCGGGCCGCCGAAATCCTCGGCGTCACCCCGGCGTTCCTGCGCAGCCTCGGCGCCGCCAAGCTGATCGAGCCGCTACGCAGCGAGGGCGGCCACCGCCGCTTCTCCCGCTACCAGCTACGCCTGGCCGCCCGCGCCCGCGAACTCGTCGACGCCGGCACCCAGCTGGAAGCGGCCTGCCGCATCATCATCCTGGAAGACCAGCTCGCCGAGGCGCTGCGCATCAACGAAGAACTCCGCCAGCGCGAAGAACTCCGCCGGCGTCACTGACCGTTCCGGGCCCCCGGCCACGCCCGGGGGCATCAGGACAAGCCGCACCCGAAACACCAGGTAGCCACGACAAGTCAGCGACAGCCAGACCGGCGCGGCTCCGGCCGTTGAAGCTGACCGCCCTTCTCTGAGAAAGACGTCCCGTGACCGAGGACCACGGCTCCCTCGAGAGCTTCGCCGTCTCCATCGCTGTGCACCAGGACTACATCGTGGCGCGCGTGGCCGGCGAACTCGACTACCAGTTCGCCGGCCTGCTGCACCACCAGGTCAAAGATCCCTGGCAGGCGGCCGCCAGGAATCGACCCGCAGCTGATAGCGGTCGGCCCAACCGGGCACCTCCAGCACCTGTTGCACCCAGCCGGGCGCGGCCACCGCCAGCGCCTCCACTGCGGCCCGCACACATTCCCCGGCCAGCTCTACCCGGTTGACGTCCCGCACCGCAGAGATCACATCAGTGGAATCGGTACGCTGCCGGCCACCCGCCCCCAGCAGGCCTCGCTCCTGCAACGCCGCCAACAGCAGATCCAGCGGCGTCTCCTCCAACTCATGAGCGATCACCCGGGAACGGAACTCACTCAGCACACTGGCGTCAAACCCCGGGTCATCCAAGCTGAGGCCGAGCGCATACTTCCAGGTCAGATCAGTGGCGACCGCCTCGGCGGCCTGCCGGTCGGTAAGGTTGCCCACCCGCTGCAACACCGTGATCAACGCCAGGCGACCCGGTGACCAGCCCGGCCTGCCCTCCTTGCCGAAGGCTCCTGCGAACGCCTCATCGGCGAACACCTCGCCTAATTCATCACGCACCCGAACCGGCAACGGCACCTGCCTCTTGCCCCGGTAGATCGTCCGGATCGCCGCCACGACCTCCGGCGTCGGCTCCGGCCACGGCCTGGGCTGCATCGACACGGCTCCCTCTATCCATCCCGCAGCCAGGGCGGAGGCAACGGCTGCTCCCACGAACGTGATCAAGGACAGAAGCCATCAGATCACGAACCAGCCGACACCGCGCGAGTTAACCAGCAGGGTCCTTCAGGGTCACATGGGCTCCTGTGGTGAAGTCGCGGGGTACGCGAAGTGTGTCTCTGACGGCCGCCGGATTCCCCGATGATCTCCGAGGCCGCACTGCCGATCGTCGGCGAGTGACAGCGATTCGGTCTCCTCCCGGAGGGTGAGCCTGCGGCCTGAGGGAGGACTCGTTCCGTGCCGTAGGAGGACGGCACCGCGGCCTGCAACGATCGGTCTACTTTGGGCTGAGGACGCCATCGGGAGGAGGTCGCCTTCTCCGTCGGGCCGCCGTGGCCGATGGCGTTCAGGGCAAACGGACAGGAAGACGAGGCGACGCCGGAGGTCAGGCAGCGGGGCAGGAGGTTCCCTTGGCGGGGACCTTGCCGGTCACCATGTAGTCCTCGACGACGCCGATGACGCAGGGGCCACCGGCCGGGTAGGCAGCGTGCAGATCGCCTCCATAGGTGACCAGCACGCCGTTGGTGAGCTGCCTGGTCAGGCTCGCCGCCTCCTTGGTCGGCGCGGCCGTGTCCTTCTCCGAGCTGATCACCACGATCGGGGCCAGACCGGTGTGCCTGACCGTGCGGCCTTCCGGGTCGACGGGCACCGGCCACTGCGCGCAGGTGGGGATCAGGAAGGCGGTCGTCGGGCTGAGCTGGCCGAAGATCGGGGAGATGCGGGTCAACTCGGCCTCGATCCGGGGCAGGTCCCGTACGGCGGGCCGTTCGCGGTCACGGCAGTAGACCGCGCTGTTGTACGGAGCCGAGCCGAAGACCCCGAGGGACGGGTAGGCGCCGTCCTGGCGTCCGGTGATCGCGTCGGCCAGCTTCAGCAGCGGATCGCCATCACCCTTGATCGCCTGGGCGAGTCTGGCCTCCAGCTCCCGCCAGAACGGCTCTCCGCCGCCCGCGGCCTGCAGAGCGGTGATCGCCAGACTGGCGCCGAGAGGACGGTCGCCAACCTTGAGCGGCTTGCTCTTGAGTCGCTCGACCAGTCCCTCGATGGCGCCGTTGACCACCTTGGTGTCCTTGCCAAGGTCACAGCCCTTCTTCACGCACCAGGCCAGGAACCTCTCGTAGGCGAGCTGGGAGGTGCGGGTGAGCTGCTTCACCACCTCGACCAGTGACTGCCGGGGGTTCAGCCCAGCGTCCAGAACCATCCGGCCGACCCGCTGGGGATACAACGTGGCGTAGACGCCGCCGAGGACGCTGCCGAGGGACATGCCGTAGTAGTCGAGCCTGTCCTCGCCCAGCGCCGCGCGCAGCCGGTCCATGTCCCTGGCCGTGTCGCCCATACCCGCGTGCGGCAGTATCCCGCCGCTCCCCTTCTCACAGGCGCGGACGAAGTCGGCGGTCGCCTGCAGGAACGCCTTGCGGTCGTCCGGGTTCCTGACGCCCGGGTTGACGGCGAACAAGCGGTCGGCCACGGCACCCGAGCCGCAGACCAGCGGGGAGGTGCCGCCCGAGCCACGTGGGTCGAAGCTCACCAGATCGTAGTGTTCGCGCAGGGCCGCGTACTTCTGGTGGCTCGCCGCCAGGTTGATGACACCGTTGCCGCCACCGCCGAAGTTCATCACCAGCGAGCCGATCCGGGTACCGGTGGCCTTCGCCCTGATCACCGCGACGTCGATGGTCCCGGCTCTCGGGTCGCCGTAGTCGCGCGGTACGGCCACCTTGCCGCAGTCCAGGCCCGCGGGGGACACGGGCAGTCCGGCACACGCCTCCCAGGAGATCGCGGGTGCTACGGCGACCGTACCGGCGGTCGTGCCCGCGACGGCGGCGGTAGGCGCGATGGCATACGCGGGGGTGAAGGCGGAGCTCGCGACCAGAGCCATGGCGAGGGCCGCTCCGGTGAGCGCGCTAGGCAGGGATCGATGCAGGGATCTTCGCGTCATGCCGTCAACTATGGGCACCGCTCACGTGGCATGCCTCCTGCTGAGGAGGGAGCCCGCTTCTCCGCCGATTGGCCGCCGCTCCTCCTTCAACAGGTCGCCAGGTCAGCTGGCCCAAGCGGAATGCAGGTCGAGTTGGCGTACTCGGATCCGGTTCGGCATCGACGCGGCAGAGGCGGCCCTGATCCCGGAAGCCGCTCGGGTTGCAGCCGTCGCGGTCGGCGTCGGCCCCATGGCTGAGAGGGCTGCGCTGTAACTCTCACGTCGCTCGTCGGCTTTCGGCAGCGATGGCTGGTCCGCCGCGCAGTACGGCGGGAATGACCTCCATGGTCCACACCGTAAGCGAATCGACACCTCAGCCACAGGGTTCGGAGTCATCGCAAGCCAGGTGCTACTTCGCGGAAAATCTCTTCATTACTACGAATGCCACCTATTGCATCGAATGCGATTGGGCGACAGTTGGCAATTCTGCTGTGGGACGTTCTCCCGTCCGGGTCCTGAGCTGGGCAATCGAGGAACTGCAGTGAGCTGTTTTCATCCTCGGTGGGCACCTGCTGATCACAGCATGATCGCGAGTCCGGCGTTCGCCTGATGACGCGAAGAACCCCTGGTAGACGGGTGGATCACCACAATCAACGCCGTCACCACCAGGGGCTCGGATGCTTTTCTATCGTGCTGCCGTCGATTTGTCGCGCCCAACGCTGAACTACGTGGCCGGCATCATCCGCCGCCACCGCAAGGCCATCAGCTCCGTCTGGCGGCGGCTCAACACCGCCCAGCAGGCCCTGCTGATCCTGATCTACCTGCGCAAAGGCGAGACGTACAACGAGCTCGCCTCTGGGTTCGGCGTATCGGTGGCCACCGCCTGGCGGTACGTGGAAGAGACCGTAGCCCTGCTGCGCGCCCGCGCCCCCAAGCTTGACCGCGCCTTACGCAACGCCGCGCGAGACGGCCTGCACTACCTGGTGCTGGACGGCATGCTCATCCCCATCGACCGCGTGCGCGCCGACGGGCCGTACTACTCGGCCAAGCACCGCATGCATGGGATGAACATCCAGGTCATTGCCTCTCCAGACGGCACGATCATCTGGACCTCCGGCTCGCTGCCGGGCAGCACCCACGACCTGACCGCCGCCCGCATCTGGGCCGTCCTCCGCGCGCTGGCGCAGGCTGGCATGCTGCCCCTGGCCGACAAGGGCTACCAAGGCGCCGAAGACCCGGTGGCCACACCGTACAAGGGCCGCAACAAGCCCCTGTCACAAAAGGCGGCCAATCGCTCCTACGCCCGGCTCCGCGGGCCCGGGGAACGCGCTAACGCCCAGCTCAAAGGCTGGCGCATCCTCCGCAAGCTTCGCTGCTGCCCGCACAAGGCAGGACAGCTATGCAAGGCGATCGCCGTCCTGCAAAACTACGAGCTCACCCACGGATGAAAGGCCTCAGTGAGGGCGCATCCCAATTCGTCCCTGGCCGGTAAGATGGATGCGCAAATCCGCGTTTCGCTGGTAGGGCATGATGAACAACCTGGTGCTGGGCCAGCTCAACGTGGTGCAGGCGGCGTTGAGCCTGCTCTCACCCAGGCGTGCAGCGGGACGTGATCAGACCACGTGCTCCGGGCGTAATCGACGAAGCATTTCCGTACGCGGCCCTCGCCGGCGAACACGTAATCAATCTTCCGCTTGCGGGTCACGTAGGTCCAGCGCCGGCGCGGGTCGCATTCGTCGCGGCCCTTGTAGGCCGCGGCGGCGTCGCGCGGCACCAGGTTGAGGTCGCCACCGATCACACCCCGGCCGAGCTTGAACAGCTCGCGCAACTGGATGTGCCGGTAGGGCCTGCCCTTCTGCCTGTCGTCGTAGCTCGAGCCCGACGAGAAGTGCGCGGTGCAGAACGTCCGGTCGGCCGTGCAGACGGCGTACCTGCGGGCTCCCCACGGCGGCGAGGTCAGCGCGTGCACGACGAGGCCGGTGTCAGTTCCGGCCACGGCCAGGGTGACGCTCAGCACCCCGCGTGGCCTGCCGTTTCTGTCGGGCAGGCACTGGTACGGAGAACCGTCCGAATACATCAGCCCCGCCGACCGGACGCTCCAATTCCGGCCGGTACGGCGTTCGAGCTCGTGTTCCAGGTCGGCGTCGGCACCCGTGCAGAACTCCTGAAGGAAGACCACGTCCGCCTCGGTCGCCAGCACTGCCACGTGCCAGGCCAGCTCGGCGTTCGAGCGGCGGAAGAGCGCGCACCCGGCGTTGGTGCCCGCACAGACGTTCCACGTCATCACGTGGAGGAGAGGTGGCTGTGCCTGTACGGACAGGTTCGGTAACAACAGTCCGGCGATCACGAGCTGGCTGATCATCATCACCGAGATCCCTCCACACATGATCCGAGCCGTCAAAAGACCGCTCAACCGGCACATCTGGCAACCAGGAGCCTATTGGTCTTCATGGGGTCAGACCCGGGCGTACGAGCTGTGCGCCTGCCGATAATTCCATCCGCGCAGGTCAAGCGGCATGTGAGTATTCGTGGAGGATGCCGCCGAGCCGGTCTCGTCGGCGTATGCTCAGGTCCACAATCCGCTCGGGATCCGTGATCGGGTCA